>NZ_JAYGFK010000011.1:0-89446 GCF_046581935.1 Pseudomonas sp.
GGAACAACTCTTTGCGGGTCTGCTTGCGCTTACCGGCGTACTCGGCGTCGGCGAAGGTCATCTGCTTCATCGGAAAACTCAGCGGGTGGAGTCTGGGTATTTTGCCAAAATCAGGAAGTCTTTTTCAGAGTTTCCCTAACGACCACAGCTGGTACTGGTCAAATTTTCGCAGACGCACTTTCTTACAGTTTACCGCCGACGGAACGACGCGAGCACTAAATGGCACGCTTACTCTTTGCATCGAGAACACACCTATCAAGCAGGTTGTAATCAACCTAGCCGGCAGGACACGAGCCCAACCTCCCAACAAAGACGCACTATGCAATTAAGCAACAGTTCGTCGCCCTTTCGGCTCGCCTGTCCATCAAGCGCGACACCAACCACACCGGCGGATTAGGATTGGTATGGGTTCCTGTGGAAAATCAGCAATGCGCCGGCAAAATGGATTCACTCTAATCGAGCTAATGATTGTTATCGCCATCGTGGCATTAATCGCCAGCTATGGCATACCGCGCTTTAGCTCAATGGTGCAAAACGGTCGCCTCTCTACTCAAGTCAACGAGCTACAGGGACTGATGCAATTAGCCCGTAGCGAAGCAGTGACAAACCGAGTGATCACACGCGTTTGCGGCAGCACGGATCAAACCAACTGCGACACTGATGAATGGGAGTTAGGGGCCATTGTCTTTCGCGACCAAGACGGGAATGGCAGCGCATCAGCCGCTGAGCTCGTTCGTATAATGCCTAGCGCTAGTAATGGCAATACTGTACGCGGCGCCATTGGCGCCATCAGCTTTCTGACCGACGGGACCCTTGCAGGCGGCGCGATGTTGCGCATCTGCGATGAGCGGGGCGCGGATAACTCTCGGCAAGTTCGGCTCAACACATCAGGGCAAAGTCGTATCAGCAGAGGTAACGCACAGGGGGATGTCGTATGTCCGTAGGGTGCAAGACGCAAAAAGGCTTCAGCATGATTGAACTGCTGATTGCTCTTCTGGTTTTGGCTGTAGGCTTGTTCGGTATGGCCAGCCTAATGATGACCAGCATGAAGTCCAACCAAAGCGCATCCATGCGCAGCCAAGCTAGCTGGCTTGCCTATGACATCATTGAGCGCATGCGCTTAAACGCTGACACAGCGACACAAACAGGCAGCTACTTGATTGCAGCTGCCGACAACGCACCCGCGGACCCCAACTGCAAAGCAGGCGGCTGCAGCAATGTGAATGTCGCCAACCTTGATCTGCGTGAATGGAAAACCCAATTGACCCAGGCCAACCTTACAGGTGCCGTAACCCGCGCAGCGACTAACGCATACACTATTTCAATTTTCTGGCAAGAGGACAGTTCGACTGCATGTGCGCCAGTTAATGGGGTCCCCCAGTGCTCCTTCACACTAAGGGCAGATCTATGAGCACCGTCCTGAAAACTTCGTTGCCCAGACAGCGCGGGCTTACCATCGTTGAGCTGATGATCACGATTCTACTTAGCTCCTTTCTGCTTCTGGGCGTATTGCAGCTGTTCATTAACTCCAACAGCGCAGATAGAACCAACTCGTCTCTTGCTCGCCTGCAGGAAAATGGCCGAATCGCACTGGACATGCTTAAGCAAGACCTGCGCAGAACCGGCTATCAGGGCTGTGCCTCTCCCACAGTGGAAAGCAGACCAAACTCGAGCAAAATCTTCCCTTTAGAAGCAATGGGCGTTCAGAACGTGGATCTAAACGAGGGAGCCGGCACCGCAAATGACAGCCTTGTAATCCGCCATGCATCACCGGCGATGATGCGCACAACCAATATCAGTCAAGCCCAGATAACGTTCATAAGCGGAGCCAACATTTCGTTCGTAGCCAACAATCGCTACGAATTCATTCTGACAAATTGTGAAGACGTTGCCGTATTCACAGGACTCGCCTCAGCGCCTGTCGTCAACCCCGATCCAGCGACTAAAGTGTCGATGCCAAACCAATACACCTTGACCAGTTTGCAGGGCGCTAATAACGGCGCTCCACCAAACTTCGCCGGCATTCCTACCGGGCAAGGCTCACAGTTTCTGCGGCTAGTAGAAAATAGTTTCGACATTCGCAATGACGCCACCAATAACAACCGCCCTACGCTGTACAAAAACGCAGAGGCCATGATTGCGGATGTCGATAATTTTCAAGTGCTTTACGGGGTTGAAACTGGCGGCCAGACTAGCTGGGTGAATGCAGCCAATCTGGATGACGATCTGCGCCAGCGAGTAAGTCGCTTACAAATAAGTCTGGTCATGAGCAGCCCCGATGAGGTTGCTGATCAAGCCAATACCCAGGCACTCCCCATTGCGAATATCGGTGCCAATACACAACTAGCAGCAATAGCAGACCGCCGTTTACGGCGAGTGCTCAATACCGTTGTCGATGTAAGGAATCGGCCATGAAATGTTTCAATACGCCCCACAAAGAGCGCGGCGTGGTACTAGCCGTTAGTCTGATCCTGCTACTACTGCTGACGATTCTGGCCATCACAGCGTCTACTAGCGCCTCACTCCAAGAGCGAATGGCTGGAAATGCTCAAGAAAGTAATATCGCATTCCAAGCATCCGAAAGCGCACTTGCCAACATGACCAGCCAAATTCGCGGCGGCACAGCACCAGCCGCTGATAGCGTGCTGTCTGTGGACTACCCAACACGCACCATTCGCGCACGCATGCAATCAACCTCTAGATTTGCCGATGGCAGTAGTCTAGATGCCGAAGAGGGTAGCGGTACGCCGCAGATAGTCATCTATGACTTCACCAGCAGCGCCACCCTTGACCCGACGGCAACCAGCGCTGGACAAATCACCGATAGCAACACCAATGCCCGACACCTGCAGGGCTATCGCGACCGCATAATTCAGTGAAGTACCCCGAGGATTTCATCATGAACAAGCGCCTCATAGCATTTAATCGCTTGGCACTCAGCACACTTGCCAGCCTCGTGGTACTGCACAGCGCAGTCAGCTACGCCGACGACACTGAAATCTTCTTCGGTGGCCCAGCCATCGACGACAGCGTTCGGCCAAACGTCCTATTTATTCTCGATAACTCTGGCTCCATGGCTTGGCGAACCGACAGCAACAGCAATCCGTCTGGCAGCCAGAAGTCGCGTATGCAGGTGCTTAAAGATTCCTTTGCAGACATCATCAACAATGCCGGCGCAATCAACGCTGGCATCATGGTGCTGAATTCACGTAGTGAGTATGACAACACGCGCATGGTCTACCCTGTTACGAACATTGATGCCGAGCTGCCGACGACCACTCAAGTTGTAGCCAGCACACCAAGGATTGAAGTCAGCGGTGACGACGCCACACAAAGCGTGGCTCCTACATTGCAAAACGCAGATATTTCCAGCTCTTCACTGACCATGGGCGCCTTATCTGTAGCGACCCAGGTCCCTGGCACTAATAGCAAAACACTGCCTAATAATGGCTCCTTCTTTCTGACTAGCTCGGGTTACTCATGCGCCCTAGCTCCGGCGTCTCTAACACCACCAGCAGGTCGCCCAAAAACTCAATGTGACAACAACTCGGCGCTCACAACGCTTAACCTAAGAAGTTCGAGCGCAGGCGACACAGCACTTCTACAAATTCCCGCAATAAACCATCCGGCCAACTACACCATTACCAGTGCCTATTTAGAGCTGACTCCCACCAACAACCGAAGCAACAGTCAGCGCCCAACACTCGACATAGCAATCCAGCGTTCAAAAACGCCAGCAGCATTAAATGACAGCAACCTTCTCAGCCCTCCAGGCAACACGAGAAGCTTCATCAATTCGTCTGCACGTGCCTCAAGCTGGCAATCGGGGCAAACCGCCCAGTTCGATATCACCAACTCACTGCAAGATTTACTGAACGACGACGGTGACCCAATCGGCGATATGATCATCGCGTTTCGCGCACAAGAGAACAGAGATTACAACTTCAGCGCCCAAGGTGCCTCCGCAAGTGTAATGCCGCGTATCGTGATTAATTACTCCGCGCCTAGTACACAAACCGAGCAACGCATGGGCGCGCTGCGCTTTCAAAATGTTGGCATCCCACGTGGTGCAACCATTGAAACAGCCGTTCTTAGCTTTACACCTGCAGCCTCTAACAGCGACCCGATTACTTTTTCCGTAAAAGCGGAAAGCACCGATGATGCGAACGTGTTTACCGCCTCCAACCTAGGCGCTCGCAGCAAGACGTCTGCCACTGTCAACTGGAGCGCTCCCGAGTGGATCAATGACAACCCTCCCGTTGCAGTCGCCGGACCGAATGTTTTACCCCTGGTACAAGAAGTTGTTAACCGCTCCAACTGGTGCGGCAACAACTCAATGGCCTTCTACCTGACACCTAACCTGCAGCCCGGCGAAACAGGCTCTCGCATAGCCCATAGCATTGATGGCGCTCCAGGCCTGCAGCCGACACTTACCGTCACTTACAGCGGCGGCACCGGCGGATGCCTTAACCCCATCATCGAAGCAAGCATCACCAACCCAAAAAATGATGCATTCGAATACAGCAATGGCTACATGACCCTAGGCGACAACACCCTACCAGTCGACCGCAGCCGTTTTGGCGCACGCTATGAAGGTATGCCCATCAACCGCGGGGCAACCATTCTTGACGCCCAGGTAATTTTAACGCCTGCAAATACTGTCACAGCACCCAATACTAGCTCGACTGTGCGCTTCGAAAGTGCAGATAACGCAGCCCCTTTCACTACAAACAACTCGGATATTACTGACCGTAACGACGAAGCCAACAGCACTTGCACTATCACCGAGTGGAGCGCTGGTGTTCCAGTTATTTGCAACGGCTCCGAACTGCGTAGCGGTTTGCAAAACATTGTTAACCGTAACGGCTGGCAGCCAGGCAACGCGGTAAGCATCATGGCGGTGCAATCCAGCGACACCAATCTTGACGTTCAAGCCTACGAAAGCAATCCGGCCCAGTCTATTAAGCTCCGAATCAAGCTTGCCAACGGCGGTCTCGCAAACAGCGCAAACACTGTCCGTAAGCACCTCAACTCCCTGGTTCAATCCATGACCGCCAACAACGGCACGCCGATAGTGCCCACGATGAACGAAGCCGCTCGCTATCTGCGAGGTACTCGCTCTGGCTATGCAAGCCCAATAACCAGCGCCTGCCAATCGACTCACCTCGTCGTATTGACTGACGGCCAGGCAAACGGCAATGGCGCACAAAGCTCTATTGGCAGCTTAATTGGAAGCAGCTGTTCAGGAGATGCCTCAGACTCTAACGAACAATGCGGTCGTAGCCTTGCAACCTGGATGGCGAACATAGACCAGTCAGGTATTACCGGCGACAACTTCATTACCACCCATACTATTGGTTTTGCCTTAAATGCAATGGCGCCTAATACTCAGCCACAAACTTTCCTGTCTGCGCTTGCGAATAACGGTAAAGGTAAAGCATATACAGCAGAGAACGCCTCTGAACTGAGCGCGGCATTCAGCCAAATCCTTCAAGATGTGCTGAGCACAGACACCACCTTCGTCAGCCCTGGCGCGACGGTCAACCAGTTCAACCGCCAGAGCAATAAGAACGAAGTGTACTTCGCATTATTCAAACCCTCGGAGTCCAACCGCTGGGTAGGTAATTTAAAGCGTTATGCCCTTGGTAGTGGCACCGACATCATTGTCGACGCCGACAATGTCGGTGCGATTGACGAAGGCACAGGCTTCTTCAAAAACACGTCCCGCAGCTTCTGGACCCCTGTTGCTGATGGCAATAACACAGCTCAAGGCGGTGCAGCAACCAGACTACCAACTTATACAAACCGCAAAGCCTATACCTACATTGGTGCCACGTCCCCGACATCGCCAGCTACCCTGACAAATAGCGCCTACTTACTCCAGAACGGCAACGCAGCCATCACTCAAACGATACTGGGTGCAAGCGATGCCACAGAGCGTACAGCGCTAATCAACTGGATCCGCGGGTTAAATGATGATGGCTCGGCCCGCAAGGCCATGGGTGATCCACTGCACTCAGTACCACGCTTGGTAACGTATAAGTGCAACACCTTTACTGACAGTACTTATTCCAACTGTGCGAGCGAGGAACAAAGTGCCTTTATTGGTACTAATGAAGGTTTCGTCCATGCATTCAACACCAGCACTGGTGATGAACAAATGGCCTTTATGCCGCAAGAGTTGCTAAGCAACATTAAAGAGCTAAAAGCCAACGAGCGCTCTACAACTGCAGTACCGCGCGCATACGGTATGGATAATACCGTAGCACTCTGGGTTAACGACCTTAATGGTAATGGTGTTATCTATGGTGGCAAAAAGCCGATGGCATCGCCTCCAGCACTTATCACTGGCCTTAACACTGATGAGTTTGTCTACGCCTACGCCACCATGGGCCGAGGCGGACGCAACCTCTACTCATTGGATGTAACCGATACATCAAGCCCTAAACTACGCTGGTTTATCACGCCATCAACACCAGGCTTTTCCCGTCTAGGCCAGACGTGGTCCACGCCAGTAGTAACCACCATTAATATCAATGGAGCAAAGACCAAAGTTCTGATGTTTGCTGGTGGCTATGACGAAGGCCAGGATGATGTGTCCATCCTTGACCAAGACAAATCTGGCAACCCACGCACTGAGGCGTACGGCAACGCAATCTATATTGTCAACGCAACAACGGGCGCCCTGATCTGGTCCGGCAGCAACCAAGCAACTAATCCTGGCGCACAGGCACATCAACAACTGACCAAAATGCGCTACAGCATGCCAAGCAGCCTACGGGCAATCGATATCGATCGTGATGGTGTGGCCGACCAATTCTTCGTCGGGGACATGGGTGGCCAGGTTTGGCGCTTTTTTATCCAAAATGGCAACCCTGCTAGCAGCCTTATAAGCCCTGTCGACAGTGCGAGCGGCACTACCGGGGACGGCGTTTTTGCTAGTGTAATCCCAGCTGATACCGGCAGCGAAACCGCCGCGCAGAAGAAAGCCAAGCTGCGCCGCTTCTACAACGAGCCCGATATTGCTCTGCTTACCGTAAATACCGGTAAGGCACTGGTTGTAAATATCGGCTCAGGCTATCGCGGCCACCCACTGGATACTGGAGCTGAAGATCGGTTCTATTCTTTCCGGACACCAATCATTGCTAACAATGACAGCCACACAATCCTAACCGAATCGGCCATGTACGACGCTACACTGAACCTTGTCCAAGAGGGCACAGCCACTCAAAAGGCTGCTGCTGGTACTGCGTTTTCCAGTAATACCGGCGGATGGTATATCCGTATGGAAAACAGCGGAGAGAAAGTGCTTTCAGAAGCCACCACCTTTGCTGGACAGATATTTTTCAACACTTATGAGCCGAACTCAAACTCTGCCAATAACTCCTGCAAAGCTGTACAAGGCACAGGCCGGTCTTATGCAGTGAACCTGTTCGACGCAACACCGCCAATACAACGAATCACGGGTTCACCGGACCGCAGTGATCGGAGCATCATCCTTAATACGGCCGGCATCCCGCCGAAGGACGTGCTGCTGTTTGGTGAAGACAGAGAAAAAGCAACTAAGTGCACAGGTACTGAGTGCGAAGACCTGGATGTTGACATAACTGTTGGACCCACTTACTGGATTGACGAGCTTTAACTATGAAAAAAACAGCACGTGGTTTCACGCTGATAGAGATGATGATTGTGGTCGTAATCATCGGCATCCTCGCAGCCATCGCCATTCCAAACTACCAAAGCTATCTCAGGCGTGCGGTTTGTGAAGATGCGAAAGCCACACTGGTTGGAGCGGCTAACGTAATGGAACGTTTCCGCTCACAAAACAACACCTATGTAGGCGCGGCTTTAGCCGCCAGTGGCTATGACAAAAGCCCAGTTGATGGCGCAGCACAATTCAACATAGTGGCAGGAAACCTAACACCTACTAGCTACCTGTTAACCGCAACCCCAGTTGCAGCAGGACGTCTAACTGACAGAGGAACCCTAACGCTAACCTCGGCCGGCCTCAGAGGCGCCACCGACGGCGCAACAGCCCCAGGACTCCTAACCGCTGACGTATGGAATAGTGGCTGTAGAGGGCTGTAACGATATGTTTGTAAACCCAAAAGGCCGGAAAATCGGCCTTTTGGGTAACACACTAAATGAAAACTATTGCTTAACGATTACCCGCAACTCCTTCGGCATCGAGAACGTCACATTCTCCGGACGCCCTTCCAGCTCTTGAGCATTCGTCGCGCCCCACGCCCCAAGCTGCTGAATAACGCCTTTCACCAGCACTTCTGGAGCTGATGCACCGGCAGTAATACCAATACCGGCAACGCCCGCAAACCACTCTTGCTTAAGGTCTTCGGCCCCATCGATCAGATAGGCAGGCGTACCCATGCGCTCGGCCAGTTCACGCAGACGGTTGGAGTTGGAGCTGTTGGGGCTACCGACGACCAGCAGCACGTCGCATTCGGAGGCGAGCTGTTTAACGGCGTCCTGACGGTTCTGCGTGGCATAGCAGATGTCGTCCTTACGCGGGCCGCCAATAGCCGGGAATTTGCTGCGCAAAGCGTCGATGACCTTGCTGGTGTCATCCATCGATAGCGTGGTTTGCGTGACAAACGCCAGCGCCTCAGGATTGCGTACCTGCAGTTCGGCCACGTCAGCCTCATCCTCTACCAGATAGATGCTGCCACCGTTGCTCGCATTGTATTGGCCCATAGTGCCTTCAACTTCCGGGTGGCCTTCGTGGCCGATCAGGATGCATTCACGCCCTTCGCGGCTGTAGCGAACTACCTCCATATGCACCTTGGTCACCAATGGGCAGGTGGCGTCGAACACCTTCAGGCCGCGGCGCTCAGCTTCGCTGCGCACGGCTTGGGATACGCCGTGGGCGCTGAAGATAACGATAACGTCATCGGGCACCTGATCCAGCTCTTCGACGAATATCGCACCACGGGAGCGCAGGTCTTCCACCACAAACTTGTTATGCACCACTTCATGGCGCACATAAATCGGCGGACCAAAGACCTCAAGGGCACGGTTGACGATTTCAATGGCGCGATCAACGCCAGCACAGAAACCACGGGGATTGGCGAGTTTGATATGCATGGGAGCCTCAGCACGCGGTCGTTCGGGGCAAGTTTAACGCGGGAGCAGACGGCGCTCCCGCGCGGCATAGCCCGGATGAAATCCGGGAGGGGATATTCGCGTTTCCCGGAGTTGATCCGGGCAACCAATCAGAGCGCTACAACCTCGATGATTTCAACCTCAAAGCTCAGCGCCTTGCCGGCCAACGGATGGTTGAAGTCGATGGTTACCTGGTTGTCATCAAAGGCTTTAACCACGCCAGGCAGCTCGGCATTGGCGGCATCGTTGAAGATCACCAACAAGCCTTCGGACAACTCCATGTCCTGGAACTGACTGCGTGACATCACCTGGATATTTTGCGGATTACCCTGACCAAAGCCCTGCTCCGGGCTGATCGACATGCTGCGCTTGTCACCCGCCTTCAGACCATAGATGGCCTGCTCAAAGCCGGGCAACAAGTTGCCATCGCCAACTTTGAAAGTGGCGGGCTTTTTCTCGAAGGTGCTGTCGACCACATCGCCGTTATCCAACCTCAGCGCAAAATGCAGGGTTACTTGATGATTAGGGCCGATACGTACATCAGTCACGCGTCACCTCTTCTTCCGACTTCTTACTTTTGAACATATCCAGCGCCAGCAAGATGGCACCGCCAGTAATCGCCATATCGGCCGCGTTGAAAGCCGGGAAATACCACTGATGACGCCAATGGAACAGGATGAAGTCGACCACATGGCCAAACACCATACGGTCCACCAAGTTACCCAGCGCCCCGCCAAGCACCAGCGCCAAAGCCACAGCAAGCCAGGTTTCATCTGGCTTGAGGCGTTTGAGCCAGACAACCAACACCACACTCACCACGAGGGCGATTGCGGCGAAGAACCAGCGTTGCCAACCAGCCGCGTCAGCCAGGAAACTGAACGCTGCGCCGGTGTTGTAGGCCAAGGTCCAACTGAAGTAATCCGGGATGATCACGATCTGCTGGTACATGCTCAGGCTGCCATCGAAATAGAACTTGCTCGCCTGATCAATCACAAATACCAGCAAGCTCAGCCACAACCAGGCCAAGCGACCAAAGCGACTGGCCTTAGGCATAGTGGCGAACCTCGCCTGCGCCGTCGATGTTGTCTACACAGCGACCACAGATTTCCGGGTGCGCCGCGTGACTACCGACATCCGCGCAGAAGTGCCAGCAGCGGGTGCACTTGGTCAGGCCAGACTTGACGATTTTCAACTTCAGCCCGCTCACTTCGGTCTGCACCACATCCGCAGGTGCGCTGGCCAACGGCGCCAGGCTCGCGCCGGAGGTGATCAGAACAAAGCGCAATTCGTCGCCAAGGCGTGCCAGGTCGGCAATCAGCGCTTCTTCAGCGTAAAGCGTTACTTCAGCTTGCAGGTTGCCACCAATCAGTTTGGCGTTGCGCTGATTCTCAAGCTCCTTGTTGACCGCAACCTTGACCGCCATGACACGATCCCAGAAGGCGCGACCCAGCTCGAAATCAGCCGGTAGTTCGCTCAGCCCTTGGTAATAGGTGTTGAGCATCACCGACTCGTTACGCTCACCTGGCAGGTACTGCCAGATCTCGTCAGCAGTGAACGACAGGATCGGCGCAACCCAGCGCACCAGCGCTTCGACGATATGGAACATGGCGGTCTGGCAGGAGCGCCGCGCCACGCTATCGGCAGCGGTGGTGTATTGACGGTCCTTGATGATGTCGAGGTAGAAACCACCCAGCTCCTGCACGCAGAAGTTGTGCACCTTTTGATAGACATTCCAGAAGCGGTAGCTGTCGTAAGCCTCTTCGATTTCACGCTGCAGCAGCAGAGCACGGTCTACCGCCCAACGATCCAATGCCAACATGTCTTCGGGGGCAAGCAGGTGCTGCGCCGGATCAAAACCGCTGAGGTTGGAAAGCAGGAAGCGCGCGGTGTTGCGGATACGCCGGTAGGCGTCAGCGCTGCGCTGCAGGATCTGGTCAGAAACAGCCATCTCCCCCGAATAGTCAGTGGACGAGACCCAGAGACGCAGGATATCGGCACCCAAGCTGTCGATGACTTTCTGCGGCGCGACCACGTTACCCAGCGACTTGGATTGTTTACGGCCCTGCTCGTCAACGGTAAAGCCGTGAGTCAGCAGCTCTTTGTACGGCGCATGGCCATCGATGGCGCAGCCGGTCAGCAGCGACGAATGGAACCAGCCACGGTGCTGGTCGGACCCTTCCAGGTACAAATCGGCAACCGGGCCATTGGAATGTGCCAGCTCAGCGTGGGAGCCACGCAATACGTGCCAATGGGTGGTGCCTGAGTCAAACCACACATCGAGGGTGTCGCGGCTCTTGTCGTACTGGTCCGCTTCGTCGCCCAGCAGTTCGGCGGTATCGAGCTTGAACCAGGCCTCGATGCCCTCTTGCTCAACACGTTGCGCTACTTGCTCCATCAGTTCGACGGTACGCGGGTGCAACTCACCGCTTTCTTTATGGGTAAAGAACGGGATCGGCACACCCCAGTTGCGCTGACGCGAGATGCACCAGTCGGGACGGCCGGCGATCATGCTGTGCAAACGCGCCTGGCCCCAAGCCGGTACAAACTGAGTTTCTTCAATGGCCGCCAGCGAACGCTCACGCAGGGTCGCGCCCTCATTCGGCTGCTTATCCATGCCAATAAACCACTGCGCGGTAGCGCGGTAGATCAGTGGGGTTTTGTGACGCCAGCAGTGCATGTAGCTGTGGTTGATCGCTTCATGCTTGAGCAGCGCGCCGACTTCTTCGAGCTTGGCGACGATATTCGGGTTGGCCTTCCAGATGAACTGACCACCGAAGAACGGCAGCGAGTCAACATACACACCGTTGCTCTGTACCGGATTGAAGATGTCATCGTTGCTCATGCCGTACTGCTTGCAGGTACGGAAGTCGTCCTCACCGTAGGCCGGGGCCGAGTGAACCACGCCAGTGCCAGCACCCAACTCGACATACTCAGCCAGGTAAACCGGCGACAGACGATCGTAGAACGGATGACGGAAGTTGATCAGCTCCAGCGCGGCGCCCGGCGCAGTGGCGATCACCTCACCCTGCAGGCCATAACGTTGCAGGCTGCTTTCGACCATTTCCTCGGCCAGCAACAACAGCCGATCACCGACATCCACCAGCGCGTAGTTGAACTCCGGGTGCACGTTCAGCGCCTGGTTGGCTGGAATCGTCCAGGGTGTGGTGGTCCAGATGACGATGCTCGTTGGTTTGCTCAGGCTGGCCAAACCGAACGCGGCGGCCAGTTTGTCGGCGTCTTCGACAGGGAAGGCAACGTCGATGGCATCGGACTTCTTATCCTGATACTCGACCTCGGCCTCGGCCAGTGCCGAGCCGCAATCGAAGCAGAAGTTGACCGGCTTCAGGCCCTTAAACACGAAGCCCTTCTTGACGATCTCTGCCAGCGCGCGGATTTCACCGGCTTCGTTGGCGAAGTTCATGGTCAGGTAAGGGTTATCCCACTCGCCCAGTACGCCCAAACGGATGAAGTTGCCCTTCTGCTCTTCAACCTGCTCGCCGGCATACGTGCGGCAGCGCTCGCGGGTCAAATCGGCCGGCTGGTTTTTGCCGAAGGTGGTTTCGACCTTGTGCTCAATCGGCAGGCCATGACAATCCCAGCCTGGCACATAAGGGGCGTCGTAACCGGCGATGGTCTTGGAGCGGGTGATGATGTCCTTGAGAATCTTGTTCAGCGCATGACCGATATGAATGCTGCCGTTCGCATAGGGCGGGCCGTCGTGCAGGACGAACTTCGGCCGATCTGCGCCAATCTCACGCAGCTTCTGATACAGGCCAATATCATTCCAGCGCTGCAGAATCTGCGGTTCGCGCTGCGGCAGGCCGGCCTTCATCGGAAACGGGGTATCAGGCAGATTTAGCGTGGCTTTGTAATCGGTCATGTCAGGCTCTTCTAAGCGGTTGGCACTCATTTATTTAAGTGCGCCAGTGGGCACGGGCGGCGGCAATATCGGCAGCAATTGCCGTTTTCAGTGCCTCGAGGGAGGCAAAACGCTGCTCATCACGCAGCTTGTGGTGGAAAGCCACCGTCAAACGCCGGCCATATAAATCACCGGCAAAGTCCAGCAAATGCACTTCCAGGTGGGCACTGCCATCACCTGCAACACTCGGTCGCACGCCAATATTGGCAACCCCTGGCCATGTCTGGCCGTCGATCTCGGTGCTAACCAAATACACACCCTTGAGCGGTACCCGCCGGCGCTTGAGCTGCACATTGGCAGTCGGCGCATTTAGCTGACGTCCCAACTTCTGCCCATGCAAAACGCGCCCAGCGATCTGAAATGGTCGCCCGAGCATGTGCTGCGCTAAAGCGAAGTCACCGGCAGCCAGGGCTTCACGCACCCGGGTACTACTAACGCGAATACCGTCTAACTCAACCGTGCTCGCCGCTTCAACAGTGAAACCCTCACGAGCACCGGCTTCTGCCAGAAAGGCGAAATCACCGGCACGGTCACAGCCAAAACGGAAGTCATCGCCGACTTCCAGGTGCTGTACACCGAGCCCCTCTACCAGCACGCGGTGGACAAACTCAGCGGCACTCAGCTCACGCAGGCGGCGGTTGAAACTCAGGCAAACAACCTGGTCAACACCTTCTGCGGCTAACAGCGCCAGCTTGTCACGCAGGCGCGCTAGACGCGCTGGAGCGGAATCCGGGGTAAAGAATTCACGGGGCTGCGGCTCGAAAATCAACACACAACTTGGCACCCCAAGCTCGGCGGAGCGCTCACGCAAACGCGCCAAAATGGCCTGATGGCCACGATGGACGCCGTCGAAATTACCAATGGTGGCAACACAGCCCCGATGCTGGGGCCGCAAGTTGTGTAGACCGCGAACCAGCTGCATAACGCGCTTCTTGCTCATAAAGTGGCCGATTATACGCACACCAAGCAGCAGACAACAGGCAGCAAATCAGCCGCCTAGCCAATCAAGACGCTGAGCTGCGGGCAAAGTCGCGCAAACGAAAGCCCAGCAACAACAAAACCCCGAAGTAGCTCAGCAAGCCCAACACCACCAGACCTGCAAGCCGCGACAACCGCCAGAACATGTCACCCTCGGCCCAATCCGGCATGTAGTGCATTGCCGCCAGCAGCACAGCCGACATACTCAACACCGCCAGCAGCAACCTGCCCAAAAAAGCAGCCCAGCCAGCCTGCGGGCGAAACATATCGGCTTTGCGCAACTGCCAATACAGCAGCGCAGCGTTGAGGCAAGCGGCAAGACCGATTGCCAGCGCCAGCCCGGCATGCGCCAAGGGGATCACGAATATAAACAGCACGTTCATCACCTGGGTCGCGGCCAGCGTCACCATGGCAATACGCACCGGGGTCCGGATGTTCTGCTGGGCATAAAAGCCAGGCGCCAGGATTTTCACCAAAATGATCCCGAGCAAACCCACCGAGTAGGCCATCAGCGCCTGCTGAGTCATCAGCGCATCGTTGGCAGAGAATTTGCCGTACTGGAATAGCGAAACAGTCAACGGTTCGGACAATAAAGCCAACGCAACAGCACTCGGCAGGGCGAGAACAAAGCACAGACGCAACCCCCAATCGAGCAGCCTGGAGTACTCATCACGATTCGCCGCAGAATAGGTTTTCGACAGGGCCGGCAACAGGATCGTACCCAGCGCAACGCCCAATACACCGGCCGGCAACTCCATCAATCGGTCGGCGTAATACATCCACGACACCGAGCCCGCGACCAGAAAAGAGGCAAACACGGTATTGATGATCAGCGAAATCTGACTGACCGACACCCCGAAGATCGCCGGCCCCATCTGCCTTACCACTCGCCAAACCCCAGTATCTTTCAGGTTCAACCGCGGCAAGACGAGCATGCCGATCTTGCGCAGGTGCGGCAGCTGAAACAGTAGTTGCAACAGCCCGCCCACCAATACCGCCCAACCCAACGCCATAATCGGCGGATTGAAATAGGGCGTTAAGAACAATGCAAACACAATCATGCTGAGATTCAGCAAGGTCGGCACAAAGGCCGGCACCGAGAACCGGTTCCATGTATTGAGCACCGCCCCAGCAAGGGACGACAGGGAAATCAGCAAGATATAAGGGAAGGTGATGCGCAGCAGATCGGTTGTTAGCGCAAAACGCTCCACCTCATCAGCAAACCCCGGCGCAGACGCCCAAACGATCCACGGCGCGGCCAGAATGCCAACAAAGGTAACCAGCGCCAGCACCAGGGTTAGCAAACCTGTTACATAAGCGAGAAACGTGCGCGCGGCCTCATCGCCTTGCTGGGTCTTGTACTCGGCCAAAATCGGTACAAAAGCCTGGGAAAACGCCCCTTCGGCAAAAATACGGCGCAATAGATTGGGCAGCTTGAACGCCACCACAAAGGCATCAGAGGCCACGCCAGCTCCGAAGGTACGGGCGATGATGGTATCGCGCACAAAGCCCAGCACCCGAGAGAGCATGGTCATGGAGCTGACAGCAGCCAACGACTTGAGCAAATTCATGTAATAATTCAATTTCCGCAAACAAGCGCAGCCTCGGACAATCCGCCGGCGCGCAAAGGCAACGAGTGTAGCGGTCTGCCACTGGTCAGGCCAGCACATAGAAAAGCCAGCAGGCTTGACAGCACGCCCTCATATCGGCATGATTCGCGGCCTTATTTGTTTGTAACCCCCAGAATTTTTTCGAGGAGCTTGACGGTGGCCAATACACCTTCTGCCAAAAAACGCGCAAAACAGGCTGAGAAGCGTCGTAGCCAAAACGCCAGCCAGCGCTCGATGGTCCGCACTTACATCAAGAACGTTGTCAAGGCTATCGAAGCCAAAGATGTCGCTCTTGCTACCACCGCATACACCCTGGCTGTGCCAGTTATCGACCGCATGGCCGATAAAGGCATCATCCATAAGAACAAAGCAGCTCGCCATAAGAGCCGCCTGAATGGCCACATCAAGGCCCTGGGCGAAGCTGCAGCTGCATAAGCTGCTAGCTACACGCTGTTAGATCTTGAAAAACCGGCTTAATAGCCGGTTTTTTATTGCCTGAGAAAAGCCACCCGCAACACCCACGAACACACCTACAGACAACCCGCAAATAACTGACCAGAAAAAGCCCGAATCACTTCGGGCTTTTTCTTAAGACTTTTGCGGCCAAGGCAGAATTGGAATAGCGGTCACCGCATTCTGCGGGCTCCCCTCAATCACCCGATCGCTATAGACCAGGTAAACCAAGGTATTGCGCTTCTGATCAAAGAACCGCACCACTTGCATGGTCTTAAACACCAGCGAGGTACGTTCACGAAACACCTCCTCGCCTTCCTTGAGCTTGTCGAGAAAGCTGATCGGACCAACTTGGCGACAGGCAATCGAGGCCTCCGCACGGTCTTCAGCCAGCCCCAGACCACCTTTGACGCCACCGGTTTTGGCCCGCGACAAATAGCAGGTCACCCCCTCAACCTTAGGATCATCAAAGGCCTCGACAACAATCTTGTCATTCGGCCCCATGAATTTGAAAACCGTCGACACTTCGCCAACCTGCTCCGCCACCGCCAACACAGGCAGCAACGCAAGCACACCCAACAATCCTTTTACGATCCGCATCAGCCGCTCCTCAGACCAGAATCAAATTATCCCGATGCACCAACTCAGGCTCATCAACATAACCTAGCAGCCTCTCAATAGCTTCCGATGACTGGCCGATGATCTTCTGCGCCTCAAGCGCACTGTAGTTGGCCAGGCCACGGGCAATCTCTCGCCCATCAGCCGCCACACAGACCACCATTTCACCGCGCCGAAAACTACCCTGCACAGCCTTCACACCAACAGGCAATAAGCTTTTGGTGCCGCTCGCCAGCGCCTTGACCGCACCATCATCCAACACCAACGTTCCACGGGTCTGCAGGTGCCCAGCCAGCCACTGCTTGCGCGCCGCCAACATGCAGCGCTCAGGCGCAAGCAACGTACCCAGACGCTCACCCGCCTTGAGCCGCGCCAGCACCTGCTCGATAGCGCCACCAACAATCACCGTATGCGCACCAGAGCGCGCCGCAAGACGCGCCGCACGCAGCTTCGTTTGCATACCGCCACGCCCAAGTGCACCGCCAACACCACCGGCTACAGCATCCAACGCCGGATCATCGGCGCGCGCCTCGAAAATCAGCTCAGCATCGGGGTTATGCCGTGGATCGGCGTTATACATGCCGTCACGATCCGTGAGAATCACCAGCAAATCTGCCTCGACCAGATTAGCCACCAGCGCCGCCAGGGTGTCATTGTCGCCAAAGCGGATTTCATCAGTGACCACGGTGTCGTTTTCATTGATCACCGGCACCACATCCAAATCGACCAGCGTGCGCAACGTGCTGCGCGCATTCAGGTAGCGCTTGCGATCCGACAGATCATCATGGGTCAGTAGAATCTGCGCGGTGCGCCGGCCATGCTCGGCAAAGCTCGACTCCCACGCCTGAATCAACACCATCTGACCAATCGCCGCTGCCGCCTGCAACTCATGCATGGCACTCGGCCGCGCACGCCAGCCCAGCTTGCTCATGCCCGCCGCCACCGCTCCAGACGACACCAGCACCAGCTCGACGCCCTGCTCACGCAGCGCGACCATCTGCTCGACCCACACCGCCATGGCGGCACGATCCAGACCGCGACCATCAGCGGTCAGCAGCGCACTGCCAATCTTCACCACCCAGCGCTGCGCACCGGTTACCTTGTCACGCATGATCTTCCAACCTTAGCCGCGACCTGTGATTAGAAAAACGCCGCAATTAAGCGGCGTTTTGTAGTTGCTTAATCCCGGACGTAAATGATTTCCGGGCCATCCTCTTCGTCTTCCTCGTCCCAGAAGCTGTCGTCTTCATCGACATCACCAACAGCCTTAACCCCAGAACGACGCAGCGCACGCTTGTCATCCAGCGCCTGCAACTGGGCACGCGCCTCATCTTCAATGCGTGTATTCAACTCAGCCAACTCAGCCGCATACTCTGGGTTTTCCTGAATGCGCTCAGCGCGCGCTTCAAGGAAGTCCATAATGTCATAACAGAGCTTGTCAGTACCCTCGCGCGCCAGGGCAGAAATCACATACAACGGACCATCCCACTCGATTCGCTCAACGATCTCAGCGATGCGCGCCTCCTGCTCCTCTGTGAGGATCTGGTCGGCCTTGTTCAGCACCAGCCAACGCTCACGCTCAGCCAGCGACGGGCTGAACTTGGTCAGCTCATCAATAATGGTAGCGGCCGACTCAGCCGGGTCGGTCAAATCCAGCGGCGCCATATCAACAAGGTGCAGCAGCAAACGGGTACGCGACAAGTGCTTGAGGAAGCGAATACCAAGGCCCGCACCGTGAGAAGCACCCTCGATCAACCCCGGAATATCGGCGACCACGAAGCTCTTGTAACGATCAACACTGACCACACCCAGGTTCGGTACCAGAGTGGTGAAGGGGTAGTCGGCAACCTTCGGCTTGGCAGCCGACACCGAGCGAATAAAGGTGCTCTTACCGGCATTAGGCAAGCCCAGCAAGCCAACATCAGCCAACACCTTCAATTCCAACTTAAGGTCGCGCGCGTCACCCGGCTTACCCGGCGTAGTCTGTCGAGGCGCGCGGTTAGTACTGGACTTGAAGCGAGTATTTCCCAGGCCATGCCAACCACCTTGTGCAACCAGCAGGCGCTGACCAGCCTTGGTCAAATCACCAATCACTTCCTGGGTGCCGGCGTCGATCACCGTAGTACCAATCGGCACAGGCAGGATTAAATCTTCGCCTTTAGCGCCGGTACAGTCGGTACTACCGCCCTTTTCACCATTCTGCGCCTGGAAACGACGGGTATAGCGGTAGTCCACCAGGGTATTAAGGTTCTCTTGAGCCTCGATATACACCGAGCCACCGTCACCACCATCACCACCGTTAGGGCCGCCTTTCTCGATGAACTTTTCACGACGAAAAGCCATCATGCCGTTACCGCCGTCGCCGGCTTTTACAAAAATCGATACTTCATCGACGAATTTCATGGGTACGCCTCCCGCAACAAGGCGGGTTATCTAAAACGAGAAACACCAGGTTCTTGCAAAATTGACCTGCATTCAAATCGAACGCTAACACCCAGGACAGTTTGGCAAGAACCCCAAGAATACAGAAACAAAAAAAACGCCCGGAGCGTTTTCTAACGTCGCTTGCGACGGCCCGCAGGGTTGCCGCCATGGATGGCGAGCCAATAAAAAAGCCCCGTCGCAAGGACGGGGCTTTCCCAGCAGTCGCGCAATTAAGCCGCAACGACGCTCACGTAACGGCGGTTGAACGCGCCTTTTACTTCAAACTTGATCACGCCTTCGATTTTCGCGAAGAGGGTGTGATCTTTACCCATGCCAACGCCGTAACCAGCGTGGAATTGGGTGCCGCGCTGACGCACGATGATGTTGCCAGGAATGATTTTCTGGCCGCCATACATCTTCACGCCAAGGCGTTTAGCTTCTGAGTCGCGACCGTTGCGGGTACTACCGCCAGCTTTTTTGTGTGCCATGAGTTCAATACTCCTATAAGTGGATCAGGCCGAAACGAATTAGGCCTGGATACCAGTGATTTTGATCTCGGTGTACCACTGACGGTGGCCCTGACGCTTCATGTGGTGCTTACGACGACGGAACTTGATGATGGTGACCTTGTCGTGACGGCCTTGAGCGATCACTTCAGCTACAACCTTGGCACCTTCAACAACCGGAGCGCCGATTTGCACGTCGTCGCCATTGCCGACCAGCAGAACACGATCAAAAGTCACGGCTTCGCCAGTGGCCAGCTCGAGTTTTTCGATCTTGAGGAATTCGCCTTCGGTGACTTTGTATTGCTTGCCACCAGTAACAATTACTGCGTACATGGTAAATCTCCGTTAATCCTGCTCACCCAGCGCTTTATAGGAATAAGTGTCGGCTGGCATGGCTGCTTGGGGCCTTCAAGGACACCCTTGCAATTGCGTAAGGCAGGGAAATACCCAGGGGGAAGTTCAGGGTGCGCGATTGTACGCAAGCAGGCAACGCGACGCAAGGCCCTGACACATACCCACAAGCCACTTGCCTTGACAGCCCCTAGTCCGCCACCTAGCATGCCGCGCAACCCATGAGTAGCAGGTATAAGCGATGCAACCCCAGGCTTTCTACCGCGTGGTGGCGGATGATTTCACCGCCGTCGACGGTATCATCCGCGCCCAAGTGGTGTCGCGCGTACCGCTGGTAGAAAAGATCGGCGACTATATTATCTCGGCTGGTGGCAAACGCCTGCGTCCATTGCTGGTATTACTCAGCGGCAAAGCGCTCGGCCTGGACGGCGACAACCTGCGCCTGCTCGCCGCCACCATCGAATTCCTGCACACCGCCACCTTGCTGCACGACGACGTGGTCGACATGTCCGATATGCGCCGTGGCCGCAGCACTGCCAATGCCCAATGGGGCAATGCGCCCAGCGTTCTAGTTGGCGACTTCCTTTATTCGCGCTCCTTCGAAATGATGGTCGAACTCGGCTCCATGCCAGTCATGAAGATCCTTTCCAAGGCGACCCGCGTCATTGCCGAAGGCGAAGTGCTGCAACTGTCGAAGATTCGTGACGCGAGCACCAGCGAAGAAACCTACATGGAAGTCATCCGCGGCAAGACCGCGATGCTCTTCGAGGCCTCGACCCACAGCGCCGCCGCTCTGGCCGAAGCCAATGCCGAACAAACTGAAGCATTGCGTACCTTTGGCGATCATCTAGGTGTCGCCTTCCAACTGGTCGATGACCTGCTCGACTACCGCGGTGACGCCACAACCCTGGGCAAGAACGTCGGTGACGACCTGGCTGAAGGCAAGCCAACCCTGCCGCTGATCTACACCATGCGCGAAGGCACTACTGAGCAAGCAGCCCTGGTGCGCCAAGCGATCCAGAAAGGCGGTATTGAGG
Organism: Pseudomonas sp.; assembly: GCF_046581935.1. Lineage (GTDB taxonomy): Bacteria > Pseudomonadota > Gammaproteobacteria > Pseudomonadales > Pseudomonadaceae > Aquipseudomonas. Next base: position 21,014 of record NZ_JAYGFK010000011.1, read on the forward strand.
ACCTCGAAAGCATCCGCAATGCCGTTGAAGCGGCCGGCGCGCTGGACTACACCGCCCAGCTAGCGCGCGATTATGCTGACCGCGCCATTGCCTGCCTGGACGTGCTACCTGCCAACGAGTACCGCGATGCGCTAATCGAACTCTGCCGCTTCGCTGTAGCCCGCACGCACTAAGCCCAACCGCGAACACCAAGCCCGTCCCTGCGACGGGCTTTTTTATGCCGCGCATCATGCCGACCACCGGCATCACGGAAAGCACAATTAATACTTGCTATATATTGAATAGGAATTATTCTCATCAAACCATTTAAGGGAGATGAGTCATGACCTACCTAATCGACGCTTGGCTAGACCGCCCACAACCGTACCTACGCATACTCAATCGCAATACCGGTGAGGTGTGTGCATTGCTCAAGGAAGACGCTCTGGATGAGCTACGCGACCAGGGCGACCTGGATCTGCATGAACTAAACTCCAGCGAACCGCTGGTGCTCAAGGAGCTGGTACGCAATCTGTTTCTGTACTGCTACGCCCGGGCGTTGCGCCCCTGAATATCTGGGCTGAAAAGCATCGCGGGCATGGACTAGGCGTCCCCGCCGCTCCTACACCAGACTTGCTGGAACCTCGTGGGAGCGGGACATGCCCGCGAAGGAAAACCTATTGAACGTTACAGAACGTCCAGCAGTTCCACATCAAACACCAGCACGCTATGCGGCGGGATGCTGCCAACGCCTTGCTCGCCGTAAGCCAGCTCGCTCGGCACATACAAGCGCCACTTGCTGCCGGCATTCATCAGTTGCAGGGCTTCGGTCCAGCCAGCGATCACGCCACCAACGGGGAATTCGGCAGGCTGACCACGATCGTAAGAACTGTCGAACACAGTGCCGTCGATCAGGGTGCCGTGGTAATGAGCGCGAATGGTGTCTTCGCGGGTCGGCATCGCGCCAGCACCGCTATTCAGCACTTCGTACTGCAGGCCAGAAGCCAATACGGTAATGCCATCGCGCTTGGCGTTTTCCGCCAGGAATGCCAGGCCAGCACCAGCAGCGGCCTCAGCCTTGGCAGCTGCTTCAGCTTGCATGATCTCGCGGATCACCTTGAAGCTGGCAGTCATCTCGGCTTCGCTTACGCGGCTTGGCTGACCGTTAAATGCGTCGGTCAGACCAGCCAGAATGGCGTCCAGGCTCACACCCGGCGGCGGGTTGTCGCTCAATTGACCGCCCAGTTGACGGCCGATGCCGTAGCTGACGCGAGTTTCGTCAGTCGAGAGATTGATTTCGGACATAACACTGCTCCGCTAGGGGCTAAAAAAGGTCGGCCAGCCTAGCACAAACCACTTACCCGCCCTACCCGCCTGCCGCACCTTGGCGATTGCGCCGGCAGCGCTCGGAGCAGTACTTGACCTCATCCCAGCAGCGCGCCCATTTCTTGCGCCACGCGAAAGGCAAACCACACACCAGACAGGTCTTCACCGGCAGCTCAGCCTTTTTCACAGCGCCTCACCGGCATCCAGCTGCGCCAGTAACTGCTCGCCCCGCGCCCACAAGCCCTGCTGCTTGGCGTCACTCATCTTGTCCAAACCGCGATAGATCATGCCCAGCCGATGGTTGCCGGACAGCTGATCGCGATGGCGCATCAGAAAGTGCCAATACAACGCATTGAACGGGCATGCCCGCTCGCCGACGCTCTCACTCACCTTATAGGCGCAATCACCGCAGTAGTTGGACATCCGCTTGATGTACTGGCCACTGGCGCAATAGGGCTTGGAGCCCAGGTAGCCGCCATCGGCGTGCATAACCATACCGAGGGTGTTGGGCAACTCGACCCAGTCGAAGGCATCCATATACACCGCCAGATACCAGCCGCAGACCTGACTGGGCTGGATACCGGCCAGCAGGGCGAAGTTGCCGGTGACCATCAGTCGCTGGATATGGTGGGCATAGGCGTGCTCCAGAGTCTGACCGATGGCCTGGCTCATGCACTTCATTCGAGTTTTACCGGTCCAGTAGAACTCGGGCAGCGGCCGGGTATTGCCGAAACCATTGCGCTCGGCGTACTCGGGCATGTGCAGCCAATAGATGCCGCGCACATATTCACGCCAGCCGATCAACTGACGGATAAAGCCCTCGGCAGCGTTCAGCGGTACCTGGCCGCGCCAATAGGCGGCTTCGACATCCGCACACAGGCGGCGCACATCCAGCAGGCCGATGTTCAGCGCCACACTGATTCGCGCATGGAATAGAAAGGGTTCGCCGACTGCCATGGCGTCCTGATAGTCGCCAAAGGCCGGCAGAGCGAAATCGAGAAAATGCTGCCACAAAGCCTCGGCTTCAGCGTGTGTAACCGGGTAATCGAAGGACGCGAGGCTGCCATAGTGATGACTGAAGCGCTCGGCCACCAACGCAAGCACCTCCTGGGTAATTCCATCCGCCGGAAAGCGCGCCGTCATCGGTGCTTTGATCTGCTTGGGCAGCGCCTTGCGGTTTTCTGCATCGAAGTTCCAGGCGCCGCCCACCGGCGTGCCATCACCATTGATCAACAATCCGGTCTTACGGCGCATCTCGCGGTAGAAGAACTCCATGCGCAACTGCTTGCGCCCCTCGGCCCAACGCGCGAATTCGCCACGCCCGCAGATAAAGCGGCTATCGGCATGCCAGATGATCGGCAAGCCGCTTCGCTTCAGCTGATCTTCCAGGCGCCACTCACCGCACTCAGTCAGGTGCACCTCGGCTGCCTGCAGCTGCGTCGCCCAACGCTGCACCTCGCCAGACAACGAACCGCTGTTCTGAGCATCATCCAGCTTGACGTAATGCACGCGCCAGCCGCGCTCGCGCAGAGCCTCGGCGAAGTGGCGCATGGCACTGAATATAAGCGCGATCTTCTGCGGATGATGCGGTACGTAATCAGTTTCGGCTGCCACTTCGGCGAGCAACACGGCATCCTGCTGCGGGTCTAGCGCCTGCAGGCTGGGCAGATCAAAAGACAGCTGATCGCCCAGCACCAGGGCAAGCCGGCGAGTCGACATAGGCAGATATGGTTACCAGGAAGAATTTAGAGAAATGGGTACACGCAAGGTGTCTTGAGTACCGTCTTGCATACCGCACATCTCGTCATGCACCACGGCATGCACCAAGTGGAAGGGCATGCGTGGCAGGTCATGGAGCAAATCGCGGGCATGCTCGACCGAGCGCAGGTGCAAGGTTTTACCCTCACTGTCGCGGAGCGGATGAGGTCGACCATCCATATGGGCTTCCAACAGGTAAATACCACCCTCGATGGAAATCAGATTGAGCGCGTCGATATGCCCGGCATGGGCGTGCTGTGAAAGATCGTGCAGATTCATGGTGATTACCTCGGGCGGCTAAAGTTATACAAAAATCTATACAAATACAATTCTTGTACAACAACAGAAAAGCACAAGGCAGAAAGCAAACCGCCCGTCCGTTTTGCAACGGCCGGGCGGTGGGTAACAGCACAAAGGATCAGTGTTTAGTCAGCTTATCCAGATACCCCATGGCGAAAGCCGAAACCACAAAGGCCATATGGATGATCACGTACCACATCAGCTTGCTGTCATCGATGTTCTGCGCATTCATAAACACCTTGAGCAGGTGGATCGAGGAGATCGCCACGATAGACGCTGCTACTTTCATCTTCAGCGAACTGGAGTCCATCTTGCCCAGCCAGCTGAGCTTTTCGGTGCCCTCGGCAATATCCAGCTGAGAAACGAAGTTCTCGTAACCGGAAATCATCACCATCACCAGTAGGCCGCCAACTAGGGCCATGTCGATCAGCGACAGCAGTACCAGTATCAGATCCGCCTCGGCCAGGGAAAATACATTGGGCAGGATATGAAAGACTTCCTGGAAGAACTTCAGCGCCAATGCCAGCAACGCCAACGACAGGCCAAAGTAGATAGGTGCCAGCAGCCAACGCGAGGCGTACATAGCGTTTTCGATAAAGCGTTCCATTGGGGCTCACTCAGGGTTCAAAACTGCCGGCGAGTATACTCAGCAGCTCCGCTCAAACAACCCCGCCTGTAAGTCAATAAATGACAAGCCAAGCTATCCCCAGAAACTGTGGATAACCTTGTGTGCAGCTTTAGGATTAATCGCTAAGCGCTAGCTGGACTAAGACTTTCCGCAACTGATCAAAGATTGCCCATGTGCCGGCTTAGGTTTCCGGGCGGAACTCGCAACTGCTTAGTGGATGGCCACGCTCAGCATTCAAGCGGCGTAACTCGGCCTGGATATGCAGGCGCCAGATGGGCACGTCGGTACACGGCTCATAGCCCATGCCGTGCAGGCTCTCAGCAATATCAACAAGTATGCTTTCTGCGGCTAGAGCCCCGTGGAAAGGGCCTTGCGCCTTGATTGCAGAGGGATGAGCACCAGCCATGCCGGCGGCGCAGATCAGCGCCCAAAGGCCATTATTGCCAGCCAGAGGCAACACCGCGCATTCGATACGGGTGTCCAGACCCAAACAGTGACGAGTGAGATTAAGGTTGCGCGACATAGCGACGACCCTCTCGGAAGCGGTCTTCAGCCTACACCCGCGCAAGCGCCGGAGGGAAGCCAACAGCTACCCCCATATACTGTGGATAACTGTGTGGATGAATTGCGCAAAAGCCGGCCAGAGCCAGACGCACTGGCCGACGGGGCAATTCGCTCAATGACTGACCAACCACTGAACGAACTGCCGCAACCGAACGGTCACTCAGCCGCTGGCTTTTTCGCCCGAGGCTTCTTCTCTTTGACCGCCGCGACAGGCTCTTCCTTCTTCGGCTCATCCTTGTCGTCGTCTTCCATACCCATAGCAGCGATATCGCGCAGGCGCTCAACCACCCGCGCATTGACGCTGCCCGCCGGGAACTGCCCCTGCTCATTGGGCGTGCCGGCATCCGCGCCGACCAGCAGGCTCAAGGCCTCGTCAACCTGACGCACGGCGTAGATATGGAACTGCCCGGCACGCACGGCCTGCAGCACGCGCTCGTCAAGCATCAGGGTGGTGACATTGGAGTGCGGGATGATTGCGCCCTGCTCGCCAGTCAGGCCACGGGCCTCGCAGAGACGGAAGAAGCCTTCGATCTTCTCGTTGACTCCACCAACCGCCTGCACCTCACCGAACTGGTTGATCGAGCCAGTGATGGCGAAACATTGCTTGAGCGGCGTGCGCGACAGGGCCGAGATCAAGGTACACACCTCACCCAAAGACGCACTGTCACCATCGACGTAACCGTAAGACTGCTCCAGGGCGATACTCGCGGAGATTTCCAGAGGGAATTCCTGGGCATAACGACTGCCGAGATAACCAGTGAGGATCATCACCCCTTTGGAGTGGATCGGCTGGCCGAGATTGACTTCACGCTCGATGTCGACGATGCCGCTGCCACCGGGATAGACAGTGGCAGAAATCCGCGCGGGCACGCCGAAGGCTGAGTCACCGACTTCCAGCACGGTCAGGCCGTTGCACTTGCCTACGGCAGCACCGGCGGTGTCGATCAGGATAATCCCGGCCAGCATGTCGTCGATGATCCGCGCCGAGACGCGCCCAGTGCGGGTGGCCTTAGCCTTGAGTGCGCGCTCGATATGCCCGGCGTCAGTCACTTCATCACCGGCCAGGCTGCGGATAAAGTCGGCTTCGCTGACCAGCTGGAATAGATCGCCGATACGCGCCGATAAACGCCCCTGGTGTTCGGCCAGGCGCGCGCTGTAGGTGGCCACCCGTGCTACGGCAGCGGCAGTCAGCGGCGCCATGCCCTCTTCCGAGGTGCGGGTTTTCATCAGCTGGGCGAATTGCTCCAGGCTGTCATTGGCCAGCGGGATGTCTTCATCAAAGTCGACCAGAACGCGGAACATCTCCTGGAAGTCCGGATCGAGGTCCTGCAGCGTGTAATACAGCTGGCGCGAGCCGATGATCACCACCTTGAGGTGCAGCGGAATCATCTGCGGGGTCAGGGTCACGGTGGCGATACGGCCGAGATCACCGAGCGGCGACTCCATCTTCAGCTGACGTGATTGCAGGGCGCGTTTGAGCGCATCCCAGACAAACGGCTCGCCAAGCATTTTTTCTGCTTCGAGAATCAGGAAGCCGCCGTTGGCCCGGTGCAGTGCACCGGGGCGCAACTGGCGGTAGCTGGTGTAGAGCGCGCCCTGGTCGGTGTTGTACTCAATGCGGCCGAACAGGTTGTCGTAGGTCGGGTGCGGCTCAAACACAACCGGCGCACCGCCTTGGGCGTGATGGCCAACAACGAGGCTCGGGCAGTACTGCTCTTCAAGCAGCTTGCGCGTTTGCGCATCGATCTTGTCCACTTCGACCAACTGCTCAACCACGGTTTTCAGCAGGTTAACCTGCACCGCTTGCAGGTAGGCACAAACCCCGGCGTTTTCGGCGTACTTCTCCGAGAGCGGAGCCAGTAAAGGCTGCAACGCTACGGTAATGGTCTCTTCATTGAGCTGACGCAGCAGGTTGCTCGACTCACGTTTCCACTGCGGCAGGCTGGCCAGCTCCTCGTTGAGGCGCTCCTCCAGCGTGGCGATATCGGCATGGAAACGCTCGCGATCGGCTTCTGGCAATTGGGCAAACTCGGCCTCGTCCAACGCCTTGCCTTCCAGCATCGGGGTGAAGGCAATATTGCTGCTGTCGCGGTACAGGGCAATGCTCTTTTCCAGCGACAAGCGTTCGATCACGTCCAGCGCCTGGTCGTAGCGCTTGTTGAAGGCACGGTCGATGGCGTTCTTTTTTTGCTGGAACGAGGGGTGCTCAAACACCGCAGGGAAGGTCGCCAGCAGGTTGTCGATCAAACCATTAATGTCCGCAAGAAACTCCGCCGAGGTGCCTGATGGCAGCTCCAGCGAGCGGGGCTCACGGGGTTCATCGAAGTGGTTGATATAAAACCGGTCAGCCGGTGTTTCCAGGCGCTTGGCTTCGGCCTTCAGGTAGCGCTTAACAAAAGAGAAACGCCCGGTGCCTGGCTCGCCCATGACGAACACGTTGTACCCGGGGCGTGGCATCGCTACGCCAAATTGCAGCGCTTCAACGGCGCGCTCCTGGCCCAATACGCCACGAAATGGTTCCAGGTCTTCGGTACTGGTGAAATTGAACTGCTCAGGGGAGAAAGGACGGGTTAGGGCTTCGGGTTTCAACCGCAAATGGGCAGCAAGGGTATCGGGCATCGGAAATCCTTGGGACAGGGCAAAGGCCGAACATACATGGCCATAATCGAGAAGTGCGGCACGCAATACTGGGCGAGCGTTTCCTTGTGCCTAAAGTACAACGTGATTGCGCCCAAGCAAAACGCCGCACGCTGCAAACCATCGCAGATTCGTCAGCGCAGGCTGCTTCAGGCGGTTCAGGGCATGCATGGTGGTGACAAGAGCGGCACCAACTTAATTGGTGATGCGGCGGACACTAACGTTAGGGCCAACTTGTGAAACGACCTAGTTCTACTCAGAGCGTTTCACTGGCCAACTCACAACGGTCTCGCCCTTGGCGTTTGGCCTGCAGCAGAGCCAGGTCGGCACGGTTGATAGTGCGGGCGTAGGGCTCATCGGGTAGCTGCTGGGCAATACCGGCGCTGACAGTAACGGTCAGCAGATCAGTATCAACGCGCACGGCCAGTTCACGGATATGCAAGCGCACCCGCTCAATCACTTGCTGCGCCGCATCCAGTTCAGTTTCCGGCAGCAGGATAAGGAACTCCTCACCGCCCCAGCGCCCGCACAGGTCATGCTCGCGAACTTCAGCCTCCAGCGCAGCGGCCACTTCGACGAGCATGCGATCACCCACTTCATGGCCATATTGATCGTTGACCCGCTTGAAATAATCGACATCGAGCATGGCGATACTGAAGACCCGGCCATAGCGCTTATTGCGCTCAGCCTCTTCCTTGAGCCGCTCGCCCAACAGTCGACGATTGGCGATCCCCGTCAGGGCGTCGTAGGTTGAAGCCTGACGTAGCGCTTTATTGAGGTCGTGCATCATTTGCTGGTAGCGATCGGAAATCCGCGCCACTTTTTCCAATTGACGCAACTGCTTGTCCAGACGTTCGACCAAGCTCATCTCACGCTGTTTGGCGATGCTCTGGTAGGCGTCGGAAATCCGGCTGATCCGGTCAATGCGCCGCATCAGCTCGTGGTGCGCCTCCCATAGCTCACGCAAAGGCGCATGCAAGGGGTTGCCGGCCTGCTCAGGCTCAGCCAGCAATTTAGCGATGCGCTCCTCAAGAGCAATGCGATCGAGGATCATGGCAGGCTCACTCAGTCTTGGCTGACAACATCAAAGGGGAAGGTGCAGTCTTCCTTGAATTCCTCGGCCAACTCAACCACCCGCTCGTTGCGCTGATCGTAGATCCAGCTCACCGAGACGGCTTGGCCAGCTTGGTGTGCAGCCTCAAGCAGGTCGAAGATATCCATCATCGCCTTGATGCTGCTGGTGTTGAGATACAGCAGGCGCAATTCGAGGTGCAGCGGCCGCTGAGCATCAGCCAGGTAGGTTTCGATCCAGGTGAAAACCTGGTGAAAGAGTTCGTAGGAGTTTTCCGGGTAGGAATCACCCTGCATGGCGAGAACGCCTTGCGCCCAATCGCCACGGATGGTGGGAGAAGACTGGGTACCGGTAATGGAGAAATCATTCATGGTGTAGTGGCTCGTGAAGTTATTCAGATAACGGCGCGCAGGCTGATGAACGAGCGTGAGCTGTCAACCTGGCGCAAGGTGGCTTCAAGCGGCTCGCTAGCCTTACGGGCGATGTCAATTAAACCCAAGCCGGCACCGCTGGCGGCCTGCTCATCGCGAGGCTTACGCAGCTGCTCTTTATAGCGTGCCTTAAGCTCGGCTTTATCCAGCCCGGCGAGCGCCAGCACACTGGCTTGCAACTTCTCGCCATCGGCCGTCTCAATCAGATTGCCAGCCGAAACCACATAACGGCCCTGCTCATCACGGGCAACCACTACGGTGGCGCCCGCTTCCTGATCGCTCCAATCCTTCTGCCGCGTGTAGTGCCGAATGTTCTGAGTCATCTCGATATAGACGGCAAAAACATCCATGGCCGCAGTGGCCGGCGCATTCTCGGAGGTCAGATAATTGCGCAGGGCATTGCCGATCTCTTCGATCAGGCTGCGAGAAATCGGACCATTGAAGCACAGCATGATCTGCTGTCGGTTGTAGCTCTCGCGCATGCCGAACAGGTCAAGGGGTTCCATCGCAGCTCCCAGGTAGGTGAAGTCGGTATTAGTCAAAACGGAAACACAGCATCGTAATGTCATCTCGCTGGGCGTAGTCACCCTGGTAGTCCGCCAAGACCTTGCTGAACGCCTCGCCCTGCTCGGCAAGTGGTCGCCGAGCATGCTGACGGATCATCTCGGCAAAGCGGCTATTGCCAAAACCATAACCCAATTCGCCACCCGCCTGGTCAAGGAATCCGTCGGTGGTGAGATAGAAGGTACGTCCAGCCTGCAGCGCAACCTGGGCATTGGCGTACTCACCAACGCGCTTATCGCCAATCGCACGGCGCCCGCCCGGCAACTCCTCAACGCGCTCGCCATCGCTGTAATAGAGCGCAATCTTGGCCCCGGAAAAGGTGACATCACGGCGCGCAAAATCGACGTAGGCCAGGCCAATATCCATATTAGTGGCCAGTACTTGGCGGTTGCTGTCATCGCGCAGCATAGTGCGGACGATGCGATCGGTGCGACTGAGCACACTGGCAGGGTCGGCCAGGCCAGTTTCGCTGATCGCCTGATCAATAGCGGCATGGGCAAGCATGGTCATCAACGCACCCGGCACACCGTGCCCAGCGCAGTCGACCACCCCCAGCAGGCAACCGCCCTCACCTGCCCGGTACACATAGAAGTCGCCACCGACCACATCACGCGGACGCCAGAGCACGGCATGGCGCTCGCTTAACGCACTGACCAACTGCCGCTGCGGCAAAATGGCATGCTGAATCAAGCTCGCGTAATCGATTGAGTCATCAATTTTCTTGTGCGCGGCCGCCATTTCGCTATTGGCTTGCTCCAGCGCCTGAGTTCGCTCGCGAACCCGGTCTTCCAGCTCGCTCGTATGGTTGTGCACCTTCTGCGCCATAACGCCAAAAGCGGCACTCAACTCACCAATTTCATCATCGCGCTCGACAGGCAACTGCACACCATACTGGCCTGCAGCGATGGCTTGGGCGCTCTTGCGCAGTTGACGCAGCGGCTTGAGCACGCGCAGGTCGACCATCCAGGCGCCCGCGAGAATCAGCAGCACGAACAACACCACCACAGACACGATGACCGGTAACAGTGATGTGAAATCAACCACCTGAGCCGTGCGCAGATCCACCGAGCTGACCACAAACCATTTCAACTCATCGATCCAGGTCAATGCCAGCAGGCGCGGCTCGCCGTCCAACATGACCGACATGGTGGCCACACTGCCCGGTTGCTCACGACTCTGCGCCATCAACTGGCGCAAGGCCGTTGAATCATTAACATTGCCCAGCAGACCAAAAATATTGGTCCCCAGCGAGCGACCTTGCTGGGTCTCCGCGTTCAGGGTTACCAGATTGGGATCGGGGTGAACCAGAATGGCGCCCGCGCTATCCAGCACCATTGATTCAACGCCTGCTTTATCAACCTTGATGAAGTCATTAATAAACGCATTCAGGCTGATGCCAGAGCCCACAACGCCCAGCACCTGCGCGCCATCGCGAACGGCGATGTTGAACCAGACCTTGATGTCCTGGGTCACCTCCGAACGGTCAACGTTCAAGTGGTAAGGCACATCCGAGTTCAAGATGGCGTAGAACCACTCATCCCGCTCGCCGTCCGGGCTTAACCGGTAGCGTGGCGCTTCGCTGGGATCCTGGAGCGGGCTGTTGGAGTAGTAAGCATTGCTAAGCGCCGACACGGCAAAATAAGCATGATCAATAAAGGCGCGCTGGTAGCCAGCCGCCTCACGAAAGAACAGATCATGTTTACTTGGGTTTTCTTCGTCGCTCAGCCACGCACGGGTGATTTGTGATTCGGCCAAGCGCTGCGCCAACGCCAGCTCACGCATGACCGGAGCAAACAGATGCTCGCGATTAAGCTGGACCACATTACGTGCATAAGCATCAGCAAAACGGTTCTGCACGCCTTGTAAAGCCTGATACCCCACTAGCGCTGCGAGCAGGATTGCCAAACCAAAGGTAAACAGCAGCGCAAGCAGCGATTTGCCGCGCAGTCCTAGTGCCGCCATGCCATTCCCCAAATAAACAAAGTCTCGTGCCTGCCTACAAGAGCACACGGCAGATCTAATCGATAAGAGTTATCAAGACTACCTAGCTTGCATGAGCACGACCAGCCCCATAGCAAAACGGAGCCTTGCGGCTCCGTTTTGTTGTACGGCGTGGCTTACTGCGCCAGCTTCTTGTAACGCACGCGGTGCGGCTGTGCAGCAGCCTCGCCCAGGCGTTTCTTACGGTCTGCTTCGTATTCGGTGTAGTTGCCTTCGAAGAACTCGATATGCGAGTCATCTTCGTACGCCAGGATGTGGGTCGCCACGCGATCCAGGAACCAGCGATCGTGAGAGATCACAATGGCTGCGCCTGGGAAGTCGAGCAGCGCCTCTTCCAGCGAACGCAAGGTTTCCACGTCGAGGTCGTTGGACGGTTCGTCGAGCAGCAGCACGTTGGCGCCCTCTTTCAGGGTCAACGCCAGGTGCAAGCGGCCACGCTCACCACCGGAGAGGTCCTTGACGAACTTCTGCTGGTCGCCGCCCTTAAAGTTGAAGCGACCTACATAGGTGCGCGACGGCACTTCATAGTTGCCGATCTTGATCATGTCGGAGCCATCGGAAACGGCCTCCCACACAGTTTTGCTGCCGTCGAGGTCGTCGCGGCTCTGATCAACGCAGGCCATTTGCACGGTGTCACCGATCTCGATGCTGCCCGAATCCGGCTGTTCCTTGCCCATCAGCATGCGGAACAGGGTCGATTTACCCGCACCGTTACCGCCGATCACGCCGACGATGGCACCTTTAGGCATGCTGAATGACAGGTTGTCGATCAGCGCGCGGTCGCCGTAGCCCTTGCTGACACCTACAAAGTCGATGACCTTGTCGCCCAAGCGCGGGCCAACCGGGATATAGATCTCGTTGGTTTCGCTGCGTTTCTGGAATTCCTGCGACTGCATTTCCTCGAAGCGCTGCAAACGGGCCTTGGATTTCGACTGGCGGGCTTTAGCGCCTTTGCGCACCCACTCCAGCTCTTCCTTCATGGCTTTTTCGTGAGCCGACTGCTGCTTGGATTCGGCAGCCAGACGATCGGACTTGGCTTCCAGCCAACCCGAGTAGTTGCCCTCGTACGGAATACCAGCGCCGCGGTCGAGTTCGAGAATCCAGCCGGCGACGTTATCCAGGAAGTAACGGTCGTGGGTAATTGCCACCACGGTGCCCGGGAAATCGTGCAGGAAGTGCTCCAGCCAGGCCACCGAATCGGCATCCAAGTGGTTGGTTGGTTCGTCGAGCAACAGCATATCCGGGGCCGACAGCAGCAGGCGGCACAGGGCCACGCGGCGCTTCTCACCACCAGATAGCACGGCAACTTTGGCATCCCAAGCCGGCAGACGCAGGGCATCGGCGGCAACTTCCAGCTGACGCTCCAGGTTGTGGCCGTCGCTGGTCTGCAGAATGGCTTCCAACTTGGCCTGTTCGGCGGCCAGCTTGTCGAAATCGGCATCCGGCTCGGCGTAAGCGGCGTAGACCTGATCCAGACGCGCTTGGGCGTCCTTGATCTGGCTCACGGCCTCTTCGACCACTTCACGCACGGTCTTGCTCGGGTCGAGCTGCGGCTCCTGCGGCAGGTAGCCGATATTCAGCTCCGGCATCGGACGGGCTTCGCCGTCGAACTCGGTGTCGACGCCGGCCATGATCTTCAGCAGGGTGGATTTACCCGAGCCGTTAAGGCCGAGTACGCCGATCTTCGCGCCTGGGAAGAACGACAGGGAGATGTTCTTGAGAATTTCCCGCTTCGGCGGCACTACTTTGCCGAGCCGATGCATGGTGTAGACGTATTGAGCCATGGATAACCTTGGTTCTAGACAAGAGACGATAGTCACCGCGGGCAGTCGCGCATGAAGCGCGAGGGGCGGTCGAAGGCGCAGGGCGGACGGTTGAAATAGTCCGCCACCGCAAGGTACGCAAACCCTAGCGTACATCCCGGCAAAGCTACCGGATTCGCCTTCACAGGGCAAACAGCACTTAACCACGACTATCCAACACTCGCGGCAGAGCTAGACGCCAACGAACCCAGCGTTACGCTCTGACCAGGTGGCGAGAAAACTCTTTAGCAGTGGCGACTGCGGCGCACCAAACAAGGCCGCTGGCGGCCCTTGCTCTTCAATCTGTCCGTTGGCAAGGAAGATGACCTTGTCGGCAACCTGCGCCGCAAAGCCCATTTCATGGGTGACCACCACCATGGTCATGCCCTCGTCAGCCAGCGCGCGCATGACTTTTAGCACCTCGCCCACCAGCTCCGGGTCAAGGGCTGAGGTAGGTTCATCAAATAGCATGATCTTCGGCTCGCGCCCCAACGCCCGGGCAATCGCCACTCGTTGCTGCTGCCCACCGGACAAGGTATTGGGGTACGCATCGGCCTTATGCGCCATCCCCACCTTGCCGAGCACAGCCAATGCGCGTTCCTTGGCCGCGCCCTTATCCATATGGGAAACCAGGCACAGTGGTGCCATGACATTTTCCAGCACAGTTTTGTGCGGCCACAGGTTGAACTGTTGAAACACCATAACCACGTTGGCCAGGTCCTGCTGCACCACGCGCTCGGGCAGCCGGGTAAAGTTACCGCTCGGGTCTGAGCCGTAACCGATCATGCGGCCCTGCACCAGCACCTCGCCACTGTCATAGTGTTCAAGAAAGTCGATACAGCGCAGCAGCGTGCTCTTGCCAGAGCCCGAGCCGCCGATGATGCAGACCACCTCACCGGCATTCACTTCCAGGCTGATGCCTTTGAGCACCGCGTTATCGCCAAAGCGCTTTTTGACGTCAATCAGCTTAATTATCGGGTTCGCCATCTCGCGAATGCCTCCTCAGGTTCGAGCGATGTAGCGGCGTGTGCGCCGCTCCAGCAGTCGCGCGGCACGGGCCAACGCAAAGGTGATAAGCCAGTAGCTCAGGCCCAGAAACAGATAAGGCTCAATAAAGGTAAACGTCTCGGTGGACATCCGACTAGCCGCGCTCATCATCTCCGGAACAGTAATCACCGACAGGATCGCCGATTCCTTCACCAGCAAGATGGTCTGGTTGACCGAGGCGGGCAAAATCAGCCCTAACATTTGCGGCAACTTCACCTGAGTCAGTACCTGCCAGTTGGAGAAGCCCAGATCACGGGCCGCCTCGATCTGCCCACGGGGAATGCTGAGAAAGCCACTGCGGAAAATCTCCGCAAAATAGGCCGCGCAATACAGCCCCAGACCACCAATACCCACCTGCAATGCACTGAGCTCGATGCCGACAAAAGGCCCGCCATAAAACACCAGGTAGATCTGCACCAGCAGCGGCGTACCGCGAAACAACGTGACATAGAGCTGGTAGAACAGTCGAGGCAAGGGATTGCTCATCTGGCCCAGCAAGCAAAGAAGCAGCCCCGCGAGCACGCCAATCAACAACGCCCCAAGGCTGACATAAACAGTGAAGAGCACGCCCCGTAGCAACAGAGGCGCATAGTCCACATACAGATGTAGGTTCATGAGCGCCCCTTAGCCATTGCTCAACCGCCGCTCAAGGTACTTGCCCACATAGCTAACAACCGACGTCAGCAAGAGATACAGCAACCCGGCAGCCAGAAAGAACTCGATCGGTCGGTATGTGGTGGAGGAATAGGTATGCGCCACACGCATCAGCTCAGTCACGGCGATGGTGGAAACCAGCGAGGAGTTTTTGATGATGTCGATGGTCTCGTTGACCAGCGCCGGAATGGTCGCGCGAATCACCTGCGGCAGCTGCACATAACGCAGCACCTGCCAGCGGGTGTAACCGATATCCCAGGCGGCCTCAGTCTGCCCGGGCGGCAGGGTGTCAAAGCCACCGCGCAATATCTCCGCCTGCGAAGCACCACTGTTGAGCGCCAGCGCGATGATGGCTGCCAGCAACGCGGGCAGCTGCAGGCCAATCATCGGCAACATGAAAAAGATCACCGCCAGCTGCACCAGCAGCGGCGTGCCGCGCAGCGCGCTTATATAGAAAGCAGCCAGGCTGCGGCAAAACGCATGCGATGACACCCGTGCGATACCTGCCAGTACGCCGATAACAAAACCAAGGGCGATTGCCAGCGCAGAAATCCAGGCCGTCATCCACAGGCCGTTGAGCAACGCACCACGGTAATCAAGCACCACCATCATATCGAGCATCGTTACGCCTCTTGATGCACCTGCCGGCGCTGCCAAGCCAGAGCGCTGACGCAGAGCAACTCGAACAGTAGTGTGGCGCCGACCAAAGCCGTGTTGCCGCTAGGGTCGAACGGCGGGGATACCTCCACGACATCAGCGCCGATAATGTCCAGGTCGGCCAACGCGCGAATCATTTGTTGCGCTTCAAAGGGGGTAAACCCGCCAATTTCCGGCGTCCCCGTGCCGGGTGCATAGGCCGGATCAAGCCCGTCGACATCGAACGTGACATACACCGGGCTGTCGCCAACCACCCGATGAATCTCCTCGATCACCGCGCTCAAGCCCATCTGGTAGAACTCTTCGATGCTAATCACGCGCATACCGCTGTCATAACTGAACTTCCAGATATCGCGGTCGGTGACGCTGCCACGGATACCAATCTGGATGGTTTTCATCGGATCGATAAGCCCCTCCTCGGCCGCAACCTTGAAGGGCGAGCCGTGATGGAAGCGCGAGCCCAGGTAGAAATCACCGGTATCGCAGTGGGCATCGAAATGCACCAACGCCACTGGGCCATCCTTGGCCAGAGCGCGCAGCACCGGCAGGGTTACCGAATGATCACCGCCCACCGACAAGGGCACGATGCCAGCGGCGCATAGCGGTTCGTAAAACGCCTGAATGGCGGCATGGGCGGCAGTCAGTTCAAACGGGCTTTCCGGCGTCGCATCACCAACGTCAGCCACACGACACAGATCGAACGGGGCAACACCGCTGGCCTGATTGATAATCCGCATAAGGCTCGATTGATTGCGCACCTCACGCGGGCCATGGCGGGCACCCGGACGGTTGGTCACGCCACCGTCGTAGGGAATACCGACCAGGGCGATGTCCACATCCGCCAATGTCGGGCTGAAAGGGGTTCGCATAAACGTGGCAATCCCGGTGTAACGCGGCTGGGTTTTGGGGTCGTGAGGCATGGTGTCTCCAGCGGCGCAGCCGCATAGCAGTCGAGAGCGTGCCTGCGCCGCAAGGCGCAGGCGAATCCGGGCTTAGTTCGCAGGTTCAGGCAGAACGCCTTCTGGCACATCCATGGTGAAACCGAACCACTTCATCTGCAGCTCCGCGAGCTTGCCGCTCTTCTGCAGCTTGAGGATGCCGGCGTTGAAGAAGGCCACCAGGGAAGCCGACTCCGCATCTTTGCGCGCAGCCCAGGCGTAATAACTCTTGTCACCGAAAGGTGGCTGCACAATGGCGAACATATCCGGCCGCGACTTCACCACCGAAGACAGGTTGGGCAATGCCTGCGGCACAATGTCGACGCGACGCGAGGCCAGTGCGGCGTATGCCTCGTTGTAGTCAGTGAACTCTTTGATCTCCTTGACCTTCAGACCCTTGCCGGCAAGCACCTCACTCTCGAACTTGCGCACTGCTGTGTATTGCGCCGAACCGGCCTGAACACCAATGACCTTGCCGGCCATGTCTTCAGGGCTGTTGATGCTGTCATCCGCCTTACGTTTGAGTATGGCTACCGAGGCATCGGAAATCGGGTTGGTGAAGGCATAAGCGGCCAGGCGCTGACGCGTGATCATCAGAGAGGTAACGACGATGTCGTAACGCTTGGCTGACAGGCCAGCCAGGATGCTCTGGAACGGCAAGTCCAGCTGCTTAAGCTGAACCCCAGGCAGATCCTTGAGAATCTCATCGAGCATATCCTTGCCATAGCCAACGATCTTGCCGTCCTCAAGCATCTCGAACGGCGCGTAGCGCGCTTCCGTGGCCACCACGATCTCACCGCGCGCTTTGATTTCATCAAGCAAATCGGCCTGGGCCTGGGCCTGCGTAACCAGCAATACGCCAGCAACACAGAGTAGTTTTCTCAGATATAGCACGGGTGCGATTGTCATCTTCAGGCTCTCCAGCGACGCGCTTGATGGCTAAGGGTTGCAGCCATTGTGTGAACCGGCGAAGCGCTCAACAAACGCTATTTGCTAATCCGCACACATAAGCAGCGCTAATGCACCATTTCAGATCAAAGAGCAGCGCCAGCAGCACCTGAGCCCGCACAACAGTGGGCTATGGCTGATTGGCACGTTGCGTGCCTTGGCTGTTGGGTCGCCTCGTTTAACGCTTACCGATAACGGACTGACCGGTGTCCCAGGAGCTTGTGTGTCCCTTCGCCTTCCACCACTCGAATCATTGCGCTACTTTGAAGCCGCTGCGCGCCACCTGAGCTTTACTCTGGCCGCTGACGAACTGTGCATATCGCAAAGTGCGGTGAGTCAGAAGGTCATCCAGCTTGAGCAGCGCCTGGGCTACAAACTGTTCGAGCGCCGCACGCGCCACCTGCTGCTGACCGCCCCTGGCACGCGGCTCTACCCGGCAGTGCACTCGGCCCTGGGGCTGCTCAGTGAAACGCTGGGTAATATCGGCGCGCTAACCCAGCGCAACAAACTGACTGTTTATTGCATGCCGTCGTTTGCCAACCGCTGGCTAATGCCACGGTTGCAGGACTTTCACAGCAAGCACCCGCATATTGATCTGCACCTGATTGCCGAATTCAACGAGCCTAACTTCCATAACGAAACCGTCGATATCGGCATCTGTCATGGCTTTGCCGATCAACATGGCACGGAACAGCGCTTACTGTTTCGCGATTATGTCTACCCAGTCATCAGCCCCTCACTGCAACAAACACTGGAACTGCGCGAGCCGGCAGACCTCAGCCGGGCAATACTTCTGCACGACTCACTGCCACAAGCCAAGCTCGCCACGTCTTGGCAAAAATGGCTGGCTGAACGCGGCATTCACCACATTGATTGCAGCGGCGGTTACCGTTTCAACCAGGCGGACTTGATCGTCGGTGCCGCTTTAAACGACCGAGGCGTAGCTCTGGGACGGCACGTTCTGGTCGCCGATGAGGTTGCCAACGGACACTTGATCCCACTATTCAAAGATGTCGTTGAAGACGACGGCGTCTATGCCGTTTTTCTGAAGAAGCTCGCAAACAACCCGTCTATCCAAACGTTCTGCGCGTGGCTGGAAGAGCAAGCCAAAACCTTTGAGCGCGAAGATTGCATCGAGAAAATATGCCACTCGTCGCCCTCACTAGCGACTCCTGCCTGAACTCTCCCCCACACTATTAGTCTGCTGCCGAGCTGCTGCCTGGAGTAGTCGACGAGCGCCACCACGCATCAGCAGGCGCCCAACAAATTAGCGCGCAGAATGTGCTGGCTAGGCATTGTCGTCAGGGGCAAAAACCTTCGCTGAACAAAACACATCGAAAGAAATGCTCTCGAATAAAAAAGACCCACCGCAACTGAGATAACCTTCGAGAAACTGTCGACATAGCTGACACAGGACAAACAACGCTCGTCGGCGGCGCTGGCACTTTGCCACGGTTATGGCATGCTAGCGGCCCCTGGTGGCCGCCCCTAACGCGCCCTATCCGGGGACCAGCCCATAGCCGCCCAGCTCAGGATGCAAGTCGTTGTCTACTGTCACGCCCCCAACCACACCGCGCACACCCGGCACTGCGCCGGCTGAAGCGATGCGTGGGCCGACACGTATGGCACTAGTGGTTCTGGTGCTAAGCATGCTGGTATTGCTGCTCTGGCAACTGCGCCAGGAGTCTCAGCAACTGCTAGAGAACCAGCGCCAACTAGGCCAAGCCTACAGTTCGCAGCTGGCTAACCATCTCAGTCTGAACATGGAACTCAAGGCCAGCGCCGGCCTGGCCCTTCTGCAAAATCATCGCCAGCCGCCAACCAGCGCCGACAAGCAGGAAAAACTCCTGCAGACCCTGCGCGGAGTTTTCCCGACACTGCGCAGCCTGGCCTGGCTAAATGCTCGCGGCGAGGTAACCGCCGACAGCCACACGTCCACAGAGGACGCGCTGTACCTGCACGAGCTGGTGCAACGCGGGCGCGGGGAAGGTTTTTTCTACGCATTCAGCGCTAACGAAAAGGGCCGCATCTACCTACTTTTGCGCCAAGACGCCGAGAGCCCAGACAGTAACTTCTGGGTACTACGCCTGAGCAATCAAGCCTTGCGTAGTTGGTTGCACGAGAACCATCAAAGCTCATACCAATGGTTGCTGGAAGACCTCAATGTGCAGCGGGTAATTGCCAGCAATATAACCGGCACCGAAAGCAGCACCTCCATTGCGCTGCCCGTAACAGCCGAGAACCTCGATCAAAGCATGCAGGAGATCGCCCTCAAGGGTAGCGATTGGCAACTGCGCGCATTGTTCAACGAGCGCAAGGTGCGCGCCGAACAATTGCCACAACAGGCCAGCAAACTGCTGCTCTTTATCCTCTGTGCCACCCTGACGCTGCTGGCGCTGTATCGCTTATTACATGAACAACGCACCCTGCACGCCCTCAACACAGCCTCACGGCGTTCCCTGCAACAAGCCGCCAGCGTGCTGGGGGCTATCGAGGAGCGAGTACTGGTCACCGATAGCAGCGGCCAATTGCAGTACCTCAACCCACAGGCTGAGGCCATGTTCGGTCTGCGTAGCGATGACGCACGCGACTGGCACCTGCTCAAGCTGCTACCTCGCCTCGACCCCCTGCTGCTGCACGATACCGCGCTGCACAATGACCTCGGCCCCGACCTGGTAGAAATCCAACAGAACGGCCGCCCTCATCTGTATGACATCAGCCGCAGCGACCTCAGTGAAGACAACAAGCGCGCTGGCTTTGTCTGGGTGCTACGTGATGTCACCGAAGAACAGCATGCCTCGCACGTGCTGCAGGAAACTCGCCGGCGCTATCAGGACATCTTCGACGGTACAGGTACAGCCTTGTGCGTACTTGACCTTGCTGAACTGCATCATTATTTACAGCAACAGCAGCTGCATAACCCAGCCGAGTTGCAGCACTGGCTGGACCAAGAGCCACAGCGGCACGCCGAGCTCTGCAAGCGTATGCGCCTGACCGAAACTAATCAGGTAGCCCTGCAGTTGCTCGGTGTGGAGTCCAACCAACAGGCTTGGCAACACCTGTTCAACAGCGGCCCGCTAAGTCCTGGCGGCTTCCGCATGCAATTGCTCCACACCCTGATCAATGGCAGCGGCCTGCTGGAAATGGAGCGCCAAATCAGCACACCTCAGGACGACGAGCGCCACCTGTGGCTGCTGTTGCGTCTGCCGGAAAATGTCGACGACCTACAAGCTGTAACCCTGAGCATCAGCGACATCACCAATCGTAAACGCACCGAGACCTCGCTGATTGAGCGCGAGCGCTTCTGGTCAGATGTGGTCAGCGCCGTGCCAGACACCATTTATGTGCACGACATTGCCAGTAAGCGGGTGATGTTCAGCAACAACCACCTTGGCCCGCAACTGGGCTACAGCAAAGCCGAAATGCATCAGTTCGGTGAGCGCTTATGGGAAAAGCTCCTGCATCCTGATGATGTCGAGCTGTATCAGCGCATGCGCAATATTCAACAGGTGGTCGGCAACGGTCTACTGATGCAGTTCGAATTGCGCTGGCGGCACCGTGACGGCAGCTGGCACTGGTTCGACATTCGCGAACAGGCCTTGGCGCGCGATGACAAAGGCCGCGTCAGCAGACTGATTGGCGTAGCCAAAGACATCACCGAACAGATCACCCATAGCGAATCGCTGCGCACCAGCGAACAGCGCTATCGCCTGCTGGCTGAAAGTATCAGCGACGTAATTTTCTCCACTAACAACCACCTGCAGCCCAACTACGTCAGTCCCTCGGTAATGCCGGTACTGGGTTATGACAGCGAATGGGCCTTGGCCAATGGCTTCCACAGCCTAGCCACTAACCCACGTCAACTGTCAGGTTTCTACGCGCTACTGGAGCGTGTACGCAACGCCCTGGGTGACCCGCAGCGAATGGCTGAGTTGCGCGAGCAGTTCTTGCCGCAACTGTTCGTCTTTGACGCGCTACGTGCCGACGGCAAGAAGATTCCCGTGGAACTGCGCCTGGTGCCGATGTGGGACGACAGCGGACGCTTCGAGGGCCTACTCGGAGTCGGCCGCGACATCAGCCTGCAACGCCGCGCAGAAAAAGAGCTGCGCATGGCCGCCACAGTATTTGAACACTCCACGGCGGCGATTCTGGTTACCGACCCTGCGGGCTATATCGTTCAAGTCAACAATGCCTTCAGCCGAGTCAGTGGCTACTCCTCAGAGCAGATCCTTGATCAGTTGCCGAACACCCTCACCGCCGACACGCAACAGGCCAGCCACCTGTCCTATGTCATCAAGCAACTCAACCAGCAAGGTAGCTGGGAAGGCGAGGTGTGGCTCAAGCGCAGAAGCGGCGAGAAATTCCCGGCCTGGGTCGGCATCACCGCGATCAAAGACGATGAAGGTGACCTGGTCAGCTACGTGTGCTTCTTTAGCGACATCAGCGAGCGCAAAGCCAGCGAACAGCGCATTCATCGGCTGGCCTACTACGACGCCCTGACCCAACTGCCTAACCGCACCCTGTTTCAGGACCGCCTACACAGCGCACTGTTACACGGTGAACGGCATCAGGAGTGGGTGGTGTTGATGTTCCTCGACCTTGACCGCTTCAAGCCGATCAACGACTCCCTCGGCCATGCTGCTGGTGATCGCATGCTCAAGGAAGTGGCCTTGCGCCTGAGCGCCTGCGTCAACAGCGACGACACGGTGGCGCGTATGGGCGGCGATGAGTTCACCCTCCTGCTGAATTCTCAGCCGCAACGCAGTGGTGCGATGACCCGTGCTATTCATGTCGGCGAACAGATTCTCGCCAGCATGGCGCAGCCGTTTATTCTTGAAGGCCGCGAGTTTTTCGTCACAGCCAGTATCGGTATCGCCCTCAGCCCACAGGACGGTAACGAGCTCAGTCAACTGATGAAGAATGCTGACACGGCGATGTACCACGCCAAAGAACGCGGCAAGAACAACTTCCAGTTCTACCAAGCCGACATGAACGCCAGCGCCCTGCAACGCCTGGAACTGGAAAGCGACCTGCGCCACGCCCTAGAGCAGGGTGAATTCAAACTGTATTACCAGCCGCAGTTTTCCAGCGATGGCAAACGCCTAACGGGCGCCGAGGCGCTGCTACGCTGGCAGCATCCGCAACGCGGGCTCGTGCCACCAACCGACTTTATCCCGGTGCTGGAAGAGCTCGGCCTGATTGTTCAGGTAGGCGATTGGGCTCTGCGTGAGTCCTGCCGGCAGATGGTGGAATGGCGCCAGGCGAAAATTCGCGTACCGAAGATCTCCGTCAACCTTTCCGCTCGCCAGTTCGCTGAAGGTGATTTAGATCAGCGTGTGGCCCAGATTCTCCAACAAAGCACGCTTGCTGCCAGTTGCCTGGAGCTGGAACTGACCGAAAGCATCCTCATGGAGGATGTATCCAACGCGATGCAAACGCTTACCCGCCTGAAAAAACTTGGGGTATTTATCGCCATTGACGACTTTGGCACCGGCTACTCGTCGCTGAACTACCTCAAGCAATTCCCCATTGACGTGCTGAAGATTGATCGCAGCTTTGTCGACGGCCTGCCGCATGGCGAACAAGACGGGCAAATCGCCCGGGCCATCATCGCCATGGCGCACAGCCTGAACCTTACGGTTATCGCTGAAGGCGTAGAAACCCTGGCACAACTAGACTTCCTGCGCGGCCATGACTGCGATGAAGTACAGGGCTTCCTACTCGGCCGGCCGATGCCCGCGCAGCAATTCACCGCCCTGTTCACCGGTAGCGCGCTATTTATGCTCGGCTAAACGCCCTGAGCATGAGCCGCGTTTGTCCGACAGATGATCAAGCTTCATATGCCAGGTCATAGCGTATGGGGTAGAATTCGCCCCCTCTTTCTACCGCCCAGCTGATTTTCTCAGGGGAATGCTATGTTCAGCCGTGATTTGACTCTTGCCCGTTATGACGCCGAATTGTTTGCCGCGATGGAGCAAGAAGCCCAGCGCCAGGAACATCACATCGAGCTGATTGCCTCGGAAAACTACACCAGCCCAGCGGTGATGGAAGCCCAAGGCTCGGTACTGACCAACAAGTACGCTGAAGGCTACCCAGGCAAGCGTTACTACGGCGGTTGCGAATACGTCGACATCGTCGAGCAGTTGGCCATCGACCGTGCCAAGGAACTGTTCGCTGCCGACTACGCCAACGTCCAGCCGCACTCCGGTAGCCAAGCCAACAGCGCCGTTTACATGGCCCTGCTGGAAGCCGGCGACACCGTACTGGGCATGAGCCTGGCCCACGGCGGCCACCTGACCCACGGAGCCAGCGTCAGCTTCTCCGGCAAGATGTACAACGCGGTGCAGTACGGCATCACTGACGCTGGCCTGATTGACTACGACGAAGTCGAGCGCCTGGCTGTTGAGCACAAGCCGAAGATGATCATTGCTGGTTTCAGCGCCTACTCGCAGGTTCTGGACTTCCCACGCTTCCGCGCCATCGCCGACAAAGTTGGCGCTTACCTGTTCGTCGACATGGCGCACGTAGCCGGCCTGGTTGCCGCTGGCGTGTACCCGAATCCGGTGCCGTTCGCTGACGTGGTCACCACCACCACCCACAAAACCCTGCGCGGTCCACGCGGCGGCCTGATCCTCGCCCGTGCCAACGAAGCGTTGGAGAAGAAACTCAACTCCGCAGTATTCCCAGGTGGCCAAGGCGGCCCGCTGGAACACGTCATCGCGGCCAAGGCCGTGTGCTTCAAAGAAGCCCTGCAGCCTGAGTTCAAAACCTACCAGCAGCAAGTGATCAAGAACGCTCAGGCCATGGCCAGCGTGTTTATCGAAAACGGCTACGACGTGGTTTCCGGCGGTACTGAAAACCACCTGTTCCTGCTCTCGCTGATCAAGCAAGACATCACCGGTAAAGACGCTGACGCCGCCCTGGGTCGCGCCTTTATCACCGTGAACAAGAACAGCGTACCGAACGATCCACGCTCGCCATTCGTCACCTCGGGCCTGCGTATCGGCACCCCAGCCGTGACCACTCGCGGCTTCAAGGAAGACGAGTGCCGCGCACTGGCTGGCTGGATCTGCGAAATCCTCGCCAACCTGGGCGATGAAGCGGTTGAAGCTCGCGTACGCGAGCAAGTCAAAGCGGTCTGCGCCAAGTTCCCGGTTTACGGCAACTGATAAGCAGCATCAGCGACTGAAAACCCGCCTTCTGGCGGGTTTTTTGTGGCCATACCGCCGGGTCGCTGCCTAGATAAAACCAAGCCATCGGCAGCAGCCTTGGCTATAGTGAATGAAACCTCGCAGGAGTTTCTTTGCATGAGCGATACAGACAATGAGCGTCGGCGCTTTCACCGCATCGCTTTCGACGCACCGACCGAGATCGTCCAAGGCGAACGGCGTTGGACAGTCGAACTGCATGACGTGTCACTGAAAGGTCTACTGATCAAACGCCCTACTGACTGGAATGGCGACCCAAACCAACCGTTCGAAGCCAACATTCAACTGGCCGACGACACTCGTGTGCGCATGGAAGTGGTACTGACCCGCACCCAGGACAACCTGCTCGGTTTCGTCTGCAGGCATATCGACCTCGACTCAATCAGCCACCTGCGTCGCCTAGTGGAACTCAACCTCGGCGATGACAGCCTGCTAGAACGTGAGCTCGCCGCACTCGGCGAAGACGAGTAAACAAAAAGGAGGCCTAGACCTCCTTTTTTCATTCCCACTGCTGCGCTACTCGAACAGCGCATCCAGCGCCTGCTCCAGGCGCGTTACCGCAATCACCTGCAAACCGGGCGGCGGATCTTTCGGCGCATTGCCTTTAGGCACGATGGCACGCTTGAAACCGTGCTTGGCCGCTTCTTTCAAGCGCTCCTGACCGCTCGGCACCGGGCGAATTTCCCCAGACAACCCCACCTCGCCGAAAACCAGCAAATCATGCGGCAGCGGCTTGTTGCGCAAGCTAGAAATCACCGCAGCCATCAGCGCCAAGTCTGAGGCGGTTTCCAGTACCTTGACCCCGCCGACCACGTTAAGGAACACGTCCTGGTCATAGGTGGGGATGCCGCCATGGCGGTGTAGTACGGCCAGGAGCATGGCCAAACGGTTCTGATCCAACCCCAAAGTTACGCGGCGCGGATTGGCCATATGACTGGTATCGACCAACGCCTGTACTTCCACCAGCATTGGCCGAGTGCCTTCCCAGGTGGCCATCACCACGCTGCCGGGCACTTCTTCCTGAGCACGGGTGAGGAAGATCGCCGAAGGGTTGGTCACCTCTTTCAGGCCCTTATCGGTCATGCCAAAAACGCCCAGCTCGTTGATCGCACCGAAGCGGTTCTTCACCGCGCGCAGCAAACGCAGGCGACCATCTGACTCGCCCTCGAAATACAGCACAGTGTCGACCATATGTTCGAGTACACGCGGCCCGGCCAACGCGCCCTCCTTGGTTACATGGCCGACCAGAAAGATCGCCGTGCCACTCTGTTTGGCAAAGCGCACCAGCAACGCCGCACTCTCGCGCACTTGGGCAACGCCGCCGGGAGCTGATTGCAGTTGCTCGGTAAAGATCGTCTGGATCGAGTCGATCACCATCACCTTGGGCTTTTCCAGGCGTGCGGTGGCGATGATGCTTTCGATGCAGGTTTCGGTCATCACCTTAAGCTTGTCTTCCGGCAAACCCAGGCGCCGAGCGCGCATGGCCACCTGCTGCTGAGACTCCTCACCAGTGACATACAACGCAGGAAAGCGCGTGGCGATATTGCACAGGGTTTGCAGCAGAATGGTCGACTTGCCAATGCCGGGGTCGCCGCCGATCAGCACCACCGAGCCATCCACCAAGCCGCCACCAAGAACCCGATCAAGCTCACCGGACGCAGTGGAAAAGCGCGGTACTTCCTCAACACTGACTTCCGCCAGGGTTTTGATCTGTACCTGCTCGCCCGCCCAACCAGCGCGCCCGCTGGGGGTTGTCGCATTGGCTTCCAGCAGGGTCTCGACCAAGGTGTTCCAGGCCCCACACTCGCCGCACTGGCCAGCCCACTTGGGAAAGGTCGAGCCGCACTCGGTGCAGCCATACATGCGCTTGGCCTTGGCCATACCGGACTCCTATAAATGCTGAGCCCGGATCATACGAAATAGCTGGATATATTTACAGCTCTAGAACTTTATAACCTGCTTTCCATACCGGACCGCCTCGCAGCAGAGCGTAAGCAGGTTCTTAGGATTTGCAGCCATTGCCGCATCCACAACACTGCCCAGCAGACCGCTTGAGTCGACGCGCCACTTCGTCTTTAAGACCGACTCGCTCTTGTTTGAGCGACAACAGCACATCATCGGCCAATAACTCACTGCCTGCCTCAATACGGCAAATGCGCTTATCCAGCGTCTCGTAACTGTCGGCTAGGCGGGCGAAGTCGGCGTCGTTGACGCGCAGCTCATGCAGCGCACCACGCAGCTCAGGGAAGTCTTTAACCAACGGGTGATGTTCAACGTGCATGCTGGCACTCCTTAGGGATAATCATTGCCTACAGACTATCCCCTGACCCGGGCTCAGCACTTGACCCGGATCAAGCCAACAAGGTTATGGCGCTTTACTCAGGAATACCGCGAGCTCGTCCTTGAGGCTGACACGCTGCATTTTCAGGCCGAGGAGAAGAATTTCATCAATGGCAACACGCCCGCTCTCCACCTCATAGATGCGCTTATCGAGTTCTTCGTACTCCTCGGCGAGGCGAGCGAAATGTCCGTCACTGGACAACAAAGCGTGCAACTGCGTAATGAACTCAGGAAACTCGCGGTGCAGCGGATGATGTTCCAAGGGCATAACGGCATCCTCATGACGGGCCTGCGTAGAGCCTAGCCCAGTCGCGACGGCTCTGCCGAATGCCTTGAAACACGAGCGCTCGGGTAACTTCTGCTATCGTTGCCCGAGCACTACGCCCATCAAGAGAACAGGTTATGAGTACAGCATCAGGATGTTCGGCTTGCCGTGACGGTAAGGGACTGAGCTTCCCCATCAGCATGGCCTTTCAGCCCATCGTCAACCTGAGTACTGGCGCTATCTTTGCCCACGAAGCATTGGTGCGCGGCACGGCAGGCGAGTCCGCAGGTAGCCTGCTGGGCCGGCTGAGCAAGGACGACCTTTACCCGTTCGACCAAGCCTGCCGAATTGCCGCACTAGAGTGGGCAGCAAAACTGCAAGTGCCGGCCATGGTCTCGATCAACTTTATGCCCAACGCGGTATATAAAGCCGAGACCTGCATCCGCGCCACGTTGGAGGCCGCACAACGGCTCAGTTTTCCACTGCAACGCATCATCTTCGAAGTCACCGAACAAGAGCAGGTGCTGGATATCGACCATGTTTCCGGCATTCTGCGGGCTTATCGCAAGCAAGGTTTTATGACCGCCATTGATGATTTTGGCGCTGGCTATGCTGGCCTTAATCTACTGGCCGACTTCCAGCCCGACCTGATCAAGCTGGACATGCAACTGATCCGCAACATCGACCAGGACAGCGTGCGGCAGATTCTGGTCGATGCCACCCTGCAAATGTGCCGCAAATTGAATATCCGGGTGATTGCCGAAGGCATCGAAAGCCTTGGTGAGCTGCGAACATTACAAGACATGGGCGTGGAGTTATTCCAAGGCTATCTACTGGCAAAACCGGCTTTCGAAGCGCTTCCCGATGTGCACCTGCCGAGCTAATAACTGGCTGGCAAGCGGCGCACGCTGAATTACACTCAGCGCAACTTCATCTACCAGGAAATGCAACATGAGCATAATCAGTGAATTCAAAGCCTTTGCCGTCAAGGGCAACGTGGTCGACATGGCTGTCGGTATCATCATCGGTGCTGCCTTTGGCAAGATCGTCTCGTCCTTCGTTGGCGATGTGGTGATGCCACCGCTAGGCGTACTGATTGGCGGCGTAGATTTCACCGACCTGGCCATCACCCTGAAAGCGGCTGAAGGTGACCTGCCCGCTGTGGTACTGGCCTATGGCAAGTTTATCCAGACCGTGCTCGACTTTCTGATCGTCGCCTTTGCCATCTTTATGGGCATCAAGGTGCTCAACAAACTCAAACGCGAAGAAGAAGCCGCCCCGGCAGCACCTGCCGCGCCGACCAAGGACCAAGAGCTGCTCAGCGAGATCCGCGACTTGCTCAAGGCCCAACAAGCCAAGGAATAACACCTGGCAAGTATTGATAAAGGCACCTTAGGGTGCTTTTTTACCTGAGTAACCGCTACCAGTAATTCTCCACAGCCACCTGCCCCGG
Source organism: Pseudomonas sp. (assembly GCF_046581935.1). Classification (GTDB taxonomy): domain Bacteria; phylum Pseudomonadota; class Gammaproteobacteria; order Pseudomonadales; family Pseudomonadaceae; genus Aquipseudomonas. Next base: position 49,586 of record NZ_JAYGFK010000011.1, read on the forward strand.
CCGCCGCGTCAGGCTGAGCTGCAAGTCGCGCTGCTTGAGCAGCGTGCGCGTGTCATCAATCATCTGTGGGTTACCGCAGATCATCAGCCGCGAATGCAGCGGATCAAGATCAACCCCGGCCGCGCGCTCCAACTCACCACTGTCCAGCAATGTGGTGATGCGCCCATGCAGGCAGCCAGGCACCTGCTCACGGGTCACCAGCGGCAGATAGACAAACTGCTCGGCGTACTCCTGCAAATGCTCTTGCTGCATCAACCCCTCAATCAACGGCTGATAAGCCAGCTCGCTGGCCGTACGCGCGCTGTACACCAGCAGCACCCGCTGAAAACTCTGCCAAACCTCCAGCCCCTGCAGAATTGACAGGAAAGGCGCCAAACCCGTACCGCTTGCCAGTAGCCAGAGATCACGGCCATCAGCAAAACGCTCAAGGGTGAGAAAGCCCATGGCCTGCTTTTCCACCAACAGGCTGTCGCCGACCTGCAGCCGGCTCAGCTCAGAGGTGAACTCACCGCCCGGCACAACGATAGAGAAGAACTCAAGGAACTCATCATGAGGCGCTGAGGCCATCGAATAGGCGCGCCACACCTGTGTGCCGTCGGCCTTCTGCACGCCCAGGCGAGCAAACTGCCCGGCGCGAAAACGAAATCCTGGATCGCGACTACAGCGCAGGCTGAACAGGCTGGGCGACCAGGCGTGAACGCTGGTGAGGGTTTGCTGGGTGAACTTGTCTTCGCTGACAGTCATACTGGCTCCCACTGTGGTGACTTCTGCCCAGTGTCCCGCAAACCGCCTCGAACAAACACCAGCAGCCTATATGCCTATATTCGTTACGCCATTTGCCCAACTCGACCTGATTCGCCAACCCGACCAGCCACACGAACCGCTGCAAGCGTTCGATGCAGCAGACGAATACCTGCTCAACCATCTGCACCAGCAAGGGCTGGCGAATAGCGCTCGGGTATTGGTATTGAATGACAGCTTCGGCGCGCTAGCGGCCAGCCTGGCTGGCCATGCGCAGGTCAGCAGCAGTGGCGACTCGCACCTCGGCCACCTGGGCTTGCAGGTCAACCTGCAACGCAACCTGCTACCAACAGAGGCCGTGGAGTTTGTCCCGGCCAGCGCGAGCGCGCAGGGGCCATTTGATCGGGTGCTAATCCGCGTACCCAAGACGTTGGCGTTGCTGGAGGAGCAACTGATTCGCCTGCACGGCCAGCTCGCCCCGGGCGCACAGGTGATTGCCGCGGCCATGGTCAAGCACCTGCCGCGCGCTGCTGGTGATCTGCTGGAGAAATATATTGGCCCGGTACAGGCCTCGCTGGCGGTGAAAAAAGCTCGACTGTTAATCACAACACCTGAATCAAAACCAGCGCCGGTATCGCCCTACCCCACGCGCTACCGCCTGGACAAACCGGCCATTGAATTGTGCAACCACGCTAACCTGTTCTGCCGTGAAGATTTGGATATCGGCACCCGGGCCTTTCTCCCACACCTACCCAAACACCTGAGCCGCGTACGCGTAGCCGACCTCGGTTGCGGCAACGGCGTACTTGGCATCGCCTATGCCCTGGGCAGCCCACTGGCTGAACTGAGCTTGGTGGATGAGTCGTATATGGCCGTACAATCGGCACAAACGAACTGGCGCACCGCGCTCGGCGAGCGCCCGGTAGAGATTCGCGCCGGCGACGGTCTGGCCGAACAGGCAGAGGATTCGCTGGACCTGGTGTTATGCAACCCGCCCTTCCACCAGCAGCAGGTGGTGGGCGACTTCCTCGCCTGGCGCATGTTCCAGCAAGCTCGCGCCGCCTTAGTAACCGGTGGCGAGCTGTGGATAGTCGGCAACCGCCACCTGGGCTACCACGCCAAGCTAAAGCGGCTGTTCCGTGGCGTCGAACAAGTGGCGGCCACACCGAAGTTTGTGGTGCTCAAGGCGATCAAATAAGCATCGCCGTAGGATCGGTTGAGCGCAGCGATACCCATCAGCCGAATAGGCTGGGATACATTGGTGGGTTACGCCGCTGCGCGCCTAACCCACCCTACAAAAGCACCTAGCTACGCGACACAGCCTTTACGGCGTGCCCATTCCCGCTGCGTGCATAAACAGGCGCAGCAGATAGGACACCGCCCCGAGGGCCAGCACGCTACCGGCCCAGATCGCCACCAGCCAACCGAGGCGTTGCCACAACGGCTTTTTCTCGTCGATCTCGCTCATCTTGCAGTTCTCAGTGGTAGCCATCTTCTTCCGTCACCTTGCCGCGGAACACGTAGTAGCTCCAGGCCGTGTACATCAGGATGAAGGGGATGATGAACAGCGCGCCGACCAGGATAAAGCCCTGACTTTGCGGCGGTGCGGAAGCGTCCCAGATGCTGATCGACGGCGGGATGATATTTGGCCACAGGCTGATACCCAGACCGCTGTAGCCGAGGAAGATCAGCGTCAGCGTCAACAGGAACGGCGCATAGTTGGCGTTACGCGCGACGGCGCGCAGCAGCGCCCAGGTGCACAGCAGCACCAGCAGCGGCACCGGCATAAACCAGAAGATATTCGGCAGGCTGAACCAGCGCTGGGCAATGTCGGCGTGCGCCAGCGGCGTCCACAAACTGACGATGCCAGTCACGCCAAGCAGCACGAAGACCAACGGCTTTGCCAGATCGTGCATGTGCTGCTGCAGCCGGCCTTCAGTTTTCATGATCAGCCAGGTGCAGCCGAGCAATGCGTAGGCGGCAATCAGCGCCAAGCCACAGAACAACGAGAACGGCGTGAACCAGTCCAGTGCGCCGCCGACATACACCCGATTAACCACCTCGAAGCCATCGATATAAGCCCCCAACGCCACCCCCTGAAAGAAGGTCGCCGTCAGCGAGCCACCGATAAACGCCTTGTCCCAGATGTGCCGCTTGGCCGCCTTGGCCTTGAAGCGAAACTCAAATGCCACGCCCCGGAAGATCAGCCCCAGCAGCATAAAGATCAGCGGCAGGTACAACGCGCTGAGCACCACCGAGTAGGCCAGCGGAAAGGCACCGAACAGCGCCGCACCGCCAAGCACCAGCCAGGTTTCGTTGCCGTCCCAAACCGGGGCCACAGTGTTCATCATCACATCGCGCTCACCTTCACTTTTAATGAAAGGAAAGAGAATGCCGATGCCCAGGTCGAAACCGTCCATGACCACATACATCATCACCCCGAAGGCGATGATCACCGCCCATATCAGTGGGAGATCAATACCCATGTTCAATTCCTCCCTGCCGGCAGATCAGTCTCGCCGTCATCAAGATTTTCGTCGGCCGCTGACAAGGGCCGCGATGGTGTACGTTGCTGGCCGGGGCCACCATCGGCAACTTCCTTGCCTTCATCGGTAACCGGACCTTTGCGCACCAGACGCATCATGTAGCCAATACCCACGCCGAACAGGGCGAAGTACACCACTACGAACAGGATCAGCGTCAGGCTCATCTGCGCAAAGCTGTGCCCCGATGACGCATCGGCGGTGCGCATTAGGCCGTAAACAACCCAGGGCTGACGACCGATCTCGGTGGTATACCAACCCGCAAGAATCGCGATGATCCCCGATGGCCCCATCCACACAGCCATATGCAGGAACGGCCGAGTCTGGAACAGCTTGCCGCGCATACGCAGCCACAGCCCCCAGAGGCCGGTGAGAATCATCAGCATGCCGAGGCCAACCATGACGCGGAAGGTCCAAAACACCACAGTCGAGTTTGGCCGATCTTCCTTGGCAAACTCCTTCAGCGCCGGCACTTGCTTGTCCAGGCTGTGGGTCAAAATCAGGCTGCCGAGTGCCGGAATCTCGATCTTGAAGCGGGTTTCCTCGCGCTGCATATCCGGCCAGCCGAACAAAATCAGCGGGGTCGGCTCGTCACCGTGGTTTTCCCAATGACCTTCAATCGCGGCGATCTTCGCCGGCTGATACTTGAGGGTGTTCAGGCCATGGAAGTCGCCGATCACGGCCTGAATCGGTGCCACGATCAGCGCCATCCATAAGGCCATCGAGAGCATCTTGCGAATCGCTGGGTTATCGCGACCGCGCAGCAAGTGCCAAGCGGCCGAGGCACCGACGAAGAACGCGGTAGCAAGGAACGCTGCGGTTGCCATGTGCAACAGGCGATAGGGGAACGATGGGTTGAACACCACCGCAAACCAGTCCACCGGGATCACCCGACCATCGATAATCTCGAAGCCCTGTGGGGTGTGCATCCAGCTGTTGGAGGCCAGAATCCAGAAGGTCGAGATCAACGTGCCGACGGCGACCATGACCGTCGAAAAGAAGTGCAGGCCCGGGCCGACGCGGTTCCAGCCGAACAGCATCACGCCGAGAAAGCCTGCCTCAAGGAAGAATGCAGTAAGCACTTCATAGGTCAGCAGCGGCCCCGTGACCGCTCCGGCAAAGTCAGAGAAGGCGCTCCAGTTAGTGCCGAACTGATAGGCCATAACCAGGCCGGAGACCACACCCATGCCGAAATTAACCGCAAATATCTTCGCCCAGAAGTGGTACAGATCGCGGTACACCTCCTGTCCGGTTTTCAGCCACAGGCCTTCAAGCACCGCCAGATAACTGGCCAGACCGATAGTGATGGCCGGAAAGATGATGTGAAAGGAGATAGTGAAACCGAACTGGATTCTGGCTAGATCAAGAGCCTCCAATCCAAACATGGCGTTTCCTCAGTCAGGTGGTACGGGGCACGGCCACGGGCGCACATGCCAGCCTCAAGCAGTTATTCAAGAACGTTATTGTTCTGGTCAGACAATCACCAGGCAGGAAAGAGCCATCACAGCCCAAACCCCAAGGTATTGATGCAGATCAAGAGGTGAGTAAAGAGTAGCGCTTTAGCCAGAAAGCTCTGCTGTGGTTGATTGTCACGTGAGCTGGCCTGACACGCGTGGCAGGGGCTGAGCAGGCGCAACTAGAGGGCCGCACCTAGAGGGCAGCCGCTATTGGTGAGTCAAGAAGAGGGATAACTCGCACGCTGGATAACAGCTGCAACGGGCTTCAGCGAGCCCATTGCGACTTGCCACGGCTACTCGATCAGAGTTTGAACCGCGCAACAATGCCATCCAGCAACTGCGCATTGTCCTTGGCCGAGCGGCCACTGCTAAGGGTTTGGTGAGCCTGCTGCAGGCTCTGCTGGGCAACCTGAGACACACTATGCACGCGCTGATTGATCTCTTCGGTAACGCTCGCTTGCTCACGCGCTGCTTCGGCAATGTGCAGGCTCATGGCCGACACAGACTCAACGGACGCGCGAATACTCTGCAAGCTTCTACCTGCATCCTGCGACTTGTGCACGCCCTGCTCGGCATGCGCACGGCCACTTTCCATCACGGCAACCGCATCACGCGCAGCCTTTTGCAGGCGCTCAATCATGCTGTGAATTTCTTCGGTGGAGCGCTGCGTACGGTTAGCTAAGGTGCGCACTTCATCGGCAACAACCGCAAAACCACGCCCCTGCTCACCTGCACGGGCCGCCTCAATCGCCGCATTGAGCGCCAGTAAGTTGGTCTGATCGGCAATGGTACGAATCACCTCAAGCACCCCGCCGATTTCCTGGGTATTGCCTTCTAGCGCCTGAATCACACCGGCGGCGCGGCCGACTTCATCAGCCAGTTGCTGAACATCGCTAATGGTGGCATTGACGATCTCCAGGGCAGCCACCGACTGTTTATTTGCATCACGCGTTTGCTCGGCGCTGGCCTGCGCGTTTTGTGCCACGTTTTGCACGGTCGACGACATTTGGTTGACCGCTGCGGCCACCTGCTCAACTTCCGCCTGCAAGCTCTCGGCATTGCGCTCGGACAGCTGCGCATCACGCACCAACGAGTCAGATGCGCCATTGAGGCTATGCGCAACCTGGGTGACGGTGCTCATTTGCTCAGCCAAGCTGGCCACAAAGCCATTGAAGGCATCCACCACGGAGCCGAGTTCATCATCACGGTCTTTTCTCAAGCGCCGGCCAAGATCACCGCCGCCAGAGCCCAGATCCAGCAACGAACGCTGCAGGCGACGCAGAGGAGGTAGCGCCCGCACATAAATCAGCCCCATGCTGCTCAACACCACCACGATCACCAGCCCCCAGGCAATCAGGCTACTGGTCAGCAGACTGGTACGCGTGTCCTCGGCTGAGTTTTCAATATCCTGATAGCGCTTCTGCAACGGCGCAAAAAGCAGCCCGAATGACTCGATAACCTGAGCCGAACGGCCATCAAAGTCTTCCATCACCTTGTCGCCACCCGCCTTACCGGCATCCCGATAGGCATCAACCATTTGCGCGCCAACCTGGTTCAGCCGCTCAATCGCAGGGCGCAGTGCCGATATTTGCGTGGCGAACTCTGGTGCTTCGCGCTGCAACTCATCAAGCAGCTGCAACGCTTGCTGGTAGTGACTCTTGGCCTCAGCCGCAGGCTCTGCATCCAGCGTCAAGCTGGCATCGGTGTAGAACTGTTGAATCTGTGCCGTGCTGTAACGCAGCTCAGAGGCGCGAAAAATCGCACTGCCGTAGGTTTTGAGCTCATGCCCCAGCTCATCCAGGTCGTTGATCTGCCCATATACAATCACGCTCAACAACAGAGCCAAGCTGCTTAAGGCGGCTGTACTCAAGCCAATCAAACGGGCAAGCGATAACTTCATGAAAACCTCATCCAGGGGCAGAGAACGCTAAACGGGATATTAAACTCGCAATACTGTTGCTGTTATCGGCCTTTGCTGGTCGCACTTAAGCTGCGAGCTCAAAGTTAGTGAGCAACCAACATGGCCTCGGCTACCTGCTTGCGAGTCGACGCGCCACACAGTTGCTCAACCAAGCTTAGGGCAAACTCTAGCGCCGTGCCCGGGCCTTGGCTGGTGATGCAGTTGCCATCAATAACCACTGGCTGATCAACAAATACACAGCCGCTCAGACGGTCGCTGAAGGCTGGGTAGCAGGTCATCCGGCGCTGGCGCAGCACGCCATATTGCTGCAGCGCCAACGCCGGAGCGGCGCAGATAGCGGCAAACAGCTTGCCGGCCTTGGCCTGCTCACGCACCCGTTCGGCCAGCGGTTCGTGCTCGGCCAGGCGCTGTGCGCCAGGCATGCCACCGGGTAACACGATCAGATCAAAGGGCTGGGCTAATACATCAACCAGCATGGCGTCAGCAGTCAGGCGCGTACCGCGCGCGCACGTAATCATCCGCCGGCTCTCAATACTCGCCACCACCACTTCAACGTCAGCACGCCGCAGTACATCAATCAGGGTTACACACTCGAGGTCTTCGATGCCGTCGGCAACGCTTATAAGGGCTCGTGCAGTCATCCCGCTCTCCTTGTTAACGCAGTCCATAAACTGTCTGATCGGTCATAAATTCACCGCGCCCAGGCGAGCTGATATGATGCGCGCCTTTTTCCAGATCACCAGCAAAAACATGCACACAAACGTGGATGTGCTTTGCTTTCGGTTTGCATATACACGGCGCAGAACGTCGTTATTGGGGAGTTCCACATGCTGGAAAGACTGTTCCAACTCAAAGCTCACAACACCACAGTGCGCACCGAGATTCTGGCGGGGCTGACAACCTTTCTGACGATGGCTTACATCCTCTTCGTCAACCCCAACATGCTCGCCGAAACCGGCATGGATAAGGGTGCGGTGTTCGTTGCCACGTGTCTGGCGGCGGCGATTGGCTCAGCCATCATGGGCCTTATTGCCAACTACCCGATTGCCCTGGCTCCGGGCATGGGCCTCAACGCCTTCTTTACCTACACCGTGGTCATGACCATGGGCCACACCTGGCAAGTGGCGCTGGGCGCGGTGTTCCTCTCGGGGGCGATCTTCTTTTTGCTGTCGATCTTCAAGATTCGCGAATGGATCATCAACAGCATCCCGCTGGCGCTGCGTTCGGGTATCGCCGCCGGTATCGGTCTATTTCTGGCGATCATTGCGCTGAAAAATGCCGGCATCGTGGTGGATAACCCTGCAACCCTGGTTGGCCTTGGTGATATGTCCAAAGGTGCCCCGCTGCTGGCTTGCCTGGGCTTTTTCGTGATTGCCGCACTGGCCTACCGCCGTGTTACCGGCGCGGTAATGATCGGCATTTTGCTGATCACCGTGCTGTCAATTTTGCTCGGTCTGTCGCAGCTCAATGGCGTGGTTTCGATGCCACCGTCGCTGGTGCCGACCTTTATGCAACTGGACATCATGGGCGCGCTGGATATCGGCCTGCTCAGCGTAATCTTCGCCTTCCTCTTCGTTGACCTGTTCGACACCTCCGGCACCCTGGTGGGCGTCGCGCAGAAAGCCAACCTGCTGGATAAAGACGGCAAAATGCCCAAGCTCGGCCGCGCCCTGCTGGCCGACAGCACCGCGACCATGGCCGGGGCAGCACTGGGCTCCTCGACCACCACCAGCTATATCGAATCCGCAGCGGGCATCAGCGCCGGCGGGCGCACCGGTTTGACCGCTTGCGTAGTGGCCTCGCTGTTTCTCCTCAGCCTGTTTTTTGCGCCGCTGGCCGGCGCCGTACCAGCCTTCGCCACGGCACCGGCATTGCTCTTCGTTGCCGTGCTGATGATGAGCAGCCTGGCGCAGATCGACTGGGACGACCTCACCGTCGCCGCCCCGGTCGTCATCGCGGCCCTAGCCATGCCACTGACCTTCTCGATTGCCAACGGCATTGCCTTTGGCTTTATTGCCTGGACCGCCATCAAGCTGCTGGCCGGCCGCTGGCGCGACCTCAACCCGGCGCTGGTAATCCTCTCGGCGCTGTTTGTAATCAAACTGGCGTACTTCGCCTAACCGTCCGTTGAGTACCAAAGCGAAGCAGCCTAGGTAATATCTCCACAGACTATTTATGACCTTGCGGGTGGCCATGGCCGCCCGCGCCCATTTTTGCAAAGAGCCTTGTATGAGCCGTTCCCAGTTCGATCCCGCCAGCTACGCCGCCCAGCTTGCTGACAAGCAGCAGCGCCTGATCGAGCTGCTGGCTCCGTTCAACGCCCCCGCGCCACAGGTGTTTGAATCACCACGCGAGCACTATCGCCTGCGTGCTGAATTCCGCCTGTGGCGTGAAGGTGAAGACCGTCACTACGCCATGTTCGAAGCTGGCGACAAACACACGCCGATCTTCTTCGAAGACTTCCCCATCGCCAGCGCGCAGATCAACGCGTTGATGCCGCGCCTGAAAGCCGCTTGGCAGGCCAGCAGTGCCCTGAGCTTCAAGCTGTTTCAGGTTGAGTTCCTCACCACCCTGGCCGGTGATGCACTGATTACCCTGTGCTACCACCGCCCGCTGGATGACGCCTGGCACACGGCCGCCGAACAACTCGCGGCCGAGTTAGAGGTCAGCATCATTGGCCGCTCCAAGGGCAAGCGCATCGTTATCGGCAAAGACTATGTCGAGGAAAAACTGCAGGTCGCCGGCCGTACCTTCAGCTATCGCCAGCCGGAAGGTGCCTTTACTCAGCCCAACGGCGAAGTGAACCAAAAGATGCTTGCCTGGGCCTATGACGCGCTAGGTGAACGCCAGGACGACCTACTGGAGCTGTATTGCGGCAACGGCAACTTCACCCTGCCGCTGGCCACCCGCGTGCGCAAAGTGCTGGCCACCGAGATCAGCAAATCGTCGGTGAATGCCGCCCTGGCCAACCTGGCTGACAATGGCGTGGACAACATCACCCTGGTGCGTCTGTCCGCCGAAGAACTCACTGAAGCGCTGAATGAAGTACGGCCGTTCCGCCGCCTGGCCGATGTCGACTTGAAGAGCTACGACTTTGGCTGCGTGTTCGTCGACCCGCCGCGCGCCGGCATGGACCCCGACACCTGCGAGCTGACCCGACGTTTTGAGCGCATCCTGTATATCTCCTGCAACCCGGAGACGCTGGCCGCCAACATTGCCCAACTGAGCGACACCCACAAAGTGACGCGCTGCGCGCTGTTCGACCAGTTCCCCTACACCCACCACATGGAGTCGGGTGTGCTGCTAGAGCGGCGTTAGGCTTAGCGGCGCGGCAAACCGCGCAGCGCCCAGAAGCACAAGCCAGCGGATACCACCTCAAGCAGCAGCGCGAAGAAGTTGAATGTCTGCTGCGCGCCGCCATCCAGCCACAGCCCGCCGATGCGGGCCAACGCCAGCGAGCTGTACAACAGCACCAGCAAGGTCAACGCCGCGCGCGTCAGATCCAGCCGGCTCAAGGCCAACCCCAGAAACGCCGCCAAACCGATCTGCAAACCGCCGTAAAACGCCCGCATATCAGTCGCCGCAGCTGCCGACATCAGCAGCATACCGCTGAGGTTGGCCATTTCATGGGGGCGGACAAAATAGGCCAGGCCCAAGCCGAGCAACGCCAGTAGTTGAATGACCAATACAACGCGTGCAAACAGCATGAACAGTATCCTTGCCTCAAGAATCGAATGCGCAGCATAAGCCCCGCCCGCACGTTTCGGAAATCGCCGGTGGTTGCACCACCCGCCAGGGCGCTATGCTCTGCCACTCAACTGCCAGGAACTTACCCCATGCGCCAGCTGATTCTTCTCGCCGGGCTGTTAAGCAGCCTGAATGTTATGGCCGAACCACTGAACATCGACGTGCACCGCGACCCCAATTGCGGTTGCTGCAAAGCCTGGATCAGCCATTTGCAAGAAAACGGCTTTACCGTCAACGACCATATCGAAAGCGATATGAGTGCGCTGAAGCAGCGCTTGGGCGTACCGCCACGGCTGGCGTCCTGCCATACCGGGGTGATTGACGGCAAATTTGTTGAAGGCCACGTACCGGCTGCCGACATCCTCAAGCTGCGCCAGCGGCCTGACCTGCTCGGCGCAGCAGTACCCGGCATGCCTACCGGCTCACCTGGCATGGAGTACGGCAACGTACGCGACGCTTATCAAGTGATCGGCCTGGATCAGCACGGCACAGAACAGCTGATTAGCGAGTATCCAGCCAACTAAGATCGGCCCGGTACAGCTAACGCCAGAACGCTCAACATGCACACAGGACGACAGTAATGCGCTGGAAACGGGCAAGACGCAGCGACAACGTAGTGGACGCGCGCGGTAGCGGCGGCTCACGCATGGGCGGCGGTAAGCTGACGCTCGGCGGCGTGGCCATTGTGGTGATCGTCGGCCTGCTCAGTGGCCAGGACCCAATGCAGATTCTCGGTCAGTTAGCCGGGCAAGCAATGCAAGGCGGCTCGGTCAGCGCACCGCAAAACACCGCGCCAGCAGGCAATGATGAGCAATCTGAATTCGTCCGTGCCGTGCTCGGCGATACCGAAGACACCTGGCGGGAGATTTTCCAGAGCGCCAAGCGACAGTACCGCGACCCGACCCTGGTGCTGTTTCGTGGCGGCGTGAACTCGGCCTGCGGCTTCGCCAACTCGGCAGTCGGGCCGTTCTACTGCCCCGGTGATCAGCGGGTGTATATCGATCTGGCATTTTTCCGCGAGCTGGAACAACGCTTTGGCGCGGCGGGTGACTTTGCCCAGGCTTACGTGATTGCCCATGAAGTCGGCCACCACGTGCAGACCCTGCTCGGCGTCTCGGCCAAGGTCAACGCCGCCCGCCAGCGCGGCGAGCGAGTGGAAGGAGCCAACGGCCTATTGGTGCGCCAGGAACTGCAGGCCGACTGCCTGGCTGGCGTTTGGGCCTACCATGGCCAGCAGCGCAACGACTGGCTGGAGCCTGGCGATATCGAGGAAGCGCTGAACGCCGCCAACGCCATCGGCGATGACCGCTTGCAGAAGCAGGCCCGTGGCCAGGTGGTGCCGGACTCGTTCACCCACGGCACCTCGGAACAGCGCGTGCGCTGGTTTAAAACCGGCTTCGCCAATGGTGATATCGGCCGCTGCGATACCTTCAAGGCTACGCGGCTTTAGCTCTACGCCCATAACGCAGCCCTGTAAGGTGGATGTCGCTTCCCCCTCCACCAGTGCGCCTCCTGATGGTGGATGAAAAACGTCATCCGCCCTACAACCTGAGCGCTGTCAGCCGGGAATAACTGACATAAAAAATGCCGCTCACCGGGTCAGGTGAACGGCATCATTTTGTCTGCCGTAATATCAGACTACTGCGCCCAGGGCGGCGGAGGTTCTTCACCCTTGGGTTCGTCATCGGCATTGAGCAACGCCTGACGACGCTCTTCGTCGGCCAAGGCTGCCTTGATCTCACGCATCACCGAGTCGATGTCGGCAGCCTCTTCAGGGTCATCAAACTCGCCGGTCAGTGGGCTTTCCGGGGTTAACTCGCCAGCTTCGTAGAGTGCCCACATTTCTTTGGCGTACTTGGTAAAGCGCAATTCCGGAGCGAACTGGCCGAAATACTCGGCCATGTTGCGCACATCACGTTCAAGCATCTTGAACGCATGGTTGTTCCCGGCAGCATCCACCGCTTGCGGCAGGTCGATGATCACCGGGCCGTCAGGACCAAGCAATACGTTGAATTCAGACAAGTCGCCATGCACCAAGCCGGCGCACAGCATCTTCACCACTTCCTGAACCATAAAGGCATGGAATTCGCGGGCATCGTCCGGATGCAGGTCAACATCATTGAGGCGCGGCGCGACATCGCCTTCACCGTCATTGACCAATTCCATCAGCAGTACGCCTTCCAGGAAGTCATACGGCTTAGGCACCCGCACACCGGCGTTGGCCAAGCGGAACAAAGCTGCAACTTCGGCGTTCTGCCAGGCATCTTCCTGGCCCTTGCGGCCGTATTTCGAGCCTTTGGCCATGGCGCGCGCGTCACGGCTGTTACGCACTTTGCGACCTTCTTGGTACTCGGCAGCTTGGCGAAAACTGCGTTTATTGGCTTCCTTGTAGACCTTGGCGCAACGTAGCTCATCACCACAGCGCACCACATAAACTGCGGCTTCTTTACCGCTCATCAGTGGACGTACCACTTCATCGACCAGCCCGGCTTCGACCAGGGGCTCAATACGTTTTGGCGTCTTCATCAGCTTTAATCAGGGGTCCTGTGTTGCCCAAGTCGACTCTGCTGCCCGTTATACGGCAATCCGTGCCAAGCGCCCACCCTTGCGATCAGCGCACTAGCAAATGCTGGCGCAACGCCTCAATGGCGTAGCGCACTTTAGCCGGCTGCGCATCGCGGCGCGGCGTCACCAAATAGATGCCAAAAGGCGGCAAACGCCAGTGCGGCAGCAGCTCGCGCAAACTGCCGGCGGCTAGTTCCTCGCGCACCTCTTGCTCCGGCTGCAGCGATACGCCCATGCCGGCCAAGGTGAAGTGGCGCACAGCCAGAATGTTATTGCAGCTCACCCGGCTCTCTACCCGTAATTTTTCCACCTGCGCCTCCGGGCCTTGCAGTATCAGTGGGTTGAAGGTGGTATCGCCGTGCAACGCCAGCCAGTCCAGGCCGATCAAGTCGCGCGGATGATCAATCGGCGGCTTGCGCAGCAAATAGACCGGGGCCGCACACAGCAACATGCGCGTATCACCAATGTGCCGCGCGACTAGGCTGGAGTCTTCCAGGTTACCAACACGGATAGCCAGGTCGATGCGCTGCTCGACAAGGTCGATGTGCTCATCATGAAAAAACAGCTTGAGGCTCAGGCCGCTGTGCGCCAGCAGTAACGGGGCCAACGCAGCACTCAGTGCACGCCCGGAAAACCCCACAGGCGCGGCGATGCGCAACTCACCCACCGGCGCATCACGTAACTCAGCCAGACGTTGCTCTGCCTGCTGCGCCAACGCCAATACCTGAGCGCAGCTCTGGTAGAAGGTTGCACCGGCCTCAGTTAGGGTCAATTTACGGGTAGTGCGGTGCAGCAGACTGACCTGAGTACTCTCCTCAAGCTTGCGAATCTGCTGGCTGACTGCCGATGCCGTCATACCCAGCACTTCGGCTGCCGCGACCATAGAGCCGCGATCGACCACAGTGGCGAACACCGCCATGCGCTTTAACTGCTCCATTCGTAAGCCCTGCTTAATAGTTAAAGCCTTTTTAGCCTATTTATCTGCTCTTTACCCAGCGCGATCATCTCTATCACTTAAACCGCCTATGGAGACACCCCATGAAACTCGCCCTAATCGGAGCCAGTGGCTTTGTTGGTGCAGCCGTTTTGCAAGAAGCCCTGAACCGTGGCCATCAGGTCACCGGCATTGTGCGTAACCCGGAAAAACTACCGCAGCACCCGGCGCTCAGCGCTGTAGCAGGCGATGTCTATAACAGCGCAGCCTTGGCCGAGCAGCTCAAGGACCATGATGCGGTGATCCATGCCTTCAACCCAGGCTGGGGAACAGCAGAAATCCGCGAGCGTTTTATCGCCGGTAGTCAGTCGATCATCGCCGCCACCAAGCAGGCTGAAGTGCAGCGTCTACTGATAGTGGGTGGCGCGGGCAGCCTGTATGTCGCACCGAACGTCCAGCTAATCGACACGCCGAGCTTTCCGAGCGAGTACAAGGAAGGCGCCGAAGGTGCACGTCAGGCCCTGCGCTTGATTCAAGCGGAACAGGATCTAGCCTGGAGTTTTATCTCGCCACCGGCACTGCTACAGCCGGGTGAGCGCACGGGGCAATTTCGCATCGGCGGCGAGCAGTTGCTGATGAACGGTGACGCCCCGGCGCAGATCTCGGTGGCCGACCTTGCAGTGGCCATTATTGATGAACTGGAACGCCCGCAACACCTGCGCCAGCGGTTCACCGTCGGCTACTGAGCCGACTACGGGCGGCGTAATCCGCGCCGCCAACGTTATTATCCAGAGGAGTTTCTATGCAATTAAACGCCAGCAGTTACGTCGTCACCCCCACCCCGGCTCGCTATATCAGCCGGCTATGCAAACATTTCGCGCATAAAGTCCCGGTAGAGTTCGATGAGCAACAAGGCCGCATCACATTTGGCAGCGGCATTGCACAGCTGCACGCCGATGCCGAAGGCCTGCGTTTGAGCGTCACCAGCGACAGCAGCGAAGGCCTGGAAAACTTGAAGAAAGTTGTCGGCAGTCACTTCGTTCGGGTCGCCTGGCAAGCCGAGCTGAGCCTCGACTGGCAGTAATCCAAGCAGGCGAATCGCAGCAACACGCGCGGCTTTGAAAGTCACAAGTGGATTGGCAGCTCATCAACGGCAGACGACAATCCACCGATGCTCAAGGAGACTCGCCGATGCTCGACGCCGAACAATGCTGGCAAGCCGTATGCGCGCGTGATGCCGCCCAGGACGGCCACTTTGTGTTTGCCGTGCGCAGCACCGGCATCTACTGCCGCCCCAATTGCCCAGCACGCAGGCCCAAACGCGAGAACGTCAGCTTCTATACCGATGCCGACACAGCAGCGGCAGCCGGCTTTCGCCCGTGCAAACGCTGCTCGCCGCAGGGTCAGAGCCCGACCGAACTGCTCGACACCTTGGTCGTGGCCGCTTGCGAACTACTCAACAATAGCGAGCAAGCACTCAATCTCAAACAACTGGCCGAACGCATCGGCCTGTCCTCTTCACACCTGGCGCGCGCCTTCAAGACACGCACCGGGCTGACGCCAAAAGCCTGGAGCGACGCGCAACGCCGCGCACGCTTGGAACAACAGTTGCCCACTGTAGGTAGCGTGCTGGATGCCGCGCTGAGCGCCGGTTACTCAGGCACCCGTGCGCTGTACCAGCAACCCGCCACGCTAAGCCCAGCGCAACGGCGTAAGCAGGCCGTAGGTGAACAGCTGCGCTACAGCATCGCGCCCTGCCCGCTCGGCCACTTGCTGCTGGCCAGCATTGCCAAGGGCATCTGCGCACTATTGTTTGGTGACGACCCGGCGCAGTTGCTGGGTGAACTGCAGCAACGCTTTGCCGCAGCAGAGCTGCATGCGGATAACCCAGGTCTGGGCGATAGCTTGCGCCAGGTGCTGACGCAGATCAGCGAGCCGCAGCGCGCCGCCCAGCTGCCACTGGATATTCGCGGCACCGCGTATCAGCAATTGGTATGGCGCGCCCTGCAGCAGATTCCGCTGGGGCAGACACGTAACTACGCCGAACTTGCCGCACAACTGGGTAGCCATCCGCGCGCAGTGGCCCGCGCCTGCGCCAGCAATCCGCTAGGTCTGCTGGTGCCGTGCCACCGGGTGATCGCCAGCAACGGCAGCCTGAGTGGCTACCGCTGGGGCCTGGCGCGCAAGGCGGCGCTGCTTAAGCAGGAAGCCAGCCCACTACTCGATCAATAAAAAGTCAGAACAAAAAAAGAGCGGCGCCACTTGCGTGGGCCGCTCCAAATCACGGAGTTGCATACATCAGTACCCGCACAAGATGCGGATACGGTTGTTTGATTACTTTTCCAGGATTGCAGTCACACCTTGACCGCCAGCCGCGCAGATTGAGATCAGGCCACGCCCCTCTTGGGCCACCGACAGCAGCTTGGCCAGGTTGGCGACAATGCGCCCACCCGTGGCGGCGAACGGGTGACCAGCCGCCAGGGAACTGCCCTTGACGTTCATTTTGCTGCGGTCGATGGAACCCAGCGGTTCATCCAGGCCCAGCCGCGTTTTGCAGTAGTCGGCGTCTTCCCAGGCCTTGAGGGTGCAGAGCACTTGAGCGGCGAAAGCCTCGTGAATTTCGTAGTAGTCAAAATCCTGCAGCGTCAGTTTGTTGCGCGCCAACATACGTGGCACCGCGTAGGCCGGGGCCATCAGCAAACCCTCCTTACCGCCGACAAAATCCACCGCCGCCGCTTCGCCATCCTTCCAGTAAGCCAGAATCGGCAGACCGCGAGCCTTGGCCCAGTCTTCGCTGGCCAGCAGCACCAGGGATGCGCCATCGGTCAGCGGCGTGGAGTTGGCGGCGGTCATGGTGCCGCGCGGGCTGCGCTCAAAGCAGGGCTTGAGGGTGGCGAGTTTTTCCAGGCTGATATCGGCGCGCAAGTTCTGGTCGCGGGTCAAACCACGGAACGGCGTCAGCAGGTCGTCATGCCAGCCTTCGGCGTAAGCGGCGGCGAGTTTCTGGTGACTGGCCACGGCCAGTTGATCCTGCTCGTCACGCGGAATGGCCCAGGTCTGCGCCATCAGCTCGCAATGTTCACCCATCGACAGCCCGGTACGCGGCTCGCCATTACGCGGAATGGCCGGGGCCAGGTGGCGCGGGCGAATCTGCAGCAGGCTTTTGATCTTTTCGCCGGTGCTTTTACCACGATTGGCCTGCAGGAGAATCTTGCGCAGCCCCTCGTTAACCCCAATCGGCGCATCTGAAGTGGTGTCGACGCCGCCAGCGATGCCGCACTCGATCTGCCCAAGGGCGATCTTGTTAGCCACCAGCAACGCTGCTTCCAGACCGGTGCCGCAGGCTTGCTGCAGGTCATAGGCCGGGGTTTCTGGGGCTAGGCGCGAGCCCAGCACGCATTCGCGGGTCAGATTAAAGTCGCGCGAATGCTTGAGCACCGCACCAGCCACCACTTCACCGAGGCGTTCGCCATGCAGGTTGAAGCGCTCGACCAGGCCGTCCAACGCACTGATCAGCATCTCCTGATTGCTCGCAGTGGCGTAGACGGTGTTGGAACGGGCGAACGGAATGCGGTTACCGCCAACGATGGCGACGCGGCGCGGCTGGGTCATGGACGACTCCTAAGCAGAAATTAATGGCGTACAGGCTAACCTGTCGCGGCAGTGTCGCATTGGCCGCCTTGCCGGCGCAGCAGTCGGCACGGTCAATTGCGCATTACTGTGGTCTGCGTAGAGTAGGTGCACTTTTGATCCATGCGCAGGAGTTGTTCCATGTCCGACCGTTATCTCGCCTTTGCCAACTCCAATACCGGTCACCGCCTGGTGACCGCACTTGGCCTGCCGGCACCACTACTGCTGGAGCGCTGGACAGCAGGGCGCAACCGGCCGGTGGACGGCGCCCTGCTGATTGGCGGCGAAGGCAGCCTGGCCAGCGCGGTGCTGCCGTTCGCCCACAAGCTGACTGACGCCCTGTTCGCCGCCCGCGAAGGCCAGTTCGAATTGCCACGCTGGACCGCCGAGCATGGCCCCCAACTCAAGGCGCTGGTGTTTGACGCAAGCGGGCTGACGCGCTTCGAGCAACTGATCGAGTTGCGTGATTTCTTCCAGCCTGCCCTCAAAGGCCTGGATAAATGCCCACGCGTAGTGATCCTCGGCCGTGCACCGGAATCGTTAAAAGACCCTATCGCCGCCAGCATACAACGCTCGCTGGAAGGTTTTAGTCGCTCGCTGGGCAAGGAAATCCGTCGGGGCGGCAACGTACAACTGCTCTACGTTGGCAAAGGTGGCGAGGCGCAACTGGAAGGCGCGCTGCGTTTCTTCCTTTCGCCAAAAAGCGCTTACGTTTCAGGCCAAGTGCTGCGCCTGAATGCCTGCGCCGAACAGGTCAAAGACTGGACCCGCCCATTGGCTGGCAAAAAAGCCTTGGTCACCGGTGCCTCACGCGGCATCGGCGCAGCCATTGCCGAAACCCTGACCCGCGACGGTGCCGAAGTAGTGCTGCTGGATGTGCCACCAGCCAAGGACGCCCTCGACGCGCTGGCGGCCCGCCTCGGCGGGCGCGCATTGGCCCTGGATATCTGCGCCGCAGATGCTGCCGCGCAGCTGGTTGACGCGCTGCCGGACGGCATCGATATCGTCGTGCACAACGCCGGCATCACCCGCGACAAGACCCTGGCGAAGATGAGCGAGGACTTCTGGAACTCGGTGATCAACGTCAACCTCAACGCCCCGCAGGTGCTGACCCAAGCCCTGCTAGACGCCGGCAAGCTGCACGACAATGGCCGCGTGGTGCTGATCGCCTCAATCAGCGGCATCGCTGGCAACATGGGCCAAACCAACTACGCAGTGAGCAAGGCTGGCGTCATCGGCCTCGCCCAAGCCTGGGCACCGGCATTGAGCAAGTGCGGCATCAGCATCAACGCGGTGGCTCCCGGCTTTATCGAAACCCAGATGACCGCCGCCATCCCACTGACCATCCGTGAAGCCGGGCGAAGGATGAACTCCATGGGCCAGGGCGGCTTGCCGCAGGACGTCGCCGAAGCCGTGGCCTGGTTTGCCCAGCCAGGTTCGGGTGCAGCAACAGCACAAGTGCTGCGCGTTTGCGGGCAAAGCCTGCTTGGGGCTTAACCTGCAACCCCGTCCCGGATTGCATCCGGGCAACTCACTAGTCAGGTGATTGGACAGTGCCCGCAGATAGCAAAAGGCCCCGCAAGTGCGGGGCCTTTTGCTATCTGCGCGAACATGGCTGATTCGCGATCTCGCGAGCTAGAACCATACAAGGCGCCTCGCTTAATGGACCGGCTCGCAAGGACAGATAAGACGAGCAAGCAAGCCCCAAGCGCGGCATCCAGAAGCTGCGTCCGCCGACGCGGCCTAATCCTATCGCGCCAGAGAAGTCATCCATTCCTCTGTGACAAGCGCGCCCTGCGCATACCGAGCCTGGCAATGGCACGCCCAGACAAAGGTGGCCTGCACACACAAGAATGCAATGCGCGTCGGCCTTAAATTACAGGTGCGCAACCTTGATTGCGCTCTGCTCACAAATCCAACAATAAGAGCCCATACCCATGAAAACCTTGCTTGTCACCACCCTGGGACTAGTCGCCTTCGCCACCCTGAACGCCGCCACGGCTGCAGGTGGCCCACCTCCGCCCAGCGTTGGCCAGCCTTCGGGCATCAACCTGGGCAACACCAGTTTTTATGACGGTTTCGCCGGCCCACCCGGCCTGAGCTACCTGACTTACCTGAAATACGACAGTGCCAGCTCGTTCAGAGACAGCAATGGAAAAGAGAACACCGCGCTCGACGATCCCAAGCTGAACGTCATCACCCTGCTCAACCAGTTCAGCTACTACTCACCCGAAACCATCGGCGGCGGCGCTCACCTGGGCTGGAGCATGGTGGTGCCACTCGTCTCACTCGATGGTGAATTTGGTGATGCGGGTGCGCAGCTCAAAGACAATGCTGCGGGTCTGGGCGATATCACCACCGGCCCGCAAATCCAGTTCGACCCCATCGTCGACGCGCATGGCCGCCCGGTATTCGTTCAGCGGGTGGCATTCGATGTGATCCTGCCGACCGGCAAGTACGACGAGCACAAGGATTTAAACCCCGGCTCCAATACTTATTCGCTCAACCCCTACTGGGCGGCCACCTGGATGCCAGCACCGCGCTGGGAACTGAGCTGGCGCCTGTACTACCTCTACAACTTCAAGAACGACGACCCGGCCAGCAGCTCGCCGGTGCCGTTCAAAGGGCAAGTGGTACAAGACACGCAAGCAGGCAAGTCGGCCTGGCTCAACTTTGCGGCTTCCTATGAAGTCATCCCGAACCTGTCAGTCGGCATCAACGGCTACTACTTCAAGCAATTGAGCGACGACAAGGTGAACGGTGATCGCCTGGAGGATTCTCGCGAAAAGGTCATGGGCATCGGCCCAGGCCTGTTCTGGAAAATCAGCGAGGGCGACGGTTTCTGGGTAAACGCCTACCACGAAACCAATGTCGAGAACCGCGCCAAGAACGATTTCTCCGTCCAAGTGCGCTTTGCGCATGCGTTCTGATCACCGAGAGGCACAGCAGTCATGAATGCGCTCGACGCCGTCAACAGCAAGAAAACCCTCTCAGCCATCTGCATGATGATGGTGATTTCACTGGGCACGTTGCAGATCCAACCGATTCTGGGCGGTGCCTTCGTTGATCAGTTGGGCATCCCACTGAACGCTATAGGCACCATTTTCGCCGTTGAGCTGATCGCCATGGCCGTAGCTTGCGGCATCAGTGCGCTGCTGATGCCGCTGGTCAATCGCCGCACGTTTGTCTTGGTAGCGTTGCTTGCCCTTGTGACCGGCAACCTGCTGAGCACCCAGGCCAGCAGTTGGATGGCGCTGGTGGGCAGTCGCCTACTCTGCGGACTCAGCGGAGGGGCGGTGATGGCGGTGGTGTACGCCACCGCAGCACTGCGCCGCTCGAAGGATTCGACCTTCGCCGTGATCAACATGGGCAACCTGCTCTGGGGCATGCTGATCGTTTCCTCAACCCCCTTCGTGCTCAAGGCTGCGGGTATTTCGGCAGTGTTCATGGTACTGGCCGTGGCCAGCGTCATTGCCTTGATCGGCTTTAGCCGCATCCCGGCGCATTACGATGACGTGAGCGCACAGGCCAGCGCCAGCGAGCCGCCGCTGACGATTACCTCGCTACTGTTGATCTCACTCTTCGCCCTGCTGTTCTTCGGTCACTCGGCGTTGTGGGTGTATCAGGAGCGCATCGGCAAGAGTATCGGCCTGGAGCCTGAGCAGATCGGGGCGATTCTAGGTGCCAGCATCCTCGCCGGTGCCATCGGTGCCGGCCTGGCCGGCATCATCAAACGTCGCATCGGCCTGCTTTTGCCGCAATTGATCGGCTTCGGTGCGGCACTAGTAGCCACCCTGATCATGGTTCATGGCACCAGTACGCTGGCCTTCGCAACGACCGCTGCGCTGATCCACCTAGTCTGGTTCTTCAGCCTGCCCTACCTGTTTTCCATGACCGCCGAACTGGATCCAACTGGACGCCTCGCTGGCCTGGGTAACGCTGCCATTTTCATCGGCCAAGGCGCAGGCCCGTTGGGTGCTGCCTTGGTGGTCGGCGAAGGCAACCTGCGCGCGGTCGGCTGGCTGGCCGCCGCTACTTACACCTTGGCCCTACTGATCGCGCTCGTGGTGGTCGCACGCTTCCATCAGCGCTCACGCGCCCAGCAGGCGAGCCTGGTAGTCCAGGCTGCCTGATTCTCGCCTATTCATTTCACTGCAAGGAAAACTGTCATGACTGCCCTCTTTCCCGAAACCCCCGAGTTCTCGGGTGCCCTATACCGCCCTAGCCGTGTAGAAGCCGATGTCATGGATTTGGAAATCGAGGGTAGTCTGCCCGCCGCCATCCGCGGTGCCTTTTACCTGGTTTCGCCCGACCCTCTCTATCCGCCGATGCTCGGCCAGGACATCTTCTTCAACGGCGATGGCATGGTCAGTGCCTTTTCCTTCAACAACGGTAAGGCCTCAATGCGCCGCCGCTACGTGAAGACCGCACGTCTGCTGGCCCAGGCCCGCGAGGGACGTTCGCTCAACGGGATCTATCGCAACGTCTACACCAACGACCCACTGGCTGCCGCCGGTAACACCACCGCCAATACCACCGTGCTCAAGCATGGCAACGTGCTGCTGGCGATGAAGGAAGACGCACTGCCCTACGCCATGGACCCCGATACCCTAGAAACCCTCGGG
Source organism: Pseudomonas sp. (assembly GCF_046581935.1). Lineage (GTDB taxonomy): Bacteria > Pseudomonadota > Gammaproteobacteria > Pseudomonadales > Pseudomonadaceae > Aquipseudomonas. The sequence goes on from NZ_JAYGFK010000011.1 coordinate 71,749, forward strand.
GTGTATGACTGGAACGGGCAGATCACATCTAAAACCTTTACCGCCCACCCAAAGATTGATCCGGCCACCGGCAACCTCATCGCCTTCAGCGCCGAGGCCAAGGGGGATGGCACACCAGACATGGCGTACTTCGAGATCAGCCCAGAGGGCAAGCTGTTACATGAAATCTGGTTCGAGGCACCTTACGCCGCGATGGTGCATGACTGCGCCGTGACCGAAAACTATATCGTGCTGCCCTTCATCCCCCTGACGGTGGATGTGGAGCGCATGAAGAACGGCGGCCAGCACTTCCAGTGGCAACCGGATCTACCGCAGCTGTTCGCCGTGCTGCCGCGCCGCGGCAGTGCCAGCGAGATACGCTGGTTCAAGGGGCCAGCTAATGGCTTCCAGGGCCACACGCTCAATGCCTTTGAGGAAGACGGCCTGATCCATGTCGATATGCCGGTCACCGGCGGCAACATTTTCTACTTCTTCCCTCAGGCGGACGGTTTTGTTCCATCACCGGAAACCCTCGCCTCCAGCCTGCACCGCTGGAGCTTCGACCTGAACGCCACAAGCGACCTGGTCGAACCCCGCCCGCTGAACGATTACTCCTGCGAATTTCCCCGCGTCGATGACCGCTACATTGGTCAGCCTTACGAACACGGCTTCATGATCGCGTTCGACCCGACCCGACCCTACCGCGCCGAAAACGGTCCTATACCGTTCCAATTCTTCAACTTGCTGACGCACTTCAATCTCAAGACCGGGGTCAGCGACAGTTGGTTTGCCGGCGACAGCGAATGCTTCCAGGAGCCAATCTTCGTTCCTCGTTCGGCAGATGCGCCCGAAGGCGACGGTTACGTCATCGCCCTGCTCAACCACATAGTCGACTACAGCAGCGAACTGGTGGTACTCGACTCGCAAGACATGGCCGCCGGGCCTGTGGCACGCATCAAGATCCCGTTCCGCATGCGCATGTCACTGCATGGTTCTTGGGCCCCTAGCGAGTAAACGATGCGACAACGCAGACAGCAGCGCCGCTCACCATGAGCGGCGCCTTTGTGCAACGCACGCGCCAGGCCCTGGCCCAAGCACGTGCGCCCCTTGTATTCAGCCTGCACAGCACGGCAGCAGCGTTGCTCGCCCTGGCACTGGCCAATGCGGCCGGCATTCATCATCCCTGGTGGGCCGCGATGACGGTGTGGCTGGTCGCCCAGCCCACCCGTGGCCTGTTTATCGAACGCTGCATCGCGCGCCTGGCAGGCAGCGTTGTCGGTGCCCTGGTCGGCGGTTGCCTGCTGTACTTTTTCTTCGCCTGGCCCAACCTGCTGCTCTGTCTGCTCGCGCTCTGGCTGGTGCTGTGCGCCGCCATCGGCAACTTCTTCCGGCACTTTCGCAACTACGCGTGGGTGCTGGCTGGCTATACCGCCGCCATCGTGGCCCTGTTCGGCCTGGCCGATTCGGTGCTCGACCCCGAGCTCGCCAGTGAACGCGTCATCTGCACCCTGCTCGGCATACTCTGTTCATCCTGCGCGTCCTGGCTCTTCACGGCCAAGTCCGAGCCGAGCGTTCTCCTTGAGGAACGCCTTGATGCGCTGGTCAGCGACTGCCTGCACGGGTGCATGACCGCGTCTGCGCAAACGCAGGGCGCTGCCGATCTCAGCCGCTTACTGGGTGCCATCAAGACCCTCGATGGCGTGCTCGACCTCGCCGCCGCCGGCTCGCGCGCGGGCCGCCAGCGAGTTCGTCATGCCCAGGAGGTCATCGACGCGCTACTCGTGGTTATTGCCCTCGTCCATTCGCGCCCCCCCGCGCCTGCCCCCCTCTGCAGTGCACACTTCGACGACAGCGCTAGCGAGCAGGAAAACCTGGAAGCATTTATTGCCGCGCTGCAATCGCAAACACCTAAGCAGCCACAACTGCTGCTGGCCCTAAGCCAACTGCAACAAAGGCTCAAGGGCCAAAGAGGCATGACCAACTGGCGCGCCCGCCTGTATTACCACGACTGGCGTGCCGCAAGCACATCGGCCGGCAGACCCCTATCGGCGCTGATCGCCACCGCCCTGATCTGGCGTCTAAGCGACTGGGACGACGGCGCGATCATGACCATGACCGCCGTACTGTTCGCCTCGCTGTTCTCCAGCCACCACGACGCCAAAGCGGCGGTCAAGGATGTGTTCATTGGCTCGTTGCTGGGCGCCAGCGCAGGCATGATCGCGCGCCTTTGGCTGCTGCCCCAGGTGCAGAACGATTGGCAATTGTTGCTCTGCATCGCCCCCTTCCTGCTGATCGGCGCCGGCCTGATGGCCCGCGCCAGAACAGCCAAGCTGGCCATCGACCTGAACATGACCTTCCTGCTTACGGCGCAACCCGGCGTGCATTTATCAAGCGACCTGCAACAGGTCGCCTTGCAGACCCTGGCGATTCTGCTGGGCGTGGCGGCTGCGGCGGCTGGCCTACTGCTGTGGTACCCCGCGCATCCGGCGGGCCGGCGCCTGGCCCTGGCCCGGCGGATCGCCAGACAAACCCGCCGCGCCACAGCAGCGAGCCAATTCGCCGTGGCCCATGCGCGCACGCGGCCCCTGCTGCGCTCACTGGTGGTGAGCGACGGCTACGCGAGCGCGCTGGTCAATGCCGCGCTCACCTGCGTCGCGGCAACAGCCCCGTACCACGCAAAGCACGCGCCCGAGCCGGCGGACTTTGCCAAGGCCAAAGGCGAAGCTGAACGCACCGCTCGAACACTGACCCACCTCGCCACTGTTACCTAGTTTTCTCACGCCCAAGGAACTGACACATGACCCTAATAACCGATCCATGGCATGACTTCACCGGACAATTCATCGCCGGTCGCTGGTGCCCGGGCAACGCGGGCAAAACCTTGGACGACCACAACCCCTACGATGGCGCGCTATTAACCCGCATCAGCCTGGCCAATCAGGCCGACCTGGACCAGGCCTACCGAGCTGCCGCCACCGCGCAAAAAGGCTGGGCCGCCTTGCTGCCCTCGGAGCGCGCCGCGGTTTTCCACCGCGCGGCAAGCATCCTCGACACGCGCCATGAGGAAATCGTCAGCTGGCTGATCCGGGAGTCCGGCAGCACCCGCACCAAGGCCGAAATCGAGTGGTCGTCGGTCCGCGCGACCATGCTCGCCGCGGCCAGCATGCCCTTGCGCGTGCAAGGGCGGATTCTGCCGGTCGACATCCCCGGCAAAGACAGCCGCGTATACCGCAAGCCACTTGGTGTAGTCGGGGTGATCAGCCCGTGGAACTGGCCGATGCACCTGTCCAACCGCTCGATAGCGCCGGCCCTCGCCCTAGGCAACGCGGTGGTGGTAAAGCCCGCCGACGATACGCCGGTAACGGGCGGCTTGCTGCTGGGCAAACTCTATGAAGCCGCCGGGCTGCCAGCAGGTGTGCTCAACGTGGTGGTTGGCGACGTGGCCGATATCGGTGATGCCTTTACCCTGCACCCCATTCCCAAATTTATCTCTTTCACCGGTTCGACCCGCGTCGGCCGGCACATCGGCGGCCTGGCCATGAGCGGCCCGACACTCAAGCGGGTCGGCCTGGAGCTGGGCGGCAACGCGCCCTGCGTGGTGCTGGACGATGCCGATATCGAGCGCGCGGTGCAGGGCGCCACGGTCGGGCGCTTTCTGCACCAGGGGCAGATCTGCATGAGCACGAACCGGATCATCGTCGATGCCAGCATTCACGATCGCTTCGTCGAGGCCTTTGTCGAGCGGGTGCGTGGCCTCAAGGTGGGCGACCCCAACGACAGCGACACGGTGATCGGCCCGCTGATCAACCGACGCCAACTCGAAGGCGCAGTCGCAAGGATTGAGGCCGCCACCCAATCATCCGCGCGCTTGATCCTCAGCGGTGCCGCCGAGGGCCAGGTGCTGCCGCCGCATGTGTTCATCGAGGTGGACAACAACTCGCCGCTGGCACAAACCGAGCAATTCGCCCCCATCGCGCCGATCATCCGCGCCAACGACGAGGCGCACGCGCTCGAACTGGCCAATGCCACTGAATTCGGCCTGTCCAGCGCCGTGTTCACCGGTGACGAGGCGCGCGGCGTGCGTTTTGCCCTGCAAGTCGAGGCGGGAATGACCCACGTTAATGATATTTCCGTTAACGATGACCCGAGCAATCTCTTCGGTGGCGAGAAAAACAGCGGTCTGGGGCGCTTCAACAGCGACTGGATCATCGCCGAACTCACCACTGATCAGTGGGTCTCGGTGCAACAGGGACCACGTCCCTACCCGTTCTAACCCCCCTCGCGCTGCCGGCCAACCGCCGGCAGCCAGCCACTGGCGAACAAACCACTCGTCAGCCTGCGCAAGCCGTTCCAGCGCCCTACCCCACCCCTAGAAAGCCCATTGCAGAGCGGCCAGGCCGATTCTCGAGCAAGGCCAAATACCAACATAAATTCCACAATGCAGGATTTATATAAAAATCCCACTTTACAGGATTTAATAATAATTCTAGATTTAGCCCATCGCGGTTACAGACGCGAATGAAGATGCATCACTACAAAAATAACGAGGCCTAAGCCGTGCATAACTCAACCGCTACGAGCGCCCTTGGGGGCGTGATCGACAATCGGCAGATTGGTGCCAAGCAATACGAAGTGCTCGCGCTCTGCCTGCTGGTGGCCATCCTCGATGGTTTCGATACCCAGGTCGTTGGCTTTTTGGTCAAGCCGATGGCTGACTCCCTGGCCATCGCACCATCCGCCTTCGGCCCAGTTTTCGCAGCGGCCCTGTTCGGCCTGATGATCGGAGCGCTGCTCCTCGCGCCCCTTGCAGACAGCATCGGGCGCAAAAAAGTATTACTCGCCTCAGTCCTCACCTTTGGCCTTTTCGCGCTGCTGACTGCGTTCGTCGAGCAGTACGATGAATTGTTGCTGGTGCGCTTTCTCACCGGTCTCGGCCTCGGCGGCGCGATCCCCAACCTGGTTGCCCTGGCCGCCGAATACATGCCACGCCGCGCCTCCCGCACGGCCGTGACCCTGGTTTTTTGCGGTATGCCGCTCGGTGCCATGCTGGCAGGCCTGATCGCCCAGCCCGTGCTGGCACACTGGGACTGGCGCGCCATATTCATCATCGGCGGGCTGCTGCCCATTGCGGTGGCGCTGATCATCGCAGTGCGCCTGCCAGAGTCGATGGAGTACCTGGCCCGCTCAAGCAGCAAGCGTTCAGTAATGGACCGGCTCATCAAACAGCTGTGCCCCAGTGTCAGCAGCCTGCCCCTAGAAGCCTTCGCCAGCGTACAAAGCAAAGCCGAGCGAATCCCGGTCAGCCGCCTGTTTAGCGACGGTATGTGGCGCCGCACCCTGCTGCTGTGGCTGCCCTACGCCATGAACCTGCTTATTCTCTACTCGATCATGAGCTGGATCCCAACGGTACTGGCCAACGCTAACGCCCCAATGGCCACCGGTATTCTGGCGATCATCCTGTTCAGCCTTGGCGGGGTCATCGGCTCGGTGTGCCAGGGTTACGCAATGAACCGCTATGGCGCGACCCAAGTGCTGCTTGGCGAGTTCATCTGCTACCTGACGCTGGTGCTGCTACTGAGCACGCTGCCAGTGATGCTGAATCTGTTCCTAGTCGTGATGTTCGTACTCGGCATCACCGTACAGGGCGCCCAGGCCGGTCTGAATGCAGTAGCGGCGGAGATGTACCCGCAGTCGATCCGCTCAACCGGTGTCGGCTGGGCGTTGGGCATCGGCCGCATCGGTTCCATTCTCGGGCCGATCTTCGGCGGCATGATGCTGGGCCTGGGCTGGTCGCTGCAGCAGATTTTCATGGCGGCCTTGCTACCCGGCGCACTCGCTTTGGGCGCAATGCTGATCATTCTTCTCAGTCAGGTACGGGCAGTCGCCCAGAGCAACGCCTGAACACGTTTACAGCCAATAACCCATAAGGGGACGCTTTATGAAAATTGCCAGTTTCAGCTACCAGGGACGTGACTCCTACGGCATCGTGCAAGGTGATCGGATCCTTGATCTGGAACCCCTGAAGGCCAACATTGGCCAAGATCTCAAGGAGGCCATCGCACGCAACACCCTGGCCGAACTCAGCCCGCAAGATCTGGCCGATCTACCCAGCCTGGCGCTTGCAGATATCAGCTTTTTGCCAGTCATTACCCAGCCCGGCAAGATCCTCTGCATCGGTATCAACTACGCCACCCACGTGCGTGAAACTGGCCGCGAGATGCCCACTTATCCAATGATTTTCACCCGCTTTGCTGACAGCCAGACCGCCCACGAGCAAGCCATCCTGCGTCCTACTGCTTCGCACAAGCTGGACTTTGAAGGTGAACTGGCCGTGGTCATCGGCAAACCGGCGCGGCATGTCAAGCAAGCCGATGCCCTCGACTACGTGGCCGGCTACGCCTGCTATAACGACGGCAGCGTGCGCGACTGGCAGAAGCACACCATCCAGTTCGTACCGGGCAAGAACTTCCCGCAAACCGGTGGCTTCGGCCCGTGGCTGGTAACCCCTGACGAGATTGCCGACCCGCAAAATCTGGAACTGACCACCCGCCTGAATGGCGAAGTGATGCAGCACACCAGCACCGCCGACATGATCTTCGACGTGCGCAAACTCATCGAATACTGCACCACCTTCACCGAGCTGGCCCCCGGCGACGTGATCGTCTCGGGCACCACGGGCGGCGTTGGCGCGTTCCGCGAACCGCCGGTATGGATGAAGCCGGGCGATGTGGTCGAGGTGGAAATCGCCTCCATTGGTATCCTGCGCAATACCATCGCTGACGAGTAATGAGAAATGGACGGCCTGTCTAAACAAACCAAGCCCAGCAGCAAGACTTCAGTCGCCACCAAGGCCTCCAGCCTTGAGCGCATGCTGCGCGTGCTCGACATCTTCACCGAGGCCACCCCGATCTGGGCCGTGGATGATATGGGTGCAGCCCTTGGCTACACCCGCTCCACGGTCTACCGCTACGTGCGCGAGCTGGCCGATGCCGATCTGCTATTCCAGCTTGAGGCCGGGCGCTACACCCTCGGGGCACGGATCATTACCTGGGATCGTCAGTTGCGCGTCAGCGATCCGTTGGTGCGCGCCGCCAAGCAGCTCGAACCCGAGCTGCCGCAGTGGAGCGAGCATCAGGTCTGGCTGGTCTGCCGTTTGTTCAAGAATCAGGTCGTCTGCATTCACCAAAGTGGTGGCCTCACCGATGAAGTGAGTTATGCCCGCGGAACGCCGCGCCCCCTGTTTATGGGCGCGACCTCCAAAGCCATCCTCGCCCACCTCGGTACACGCCAGCACAACCAGCTGTTTCTAGAGAATCCGCAGTTGATCGGGCAAAGCAACCTGGGGCAGACCTGGGATGAATTCCGCCGTTCGCTGCAGCGCATCCGCCGCAAGGGCTTCGTGATCAGCGCAGCCGAAGTCGATGCGGGCGTGTATGGCTTGGCAGCGCCGATCTTCGACGGTGACGGTCGCGTCGTCGGCAGCATTTCCTGCGTGCGACCGCTGGAGGAGCGCGACACGCGCCTGGATGAGCAGCACGGGCAGCAAATCATGGCCCTAGCGGACAATCTGACACAGTTGGCGGCGGCCTTATCGCAAAGGCCTCAGCAACTGGACTGAGCCTCACCCACTCAAAAAGGGAACAACAATGACAACCCTTCACATGCAGTCTGGCGTCCTTATCGTGGGCGCCGGACCGACCGGTCTCACCCTGGCGAATCTGCTCGGCCAAGCCGGCATCAGTACCATCGTGCTCGATCGCAAGGCCAGCACCGTCGCCGAACCGCGCGCGGTGTCGATCGATGACGAGTCACTGCGCACCATGCAGGCCATCGGCCTGGAGCAAGACGTGCTCAAGGATGTGGTCGCCGGCTACGGTGTGCACTACTTCAACCGTCCCGACGGCCATTGCTTCGGCAAGGTCGAGCCGACCTCCGCGACCTACGGCTTCCCTAAGCGCAACGCGTTCCGCCAGCCGCTGCTCGAAGCCACCTTGCGTCAGGGCATGAGCCGCTTTGCCTCACTGAAAGTCTGCTTCAACCACGAGCTACTGAGCTTCAGCCAGGACGAGCAGCGCGTCGTAGCCCAGGTGAAAAACGCCGAAGGCGAAGAAATCACAATCAGTGCCAGCTACATGATCGCCTGCGACGGCGGCCGTAGCCCGGTGCGTAAACAGCTTGGCGTGGCCATGGTGGGTTCCAGCTTCCAGTCGCGCTGGTTGGTGGTGGATACCGACCAGGACGACGATCCCTTCTGGCAAACCCGGGTGTATTGCGATGCGCGTCGGCCCATCGTCGAGGTGCCTGGCCCGCACAAGACCCGGCGTTTCGAGCTGATGCTGCATCCGCAGGAAAGCGATGAGCAGATGCTCAGCGACGCCAAACTGCGTGAACTGCTGCGCCCGTTCCGAGGAGACAAAGCCACCTCGGTGGTGCGCAAGACGGTCTACACCTTCCACGCACGGGTAGCTGAGCGCTGGAAAGTCGGCCGGGTGTTCCTCGCCGGTGATGCCGCGCACCTGACGCCACCCTATGCCGGCCAAGGGATGAACAGCGGCATTCGTGATGCGCACAACCTGGGTTGGAAACTTATCCAAGTTATGCGGGGCATCATGGCACCCAGCGTCCTCGACACCTACGAGAGCGAACGCCGCACCCATGCCTGGGCACTGATCAAGCTCGCGCTGAACCTCGGCGTGGTGATGGCACCGTCCAGCCCGCTGCGGGCCACGGTAATCAGCGGCCTGTTTCGGGCCATCGGCTACGTTCCGCCACTGCGCGACTATTTTCTGCAGATGCGCTTCAAACCTAAGCCACGCTTTACCAAAGGGCTAGTCATCTCCAGCGCCATCGTGGCCCCTTACAAAACCGGCGAGATGTTCCCTCAGCCGACCCTGCTGGACGAAACCGGTAAAGAGCAGAAACTCGATGAGTTGATCGGCGATGGCTTCGCCCTGATCCAGTGCGGGCGCGCCGACAACAATGCGCTTGAGCGACTGCAGCACCCGCTGTGGGACAGCCTAGCGGCCAAGCGGATTCTGATTGAGCCGGCCGACGCGCAAGCCACGCTCGACTCGGCAGGCACCGTCAAAACGCTGAAAGACGCGCAAAACAGCCTGCCTGCGGCGTTGTTCGAGTCGCGGGCGATCATCCTGCTGCGCCCGGATCGCTACATCGCGGCGATCTTCGACTGCAACGACGAAGCCCATGTCGCGCAAGCACTCGAAGCGCTGTTCAACACCCAGCACGCCATTCCAAATGGCAACTTCGCCCTAGCCGCCGAGGCGCTCAGGTAACGCACCAAGAGGAGTTCCACCATGAACACCCTGCAAACTTCTACACCCGCTCGCTTGCTCTACCTGCACATGGGCAGCAAGGCTCCCCAACGCCAGATCGACTTCTATCAGCGCATGATGGATCTGCAATGCCAGCATCAACCCGATGGCAGTGCCGTGCTGCGGGGGCCCAACCGCGCCGTGCACATCAGCCCGGCCGACAAGTCGGGCCTGCTGGCCGCCGCTTACCGCCTGGCCAGCCCGCAACACCTGAGCGAGCTGCGCCAGCGCCTGGAGCAAAAAGGCTGCCCGGTAGAGGACGTCAACTCGCCGCTACTCGATGCAGGTGCCTTCAGCATCCGCGACCCTCAGGGCCGGCAGACCATCTTCGGCACAACCAGCCCCCTGCAGCACGCCGAGATGCCGGGCATGCCAGGCCGTCTGCAGCACGTGGTGTTCCAGAGCACCGAGCTGGAGGCCATGATCGACTTCTACGTCAACACCGTCGGCTTCACCATTTCCGACAACGTGGTGGATGAGGAAACCGGCCAACTGACCACCTGCTTCCTGCGCTCGGACGACGAACACCACTCGCTGGCCTTCTTTCGCGGCTCGCGCAACGAATGGGACCACCACTGCTACGAAACCAGCGGCTGGAACGACATCCGTGACTGGGGTGATCGCTTCGCCAAGGAGCACATCACCATCTTCTTCGGCCCCGGTCGGCATGGCCCCGGCAACAACCTGTTCTTCATGGTGGTAGACGCCGACCGCAATCGCCTTGAGCTATCCGCCGAACTGGAAATCACCCCGGCCGGGCAAGCGCCCGGACAATGGCCGCAATGCGAACACACCCTCAACTCCTGGGGTCGTGCCTGGATTCGTACCTGACCTATCGTGCATTCAACCGGGCACACGCCCACTATCATGCGGAGAATAACAATGACCGAGCAAACGCCTGTCCCCTATTCCCTCAATGGCCATCAGTACATCGATGGCACCTGGATCAGCGGCCACTCCACGCGCACCCTCGATGATCGCGACCCGTTTACCGGTGAGCAGTTGCTGGCCATGTCCATGGCCTCGCGTGACGACCTCGACCTGGCCTATCAGGCCGCACAACATGCGCAACAAGACTGGGCGGCGACGACGCCGGCGCAGAAAACCGAATTGCTCAACCGCCTGGCACGGGTCATCGAGCAACGCGCCGAAGAGATCACCACCTGGCTGATCCGTGAGTCCGGAAGCACCCGCATCAAGGCTGGCTTCGAGTGCCATACCTCGCTGAATCTGGTGCGCGAATGCGCCAGCATGCCATTCCAGGTCGAAGGGCGCATTCTCACCAGCCACAAGCCTGGCGAGCAAAGCTTCGTGTTCCGCGAGCCGCTGGGCGTGGTCGGCGTCATCAGCCCCTGGAACTTCCCGCTGTACCTGAGCCTGCGCTCGGTCATCCCGGCGGTCGCCCTGGGGAACACAGTGGTGCTCAAGCCGGCCAGCGACACCGCCGTCACCGGCGGCCTGCTGATCGCCCACCTGTTCGAGGAGGCTGGTTTTCCTGCCGGCGTGCTCAACGTGGTGGTCGGTGCTGGCTCGGAAATTGGCGACGCCTTCGTCGAACACAAAGTACCCAGTTTCATCTCCTTCACTGGTTCGACCGATGTTGGCCGTAACGTCGGGCGCATCGCCACCGGCGGCCAATACATCAAGCGCGTGGCCTTGGAGCTGGGCGGCAACAGCCCGCTGGTGGTGCTCGACGACGCCGATCTCGACGTCGCCGCCCACGCCGCTGTGGTCGGCCGCTTCCTGCACCAGGGTCAGATCTGCATGAGCGTCAACCGCGTCATCGTCGATCGCAAGGTCTACGGCGACTTCGCCGCACTGGTGGCCGAGCGGGTGAAAGCACTGAAGATTGGCGACCCGAACCTGGCAGATACGGTAATCGGCCCGGTAATCAACCAGTCCCAACTCGATGGTCTGCTGCGCAAGGTCGACAACGCCCGTAGCGCCGGCCTCACGCAACTGGTCGGCGGCCAGCCATCCGGCCTAGTGCTACCACCGCACGTCTTCGGCGACGTTCCGGCGACCCAAGAACTCGCCCTAGAGGAAACCTTCGGCCCGCTGCTGCCGCTGGTCGTAGCCGACAACGAACAACATGCCCTGCAGTTGGCCAACGCCGGTGAGTACGGCCTGTCCAGCGCCGTGTTCACCCGCGACATGGCCCGTGGTCTGGCATTCTCCCGGCAGATTGTGGCGGGTATGACGCACATCAACGACATCACCGTCGACGACCAGCCGAACGCCCCCTTCGGTGGCGAGAAGAACTCTGGCCTGGGCCGCTTCAACGGCCATTACGCGCTGGATGAATTCACCCGCGCCCACTGGGTCACCTGGCAGGCCGGGGGGCATCACTACCCCTTCTGATCGCAATCAGCCTGAGCGAAAATCGTCCGCAGCCGCGCTGCGGACGATAACAACAAGAGAATCCCTGATGAGCACACTTGCCTCTGTCTGCACCGACCTTTACGCCCAAAACGATCGCCCGAGCAAATGGCGCGAATTCATGAGCAATCATCTGGGGCAAACGCCGGAACACGTGCGTCGCCTGGAAACCAGCCACTTTGAACCTCTGCATGACCACCCCTTCACCGGCAGACTGGAATACGGCGCGCTGGGTGAGATGCACTTCTGTCACATGATCTGTACCCCGCACCGCTTCACGCGCAGCCTGAGCAAAATACTGGCACCGACCGAAACGCCTTGGCTGCTGATCCTACAGATGAACGAAGTCAGCCATTTCGAACAGGCAGGCAAAAGTCATGTGCTGACCCCGGGCGAGATGCTGCTGCTCGATTGTGGCCGCACCTTCAATGTCACCAGCATGAAAGGCTGCGAATACCTGATGCTGCTGTGCCATGACCTGACTTCGGACACAGGGACGATCCCCGAGCCCCACTTCAATAGCCGTAACGGCCTGGTGCGTATGCTCCAGCACATGATCTACGACACCTACAATCAGTTTCCTTTGATGAACGACGCCACCTCTGGGCTGCTAGGCCAGAGCATCACCTCGCTGCTGCGCAACACTCTGGAAAACCAACAACAGCAAGCGAACCTTGAACACGACTTCCACTTCTTCAAGAAGAACCGGATCAAGTCGTTTATCGAACAGAACCTGGCTGAGCGCGAGTTGACCATCGAGTGTATTGCCGAAGCCCTAGAGTGCTCGGTGCGCACTCTGCATCGTGCATTCAAGGATGAAACCACCAGCGGTCTCAACGAATACATCTGGCAACGTAGGCTGGCGCGCTGTGCCGAGGAGCTGCGCAAACCGGAAAACCACTCGCGGTCGATTACCGATATCGCCTACGGCTGGGGCTTCAACAGCAGCTCACACTTCAGCAAGGCATTCAGAACGCTTTACGGTATGCCACCCCGGCTTTTCCGCGAATCAGCCGGGGCAGAGGCGAGCTGATCAGGGGGAGTACGGATGAAGCCAGCCACGCCTAAAAAATCGGTTGCAGCTAGTCGCGTCAGAGCTGGAACTGGCGCATCTTGCCCTGCAGTACCTGGCTCTCGTTCTTGATGCGCCCGCCACTCTCGGTGAGGCTACGGATGCTGACAAAGATGGTTTCACTCAGCTGATGGATGCGGCTGACGGACTCAGTAACGCCGTTGGACACGCTGCACTGTTCCTGGCTGGCCTGAGAAATCAGCTGATTCATCTCGTTGATGCCGAGGATGCCTGTGCGCACCTGATCAAGGTAGTCATTGACCTGCGCCGAGGTAAGTACCGTTTCCTCCAGGGTGGTCTGGCAGCTAGCCATGGATTGTTTGGCCTGCTCGGCAGCGCTCTGTAGCTGAGAGACGATGCGCTCGATTTCCTCGGTCGACTGCCGGGTCTTGGATGCCAATGCCCGAACTTCATCCGCCACCACCGCGAATCCACGCCCCTGCTCACCGGCACGCGCCGCCTCGATGGCGGCATTGAGCGCCAGCAGGTTGGTCTGCTCGGCAATGGCACGGATCGTCACCACCATGGTGCTGATGCCCTCGCTGTCGGCAGCGAGGTTGCTGATTTTCTCCGCCGTGTTGCCGACCTGCTGGCTCAACCGGGTAACGGTGGCATGGTTATCGTCCATCTTGCGCCGGCCGACTTGCACCTGCTCGGTGGCCGTAATGGTTCTCTCGAACGTGCGCTGAGCGTGCTCTGCCACCGAGCTGGAGGACTGCGATAACTGCGTCAGCGAAGTGGCGACCATTTCCATCTGCACCACTTGCTGGTTGGCAGCATCGGAGGTGACTTGGGTGGATGCCGTCATGCTGTTGAGCGAGTGATCTAGCGAGGAAGCGACGCCATTAACGTCGCCAATAAGCCCGGCCAGTTGGTCGAGCACCTGATTAAAGGTGCTCGACAGATGACCGATCTCATCACGGCTTCTAACCTGCAACCGCGAGCGTAAGTCGCCACCGCCCTGGGCGATCAGGGCAAGCGACAGACTCACCTCACGCACCGGCCGGATGATCATGCGGCGCGCCAGCAGAAATACCGTCAGCAACACGGCAATCAGCATAATTCCGTTGACGAAAACACTCTGCAGCATAACCGTGGCCAACGTAGCCTCCACCCCATCGCGGTTGAAGCCCACCTCCAAGGTGCCCAACACCCGACCGCCCTCACTCAGTTTCAGCGTGCGGGTTATCGCGGACGCGCCCCTCAACGCACGCGGCTCGACGACATGGGTCTGACGCCCATCGGCATCCAGAAGCCGCATGGACGAAATCAGAGGATTGTCAGCCAGATCGCCCATCAGACGTTCGACATCAGCGCCCTGCCTGACCGCGAGTGCAAGCGATAAAGCCCGCCCCGCCACGACCTCAATGCGTTCGATCTCGGCGCGATGCTGACGCTCGAGCTCACCGGCGGTAAAGATGAAATTCGTCACACCAACGATCACCGCCACTGCCGTCATGACGACGGTGACCACCAACATGATCTTTTGAATCAGCGAACTCATTGTCAGCGCCTCGGCAGTTGGATTCAGCTGTCGCCTTGATCGAGCCAAGCAACACAGAGGCTCGTCAAACGTTCAGATAGGCGGGAAAATAAAGGCGGGAATCCAGAACAGCGCAGCTCATGGACTCCCGCCTGCACATGCGTGACGCTGAGCGTCACCAGGCACTGATACAGATGCCCTGTAGCGCCAACGAACAAGGGCAACACCAAACACCCTCTGCATCGTCATGCATTGCAATCAACCTAGAACACCGGCGTTTTTCTCGAACGCCTCAACCGGACGCTCATCGCCACTGCCATTGCCCTCAAGCGCAGCCCCCAGCGCCGCATGGAACGGACAGCCGGCAAACTTAGGATCGTCCTTGTAGCGGCTGATGAAGTGCTCGGGAAACGCCGCATCCAACTCTTTCATCTCACTGCGCATACGTGCCTTCTCTTCGCTTGGCATGCGTATGCGCTCCTCGATGTAGCTCTGCGTGGGATCATCGGCGTTCACTTCCATTTGCCAGAATACATAGCCCATGAGCTTGGGCAGCAGCTCGGCGGCGATCGGGTCTGGCGGATCGATGTTCATCGTCTTGAGCGTGGTCGGCAAAGACATCGAACGAATTAACTGATGGCCGAACCAGTGAAGTTGCGGAGGGAAGAAGCGGAAGACGAACTGCTCATGAATGGCCGTAGCAATCAGGTTGCCACGCTCAACGACAGGTCGCGGGGTATTTTCATAGTGCTCGCAGTAGGCCACCAGCTCATCAAAACTCTGCGGATACCCGGTGATCGGCTGATCGTTTTCCGCCCGAAACAGTGTCGACATATCGCGCCAGAACAAATGGGCAGCAATTTTTTCTTTTTCGGATATACCCGGAGCACCCATCTTCAGCTTTAGCCGGTGCATGGTAATGGCAGTGAAGGCGCACACATAGACATAGTCTTCATTGTAAGAAAACGCACCGGGATATTGCTTGGCCCAATGCGCATGTAACTTGTTGATGCTCTCGACCGACTTCAGCGTGCGCTCGTCTTGCGGCCCGTAATACCACCACAGGGCGTTGGCACTCCCGGTCTGCTCCACGCGCGAGGTGGAGCGTGACAATACCTTTCCACCATCTTCGCGCCAAATGACTTTCGAGCCCCAGTCAGATACCACGAAGTTGGGAAAGGTCAGGGCATAAATGAAGTTCTGCATGAAATCATTGAGGCCATAGCTGCTCGATAGCCGCCATATCTCGATGTAATCCTGGTAGGGGTCAAGACTCTCAATTTTTGCCTGAATCCATTTTTTCGGTGCGCTCATGTTCACCTCTCTCCACGGTCATATCGAATTTATCAAAAGCCACACCTGGCACTCGGCAACTCAACCCTTTGCACAAGCTGCCAGGAAGTAAACTTCCATTGCTTTTACGGACAGCAGAACCAGCACTCAACTTGAGCGCCTGACATGCGGCCTAGGGAAGATGAACCGGCACACGCTTGGCGCGTGATGCGAAAAACGGGGAAATGAGTGACACGGCAGGCATGCTGCTACGAGAAATAGTATTCATCGTTAGGGCTCTATTATTGGACTTGTGAGCAAGAACCTCGAAGGTTCCTTCTCTTCCAATTTATGAGGTCACAGAGCCTGGGTCTTGCCCTACCGCGCCAAAATAGTTTGAGCGCGTCACCACACCTGCAAGACTCCATTCACCTGCTGCAGCATGGCATCTACAAGAAGCTCTGAACTAGGGGGCCGTTGCCGTTCTGCGCTAACGAATTGATCTATAAGAACAAGCTTCAATGCAGGATACACTGCCGGCAAATGGCTCAAGGTCTTCAAGAGGCTTATGACAGTGCCTGACATCGAATGGATTTTCAGGAGGCCAAATCAATGACTGTACTCAGGCTCCTGCGTTGATTTCAAAGCTCCCGCCGGCAGAAACTGTCGCAGATAGGGGCCATGACAGCGAAACCCGCGTGAACAGGTTGAGCGACAAAGTGCCCAGGCCGTGATTCCGAAAAAGCGTAACTCCGTGAAAGGCAAGGCGGATCTGGCAGAGGTCTTTACCGTAATCGGCACTTGGTGGAAAACGCCTTTGCCCGACTAAAGTACTACCGGGCTGGGGCATCGCGATTCGATGCTCAAGAGAAGCCACGAAAGCATGGTGACCATGGCCTTTGCCTTCCTATGGCTGCCCATGTGAAACGGCAACAGCCCTAGATAGCCTCCTGAATTTCAGACAACCCTTAGCGCTCCGCGCAAGATTCTACGCAGAGGGCAAGTGAGGGGCTGGAACGCATCAGATCGACATCCGCAGGCATGGGTCATGACCTGCAGGGATGAAAGGTTGGCGGCCGGCTGAGTCGGTGCCTGCGGCAGGCTTGCTGACGCGCAGGATGACGCCGGATGCTTGCACCAGCCGCTGCTGATCGGCAACATCTTCCCAGCCATGCCATAAGTCGAGCTGAGCAGACACAAGTACAGCTGGTGGATGGGTAATTGCAGGTGAGGCGCTATCGCCCCCCATGTGAATACTGCTCAGGCGTTGCGCAACAAGCCTGCGCAGTACGTCTGCCATGAGGGCACCAACCTTCAATTATCCAATGTGCGCAGCATGCGCCGCAGGACCTTGCCGCTGCTGGTCATCGGCAACGCCTCGACCAGTTGGTAGGCTCTGGGCACCTTGTAGGCGGCCAGGCGGGAACGGCAGTGACGATCCAGATCGGCGATATCGGGAAGCTGGTTTGGCTGCGCGACGATATAGGCTTTGGCCAACTCGCCCTTGTCCTCATCGGCGATGCTGCCGACCGCGACCAGCGCCACACCCGGATATTCGGCAATCACCCGTTCGAGTTCCGCCGGGTAGATGTTGAAGCCGCCGGTGATGATCATGTCCTTGAGGCGATCGACCACGTACAGATAGCCTTGCGCGTCTTGCCGCACCAGATCGCCGGTGTGCAGCCAGCCATCGGCATCGAGGGTGTCGCGCGTCGCCTCTGGCCGACCGAGGTACTCATTCATGGTCATCGGGCCGCGAATCTGCAGCTCACCCACCTCGCCATGGGGAACGACCTCGCCACTGCCCGTGCTATCGATCACCCGCACTTCCAGGTGCGGCAATGGCACACCAATCGAGCCATGCCGACGTGGCCCGTACAGACTGTGCGTGGTGCCCAGGCCTCCGAGTTCGGTCATGCCCCACAGCTCGATCAACGGACAGCCCAGGGCCGCCTCAACCTGCTGCATCTTGGCCTCGGGCATGGTCTGCCCACCGACGGTGCAACGCGTCAGGGAGCGCAGGTCGTACTCGGCCAACGCCGGGCAACTGAGCAGGTACATGTACATGGTGGGCACGCCCTCGAACAGCGTCGCCCGGTGCTGCTCAATGCTCTGCAGTACCCGTTGCGCGTCGAAGGTCTTGTGCAGCACCAGCGTCATGCCATAGGCCATGGCCGCATT
>NZ_JAYGFK010000021.1:0-195534 GCF_046581935.1 Pseudomonas sp.
CCCATGTGAGAGTAGGTCATCGTCAAGCACCTATACCAAAACCCCCGATCGTGAAAACGGTCGGGGGTTTTACTTTGTGCAGTAAAAATCCACAGTTCGCGCGCTGGCCTTGATAGGCAACTAAACGGCACGTGGCTATGAGGCGGGTACGCGTCTTGGGCGCGCACCCTACCTGTTATTTAGTTGAGTGCATCACTCAGTGCTTTTGCTGGCACGTACTTAACGACTTTCTTCGCTGCTATTTGCAGCGTTTCACCTGTCTGTGGGTTGCGCCCGGTGCGAGCTGGACGCTCAGTAACTTTGAGTTTTCCGATGCCGGGTAGGGTGATTTCATCACCATTTTCGAGGGCGTCCGAAACGATTTCACTTAATTGTTCAAGAGCGGCGCGTACTGTGCTCTTGGGGGTGTCGATAGCTTCCGCAATATCGTTGATCAACTGGTCTTTGGTCATTGCCACGGTGTTGCTCCTTTGGGTGATGATGCGTCTGTCTGGATGCTTGGTCGCAGTTATTAGTCGTAGTGACAAAAGTTTTTAGGTTGTGTCGGTGTGGTCTAGGCTCATGCTACTTGGCCATGAATAGGAGAGCCAGCATGCCTCGCGCCTTCGCTGATTTAGGGTTTCGTTGGAAAATTGCGTTACCTATTTTGTTGTTGGCTGTGCTCCTGGTCACGATGGGGGGATTGGGAATGCGTGGTATCGCCCAGGTGGCCGACTCCAGTACGAAATTAACTAACCGCTATTTGCCGGGTATTAGCCTTCTGCTGAATGCTGATCGTGATCTCTACCAAGCTTTTGTGGCCGAGCGTAGCCTGCTAGACGAGGCTGTAGGTGAGCGTGTGGAGGCGCTGACCTCTACACATGCGGAGAATATGCAACAGGCTTACGACCGGGTGCATAAATTTGCTGCAATGCAGCCGGGAAGTGAAGCGATGCAGCTGGTTGCTCAATTTGATGCTGGTTTTGAACGCTGGAAAAGTACTTCGCTGAGGGTGTTAGAGCTGTCGAAAAGTGATCCGCAGGCTGCCAGTTTACTTAGTTTTACTACTAGCGAAGAACAGTTTGATGCGATGCGTACAGCCATCGACAAGCTAGGTGAAATGGATGATCAGTCGGCTAATGCCGAAGGCCAGGCGGCGATCCAGTTGGGTAAAACGTTAAGTTGGCAGCAGGGGGTGATCGTTGCGGTTGGCTTAGGTGTTTGTCTTGTATTGGTAGTTGGTTTTCCCATCCTGGTTACTGGCCCGCTGCATCGTCTGCTTAATCGCATTGAAGCGATTGCGGATGGGGACGGCGATCTACGTGTGCGCTTGGATGTGCTATCTAATGATGAGCTAGGCAAGCTAAGCCATGCGTTTAACCGCTTTTTGGATAAGTTACAGCCGCTTATAAAGGAGGTGGGCCGCGTAACCGGAGAAGTCGAAAGTTCTGCACAGCGTCTGGCAGGTATGGCTGCGGCCAATGATCGACTGATTAGTAGTGAGCATGCTGCAGTAGATCAGGTCAGCACAGCTGCTACCGAAATGAGTTCTGCTGTGCATGAGGTGGCGCGTAATGCGCAGAATGCAGCTGATGCTGCGCGTAATGCTGAAGCCCAGTCCCGGGAAGGTGCTCAGGTAGTTGGGGCAACAATTAACTCGATTCGTCAGTTGGCGTTGGAGGTTGAGAGTGCCTCTACATCTATTCAGGCGCTTGAGCAGGAGGCAGCCAGTATTGGCGCAGTGCTTGCCGTGATCAGGGGTATAGCCGAGCAAACTAACTTGTTGGCACTGAATGCCGCTATTGAGGCTGCGCGAGCTGGGGAGCAGGGGCGAGGTTTCGCAGTCGTCGCAGATGAAGTTCGTGCCTTGGCGGCACGCACTCAGGAGTCGACCAAAGATATCCAGGTCATGATCGAACGGTTGCAGGCGGGGGTGCAGAATGCCGTTAAGGCAACCCACTCAGGTAGCAACAAGGCGCGGCAGAGTGTTGAGCAGGCAGCTGGAGTGGACCAGGCGCTTACTGATACCAGTGACTCGGTACAGCGCATTAACGATATGACTGCGCAGATAGCCACTGCTTGCGAGCAGCAGAGCAGCGTGACTGAAGAGATTGCGCGCAATATCAGTGATATTCGTGATCTTTCTAATGAAGCTGCGCAGACTTCTGAGCAAAGTGCGCAAGCCAGTCAACATCTCTCAGAGTTGTCGCAAGGTCTGACTCGGCTCGTGGGTCGGTTTCGCGTTTAATTAGCTAAGTGTTTGAAACAGTTGTAACTTCAATTCAAGCCGGTACAATGGCGCGGCTTGCTTATGGCAAGCTGCGTTATGGTGGCCCTGCCGGTCCCCTCGCAACGATTACCCGTGAACCTGGTCAGATCCGGAAGGAAGCAGCCACAGCGGGAACATTGTGTGCCGAGGTGTGGCTGGTGGGGTTGCCTCCAATATATAAATCCTTGATTTTAAAGGATTTATCAGTCAAAAATCTGAAGTATGACAGCGTTTAAGTACACCTAAGTGGTGCACTTTGCTGACAATCCTACCTTGTTAATTTTACTCATATCATCGTAGCCACTCAGCTGGCAGTGTCATCTGTGAGTCGCCACCAACTCTCTTGTTTCTTCGATAGCCATTCCAAGGGCCAGGATTTTTCGGTCTGCTCCACCTGCTGCTGCAAGCATCAGCCCCACTGGTGCATCACCAGGCGCGTGGCAGGGAAGTGACAAGGCGCAGCCGTCGAGGAAGTTAATAAAGGTCGGGTTACGCAATATCAAGCCATTGGCGCGGAAATAGGCTTGTTCGTCCTGTTGTAAGTCCTCAATCTTCGGTGCTATCAGCGGAACGGTCGGCATCAGCAGGGCGCTAAATTCGACGATGCGCTGTTCGACACTAGCAATCCAGTGGCGGCGCGCCTCGATTAAGTCGATGTAGTCGGCTGCGCTGATCTTCTCGCCTAATGCGATGCGTGAGACTACGCGTGGGTCGTAGGCTGCTGCGTTGCGCTGAATGTGCTTATGGTGCCAGGCCCAGGCCTCTGCGGCGCTAAATGTGCCGCGAGCGTTGATGTCAGTAAGTGCGTTGAATTCAGGAATGGCGATGCGGCGAATACGTGCGCCTGCGGCGCTTAGGCGTGCGCAAGCAGCGTCGAATGCTTCGGCCACCTTGTCGTCGAGGTCATCTAGCACCACGTCAGTGGGGATGGCAAAGACACTGTCGGCTAGGTTCGCGGGCCTTGGCAGTTCGGGCGGCTGGCCGGCGAGGACTGCGTCGAGAATGGCGCAGCAGCGTACAGAGGCTGCCAGTGGACCGATAGAGTCGAGTGAGGTCGACAGAGGCAGCGCTCCGTCCATGGGGACCCGCCGTGCCGTGGGTTTGAAACCGGTTAGGCCACACAGTGCTGAGGGAATGCGCACCGATCCGCCCGTGTCCGAGCCAATGGCGGCAATGGCCATGCCATCACTGACGGAAACTGCTGCGCCAGACGAGGAGCCTCCAGGAATGCGCCCGATAGCGCGGTCCCAGGGGTTGCGTGGAGTGCCATAGTGCGGATTGAGACCCAGGCCCGAGTAGGCGAACTCAGTCATGTTGGTGCGGCCGACAATGACCGCGCCAGCGGCCTGTAGGCGTGCCACGACGATGGCGTCGCTGTTGGCTGGAGCGGCATCGCGTAACAGCGTTGAGCCTGCAGTTGTGGCTTGTCCGGCAAGATCGAACAGGTCTTTGACTGAAATCGGCAGGCCGTCGAGCGGCGAGCGGCTGAGGCCCGCAGCGCGCAGTTGGTCACTCGCGTGGGCGCTGGCCAGGGCGCGTTCTGCGGTGAGCCGCGTGAACACCCGTGAGCCTTCGCCGGCAGGGTCGGTGGCACGCGCCAGCGCGGCTTGGACTAGCTCGACGGAGCTGGTTTTACCGCTGGCCAAGGCACTGGCTAGTTGTTCGATGGTCGGTAGCATAGTGGGTTCCTTGCTCGAGTTCAGGCCACTTCAGGGAGGATCGATAGGCTGTAACGATGGCGGATGCTGCGCTGGCGACGTGGGTCGTACAGTTCCATCTCAAACACCGGCGCTGGGCGGATGCCGCCGATCACCGCGACGGTGCCGCAGGTCATGGCGTAACCATCGTCGAGTGCTGGGCTTCCGCTATAGCCGTTAATCAAATCTGTGGCGCTGCGCAGGGTGGCCAGGCTGCCGTCTTGATAGAGCACCTCATGGCCGTTTTCAATGATACGTGAACGAACCTGCAGCTCGTCCCAATAGTCTGCGACCTCGTCCAGGCGCCAGGCGCTGCGCGCTACAGGCTTGACGCATAGCTGTTTGGACAAGGCTACGCTGTAGGCCTCCAGTTTGCGGTCGGTGTGATCGGATGCGATGCTCAGGTACTGCACGCCTGCCACCGAGAAGACAAATGCTTCAACCTCACCGGAAGACTCACTGCCGATCACTTGCAGGTTTTCGCTTTGGCTTAACTGGTTGCTGGCTACGCGGTAGTAGAGCGGCACTGCGCTAGGGCGGGGTACGCCGATGGCAGCCAACTCTTCGATATGGTGCTCGATGGCGTGGATGTCGCGGCCTGCCCAGCCTGCGACGATCAACTGTTTGATGTCGGCCTGCAGCGTCTCTGTGCCCGTCGGGGTTTCCAGGGAGAAATCGAGTTTCATGGTTATGCTTCCGTTAAGTGGGGGAGTGTGCCGCGAGATATTTCTCGCGGCGCGGGAGTCAATTGGCGAAGAGCGTGGGCAGCCACAGCGCCAGACCAGGGAACGCGGCGAGCAGCGCAACCATTAGGAACAGCGCGGCAACGAAGGGCAGGCTGCCGAGGATTACTGCCTGCATCGAGCCGCTCTTGCGCAGGCTCTGTACCACGAAGAGGTTGAGGCCTACTGGTGGGGTGATAAGCGCGGTTTCCACCAGTACGATAATCACGATGCCCAGCCAGATTGGGTCGAAGCCTAGGGCGATCATGATTGGCGCGACGATCGGAATGGTGGTGATCATCATGGACAGGGTCTCCATGAAGCAGCCCAGCACCACATAGAAAATCACCACAGCCAACAGCATCCACATCGGTGAAACACCCAGTCCGCTGATGGTCGTGGTGATTGCGCTGGTGAGGCCCGTGGCTGACATGATGAAGTTGAGGAACCCGGCAGCAATCACGATCAACATGATCATGGCGCTGGCGCGCATGCTGTTCTCCACGACTTCGGCGAGCATCTGCCGGTTGAGTTTGCCGAAGCACGCCGCCAGCAGCAGTGCACCTACTACGCCCAGTGCCGCGGCCTCGGTGGGCGTGGCTAGGCCGGCGTAGATTGAACCGACCACCAACAGGAATATGCCCAGTGGTGGCAGCAGATGGACCAGACTGGCGAAGCGGGCACTCCAGGTCGCGTGTACCCGTTGCCCGCCCCATTGGGGTTTGACCAGGCAGGCGATGCTAATCATCAGCATGAACATGGCGGCCATAAGCAGGCCGGGGATGATGCCGGCCAGATACAGCGATGGTACTGAGGAGTTGGTTAGTACGCCGTAGATCACTAGGTTGATTGAGGGCGGGATAAGAATACCCAGGGTGCCGCCGGCGGCGATGGAACCGAGGAACAAGGGCTCGTTGTAACCGAAGCGCTTGATCTGCGGCAGGGCTACGGTGCCTACGGTGGCGGCAGTGGCCACGCTGGAGCCGGAGGTCGCCGAGAACAGCGTTGAGGCACCGATGTTGGCGTGCATCAGGCCGCCGGGTAGCCACGACAGCCATAGGCTCATGGCGCCGTACATGCGCTCGGCAAAGCCGGCGCGCAGGAGAATTTCACCCAGCATGATGAACAGCGGTACTGCCACCAGCAAAAATTCGTTGCTTGAACTCCAGGCCAGTTCGCCCATGGCGCGCGTGAGCGGCAGCATGGAGTAGAGCGGGTCGAGAATCAGGCCGAGGACACCCAGTGCCGCGGCTACCGGAATGCTCAGGCCGATCAGCGTGAGCAGTATGATCAGGGCTACGGCGATCATGCGCTGGCCTCCCGAACAAGACGCTCGCCAGTGGCGGCTTCCTCTTGGGCTTCTTCCTGTGCTGACCTGACGCCACAGAGCTGCTTCAGGGTGGCGATATCACCGGTCACCAGGGCGACGCTGGCGCGAATCAGCATCAATGCCAGGACCATTGAGAACCAGGCCAGGCCGAGTACCCAAAGACTTTGTGGCACCCACAGCGGTGTTGCCAGCGGAGTATTGGCAGCCGAGTTGTTGAGCCAGGAGGTCATGGCCACGTCGTAGGCGTAGTAGGTGAGGTACACCGAAAAGACGCCCAGGCTGACCAGGGCAATCCAGTCGAGCAGGGCGCTCAGGCGTACTGGCAGATATTGATAGATCACGTCGACCCGCACGTTGGCACGTTCCAGGGCGGTGAATGCCAAGGCCCAGCTGATGCTGATAGCAAATGCATAGCTGGACAGTTCGTCAGCGCCGCCGACGGTGATGCTGAACAGCCTGCGCATGATCACGTCGTAGGTGATCAGCAGTACGCTGGCCAGAGTTAGCGCGCCGCCGCACCAGACGGCGGTGCGTGACAAGCGTCCCGCAGCCGCTAGCAAACGAGCTAGCGGAATCAGAGAGGAGGAGGTCATCAGGGTACTCCAAGAGGCGTTCGCCTCCGTTTATATGGATGCGCGTCTGCCTGGGCTGGCGCGCATGCAGCGGTACGTGTACGACTTACTTGCTGGCAGTCAGCCCGAGGGTTTGCCCAACGGTTTTGTTGAAGTCGCTGACGCAGGCAGCGGAACAGCGCTCGGCCCACTTGTTAAGCACCTGCTGGCGAATTTCCACGAGTTTTGCGCGGTCGGCATCGCTCGGCTGTACCAAAACCATCTTGCCTTTTACCGGATAGGGGCAAGTGTCGGCGCCACTGTTGCAGTCGTAGCCCTCTTGCGTCTGTCGTGCGGCCGCGTTCCAGATATCGTCAATCAAGGTATCTACGTTGCCCTGCAGGAATGTCTGTACCTTTGGGTCAAGCTTGTTCCAGGTTTTTTGATTGACTGCATGGATTTGCTGGTTCCAGTTGATCGGCAAGGCGTAGAGGTGGGTGGAAACCTCATACCACTTGGCCGAGTAGCCGGACAGCGAGCCCGTGATGGCGCAGTCCACCAGCTTGTTTTGCATAGCTGGCACCACTTCGCCAAAGGCCAGGGTGACGCTGACGCCGCCCAGGGCTTCGACGAAGTCGGCTTGAGTGCGGCTGCTGGTGCGAACCTTTTTACCCTTGATGTCTGCCAGGCTCTGCACTGGCGCGTTGCAGAACAACACCTGGCCAGGGTAGGTGGAAATGCCCAGCAGTTTGATATTGGCGTTGCCACTGTAATAGTCGCTATAGACGGGTTCAAACGCCTCGGTCACGCGACGTGCAGTCGTTACATCGGGGGCCAGGCCGGCAATGTCGATGGCTTCGTTAATCGGGTTGTCGCTGGCGAAGTAAGACAGTGTCGCGGTGCCGAACTCAACCACGCCCTGAGACATCAGGCGCAACAGCTCAGGCCCTTTCAGGCCCATCTCATTGAAGCCCTTGATCTCGGCGCTGACCTGGCCGTTGGAGCGTTCGGGAATGGCGGTGGTCCAGAACGGTTTTTCGTAATCGTTATAAGCAGTCAGGTTGCTCAGGCCGCCGACTATTCGGAGCTGAGTTTTCGGTAATTCTTCAGCAATGGCATTAACGCTGCTGAGCAGAATGGCGGTGGCTACGCTGGCCAATACGGCGGTTGTTGTTTTCATGGAGCAGTCCTCTGGAGTGGCTGGGATGGCTGTGTCGTAACTAGAAAACTGACTGGTGGGCGCTGAGAATGTCGGTCACCAGCATGTGCCCTGGGGCATGAGTGATGCAGAACGCCGGGCGGCTGGCCGCGATAACGGCTTGAGGCGTCACGCCGCAGGCCCAGAACACCGGGATCTCCCCGGTACGCAGTTCAACGGGGTCGCCATAATCTGGGCTGTCGAGGTTGTTAATGCCGATTTGCCGGGCGTCGCCCAGGTGTACGGGGGCACCGTGTACGCCAGGAAAGCGCGAGGTGATCTGGATGGCACGAATTGCATCGGCGGCTTTCATTGGGCGCATCGACACCACCATTGGCCCGCTGAAAGGGCCTGCCGGACTGGTTTGAATGTTGCTGCGGTACATCGGCACGTTGCAGCCGCTGCTGATGTGGCGAATGTCGATGCCATCGGCCAATAGCGCTTCTTCAAAAGAGAACGAACAACCAATGGCAAAGCTCACCAGGTCATCGCGCCAGAGGTGATGGATATCGCTCGGTTCTTCGTGCAACTCGCCGTCGCGCCAGACTCGATAGCGCGGTAGGTCGCTGCGCAGATCAAGGTCTTGCCCAAGGGTTTTGATATACGGGCTGCCGACATCGGCGACGCCGATCAGTGGGCATGCCCGAGGGTTGCGCAGGCAGAACAGCAGGAAGTCGGCGGCCAGTGTTTCAGGTAGGATCGCCAGGTTGGCCTGTACATATCCAGGTGCCAGGTTGGCGGTGGGTGCAAGGTGTTCGCCGCGACGAACTTGCAAGCGAACCTGCTGGCTGACAGGGGGGGCGATAGCAAACATCTGCACTCCGAAGCTGAAAGATGACGCTTTCATTTCATGGCACGGGGCGATGGCTGTCTAATCGGTAGTTCGCATTAGTGCTCATAAGCAATATGGATCAGCTGCGCCTTGGGCAGCATGGGCAATCTGTGCGGCCAGGCGCGCGATAGCCGCGGCGACATGGCTGTCAGTGCCGGCTAGCCAACTGGCGGTAAAACTCAGCTCGGGCAACTCGTCCGCGTCCACCTCAAGCAGGCGCAGCCGGCCTTCGGCCAACTCCTTGCCGAGAAATATCGGTGCGATAACGCTGGTGCCGATGCCATCCAGAGCCATGCGCACAGCCATGCTCAGTGAGGCTGAGCCGTACATGCGCGGTTTGCGCACGCCATGTTGGATAAGCATGTCGCGTACGACCTGATAAGGCTTGCTGCTGGATGGGTAGGTGATGATGGGCAGTGCCCCGACCTGTTCCAGGGACAAGGGCTCCTCGCCCAATTGCAGTTGGGTACTGGCAACCCAGGCCAGGGGATAGCGGCACAGCGCAAGGTTTTCCATGTTGGGTTCGGCCAGCGGCCCCATAAGAAACGCCAGGTCGATTTGGCGCGCCAACAGGTGCGAGCGCAGGACGGGCGTTGTTTCTACCTCAATCTCCAGAACCAGATCAGGGAAGGTGGTATGAATCCGCTCCAGCAAGGTCGGTAGCCACGTCTGCACGATGGTTTCGGCAACGCCGATGCACAGGCGCCCACTGATCACGTTTTGCTCGCGCGCCACCAGCAGCATGTCGTGCTTCATCTCCAGCATGCGCTCGGCGTGAGCCAAGAGCGCCTGGCCCTTGGTCGTCAGGCGCAGGCCGCGCTTGTCACGGTCGAACAGGCACGTGTCTAGCCCGCGCTCAAGCTGGGCAATGCGCTGTGATATTGCCGGTTGGCTGGTATGCAGCTTTTCGGCCGCGGCGCGAAAGCTGCCCAGGGTGGCGATCCAGTAGAACGTTTCGATACCACGCAGCTCAATCATGTCTGCCTCCTTTGGCGATTCAGGCCAGGTGTCATGGCGGCGGTCGCGGCAGCAGATGCGCTGTACTCAGTTGCCGATGTCGCGCCAGGTGGCAAGCAGCTGCTGATGCTGTACCTGAGCCAATTCCTGTACCTCGGGTCTTAGCCGTAGTGTTTCACCGGGAAGGCACTGCGCCAGCCGTGCGACGGCCAACGGTGTCAGAGCACCTAGGCGCGGGTAGCCGCCGATGGTCTGGCGATCATTGAGCAGAATGATCGGTTGGCCATCGGGCGGAACTTGCACTGCGCCTAGCGGGATGCCTTCGGAGACCATGGTGCTACGTCGGCATTGCAGGACTGGTCCGAGCAGACGAATGCCCATGCGGTCGGCACGGGTGTCCAGGGTCCAGTCGTTATTAAACGCATCAAACAGGCTCTGCCCACTGAAGTCGGCAATCTGCGCGCCCATCACCAGATCGAGCTGAGGTTTGGGCTCGTAGCGCGGGATCTGTATGGCGGGCACTTCGCGCAGGCTGGATACGCTGCCCGACCACGTCAATTGATCACCCTTGTTGATCGCGCCGCCAGTGCCCTGCAGTCCGCCGAGGCCTTCACGCAGGTTGCTTGCGCAACTACCCAGCACCTGCGCTGCGATAAATCCGCCGGGAGCGCTGAGGTAGGCGCGCGCACCGTTGCGCGGCTGAGCGAAACTCAGGCGCTGGCCGCTGCGCACCTGGAAACTGCGCCAGGGCTGCAGTGGCTCGTCATTCAGGCGAGCGCCCAGGTCGGCGCCGCTCAGGGCAAGAGTAGTGTCCTGTTCGCACTGCAGTTCGAGGTTACCCAGGGTGATTTCCAGCACGGCGGCGCCAGGTGCATTGCCCAATAGCCAGTTAGCCCAGCGCAGGGCGACCCAGTCCAGCGCGCCGCTTTGGGTGACGCCCAGGTGGCGTACGCCATAGCGGCCGGCGTCCTGTAGCTGGATAAATGGAGTGCTGCTCAGGACGTGTAGCCCTGCTGCAGTTGGCAGCGTCATGGGGTGATCTCCAGCGGGCTGTCATCACCGCCGAGGCGGATGAATTCGGCATGGTCGATGGGCTCGAAGCGCACCCGATCACCTGGTTGCAACAAGCTATAGCCCTCAATGGCGTGGTCAAACAGGCGTGTTGGGGTGCGCCCCAGCAGGTTCCAGCCGCCCGGCGAGACCGCGGGGTAGACCGCAGTTTGACGCTCGGCGATGCCGACGCTGCCCGCTGCGATGCGTTTGCGTGGGGTGCTCAGGCGCGGTGCGGCCAGTGCCGGTTCGACCAGCCCCATAAAGGCGAAACCAGGCGCAAAACCCAGGGCGAAAACCTGATATTGGTGAGCGCTGTGGCGACGAATGACCTCTGCTTCGCTGAGTTGGCTGCGCTGCGCGAGCAGTGTCAGTTCTGGGCCAACGCTGCGGTCATACCAGGTTGGCAGGCTGTGTAGGCGACCGCTGCGGGTGTCGGCAGGCTGCAGGCCGTCGAAGGCTTGATCAATGTACTGACGGACCTGGGCTGCGCTTACGCACGTCAGGTCGTAGTGCAGCAGCAAGGTGGTGTAGGAGGGAACCAGGTCGATCAGCGCAGCACCGAAGACGTCGCGTAGGCGGCTACTGGCGGCGAGCATCCAGGGCATATTGCTTTCGTCGATCTGCTCGAACAGGCGCAGGATCAAACTATCGATGCCGGCCACTTCCAGCCGGGGGCGTGGGGCATTCATGTTCGGGCCAAGGCATTGAAGGCTTCACGGATGCGCTTGACCGCTGCCACGGAGCTGGCGTTGTCGCCATGCACGCAGAGGGTGTGCGCGCGTAGGGGCAGGGCGCTGCCGTCGCTGGCGATAAGGGCTTCACCCTTGGCCAGGGTGATTGCCTGGTTAACGATGATCTCACTGTCGTGGTGCACGGCATCCGGCACGCTGCGGCTGACCAGGAATCCGGCAGCATCGTAAGCGCGGTCGGCAAAGGCCTCGAACCACAGCGTAATGCCGCATTCGTCGCCCATGGCTTGGGCTTGGCTGTTGTCGCGGGTGCTCATCAGCATCACCGGCAAGCTGGCGTCATAGCGGGCGACCGCACGCATGACCGCACGCAGAATGGCGGGCTTGCGCATCATGTCTTGATACAGGGCCCCGTGGGGTTTGACGTAGCTGACGCGGCTGCCTTCGGCGCGGCAGAACGCTTCCAGCGCGCCGATCTGATAAAGCAGCAGGTCTTCAACTTCCTGCGCCGAGCAGTCCATTGAGCGGCGGCCGAAGCCGACCAGATCCGGGTAGGCGGGGTGCGCGCCGATGCGCACACCATGCTTAATGGCCAGGGCTACAGTCTTGCGCATGGTGCTGGGGTCCGAAGCATGGAAGCCGCAGGCAATGTTGGCGCAATCGATGAAGGGCATGACCTCAGCATCTAGGCCCATGGTCCAGGCGCCAAAGCTTTCGCCAATGTCGCAGTTCAGTAGCAGGCTGTTCATGGGCTGGGTCCTCTGACTAACGCGCCGGTGAGCCGGCGGGATAACGAAGTGCTTGGTACGGGCAAGGCCGTGCGCTGAGCTGTGGCGTCATTTTTCAACGCCACTGCAGGGGCGTCCAACTAATTAAAATGCGCGCAGGGGATAGGAAAATTCGATGGTGCTCGGCGCCGTGCAGGCGCGGGGCTAGGGTCTGTTGCCGTTTCATCGCGAGCCGCGTAGCAGCGCTGAAATAGCAACAGCCCTAAGGGACTTCAGCCAAGTTGAAAACGCTGGGCGCTGCGGCTTAGCGCGTCGACCTGGGCCGACAGACCGTCGGTGTGTTGCCCCAGGGTGTGACGCAGGTCTTTGCTCTGGCCGGTGTGCAGGTTGATGGTGTCCATCTTGCCGGCGATCTCATCGGTGGTGGTTGAGACTTCCTCGATTGCCACCACCACCTGATTCATTTCTCCGGTTAGTCGCTGCATTGCCTGGGTGATGGCGTTAATAGCTGTGGCGACCTGCGCGGCGTGCTGTTCGCTGTCGGCGGCCAAGCTCATGCCATTGCCCATCAACTGACGCATGTGCTGGGTCTGTTGCTGGAACTGCTCGACAATGGCCGCGATATCGGTCGTAGCCGCTACGGTTTTTTGTGCCAGCGAGCGGACTTCGTCGGCTACTACCGAGAAGCCGCGTCCGGCGTCACCGGCCCGGGCTGCTTCGATGGCCGCGTTGAGCGCTAGTAGGTTGGTCTGGTCGGCCAGGCTATTGATCACATCGATGATGCCGCTGACGCGGGTGCTGGTCTGACCCAGTTGATCGACTTGGGCGTGGCTCGCCTGGATCAATTGTGCCAGTTTGCCCATGCGGTCCACGCTGGCCTGGATTACGGCACCACCATCTTGCGCGGCGGTATAGGCGCTTTGGGTGGCGGTACCCACCTCGGCGGTGCGCTGGGCCATGTCGTTGAGGGTCAGGCTGATCTGTTGCGATGCGGAGGCGGCCTGTTCCGTTTGTTCTTCCACCTGGGTGCTGTTGTCGCCCAGCGCGAGCATTGCATCGCCGAGGTGATGGTGTAGGTGGTTGAGCGCTTGGTTGGCCTGCACCACTTGGGCAACGATACCGCCAATGCCCTGGATCATACGGTTGGTCGCGGTGGCCAGCTGGTTGAATTCGTCGTTGGGGTTGGCTCCAACCTGCAGGGTGCCAGTGAGGTTGCCCGAGGCCACCTGGCTGAGTAACTGAGTCGCTTGTTGCAGACGGGCAACCAAGGTGCGGGATGCATTGAGCAAGGTCAGAGTGAGCAGGCCGGCGACGGTGCAAAAGCTCAATCCCATAATCCACAACGCAGAACGCTGAGCGTGCTGGGCAGCCTGATTGGCACGCATCAGTAAACCGCTTTCGAGGTCACTTGCTTGGTCGTCGACACTGGCCTGCAGCTGCTGGCCCAATTGCGCGAGTGCGCGGTTTGTTTCTTCGATGTGCCCAATGCTTTGCTGCGTTTCGGCAAAGGTTTGGGCGAAGGCGTTGACGTTCTGCCCGATGGGGGTTTCCTGCCAATCTAGGTCCGTGACCTTGACCTGTAGCTCGGCGATTGCTGCCAGGACGCTTTGGGCGAAGGTTGGGTCATAGGTCGAGAGGTAGTCGCGTTGGCTGCTCAGGGCACTGCTGATGGCTGGCTGGATGAGACCGATGGTGATGCTCTCGAGGTTTTTAGCAGTCTCGCCTAGCGCTTTGCGCTGACCGTCGAAGGGCGTCATGCCAAGGGTCTGGTTAAGACTCAGCCAGGCCCGTTGTTGGGCCACGTCTTGCGCCATAATCGCCTGAATTTTCTGCGCATGCTCGATCACTACGGGATCTTTTAGGTCTTTGGCTTGAGTAATAAGTTGTGCAGTAAGCTCTTCAAGCTTACTTAGGTTTTGCATGAAATCCGCTTGGTTGTTGGGGGTCAGTTGCTGGCGCTGTGCATGGGTGCGCCACCACTGATTCATCAGTACGGTACTGCTGCTGGCATAGTTGCCGGCGTTTTCTCGGGCTTGCAGTGATGCGCTCAAACGCTGGTTAGCCCAATATGACGCAGCGGCCATTAAGCTCAGGCTGACTAGCGTCAGGGCGATAAGAACACGGAATTTTTGTTGCCAGGACAGGAAAAAGCTCACGATAACGCCTCGCCATCTTCTTTGAGGATGATTCTCAGGAATCGGCAAGTTGTCATACAACTTGATTGCGTGTCCATGCTTTGTTTGCCGATCTTAGAATGCTGACGAGGCCTTTGCGGCCTCGTCGTGCGTGCGCCTTTACCAGAGCGCCAGGGTGTAGCTGAGAATTAGCCGGTTCTCATCGATGTCATTGCCGAAGTTGGACCTGACTGTGGCATTGCGCCATTTCAGCCCGAGGTTCTTCAGCGGGCCGCCTTGCACCACGTAGGCGATGTCCATGTTGCGCTCCCACTCCTTACCTTCGGAGCTGCGTGCGGCAACATCGACGTTGTCGCCGGAAATGTAGCGGGTCATGAAGGTCAAACCGGGGATGCCGATGCTGGCGAAGTTATAGTCATAGCGTGCTTGCCAAGAGCGCTCTTCGGTATTGGCGAAGTCATTGATCTGCACGAAGTTGACCAGGAACGGGTCGCTGCTGGCGATGTAGGGGAAGGGGTCGTCGCCGCTCATGCGCTGGTAACCGGCACCGAAGGCATGGCCGCCCAGGGTGTAGGTGAACATCGCACCAAACGCTTTGTTGTCGATGTTGCGGAAATTACCGTCTTCACGGCTTTGCGAATAACGCAGGTCGGTTTTCAGCGACTGTCCGTCACCAAGTGGCAGCATGTGTACCAGGGTGCCGTAGTACTGCTGGTAGATGTCTTCCAGGGTGCCGTAATGCAGGCCTGCCGTGAGCTCAGGGGTGAACTTGTAGTCACCGCCGCCAAACATGAACGAGTCGCTGGTGCCGCCAATGCGGTTAGCGGTCATGTCGGTGTAGTCGGTGGAGCTGTTGGCCTTGATGCGGTTGAACTTGCCGCCTTGCAGGGTCAGCTTGTCGATTTCCTGCACATTCAGCAGTGCGCCCTGAAAGGTTTGCGGCAGCAGGCGCGAGTCGTTGCTTGAAACGATCGGGCTACGCAATTGCAGAGCGCCGACCTTGAGTGTGCTATTGGAAATTTTCGCCTTGGCGGTAACTGCCAGCTTGCCATACTGATCCTGCGAACCGCCGGAGCCATCAGCTGGCAGCAGGCCGCTGCCGGCAGTGCCATCAGCAGAGTCTAGTTTCAGCCCCAGCATGCCCATGGCATCGACCCCAAAACCGACGGTGCCAGCGGTGTAGCCTGACTCCATTCGCAGGATGAAGCCTTGTGCCCACTCTGCCGATTTGTCACGGGCGTCGGTTTGGCGAAAATCGCGATTGAAATAGTAATTGCGCAGCTCAAGGCTGGCCTTGCTGTCGTCGATGAAGTCGGCCTGGGCGAGGCTCGGCAAGGCGCTGCCGGCCATCAGTAGGCCGACCAGTTGGGTGCGAGGTGTCATGCAGGTGTCTCCGGGTTGGGAGCGCGCAGCGGCGTTGACCAGCTGCTTGGCAGGGCGCGATTGGAAGTTCTTTTTTTAGGGTGTGTGTATCGCCGATACATTCTTGGAAGTGTGTTGCGGCAGCGTCCAACGAGAAAAAACAGGGGGGGGCAATAGGAAAATCTGATGCCCGCCAGAGCCTTGGCGCAGGCTTGCTGGCATGTAACCTGCTACGCCTGAGGGCACATGTCCTGCTGTCGGTAGGGCTCGATCACGGCTCAGCAGAAGGCGCGGCAGCATGAACCTCAGATTTCTCGAAACCTTCGTTTGGGTGGCTCGCCTGAAGAGTTTTCGCCTCACCGCAGAGAAGCTCTTCAGCACTCAAGCATCAATCTCCAGCCGTATTGCCGCGTTGGAAGATGAACTCGGCACTCGCCTATTTCTACGCGACTCAAAAGGCGTATCGCTTACGCCGGAAGGGCAGAAGGTGCTCGAGTATGCCGAGCGCATGCTCGACACCATGCAGGCGCTCAAGCAATCAATCAGTGACACCGGCAGTGTGCGTGGGCGCATTCGGGTCGGGGCCATGGATACGGTTATTCACACCTGGCTGAGTCCGTTGGTAACAAAAATCATGGAGCGCTACCCAGCCGTGGAAATCGAGCTGACTGCCGACACCGCGCGCAACCTTAGCGAGCAATTGCAGAAGGGTTACCTGGATATCATCTTCCAGACCGACATGGTGCATGACAGCAGTGTGCGCAATCTGGAAATGGCCAGTTTCCCGGTGCGCTGGATTGTTCCCACGGGTTCGTTGTATCACCGTCCCTATGCCGCCATTGGTGAACTGGCGCGCGAACGCATCATTACTTTTTCGAAGAACTCGCGCCCCCACCAGGACATTCTCAACCTGCTGCATGCCGGTAATGTCAGTGCGCCGCGCATCAGCTGCGTAAACTCCATCGCCGCCATGACCCGCTTGATTCGCGATGGTTTCGGGGTTGGCGCGTTGCCGCCGGCGTTGGTCAGCGATGAGCTCAAGCAGGGCTTGCTGACGATTCTTGATGATGTGCCTGAACCACCGCCGTTGCCGGTTGTGGCAACCTGGCGAACTGGGGTTGGCCTGGAGTTGAGTGAGGACATCATCGCTCTGGCGGGCGAGGTGCTGCAGGACTACGCCGAACAAATGGGCGGCGCGATGATGGCGCTAGTAGTCCCTGCCTGCGAGCAAAAAAGCGCCTGATTGGCGCTATGGCACCGCGTTTTTTCTGGGTGTTGTAGCCTAGCTATACGGACGTTTAAACCCATTACATACGGGCCAGGGGATGACGAAAGTTATGCTCTGCACTGGTGCGGTCGCCGTGTTTGCGCCTTATTTTGTCTCATAACGATTTTCGATCATGTGCCCCCGGTTTTTCTAGTTGGACAGCCCTCGGCGATGCACTGAGACTCGAAATTGTCTTCCCATGACGACGCCGTCAGCGCGTTCAGAATAATGATCAGGAGAACTTCCATGAAGAGTACCCCGTCGCGTTTCGCTCTATCGGCCATCGCTTGCGTATTGGGCCTCAGCAGCCTCTGTGCTCACGCTGCCGAGCGCTGGAACATGAGCGTCGAACAACCGGACGGCAATTTCATCACCACCGTGGCCAAGGACTTTGCTCAGGATGTGGAAAAAACCACAGCCGGTGACCTGCAAATTCGCATCCACGCCAACTCGGTGTTGTTTAAACGTCCTGAGGTAAAGCGTGCAGTGCAGACCGGCCAGGTACAGGTGGGTGATGTCCTGATGTCCGTGCTGGGTAATGAAGACCCGATCTTCGAGATCGACAGTGTGCCTTTCCTTGCCCGTAACTATGAGCAGGCTCAAGCGCTATGGGCAGCTAGCCGTCCGGCTGTTGAGGAACGCTTGGCCAAGCAAGGTATTAAGCTGCTGTACGCCATGCCTTGGTCGCCACAAAGTATCTTCAGCAAGATGCCGATCAGTAACATGAGCGACTTCAAGGGTATGAAGTTCCGTGCCTACAATCCGGCCACTTCGCGCATGGCCGAGCTGATGGGGGCAGTCCCTACGGTGATCCAGACCGGCGAGATTCCTCAAGCGTTCAGCACTGGCATGATCACTGGAATGCTTACTTCGCCAACCACTGGTGTTGACTCCCAGGCTTGGGATTTCTCCACTTATTACTATGACGTCAAGGCGTTCATTCCGAAGAACTTTGTGATCGTTAATGCCCGGGCCTTTGCCCGCCTGCCGGAAGCGACCCAGGCTGCTGTGCTCGCCGCTGCCGAACGTGCTGAACAGCGCGGCTGGGCCATCGCGCAAGAGAAGACCGGTGAACTGGTAAAGACCCTCGCCGACAATGGTATGCAGGTCGCTGAGCAGGCACCAGCTGCGGTCGAAAGCGGGTTTGAGGGCATTGGTAAAACCATGACCGAGGAATGGCTCAAGCGTGCCGGCGCCGACGGCCAGGCAATTCTCGACACCTACTCGCGCTGATCCTTGCAACCCACCGGCGCGCCCCTGCCGGTGGGTTGTTTCAATCGCCTGCCTGGGAGCCCCGCGTCATGGCGCCATTGCACAAGCTCTACACCCTGTCTGGGTGGTTGTCCGGTGTATTTCTCGTTCTTATCTGCTTACTGGTGGTGGCACAGATTGTCGCGCGCCAGTTTGGCAGCATGGTCCCCGCAGCAGATGAGTTCGCGGCTTATGCCATGGCTGCTTCCGGTTTTATGGCTTTGCCTTATGCCTTGCAGCGTGGCGCGCACATTCGTGTCGAGCTGCTTTACCGCTTGCTTCCTCCCGCCGGGCGGCGCGCGGCTGATGTGCTGAGCACTTTGGTTGGGCTGTTGATCGCTCTTTATCTGGCCTGGTACTGCACTCTGTTCGTGCTTGAGTCCTATGAATTCAGTGAAGTGTCATCGGGCTTGCTGCCCATTCCCATGTGGTTGCCGCAGCTGCCGATGGTGCTCGGTACGTTGATCCTATCGGTCGCGATGGCCGAGCGGCTGTGGCTAACCTGCCTCGGTCAGCGTTTTGAAAGCCCCGACACCAGCGCCGTGATGAGCGAGTGACCCCTATGCGGGGTAGCCTTTCCACGCGGCAGTTGCCGCCTGCATCAGTGAGTGAAAAGTGGACTACACAATAATTACCCTGACCCTGGTGGTGGCACTGCTGGTGCTGCTTGGTGGGGGCGTCTGGGTGGCGCTGTCGCTACTAGGCGTTGGCATCCTGGGCATGGAGCTGTTCGCCGGTGCGCCGGCAGGTTCGATTCTGGCTTCCACCAGTTGGACCTCAAGCGCCAGCTGGACGCTGACCGCCTTACCGCTGTTCATCTGGATGGGTGAAATTCTCTACCGGACGCGCCTGTCTGAAGACATGTTCAATGGCCTGGCGCCCTGGATGCGCGGCTTGCCCGGTCGCCTGCTGCACGTCAACGTGTTCGGCTGTGGCTTGTTCGCTGCAGTGAGCGGCTCCTCGGCCGCGACAGCAGCGACCATCGGCCGGATCTCCCTGCCGGAACTGAAGTCGCGCGGCTACCCAGAAGCCATCGCCATGGGGTCGTTGGCCGGTGCTGGCACCCTAGGGCTGCTGATTCCGCCGTCGATCATGATGATTGTTTATGGTGTGGCGGCGCAGGTGTCGATTTCCCGCCTGTTTATCGCCGGTATCCTGCCGGGGTTACTGCTGCTGGTGATTTTCTCGGGCTTTCTTATGCTCTGGGCGGCATTCAACCGCGATCAGTTGCCAGAGGAGGGCGAGGCGCTGCCGTTCATGGAGAAGCTGCGCCGCGCCAAACTGCTTATTCCAGTGCTGGGGCTGATTATTGCGGTCATCGGTTCTATCTATGCCGGTATCGCCACGGCCACTGAAGCTGCCGCCGTCGGTGTGGTGGGTGCGCTACTGATCGCTTTGTGCTCCGGTGCGCTGACTCGCGAAACCTTTATGGCCAGTCTGATGGGCGCGGTCTGCACCTCCTGCATGATCTTCTTCATCCTGCTCGGCGCTGCCTACCTGACTTCGGCCATGAGCTTTACCGGGCTGCCCTCGGCATTGGCCGACTGGATCATCGGTAAGCAGCTTTCACCCTATGTGCTATTGCTCGCCCTGACGCTGTTCTTTATCGCCCTGGGCTGCTTCCTGGACGGTATTTCGATCATTCTGCTGACCACTGCAGTGGTGTTGCCAGCGGTACAGGCGGCGGGTATCGACCTGTTGTGGTTTGGCATCTTCGTCATTTTGGTGGTCGAGATGGCGCAGATCACTCCGCCGGTAGGTTTCAACCTGTTCGTCATTCAGAACCTAACAGGGCACAACCTGTGGATGGTCGCCAAGGCCAGCTTTCCATTCTTCCTGCTGCTGGTCCTGGCAGCGGTGCTGATTACCGTTTTCCCGCAGATTGTCCTGGCATTGCCCGAAGCGATGCGCGGCAATTAAGACGCTGACGGCCGCCCGCAATGGGCGGCCAAGGACTGTTCACGTGGTGTGATGTTGGTAGCTCTTTGCACCATAGTTGTGCAGGGGTGAAACAATATGTCGCAGCCTCGCAAGCGCCAACCCGCCCGCAGTCGTTAAGCTCGCTGGGCAACTGTGACCAGCGGGTCGTACCTGTCGCCTGTCTCATGACGTTCTCGGTAATGTAATCGGCGTTTCATGGGCTAACGTTGAACTACAACGTAATGGCAGCGGTCATGACCTGCGACTGCCCTAGTCAAATCACAAGCCAAATGGAGCACACCCATGGCGTTCTTTACGGCGGCCAGCAAAGCCGATTTTCAGCACCACCTGCAAACGGCCCTGGCGCAGCACGTCAGTGAACAGGCATTGCCACAAGTAGCCCTGTTCGCCGAGCAATTCTTTGGCATCATCGCCCTTGAGGAGCTGACCCAACGTCGCCTCTCGGATCTAGTCGGCTGCACGTTGTCATCTTGGCGGCTGCTTGAGCGTTTTACGCCAGCCAAACCGGAAGTACGCGTATTCAATCCTGATTATGAAAAACACGGCTGGCAGTCCACCCATACCGCCGTGGAAATTCTGCACAGCGATATCCCGTTTCTGGTCGATTCGGTACGTATGGAGCTGAACCGTCGCGGTTATAGCATCCACACCCTGCAGAACAGCGTGTTTAGCGTGCGCCGTAACAAAAACGGCGAACTGCAGGAAATCTTGCCTAAAGGTGCTCAGGGCAAGGATGTACAGCAGGAAGCGTTGATGTTCCTGGAGATCGACCGCTGCTCAAACGCCGGCGAGTTGAAGGTTCTGGAAAAAGCCCTGCACGACGTATTCAGCGATGTACGCCTGAGCGTGGCGGACTTCCAACCGATGAAAGCCAAGGCCAAAGAACTGCTGGCCTGGTTGGATAAAGTCAAACCAAGCCAGGTCGGACTCAAGGTTGAAGGGGCTGAGCTGGAAGAGATCAAGGTGTTTATGAGCTGGCTGCTCAATGATCACTTCACCTTCCTTGGTTATGAAGAATTTACCGTCGTCGATAGCGCCGATGGCGGCAGCATTGTGTACGACGAGAAGACCTTGCTGGGCCTCTCCAAGCGCTTACGTACCGGCCTTAAGGCAGATGAGGTGCTTATCGAACCGGAGGCGGTGGCCTATCTGCGTGAGCCACAGTTGTTGTCCTTTGCCAAGGCCGCTGTGCCGAGCTGTGTGCACCGTCCTGCCTACCCAGATCTGGTGTCGATCCGCGAACTGGATGCCAAGGGTAAGGTCATCAAGGAATGCCGCTTCATGGGCCTTTACACCTCTGCGGTGTATGCCGAAAGCGTGTGGAATATTCCGTTTATCCGCCGCAAGGTGGCGGTGATCAAGCAGAGCTCCGGTTTTGAAAGCAGCGCGCATTTGGGCAAAGAATTGGCTCAGGTGCTCGAAGTGCTGCCGCGCGATGATCTGTTCCAGACGCCAGTGGACGAGCTGTTCAACACCACCATGGCGATCGTGCAGATTCAGGAGCGCAACAAAATTCGCGTATTTCTGCGCCGCGATCCCTATGGTCGTTTCTGCTACTGCCTGGTTTATGTGCCGCGTGACGTGTACTCCACCGAAACCCGCATGAAAATCCAGCAGGTGTTGATGGACCGTCTGCAGGCGACTGATTGCGAATTCTGGACGTTCTTCTCTGAGTCGGTGCTGGCGCGGGTGCAGTTTATCCTCAAGGTCGACCCGTCGAACCGCGTGCAGATTGATCCGCTACGCCTGGAAAAAGAGGTCATTCAGGCCTGTCGCTCCTGGAAGGATGATTACACCAGCCTGATCGTCGAAAGCCTCGGTGAGGCCCAGGGCACCGAAGTGCTGAGTGAGTTCCCGGAAGGTTTTCCAGCCGGTTATCGCGAGCGTTTTGCCCCGCATTCGGCGGTGGTGGACATGCAGCACTTGCTGAGCCTGAGCACTGAGCGTCAGTTGGTGATGAGCTTCTACCAGCCGCTGACTCAGGGCGAGCAACAGTTGCATTGCAAGCTGTACCACGCGGACACGCCGCTGCCGCTGTCGGATGTGCTGCCGATCCTGGAAAACCTCGGTTTACGCGTGCTTGGTGAGTTCCCTTACAAGCTGCGCCGAGCTGACGGCCGCGAGTTCTGGATTCACGATTTTGCCTTCACCTATGCCGAAGGTCTGGATGTCGACATCCAGCAACTCAATGACACCCTGCAAGGTGCCTTCGTCAATATCGTCGGCGCTGCGGCCGAAAACGACGGTTTCAACCGGCTGGTGCTGATGGCGGCCATGCCGTGGCGTGACGTGGCGCTGCTGCGTGCGTATGCACGTTACCTCAAGCAGATTCGCCTGGGCTTTGACCTCAGCTACATTGCCAGCACCTTGGTCAACCATGCCGACATTGCCAAAGAGTTAGTGCGCCTGTTCAAGACGCGCTTCTATCTCGCGCGCAAACTGACTGCCGATGATCTGGAAGACAAACAGCAGAAGCTGGAGCAGGCGATTCTTGCCGCGCTGGATAACGTCGCGGTGCTCAACGAAGACCGCATCCTGCGGCGCTACCTGGACCTGATTAAGGCCACCCTGCGTACCAACTTCTATCAAACCGATGCAGCTGGGCAAAACAAGTCCTACTTCAGTTTCAAGCTCAATCCACGGGCGATTCCAGACATTCCTCGGCCGACGCCGAAGTTCGAGATTTTCGTCTACTCGCCGCGTGTTGAAGGGGTGCACCTGCGCTTTGGCGACGTCGCCCGTGGCGGCCTGCGGTGGTCGGACCGCGAGGAAGACTACCGTACCGAAGTGCTGGGCCTGGTGAAGGCACAGCAGGTGAAGAACGCGGTCATCGTGCCGATGGGTGCCAAGGGCGGTTTTATCCCGCGGCGCATGCCACTGGGTGGCTCACGTGATGAGATTCTGGCTGAAGGTATTGCCTGCTACCGGATCTTTATCAGCGGCCTGCTGGATATCACCGACAACCTGAAAGACGGTGCCGTAGTGCCGCCGCAGAACGTGGTACGCCATGACGGCGATGACCCTTACCTGGTAGTCGCCGCGGACAAAGGCACGGCAACCTTCTCCGATATCGCCAACGGCATTGCTGCCGACTATGGCTTCTGGCTGGACGACGCCTTCGCCTCGGGCGGCTCGGCAGGTTACGACCACAAAGGCATGGGCATTACCGCTAGGGGTGGCTGGGTTTCGGTGCAGCGGCATTTCCGTGAGCGCGGCATCGATGTGCAGAAAGATGATGTGACGGTGATCGGCATCGGCGACATGGCGGGTGACGTATTCGGCAACGGCTTGCTGCTGTCGGAAAGCCTGCAACTGGTGGCGGCCTTTAACCATATGCACATCTTTATCGACCCTAACCCCGACGCCGCCAAGAGCTTTGTCGAGCGCCAACGTCTATTCGACTTGCCGCGCTCCAGTTGGTCCGACTATGACGCCAAGCTGATTTCGGCCGGTGGCGGGATCTTCCTGCGCAGCGCCAAAAGCATCTCTATCAGCCCGCAGATGAAAGAGCGTTTTGACATCAGCGCTGACAAGTTGGCTCCAACCGAACTGCTGAATGCCTTACTCAAGGCTCCGGTGGACCTGCTGTGGAACGGCGGCATCGGCACCTATGTGAAGTCCAGCAAGGAAAGCCACGCCGATGTCGGCGACAAGGCTAACGACCTGCTGCGTGTTGATGGCTGCGAACTGCGCGCCAAGGTGGTGGGCGAGGGCGGTAACCTCGGCATGACTCAACTGGGCCGCGTCGAGTACGGCCTCAATGGCGGCAAGAGCAACACCGACTTTATCGACAACGCCGGTGGGGTGGACTGCTCCGACCACGAGGTAAACATCAAGATCCTGCTCGGTGAAATCGTTGCTGCTGGCGATATGACCGGCAAGCAGCGTAACAAGCTGCTGGTGCAGATGACCGACGCTGTTGGTGGCCTGGTGCTGGGTAACAACTACAAACAGACCCAAGCGTTGTCCTTGGCTGAGCGCCGGGCGCGTGAGCGGGTCGGCGAATACAAGCGTCTGATGAGCGCCCTAGAAGCGGCCGGCAAATTGGATCGCGCCTTAGAGTTCCTGCCCGCCGATGATGAGCTCAATGAGCGTACCGCCAAAGGCCTGGGCTTAACGCGCCCAGAACTGTCGGTACTGATCTCCTATAGCAAGATCGACCTCAAGGAGTCACTACTCAAATCCCAGGTGCCGGACGATGAGTATCTGGCCCGTGAGATGGAGACCGCCTTCCCGCCGCTGTTGGCAGAAAAGTTCGGTGAGCCGATGCGTCGTCATCGTCTCAAGCGCGAAATCGTTAGTACGCAGATCGCCAACGATCTGGTTAACCACATGGGCATCACCTTCGTGCAGCGTTTGAAGGAGTCCACCGGTATGAGTGCGGCGAATGTCGCCGGCGCTTATGTGATCGTGCGTGATCTGTTCCGTCTGCCGCACTGGTGGCAGCAGATCGAAGCGCTGGACTATAAGGTGTCCGCCGACCTGCAGCTGCAGTTGATGGACGAGCTGATGCGCCTGGGCCGTCGTGCTACGCGCTGGTTCCTGCGTAATCGCCGTAATGATCTGGATGCCGCTCGCGA
Source organism: Pseudomonas sp. (assembly GCF_046581935.1). Taxonomy (GTDB): domain Bacteria; phylum Pseudomonadota; class Gammaproteobacteria; order Pseudomonadales; family Pseudomonadaceae; genus Aquipseudomonas. Next base: position 24,542 of record NZ_JAYGFK010000021.1, read on the forward strand.
TGTGGCGCACTTTGCGCCGCGTATCGAGGCGTTGGTTGGTCGTTTGGATGAGTTGCTTGAAGGGCCGGCCCGTGAACAGTGGTTGGCGCGCTTCCAGGCTTATGTCGAGGCCGGTGTGCCTGAAGAGCTGGCTCGTGTGGTGGCCGGTACCAGCCATCTGTACACCTTGTTGCCGATCATTGAGGCGTCGGATGTAACCGGGCAAGAGCCGGCTCGGGTCGCGGCAGCGTACTTTGCCATTGGCGGTTCGCTGGAGCTGTCCTGGTACTTGCAGCAGGTCACCAGCCTGCCGGTAGAGAACAACTGGCAGGCATTGGCCCGTGAAGCCTTCCGTGATGATCTGGACTGGCAGCAGCGCGCCATCACCGTATCGGTACTGCAGATGGCCGAAGGGCCGGATGACATCGAGGAACGTGTCGGCGTGTGGCTGGATCAGCACCGCCGCTTGGTGGATCGTTGGAAGGTCATGCTGGGCGAGCTACGCGCGGCTACCAACACCGATTACGCCATGTACGCTGTGGCTAACCGGGAGTTGATGGACCTGGCGCAAAGCGCCTAAGCCTAAACGTGCAGGCCTAGAAAGGCTATGTGCTCTATAACTGTTGCATGGGGCGGTCAGCCGCCTCTTGCATACAGACCGCTGGGCACATGCGGTTCACCTTTACGTGACATTTTCGTGGATAGTCTCGGCTTGTATGCGCTCTTTGGCATGTGTTTCTAGAAGCGGCGATTTCATCCGCTAGTTCACGCAGCCGATTGATCAATGAAGCGGCTTATGCAACCGAACTTAGCGCGTCACTTGTGGGGGGGTGTAGAGCTGATACCACCATCAGTCATTCTTGGATCATGGTCATGATTTTGCTGATTGGAAAGCACGATATATTCACTCAGAGTTTTCTGGATCCGATTAGGGGGCTAGCTTTGGTTTGAATTTCGGGCAATAAAAAAGCCGCCCCAGAAACTGGGGCGGCTTTTCCTAGCCTTGTGAGCTATTACTTGCGGCTGGCTTTTTCCAGCATACGCAGAGCGCGCTCATTGGCTTCGTCAGCAGTTTGCTGAGCCTTCTGAGCAGCAGCCATAGCGTCGTCAGCCTTGCGGTAGGCTTCGTCAGCACGGGCTTGAGCGCGAGCAGCTGCATCTTCAGTTGCAGTCAGGCGAGCTTCAGTTTCTTTGGACATGCTGCTGCAACCGGTAGCCAGAACTGCGGCCAATGCCAGAGCAGAGAATTTCAGAACGTTGTTCATCGTGTTCCCCTATGAGGTGGAGGTTTTCCATAAAAGCAATTTCCTAGTTATAGGAAATTGGCCGGCGTACATACTACCTGTAACCTGTAGTAAGTAAACGGAGGTAAGGCAAGGTGCAGAGGTTTTTTTCTGTGTATTGCCTACTTGGTAAGCTGTTTGCGATTTTTTGATTAAAAAATAATCAGTCTGCGAGGCGTGGTGATTTTTTTGTGCTGAACGTACGAGCGCCTTGTCGCTGTTGCCGTTGTTGAAAATGCTAGGAAAGTAACTTCGGTATTCTTTGCTGCATGGTCACTTAGAGTAGAGCTAATAGCTTTCTGGCAGAGGCGCCAACTGATCGTTATGGTGATCGGCGCGCATTGATGCATGATCTAAGTCATTGATTCACGTGACCTCGCAGGTTTTGGCCTGATAAGCTCGTGGAAATTACCTACATCATGATAGGTACGAGATGCTGATGACCCGGTTGCTGTAGAAGCAAAAAGCGGGTTGCGTGGGTTAATAGAGGAGTTGCGATGAGCGAGGCATTGTCCATTCACCATGACCTGGTAGGTCATCAATTCGAGACCACTGTGGATGGTGATCGGGCGTACCTGGCTTATATGGATCTGGGCAAGCAGACTCTGGATATCTATCGGACTTTTGTACCCAACTCTTTGCGCGGGCGCGGTATTGCTGCCGCCTTGACCGAGCATGCGCTGCAGTATGCCGAGCGCTTGGGTTACACCGTGATTCCATCGTGCTCTTATGTTGAGCGTTACATGGTTCGTCACCAGCGACCGGTGGATAAGACCTGAGCGGAATCGGTAAAACCAAAAGGCCAGTCATCGACTGGCCTTTTGGTTTTACGCAATGCGTTTTAATCAGATCTTGGCAATCAGGTTGCCAGCATGCAGGCCACACTCTTTTTGAGTGGCTTCTTCCCACCACCAGCGTCCTTCGCGTTCGTGCTGGTTGGGCAATACCGGGCGGGTGCAAGGTTCACAGCCGATGCTGATAAAGCCGCGTTCATGCAGGCTGTTATAGGGCAGCTCGAGCATGCGGATATAGGTCCAGACATCTTCACTGCTCATTTGTGCCAAGGGGTTGAATTTGTACAGTGGGTTCTCAGCTGTAGAGAAGGCCGCGTCGAGTTCGACTACTGCAACCTGGCTGCGGGTGCCAGGGCTCTGATCGCGGCGCTGACCGGTGGCCCAGGCTTTTACTGTGGCGAGCTTGCGACGCAGTGGGGCGGTTTTGCGGATGCCACAGCATTCGCCGTGACCATCCTTGTAGAAGCTGAACAGGCCTTTGTCTTTGACGAAGGGCTCTAGTGAGGCGGCCTCGGGCGAAAGAATGTCAATGCTGATGCCGTAGTGCTCACGCACCTGATCGATAAAACGATAGGTCTCTGGGTGCAAGCGGCCGGTGTCGAGGCTGAAAACTTTGACGTTTTTGTTGAGCTTCCAGGCCATATCGACCAGCACCACATCTTCCGCGCCGCTGAAGGACAGCCATAGCTCATCGCCAAAATGCTCGAACGCGAGTTTGAGAATGTCCTGCGGTGACTTGTTTGCATAGCTCGCCGCCAGTTCGGCGGCGTCGAAGGGGTGGCTCATCAGGCTAAATTCCTAGTTATGGTGACGCTGGGCGTCTTGTGTGGCGATGGTAGCAAACGCTGGTTATGCGGCTAAATAACCAAGTGCCTTGTAGACCTCTCATTTGAATATAAGGCTCTGCATTGCAGAGCCTTGGGGGAGCCGCTAGAGTGCCGCCTTCTCAAATAAATCCAAGTTAGGAGTGTCCTGTGGAAATCGCTTGTCTCGACCTGGAAGGCGTATTGGTCCCGGAAATCTGGATCGCCTTTGCGGAAAAAACCGGCATCGAATCGCTAAAAGCGACCACCCGGGACATTCCTGACTATGACGTGCTGATGAAGCAACGTCTGCGCATTCTCGACGAGCACGGCTTGAAGCTGTCTGATATTCAGGAAGTGATCGCTACGCTCAAGCCGTTGGAGGGCGCGGTGGAATTCGTCGATTGGCTGCGTGAGCGCTTTCAGGTGGTGATTCTCTCGGATACCTTTTACGAGTTTTCCCAGCCGTTGATGCGTCAGTTGGGTTTCCCCACGTTGCTGTGTCACAAGCTGATTACTGATGAGACGGACCGGGTGGTGGATTACCAACTGCGTCAGAAAGATCCCAAGCGTCAGTCGGTACTGGCTTTTAAAAGCCTCTACTACAGGGTAATTGCTGCGGGTGATTCGTATAACGACACCACCATGCTTAGCGAAGCCCATGCGGGCATCCTGTTCCATGCGCCAGACAATGTGATTCGTGAGTTCCCGCAGTTCCCGGCCGTGCACACCTATGAAGACCTCAAACGTGAGTTCCTCAAAGCGTCTAATCGCCAGCTGAGCTTGTAATCATCCAGGCATGAAAAGCCCGCACTCGCGGGCTTTTTTCTGTGCAGTGCATCGACTACCGCTTGCTGCAGGCGTTGTGTCAGTCACAGAACTGCTCAAGTGTTTCAAGCAGCACTTTGACCTTGGTGATGGACTCTTGGTATTCGGCTTGGCCATTGGAGTCCGCGACGATGCCGCCGCCGCCCCAGCAACTGATCTGCCCGTCTTTGGCTAACAGGCTGCGGATGGCAATTGAGCTGTCCATCTCGCCGCGTACATCCAGGTACAGCAGCGAGCCGCAATACAATGCTCGGCGGGTTGGCTCCAACTCGTCGATGATCTGCATGGCGCGAATTTTCGGTGCGCCAGTAATAGAGCCGCCAGGGAAGCTTCCAGCGATTAGGTCCAGAGCATCTTTGTCGGCCGCCAGCTCACCGGTAACGGCACTGACCAGGTGATGCACGTTGGGGTAGCTTTCCAGGGCAAAGAGCTCTGGCACGCTTACTGAGCCGACCGTACAGCTGCGGCCGAGATCATTGCGTAGCAGGTCGACAATCATCAAGTTTTCCGCGCGATCCTTGGGGCTGTCCAGTAAAGCAGCGGCCTGGGCCAGATCCTGCTTTGGATCGCCATGGCGTGGGCGGGTGCCCTTGATCGGGCGGGTCTCCACTTGACCTTCACTGATACGCAAGAAACGCTCCGGCGAGAGGCTCATGATTGCGCCGCCGTCCGCTAGCGCCTGATAACCCGCGAAGGGTGTCGGGCAGGCGGCGCGCAGTGCCTGGTAGGCGGTCCACGGCGAACCCTGATAGCTCGCCCGAAAACGCTGGGCGAAATTCACTTGATAGCAGTCACCAGCCTGGATATAGGCCTGAATCCGCGCGAAGCATTGCTGGTACTCGGCTTCAGTGATGTCTGAGGTAAAACGTTTCAGCAGTTTGAATGGCTGCACTGCAGGTACTGTCAGCGTGCTGAACAGCGTGCTCAAGCGTTGGCGTTCGGCAACCTCAAGGTGCGGGTGAAATACCAACTGAGTGCGCTGCTGCTGATGATCGGTAATCAGTGCCCAGGCGTATAGGCCAAAGCGAGCGTCCGTTAGGTCGAGGTCATCGGCTGCGTGGGTAGGGAGCTGCTCTAGCCGGCGGCCGAAGTCATAACTTAGGTAGCCAATCAGCCCACCGATAAACGGCAGCGGATTATCTTCAGGCGCTTTGGCCTCACCTAAGCCGCTGAGGCTCTGGCGCAAGCGTTGCAGGAATGCGTTGGCCGTTTCGTCAGGCATCGGTGCCAGCTCTGCCAATGGCCAAGCGCTGATAAGGTCATAGCGTCCACGCTGCGCGGTCGGCCGACCTGCGTCCAGCAGAACGGCGCCAGGGGCATGCATGACGCTACTGAAGTAGCGCGAGGGGTCTGCGTAGTAGGGCAGCGCCTGTACAAAACAAGTAGACATATGACACTTTCAAGGTGCGCGGATGCCGATTGTAGAGCGTCGCCAACATTCATCCTAGGGCTGAGGCATGGGTTTGCTTGGGATGTTTGGGCTGATTAGTATGGGTGGGTACCCGGATGTTAGATGTAACGCATAAAACAATAATTACTACTTCTACGGGGTCAAGGCTATGGATGACGTAATCGGGCCTGTTGCCGGAAGCCTTCTACGCGCAAAACGGGTGCTGCCCCAAGTTTCGGCGGATTATCTGGCCAGGCCGCAGCTTGAGTCTGCTTTTAGCGCCAACCCCCATGCCCGCGTGCTGCTTTTGGCTGCCCCCGCTGGTTTTGGTAAAACCAGTGCTTTGATCGCCTTGGCTCATGCTCGCGAGCAAAGCGGCCAGGTTGTTGTGTGGCTGTCGCTCGGTGCCAGCGACGATGAGCCTTCACGTTTTCTGTTGCAACTGATCGAAGCGTTGGCCAACGTGCTACCGGGCTTTGGCAATGAAGCTTTAGCCTATTTGCAGAACACCATGCGAGTGCCTGTCTCCGCTGTAATGGAGAGCCTGTTGGTGGAACTGTCGCAGCTGCAAACCTCCGTATTGCTGGTGCTCGATGACCTGCACCTGATTCAGGACTCCGAGCTGCTTGGTGCACTCAATCGTTTGATCAAATTTGCCCCCGGAGGATTTACCCTGGCGATTGGCAGCCGTTCGCAGCCGGCGCTTAATTTGGCCACCCTTCGCGCCAAGGGGCTGTTGGTGGAGATCGGCGAGCAGGAGTTGCGCTTGAGCAAGGCGGAAGCTCGCGATTATTTGCAGCGGTGCGGTTTGCAACTTGGTGCTGTGGCATTTTCCTCGTTGTATCACCAAACCGAAGGCTGGATGGTTGGTGTGCACCTGGCCAGCTTATGGTTACGTCATCAGCCTCAGGCTGCTGCAAAAATTGCTGATATGGGTACCGATCAGGCAGCGGTGGGGCGTTATTTGTTGCGCAGCGTGTTTGAGCAGTTGCCAGCGGATAAGCAGGACCTGCTACTTGCGCTAGGGGTTGCTCAGCAACTCAGTGGTGACTTGGCCAATACCCTGAGCGGGCGACATGATGGCCAGCAGCTGCTGGAGGAACTGGAAGCCATGCAGATGTTCCTCTTGCCGCTGGACCGTGAGCGTCAGTGGTACCGCTTTCATAACCTGTTTGCTGAGTTTCTGCGTGCTCGTCTGAAAGAGCGCGACCCCGAGCGCTTCAAGCAACTGCATTTCAATGCGAGTCTGTGGTTCACCAACCACCATATGCAAAACTTGGCAATCGAGCATGCATGTTTGGCTGAAGACCCGGAAATGCTCGCGGCACTGGTGGATGGCTGCGGCCTGGAATTGATTAACCGTGGTCAGCTCAACCTGATCTATAAATGGCGTCAGCATGTGCCAGACGAGATTGTTGAACGCTTTCCTATGCTGGTGCTGGCTGATGTCTGGAACCGTGCGGCTGAGCTTGGCCTGGTGGAAGCCAATCGGATGCTCGAAGAGTTGCTTGAGCGCTGGGGCGAGGCGAAAGCTGGCGGGCCGCTGAGTGACAAGCTGTTGGCTACTTTAGCGATCAAGTCGGTTATCGCGCTGCAAAAGGATGACCTACAGACCTGTATCGCTTTGGCGCGTCGGGTCGAGGTGCAGCTGGGGCAGCATACGGCTTTTCTTGAAGTGGCGATGCTTATCGTTGGTGCCTTAGCCAATGTGATGATCGGTCAGCCTGATCAGGCCAAGCGCTTGCTGGCCCTGGCTCAGCAGCGCAACCACTTTCTGGAGGGGCGCTATCTAGGCATGCAGCTGGCGAACGTTGAGGTGATGTTGAGCCTCGAGCAAGGGCAGATCCGTCAGGCTGAGCTGTTGTTTGCTGAGTTGCGCGCGCGCGTTATTCCCTGGTTTTCCGACAGATCTCGAGCTCTGGCGCTACCCACCATTACCGAGGCCCTAATCGCCTACAGCCAGGGCCGCCTTGACGGTATCGAGGAGCGTTTGCGCTGGGCGCTGGCCACGGTCGATGTGATCAACCCGATTGATTTCTATGCCCAGGGCATGCTGTGCATGGCTCATGTGCAGCGCATGCAGGACAACCCCAAGGATGCCTATGCCAGCTTGGTGCTGATGCAAAACCTGGCGGCGCGCAACCAGTCCTGGCGGTTCTATGCCCAGGCGGTGGCCGATGAAGTGGTACAGATTCTTCAGGAGCCAGCGGCGGATCGGCTTAAACGCGCCGAACAGCGCCTGAAAACGGTCGACTGGAATAAGCTCGCGGAGCAATACCAGCACATGCGCTTCAACCCTGTGCTGTGGGTGCGCGGCCTGACGCGTATTCGTTTGCAGCAAGCGCGCGGGCACTACAGTGAAGCCCTGCATGAAATTACCCAGTTGCGCGGCATGTTGTTGGATAACTGGCATGGCTTGCAGCGTTTGCGGCTCGACCTGCTGGCCGCGCTTAGTTACCAGCGCCTTGGTTATCAGGAGCGTGCGCAAAGCTTGTTAGTGCAGTGCCTGATCGGTGCTGAGCGCGAAGGCGTGCGCAGTATCTTTATCGAGGAGGGCGAGGCCATTCGTCTGCTGCTTCAGCAATTGGAAGCTGCTGAGCGCCAGCCTGCGTTGCAGGGGTTTATCCGCAGTTTGTTGGCTATTTGGCCTGGCAGCAGTGCCAGGCAATCGCTTGAAGTGCTTGAAGAGGGGCTTACCGAGCGTGAGCGCGAAGTAATCTGTTTGGCTGCCAAAGGTATGTCGAATGATGAAATTGGCCAACAGCTGGCACTGGCACTGGGTACGGTTAAATGGCATCTGCATAACATTTACGAAAAACTCAAGGTGCGTAACCGCACACAAGCTATCCGGCGTGCCCGAGAATTGAGTCTTCTAGACCTATGAATAGCCAATTATCTCCCCGTCAGGGAACGTTGCCGTTGTTGCGTACCAAGCTTTTTCCTGCTGACTCCAGTGGTCGCCCTTTGTTGGCGCGCGCCGCTTTGCTGGATCGCTTGTTCAGTGCTCGCCAGCAGCGCCTGATCCTCCTCAGTGCACCTGCTGGCTTCGGCAAAAGTACGGTGCTCAGTCAGTTCCGCCTGCGCTTGCTAGAAAACGCGGCGAGTGTTGCCTGGTTGTCCTGCGATGAAGCCGATAGTGAGCCACAGCGTTTGCTGCATTACTTGATTGCAGCCATTGAGGCTCAGTTACCGGGCTTTGGCGCGACGACCTCACGTCTGCTGAGTGATGATCTAAGCGTTCCCAATGAGGCGCTGTTGGATTCATTTGTCGATGATCTGAGGAAAGTGCAGGGCGATCTTTACCTGATATTCGATGACTTCCACCGTGTGCAGCATGTCGACCTGGTGCCATTGCTCAATAACTTCCTCAAGCTACTTCCGGGCAATGTACGAGTTATTGCCAGCACGCGTTATCAGCCACGCTTGTTGGGCGAGACGCCAGTTAGTGTGCCTTGGGCGTTATGGGTCAATGCGGATGAGCTGCGCCTCACCCGTAGTGAAACGGAAGCCTATTTCCATGAGCTTAAGCAACTGCAATTGAGCTCCGCCGAACTGGACTTGCTGCACCGGCGTACCGAAGGTTGGGTGACGGCTCTGCATCTTGTGGCTCTGGCGCTGGCTCGGCATCCTGAGCGAAGTGTTTTCCTTGCGAAGCTGTCTGGTACCGAGCGCAATATTGCCGATTACCTGTCTGAGGATGTACTGGATCATTTGCCTAAGGAGCAGCAGCAGTTTCTTGATCAGACATCGGTGCTCGATGAGTTCAATGCAGAACTGTGTAATGCCCTGACGGGTCGCAGCGATGGCGCGCAGATGCTACAGCGATTGCAGGCAGCGCAGCTGTTCATCATCGGCTTGGACGAGCAGGGCGAGTGGTTTCGCTATCACCACCTATTTGCTGAGTTTCTGCAGAGTCGATTAAGCCGGGCTGGTGACCCCACGCATTTACTGCATGCAGCGGCGCGCTGGTGTGAAAGCCATGAATTGGCGGACAAATCAATCAAGTACGCCCTGCGCGCACGTGATTACGGTTTTGCCGCCGAGCTGCTGGAGCGTCAGGGGGCGAGCCTGGTTGCCAGCAACCAGGTTTACGGCATTCTTGCTGTGATCAAGGAGATGCCGGCCGAAGTCATACGTGAACACCCCGTGTTTCAGATTTTCTATGCCTGGCAGTTGGCATTCGAGCAGAAGTACGCTGAGGCTGAAGCGTTAATTGAGGAAGTCAGCACGCACCTGATGCAGGGGCGCGGTAAGCCCATGCACTTTGGTCTGGCTATGTTGCTGGCGATGGCCCAGGTGCTCAAGGCGCTGGTGCTGTTGTACCAGGACAAGCTGGAGGCGGCGCTGAAAGTTGCGCGCCATTGGCTGGCCTTGGTGCCGGATAACCAGCCTATCTTCCGTGCCAGCCTGTCCTGCATTCAGGCGGCGGCCTACGCGCTATTGGATGAGTTTGGCGAGGCCGCCAAGTCGATTGCTGTGGCTCGTGACAACCTGCAGCAGGCCAATAGCGAATACTTACATGTAATGGTTAGCCTGATTGAGTCACTGATCTGTAAGGAAATGGGACAGCCCGAGCGTGGTCGCCTATTGGCGGAAACTGCACGGGCGCGGGTCGAACAGGTATTCGGTCGGCGTAGCCGGGTCGGTGGGCCGCTGGCGCTGGCTTATGCCGACTTGCTCTACGAGCAGGACCGACATGCAGCGATTCTTGCTGAGTTGCCGCTTGCCTCGACTTGGCGTGATGTAGCTACGCCAGTTGAATTGATTAGCCGCGGCAAGTTGGTTATGGCCAAGGCGCGTTTTTTTGCCGGGGAAGGCGAGTCGGCGCTGTCTGAGCTGGATGAGTGGCTGGGCGGGTTGCATGGCCCTGGTTATGAGCGGGTTTATGCCCTCGGCATGAGTTGTAAGGTGCAATTTTTGTTGTGGTTGCGCCGCCCGAACGAGGCTGAACGTACCTGTCTACAACTGCAGCTGCATTTATCTGTTCTACCCACGGGGCGCTATGCCGGTGCTGAAGCTGTATTGGCGCTCTCTGAAGCACGTTTGGCGCTGAGTGAGCGGCGTGCTGACAAGGCGCAAGCGATGCTTGAGGCCAGCCTGGCCAAACAGACGGCGGAACACTTGCGTGATCGGCGCTTGCGCTTGGCCTTGTTACTTTCTGTGGCGTATTGGCGCAAAGGTAACAGCGAGAAGGCCTTTGTCCTGTTTAAACAGACCTTAGAGGACGCCTGGAGTAGTGGCTATCGGCGCATGTTCCTCGACGATGCACTGTGGTTGTTGCCGCTTTGGGATGCCTGGTACAAGGCCGAGCCGAAGCGTGCCGGCGTCTGGCAGGGACTGGCTGAACAACTGCGCGAACAATGCCGTCGGTTGTCGATAGACTTGGAAACATTTGATGAAAATCAAGATGTTAGCCATCGTGAGCGGGAGATTTTACGATTTGTTGCGGCGGGTTTGTCCAATCGTGATATCGCCCAAGCGGTGCATTTGTCAGAGGCCACCATCAAATGGCACTTGCACAACTTGTTCGCCAAGCTGGGTGTGCGTAGTCGTACTCAGGCAGTGTTGAAGGGTAAGAGTTTGGGCTTGTTGAGCGAAGTTTGATGCCGGGCGATGTTTTAGCGGGAGGAGCGCTAGCGCTCCATCCCTTGGATGGGCTGGCAGCTAGGGGCAGTAGCAGTAACTTAAGTGCCAGGACGAGAAGCATGTAGCTTCACGATTCCAAGCCTGACGCGAATAGGGAAGCAGTGTCAGACCTGGTGAGTGGCGTGAGCCGCTGTAGCTGAGACGGACAGGAGTCCAGAGCAGCCTGCCGGGGACAACCCATAAGTGAACTGTGGAGAAAATAACAATGAAAACCCTCAAGCAACTGGCTCTGGCCGCCGCCGTTCTGGCTGTTCCTTTCATGGCTCAGGCCGAACTCAAGGCCATGGATGACTCTGCTCTGGCGACCGTAACCGGTCAGGACGGTATCAGTATTTCCGGTAGCTTCAACGGCAGCATCGGCAAAATCAGCTACACCGATACTGATACCGGTGGCGGCTCCCTGAATCTGGAAAACATTACCTTCACTGGTTTCAATATCGCCGATGATGCTCCGGTCAAAGTTGACGTAGTGACCACTGCGATCGGTCCTACTGGTTCGACTGTTGATACTCAGCAATTGCAAATTAGCCTGCCGGCTATCACTGGCGAGTTGGAAGTTGGGGCCATTCGTATGGGCTCTGGCGCAAGCATCGGCGCCCTGGCAATCTCTGATCTGAACATGGCTGGTACTACGGTCAAAGTCTGGGGCCACTAAGTTCGCATAGTTGTTCCATGTGTTGAAGAGTCTTACCGGTTTCGGCCGGTAAGGCTTTTCTCTTGGTGGACTGGAGTGCAGTGGGCGAATGATCGAGATTCTGCTAGGTAGTCTGATCGGCGTGTGGGGCTTCACCGAAGCGGTGGATACCAAGCCGCCTGCACCGGGTACGGTGCATTTCAATCAGTACTTGCTGCCGAACGGCCCAGCGAGCGAGAGCGTAACGGTTGAGCCGCTAAGCCAGTTGCAGTTTCGTAACGTGATTCGCCAGGCCTATGACTACAGCTGCGGTTCTGCTGCATTGACCTCTTTACTTGACTATTTTCTCGGTCGCAACTTGCAAGAACGCCAGGTGATGGAGGGCTTATTGCGCTTTGGTGAGGCCGACAAGATTGTTGAGCGGCGTGGGTTTTCTTTGCTCGATATGAAGCGCTTCGTTACTGCGCTGGGTTACAAAAGCGGTGGTTTTCGTGCGGTGTTCGCCGACCTTGACGGGCTTGAGCATCCGGCCATCGTGCCTATTGAGTACGCCGGGTTCAAACACTTCGTGGTGGTGCGTGATGTCTATAACGACCATGTATTTGTTGCTGATCCAGCGCTGGGCAATATCAGCTTTACCCGCACGCGCTTTGAGGAAATCTGGGACCAAAACGTGGTCTTCGTAATTTTCCCCAATGGTAACGAGCCGCCCAATGCCCTTGCCTTGAGCGAGAAGGATTTACGCACTATTGATGATCGTACCGTCAGCCTGTTGGCGTTTCGTGAGTTTCCACAAATGACTAAATTCACCGATAACCAGGCCACGGAACTGGGTTCGGGGGGCGATATTCGCTATATCCGACGCAAGTAAGAATGCCCGGCATAACAATAATATTAGGGGGCTGTGCCATGAGAGTGTCGTGTTGTGTATGGCTGGCCATACTGGCAGGTGCTGCCAGTGCAGAGGTTTATGCCGATCCGGCTTCAGTCGATCAGGCCCGTGATGCCCTGAGTAAGCAGGACGACGATGCTGACAGTGCTAAGGCACTGGCGGAAGTTTTTCAAGCCGCAGAGAAAAGCTACACCCTGTTAAAAAAGGGTGAGCGAACGCTGACCTATGGTTTCGACTACTCCCTGTTGCGCGACACGATTATTGAAACGGTGCGTACCGGTAATAATGTGTTCAGTGTGGTCGGGCAGAGTGAGGCGCAGCATACCTTTACCAGCTCGTTCACCTTCGACTATGGCGTGTGGGACAACCTGACGTTCAGCGTGCGTCTGCCTATGGTCGCCAAATACGATACCGAGCGTGATCTGAATGCCTACAGCTTGGGTGATATATCCGCCAGTCTGCGTTGGCAGCCATGGACGTCTGTTCGCGGCAAACCCGTTACAACCCTCTACGCAACCCTGGGGCTACCAACAGGTAACAGTCCTTACGACATCAACTCGCAGAGTGATCTGTCTACCGGCAGCGGCACATACAGCTTGGGTGGTGGGGCGAACTTCTCATATGTGATTGACCCCGTGGTGTTGTTCGGTTCGCTTGGTTACACCTACAACCTGCCTATCACCGGTATTGGTCAGGTACGTGGTGGTCGCATCCTTGAGAAAGTTGACCCTGGCTCGTCATTCTCTTTGAGCATGGGCTTTGCCTACGCCTTGTCTTATGACGTATCGCTGGCGACTTCCTACCAGATGTCGCATTCGTTGAAACCTACCTTCACGTTCGCTGATGGTGAGGCTGAAGGGCGTGGTCAAACTAGCGCCGTTATGAACTTCTCGTTGGGTTTACGCACCTCGCCGGATTACATCGTTAACGTCAATGCCGGCTTCGGCATGACCGAGGACTCGCCGGATGTGCTCTTGGGCATCTCCATGCCTTTGGATATCAAAGGCCTGAAGGCCCAATAGACGCGAGCGTGTAATCAATGAATATGCGTATTTCGCTGCTTGCGCAGGCGTTATGTGGGGCCGCTACGCTCTTCGCAGGGCTGGCTCAGGCGCAACTGTCACAAAACCTGACTATTGGCAGCCCAAAGGCTATGGCTCTGGGTAATGCGGTGACCGCAGACTTTGTCGGGATCGACTCCGTGCATTACAACCCGGCAGCCCTGACCAAGCTCAAGGGGCGGCAAACTACGGTGAAATTCATCGCTGGGATGATGGATATCCGGGCCGATTTTGATGCGCCTTCCGATTACGGCAGTAACTTTCTCGGCTTGAAGAATGACCCGGTAGCCAATTCGTCCAGTCGGGCTGGGGCCGCTATGATGTACCTACCTGGGGTTGGGGGAGCCACTGAATTGCCCTTACTGTTTGCCCCGTTGGCTGGATTGTCGATAAACCCTCCGGGCTCAAAGCTGACCTTTGCAACCAATATGTACACGCCACAAGCGCTTGGGTTCTCGCGTGGCGATGACGATCCAGGGCGTTATCAGGGCAAAGAATTGGTGATTCAGCGGCTGACCTATTTCTCCCCCTCGGTGGCCTACCAGGTTAATGATGAGCTTTCGGTTGGCCTGTCTGTCGGTTTCTCACATCAGGCCATGGCGCTTAACCAGGATTTCCGGGCACCGGGAATTCTCACCGGATTTGTTGGGGTCGCTCAGGATGCGTTGTGCGAGGTTGATGGTAATCCGTTCGAGGTTTTTCTGAATATCTGTGGTGGTGAGCTTGGGCCATTCACTGATATTGCCAATATCGACGTCGACATGCAGCAAACGCTTTCTCCGACCTGGAACGTCGGTTTTCTCTGGGAGCCTTATGACTGGTTTGCGCTTGGGGCGGTCTATCAGAGCGAAGCCAAGATGCGCCTGAAAGGTAAGTATGTGGTTGAGTACTCCAAAGACTGGCAAGGCTTTTGGCAGGGACTGGATGGCTCGTTTATTGGGGCAGTCTTCAACTCCATCACCCCAGATGGCTTGTTCCAGAAGGAGCGCGGTAATGTGTCATTGAACATGACCTATCCCGCGCACTTCGCGACAGGTATCAAGCTGAAACCGTATGACCGGTTACAGATTAATCTGGACGTAAAGTGGACCGACTATGCCGCTTGGGACAAGTTTGAGCTGGAGTTTGATCGTCAGTTGGATGTGTTGACCATCGCCAGCTTGTTCTCGCCGGAAAACGCCACGTCGACCAGTATTATCCTTGATCGAGGTTATAAGTCGGTGTGGAGTTGGGCGATCGGTGTTGAATATCAGGTTAATGATCGCTTGAGCCTGCGGATGGGCTACGAGCCGCGGCCTTCGGCCATCCCAGGTAACAAAGCTGATGTCTTGGCACCTTTGGGCGACGCCAAGCTTTACGGGCTTGGCTTGGGTTATCAGTGGGATAAGGACACGGTGATTGATCTTGGCTTCAATTACCTGGTTAGCAAGCAGAACATCCCCGCGCGCAGCAGTTGTAATATCAACTGCTCGGATATCGACAGCATGGTGTACAACCCTTATGCCGATCTTGATGTGAAAACCAGTGTTAAAGCTTATGTTATGGCCTTGACCTATCGCACTACTTTTTAGGTTTTTGCTATGCGCGCGCTATGGCTACTCTTCGGGCTATTGGTAACCATGCAGGCCATTGCCGCTGGTCGTTATCTGACGTGGGTTGATGACGAGGGGCGGGTGCACAATACCTTCGTTGGTGAAAATTATGCCGTTCACCAGCGTGCTGCAGCGAGCAATATCCAGCGCAGCGATCAGGCGCGTTTACACGACGAGACATCCTCCGTCTGGCCAGGCAGCAAGAGCAATGGTGAGAGCAAGCGGCGTTATTTCACCTGGGTTGATGCCAGTGGCAATCTGCAGAATAGTTTTTACGCCGGTCAGCAAGTTCAGGCTGGTGGTAATGAAGTTCTGCTAGGAACGGGCGAGCGCTCCAGCGCCTATATCAACTCGGATGTGCTCGAGGGGCGTGATTTTGCCAAGAGTGGGCAGGATGGTCGCTATTTCACGTGGGTCGATGAGCAGGGGCGCATGCGCAATTCCACAGTGCCTGCCAAAGGTGGTCAGCCGCCGGCACCAGCCTTGCAAAGTGTCCCGCTAACCCAGGGCCGGGAAATTACCTTTGAGGGTAAGCAGCAGGCGCTACCAGGCCTGGACGGACAACCGACAGCCGCCATGCAGGCTTTGCTTGCCGGAACAGAGGCGAAGGCTAGTGGGCGTTATCAGGAGTTGGTCGAGCGTTGCTGTGGCCAACTGAACGAAGATGATTTCACCCCACTGAGTGCTGATGAACCGCGCTACGAGGAGCTAAATCGCTTTTCCCCCAGTCTCGATTTCCCAATGGGCAAAAGCTATTACGCTGCCTTGAAGTTGCCGCGTTCGAAATATGATTTCGGTTTGCGCGTTCGCAGTTTTGCCAATAAAAAAGTGGCCTACCCCTCTTTGCTGTTCCTTGATCAAGACAAGCAGCCAACACGTTTGGTCAGTGACGCGGTGTATCAACTGCATGCTGAAACCTGGTACAGCTACGCTTTTATTGAAGGCACTGTGCCGGTCAGAGCAGCAGTTGGTGAGCGCTACGTGCTGTTGTTGACCACCGATGAGGATCGCAGCCTGAATACTCTGGATAACAAACCGTACAAGCGGCCCTTGCAGGCGCTGGCGCTGGACGAAGCCGGCATGCAGAGCCATGCGCATAGCGACGAAGGGGCGTTTGAACTGGCAATTGTGCGCTGAAGTAGCTAATCGGCAGCCCTAAAAAAGCCCGGTACTTTCCGGGCTTTTTTAGGGCTTTCAATTGTCAGAGTTGGGCGGCCGAGATGTGCCCAAATAACTCTTGGGAGAAGCGCATGCGTTCTTCCGCCGTTTCTACGATGCCTTTTTGGCTCAGTTCAGCTATGCGCGCTTCAACGGCGTGAGCGCGATGGGTCAGGCCGCAGTCGTTGGCAATCTGAATGTTCAGGCCGGGGCGGGCGTTAAGTTCGAGAATCAGTGGGCCTTTGTCTTGGTCCAAGACCATGTCCACACCGATATAACCCAGGCCGCACAGCTCATAGCAGCCAGCGGCTAGCTTCATGAACCCATCCCAGTTAGGCAGTTGTACGCCGTCTACCGCGTTGGTGGTATCCGGGTGCTTGCTGATCTTGTTGTTCAGCCAGGTGCCGCGCAGGGTTATGCCGGTGGCCAGATCAACACCTACGCCGATGGCGCCCTGGTGCAGGTTGGCTTTGCCGCCGGACTGACGGGTTGGCAGGCGCAGCATGGCCATCACTGGGTAGCCCATCAACACGATGATGCGGATATCCGGCACGCCTTCGTAACTGATGCTTTTGAATATCTGGTCCGGCGTTACCCGGTATTCGATCAGCGCACGATCACGGTGACCGCCCAGGGAATAGAGCCCTGTGAGAATACTGGAGATCTGGTGCTCGATCTCTTCATGGCTGATGATCTTGCCCGAGACAGTTCTGTACTTGTCTTCGAAGCGATCAGCGATTACCAGAATGCCGTCACCGCCAGCGCCTTGCGCTGGCTTGACCACGAAGTCTGGCCTGTCACCGATGATCTCACGCAGCTTGTCGATGCCTTTCTCGGTATCGATTACGCCATACATCTCGGGCACATCAATGCCCGCTTCGATGGCGCGCAGCTTGGTGATGATCTTGTCATCGACGATCGGGTACAGGTGCCGTTTGTTGTACTTCAGCACGTAGTCCGCGTTGCGTCGGTTGATGCCCATGATGCCTTTGGCTTCAAGGGCTTTCCACGTCTTGATCAGACCGAACATGGCATTAGTCCTTGAGGAAGGCTTTGAAGCGGAACAGTTCGGTCAGGCGGTAGCCACGGTAGCGACCCATCGCCAACATAAAGCCGACCATGATCATCAGCACTGCAGGGAAGGTGAAGATGAAGTAGTTCAGCTCCTTCACGCTCATCAGCAAATGCGCCAGGGTGGCGGCGAACAGCGTGCCTATGGCGACCTTAAAGGCATGGCCACCACCACGTTCTTCCCAGGTGATGGACAGGCGCTCGATGGTCATGGTCAGAATCACCATTGGGAACAGCGCTACCGATAGGCCGCGCTCAAGCCCAAGTTTGTGGCTGAACAGGCTGATTGCGGCGATTAGCACGACAACGAAGGTCAGTACCACTGACAGGCGCGGCAGCATTTGCAGTTTCAAGTGTTCAAGGTAGGAGCGCAGCGATAGGCCCAGCGCGGTGATGATGGTGAAGAACATGATGCCGTAACCCAGCTGCATTTCGCGGAAGGCTAGGGCGATCAGTACCGGGGTGAATGTGCCGAGTGTCTGTAGGCCGCCAAGGTTGCGCAGGATCAGGATCACCAATACGCCGATCGGGATCATGACCATGATCATAAAGGTCTGCTGGGTTTGCAGCGGCAGGCCGTACAGGCTGTATTCGAGGAACCCAGCGTCGGTATTTTCGTCAGTCAGCTTGGCCAGGCGGATGGCGTTCATTTCGCTGTTGTTCAGGCTGAAGTTGACCTGTGCCTGTTTACCGCCTTCCAAGTTGACTAGGTTGTCGTCGCCGACCCACCAAACGAGGCGATCAACTGGCAAACCCTGCTCACCGCTTTCCGGATTGAAATACAGCCATTTTTCACCGTTGAAGCTGCGTAGCCACAGCTCAGGGCTTTGTTGGGTCTCGGCTGTTAGGCGAATGGTGTGTACGCGCTCCATCGGCACGTGGGCGATAGACAGCAGCAGTTCGATGATTTTGGCTTTGTTCGCGGTATCTGCATCTCCGCCCAGCAGCAGTTTGACGTTGTCATCGTTGCTGTTGTTGACGCGTTTGATGGTTTCGCTGATGAAGGTTTCAACGTCTGCCGAGTGCTGGCGGATCGGTGCCAGCAGCGCTTCGGCGGCAATCTTCTCAGCACCCTCGACCGGGATGCTGTCACGGAAGATTGGGCCCTTGACCTTGCTTTGTTCACCGCTGTAACGCTTGGTTAGTACGAGGCGGTAATACAGCGTTTGTTTGCCGCTGGCGCGACGAGCCGACCAGGTCACTTTGCGGTTGCCGTCGGCGCGATTGATGCTCACGCCGTAGTTATTCGAGATAAAGCTCTCATTGAGGCTGACGTAATCCTGTGCCAGTGGCGGCACGAACATTTGCAGCTTTACCGGCTCGCGTGGGTTGGCCTGAAACTCGACTTTGGCATCGATGTTCCACAGGTCGTCAGTCTCATCTTCAGTCATCGGGATGCCGAGAATGAAGATTTGATAAGCCGTAATCAGAATGCCCAGGCTCACGAGGACTGTGATCAGGACTTTCAGATGAAGGGTAAGAGAGCGCATGGGAATTACTCGCCAGAATTTACGTCAGGGGCACAAGCAGGTTTGCCTGCTGCGTATTTAAGACTCGGGTCGACTAGGGCGGAAAAGCGTTTGAGTGCTTCGGAGCCTATCAACAACGGGTATTGGAATGCACTGCGGTCGGTCAAGTTCACTTCAATCGTGCGCAAAGCATGACCCATGCACACGTCCATTTCGATCACAGGCCGTGCGGTGTAGGTTTTTTCTTCTTCTGGATCATAGTCGCCTGCACGCCTTTTGATCTTGCTGATGCGTGCCAGGGGGCGTTCGATTGGATTGTTGTGCGCGTCATCAATGGCTAGATAGAAGCGCACCCACGTTTCGCCATCGCGCTTGAAGCGTTCAATGTCACGGGCGCTGAGCGAGGCGGTCTTGGCTCCGGTGTCGAGCTTGGCGGCCAGTTTCAGATCCAGGTTGAACAAACGGACGTATTCATTAAGCCCATAGACTGTCTTGTCCTCAGCGAGTGTCAGGCTGGGGGCAAGGAGCAGGCATAGCAAAAGAAGGGTGGGCTTTAGTGTCATAAGTCCTGGTGGCATGGCGTGAATAGAGGTAGGGAACGTTCATTGGCATGCGCGGTGTGTTGGCGTGCCAGTTTCTGGAGTCTAGCAGGCCGTCTGAAGTTCCATCAGAAACACAAAACGGCCGGCATTCTAACATGGGCTTTTTCAGTCCGGACAGGCGCTTATAGGCGTTTGTGCAAGTAAGGTCACGCCAGCCTGTGACTAAAGTAGCGATGAAATGTGTCAACACTTTTATCTGTTTGTTGACTGTTTTTCCTCAAGGGCGTAGCTTTTAACACAGTTAATTATCACAGTGTCGACAATATGTTAGATGCCATTGAGCCGGTTGAAACGTTTCAGGAGGATTCGGAAACCCTTTCCGAGCAGGTGTTTCGGCGCATTCAAGCCGCTATCGTCAAGGGGGAGATTGCTCCTGGTAGCAAGATTTCCGAGCCTGAGCTGGCGCGTACCTACGGCATCAGCCGTGGCCCCTTGCGCGAGGCGATCCACCGCCTGGAAGGGCAGAAGCTGCTGGTGCGGGTGCCGCATATCGGCGCGCGGGTGGTGTCGCTCAACCATGCCGAATTGATTGAGTTGTATGAGATTCGCGAGTCTCTGGAGGGTATGGCCTGTCGTCTAGCGGCTGAGCGTATGACTCAGGCTGAGATCGACGAGTTACGCCAGGTACTTGATCTGCATGAGCAGGATGCGGCGTTCAAAGCCGGCGTTGGCTACTACCAGCAGGAAGGTGATTTCGACTTCCACTATCGAATCATCCAAGGCAGTGGCAATAAAACCCTGACGCAAATGCTCTGCGGCGAGCTGTATCAGCTGGTGCGCATGTATCGCCTGCAGTTTTCCGCCACGCCCAATCGTCCGCGCCAGGCATTTGCCGAACATCACCGCATTCTTGATGCCATTGCTGACCGAGACGGTGAGCTGGCCGAGTTGTTGATGCGCCGTCACATCGGTGCCTCAAAGCGCAATATCGAGCGCCACTTCTCCATGAGCATGGGGCAGAGCGTACCAACCAAGACAGCCAGAACCCGAGGTGAGTCATGAGTCAGCTTTCTATTCCGCGTAGTCCCGGCCAGCGCTTTCGCGATGCTATCGCTGAAGAGCATCCGCTGCAGGTGATTGGTGCGATCAATGCCAACCATGCCTTGCTGGCTAAACGCGCGGGTTTCAAGGCTATCTATCTCTCTGGTGGCGGCGTGGCGGCTGGTTCTCTCGGCTTGCCGGATCTGGGTATCAACACCCTGGATGACGTGCTCACCGATGTGCGGCGCATTACTGATGTATGCGACTTGCCGCTGTTAGTGGATATCGACACGGGCTTTGGCCCTTCGGCCTTCAATATCGAACGCACCGTTAAGAGTCTGATCAAGGCCGGCGCTGCGGCTGCGCATATTGAGGATCAGGTCGGGGCCAAGCGTTGTGGTCATCGTCCGGGCAAAGAGATTGTCAGCACTGAGGAAATGGCTGACCGGGTCAAGGCCGCTGCTGATGCTAAGACTGATGCGAACTTCTTCCTGATCGCGCGCACCGATGCCATTCAGGCCGAGGGTGTGGATGCCGCTATCGAGCGCTGCTTGCGTTATGTCGAGGCAGGTGCTGACGGTATCTTCGCCGAGGCCGCCTACGATCTGCCGACTTACAAGCGTTTTGTTGATGCGTTGAATGTACCGGTGCTGGCCAATATCACCGAGTTCGGTGCCACGCCGCTATTCACCCGCGACGAGCTGGCTTCGGTCGGGGTCGCCATTCAGCTTTACCCGCTGTCGGCGTTCCGGGCTGCTAATAAGGCAGCAGAAAGTGTTTACACCGCCATTCGCCAGCAGGGCCATCAGAAAGACGTGATTGAGCTGATGCAGACGCGCACCGAACTTTACGACCGCATTGGCTACCACGCCTTTGAAGAAAAACTTGATGCGTTGTTTGCCGCCAAGAAGTGATAGACAAAACAAGAACAGGCATTGACCGGACTTGAGGAGATAACCATGAGTGCAACCCCGGAAACCACCCCAGGCTTCAAACCGAAGAAATCCGTAGCCCTCTCTGGCACCGCCGCTGGTAATACCGCGCTGTGCACGGTGGGGCGCAGTGGTAACGACCTGCATTACCGTGGCTATGACATCCTTGATGTCGCCACCACTTGCGAGTTTGAGGAAATTGCCCATCTGTTGGTGCACGGTAAGCTGCCTAATGGCGCTGAGCTGGCGGGTTACAAAGCCAAGTTGAAAGCGCTGCGCGGCTTGCCCGCTGCACTGAAGACCGCCCTGGAGCAATTGCCGCCGTCCGCCCATCCGATGGATGTGATGCGCACGGGCGTCTCGGTGCTGGGTTGCCTCTCGCCGGAGAAAGATGACCATAACCATCCTGGTGCGCGTGATATCGCCGACAAGCTGATGGCTTCGCTCGGTTCGATGCTGCTGTATTGGTATCACTTCAGCCACAACGGTAAACGTATCGACGTGGAAACCGATGACGACTCCATCGGCGGGCACTTTCTCCACTTGCTGCATGGCGAGACGCCGCGTGAGTCCTGGGTGCGTGCCATGCACACCTCGCTGATTCTTTACGCGGAGCATGAGTTCAACGCGTCAACCTTCACCTCGCGCGTGGTCGCCGGTACGGGCTCGGATGTGTTCAGTTGCATCGCCGGTGGTATCGGTGCGTTGCGCGGGCCTAAGCATGGCGGTGCCAACGAAGTGGCCTTCGAGATCCAGAAACGCTACGACAATCCGGATGAGGCTGAGGCTGACATCCGTGCCCGCGTCGAGAAGAAGGAAGTGGTTATCGGTTTTGGTCACCCGGTCTACACCGTGGCGGACCCACGCAACAACGTGATCAAAGAAGTGGCGCGCGAGCTGTCTACCGAGCAGGGCAATATGAAGATGTACGACATCGCCGAGCGTCTGGAATCGACCATGTGGGAAATCAAGAAGATGTTCCCCAACCTCGACTGGTTCAGTGCCGTCAGCTACCACATGATGGGCATTCCCACCGCCATGTTCACCCCGCTGTTCGTCATTGCCCGCACCTCTGGTTGGTCCAGTCACGTGATTGAGCAGCGTATCGACGGCAAGATTATTCGCCCGAGCGCCAACTATGTCGGCCCTGAAGACCTGACGTTTGTGCCGCTCAAGGAGCGTCCATAGCCATGACCATTACTCTCAACAGCCAGCACCGCAAGCCGTTGCCCGGCACCGCGCTGGACTACTTTGACACCCGCGAGGCGGTCGATGCTATTTGCCCTGGTGCCTACGCCAAGCTGCCCTATACCTCGCGCGTGCTGGCTGAGCAGTTGGTGCGTCGTTGTGATCCGTCAATCTTGACCGACTCGCTAAATCAACTGATTGAGCGCAAGCGTGACCTCGATTTCCCTTGGTACCCGGCCCGGGTGGTCTGCCATGACATTCTTGGTCAAACCGCGCTGGTTGACCTGGCTGGTTTGCGTGATGCCATCGCCGAGCAGGGGGGGGATCCGGCCAAGGTCAACCCGGTGGTGCCGACTCAGTTGATCGTCGATCACTCGCTGGCGGTGGAAGCGCCGGGCTTCGACCCGGATGCCTTCGATAAGAACCGCGCCATCGAGGACCGTCGCAACGAAGATCGTTTCCACTTTATCGAGTGGACCAAAACAGCCTTCAAAAACGTCGACGTGATCCCTGCCGGCAACGGCATCATGCACCAGATCAATCTGGAGAAAATGAGCCCGGTGATTCAATCCCGTAGCGGTATTGCCTTCCCGGATACCTGCGTCGGTACGGATAGCCACACCCCGCACGTTGATGCCCTGGGGGTAATCGCGGTGGGCGTCGGTGGTCTGGAAGCGGAAACCGTCATGCTTGGCCGCGCCTCGATGATGCGCCTGCCCGATATCGTCGGCGTTGAGCTGACCGGCAAGCGTCAGCCTGGTATTACGGCTACGGATATCGTCCTCGCCTTAACCGAATTTCTGCGTGCTGAGCGCGTAGTCGGTGCCTGGGTTGAGTTCTACGGCGAGGGTGCCAACAGCCTGACCATTGGCGACCGTGCAACCATTTCCAATATGTGCCCGGAATACGGTGCCACCGCCTCGATGTTCTACATCGACCAGCAAACCATCGACTACCTCAAACTCACCGGCCGCGAGCCGGAGCAAGTGGCGTTGGTTGAGCATTACGCCAAGACCACCGGCCTGTGGGCCGATGCACTGGTCACCGCCGAATACGAGCGGGTACTGAGCTTCGATCTGTCGTCTGTGGTACGCAACATGGCCGGCCCAAGTAACCCACATCGTCGCCTGCCAACCTCGGCGCTGCATGAACGTGGCATTTCTGACGAAGCCAAGCTTGCTTCCGGCAAGCTCGAAGAGGCCGAAGGCTTAATGCCTGATGGCGCGGTGATCATCGCGGCCATCACCAGTTGCACCAATACCTCCAACCCGCGCAACGTAGTGGCCGCTGGCTTGCTGGCGAAGAAGGCCAACGCGCTCGGCTTGCTGCGTAAGCCTTGGGTTAAAACCTCATTCGCGCCGGGCTCGAAAGTGGCCAAGCTGTATCTGGAGGACGCCGGTCTGCTGTCCGAGCTGGAGCAACTCGGTTTCGGCATTGTTGGCTACGCCTGCACCACCTGTAATGGCATGTCCGGCGCGCTGGATCCGGTGATTCAGCAGGAAATCATCGACCGCGATCTGTATGCCACCGCCGTACTGTCCGGAAATCGCAACTTTGACGGGCGCATCCACCCATACGCCAAGCAGGCTTTTCTGGCTTCGCCGCCGCTGGTGGTGGCTTACGCCATCGCCGGTACAGTGCGTTTCGATATTGAACAGGACGTACTCGGCCATGACCAGCAGGGCAACCCGGTTACTCTGAAAGACCTGTGGCCAAGCGATGAAGAGATCGACGCCATCGTTGCTGCCAGCGTCAAGCCAGAGCAGTTCCGTCAGGTTTACATCCCGATGTTTGATCTGGGGGCCGTACAGGAGGCCGAAAGCCCGCTGTATGACTGGCGTCCGATGAGCACCTATATCCGTCGCCCGCCGTACTGGGAAGGTGCGCTGGCTGGTGAACGTTCGCTCACCGGCATGCTGCCGCTGGCGGTGCTGCCGGATAACATCACCACGGATCACCTGTCGCCCTCTAACGCCATCCTGCTGAACTCGGCGGCGGGCGAGTACCTGCACAAAATGGGCTTGCCGGAAGAGGACTTCAATTCCTACGCCACCCACCGCGGTGACCACTTGACGGCGCAGCGTGCCACGTTCGCCAACCCACAGCTGGTCAACGAAATGGCCGTGGTTAATGGTCAGGTGCAGAAGGGCTCGCTGGCCCGTGTTGAGCCTGAAGGCCAGGTCATGCGTATGTGGGAAGCGATTGAAACCTACATGCAGCGCAAGCAGAACCTGATCATCATTGCTGGCGCTGACTATGGCCAGGGTAGCTCGCGTGACTGGGCCGCCAAGGGGCCACGCTTGGCCGGTGTTGAGGTGATTGCTGCCGAAGGCTTCGAGCGCATCCACCGCACCAACCTGATTGGTATGGGCGTGCTGCCACTGGAGTTCAAACCAGGCACCACGCGTTTGACCTTGGGCATCGATGGCACTGAGAGCTATGACGTGATCGGTGATCGCACACCGCGTGCCACCCTCA
Organism: Pseudomonas sp.; assembly: GCF_046581935.1. Taxonomy (GTDB): domain Bacteria; phylum Pseudomonadota; class Gammaproteobacteria; order Pseudomonadales; family Pseudomonadaceae; genus Aquipseudomonas. The sequence continues at coordinate 49,323 of NZ_JAYGFK010000021.1, forward strand.
CGCTGGTGATCAATCGTCGTAATGGCGAACGCGTCGAAGTACCGATGACCTGTCGCTTGGACAGTAACGAAGAAGTGCTGATTTACGAGGCGGGCGGTGTGCTGCAGCGTTTTGCTCAGGACTTCTTGGAAGCGACGAGCGCGGTTTAAGCGCAGCGTTGTGGGAGGGCTTTAGCCGCGAGCTTTTTAAAGCTAAAGGGCATCGCGGGTAAAGCCCCTCCCACATGTGCTGTTCCCAGATAATTTGGAGTAGGTCTCACCCATGTCCCACGCACCCCAGATCAAAATCCCCGCCACCTACATGCGTGGCGGTACCAGCAAAGGCGTGTTCTTCCGTCTACAGGACCTGCCGCCGAGTTGCCAGGTGCCGGGGGGGGCGCGCGACAAGCTGTTTATGCGGGTGATTGGCAGCCCTGATCCTTACGCCGCACAAATTGACGGTATGGGCGGCGCTACATCCTCGACCTCGAAATGCGTGATTTTGTCTAAAAGCAGCCAGGTGGATCACGATGTTGACTACCTGTACGGTCAGGTCTCCATTGACAAGGCTTTTGTCGACTGGAGCGGTAATTGCGGCAATCTTTCCACCGGTGCCGGCGCATTTGCGCTGCATGCCGGGTTGGTTGATCCGTCGCGCATTCCGCAAAACGGCGTGTGTGTCGTGCGTATCTGGCAGGCCAATATCCAGAAAACCATCATCGCCCATGTGCCGGTCAGCAATGGCCAGGTGCAGGAAACCGGCGATTTTGAGCTGGATGGAGTGACCTTTCCTGCGGCCGAGATCGTGCTGGAGTTCCTCGATCCGTCTGATGACGGCGAGGAGGGCGGCTCGATGTTTCCCACCGGTAATCTGGTCGATGATTTGCACGTGCCGGGTGTTGGCACTTTCCCGGCGACCATGATCACTGCGGGTATTCCGACAATTTTCGTTAATGCCGAAGACATTGGTTATAGCGGCAGTGAGCTGCGCGAGCAGATCAACGGTGACCCTGAACAGCTAGCGCGCTTCGAGAAGATCCGTGTCGCCGGTGCATTGCGTATGGGCTTGATCAACACGGCAGAAGAAGCAGCTACCCGTCAGCACACACCGAAGATCGCTTTTGTGGCAAAGCCCAAGGATTACCTGTCATCCAGTGGTAAGACGGTGCTGGCCGCTGATGTCGATCTACTGGTGCGAGCATTGTCCATGGGCAAGCTGCACCACGCGATGATGGGCACCTGCGCCGTAGCCATTGGCACTGCCGCGGCGATTCCGGGCACACTGGTTAACCTGGCGGCTGGCGGCAGTGCGCGTGAGGCGGTGCGCTTTGGCCATCCATCCGGCACTTTGCGGGTCGGTGCCCAGGCTGCTCTGGTTGACGGTCAGTGGACGGTCACCAAGGCAATCATGTCGCGTAGTGCGCGGATTCTGATGGAAGGTTGGGTGCGGGTGCCGGGGGATTCGTTTTAGGGGGAGAAAAGGCACGAGGACTCGTGCCTTTTCTTTCTATATCAAGTAGCTGGACGCTTTATTTGAAGCGCCGTTCAACGCCTTTTTCCACCAGAATCTTGGCGGAAATCTCTTCCACCGAAAAATGCGTGGAGTTGATGAAGTTGATGTTCTCGCGACGGAACAGGTTTTCCACTTCGCGCACTTCAAATTCACATTGGGCGTAACTGGCGTAGCGGCTGTTGGGTTTGCGTTCGTTGCGAATGGCAGTGAGGCGGTCCGGGTCGATGGTCAGGCCGAACAGCTTGTCCTTGTACTGCTTCAATGAGGGCGACAATTGCAGGCGCTCCATGTCGTCTTCAGTCAGCGGGTAGTTGGCGGCGCGTATGCCATATTGCATGGCCATATACAGGCAGGTCGGGGTTTTACCGCAGCGTGATACACCGACCAGGATCAAATCGGCTTTGTCGTAATAGTGAGTGCGCGCGCCGTCGTCGTTGTCCAGGGCGAAGTTGACCGCCTCGATACGCTCCATGTAGTTGGAGTTGTGGCCGATGGAGTGTGATTTGCCTACTGAGTAGGAGGAGTGCGACGTTAGTTCCTGTTCCAGTGGGGCGAGAAAGGTCGAGAAAATATCGATCATGAAACCTTCGGATTCAGCCAGGATATCGCGGATATCCTGGTTGACGATGGTGTCGAAAATGATCGGCCGAGAGCCGTCTCGCTCGGCGGCACTATTGATTTGTTGTACTATGGCGCGCGCTTTTTCCACACTGTCGACGTAAGGCCGTGTGAACTTGGCGAAGTCGATGGTTTCAAACTGTGCCAACAGGCTTTGGCCCAGGGTTTCGGCGGTGATACCCGTGCCGTCGGAGATGAAGAAAGCAGTTCGTTTCATTTGCACCGTGGGCCTTAAGCTGAGGACGAATCTTGGCTATCATAGGCCCGCCTTTGCAGGGGCCTACTGGGCCGCATTGTTACTTATTTTCCAGGGCCAGGCCACAATCGTGCGGGCATGCTTGCCGCAGAATTCCCCAGCCCCTTGAGCTTTTCCAACACCTTAGTGGAGAGATCACCTTGGTAGAGTACGTAGTTTCCCTCGACAAGCTCGGCAATCACGATGTTGAGCACGTAGGGGGCAAGAACGCCTCCCTTGGCGAGATGATCAGCAACCTGGCTGGCGCTGGTGTATCGGTGCCCGGTGGTTTCGCCACTACAGCTCAGGCCTATCGCGACTTTCTCGAACAGAGCGGACTGAACGCACAGATTCATGCGGCCCTCGACGCTCTCGATGTGGATGACGTCAATACCCTGGCCAAGACTGGTGCACAGATTCGCCAATGGGTGATGGATGCTCCGTTCCCTGCCGAGTTGGATAAGCAGATTCGCGTGGCTTTTGCCGAAATGGCTGGCGATAACGACAACATGGCGGTTGCCGTACGCTCCTCGGCTACCGCTGAAGACCTGCCGGACGCTTCGTTTGCTGGTCAGCAAGAAACCTTTCTGAATATTCGCGGCGTCGACAACGTGATCCGCGCTGCCAAAGAAGTGTTTGCCTCGCTGTTCAATGATCGCGCCATTGCTTACCGCGTGCATCAAGGCTTTGACCACAAACTGGTCGCCTTGTCCGCAGGCGTGCAGCGCATGGTCCGCTCGGAAACCGGCACTGCTGGGGTGATGTTCACTCTAGATACTGAGTCGGGTTTCCGTGACGTGGTGTTTATCACCGGCGCTTATGGCCTTGGTGAGACCGTCGTGCAGGGCGCGGTAAACCCTGATGAGTTCTATGTACACAAGCAGACGCTGGAGGCGGGTCGCCCGGCCATTCTGCGTCGCAATCTGGGCAGTAAAGCCATCAAAATGATCTATGGCGACGAAGCCAAGGCCGGTAAATCGGTCAAGGTGGTCGATGTGGATCGCGCTGAACGTGCGCGTTTTTGCCTGACTGACGCTGAAGTGAGCGAGCTGGCCAAGCAAGCCATGATCATTGAGAAGCACTATGGTCGTCCGATGGACATCGAATGGGCCAAAGATGGCGATGACGGCAAGCTGTACATCGTTCAAGCTCGCCCTGAAACCGTGAAAAGCCGCTCTAACATTAATGTTATGGAGCGTTATCTGCTCAAGGAAACCGGCACCGTGCTGGTTGAGGGTCGCGCTATCGGTCAGAAGATCGGTGCGGGTCGCGTCCGGGTGATTCACGACGTTTCGGAGATGGACAAGGTCCAGCCAGGCGACGTGTTGGTTTCCGACATGACTGACCCGGATTGGGAACCCGTGATGAAGCGCGCCAGCGCCATCGTCACCAACCGTGGTGGGCGCACCTGTCACGCAGCGATCATCGCGCGTGAGCTGGGCATCCCCGCTGTGGTTGGTTGTGGCAACGCCACCCAGGTATTGAAAGACGGCATGGGTGTGACCGTATCCTGCGCCGAGGGTGATACCGGCTTTATTTTCGACGGTGAGTTGGGCTTCGACATTCGCAAGAACTCGGTCGATGCCATGCCAGACCTGCCGTTCAAAATCATGATGAACGTTGGTAACCCGGATCGCGCCTTCGACTTCGCTCAATTGCCGAACGAAGGTGTTGGTCTGGCGCGTCTGGAGTTCATCATTAACCGTATGATCGGTGTGCACCCTAAAGCGCTGCTGAACTTTGCCGGCCTACCGCCAGAGATTAAGGACAGCGTCGAGAAGCGCATTGCCGGTTACGACGATCCGGTCAATTTCTATGTCGAGAAGCTAGTCGAGGGCATCAGCACTCTGGCGGCGGCATTCTGGCCGAAGAAGGTCATCGTGCGTCTGTCGGACTTCAAGTCCAACGAATACGCCAACCTGATCGGCGGCAAGCTCTACGAGCCGGAAGAAGAGAACCCGATGCTGGGTTTCCGTGGTGCTTCGCGTTATATCAGCGAATCGTTCCGTGATTGCTTCGAGCTGGAGTGCCGCGCGCTGAAAAAAGTGCGCAACGAGATGGGTCTGACCAACGTTGAGATCATGGTGCCGTTCGTGCGCACCCTCGGCGAAGCCAGTCAGGTTGTCGATCTGCTGGCTGCCAATGGTCTGGCCCGTGGTCAGGATGGCCTGAAGGTCATCATGATGTGCGAACTGCCGTCCAACGCGATTTTGGCTGAAGAGTTTCTCGAATTCTTTGATGGTTTTTCTATCGGCTCCAACGACCTGACTCAGCTTACCCTGGGCCTGGATCGTGACTCCGGCATCGTCGCGCACCTGTTCGATGAGCGTAATCCGGCGGTGAAAAAGCTGCTGAGCAACGCCATCCAGGCCTGTAACAAGGCCGGCAAGTACATCGGTATCTGCGGTCAGGGCCCGTCTGATCATCCAGACCTGGCGCGCTGGTTGATGGAGCAGGGCATCGAAAGCGTGTCGCTGAACCCTGATTCGGTTCTCGATACTTGGTTCTTCCTGGCCGAAGGTCAGCAGCCAACCTGATAGCCGCGCCACAAACAATTTAAGGGCGGGTTGATCCTGCCCTTTTTTGTGGCTTGCCATTTATGGTTAGCACCTTACAGGTCGTCGCTAAACGACGAAAAAATTGCGCCCGGCAATGTGTTGTAGCAGAGCGAAGATAGATGCAAAGCAGCAGTGAGCTTTTCCCCGTCGCGTTGATCAGCGCGGAACTCCGTGGTGACCTGAGCGAGGATGTCTATCGACTAAAGCCTGGGAACAGCCCGGACAGCAGTGTCGAATTGGCTCTTACGCGGCTCGGGCTTGCTGGCCACGAGCAAGAGCGTGGTGTGCCGGTGATCCTTATACCGGGCAGCTTTTCCAATCGGCGCTTCTGGTATTCACCCAAGTGCATTGGTTTGGGGCCTTATTTGGCGCGCGCTGGCTTCGATGTGTGGATCGCAGAGATGCGTGGACATGGTCTGTCGCCGCGTAACCGTGATTATCAGCGCAATACGGTCAGTGACTATGTCCGTTATGACTTGCCGGCAATAGCCGAGTTTGTGTATGAGCAAAATCCGCAAAAGGCGCATTGGCTAGGTCATTCGCTGGGCGGCATTATCCTTGCTGGCGCCCTCGGTGGGCGCTATCTGGATGAGGCTAAAATCGCCTCCAGCGTACTATTTGGCAGCCAGATCAGTCGTACCTACTGGCCCTTGAAGGTCCCGCCGGTGGAGTGGGTGGGGCGTTTTTTACTCAAGCGCTTTTCATCTTTGTCCGGCTCTAGGCTCAAGCGTGGCCCTGAGGATGAGCCCATTAGTCTGGCGGTTGAAAACCTACGCTGGCATGGCTTGTTCGGCCGTTTTGGCGACGTTGACCGTGATTGGTGGAGTGGTTTGACGGCGGTTCGTGTGCCAGTTATGGCCGTGGCGGCGCTGGGCGATACGCAAGATCCGGCTTGGGCTTGTGAGAAACTGCTGAAACAGTTCGGCTCAACCCTGAGTGAGTTCCTCTGTTTAGGTAAGCAGCATGGTTTCAGTGATGATTTTGGCCATGTTGAAATGCTTGTCAGTAAAGAAGCGCAGCGTGAAGTCTGGCCATTGGTTGAGCAGTGGCTACGCAAGAGTCCGCGGGTTGCTGCAGAGCTTGAACGTGCTGAGCTAGAGCGTAACAAGGCCGTTGCTACTGAGTAGTCTGCAGGTACTATCGAGCTCTAAATGCTGCGCTTGACCTGCATTTGTGCGACCCGTTGTCAGTAGTATGTATCGGTCAGTGGCTTATGATGCGAACCGGAACGACTCGATCTATCAGTAGACTTACGACATCAAAGGAGTTTTGCCATGCACTACATTACCCCCGACCTGTGTGACGCCTACCCTGAGTTGGTTCAAGTAGTTGAGCCAATGTTCAGCAATTTTGGTGGTCGCGACTCCTTCGGCGGCGAGATCGTCACCATTAAGTGCTTTGAGGACAACTCGTTGGTCAAGGAGCAAGTCGAGCAGCCTGGTAAAGGCAAGGTGATGGTGGTCGACGGCGGGGCATCCATGCGCCGTGCACTACTGGGTGACATGTTGGCTGAGAAGGCCGCGAAGAACGGTTGGGAAGGTATTGTCGTATACGGCTGTGTGCGCGACGTCGATGTTCTTGCGCAGACCGATCTGGGTATCCAGGCTTTGGCCAGTCATCCGATGAAAACTGATAAGCGTGGCATTGGCGATCTTAACGTCGCTGTGACATTCGGCGGCGTGACCTTCCGTCCGGGTGACTTCATTTATGCGGACAACAATGGCGTGATCATCTCGCCGTCCGCCCTGCAGATGCCGGAGTAAGTCGCTTTGCAGGAAACCGTCATGCGTGAGGAAGACAACGCTCAGTGGGGGCTGGTACACGCTTTCGTGCTCGATGGTCGGGGTGGTGCGCGCAGCATTACGCGGCAAGAGTTGCCTGACTTGTCACTGTGCGAGCAGGAAAGTTTGTGGCTGCACTGGGATCGTGGTCATCCGTATACGCATACCTGGTTGCGCACTGAGAGTGGCTTAAGCGAGTTCGCCTGCAATCTGTTGTTGGAAGAAAATACCCGGCCGCGATTGTTGGCGTTACCCGAGCAGGAGTTATTGCTTTTTCTGCGCGGTTTAAACCTCAATCCAGGGGCTGAGCCCGAGGATATGGTTTCGGTGCGGATCTTTGCTGATGCGCAGCGTGCTATTTCCCTGCGTCTGCGGCCGCTGCGTGCGACTGAGGCGCTGATCGAAGACTTGTTGGCTGGGCGTGGTCCGAAAACCTCAGCTGAACTGATTTTGCGCCTAGCGCATTACCTGACGGATAAGGTTGAGTGGTTGATTGGTGATCTGTCCGAGCAGATCGATGAGCAGGAAGAGCTGGCTGACGCGGAAGATTCGGGCACTCTGGATCATGCCGAACTGCTGCAGATGCGCAGGCGCGCAGCCAGCCTGCGGCGCTTTCTCGCTCCACAGCGCGATATCTACGGTCAGCTGACGGCCAGTAATCAGGCCTGGTTTGCAGGCACTGATAGCAGCTATTGGAATGAACTCAACAACCGTCTGACGCGTTACCTCGAAGAGCTTGAGCTCAGCCGTGAGCGCGTAAGTTTGCTGCTTGAGGCCGAAAACCGCGGTATGGACGAGCGAATGAACCGTACCATGTACCGTTTTGGCATCATTACTGGGATTTTTCTGCCGATGAGTTTTATCACCGGCTTGTTAGGCATTAACGTTGGCGGCATTCCAGGCTCCGAAAGTCCGCACGGCTTTCTGTTGGCGTGTTCGTTGATGGCTGCCGTAGCCGTTGGGCAATGGCTGTTGTTTCGCCGTTTACGCTGGATCTGATGTGACTTGCACTGTCTCACCCCGTCTAAACGTCACATCCTGTGAGGTGCGCCATGCACGATCCGTTTGAAGAATCATTGCGTGACTTGCTCAAGTCACCCGCCTCAAATCATGACGATGATGCGTGCTTGCATCGCGTACTGAAAACCGCCAACCGGCAGGTCGGGGTCGGCGACCTATTCGCTCTTATGGGGCATTGGTTGAGTGCGCTAATGATTGCTTTGAATAACGGTTCTGCACATGTTGCGCCCGTTTCGCGACACACGACCTCTGACTCTCATCCTGATAAGGCTGATTAAGCATGGAATTTACTCAAGTTCTGGTGGACGCGATGGCCAGCGTCTGGGGGCCTATCGCCGCATTTATCCCGCGCCTGTTTGGGGCGATGGTGGTTGTGCTGCTGGGTTTTGTGGTCGCCAAGTTCCTCGATACGCTGCTCTCCAAACTGCTCGCGAAGATTGGTTTGGATCGCCTTATGGCAGGCACCGGCCTGACCAAAATCCTCAGTCGTGCTGGGATTCAGGTGCCGGTATCGACCTTGATTGGCAAGATCGTCTATTGGTTTGTACTCCTGATATTTTTGGTTACGGCTGCCGAGTCTCTGGGCTTAGAGCGGGTATCTGCCACGCTTGATGTGTTGGCTCTGTACCTGCCTAAAGTCTTTGGTGCTGCGTTGGTATTGCTTGCGGGTGTGCTGTTGGCGCAATTGGTCAGCGGCTTGGTGCGCGGCGCAGCAGAAGGTGTTGGACTGGATTACGCCAACGGCCTGGGGCGCATTGCCCAAGGTTTGGTAATCATTATTAGTATTTCGGTGGCTATCGGTCAGCTGGAGGTCAAGACCGACCTGCTGAATAACGTGATTGCCATTGTGCTGATTTCTGTCGGTTTGGCTGTCGCGTTGGCGCTAGGCCTGGGTAGTCGGGAAATTGCCAGTCAGATTCTGGCTGGTATTTATGTGCGCGAGTTGTATCAAGTTGGGCAACAAGTCCAGGTTGGTGCGGTCGAAGGGCAGATCGAGGAGATCGGTACGGTCAAAACCACGCTGCTGACGGAAGCTGGCGAGCTGGTTTCAGTGGCCAACCGTACCTTGCTTGAGCAGCAGGTAAGCAGCCGCTAAGGCCAATCCCTGTTATTGTATGCGGCCAATCGCAGCCCGGTTTAAGGGCTGCGCTGGCTTTTGTCCTGACTGTCGGCCCGACTCGTTTTGAATAAAGCCCATTCTGCGTCTCTCCGCTACGACCCGCGCGAACTCTCGGATGAAGAGTTGGTGGCGCGTGCGCATGACGAGTTATTCCACATAACCCGTGCTTACGAAGAGTTAATGCGTCGTTATCAGCGCACGTTGTTCAACGTTTGTGCGCGTTACTTGGGTAACGAGCGTGATGCTGATGATGTCTGTCAGGAGGTCATGCTCAAGGTCTTATATGGCCTTAAGAACTTTGAGGGTAAATCGAAGTTCAAAACTTGGCTCTATAGCATTACTTATAACGAGTGTATTACTCAGTATCGAAAAGAGCGGCGTAAGCGTCGCCTTATTGACGCGTTGAGCTTGGACCCGCTTGAGGAGGCTTCCGAGGAAAAGGCCCCGAAACCTGAAGATAAGGGGGGGCTCGATCGCTGGTTGGTCCATGTCAACCCCATCGATCGGGAAATCTTGGTGCTACGTTTTGTCGCAGAGCTAGAGTTTCAAGAGATTGCCGACATCATGCATATGGGCTTGAGTGCCACGAAAATGCGTTACAAACGGGCGCTTGACCGCCTGCGCGATAAATTTGCTGATAATAGTGAAACTTACTTGGAATAAAGCCGTCATAGATAACGGTTAATTCTGGTAGAATTGCCGGCTGAGTTGTCTTGTGTCTGTCAGACAACTTACTGACCACCAAGATAGGGATTCTCGTAATGAAATTGAAAAACACTTTAGGCGCTGTTATTGGCTCGTTGTTGGCCGCATCCTCCCTGAGCGTTCTGGCTCAGGGCCAAGGCGCTGTAGAAGTGGAGGGTTTTGCCAAGAAGGAAAACTTCGACAGCGCCCGTGACTTTAAAAACAACGGCAACCTGTTCGGCGGTAGCATTGGCTACTACCTGACTGATGACGTTGAGCTGCGTCTGGGCTACGACGAAGTACATAACGCTCGTGGTGAAGATGGCCGCAACATCAAGGGCTCCAATACTGCTCTGGATGCGCTGTACCACTTCAATAACGCTGGTGACGCTCTGCGTCCTTACGTTTCTGCAGGTGTTTCCGATCAGAGCATTGGTCAGTCCGGTCGTGGCGGTCGTAACGGCTCAACCTTCGCCAACATCGGTGGTGGTGCTAAGTACTACTTCACTGACAACTTCTACGCCCGTGCTGGCGTTGAAGCTCAATACAACATCGACCAAGGCGACACCGAGTGGGCGCCAAGCGTCGGTATCGGTATGAACTTTGGTGGTGGCAGCAAGCCTGCTCCAGTCGTGGCTGCTGTAGAGCCAATGCCTGAGCCTGTAGCTGCAGCTGAAGAGCCGCTGGAGTTGGTTCGTGTTGAGCTGGATGTTAAGTTCGATTTCGACAAGTCCAGTGTTAAAGAAGAAAGCTACGGCGATATCAAGAACCTGGCTGACTTCATGAAGCAGTACCCGCAGACCACTACTGTGGTTGAGGGTCACACTGACTCCAAAGGCAGCGACGCCTACAACCAGAAACTGTCCGAAAGCCGTGCTAACGCCGTTCGTAATGTTCTGGTCAATCAGTATGGTGTAGACGCTAACCGCGTTAACGCGGCTGGTTACGGTGAGACTCGTCCGGTTGCTGATAACGCTACCGATGCTGGTCGCGCTGTTAACCGTCGCGTAGAAGCTGAAGTAGAAGCTCAGATCAAGCAATAAGCGATCTGGTTGCATAAAAAAACCCGGCTTCGGCCGGGTTTTTCTTTGTCTGCTACATGTGGGCTTGGCGCTTTTTGCTTGTTTATTGGTGTTCGGTTTTTAGGTATGGAGATGTTCGGCTGCGTGCAAGGTGTTTTCTAGCAAGCAGGCGCGTGTCATTGGGCCGACGCCGCCCGGGACTGGGGTAATCCAGCTGGCGCGGGGTAGGGCGGTTTCATATACCACGTCGCCGATTAGTTTGCCGTCGTTCTGGCGGTTAATGCCGACGTCGATGACTATTGCGCCCGGCTTGATCCATTCGCCTTGTACTAGACCTGGCTTGCCGGCGGCGACTACGACAATGTCGGCTTGCCCGACATGTGTAGGTAGATCTTTGGTGAATCTGTGGGTGACGGTAACCGTGCATCCGGCTAGCAGCAGTTCCATTGCCATTGGGCGGCCGACAATGTTCGACGCTCCAACAACGACGGCGTGCATTCCGTATAGGTCGACGCCGGTGCTTTGAAGGAGGGTCATGATGCCTTTGGGGGTGCAGGGGCGCAGTAAAGGCATGCGTTGGGCCAGGCGGCCGATATTGTACGGATGGAAGCCGTCAACGTCTTTGTCTGGGCGGATGCGCTCCAGTAATAAGGATGCGTCAAGGTGTTCGGGTAGTGGTAGTTGCACGAGGATGCCGTCTATGCTCGGGTCGCCATTGAGGCGATCAATCAATGCGGTGAGATCATCTTGACTGGTGGTGGCTGGCAAATCGTAGGCTTGGGATAGGAAGCCGACCTCTTCGCAATCTTTACGTTTATGTGAAACATAGACTTGGGACGCAGGGTCACTGCCGACGAGGATTACCGCAAGTCCGGGTGCGCGAAGGCCTTGCTGGTGTCTCTCTGCGACACGTTTGGCGATTTGCTGGCGCAGGCTGGCGGCAATTGCTTTGCCATCGATCAGTTGTGCGGTCATTGCGCTTGGTTAACCATAAAGAAGGGGTGGAAAAAGGATGTCTATTCTCGCATGGCCGTGCACTGGGGCAAAGGCGGCTGCCGGGCTTTTCGCGTAACTCCTTTAAATAGCTGAATTTTTTTGACTTTTCCTGTTGACGGCCTGTAGCTACCTCTATAACATTCGCCCCGCTTGTCGAGTACAGCCAGTCGCTGGGTAAGACGGCAAAGGCAGAAGCTGAAAAGTTTTTACCGAAGCCGAAGCTTTAAAGTCTGCATTTGCAGATGGATAGGCGCCCGTAGCTCAGCTGGATAGAGCATCCGCCTTCTAAGCGGATGGTCGCAGGTTCGAGTCCTGCCGGGCGTGCCATTTGGCGGTCTTGGCTCAAGTAAAGTGCAATATGGTGGGCGTAGCTCAGTTGGTAGAGCACAGGATTGTGACTCCTGTTGTCGTGGGTTCGATCCCCATCGTCCACCCCATATTTCAAGAAGGCGCCAGGTCAAGTCCTGGCGTTTTTTGTAAAGCTTTACCATGCGGATGTGGTGGAATTGGTAGACACACTGGATTTAGGTTCCAGCGCCGAAAGGTGTGAGAGTTCGAGTCTCTCCGTCCGCACCATCTTTTAGATCTCCCTCCCGTTTGCCGCCTGTATCTAGGGTGACTTCTGCAAATTGACCCTCTAGAATGCATGCCCTTGATTAGGGCCCGGTAAACGGCCGGTTTATGTGTGCAACGAGGATTATCCATGCAAGTTTCTGTTGAAAATACTTCTGCTCTCGAGCGTCGCATGACCGTTGGCGTTTCTGTTGAACGCATCGAGACTGAAGTCAACAAGCGTCTGCAGCAGACTGCCCGTCGCGCCAAGGTTCCTGGCTTCCGTCCCGGCAAAGTGCCAATGAGCGTGATCCGCCAGCGTTATGAAGACTCTGCGCGGCAAGAAGCGCTGGGCGATCTGATCCAATCCACTTTCTACGAAGCTGTTGTTGAGCAGAAGCTCAATCCAGCTGGTGCACCGGCGGTTGAGCCGAAGCCCTTCGAGAAGGGTAAGGATCTAGAGTACGTTGCAACCTTCGAAGTCTTCCCTGAGTTCACCGTTGCTGGCTTCGACGACATCGCGATCGAGCGCCTGCAGGCTGACGTAGCGGACGCTGATGTCGACAACATGCTGGAAATCCTGCGCAAGCAGAACACCCGTTTCGAAGTTGCCGATCGCGCTGCCGAGAATGGCGATCAGTTGAACATCGACTTCGTTGGCAAGATCGATGGCGAAGCCTTTGCGGGCGGTTCAGCTAAGGGTACTCAGCTGGTTCTCGGCTCTGGCCGCATGATCCCAGGCTTTGAAGATGCACTGGTTGGTGCCAAAGCTGGCGAAGAGCGCCTAATCACCCCGACTTTCCCTGCTGATTACCAGAATTTGGATCTGGCAGGCAAAACAGCCGAGTTCACCGTCACGATCAATAGCATTGCGGCACCTCAGCTGCCTGAGCTGAATGATGACTTCTTCGCTCTGTTTGGCGTGAAAGAAGGTGGTCTGGAAGGTTTCCGCGCTGAAGTGCGCAAGAACATGGAGCGCGAGCTGCGCCAAGCCATCAAATCCAAGGTTAAAAACCAGGTAATGGACGGTTTGCTAGCGGCCAACCCGATCGAAGTGCCGAAGGCTCTGATCGGCAACGAGGTGGATCGTCTGCGCGTGCAGGCCGTTCAGCAGTTCGGTGGCAATCTCAAGCCGGATCAGCTGCCAGCTGAGCTGTTCGAAGAGCAAGCCAAACGCCGCGTCGTGCTGGGTCTGGTTGTCGCTGAAGTGGTTAAGCAGTGCGAGCTGAAGCCAGATGATGCTCGTGTGCGTGAAATGATTCAGGAAATGGCTTCGGCTTATCAAGAACCAGAGCAGGTTGTGGCTTGGTACTACAAAAACGACCAGCAAATGAACGAAGTGCGTTCGGTTGTGCTGGAAGAGCAAGTTGTAGATACTGTTTTGCAGAAGGCCAACGTGACCGATAAATCGGTCTCTTACGAAGAAGCTGTCAAGCCGGTAGAAGCACCACAAGCCGCTTGATTGCTTTACCTCGTTCGAACACGCCATAAGCCAGCCGTCGTGCTGGCTTATGCGTATTTGTGATATGACTATTTAGGGAGCGAGTGCGCACATGTCCCGCAATCCTTTTATGCAGCAAATGTCTGATATTCAAGCCGCTGGCGGCCTAGTCCCCATGGTTGTCGAGCAGTCGGCTCGTGGAGAGCGCGCCTACGACATCTATTCGCGCCTACTCAAAGAGCGAGTGATCTTTCTTGTCGGTCCTGTAGAGGACTACATGGCCAACCTGATCTGTGCGCAACTGCTGTTCCTTGAAGCGGAAAATCCGGACAAGGACATCCATCTTTACATTAATTCCCCAGGCGGTTCGGTGACTGCGGGTATGTCGATCTACGACACCATGCAGTTCATCAAACCCAACGTGTCCACCACCTGTATTGGTCAGGCATGCAGCATGGGCGCATTCCTGCTGACCGCTGGTGCCGAGGGCAAGCGTTACTGTCTGCCTAACTCGCGCGTGATGATTCACCAGCCATTGGGTGGTTTCCAGGGCCAGGCATCGGATATCGAAATCCACGCCAAGGAAATCCTCTTTATTCGCGAGCGCCTCAACACGCTGATGGCCAAGCACAGCGGGCACACCTTGGAAGAAATCGAGCGTGATACCAATCGTGATAACTTCATGAGCGCCGAAGCCGCTCGTGAGTACGGGTTGATCGACGCAGTGATTGAAAAGCGCCCCGCTTAATATAAGCAGCTCAAAATAGGGTGGGTCGGTGTATCTGGCCACCTGCGGGCTTGAAAAAGCCCGCATAAGCCTTCATCTTGTGTTGCAAGCCTATCGGATTTGGATCGAACGAATGACTGACACCCGCAACGGCGAGGACAACGGCAAGTTGCTTTATTGCTCCTTCTGCGGCAAAAGCCAGCATGAAGTGCGCAAATTAATTGCCGGCCCCTCGGTCTTCATCTGCGACGAGTGCGTAGACCTGTGCAACGACATCATCCGCGAGGAGGTGCAGGAAGCTCAGGCCGAGAGTAGTGCGCATAAACTGCCTGCACCCAAGGAAATCAGCGGCATCCTTGATCAGTATGTTATTGGTCAGGAGCGCGCGAAGAAAATCTTGGCTGTAGCGGTCTATAACCACTATAAGCGTCTCAATCAGCGCGACAAGAAAGATGACATTGAGTTAGGTAAAAGCAATATCTTGCTCATAGGTCCGACGGGGTCGGGGAAAACCCTGTTGGCTGAAACCCTGGCGCGCTTGCTCAACGTACCTTTCACTATCGCTGACGCCACCACCCTGACCGAGGCTGGTTATGTGGGGGAGGACGTCGAGAATATCATTCAAAAACTGTTGCAGAAGTGCGACTACGATGTAGATAAAGCTCAGATGGGCATTGTCTACATCGATGAAATCGACAAGATTTCGCGCAAGTCTGACAACCCATCCATCACCCGTGATGTCTCTGGTGAAGGTGTGCAGCAAGCATTGCTAAAACTGATTGAGGGGACTGTTGCTTCGGTTCCACCGCAAGGTGGTCGAAAACATCCTCAGCAGGAGTTTTTGCAGGTTGATACACGTAACATTCTGTTTATCTGTGGTGGCGCCTTCTCCGGTCTAGAGAAGGTTATTCAGGGGCGCTCGACCAAGGGCGGCATCGGTTTCAGTGCCGAGGTTCGCAGCAAGGAAGAAGGCAAAAAAGTCGGAGAGTCATTGCGCGCTGTTGAGCCTGATGATCTGGTCAAATTTGGTCTGATCCCTGAGTTTGTTGGTCGTTTGCCGGTTATCGCTACTTTGGATGAGTTGGACGAGGCTGCTCTCGTGCAGATTCTGACTGAGCCCAAGAATGCGCTGACTAAGCAGTATGGCAAGCTGTTCGAAATGGAAGGGGTTGAGCTGGAGTTTCGTCCGGATGCGCTGAAGTCTGTTGCACGTAAAGCGCTGGAGCGTAAAACCGGTGCGCGTGGGCTGCGTTCGATTCTTGAGGGTGTCTTGCTTGATACCATGTATGAGATCCCTTCTCAGTCGGATGTCAGCAAGGTTGTTATCGATGAAAGCGTGATCGAGGGCACCTCTAAACCGCTGCTTATTTATGAGAATAGTGAGCTGCCAGCCAAGGCTGCGCCTGACGCGTAAGCGCGTTGTAACATGTTGAAAGCAAGGGGCCTGCGGGCCCCTTTTGTTTTACTACTGCAATGCTTGTTTTTTATTTGGGCTGCCCCCATCTTAACGGTAAGGGTCATCCCATCTGTTTACGGCCGTATGGTCGCTGTAGAGCCGAAATCATGAAGACAACCATCGAATTGCCTCTCCTGCCGTTGCGCGATGTTGTGGTCTATCCGCACATGGTCATCCCGTTGTTCGTCGGGCGTGAAAAATCCATTGAGGCCCTTGAGGCCGCGATGACCGGTGAGAAGCAGATTCTTTTGCTGGCTCAGAAGAATCCTGCTGACGATGATCCGGGTGAGCGGGATCTATATCGTGTCGGTACTGTGGCCACGGTGCTGCAATTGCTGAAGTTGCCGGATGGCACTGTCAAAGTGCTGGTTGAGGGCGAGCAGCGTGGTCAAGTCGAAAGCTTTATCGCGATAGACGGTCATTGCCGTGCCGAAGTACAGCTGATCGATGAGGTAGATGCCGCGGAGCGTGAGTCTGAAGTCTTCACTCGCAGTCTGCTCAGTCAGTTTGAGCAATACGTACAACTTGGTAAGAAGGTGCCAGCAGAGGTATTGGCATCGCTAAACGGTATCGATGAACCGAACCGCTTAGTCGACACCATGGCCGCGCACATGGTGTTGAAGATCGAACAAAAGCAGGAAATTCTGGAAATTACTGATCTGGCTGCGCGTGTTGAGCATGTGCTCGCGCTGCTCGATGCAGAAATCGACTTGTTACAGGTCGAGAAGCGCATTCGTGGTCGGGTCAAGAAACAAATGGAGCGCAGTCAGCGTGAGTACTATCTGAATGAGCAGATGAAGGCCATTCAGAAAGAACTTGGTGACAGCGAAGAGGGTCATAACGAGCTCGATGAGCTGAAAAAGCGCATCGAAAATGCCGGGTTGACGGCAGAGGCGCACACCAAAGCTAACGCTGAGTTGAATAAGCTTAAGCAGATGTCGCCGATGTCGGCTGAAGCCACTGTAGTGCGCTCTTACATCGACTGGTTGGTCAACGTGCCGTGGAAAGCGCAGAGCAAGGTTCGCCTAGATCTGGCAAGGGCTGAAAGTATTCTTGATGCTGATCACTACGGCCTGGACGAGGTTAAGGAGCGCATTCTTGAATACCTCGCTGTGCAAAAACGTGTGAAAAAGATTAAAGGCCCGGTGCTCTGCTTGGTCGGTCCGCCTGGTGTGGGTAAAACCTCGCTTGCCGAGTCGATTGCCAGCGCGACTAACCGCAAGTTTGTGCGTATGGCACTCGGTGGGGTGCGTGACGAAGCCGAGATTCGTGGTCATCGACGTACCTATATCGGCTCTATGCCAGGCCGGCTGATCCAGAAAATGACCAAGGTTGGCGTGCGCAATCCGCTGTTCTTGCTCGATGAAATCGACAAGATGGGCCAGGACATGCGTGGTGATCCTGCATCGGCGCTATTGGAGGTGCTAGACCCAGAGCAGAATCACAACTTCAACGATCACTACCTGGAGGTCGATTATGACCTGTCTGATGTGATGTTCCTGTGCACGGCCAACTCGATGAACATTCCGGGGCCGTTGCTGGATCGTATGGAGGTGATTCGCCTGCCGGGTTACACCGAGGCGGAGAAAATTAATATCGCGATCAAATACCTGGCGCCAAAGCAGGTTCAGGCTAATGGTCTGAAGAAGTCCGAGTTGGTTTTTGAGGATGCTGCGATTCGCGACATAATTCGCTACTACACCCGCGAAGCGGGTGTGCGTGGATTGGAGCGGCAAATTGCCAAGGTCTGCCGCAAAGTGGTCAAGGAGCACTCCACCGAGAAGCGCTTCCAAGTCACAGTTACGGCTGATTCGCTCGAACATTTCCTGGGCGTGCGCAAGCATCGCTACGGTTTAGCTGAGCAGCAGGATCAAATCGGCCAGGTTACCGGGCTTGCCTGGACCCAGGTGGGTGGTGAGCTGTTGACCATCGAAGCGGTTGTGGTACCCGGTAAGGGCCAACTGATCAAAACCGGTTCTCTCGGTGATGTGATGCTGGAGTCGATCACGGCGGCGCAGACGGTTGTGCGTAGTCGGGCTAAGAGTCTAGGCGTGCCTGTGGACTTCTATGAGAAGCAGGATATCCATATCCATATGCCGGAGGGGGCGACGCCGAAAGACGGCCCTAGCGCAGGCGTTGGCATGTGTACGGCGTTGGTTTCAGCCCTGACACAGATTCCTGTGCGGGCGGATGTGGCAATGACCGGTGAAATCACCCTGCGGGGGCAGGTATTGGCTATCGGTGGTTTGAAGGAAAAACTGCTGGCTGCTCATCGTGGTGGCATCAAGACCGTGATCATTCCGGAGGAGAATGTGCGTGATCTGAAAGAGATTCCGGAGAATATTAAGCAAGACCTGCAGATTAAACCGGTTAAATGGATTGACGAGGTCCTGCAAATTGCGCTGCAATACGCCCCGGAGCCCTTGCCTGATGCGGCTCCCATGGTTGCAAAGGATGAAAAGCGCGAGACTGATTCCAAGGAGCGAATTAGCACGCATTAGCAGGAGGGCTTTCTTGACACATTTTTAGAGCCCTTGTTATAAAGCGGCTCTTATCGTGTCGGCAGGCTCTTCAGCACCAGCTTCGCTTACATTTAAAAGCAAGAAATAAACTCAACAGAAATTAAGGGGACTTAAGAGTGAACAAGTCGGAACTGATCGATGCCATCGCTGCATCTGCTGATATCCCAAAAGCTGTTGCTGGCCGCGCGCTGGACGCAGTAATTGAATCCGTTACTGGCGCTCTGAAGGCTGGTGATTCTGTAGTACTGGTTGGTTTTGGTACCTTTGCTGTTAAAGAGCGTGCTGCTCGTACTGGCCGTAACCCACAGACTGGCAATCCGATCAGCATTGCTGCTGCTAAGATCCCAGGCTTCAAGGCTGGTAAAGCTCTGAAAGACGCTGTCAACTAAGCCTATTTCGGTTTTGCCAACAGGCCGGCTGAACAGCTGACCTGAGGCGAGCGGGATGTTTAGCTAGCTTGGCTGGCTGAACACGACGAATCAGCTGCTTGAGTTCGATCCGCTTCGCTAGTTACGAGAAGGCGCATCCACTGATGCGCCTTTCTTCTATCCGGATTTTACCCACGCTGCGCGGCTGCTTTTTTTGTACAGCCGTTCTGGGGGAAGCATGCTGCAGAACATCAGGGACAATTCACAAGGTTGGATTGCCAAAACCATTATCGGCATCATCGTCGCGCTGTTGGCGTTGACTGGCGTCGATGCCATTTTTACCAGCACCAGTAACAGCCAGAATGCGGCTGAAGTGAATGGCGAGAAGATCACTTCAGTCGAGCTCAACCAGGCTGTAGAAATGCAGCGTCGGCAGTTGCTGCAGCAATTAGGGCGTGATTTCGACGCATCCCTACTGGATGAAAAACTGCTGCGTGAGGCTGCCCTGAATGGTCTTATTGAGCGCACCTTACTGCTCAATAGCGCAAAAAACGCCAAGTTCGCCTTTTCTTCGCAGGCTCTTGATCAGGTGATCCTAAAAACGCCAGAGTTCCTGGTTGACGGTCAGTTTAGCGCTGAGCGTTTCGATCAGGTTATCCGTCAGTTGGGCTACAGCCGTTTGCAGTTCCGCCAGATGCTTGAGCAGGAAATGCTGATCGGTCAGTTGCGTGCGGGTCTGGCTAACAGTGGTTTTGTTACCGATGCTCAGGTGCAGGCATTTGCTGCACTGGAAAAGCAGACACGTGACTTCGCCTCTCTGACTCTCAAAGCAGATTTGGGGGCGGTTAACCTCAGTGATGACGACATCAAGGCCTACTACAACGCCCAGGCTAGTGAGTTCATGAGTCCTGAGCAGGTTGTGCTGGAATATGTCGAACTGAAGAAAGATGCTTTTTTCGATCAAGTCGAAGTCAGTGACGAGGAGTTGCAGAGCGCCTATCAGAATGAGATTGCCAATCTTGCTGAGCAGCGCCGTGCTGCGCACATTTTGATCGAAGTTAACGATAAGCAAAACGACGAGCAGGCCAAGGCTAAGTTGCTTGAAGTGCAAAAGCGTCTGCAGCAGGGCGAAGATTTTGCGGCTTTGGCCAAAGAATTTTCCGATGACTCCGGTTCGGCCAGTGAAGGCGGTGACTTAGGCTTTGCCGGTCCTGGTGTTTACGACCCGGCTTTTGAACAAGCCCTGAATGGGTTGAGCGAAAATGCAGTATCGGCGCCTGTTCGCAGCGAATTTGGTTGGCATTTGATCAAGTTGCTGGGTGTTCAGGCTCCTGAGGTCCCGAGCTTTGCCAGCCTGAAAGAGAAGCTGCAGAACGATCTCAAGGCGCGTCAGGTCGAGCAGCGTTTTGTTGAGGTGTCTAAAGATCTTGAAAGTGCCTCATTCGAAGCCTCTGACCTCAGCCAGCCAGCGCAGGAGCTGGGTTTGCAGGTGAAGACCACTGAACCGTTTGGTCGCCAAGGCGGCGCTGAGGGCGTGACTGCCAACCGTCAGGTGATTCAAGCTGCATTCAGCGATGAAGTGCTGGAAGACGGCGCTAATAGCAGTGTGATCGAGCTTGATCCGAATACTGCGGTAGTGGTGCGTGTTAAAGAGCACAACAAGCCCGAGCAACTGCCACTTGAGCAGGTCGCTGATAGCATTCGTGCTCAGTTGACCAAGGTTCGTGCAACCGAAGCCGTCAAGGCCAAGGCTGAAGAGCAGCTGGCCGCTTTACGTGACGGCCAAACGCCAATCGCACAAGCGGATGCCAAGCAAGGCTGGAGCGTTGTTGAAGCGGCTACTCGTAGCCAGGAAGGCATTGATCCTGTGGTATTACAGACTCTGTTCCGTATGCCCAAGCCCGAGGCTGCAGATAAGCCAAGCTTTGCTGGCGTCAGTTTGAGTAACGGTGACTTTGTGATCATCCGCCTCAACGGTGTGAGCCAACCAGAGCAGGAGCTGTCGGATGAGGATAAGGCCATGTACAGCCGCTTCCTGGCTTCTCGTGAGGGTCAGCAGGATTTCGCTGCGTTCCGTAAGCACTTGCAAGAGAAGGCTGATATCGAGCGTTTCTGATCGATAGCGCTGAATGAAATGGCAGGGAGCCATGTTAATCGTCGCGCAGCGACGGCCTTAGGGTAAATGCCAAGGATGGCAACGCATAAAAAAGGCCGCTTAGTTAAGCGGCCTTTTTCTTGTTGCGATTTAACGGCTTACTCTTCCATAGCACCCATGGCGGTGGTGTTGAAGCCGCCATCGACGTACATGATCTCGCCGCTGACGCCAGAAGCCAGGTCTGAGCAGAGGAAGGCACCAGCGTTGCCAACTTCGTCGATGGTCACGTTGCGGCGCAGTGGGGTCTGCTTCTCATTGGCAGCGAGCATCTTGCGGAAGCTCTTGATGCCAGAGGCTGCCAGGGTGCGAATCGGGCCAGCGGAGATCGCATTCACACGTGTGCCTTCTGGGCCCAGGCTACCAGCAAGATAGCGTACACCGGCTTCCAGGCTGGCTTTAGCCATGCCCATGACGTTGTAGTTAGGCATGGTGCGCTCGGCGCCCAGGTAAGAGAGGGTGAGTAGGCTGCCATTGCGGCCTTTCATCATCTCGCGACCGGCTTTGGCCAGAGCAACAAAGCTGTAGGCACTGATGTCGTGAGCGATACGGAAGCCTTCACGGGTGGTGACGTCGGTGAAGTCGCCATCCAGTTGGTCGCCAGGGGCGAAACCCACAGAGTGAACGATGCAATCCAGGCCATCCCACTTTTTGCTCAGGGCTTCGAATACCGAGGCGATTTCTTCATCGTTGGCCACGTCGCAAGGGAAGCACAGGTCAGCGCTTGAGCCCCAATCAGCAGCAAAGCCTTCAACGCGGCCTTTGAGCTTTTCGTTCTGGTAGGTGAAGGCCAGTTCGGCGCCTTCACGGTGCATGGCTGCCGCGATGCCGGAGGCGATGGACAGTTTGCTGGCGACGCCAACGATCAGTACGCGCTTGCCGCTTAGAAAACCCATGGGTGTTGTTCCTCTTCCTGTCTACAAGGATTGGCAGGCAGTTGAAAGCTACCTGCGTTGCCATCACTGCGTTAAAAACAGGCGGAAAATGCTTAATTACAGCACGTAAACGCTGTGTTCCGCCTGTTTTTGCTTTGCGCTGGCGGCCTCGCCAGCGCTTCCAATAGTTCGGTTAATCAGCTGGGACCATAAAGGCCGCTTCCAGCAACTGCTGTGTATAGATGTCCTGTGGCGCGGCAAAGACACGTGCCGCCGGGCCTTGCTCCACCACTTTGCCCTGTTTTACCACCATAACCTGATGGCTCAGGGCTCTGACCACCGCCAGATCGTGGCTGATGAATAGGTAAGTCAGATTGTATTTGGCCTGCAGCGAGCGTAGCAGCTCAACCACTTGACGTTGCACCGTACGGTCGAGGGCCGAGGTTGGCTCATCGAGCAGAATCAGTGCGGGTTTCAGCACCAGGGCGCGAGCAATGGCAATACGTTGGCGCTGGCCGCCGGAAAACTCGTGGGGATAGCGATGCCGGGTCTCCGGATCGAGTCCAACCTCAACCAGAGCGTCGATGATGGCCTGTTCTTGCTCGGCGGCATTGCCCATTTTATGAATCTGCAGGCCCTCACCAATAATCTGACTGACTGACATACGCGGGCTGAGGCTGCCAAAGGGGTCCTGGAAGACCACCTGCATTTGCCGGCGTAATGGCCGCACTTCTTCTTGCGACAGGTTATCGATCGTCTGGCCTTGGAAGCGGATGCCACCCTCACTGCCAAGCAGGCGAAGAATTGCCAGGCCGAGGGTAGATTTGCCCGAGCCACTTTCCCCGACTATGCCGAGGGTGTGGCCCTGCGGCACGCTGAAGTTGATGCCGTCCACCGCTTTAACATGATCGACCGTACGCCGCAGCAGGCCCTTTTTGATTGGAAACCAGACGCGCAGGTTGTCGATTTCCAGCATGGGTTTGCCGGCTGGTTGATCGACCGGCCCACCGCTAGGTTCGGCACCCAGCAATTCACGGGTGTAGGGGTGTTGTGGGGCGTTAAACAAGGCTTCGCAGTCGGCTTGCTCAACGATATGCCCGTGCTGCATCACGCAAACGCGGTGGGCAATGCGCCGCACCAGGTTGAGGTCGTGGCTGATCAGCAGAATCGCCATGCCTAGGCGTGCTTGCAGGTCCTTGAGCAGCTCAAGGATTTTTAGCTGTACGGTAACGTCCAGTGCGGTAGTGGGCTCATCGGCAATCAGCAGCTCCGGCTCATTGGCCAGAGCCATGGCGATCACCACGCGTTGGCGTTGGCCGCCTGACAGCTCATGCGGGTAGGCCTTCAGGCGCTTATGCGGTTCAGGAATGCCAACCAGCTCTAGTAGTTCCAGGGTGCGTGCAGTGGCTGCTTTGCCACGCAGGCCCTTGTGCAGGGCCAGTACTTCGTTGATCTGCTTTTCGATGCTGTGCAGCGGGTTAAGCGAGGTCATGGGCTCCTGGAAGACCATGGCGATGCGGTTACCGCGTATGCCACGCAGTTTCTTCTCGTTGAGCTTGAGCAGGTCTTGGCCAGCGTAGTGAATACTGCCGCTGGGGTGCTGGGCCAGCGGGTAGGGCAGCAGGCGCAGGATCGAGTGGGCGGTAACCGATTTGCCCGAGCCGCTTTCGCCGACCATGGCCAGGGTTTCGCCGCGTTTGATGTCGAAGCTGGCGCCTTCCACCACGCGTTGTTTACGGCTGCCGGTGACAAATTCGACGGCCAGGTCGCGGACTTCGATGAGAGTGTTGGAGTCGGTCATGTCATTTCCTCGGATCGAAGGCATCGCGTGCGGCTTCGCCGATAAACACCAGCAAGCTCAGCATCAGGGCAAGAACGGTAAAGGCGCTAATACCTAGCCAGGGTGCTTGCAGGTTGGATTTGCCTTGTGCCACCAGTTCGCCCAGCGACGGCGCGCCAGGCGGCAGGCCGAAGCCGAGGAAGTCCAGTGCGGTGAGGGTACCAATCGCGCCGGTGAGGATGAACGGCATAAAGGTCATGGTGGAAATCATCGCGTTGGGCAGGATGTGGCGGAACATGATCGAAGCGTTCTGCATACCCAGAGCGCGGGCCGCACGCACGTACTCCAGATTGCGCCCACGGAGGAACTCGGCACGCACCACATCCACCAGGCTCATCCAGGAGAACAGCAGCATGATGCCCAGTAGCCACCAGAAGTTCGGCTGGACGAAGCTGGCCAGGATGATCAGCAGATACAGCACTGGCAGGCCTGACCAGATTTCCAGAAAACGCTGACCAACCAAGTCAACCCAGCCGCCATAGAAGCCTTGTAGCGCGCCGGCAAATACGCCGATGACCGAGCTGGCGAGAGTCAGGATCAGGGCAAACAACACGGAGATACGGAAGCCGTAGATCACCCGCGCCAGTACATCGCGGCCTTGATCATCGGTGCCGAGCAGATTCTCCGTCGAGGGCGGAGCCGGGGCAGGTACTTGCAGGTCGTAGTTGATGCTGGAGTAGCTGTAGCGGATTGGTGGCCAGATCATCCAGCCGTCCTTCTCCTTGATCAGCTCTTGGATGTACGGGCTCTTGTAGTTGGCTTGCAGCGGGAACTCGCCGCCGAAAGTGGTTTCTGGGTAGCGCTTGAATACCGGGAAATACAACTCGCTGTCGTAGCTCACCACCAAGGGTTTGTCATTGGCGATCAGCTCGGCTCCCAAGGTGACGAAGAACAGTACGAGAAATATCCACAGCGACCACCAGCCGCGTTTGTGGGCCTTAAATAGCTGGAAGCGTCGTTGATTGATCGGGGACAGTTTCATCTCAACCCTCCCGGCTTTCGAAGTCGATACGCGGGTCGACTAGGGTGTAGGTAATGTCGCCGATCAATTTCACCACCAAGCCGAGCAACGTGAAGATAAACAAGGTGCCGAACACCACCGGGTAGTCGCGGTTGATCGCAGCCTCGAAGCTCATCAGGCCGAGGCCGTCGAGGGAGAAGATCACCTCAATCAGTAAGGACCCGGTAAAGAAGATGCCGATAAACGCCGCCGGGAAGCCGGCGATGATGATCAGCATGGCGTTGCGGAATACATGGCCATACAGCACACGGGTATTGCTCAGGCCCTTGGCCCTGGCGGTAACCACGTACTGCTTGTTGATTTCATCGAGAAAGCTGTTCTTGGTCAGCAGCGTCAGGGTGGCGAAGTTACCGATCACGAGGGCGGTGACGGGCAGCGCCAGGTGCCAAAAGTAGTCGAGCAGCTTGCCGGTAAAGCTCAGTTCGTCGAAGTTGTTCGAGGTCAGCCCGCGCAGCGGGAACCAGTCCCAGTAGCTGCCGCCGGCAAACAATACGATCAGCAGAATCGCAAAGAGGAAGGCCGGAATAGCGTAACCAACGATGATCATCGAACTGGTCCAAACGTCAAAGGCGCTGCCATGACGGGTGGCCTTGGCGATACCCAGTGGAATAGACACTAGGTACATGATCAGCGTGCTCCACAAGCCTAGGGAAATCGACACGGGCATCTTCTCGATGACTAGGTCGATAACCTCGGCATCGCGGAAGAAGCTGGAGCCAAAGTCTAGTTTTGCGTAGCTCTTGAGCATTAGCCAGAAGCGCTCCGGAGCGGACTTGTCGAAGCCGTACATGCGTTCGATCTCAGCTACTAGCTCCGGGTCTAGGCCCTGGGCACCACGGTAATTGGAGCCGGCTACCGAGACTTCGGCACCGCCGCCGGCAATCCGACTGGTGGCCCCATCAAAGCCTTCCAGCTTGGCAATCATCTGTTCGACCGGGCCGCCGGGAGCTGCCTGGATGATGATGAAATTGATCAGCAGAATGCCGAATAGTGTGGGGATGATCAGCAGCAGCCGACGAAAGATATACGCCAGCATCTTATTGCTCCGGGGTTGTTACAGCCGACGCGGCGGCTGCTTCTGGTGATGTCTTGCGGGCCCACCAAGTGTGCAGGCCTATGTCGTATTTCGGGGTGACTTTGGGGTGCTCAAAACGGTTCCAGTAGGCAATTCGCCAGGTCTTGATATGCCAGTTTGGCACCACGTATTGGCCCCACAACAGTACGCGGTCGAGGGCGCGAGTGTGAGCAATCAGGCTTTGGCGTGAGTCGGCATTGATCAGGCCATCGACCAGGCTGTCTATTGCCGGGTCTTTCAAACCAATAAAGTTACGGCTGCCGGGGTTGTCGGCGCTGCTGGAGTGCCAGTATTCGCGCTGCTCGTTACCAGGGGAGTTAGATTGACCAAAACCGCCGACAATCATGTCGTAATCGCGGGAGCGTAGGCGGTTGATGTATTGGGATACGTCAACACGGCGGATCACTAGTTCAATCCCTAAATCGGCCAAGTTGCGTTTGTACGGCAATAGAACGCGTTCAAATTCGGTTTGCGCCAAGAGAAATTCGAAACTCACCGGTTTGCCGGTGTTGTCGAGCATCTTATCGCCATCGACGCGCCAGCCAGCCTCCTGCAACAGTTGGTAGGCGCGGCGTTGCTGTTCACGAATGATGCCGCTGCCATCGGTAACCGGGGGCTGATACTCATCGGTAAAGACTTGTGGCGGGATCTGCGCACGTAACGGCTCAAGCAGTTTCAGTTCGTCAGCAGAGGGCAGGCCGACGGAGGCCAGTTCGGAATTGTCAAAGTAGCTGCGTGTGCGCGTATAGGCACCATTGAATAGCTGGCGGTTGGCCCATTCGAAGTCAAACAAGAGGCCCAGTGCTTCGCGCACGCGGCGATCATTGAACAGTGGACGCCGAGTGTTGAAGACAAAGCCCTGCATGCCGGTGGGGTTGTGGTTGGCGATTTCTTCTTTGATTAGTTGGCCGTTTGCTACGGCTTCGGTGTTGTAGGCGGTGGCCCAGTTCTTTGCGCTCATCTCCAGCCAGAAATCAAATTGGCCAGCTTTGAGCGCTTCCAGGGCGACGGTATTGTCGCGGTAGTAGTCGGTCTGCAGGGTGTCGAAATTGTAGAAGCCACGGTTGACTGGCAGGTCCTTACCCCACCAATCCTTGACTCGCTCGTAGCGGATTGAGCGGCCTGCCTGTACGTCGGCCACTTTGTACGGGCCACTGCCAAGCGGTATGTCCAGATTGCCTTTGCTGAAATCGCGCTCGGCCCACCAGTGCTTTGGCAGCACGGGGAGTTGGCCGACGATCAGTGGTAGCTCTCGGTTACCGGCCTGCTTGAAGACAAAGCGCACGCGTGTAGGGCTTTCGACCTCTACTTTTTCAACGTCCGCGTAATAGCCGCGGTACATCGGTGCGCCTTTGCTCATCAGGGTGTCGAAGGTGAACTTGACGTCCTCGGCGGTTACCGGTTGGCCGTCATGGAAGCGTGCTTCTGGGCGTAGATAAAAACGCACCCAGGAGTTGTCGGGGGCTTTTTCGATTTTTTCAGCGAGTAGGCCGTACTCGGTAAAGGGTTCATCCATGCCGTGGCGAGTCAGAGTGTCGTAGATGATGCTTATGTCGTCGGCAGGAACACCCTTGTTGATAAAGGGATTGAGGCTGTCAAAACCGCCAAAACCTGCCTGACGCAAGGTGCCGCCTTTGGGTGCGTCTGGGTTGACGTAGTCGAAGTGTTTGAAGTTGGCCGGATACTTAGGTGGCTCGTCATACAGCGTCTGTGCATGTTTGGGGCTGGCCAGGGCCAAGCTCGCAACACCCAGCAAAGCAATGCTGCTGAAGCGGATTAACAAGGCGCGCACTGCATGGGTCATTTAGCTTTCTCCATGGATTTCAGCCACCAGGTCCGTAGGCCCAGGGTGTAGGGCGGCGTGGTGACGAAGGCAAATCGGTTGCGGTAAGCCAGGCGGTGGTAATCGATATACCAGTTTGGAATGCTGTAGTGCTGCCATAAGAGCACCCGGTCAAGGGCGCGGGTGGCGGTAACTTGCTCATCACGCGTTTGTGCAGACAGCAGTTTTTCAATCATGGCATCGACTACCGGGTCGTTGACCCCGGCGTAGTTTCTGCCGCCTTTGACTGTGGCTTGTGATGAGTGGAAGTACAGCGACTGCTCCAAGCCTGGGGTAAGGGTTTGCGGCAGGGTGAGCGAAATCATGTCGAAGTCGTATTGGTCGAGGCGCTGTTTGTACTGGGCGCGGTCAACGGTACGCAGTGTGGCTTGAATGCCGATGCTGGCGAGGTTCTCGGTAAAGGGCTGGAGAATGCGCTCAAGGTTTGGGTTAACCAGCAATAGCTCGAAACTCAGTGGCTTGCCCTGGCTGTTGAGCAGGCGCTGGCCGGATGGCTTCCAGCCGGCCTCGGCCAGTAGGCCGAGTGCCCTACGCAAGGTGGCCCGAGGGATGCCGCGGCCATCGGTCTGCGGCACGCTGAACGGCTCAGTGAATAACTGTGCCGGGAGCTGCTTGCGGTAAGGCGACAGCAGCAGCCACTCGGCGCCTTCAGGCTTGCCGGTGGCCGAGAACTCGCTGTTGGGGTAATAACTTTTGGCCCGAGTGTATGAACTGTTGAACAGGGCGCGGTTAGTCCATTCAAAGTCGAACATCAGGCCTATGGCCTCACGCACTTTACGATCGGCGAAGACCTCGTGCCGAGTATTCATGAACAGCGCTTGGGTCTGGGTGGGGATTTTGTGTGGGATTTCCGCTTTGATGACTTCGCCACGCGTCATGGCCGGGAAGCGGTAGCTATTTGCCCAATTCTTCGCCTGTTGTTCGATATAAATATCGAATTCGCCGGCTTTGAACGCTTCGAAGGCCACATTGCTGTCGCGGTAGAACTCCACTTCAACGCGGTTGAAGTTGTACTTGCCGCGGTTGACCGGCAGTGTGGCGCCCCACCAGTCTTTGACCCGCTCGAATCTTAAGCTGCGACCAGGGCTGACCTGGGTGATGCGATAAGGCCCGCTGCCCAATGGCGGTTCATAGGTAGTGGCCTTGAAGTCGCGGTCTTTCCAATAGTGCTGCGGCAGCACCGGTAATTCACCTAGGCGCAGGATTAGCAGGGAATTGCCGCCGCGCTTGAGGACAAAGCGGATGCTGTGACGATTGAGAATATCGACCCGTTGCACTTCCTGCAGATTTGCTCGGTATTGCGGATGACCTTCCTTGAGCAGTAGGCGGTAAGAAAAGGCCACGTCGTAGGCCGTGATCGGCTTACCGTCATGAAAGCGCGCTTCGGGCCGCAGGTTGAATACCACCCAGCTGCGATCATCACTGTATTCAACCGACTCAGCGATCAGCCCGTAACTCGACGCAGGTTCATCGCCGGATGGGTCGTAGGCTCCGGTGCCGACCATCAATGGGGCATTTAGCTCATTGACGCCGTACTGCAAAAAGTTAGCCGTAGTGATCGGGCTGCTGCCCTTGAGGGTGTAAGGGTTGAGCGTGTCGAAGGTGCCTGCTGCCATCATGCGCAGCGTGCCGCCCTTCGGGGCTTCCGGGTTAACCCAGGCGAAATGAGTGAAGCTGGCAGGGTACTTCAGCTCGCCAAACTGGGCGTAGCCGTGGCTTTTATATAGCGTTGCCCAGGCACTTGAACTGATGGCTAGGTAGAGGAACAGCGAGAGGAGGGGACGTATCAAGTGAAATATCCGATCCGTGACGTCGTTTGGCTGCTGGTCAGGCACATTAACAGCTTGTATCGACTGGAAAAAGGGTAGGCTCGCCGGCAAGCTATAGTGGCGCTCTGACTACACTGAAACTATCCACCACGAGGTAATCATTTTGGTAACAGCTTGCCATGGTTTGCAGTCATGGATTGATCGCTTCAACCAAGCCGAATTACCTGCCCTGGCCACAGTTGTCCAGGACTTACATCGTTTAACCCTCGGCCATACATCGTCGGTACAGCAACTGGCCGATGTGCTGCTGCGTGATGCAGCGCTGACCACCAAGGTCCTACGCATCGGCAATAGCGTGCATTACAACCCTTCCCAGGAATCCATCCGCACCATCTCCCGTGCGATTGTGTTGATCGGCTTCGATAACGTGCGCCAGATTGGCTTATCGGTCAGCCTGATCGACGGCTTGCTAGCACGTAGCTCCCGCGAGCAATTAGCCGAGTTGTTGGCGCGCTCGTTTCACGCCGCCGTGCAAGCGCGCAATATCGCTGGCTACGTTTTAACGAGGGGTGATGAGGAGGTATTTATTGCGGCACTGCTGCATAACGTCGGGGAGCTGGCGTTTTGGGGCTGTGCCGGGGATTCGGCTGATGAGCTGGCCAGTGCTTTAGCGCAGCCGGGAGTGGATGCCGATGAAGTGGTGATGGATTTGCTCGGGACTAGTTTCCGGCAAATGAGCCAGGCGCTGGTGAAGAGCTGGAACTTGGGGGATACGGTCAACCTGGCTCTGCAATCCGGCAGTCAGAATGATCCGGCGGTAAAGGCTGTTACCTTGGGCGTAAAGATCAGTCAGGCGGCACTCGATGGTTGGCATACTCCTGTAATGGAGCAATTGGTAGGGCAGCTCGCCAGCTTTATCGGGGTTACCCCGCAGGAAGCCATGCAGCAGGTGCTCGATAGTGCTGAAGAAACGGTAAAAATGGCCGCCATCTTCGGTGCCAGTCAGCTGTGTAAATTGATCCCCAATACCGACCCCGAACAAATCCGCTTGCAACAAGAGCAGCGCAAAGCACGGTTGTTACAACCCAACTTATTGATTCTGCAGCAATCCTTGCAGGATCTAGGCTTGCTGGTGTCGCGTCGTGGTGATCTCGGGTTGGTGCTCGATACCCTGTTTAAGGGATTGCATCAGGGGGCAGGGCTTGAGCGCGTCATGCTGGTGGTATTGGCTGACGGGCAGAGTTGCTTCCGCTCAAAACGGGTGATTGGCGATGGTACGGAAGGCTGGGCGAAGGACTTTATCCTGCCGGTGGAGCAAACGGAGCAGCCGCATATTTTTAGCTATGCGTTGCGCAACAAAGAGGCGCTGTGGATGGGCGTGCCGGCCAGCTACAACCTTAATGAGCTGGTTACTCAGCCAATTCGCCAGCGTCTGGGGCAGGGCATGTTCTTTATCGCGCCACTGCTGGCTGGTACGCGCGAGATTGGTTTGCTGTATGCCGACAGTCGGGTATCCGGGCGCGCGTTAAAGCATGAGCAGTTTGTTGCCTTTCAGCGCTTTACGCAGTTGACCGGGCGTTGCCTGGAGGCGATGAGCAAGAAAGCCTGATCAGTTAGCGCTGTATAGCGTCAGTGTCTGGCCGGGCTTGAGGGCTTTGCCAATCTTTGGGTTCCAGGTTTGCAGGCTTTTCATCGGCACCTTGAAGCGCTTGGCAATCAGGTAAAGTGAGTCGCCCTGACGCACTCTGTAGTAGGTCGCGCTTTGCTGCGCGGTTTTGCCGCTGCCGGGCTTGCCTGTGCGCACTGTTAGTACTTGGCCAATCTGCAGGCTGTTGTCCGAGAGTTTGTTCCAGCTGCGCATGTCTTTAACCGAGACATCGTGATTCTTGGCAATTTGCCAGAGACTATCGCCATTTTTTACCCGATATGACTTGACCGGCTGGCTCTGAGCTACCGAGCGCTGAAATACGGGCTCACGTTCCTGTCCGCCCGGTTGGGCTGGAATGCTGAGTATTTGGCCGATGCTTAGGCGATTGCTGGAAAGTCTGTTGATGTCCTTGAGCGTCGCAACGGTCAATTGGTGGCGACTGGCAATGCCGTGCAGGCTGTCGCCTGAGCGCACGCGGTATTGCTGCCAGTCGACCAAGTCCTGAGGTTTCATCAGGGCTAAGTTGGCGGTCAATAATTCGGCCTTCTCGGTAGGCACCAGTAAGCGCTGAGGGCCGTCGAGGGTAATGCCTTTTTTGAACGCGGGGTTGAGCAGGTACAACTCGTCTTCATCCAAGTCTGCCATGGCGGCTACGCGTGCCAGATCCATGCGCTGCTTGAACTCGATTTGTTCGAAGTAAGGCTCGTTGGGGATCGCGTTGAGGCTGACGCCATAGGCCTGTGGCGTCATGACTACCTGCGACAGGGCCAGCAACTTGGGTACGTAATTCTGGGTTTCGGTCGGTAGCGAGAGGTTCCAGTAATCGGTAGGTAGGCCAAGCTTTTGGTTGCGTTCAATGGCGCGACTGACCCGACCTTCGCCCGCGTTGTACGCAGCCAGGGCGAGCAGCCAGTCGCCGTTGAACATTTCTTTAAGGCGCAATAGGTAGCTGATCGCTGCATCGGTCGAGGCCATCACGTCGCGGCGGCCGTCGTACCAATTGGTTTGGCGTAGGTTGAAATTACGTCCGGTGGACGGAATGAACTGCCACAGCCCTACGGCATTGGCTGGCGAATAAGCGAGCGGGTTGTAAGAACTTTCGATCATTGGCAACAGCGCCAGCTCCATTGGCATGTCGTGCTGTTCCAGGCGTTCGACGATGAAGTGAATATAAGGGCTGCTGCGCTCGCCGGCTTTTTCGACAAAAGAGGGGTTGCTGACAAACCACAGGCGCTGCTGTTCGATGCGCGGGTTGAGGGTGATGGTTTCCTGCAACTTATAGCCGTTGCGCAGTCGCTCCCAGATGTCTTTCGGCTCTTCGGCGGCGGCTGCGACGTGGCCATTGAGCCACTCGGGCTCCTGCTCAAGGCCAACGGCTAGGTCGGTATCGCGTCCGCTGTCGGGGCGGTACTGGCTAGTGCCCTGGCAGCCGGCCAAAGTTACGCACATGATCACCAAAAGCGTTTTAGCGCTTTGAGCCAATGCCTTTAAATTCAAGGTCTTGCGTGGTGATAAATGCATTGGCGGCGGTGTACTTCCCGGCGAAAAGGTCGGGCGATTCTAGAAACCAGCATGCCTCTGGTCAAGTTTTAACCAGTCTTTTGTGTGGTTGTCGTGGTTTAGAAATGGTCCTTCCAGCTGCGCAGGGCCGCAAAGACTTGCGCTGGTGAGCGCTGCGCAGGGCCCTCGCGCTCGGCGATACACGCGCTGACTGATGGCTGTTCGCTGCGTAGAAATGGATTGGTTGCCTGCTCCAGGCCAATTGATGAAGGCAGGCTGATTTGCCCGGCTTCACGCCATTGTCCAACTTGCTCCAGGCGTTGCTGAATACTTGTATTAGCCGGCTCAACAGCTGCTGCGAAACGAAGGTTGCTCAGGGTGTATTCGTGGGTGCAGAACACTTGGGTCTGTTCCGGCAGAACAGCGAGGCGGCTGAGTGAGGCGTGCATCTGCTCAGCGGTGCCTTCGAATAAACGGCCACAACCTCCGGCAAACAATGTGTCGCCGCAGAATAGCCAGTGCTGCTCAGGCTGGTAGTAGGCGATATGCCCGAGAGTATGTCCGGGTACTTCATATACAACGAAGCGATGGCCGAGGACCTCAATCTGCTCGCCCTCGTGAAGGGCTGAGTCCCGCCCCGGGATGTTCTCGTTGGCCGGCCCCGACACGCGTGCGCCAGTACTCGCCTTTAATTGTTCAATGCCGCCAACGTGATCAAAGTGGTGATGGGTGATCAGGATGTCACTCAAGCGCCAGTCGGGGTTTGCCGCTAGCCAAGCCTGTACAGGCGCTGCATCGCCGGGGTCGACAACCGCGCAGCGGCGTTGCTCAAGGTCTTGTAACAGCCATATATAGTTGTCGGAGAAGGCCGGTAGGGCGTCTATTTTTATCATCAGTCGCTCGCAAAGCAGGGTGCGTGGGTGCATGTTAGGCTGCTAGAGCATTGCCTGGCTACGCAGGGACTTTTTATGACAGATCATCCGTTTGCCCATGCTGATAGTGAATGGCTTGACCTGATAGGGGCTGCGCGCACTTGGCTGGGTGGTCCGCTCGGACAATTATTGTTAGGGCAGGAACAGCCGCTGCTAGAGGAGGAGCTGGCGCGCTTCTTTGGCGGATACCTGGTGCATTACGGTCCCGCAGCGGACGCGCCGCCGGATGCCCAGCAAATTCAGCGCAGTGTGCGCCTGGGCGCTCCGTTCAAGGGTGTGGAAATCGTTTGCGAGGAGCAGTCCTGGCCATTGACCGAGCATGCCGCTGACGTTGTGGTGTTGCAGCATGGTCTGGATTTCAGTTTGTCGCCCCATGGTTTGTTACGTGAGGCCGCGCGCAGTGTGCGGCCGGGCGGTCACCTGCTGATCGTGGGTATCAATCCGCTCAGCAGTTGGGGCGCGCGTCATCTGTTTGCTCGTGATGCGCTGCGTCAGGCGCGCTGTATTGCGCCTAATCGGGTGTGTGACTGGTTGGGGCTGCTGGGCTTCGCGCTGGAGAAACGCCGCTTCGGGTGCTATCGTCCGCCGCTTTCTGCGCCAGCCTGGCAGGCGCGACTAGCACCTTTGGAGCGACTGGGCGCTGCTTGGCAGCTACCAGGTGGCGGTTTTTATGTGCTGGTGGCGCGCAAGCTGGTGGTGGGGCTGCGGCCATTGCGCCAGCCCAGTAGGCAGCCGGTGGGCAAACTGCTGCCAATGCCCGTAGCCAAAGTCAGCAGGCGCGAAACGCCACAGAAATAGCATCGGCCGATAAATTGAGCGAGAGATTGCAGATACATGAGTGAACAGGTCGAGATCTACACCGACGGTGCCTGCAAGGGCAATCCTGGCGTAGGTGGTTGGGGCGCGTTGATGATCTTCAAAGGCGTGGAGAAAGAGTTGTGGGGCGGAGAGGCCGATACAACCAATAACCGCATGGAAATGACTGCCGCTATCCGCGCCCTGGCAGAGTTAAAACGCGCGTGCGATGTACGCCTGGTTACCGACTCGCAGTATGTGATGCAGGGCATTCAGGACTGGATGCCAAACTGGAAGAAGCGTGGCTGGAAAACCGCCGCCAAGCAGCCAGTGAAGAATGCCGACCTTTGGCAGCAGCTCGATGAGCAGGTCAATCGGCATAACGTCACCTGGCAGTGGGTGCGGGGCCACACCGGCCATCCGGGCAACGAGCGCGCGGACCAACTGGCCAATCGCGGTGTTGATGAAGTGAGAGGGCTGAAGCATGCGTAGTGTGGTGCTGGATACTGAGACTACGGGTATGCCGGTGGCTGACGGCCATCGGATCATCGAAATCGGTTGTGTTGAGCTGATTGGTCGGCGCCTGACGGGCCGGCATTTTCATGTTTACCTGCAGCCGGATCGTGAGATCGACGAAGGCGCAATCGCCGTCCACGGTATTACCGATGAGTACCTGAAGGATAAGCCGCGTTTCAAGGATGTTGCTGATGAGTTCTTCGAGTTCATCAAGGGCGCGCAGCTGATCATCCACAACGCAGCGTTCGATATCGGCTTTATTGCCAAC
Source organism: Pseudomonas sp. (assembly GCF_046581935.1). Taxonomy (GTDB): domain Bacteria; phylum Pseudomonadota; class Gammaproteobacteria; order Pseudomonadales; family Pseudomonadaceae; genus Aquipseudomonas. The sequence continues at coordinate 84,148 of NZ_JAYGFK010000021.1, forward strand.
GAATTTGCCCTGTTAAAGCAAAATGATCGGGCAGAAGTCAGCGACTACTGCTCGGTCCTCGACACCCTGATGATGGCTCGCGAGCGCCATCCAGGGCAGCGCAACAGCCTCGATGCGCTGTGCAAGCGTTATGGCGTCGACAACTCCGGTCGTGATCTGCACGGCGCGTTGCTCGATGCTGAGATTCTCGCTGACGTCTACCTGACCATGACCGGTGGGCAGACCAACCTGTCCCTGGCCGGCGACGGTTCCGAAGGCGATAGCAATGGTCGCCAGCAACCGAGCGCAATTCGCCGCTTGCCCGCCGATCGCACGCCTACGCGAGTGATCCGTGCCAGCAATGAGGAGCTGGATGCTCATCTGGTGCGCTTGGCCATTATCGAGAAGTCCGCCGGCGCGCCACCACTTTGGGTCCAGCTAGAGCAGCCCAAAGCCGACGCGTGATAACGGCTTGGCTGTTGCCGCTTGCCTGCGGGCGGCAACAGCCATCCATGAATTATCCACTCGCGACCTTTTCGTACAGCGTCACGCAGAGGGGGTTACGCCCAGCAGGGCGAGCCTCTACCCTGAGGCGATAGGCAGGCTCGGGCTTGCCACTCTTCAGGGGCGTCACAATGTATAAAGACCTCAAGTTTCCCGTTCTGATCGTGCACCGCGATATCAAGGCCGATACCGTGGCGGGTGATAGGGTGCGTGCCATCGCACAAGAGCTGGAGCAGGACGGTTTTAGCATTCTGTCGACGGCCAGTTCCGCCGAGGGGCGTATTGTCGCCTCCACTCATCACGGCCTAGCTTGCATTCTGGTTGCCGCCGAGGGGGCTGGGGAGGACAAGACCCTGCTGCAGGATATGCTCGAGTTGATCCGTATTGCCCGCCGTCGTGCGCCGCAATTGCCGATCTTTGCTATCGGCGAGCAGGTAACCATCGAGAATGCACCGGCTGAGGCCATGATCGACCTCAATCAACTGCGTGGCATCCTCTACCTATTTGAAGACACCGTGCCGTTCCTTGCTCGCCAGGTTGCGCGTGCCGCGCGCAATTATCTGGATTGCCTGCTGCCGCCGTTCTTCAAGGCACTGGTGCAACACACCGCGCAGTCCAACTACTCTTGGCACACTCCGGGTCATGGCGGCGGTGTCGCTTACCGTAAAAGCCCGGTGGGTCAGGCGTTTCACCAGTTTTTCGGTGAGAACACCCTGCGTTCAGACCTTTCGGTATCGGTGCCGGAACTGGGCTCGTTGCTCGATCACACTGGCCCGCTGGCCGAGGCGGAAGCCCGTGCGGCGCGTAACTTTGGTGCCGATCACACGTATTTCGTGATCAACGGTACTTCAACTGCGAACAAGATCGTCTGGCACAGCATGGTCGGTCGTGATGACCTGGTGTTGGTGGATCGCAACTGCCACAAGTCGATCCTGCATTCGATCATCATGACCGGAGCGATCCCGCTCTACCTGTGCCCGGAACGCAACGAGTTGGGGATTATCGGGCCTATTCCGCTGAGCGAATTCAGCCGTGAGTCGATCCAGGCGAAGATCGATGCTAGTCCTCTGGCGCGCGGTCGTGTGCCGAGCAGCAGCGGGGCGATGGTCAAACTGGTGGTGGTGACCAACTCGACCTACGACGGCCTGTGCTACAACGCCGAATTGATCAAGCAAACCCTGGGCAACAGCGTCGAGGTGCTGCACTTCGACGAGGCCTGGTACGCCTATGCGGCATTCCATGAGTTCTATGCCGGGCGTTATGGCATGGGCACTGCGCGCACCGAAGCCGCGCCGTTGGTATTTACCACGCACTCTACGCACAAGCTGCTGGCGGCATTCAGCCAGGCTTCGATGATTCACGTGCAGGATGGCGGCGTGCGCCAACTGGACCGGGATCGTTTCAACGAAGCGTTCATGATGCACATCTCCACTTCGCCTCAGTACGGCATCATTGCCTCCCTCGATGTGGCTTCGGCGATGATGGAGGGTCCTGCCGGGCGCTCGCTGATTCAGGAAACCTTTGATGAAGCGCTGAGCTTCCGTCGTGCGCTGGCTAACCTGCGGCAGAATCTCGGCGCTGATGATTGGTGGTTCAGTATCTGGCAGCCGGCTAAGGCCGAAGGTGCCGATGATGTGGTGACCGCTGATTGGCTGCTACAACCGCAAGCTGATTGGCATGGCTTTGGTGATGTCGCCGAAGATTACGTACTGCTTGATCCGATTAAGGTGACCCTGGTGACGCCAGGGCTGACCGCCGATGGCAAGCTTGACGAGCGCGGTATTCCGGCGGCGGTGGTCAGCAAGTTCCTCTGGGAGCGCGGATTGGTGGTGGAGAAAACCGGGCTTTACTCCTTCTTGGTGCTGTTCTCCATGGGCATTACCAAGGGCAAGTGGAGCACGCTGCTCACTGAACTACTGGAGTTCAAGCGCAGCTATGACGCTAACCTGCCGTTGAGCGATGTATTGCCCTCGATTGCTCAGGCAGGCAAAGCGTTTTACCAAGGCATGGGGCTGCGTGATCTGTGCGACGCTTTGCATGCCTGCTACCGCGAAAACGCCACGGCTAAAGCCCTCAAACGTATGTACACGGTCTTGCCTGAAGTGGCGATTAAACCTGCTGATGCTTACAACCAACTGGTCCGTGGCGAGGTAGAGGCCGTGCCGATTGAGCAATTGGAAGGCCGTATCGCCGCGGTGATGCTGGTGCCTTACCCGCCAGGTATTCCGTTGATCATGCCCGGCGAGCGGTTTACCGCGCAGACGCGTTCGATCATCGATTACCTGGCTTTTGCTCGTGCTTTTGATCGCAGCTTTCCGGGGTTTGATGCTGATGTACACGGCCTGCAGCGCGAGGATGGTCTCTACACGGTTGACTGTCTCAAGCTCTGATGCTCGATATAGACGGCTATTAGGGGTTACCTCAGTAGATCAAGCGCTTATCGCGGATAGATAAAAGTTGAGCTTAACTTTGATGGCGTGTTGTGCGTCACAGTGGCCAGCATCGACATTTGTCGGTTGGTTGTTATAGTTGCTCGATTTTTAGCATAAGAAAATCTACATCTGCGCTTGCGCCCTTGCCTGAGGATGGCTGCCGTGTCCGACTACAAAGCCTTTAATGTCGCGTTGGCAGATAAGATCGCCCATGTGGTGATCAATCGCCCGGAAAAAGTTAATGCGATGAACGCGGACTTTTGGCGCGAGATCATTGATATCTTCCGCTGGATCGACAACACCGATGAAGTGCGGGCGGTGGTGATCTCGGGTGCGGGCAAGCATTTTTCTTCAGGCATCGATTTGATGATGCTGGCGTCAGTCGGTAGCCAGCTAGGCCCAGATGTCGGCCGTAATGCCGAAAAACTGCGACGCAAGATTCTCGAGCTACAAGCCTCTTTCAACGCCGTGGACAACTGCCGCAAGCCGGTACTGGCGGCCATTCAGGGCTATTGCCTGGGCGGTGCTATTGATTTGATCTCGGCTTGCGATATGCGTTATTCGACAGTCGATGCACAATTCTCAATCAAGGAAATCGACATCGGCATGGCCGCCGACGTTGGCACTCTGCAGCGTCTGCCGCGCATCATCGGTGACGGCATGATGCGCGAGTTGGCTTTTACTGGCCGCGCCATTGATGGTGAGGAGGCGCGCAGCATTGGCTTGGTCAACCGCACCTATGCTGATGCCGATGCCTTGCTCGATGGGGTAATGGTCATTGCGCGTGAGATCGTCAGCAAATCTCCGGTAGCCATCCGTGGCACCAAGGAAATGATCCGTTATATGCGTGATCATCGTGTCGACGATGGCTTGGAGTACATCGCCACCTGGAACGCCGCCATGCTGCAATCTGCGGATTTGCGTGTGGCCATGGCCGCACACATGAGCAAGCAAAAGCCGGAGTTTGCCGACTGATGCAGTCCTTCCACTTGTTTTCACCACCCATGCGGGAGGCGCAATAGCTCATGGTTTCTGGAGCCACGTCGCTTAATCTGGTGCGCGATGAACTGTTCACTACCATGGAAGAGGCGGAGTCGAGCCTTGAACAGTTTATTGCTGAGCGCAATAACGGCAGCTTGCTACAGCAGGCAGTAGAAAGCCTGCATCAGGTGCGCGGCACGCTGAATCTGATCGAGCTGGCTGGTGCTGAGTTACTGGCACAGGAAGTGCTGGATCAAGCCACCGATATTCCTGCAGGTGCTGGCGAAGAGCGTGATGTGCAGCTTTCTGCCCTAAGCAATGCCTTGCATGTGCTACGTCGTTACTTGGAAAGCGTTGAAGCCCATCGTCAGGAAATGCCGGAGTTACTGCTGCCGGCGATCAACGACTTACGTCAGGCAGGCGGCCAGCCTGCGTTACCAGAAAGTTTCTTTTTTAGCGTGCGTCTTGACCATGCACGCCCTCGCTCGGCGCCTGCTGCGATTGATGGTGCCGTGCGGGAAAGTGAATCCCGCCGCTTACGCCATATGTATCAGGTCGGTCTGCTGGGCTTTATTCGAGAGCAGAACCCGCAAGCCAGCCTCAAGTTGATGGGGCGTGCGCTGGCGCGCCTTGACGGTTTGTTTGCCAATGAACCGCGCGGTCGGCTGTGCTGGGTTGGCGCAGCGGCGGCTGAGGCGCAGGTGGATGGTCAGTTGCTGGCGCGCAAGTCGCGTAAGCAGCTGTTCTCGCGGATTGATCGCGAGATCAAGCAGATGCTCGCCAACGGTCAATACGAAGCGCCGCGCAACTTGCTTAAGGAATTGCTCTATCTGGTTGCGCTGGCTGACACTCGCGGACCACTGGCGACGGCCTTGAGTGAGGTGTTCGGCTTGATGCCGCTGCCGTTTACCGATCATCTGCTGGAAGAGGAATACCAGCGTTTGGCCGGGCCAGGGCAGGCGGTTATGCGCTCACTGAGTTCGGCAATTCGTGAAGAACTGAACAGCGTGAAGGACATGCTTGACCTGATCGAGCGTGGCACCCTGCAGAGCGATAGTCTCAATAGCCTGCATGCCGTGCTTGGCAAACTCAGTAAAACCCTCGGCATGGTGGGCCTGAGCTCGGCTGGCAACTCGCTGGCTGCCCAGCTGCAAACGGTTTCCAGTTGGAGTGAAGAAAGCGCTCCGCAGCCTCAGGAATTGCACAAACTGGCGGATGCGGTGCTGTACGTTGAAGGCATGGTAGCTAGCTTGGAACGTGGTGAAAGGCGCGAGGCCCGATCTGCGCCGGTGTCGCCAGGTAATGAGGCTGAGTCCTTTGCTCTGCACCAGCTCAACGAGGCACGTATTGTCGTGGTGGATGAGGCCCAGGCTGGTCTGGCGCTGGCCAAGCGGGCAATTACCGCCTATCTGGAGTCTGCAGGTGATCGCATGCACCTCTCCAATGTGCCGTTCAGCTTGCAGGCTGTGCGCGGCGGATTGTGGTTCCTTGATCAGGAGCGCGCGGCGTTGTTGGTCGGCGCTTGTGCCGATTACATCCAGCAGCAGATGTTCGACGCTCCCCAGATGCCGTCTGAGCAGATGCTGGAAACTCTCGCCGATGCCCTGAGTAGCCTTGAGTACTACCTGGAAGCGGGCGCAGTAATGCGACCGGAAACTAAACCCAGCGTACTTGATCTCGCTGCAGAGAGCGTGCGGGCGTTGGGCATGCCGCTGGAGGTTTGAACATGCAGCGTTGGCAACCGCTCGTACTCGATACTCAGCAGCCTGGCGGCTGGGTTGTCGCACACTGCAAGCAGCACTTTCTGGCGGACAGCAACGGTGTGCTGTTTCCCCGTGAATGGTTGAAGAAGCAGGATCTGCTTATCGTCGCAGAACATGGCTTAGGTCATTTTGACGGTGATGCGGTTTACCTGCTGGAGTTGGCGCAGCCGTTCGATATGCCAGGATGCAGTTGGCAGAGTCTGCGTCAGTTCATGCTGCAAGGCGACGCTGACACCTTCAATATGCTTAGCAATGCCGCGCAGATCGGTACCTGGGCCAGTCAACATCGGTTCTGCGGTAGTTGCGGTGGGGCGATGCAGCATGTCGCCGGTGAGCGAGCGATGCATTGTTTGCGCTGCGAGCTGCAGCACTATCCACGTCTATCGCCGAGCATGATTGTGTTGGTTACGCGCGGCGATGAGATTCTCTTGGCGCGCTCGCCGCGTTTCGTCTCCGGGGTGTACAGCACCTTGGCTGGTTTTGTCGAAGTGGGTGAGTCGCTTGAGCATTGCGTGGCGCGCGAAGTGCGCGAAGAGGTCGGGGTTGAGATTAAGAACCTGCAGTATTTGGGCAGCCAAGGTTGGCCATTTCCGCACTCGTTAATGCTGGGCTTTCATGCGCAATACGCGTCGGGCGATATCGTCATGCAGGTCGACGAAATTGAAGATGCCCAGTGGTTCAGCGTGCATGATTTGCCACCCTTGCCGGCTGCACGCTCGATTGCTCGTTACCTGATTGATGTCTACGTCGCGCGCCGCCTAGGTCAGCCCGAACCAGTGCTGCCAGGCTAGGCGTACAGTCAAGGCTAGAACCACCAGGATGAATACCGGGCGGATAAATTTCGAGCCACCCTTGATCGCGGTGCGTGCGCCGAGAAACGCGCCGATCATCAGTGCCAATCCCATGCACAGGCCTAGCAACCAGGCCACTTGCCCGCTGAAAATAAACACGCTGAGAGCGCAAGCGTTGCTGACGAAGTTCATGCTGCGCGCCACGCCGCTGGCCTTAACCAGATCCAGCGGATAGAGCAGCAGGCTGCTGACCGTCCAGAAGGCTCCGGTGCCAGGGCCTGCGACGCCATCATAGAAGCCTAAACTCAAGCTTTGTGGCCACTGCCTGCCCTTGGCGATTGGGGCGTCGACGAGCAGAGGTGCTGCTGGGGTTTTACCAAGCAGTAGGTAGAGACCGCAGGCAAATACCACAGCAGGAAGCAGCTGGTTCAACCATTCCGACGGTAGCCATTGCGCCATGGCCGCGCCGAGTAGGGCACCTACTGCTGTGCCGATCAGGGCATTGCGCCATTGGCTGGGATCAAACAGTTTGCGCCGATAAAAGGTGTAACTGGCGGCAGCCGAACCGAATGTCGAACTGAGTTTATTGGTGCCTAGCGCTAGATGGGGTGGCAGGCCGGCGGTGAGCAGTGCGGGGATGGTCAGCAAGCCGCCGCCGCCGGCAATGGCATCGATAAAACCAGCAATGAAGGCAACTAGAGCCAGAATCGCCAGGGTTGATAGTTCGATGCCAATTTCAAACGGGAAAGCCATGAAAATTTCCGGGAGAAGGTTAAGCGTTGCTGAACGCGGCTCTGATGGGCGATCGCCACGATTGGCTGTCCATAAAAACACGCGCTGCGTCTAATTGTGCGGTACTCCGGCTGTTCGTAAGCCAGGTAGCTGCGCATAATGCCGGCAATTCACTGCATAAGGAATGCAAGGCGATGCAATATGGCGGATTGGCATGGGCAACAGCATTGCTGGCATTACTGACGGCTTTTGTTGCGGCGCGCATCCTGTTCAATCGGCAGTGGTTTCTCGGTTGGTTGCGCGGTACCTGTGGGCTGGCATTTCTCGCCTTGGCGACGCTGGTTGGAGTGGTGGCATATGACCTGCACAGCTACACACCGATCACTGTAGGTAAGCCACTGGCTACCTTGAGCTTCAAGGCTGACGGTCCGCTCTATCGTGTGACTGTGCTTGAGGGGGGGCGAGAGCGTACGCTGACCATGGAAGGTGATCTCTGGCAACTGGATGCGCGCTTTCTGCAATGGAAGGGGTTAGCCGAGTTGATTGGCCTGCAATCAGGTTATCGCCTGGAAAAACTGTCAGGGCGCTTCCTCTCCATCGAACAGCAGAGCCTGGCTCAGCACACCCGTGTCGAGTTGGCGAGCAGCCCTTATGGCATTGATTTGTGGCGCTGGCTTCGGCTCGGGCAGCATGACTTGTTCATCTTCGACCCGCTGGCTCGTCGCGTGAATTACCTACCGCTTGCTGATGAGGCGGTCTACAGCATTAGCTTAACGTCAGCAGGCTTGCTGGCCGAACCGATGAACCAGGCGGCCAAGCAGGCACTGAAAGATTGGCAATAAATCAGCACTTAGAAAAAAGGCCACCTAAGTAGGTGGCCTTTTTTGTACTGCAAACACGCTCTCGGTTACTTCTCCGACCAGCGCTTGAGTACCAATGTCGCATTGGTGCCGCCGAAACCGAAGCTATTGCTCATCACGGTGTCGAGCTTGGCGTTTTCAACTGTGGTGCGCTGGATCGGCATGTCTGCGACTTCCGGGTCCAGTTCGTCGATGTTTGCTGAACCAGCAATGAAGTTGCCTTCCATCATCAACAAGCAGTAGATCGCTTCTTGTACGCCTGCAGCACCCAAGGAGTGACCAGACAGGCTCTTGGTGGAGCTGATGGCTGGTGCCTTGCTGCCGAATACTTCACGTACACCACGCATTTCTGCAACATCGCCAACCGGTGTCGAGGTGCCGTGGGTGTTCAGGTAATCGATCGGTGTATCAACGGTGGCTAGTGCTTGTTGCATGCAGCGCACTGCACCTTCACCGCTTGGGGCGACCATGTCGTAACCGTCACTGGTAGCGCCATAGCCGACGATTTCGGCATAAATCTTGGCACCACGCGCGAGGGCGTGCTCCAGTTCTTCAACCACTACCATGCCGCCGCCGCCGGCGATAACGAAACCGTCACGCTTGGCGTCGTATGCGCGGGAGGCTTTCTCTGGGGTTTCGTTGTACTGGGTGGAGAGGGCGCCCATCGCGTCGAACAAGCAGCTCTGGCTCCAGTGCTCTTCCTCACCGCCACCGGCAAAGACGATATCTTGTTTGCCCAGCTGGATCTGTTCCATCGCCTGGCCAATGCAATGTGCGCTGGTGGCGCAGGCCGAGGAAATGGAGAAGTTCACGCCTTTGATCTGGAACGGCGTGGCCAGGCAAGCCGATACAGTGCTCCCCATGGTGCGGGTTACGCGGTACGGGCCAATGCGCTTGACGCCTTTCTCACGAAGCGTGTCGATGGCTTCCATCTGGTTCAGCGTGGACGCGCCGCCGGAGCCTGCAATCAGGCCAGTGCGCGGATTGGAAACCTGCTCATGCGTCAGGCCGGAGTCGACGATTGCTTTCTCCATCGACAAGTAGGCAAAAGCTGCTGCGTCGCCCATGAAGCGGAAGATCTTACGATCAATCAGCTCTTCCAGGTTTAGATCAATCGAGCCGGAGACCTGGCTGCGCAGGCCATGCTCGGCATAGGCTGGATTGAAACGGATGCCAGCCTTGCTATTACGCAGGCTGGCAGAGACGGTTTCTTTGTCATTGCCCAGGCAAGAAACAATGCCCAGACCAGTAATCACGACGCGACGCATACAGAAAGTCCTTTAGAAACTGTCGGTAGAAGTAAACAGGCCAACACGCAGGCCTTCGGCGCTATAAATCTCACGGCCATCAACGCTGACGGTGCCATCAGCAATAGCCAGGACCAGGGAGCGGGCGATGGTGCGTTTGATCTGAATGTTGTAGGTGACTTTCTTGGCGGTCGGTAGGACCTGGCCGAAGAACTTAACGTCACCAGAGCCCAGGGCGCGGCCTCGGCCAGGGTTGCCCTGCCAGCCGAGGTGAAAACCCACCAACTGCCACATAGCATCAAGGCCCAGGCAGCCAGGCATTACTGGGTCGCCTTCGAAATGGCAGGCGAAGAACCACAGGTCTGGAGTGATATCGAGCTCGGCGACTATTTCGCCCTTGCCGTACTTGCCGCCGGTTTCGCTGATGTGCGTGATGCGATCGATCATCAGCATGTTCGGCGCGGGCAGTTGCGCATTACCTGGGCCGAATAGTTCGCCGCGACCGCAAGCGAGCAGTTCTTCCCGGGTGAAGGCGTTTTGTTTGGTCATGCGAGCTCCTCAATATGTCCCATGCGCCAAGGCTGGGCGAATCGTCCTGGCTGGCGGCGCAGCTTCTGCGCCTGCCAACAGCCTAGTCATAGACTGTTGCGTTGTGGTGAAAGTCACAGCCTTGTGAGTACAGTTGTACTCCGCTCTTGCTGGCCTGTCATAGCGCCCATACGAATAGCCTGCAGCAGTTCACGCGTCTTGACTACCCGTAGAAGGTTTAGGGGCTAGCCAGCGTTGCAATATGCGCTGCAAATCGGCCCGTTTGAAGGGCTTAGCTAAATAGTCATTCATGCCTGCTTCCAGGCAAGCTTCGCGGTCGCCCTGCAGGGCGTTGGCGGTTAAGGCAATGATCGGTAGATCGGCGTAATTCGGCAGTTGGCGGATCTGCCGGGTGGCCTCGTAGCCATCCATGATCGGTAGGCGGCAGTCCATCAGAATAGCGGCGTAAGGTTGCTGAGTAACCTGATGCACGGCTTGCGCTCCGTCGCCGACCAGGCTGACCCGATAGCCCAGGCTACGCAGCATGGCTTCAATTACCGTTTGGTTGACCGGATTATCTTCGACCAGCAAAACTAGCTGGCCATCGCCGTTATCGGTTGGTGTCAGGGAGTTGCTAGCAAACTCTGGGGGTTGCTGGGAAAACGGTAGTGGTATTCCCAGAGTGAAAATTGATCCCTGTCCCTCTTGGCTGACTGCGCGCAGAGTGCCGCCCATGCGCTCAGCCAGAGTGCGCGCGATGGGAAGACCTAGCCCGGTACCGCCGTAACGTCTTGAAATAGAAGTGTCGGCCTGTTGGAAAGCATCGAACATGTGCTCTAGGCGTTCCTGTGAAATGCCAATACCGCTGTCGTGCACCGCACAACTAAACCACAGCACTTGATTGTCCAGTGCTTGCCAGGTGCTGTGTACGCGGATGCTGCCGTTTTCGGTAAACTTCAGGGCGTTGCCGATCAGGTTGACCAGAATTTGTCGGATACGTGTCGGGTCGCCTTGTACCTGCAACTGCTCCAGGCCGTCCTGGGTCTCCAGTTCGAGTTGCAGGCCACGTTGCTGGGCGCTGTGCTGGAATACCTGCAGCGAACTTTGCAGCAAATCCAGAAGGTTGAACGGAATGCGTTCCAGCTCCAGTGCACCGCGCTCGATACGCGAGAAGTCGAGAATATCGTTGATCACCTTGAGCAAGTGCTCGGTGGATTCGGCGGCCAACGCGGCATATTCCGCCTGTTCAGGCGTCATCTCTGTCGTTTCCAGTAACTGCAACATGCCCAGTACACCGTTCATCGGTGTACGCAGTTCGTGGCTCATCATGGCAAGGAAGTCCGACTTGGCACGGTTGGCCAGCTCAGACTGTTCTCTGGCTTGAATTAGCAGTTTCATGGCCCGCTGCTGCTCGTCACTGGCGCTGGCCAGGCCTTTGGCCAAGTTGTTGATGTGCCGCGCCAAGGCTTGCAGCTCACCGTCGCCGACTTCGGGCAGCGTGGTCCGGTAATTCCCGGCCTGAATAGCGCTAACCGCCTGGCCCATGGCGCTCAGCGGTTGGGACAGATGGCTGGCCAGGCGGCGAGCGACAAAAAAGGTCAGGCCTAGCGCGAATAGGGCGAGCAGGGCCGCTTTGAAGAGGATTTCCTGCTGGCGAGTATTAAAGGCATCGTTGGACATGCCGACTACGACATAACCCAGGTACTCACCTGCTTTGGGCATTTCTATCGGGAGGGGCAGGGTAATGTTAGGGCGCTGGATCGGTGCCTGAAATACCTCAACTTGGCTGCTGGCATGGCTGTTTCCGGGTGTTTGCTCGACATAGACGAGTATCTTGCCGGCATGGTCGCGTACTTCCAGAAAGCGCACATGCGGGGTTTCCAGTGTGGCCTGTAACAGCGCGTCGAGGACCCCGAGATTACCGGAAATCACCCCGTAGGTACTGGCTGGCGCTAGCTGATTGGCGATCAGTTGGCCGTAGTGGTTGAGTTCTTGACGCAGATCCTGCAAACGCGCAAAGGTGAAAAAGCCGGTAAGCAGTAGGGTCAGCAACAGGGCAGGGCCGACACTGATCAACTGGGTGCGGGTATGGATATTCCAGCCACGGCGCAGGATCATCGGTGCGCACCGCCACAGCGTGTGGGCTGAGCTGTTTGCCTGAGGCAGTAACGCATCAGGTTAGCTGGGTGAGGCATGGCTTTGGGGCTGTCGATCACAGCACAACCTTGTTTGCATAAGAAAACCAGCATGTTAACCGAGCTGCCGGGCTTTGCCATCGCCAGTAAGCCTGCTAAAACTGGCTGCGCGGTGGTAGCGCCGTATAATGCGAGCGATTCGCCACTTTCAATGGTTTACCACGGATGCTTTATGACTGATCAGCACCCTATTGCTGTGCTTGGCGGCGGTAGCTTCGGCACTGCGATTGCCAATTTGCTGGCCGAGAATGGCCAGCGTGTCCTGCACTGGATGCGCGACCCGGAGCAGGCTCAGGCTATTCGGCTGACACGTGAGAACCCGCGTTATCTGAAAGGCATCAAGATCCACCTAGGTGTTGAGCCTATTACTGACTTGGCCGCGACCTTAAACGCCTGTCAGCTGATTTTCGTCGCACTGCCCTCCAGTGCGCTGCGCCAAGTCTTGCAACCGGTAGCACAGCAGCTCAGTGGCAAATTGCTGGTGAGCACGACCAAGGGCATTGAGGCGAAAAGCTTTCTGTTAATGAGCCAGATTCTTGAGGACATTGCTCCACAGGCGCGCATCGGTGTGTTATCTGGGCCTAACCTGGCGCGTGAAGTGGCCGAGCATGCCTTGACCGCTTCGGTGGTCGCCAGTGAGGACGAAGACCTCTGCGAGCAGGTGCAGGCCGCATTGCATGGCCGTACCTTCCGCGTTTATGCCAGCGGCGACCGTTTTGGTGTCGAACTGGGCGGGGCGCTGAAAAATGTGTACGCCATCATCGCCGGCATGGCTGCGGCGATGGGCATGGGCGAAAACACCAAGAGCATGCTGATTACCCGTGCTCTCGCGGAAATGACCCGATTTGCTGTGAAGCTGGGTGCCAACCCCATGACGTTTCTCGGCCTTGCCGGGGTTGGTGACCTCATCGTCACCTGCTCATCCGCGAAAAGCCGTAACTACCAGGTTGGTTTTGCCTTGGGTGAAGGCTTGGGTTTAGAGGCTGCAGTTGAGCGCTTAGGTGAGGTGGCCGAAGGGGTCAACACGATTAAAGTGTTAAAAGCTAAAGCTGAAGAGCTAGAGGTCTACATGCCGCTGGTGGCGGGCTTGCATGCGATCGTCTTTGAGGGGCGTACGCTGGATCAGGTGATAGGTCTCCTGATGAATGCAGAGCCAAAGACGGACGTCGACTTTATCCCGACTACGGGTTTCTGAGTTTGCCTTTAAGACCTGCAAGGAGATCAACATGAGTGATGGTAAGCAAACGCTTGAGCGTGAATCGATTCTGCTGCGCATTCTCTGGATGGTGATTTTCACCATTGTTTGGCAGTTGGCGGAAATACTCCTAGGTGCAGTAGTACTGCTGCAACTGGGTTATCGCTTGTTTTACGGTGAACCGAATGCGGGGTTGCTGAGTTTTGGCGATAGCCTGAGCCAGTTTTTGGCGCAGATCGGTCGGTTTGGCACCTTCAATACAGATGAAAAACCCTGGCCGTTCGCTGACTGGCCAACGCCACAAGCCCCACAGGGCGAAACCCCGCATAGCATTCCGCCGGCCGCTCATCCGGTGCGTGACGAAGAGCCTAAATTGTGACGTGTCGAGTTGAGGCAGCAAGGTGGTGAAACTGTGGCTGTTGCGTCATGGCGAAGCTGAACCGAACGCGCGCAGCGACGCTCAGCGCAACCTGACTGAACATGGCCGGCGGCAAGTCCGCGAAGCCGCTGCGCACCTGCAAGGGCAAGCGTTGCAAACAGTGTTGGTCAGCCCCTATGTGCGTGCCCAGCAAACCGCTGACCTGCTTTGTAAGGAACTGGCGTTTAGCGGTAGCCGCGTAACCGTATCTTGGCTGACACCGGAAAGTGATCTGCGCCATACGCTGCGCGAGTTGGCGGCCTACTCGGTTGATGACCTGCTGCTGGTGACCCATCAGCCGCTAGTGGGAAACTTGGCGGGCCTGTTACTGTATGGTCATCGGCAACAGCCACTGCCAATGAATACCGCCAGCCTGGCGCTACTGGAGGGGGATGACCTACTTGCCGGCCTGATGGAGTTGTCGGTGTATGAGCATCCAACACGTTTTTAATTGCTTTATCAGGCTCTCTACACCGTCGTGATGTAGCTGCTGCGCATGGGCTACGCGCGCCTTACCGGCAGCGTAAGACCGTGCGCAGCGATGGTGAGGCAATGCTAGAGGTAGAGCGGTGTGGAGTCACTTGGCCAGCTGCTTACGAATTCTCTTCAGCTCTTGCCGGCGTGCGGCGCTGACTTCTGGGTAGCTCAGTTGCATCCCTTCCAGTGCGTTGAGCACGATTTGCGAGACGATTGGCTAAACAGCTTGGCCATGCCTGACAAGTTGGCGGTGGGCTGCTGCCAGCACATGAGCGACGTCGAAGCCGAAATGCGCTTGCACCGCCTGCCCGGAGCCGATAGGCCGAAGCTGCGCATGACGATTATCTCGCCGTGGCGACCGACATAGCGCTCCCAATCCAACGCCGCTTCAGGCAGCACCTGCTCGTGGTAGAGCTCTTTTTGCAGCTCGAACAGCTCCCACAACGGCATGTAGACCACGCGCACCTTAAGGTCTCCTGCGTCAGTTGCTCATAGGCGACGATACACAAAGCCACTTCGCTGTCGCCGGCTATTAGCAACAGATCGAGGTGACCATCGCCGGCGAAGCTGTCGAGGCGGAAACGACAGGATGCGCGGTTTGTTCAATTCAGGGCCTTTATACGCCGCGACTATGGCTTCTCTTTAAAAGGAGTTGGTCGATGAAACGATGGTGGTTGTGGGTATATGCACCGGTATTCCTGCTCGGGTTCGTGAGCGTGGCGGCTTGGTGGGTGGGGTATCGTCAGGGATCGGCGTTGTGGTTGTTGCTTGGACTGGTGCTAGCGATTGCCATGTCGTTCGTAATGGAGCAGCTTTGGCCGTACGACGAGGCGTTCAATCAAGGTCAGGACGATGCTGGACGCGATGGTGTGCATGTCCTGGTCAATGAAACGCTTAATTTGCTGGCAATTGGCGTTATTCCGCTGCTCGCAGCCTGGGTGCCATGGCAACTGTGGCCGCAACAGTGGGGGGTTGGCTGGCAGCTATTGCTGGCTATTGTTGCTGCGGACCTCGGTATTACCTTGGTGCACTATGCCAGTCATCGTTGGTCATGGTTATGGCGGCTACATGCGGTGCATCACAGTGTGACCCGCATGTATGGTTTGAACGGATTGATGAAGCATCCTCTGCATCAGACCTTGGAGGCGATGGGCGGTGTGCTGCCGCTGTTGCTATTGGGCATGCCGTATCCAGTGGCTGCAGTGCTGGCATTCGCCATCGCGATCCAACTATTGCTACAGCACTCCAACGTCGATATGCGGTTGGGCTGGCTGGGTAAACTGATGGCATGGGCACCGCGGCATCGTTTCCACCATATGCGCTACGGCCAGGCAGGTGACGTCAACTTCGGGCTGTTTCTAACTGTCTGGGATCATCTGCTTGGTACGGCGTTCGATGCACCGAGTTACCGCATGCGGGTGCAGGACCTGGGCATTGGCAGTCAGCCGGACTATCCGGTGGATTACGTGGGGCAATTGCTAGCGCCATTCTGTGACTTGCCGCATGGCGAGGCTCCGCCATTGCCGCCAGGGCTGCGTCAACCTTCGACGTAGTGCTGCAGTTGCAGCCCGGACAGATGTTCGGCACGCACGCCAAACATGCGCCGCAGGCTGCGCGAGAAGTGCGCCAAGTCGGCGAAGCCAGCGCTGTGTGCGCTGGCCGTTAGCGTATGGCCATCGATGACCAGAACCAAGGCTTCACGCAGTCGACGCCATAACACCAAACCGCGCAGTGAGACCGACAGATCCTGCCTGAAGCGGCGGTGCATTTGGCTTTCGGAAAAGTGTGCAGCACCGGCGATACCCGCCGCTGTTATGCGCTCTGGTAGACGTGCATCCAGTTCGGCGAGTGCGGCCTGTAGGCGGCGGTCGAGTGGCGCGCTGGCGATCAAATGGTACAGGCTTGATGGCAGGGCCTGTGGGTCGATTGGCAGATCAGGCAACCGAGTCTGCAACTGCTGCACGCTTATGTGGCTGGGCTCCAGCCACAAGGTGCAGCCTTGGTCGGGAGCAGCCAATACCGCATGCTGCTGGAATGACGGCAGTAGTAGTCGTGGGCCACGCTGGATGCCTGACTCGACTTCAATCACCCAGTCGCCTTCGCTGGCTAACAGAACCTGGTGAGCATAATGGGCATGCACTGTGGTGGCAGCGGCATGACCCTGCAGCAACGCAAAGTGTGCCCCCAGCACCAGTGTGCCGTTCCACTTGTCCGAGTTGTACACGGTTCCTCCTGCGGTCTTGCGTTTAGTTGCTAGCTGGCTTGAGGCTGTACGCGTGAGCAAAACCAGCGGTTGACGACGAATTTAATATCGAGGTCACGCTGGCTGTAATGCCGCAGCGCTTCGTAGGCCATCACCGGGCCAAGGTCGGAACCGCCGATGCCGATGTTGATCACGTGGCGGATCGGCTTGCCGCTATGGCCACGCCACGTGCCGCTGCGCACCTGCTCGCTGAAGCTGGCCATCCGCGCCAGCACTGCCTGCACCTGGGCGATGACCTCGACGCCCTCCAGCCACAGGTGTTCGCTAGCCGGTGCGCGCAGGGCGGTATGCAGCACAGCGCGCTGTTCGCTGGTGTTGATCAGCTCACCGCGGAACATCGCCGCGCGGCGCTCCAGCAGGCCGCAGTCGCGGGCTAGCGCCGTTAGTAACGTCAAGGTCTGCTGGTTGATGCGGTTCTTCGAGTAGTCAAGGTAGAGCCCGGCGGCGCTGACCGTGCAGCGCGTACCGCGTTCGGGGTCGGCAGCGAACAGCTCGCGCAGGTGCGTGTTGCCTATTTGCGCATGGTGGCTGAGCAACGCTTGCCAGGCAGGCCGCGTGCTGCAAACGCTGGTCGCGCTCATGGGTGAGCGAGTGCCAGTGTGCGCGTGATGTCGCCCAGCCAGAGGCCCTGGTCGAGTTGCTGAAGGGGTTGCGCAGCATTCATGCGGACACCTTTTTATCCACTTTTTGAGTGGGTTGCAGCATCACCAGCGCCTGCCAAAGGCAGGCGCTTGATCGTCGAGACTGTCAACCAAAGAGCTGGCGTTTCGCGTTATGGGTTTAGCTCAACTAGCGCGTCATACGCCGGCGCTGCCTTTACCGCCTCACGGCTTAGGTCAACGGTCACGGTACGGTCTGGCCAGTGCACGCCGCTGATTTGTTCCGGGGTGATCAGCACTTGATGGCCGATCCACCAGTTGCTGGTATTGACCACGAGGTAGCGGATGGCCCAGCTCTGGTCATCAATCAGAAAACCGTCAACATGGCCCACTTCACCATCGCTGGCACGGATGTGGTAACCGATGACGGCCTTGCAGCTGCGCAGATGCGGGTCGTCGTCGTGATGACTTGCCTGCTCCGCTCTGGCGTTTTGTTCGATGTTCTCGTCTCGTGCGGCGTTACCACCTGGGAGCTCGGCGTAGCCAGGGTACAGACCCATTGGCAGCATGCCATTGCCCCACATGCCGATGCCGTCCCAGTACGTGGGGTAGCCGTAATAACCCAGGTAGAGCATTTCGTGCTGGCGCGACACGGGTTTGTCGGTGTCGATGATGGGGCTGTGTTCAACTTGCTCTTGGGTAATCGCGACCTGCAGTTTGTGCGCGGACCAATCAAGGCGTTCGATGGCGATGGGCGAGATCAACACTTTACGGCCTGACAGCCAGGTTCCGGTGTCGACGATGAAGTAGCGAATGGCCCAGGCGTGATCGTCGAAGTAGAGGTCTTTCACCTGGCCAATATCACCGTCGGTCGCGCCGATAGCGCATTTCTCGATGTCTTTCTGGCTGTGCAGCATGGCGAGTCGTCCTTGCGGGATGGCGTCCACCGTGCATCAACAGGATGCCGTGGGCCGTGGATGGAAGCAGCGGTGGGCGACGTGCAGCCACCGGCAATGAGCAAACAATGTGCTGGCCGGCAGGCGCTGACGTCTGTTCGTTGCCGCACACACTGCGATTGCCCAGGCCGGCACGACAGCACCGAGCGGCTGACAACTGTGCGCTGAATGCCGCCAACTTGAGCCTGTTGTGGTGCACTAGGTGCGGTCTTAGATGTGCGTTGGCGAACAGACATGGGCGTTACTTGAGTCCAGTGTTAGCCGATGACTAATGAACGCTATAACGACCCGCTGCAACGCCTGGACGCCTATTGGCGCGCTGCCAACTACCTATCGGTAGGGCAGATTTTCCTGTGGGACAACCCGCTGCTCAAACGTGCGCTGACCCTGGCCGACGTCAAACCCATGCTGCTTGGGCACTGGGGTACGACGCCGGGGCAGAACTTTATCTACGCGCACTTGAACCGCGTGATCAAGGCCCATGATCTGGACATGATCTACGTCTCAGGCCCCGGCCATGGTGGCCCGGCGGTGGTCGGCAACACCTACCTTGAGGGCACTTACAGCGAGGTCTATCCCGACATCAGCCGTGACGAAGCCGGGCTGAAGAAGCTGTTTCGGCAGTTCTCGTTCCCCGGCGGCATTCCCAGCCATGCCTCGCCCGAATGCCCAGGTTCGATCCACGAAGGCGGTGAGCTGGGTTATTCGCTCAGCCATTCATTCGGCGCGGTGTTTGATAACCCCGAGCTGATCGTCGCTTGCGTCATCGGCGATGGCGAGGCAGAGACCGGGCCGCTGGCCACCGCCTGGCATTCCAACAAGTTTTTGGACCCGGCCACCGACGGCGCGGTGCTGCCGATCCTGCACCTTAACGGCTACAAAATCGCCAACCCGACAGTGCTGGCGCGCATCAGCCACGAGGAGCTGGAGCCGTTTCTGCACGGCTGCGGCTGGACGCCGATCTTCGTTGAAGGCCACGAACCTGAGGCTATGCATGTATTGATGGCGGCTGCGCTGGAGCGGGCGGTGCAGGCGATCAAGGGCTTTCAGCGCCAGGCGCGTGAGCATGGCCAAAGCGAACGCCCGCGCTGGCCGATGATCGTGCTCAATTCGCCCAAAGGCTGGACCGGGCCGAAGGAGGTGGACGGGCAACCCTGCGAAGGTAACTTTCGCTCGCACCAGGTGCCCCTGCATCCCGCCGAGCATCCGGGCCACTTGCAACTGCTGGAGGACTGGCTGCGCAGCTATCGACCTGAAGAGCTGTTTGATGACAACGGCGCACTGCGCGCCGAGTTGGCGGCGCTGGCACCAAGCGGGCAGCGGCGTATGGGGGCTAACCCGCACGCCAACGGCGGCTTGTTACTGCAAGACTTGCGCATGCCCGACTACCGTGAGTACGCCACGCAGGTGCCTGTACCGGGCACGCCGGGGATCGGTGACACGCGGGTGCTCGGGCCTTTCCTGCGCGATGTGGCCCTGCTCAACGAGCCTGAGCGCAACTTCCGTATCTTTGGCCCAGACGAGACCGTTTCCAACGGCCTGGCGGCGGTGTTTGAAGTAACCAACCGCCAGTGGCAAGCCGCCACCGCACCCGGCGACCAGTGGCTGGCTGCGCAGGGCCGAGTGCTGGAAATGCTTAGCGAGCACCAGTGCGAGGGCTGGCTGGAGGGTTATTTGCTCACGGGTCGCCACGGCCTGTTCAATTGCTATGAAGCGTTCATCCACATCGTCGACTCGATGTTCAACCAGCATGCCAAATGGCTGAAGGTCAGCGCCGAGCTGCCCTGGCGACCGAAGATTGCTTCGCTGAACTACCTGCTGGCCTCGCATGTTTGGCGTCAGGACCACAACGGCTTCACCCATCAAGACCCTGGCTTTATCGACCATGTGGTCAATAAGAAAGCCTCGGTTGTGCGCGTTTACCTGCCGCCTGACGCCAATTGCCTGCTGTCGGTGATGGATCACTGCTTGCGCAGCCGGCATTACGTCAACGTGGTGGTGGCCGGTAAGCATCCGGCCCCGCAATGGCTGACGATGGAAGCTGCCGTGGCCCATTGCGCCGCCGGCATCGGCAGTTGGAGCTGGGCCGGCAATGTGCAGGCTGACGAAGAGCCTGATCTGGTGATGGCCTGCTGCGGCGACGTGCCGACACTGGAGGCCATGGCTGCCGTTGCAATCCTGCGCGAAGAGCTGCCGGCGCTGCGCATCCGCGTGGTCAACGTCGTCGACCTGATGCGGCTGCAGCCACCCAGCGAGCACCCGCATGGCCTGGCGGATGCCGACTTCGACGCGCTGTTCAGCCGTGACAAACCAGTGATCTTTGCCTTTCACGCCTACCCCTGGCTGATTCACCGGCTGACCTACCGGCGCACAAACCACGGCAACTTCCATGTGCGTGGTTACAAGGAGGAGGGCACGATCACCACACCCTTCGACATGACCGTGCTAAATGAGCTGGACCGCTTTCATCTGGTGATGGACAGCATCGACCGCCTGCCACAAACCGGCGCGGCAGGCGTTGCTTTGCAGGCAAAGCTCGCGGCCAAGCTGGTTGAACACAGCCGTTACATCCGTGAACACGGCCAAGACATGCCGGAAATTCGCAACTGGCGCTGGAAAACCGGAGATAGCCATGTCGCAACTTGAACAGCTGGAGCTGCAAGCCCACCGTGAACAACTGGACGCTGATGTGCAGCAGTTGGTGGATAAGTACCTGGCCATCGCCGAATGGGATGTACCGGAGATCAACGAGCCACTGGCCGTCGCGCTGATCATCACGGCTATCCGCCAGGCGCTGGATCGCGTTGAACAAGCGTCGCCTACGGCTGCGCCAATATGAATCCCCTGATTGCCACTGCCCAGGCGCTAATGGCGCCGGGCAAGGGCTTACTGGCGATGGATGAAAGCATCGGCACCTGCAATCGACGTTTTGCCGAGTTGGCGATTGCCCCGACCGAGGAGGCCCGGCGGCGCTACCGGCAACTGCTGGTGACGGCACCGGGGCTGGCCGAGTTTGTCAGCGGTGCGATCCTGTTCGACGAAACCTTGCAACAGAACAGCGACGACGGCAGGTCGTTTATCGAAGTGCTGAGTACGGCAGGCATCCTCGTCGGGATCAAGCTGGACCGCGGCGCCAAGGCGCTCGCGGGGCATCCTGACGAACGGGTTACTGAAGGGCTGGACGGCTTGCGCGAACGTCTGCAGCGCTATGCCGCGCAGGGCGTCCGCTTCGCCAAATGGCGAGCAGTGCTGAGCATCGACAGCGGCTTGCCCAGCCGTGCCTGCATTCAGGTCAATGCACACGCCTTGGCCCGCTATGCCGCGTTATGTCAGGAAGCTGGGCTGGTGCCCATCGTCGAGCCCGAAGTGCTGATGGCGGGTGGGCATGCGTTGGCGCGCTGCAGCGAGGTCACGGCCGAGGTGCTGCACCAGGTCTTCGAGCAGCTTCACCAGCAAGGCGTTGTGCTGGAGAGCATGATTCTCAAGCCGAATATGCTGCTGTCCGGCGAGGATTGCGCCACGCCTGTGTCTCTCGACGAGGTGGCCGAGGCCACGCTGAGTTGCTTGCGGCGTAGCGTACCGGCCGCCGTGGCGGGTATCGCGTTTCTGTCTGGTGGTCAGCCAGCAGAGCTGGCAACGGCGCGGCTGAATGCCATGCACCTGCACAAGAGTGCGCTGGTAGCACCCGCAGCGGCCTTGCCCTGGCCGCTGACTTTCTCGTTCGGGCGCGCGCTGCAACAGCCTGCTTTAGCGGCGTGGGCGGGTGATGATGGCAACCGCGTTATCGCCCAAACCGCGTTGTTGCACCGCGCGCGCTGCAATGCCGCTGCGCTGCGCGGTACATATCGCCCCGCGCTGGAAACTGCAGGCGCTTTGGCATGAATGTCTGCTTGATTCGCCACGGTGAAACCGCCTGGTCACTGACGGGTCAGCACACCGGCGTGACCGACCTCGCGCTGACCGCCCACGGCGAAGATCAAGCACGTGCACTGGCTCCGCGCTTGCAAGCGTTGGCCTTCTCGCAGGTGTTGGTCAGCCCACGCCTGCGCGCACAACAGACCTGCTCACTCGCCGGCAGTTATGGCGGGAGCGTGATCGAACTCGACCTGGCGGAATGGGATTACGGTGACTACGAAGGCCGGCTTACCATGGATATTCGCCGAGATAATCCGGGCTGGGACATTTGGCGCGACGGCTGCCCCGGTGGTGAATCGCCAAGTGTGGTCAGTGCGCGAGCCGACCGACTTATCGCCCGTCTGTGCAGGATGCAAGGCACGGTAGCGCTGTTCTCCCACGGCCAATTCAGCGCCGCACTGGCCGCTCGCTGGATCGGCCTGGACCTTGTCGAAGGCCAGCACTTTGCCCTGAACCCGGCCTCGCTGAGCCAGCTCGGTATCGACGCCACGCATGGCGACAGGCGCATGATTGAGCTGTGGAACCAGAACTGACAGGGTGATCAACCCCGCCTGATGACGCTGTCAGGGTTTTCGTGTGTCGCTAATCCTGGTTATCGGGCTGCCTTATGGCGCGCCGCAGCAGCGGCACATCCATCGGTCTGAGATTCCCTCATCCATGGCTTAAAAGTCCCTTAGTAGTGGTGGCAATGGCTGAAGTCTGCCGCTAGAATTGCGCACTTTTTGATCAGAGGCGCAGCAAGCGCCCAGCATCCGTCCGTACACGCCTGAGGCTCACACCATGTCCACTCCCGCCACGCCGAAAGTCGGCTTTGTATCACTCGGTTGCCCCAAGGCGCTGGTGGACTCCGAACGCATCCTGACTCAGTTGCGTATGGAAGGTTATGAAGTCGTGCCGACCTATCAGGATGCTGATGTGGTGGTGGTCAATACCTGTGGTTTTATCGACAGCGCCAAGGCTGAATCGCTGGAAGTGATCGGTGAAGCGATCAAGGAAAACGGCAAGGTGATCGTCACCGGCTGCATGGGTGTGGAGGAGGGCAGCATCCGCGACGTGCACCCCAGCGTACTTTCGGTTACCGGCCCGCAGCAGTACGAGCAGGTGGTCAACGCTGTGCATGCCGTCGTGCCGCCGCGTCAGGACCATAACCCGCTGATCGACCTGGTGCCGCCGCAGGGCATCAAGCTCACCCCGCGCCACTATGCCTACCTGAAGATTTCTGAAGGCTGCAACCACAGCTGCAGCTTCTGCATTATCCCGTCGATGCGCGGCAAACTGGTCAGCCGCCCGGTGGGTGAAGTGCTCAGCGAAGCCGAGCGTTTGGTCAAGGCAGGCGTCAAAGAGCTACTGGTGATCAGCCAGGACACCAGCGCCTACGGCGTCGATGTGAAGTACAAGACCGACTTCTGGAACGGTCAGCCGGTGAAAACCCGCATGACCGAAATGTGCGAGGCTTTGTCGAGCATGGGCGTGTGGGTGCGCCTGCACTATGTGTATCCCTATCCGCACGTTGACGAACTGATCCCGCTGATGGCTGCCGGGAAAATTCTGCCGTACTTGGATATTCCCTTCCAGCACGCCAGCCCGAAAGTGCTCAAGGCGATGAAACGCCCGGCCTTTGAAGACAAGACCCTGGCGCGGATCAAGAGCTGGCGGGAAATCTGCCCGGAACTGACCATTCGCTCGACCTTTATTGTCGGCTTCCCCGGTGAGACCGAAGAAGACTTCCAATACCTGCTCGACTGGCTGACCGAAGCCCAGCTCGACCGCGTTGGCTGCTTCCAGTACTCGCCAGTAGAAGGTGCGTCGGCCAACCTGCTGGAAAACCCAGTGCCGGATGACATCAAGCAGGATCGCTGGGACCGTTTTATGGCTCATCAGCAAGCGATCAGCACCGCGCGCCTGCAACTGAAAGTCGGCAAGGAAATGGACGTACTGATCGATGAGGTCGACGACCAGGGCGCCGTCGCGCGCTGCTACGCCGACGCACCGGAAATCGACGGCAGCGTGTTTATCGCCAGCACCGAGGTCAAGCCAGGCGACAAGGTGCGCGTGCGCATAGTCGATGCCGATGAATACGACATGTGGGCAGAGCTGATCTGAACCCTGCAGTAGCCACTAAAAAGCCTCGCACATGCGGGGCTTCTTAATGCTTGGGTACTCGTTTACTTGCTCAGTGTCGTGCTCAAGGCTAGGTCGGGCGGGCAAAAATCCTTTATTTCCTACCATTTATGTCCGCGTCTTTAGTGTTGTCGCAGTACGCTGCTGAAATGGCTGTAGGTATTTTTTGAGCAATTAAATTGTATAAAATTTAATTGCTCACTATCTTGTGTTCACTTTCACTCACAAGGATCACCAGCATGAGCAACGCACTCTTCGAGATTCCCGTCACCACCATCAAGGGCGAGCAGAAGACCCTGGCCGATTTCGGTGGTAAGGCTGTGCTGGTGGTCAATACCGCCAGTAAGTGTGGCTTCACTCCGCAGTACAAAGGGTTGGAAAACGTTTGGCAGCAATACAAGGATCAAGGCTTGGTTGTGCTGGGCTTCCCGTGCAATCAGTTCGGCAAGCAGGAGCCAGGTGATGAAGGGGCGATTTCCGAGTTCTGCGAGCTGAACTTCGGTGTGAGCTTCCCGCTGTTCAAGAAGGTCGATGTGAATGGCAGTGATGCCCACCCGCTGTTCGTAAAACTGAAAAAGAGCGCGCCAGGCCTGCTCGGCAGCCAGGGCATCAAGTGGAATTTCACCAAATTTCTCCTGAATGCTGATGGCACGGTGATCAAGCGTTTCGCTCCGACCACCAAGCCTGAAGACCTGACCGCTGAGATCGAAGCGCTGCTGCAATGACCCAGGCTAGTTTGTACGCGGATGAAGAGCTGCAGCTGGATAACCAGCTGTGCTTCAAGCTCTACGCTGCTTCACGGGCGGTCATTCGAGCCTACAAGCCAATGCTCGACCAGCTTGGCCTGACTTACCCGCAGTATCTGGCCATGCTGGTGCTGTGGGAGTGGCGGCAGCAGCCACCAACATTGCCAACGGTTAAAGCGTTGGGCGAGCGTTTGCTGCTGGATTCCGGCACGCTGACGCCGCTGCTCAAACGCCTGGAGTTGCAAGGCTTGTTGCAGCGCAAACGTTCGACCAGTGATGAGCGTGAAGTGCACTTGGCCTTGACGCCTGCCGGCTGTGCTTTGCGTGAGCAGGTATTACCGCTGAAAAGCCAACTGCTGTGTGAGAGCGGCATTGACCTTGACGCGCTCTCGGCGTTGCGTGGCCAGGTGGGGTCATTGTTGGATCAATTTATGCCGCTTAACCACTGATCGAGCAGGGCGGCTAATTCGTCCTTGCGAAAGGGCTTGGCCAGGTAGTCATTCATTCCCGCGACCCGGCAGCGCTCACGTTCATCTGCCATGGCGTTGGCGGTTAGCGCGATGATGGGCAACCCGGCGAATTCGGCTTTTTGGCGAATTCGCCGGGTGGTTTCATAGCCATCCATGACCGGCATGTTGCAGTCCATCAGGATCAGGTCGACCGCCTCGGTCTCTAGTAGGCTAAGGGCTTCTGCGCCGTGATTAGCCAATAGCACCGCGTAGCCGAGCTTTCCCAGCATGCCTTTGGCCACCAACTGATTGACCGGATTATCTTCTACCAGCAATACGCTAGCTTTGCTGCAGCGTTGCGGTTCGCTGTGCTGTGAGGTGATATGGGCCTCAGCCTGATCGAGGATGCGCCGTAACGCCTGCAGTAGCGTTTGCCGTGACAGCGGCCTGGCGAGTTGTTCAATGGGGGCGAGGTTTTCCACCTGCTTGCTGCTGAGGAAGTTGTCGTAGGCGCTGACGAGCAGAATGGGCAGGCGAGATAGCTCGCGTAGTTCACTGAGGCGTTGTGGGTAATCGCTGAT
This sequence comes from Pseudomonas sp., assembly GCF_046581935.1. Taxonomy (GTDB): domain Bacteria; phylum Pseudomonadota; class Gammaproteobacteria; order Pseudomonadales; family Pseudomonadaceae; genus Aquipseudomonas. The sequence goes on from NZ_JAYGFK010000021.1 coordinate 109,880, forward strand.
CAGCAAGTCGGCATCAAGATCGGTCAGCGGCTTATCGACATCCAGTGGCTGATAGTCTAACCCCCAGCTTGGCAACAGACTTGCCAGCTGTGCGCTGAGCCCTGAACTGGCTGGGCTGAGGCTGAGAACACGGCCACGTAATTGCGGCAGTTGCGCGGTACTGGTTGTGCTGGGCAGTGGCAGGTCGACGTAGAAGGTGCTACCAAAACCTTCACGCGTTTCCAGGCTGAGCTGGCCGTGCATCGCCTCGCAGAGCCTGCGAGTCAGGGCCAGGCCGAGGCCGGTGCCGCCAAACTGCCGGGTAATGCCGACGCCGGCCTGGGCGAAGGGCTGGAATATGCGCATTTGCGCGTCCTCGGCAATGCCGATGCCAGTGTCGCGCACGATGATTTTGATGCCGCCAGGTTGCGCGTTGACGCCGATGTCGATACGCCCGAAGCGGGTAAATTTCAACGCATTGGACAGTAGGTTGCTGACGATTTGTCTGACTCGGGTTGGGTCGCCCAGCAGTTGCGGGGGGAGCATCGGGTCGATCAAGCAGGTCAGCTCGACGCCAGGCACGGCGTTCTGCGAGAGCAGGCTGGCGGTTTCTTCAACCAGGCTGCCGAGGTCAAAAGGAATGTTCTCCAGCTCAAGTTGGCCGGCTTCGAATTTTGACAGATCGAGGATGTCATTGAGCAGCTTGACCAGTACCTTGCCGGAGTCGTGGGCAATCGACAGCTGCTGGTGTTGTTGGCTGTTCAGCGGTCCGTCTAGGGACAGTTCGAGCATGCCGAGCAGGCCGTTGAGTGGCGTACGGATCTCGTGGCTCATGTTGGCGAGAAAGGCTGATCGCGCTTGGGCCATGTCCAGCGCTGTTTGCTTGGCTTGTTCCAGCGCGTTGTTGGTGTCGAGCAGGCGGCTATTGGCTGCTTCTAACTGCTCGGTGCGTGCCGAGATCATGTCTTCCAGTTCGGCGAGGTAGCGTGTCAGGCGATCTTCGGCTTGCTGGCGCTGGGTAATTTCGCTGGCGATGCTGGTCAGCTGGCGGTTGGTAACATCGACCAGTACGCCGATTTCGTCGTGTTCATGGCCTGGCGGGTAGGGCAGCTTGCTGTTGTTGGCGCTACGCAGGTCACGCTCGCTGAGGGCGCGAATAAAGCCCGTTAACGGCTTGGTTAGCATGAAGTAGAACAGCACCAGCAGGATCAGCGACAGCAGCAGGCTGCGGGTGAAGCCGGTGAGTAGGGTCAGCAGCGAGCGTCGCAGAAAGTGGCTGCCAAATGCGTAGGTGTCCACTTCAAGGCTGAGTTTGCCAAGCTCCTCCGTGGGCGCGTGGCTGACGAATAGCGTTGTCTCAAAGTGACGGCGTGAACCGAAGATGAAGTCGCTGATTGGACGGAAGCGGCTTTCCATGGCGGGCCGGCTAACCCTGGCCAGGGTTAGCAAGTTGTTGTCGATGATCTGTGCGCTGATCACAGCAGGTGAGCGCAGCAAGCCCAGCGCGAGCTCTTGCGCCAGTTCGGCATCGATGTTGTAGGCGATTCGCGCCGCCGGGTTATGGCTGATTTGCATCAGCGCATTGATCTCGCGGTTGATGGAGGCATCTTCGCTGGCATAATCGATGCCCACTTGAATCAAGCTAAGTGCCGTGCCGAGAATAAAGGCTACTAACACGGTCAGACCTGCCTGTTTGAATGACAGGCGTTGGGTTAGCGCTATATCCATATGGGCCGGTACTTCTCGTGTTGAATCGCCAACCAAGCATAGCCCAACTGTTTTGCGGCACGGCAGTGGCTGAGCTATCTGAAAACTCTGGAGTGTGTCGTGGATTCGCGTTTAGCTGATTTTTTATTACGCGCCGAAGCTGTGCTGGCGCGGTTGGAGCCGTTGTTACCTGTTCTGCGGCCGCAGATCGACTGGCAGCAGAGCCTGGCGGCGCGCTGGCAGCATGATGGGCGCAGCGGCTTTTTGACGCCGGTCAAGGTCAGCCTGGATATGCGCTTGAGTGATCTGATCGGAGTGGATCGCCAGTGTGCTCAGCTGGCACGCAATACCCAGCAGTTCATCCAAGGGTTACCTGCCAACCACGCCTTGCTGTGGGGCTCGCGTGGTACCGGGAAATCATCGTTGGTACGCGCGCTGCTGGCGGAGCATGCCGCTGCCGGGCTGCGGTTGATCGAGATTGAACGTGACCATCTGGCTGATCTACCGCGGGTGGTTGAGCTGCTGAGTGGTTTGTCGCAGCGTTTTGTACTGTTCTGTGACGACCTCTCGTTCGAAGCCGGTGAGGGGGATTATCGCGTGCTGAAAACCGTACTTGATGGTTCTTTGGAGCGTGCGCCGGACAATGTGCTGCTTTACGCGACGTCCAATCGTCGCCATCTGGTGCCCGAAAAACAGAGCGACAACGAGAACTGGCAGCATGTGGATGGTGAACTGCACCCCAATGAAGCAGTGGAAGACAAGATTGCGCTGTCTGATCGCTTCGGTCTGTGGTTGTCGTTTTACCCGTTTACCCAAGAGCACTTTCTCGATGTTGTGCGGCACTGGGTGCAGGTGCACGCTGAGAAGGCTGGCCTGGTCTGGGAGTGGGATGAAACGCTGGAAAAGGCAGCGATCCGCTGGGCCTTGGGGCGCGGCAATCGCAATGGTCGTTGCGCCTACCAGTTCGCCCGTGACTGGGTGGGGCTACAGCTACTGAGCAAAGCTGATGATTGATCTACAACAAAGCGGGACGGGGCTCGACGGCTACCCGTTGTTAGTGGCGCAGCTACGGGCGCTGCTATCGGGCGAGCGCGACTTTATTGCCAATGCGGCGCAATTTTCTGCGTTTGTGTTTCAAGAGCTGAGTGATCTGAATTGGGCGGGGTTTTACTTGGCGCGTGGTGCGGAGCTGGTGCTCGGGCCTTTTCAGGGCAAAGTGGCTTGTGTGCGGATTGCCTTCGGTCGCGGTGTATGTGGCGCTGCTGCTGCCACTGGGCAAACCCAACGAATCGAAAATGTGCATGAGTTTACCGGGCATATCGCCTGTGACAGTGAGTCTAATAGCGAGCTGGTGGTGCCGCTATTCAAAGATGGCTGTTTGCTTGGCGTGTTTGATCTCGATAGCCCGTCACTGGGACGCTTTAGCGCGGCGGATCAAGCCGGTATCGAGCAATTGGTCGCTGTGTTTGTTGAACTTACCGATTGCTGAGTTGGCATATACACCAGAGCCCGGATCAAGCCGGGCTCTTTGCTATCCGGGGTATGTCTGCTCAGGTTGTTGCGGCCATCTTGGCGAGTATCTTCTGCTCGCCCGGTAGTACACCTTGCACGGAGGCGCGTGCTTTGATTCGCGCGTAGTGTGCGCTTAGGTTGGGCCAGCGCTGGGTGTCGAGGGTTTCATTGCCGTGTTGCATATTGATCAGTTGGCAGGCGAGGGCGAGGTCGGCCAGCGTCAAGCTGTCACCTACTAGGTATTCGGCCGTCCCAAGGGTCTTTTCCAAGTAGTCGAAGTGCACGGGTAGTTTCTCGTGCAGAGCCTTTTGTACGGTGGCTTCGTCGCAGCTCTGACCCATACTGGGTTTTAGTGCGCGGTTACGAAACACGCTGAAGGTGCACAGCGGTGCCAGTTCATAGTCGGCATATTTCTCTAGCCAGCGTACTTGTGCGCGCTGTTCGGCGTTTTGCCCCAGCAGGCTGGCGAGTTCCGAGTGTTTTTCGTCCAGGTATTGGCAGATGGTGCTCGAGTCGGCGAGGCTGAAATCGCCATCCTTTATGGCCGGGATGCGTCCCAGTGGGCTAATGTCGCGATACCAGGCCGGTTGGCCGAATGGCAGGATGACTTCCAGTTGGTAGTCCAGACCCTTTTCCGCTAAAAACAGACGAACTTTGCGAACGAAGGGGGACAGTGGGGCACCGTAAACAATCAGGCTCATATTGTTCTTCTCATCTCGGTGGTTCGAACGTCGTACGATTTATTGGATCAGTCGTAGATGTTTTTCTTCTTCCACTCATCATCGCCACTCAGTGACTCAAGGCCGGCATCAAGTTCGCTGGGCTCATTGCTGGTGGGCTTGCTGATTTCCAGCACCAGGTCGTTGGCGCGGGCGAGCTGCTCTTCGAATTTTTTCAGAGCATTTTTGTAAGCGCTAGGGTCAGGTTGTTTACGTAGGTACTGTACGCCGCGCTCGAAGGCCAGGCGCGCCTGCCCCGGTTGATTTTGTTGCAGTGCTTGTTGTCCCAAATTGGCAAAAAACTCGATATGCACCTGTGTCAGCATGTGGCGTACTTGGTTAAGCCAGTGTTTGGCTTCGTTGGTTTTGATAATGCCGTCTTTGGCGCAACGAGTGATTTGGCTGTGCAGGCTTTCCAGCTGGAAGCGCACTTCTTTGGCCTTTTCCTCATTAAGAACCACTTGGGGCGGATTGTTGATGGCAATTGCGTCACCTTGGGTGAGTAGCAGGCGCAATTCTTCAGTGCGTGCCTTGAGGGCGTTATTGCCTCTGTCTAAAGGCAGTATGCGTTCACTGAAGTGCAGCTGTAGGCGGTTGAGCAGTTGCTTGAGGGGCGGTGTCATAAGTTGGCCGGGAAGTGTTTCAGCGAGCGTCTCGCAGCGCCTCAGCCGGTCACTGAGCTCGGCCTTGACTCGAGACTTCTCCAGTTTGTTCTTCTCGACCATATTGTTGATGTAGGCAATGGCAATCAAGATGAAGATGCCAGAGACAATCAATATGGTAATCACGAGTGGGGACATGGCGTAGCCTTTCGTTCAGCGATTTTTCGTCCGAGTGTAGTGCGTTAGCCTAGAGGCTGATAGAGCAACAGCGCATTAGCGGGTGAAGTCGTTGATTTATAAAATTTTTTACGTAGAGGTTGACGAGCCATCAAAGGCTCCATAGAATGCGCGCCACTTCATAGCGCAATGCTAAACAGCAAAGCGTTGAGAAGCCGGATAGAAGTTGTAATCCGGGCAGCGTCCCCTTCGTCTAGTGGCCTAGGACACCGCCCTTTCACGGCGGTAACAGGGGTTCGAGTCCCCTAGGGGACGCCATTTTTTTACCAAGTTGTATTGCGGGAATAGCTCAGTTGGTAGAGCACGACCTTGCCAAGGTCGGGGTCGCGAGTTCGAGTCTCGTTTCCCGCTCCAAATAACCGAAAACGCCGCTCATTGAGCGGCGTTTTTGTTTCTGTTGTTTTTGATGCATGTAAAAAGCCCGCCGGTAATGCCGTGCGGGCTTTTTTGTTTAGTGCGTACCACCTTGAGTGGGCATGGTCAGCAGGTGTTTTTCCTGATTCCAGTCGAACGGTTCGTCGTTCTCTTCGGCGTAGAAGCGGCGTTCTTCGAGGTTTTGGTACATCTCAATTTCTTCATCCGGCATAAAGTGCAGGCAATCGCCGCCGAAGAACCACAGCAAGTCGCGTGGCACCAGGTGGGCGATTTGCGGGTAACGCTGGAAGATCTGGCTGATCAGGTCCTGGCCCAAGTAAAGGCTGCCCTCTGGATCGCTCGGCAGGTCGCTAAGCAATTCATCGTAACGCTCCAGGTACATGGCGTGGCTGTCATCGAGAATCTGCTCGGCTTCACCCAGGGCGACCAGGATGGTGCGCAAGTGCTGCAGCAGGGCGAGGTGATGGTCGATGTGTTGGTTGGCCATGGGGCAATCCTGTAGGTAAAACGGGCGGCGCAGTATAAAGCTGCCGCCGCCCGCTGTCCTGTTTGCCTAGCGCTTGTTGTCGATCTGGCAAGCCAGGCTATGACGAAGCTCTAACGCACCTTGCCGGGGCTTAGGGTCAGCTCCTCCTTGGCGAAGTCGTCGACATCAATCACCACGCGCCGCGCTGCTTCTGCTTGCTGCAGGCTGTTGGCCTCTTCAGCGCTGAGTACACCAGCAGCCAGTGCGCTATCAATCAGGCTTTGCCCAGGCTGTTGCTGCACCTGGCCGGCTTTAACCGCCTTATGCAGTTTTTTCTGCACGCTCTGGGTGTCCTGTAGCAGGTTCATCGCATATTGCAGGGCACCTACCGGGTCCTGCTCGGCTTGTGGGCGGTAGCAGCCTTCGAGCAACTCCTCCAGTGCTGGGTCGCCGCTGTTGCGGCCTGTAATGGCTGCAACTTGGGCGTCCAGTTCATCGCTTGGGCCTTTGTGACGACGACCCAGTGGCAATACCAGCAGGCGTAGCGCGCAGCCGAGGAGTTTGCTGGGGAAGTTGCTGAGCAGTTCTTCCAGTGCTTGTTCGGCCTTGCTCAGGCTTTCTTCCATGGCCCAGCACAGCATGGGCTGGGAGTGCTCAGGATAGCCAAGGTCGTGGTAACGCTTGAGTGCAGCAGACGCTAGATACAGGTGGCTGAGTACATCACCCAAGCGTGCAGACAGGCGCTCGCGGCGTTTTAATTCGCCACCCAAAATCATCATGCTGGTATCGGCGAGCAGGGCAAAAGAGGCGGCGAGTCGATTGAGCGCGCGGAAGTAAGGACGGCTGATGCTATCGCCGGGCACTTGACTGAAAACGCCCAAGCCAAGACTAAGCAACAGACTGCTGGCGGCGTTGCTCACGGCAAAACCGATATGTTGCAGCAGCAATCCATCAAACTCCTGCAAGGCCTGATCCTGGTCCTCATGGTTGGCCAGGGCCATTTCCTTGAGTACATAGGGATGGCAACGAATCGCGCCCTGACCAAAGATCATCAGGTTGCGCGAAAGGATATTGGCGCCTTCCACGGTGATAAAGATTGGTGCGCCTTGCCAGGAGCGCGCCAGGTAGTTATTCGGGCCCATGATGATGCCCTTGCCACCGTGCACGTCCATGGCGTGGCTGATGCATTCGCGGCCGCGTTCGGTCAGGTGGTATTTGAGAATGGCCGAAAGGACTGAGGGCTTCTCGCCCAGATCCACCGCGTTGGCTGTGAGGATGCGTGCGCTGTCCATCAACCAGGCGTTACCGCCGATACGCGCTAGAGCTTCCTGAATGCCTTCAAAAGCGGACAGCGGGACGTTGAACTGCTCGCGGATCTGGCTGTACTGGCCGGTGGTCAGACTGGTGAACTTGGCCGCCCCGGTGCCGACTGCAGGTAGCGAGATAGAACGGCCGACGGACAGGCAATTCATCAGCATCATCCAGCCCTTGCCGAGCATCTCCTGGCCACCGATCAGGTAATCCAGCGGGATAAATACATCCTTGCCGGCGTTCGGGCCATTCATAAAGGCGGCGCCGAGGGGCAGGTGACGGCGGCCGATTTCTACGCCAGCTGTTTCTGTGGGCACCAGTGCCAGGGTTATGCCCAGGTCTTCCTCTTCACCCAGCAGATGCTCGGGGTCGTAGGCTTTGAAGGCCAGGCCGAGCAGGGTCGCGACCGGGCCTAGGGTGATATAGCGTTTTTCCCAGTTCAGGCGCAGGCCGATGACTTCCTCGCCCTGCCACTGACCTTTGCAGATGATCCCGGTGTCTGGCATCGCGCCGGCGTCGGAGCCCGCCAGTGGACCGGTCAGGGCAAAGCAAGGAATATCTTCGCCGTTGGCCAGGCGTGGCAGGTAGTGATTACGCTGTTCGTCGGTGCCGTAGTGCAGCAGCAGCTCAGCCGGGCCGAGTGAATTGGGCACCATCACGGTGGATGCCAGGTCGCCGGAGCGGGTGGCCAGCTTCATCGCCACCTGGGAGTGGGCGTAAGCGGAGAAGCCTTTGCCGCCATACTCCTTAGGGATAATCAGGGCAAAAAAGCCGTGTTTTTTAATATGCTCCCAGGCTTCGGCAGGCAGGTCCATCTGTTGGCCGATTTGCCAGTCACTGACCATGGCGCAGAGTTCTTCGGTCGGCCCATCGATAAAGGCCTGTTCTTCCTCGGTGAGTTTTGCCTTGGGGTAGGCGAGCAGGGTGTCCCAGTCTGGCCGACCACTAAACAGTTCGCCATCCCACCACACCGTGCCGGCTTCGATAGCGTCGCGTTCGGTGGCTGACATTGGCGGCAACGTTTGCTTGAACCACTTGAACAGTGGTGCGCTGAGCACGCTGCGGCGTTGCTGCGGCAGCAGCAGGGGGAGGGCGACGGCGAGCAACAACAGCCAGAACACACCCATCAACCAGGCTGGGGCGTGACTGAAGATGCCCATCACAAGCAGAAAGCCTGCCGCTATACCTAGCGCAGGTAATGGCGCGCAGCGGCGGTGGGCGAGAAAGGCCGTGCCAAACAGCAAGGCGAGTAACCAGAGAGCGAGCATGCAGAGTCCTCCATGATGACGATGTGTTTGACGCACCATCATGAGCGTAGTCGCCATGAATGGCGACAAGAGCGGTGAGCTTGGCCGAATCGTCGTGACAATGGCCGGACTCGCGTCGCTAGACTGGTTTCTCAATCATTGGCTTTCAATCATGAGAAATCCTGATGCGTGAATACCTCGAACCCGGCCGCTTCATCGATAGTGACCACCCAGCGCTGGTGGAGTTCGCAGAAAAGTTCCGCGGGGGCAGTCGCGACCCGCGTGAGCAGGCCGTCAGTCTGTATAACGCCGTGCGTGATGAAATTCGCTACAACCCCTATATGTTCAGCCGTGAGCCTGAAACGCTGAAGGCCAGCCATGCACTACAAGCGGGGGAAAGTTACTGCGTCCCTAAGGCCAATGTGCTCGCCGCCTGTGCCCGGCATTGCGGCATCCCGGCGCGGATTGGCCTGGCTGATGTGCGCAACCATCTGGCCACGCCGCGTTTGTTGCAGGTGCTGCGCAGCGATGTCTTCGCTATGCATGGTTACACCGAGTTGTTTCTCGCTGACCGTTGGGTCAAGGCCACGCCGGCGTTCAACCTGGCCTTATGCCAAGTATTCCAAGTCGAGCCACTGGAGTTTGATGGCCAGACTGACAGCGTATTCCACCCATTCAACCAGCAGAAAGCGGCATAAAGAATACGGAGTTTTGTGGAGAATCGCCGCGCCCGGTCTACTCTGATTCGTGAACCCGCAACCAAGGAAGGAATGCAGCATGCTGATACTCACCAGAAGGGAAGCGCAGTCCCTACGATTCACAATCAAACCTGAATACGCACACCAGATTGATGACCTCATTAAAGAGGGCATCAGCGTGACGGTTATAGAGATAACCAAGAAAGGCCAAGCACGGATTGGCATTCAAGCCCCAGACTGCGTACTAGTGCTGAGGGATGAAATTGAAGACCGTTCTAAATTCGCTGACTGCCTTTAAGGAAGACTCTTGACTAGATTGTTGATCTTGCTAGCAGCGGTGCTGGTGTTGAGTGGCTGTGGGCCAAGTCTGGAAGAAATACAAAATAACGCTAAGGCGTCCATGCAGGATTACTTCGACACTGACGCCAATATGAGAGGCTACAAAATCAAAGTAGGTGCTTTGCAGGCGATCAAAGAGAACGGCAACACTTATAGAGGTATTGCCCGTGTTCAAGTAGGCGGGGAGGAGTACCCAGTTAGCGTATCCATCGTGGCGGATGGGGAAAATCTGATGTGGAGCGCGGAACGTGGTGCGTTCATGTTCCTGATGAGGCACCAGAAAGAGCCTGCACCTAATTATGGGGCTGAGCTTCGGTGGGTTGTTCAGGTGGCCAGCCTATCTGATGCATCGGTGGCGGATGGACTGGTTGAGTCCCTGACCAAGACAGGATTCAAGACTTACAAACGGCAATCGAAAGAAGGTATGAGCAGAGTGTTTGTCGGGCCTGTCAGTGACAGAACCGAGGCGGATAGGCTGCGTGTTCAGCTCAATAGTCAGCACAAGCTCAATGGCTTTGTGGCCAGATACCAAGAGCCGGAGTAACTCCCCCGCTGGAGCAAACAGGGCGCTTGTTAAAAGGCGTCAGGGATATAGCTGTCACCCTGTTAGGCAGCAAGGGGACGGCAATTGGACAGCACTCGGCTAGACCTCTCTCGGGGTCAGTGTTAACGGCACTTTAGGTGGCTGGATGTATCTGCACTACAGCCTGTCGGGTGTGTTTGCGGGCTGCGCTGTGCTGGCTCTTTTTTGGCTGGTCTTTGCTGTTACTATGCGTGAACCGCCGTATGTCACCAAGCCGAAAGGCTAAGACTTATTCGATGGTGGCGGCGGTTTTACAGCGCCAAAAACACTGTTTAGATACACAGCAAAAAGAGCTTGAATCTTGCAAGGAATGCAGGGAGAATTTCAATTGGCAGCATTTTCCGTGCCAATAGAAAAGCCCTGGCCCTTGCGAGCCAGAGCTTTATTCGGAGCTGACTATAAAGACGGGCCTAGGAAACTCAACCTTTAAAGACAGCGAAACCCCAGACCAGAGGCATGAGGTTTAAGCGAACTGAAGTATAGGTTTATACCCTAGAGTAATACAACACCGTGCAACATCTTGGTGATGATCGGTGTGAGCTGGCCTTATGCCATGGTCATTCCAGAAGGAATGCATCATGAGTACACGCACTATCCGACGCCAACGGCGTCATTCCCCGCAACGGGATAAAGTCGTACACGTTAACCGTTATCGGCGCTGGCGCTTTGAGCGGTGGGAAATCGTCTGCGAGCACTACCGTAGTCTGCCAAGGCAGCTAGCCTTCGACTTCTACGTTTAACGCTACAAAGGGGCATGGATGCCCCACCTTTCCTAAATCCCCATCCTGACTGACTCCCAATTTTCCGGGCTGCTGGCTGCTGGAAATATCTGGCGTGGCTGGTTGGAAAATATCTGATAGCCCCGGATGCTTCTGGCGTTTACCCAGCGGGTTGGCTCCTTTGCTTAGACCGGGCAAGACCAAGAAACCCACCCCCTCTAGAGTGATAGAAATATCGTCACGCCTTCTGGTTGGGGCTGCTTGCAGGGGGCTGACATCGCTCATGGATGGTCAGGATGGTGCTTTGTAGTGGGCTACAGCGTGTTCTAAGGGGCGCTAGAACATAGAGAATGCAGCGGCGGGTAAGCAAAAAGCCCCAGCTTAAGGGGCCTTCGGATCGGGCGGGCTCACTTTATTTTGCGGGGCTTTCCCTGCTCTTCCATCAGTTCAGCAAACTGAGTCCATGTGAGGCTGTGTTTGTTGACATGGTTCCCTGACGGCACCCATTCAATATTGCCCTTGCTAATGAGGATGGTGCCAAGCTTGCCGCCATCCTTCTTCACTTCTATTTCTACATCCTGGCGCTGTACCAGCTTGGATTGAAGATTGATTTTTACTTCGTGAGCCATGGCGCTTTCCCTTGCGGACTTTATGTCACTCGATCCTACCTACCGTGATGGCATTTAGGAAGTACGCCAAGGGGTGACATCAGGAGCTTGAGGGGACAGATTCTCTTTTAACCCGGTACACCGTTGCGACACCTACACCACAAAGCTTGGCCACTTGATCCATGGTTAAGGTCGGGTTACCTAGATGCTTCTGAATCTCATCCCACTTCTTATGGTTCTTGGTTTTGCCGCCGACCTTCTCGCCACGAGCCTTCTTCTTATCTAAGCCCTGCTTGATGCGTTCTACGCGCTTCTCTTGGTCAAGACGTGCCATGGTGGCCATCAGGTCAATAAGCATGCTGTTGATCACCCGCATGATCTGGCCTGTGATCCCCTTGTCGTCAATAAGTTGGTGTGAGGTGGGAAGGTCAGCCACTACTAGCTTCAACCCCTTAGATTCGATAATCGCCTTGAGCTTTGCCCAGTCATCTTGGGAAAGGCGAGACAAGCGGTCTACAGATTCCACTAGCAGTACATCACCAACCTGAGCGGCATCGAGCAAGGCATTAAGGGCTGGACGATCTAGTTTTGTACCGCTGATGTTCTCAGTGAACGTGCCTATAACAGAAAGGTTGTGATCCCTAGCAAAGTGCTGGAGGGATACCAGGGCGCGCTCTGCATCCTGATCCTTGGTTGATGCTCTCAGATACAAGTGGGCGATTTGCATAATGTCAGATCCTATCGTTAATCATTATTTTCTATAGATCAATGATAATCTATCATTTAGCCTTTTTCGAATGTTCAATGATAGGAGGCGACGGGCGGTTATCTCACTACTAATTAAGTAGAGCTAAACGATAGACATAAAACCTAGTGGCATTGCACTAGATAGGGTGGCGAGATATGAATTCAGGCTTGCGGCTGGCCAGTGCCTTGCTACGGTAGTCATTGAGGCGGCAATCTGCCTGCACGACACAAACCGAGGGGGTGGGTATGGAAATGACTAAGTGGCAATACCAACTGACTACCGGGGACGATCAATCTACTGTGCTCGGTGAAGGAACAATAGAAGCCCCCAAAGACAGGGAGCTAAAGAGCGCTGCTGAATGGGTTGATGTGCTGGCTGACCTATCAAAGCAATCAGGGCTTGGCATTCAGTTGGACGGGCAGTGGTATCACTACGCAGACAGCAATTTCAGCCCCCTAGAAGATGATGGGGCTATCACCAAGGGGCAAATACGGTATGGGCTGGGGCCACATATGGGCAATCGTGTGAATGTCGGTATTGTCGCCGTATAAAAGCCTAGCAGTAATGGCTGCGTTAAAGCCTGTACTGACTATAAGTCTTTTTATATTGGTCTAGCGCTGCTCTGGACTGATGGCCTTCCCCAATCGAGGGGTTAGACAGTAGTAAGGTTATAAGTGGCGGGAAGCTTTCCAGTCTACAAGACCTGTAGAGAGTTCCCGGTAATACATCCGTTTTGAAAATAAGCTCAAAGGCTTAATTTGGGTGTTCGATTATCTCCAGCTCTTCGGGAGCGTAGGTGTTCTGAATGTGGCTAAACACCTTCGTCGGGCCTTCTGAGCTAGCACGGAACCACAACCATACCCAATTCATTGCTGCTGCTCCTGTTGTTGAATCTGTCGAGCTGAGACAGAGCCTTCAAGCCTCACAAGTCTAATGTTTGTGTCCTGGCTCAATCGTGCGAGCTGAGTGTCTAAGCGTTCGTTAAGGTGGTTGATTCTGAGGTGGGCTGTAGTGTCAATAACGGTTGGTTGGCTGTAGAGCGTAACTGATAGGTAAACCAGTGCTAGGGTTATCAATACCAAACAGCTATTGTTAAAAACTTCAATCATTCTATTTTATGTCCTTTGATTTTTGTTTGTTGTCCACTATTCAAGCGCGGAAATGCAATATGTTAAGCAAAATATGTGTGTCGATGCATATAACATGCAGGGTGCAACTGAGAAAGTAGTGAAAGCCCTGTATCACAACAGGGCTATTCTCGGGTTTATTGTTAGTTGTATTTAGCTTTCAAGATAGACATAACGCCAGAAAAAGCTTCAGATGGTTGAGCATTTTTCTTACTTTCAAGGGCTGCAATCTCAGCCCTTAGGGTTGCTGCTTTGGCTTTGGCTTCTTGAATTTGTTTATCCTTCAAAACTATTTCCGCCTTAAGATCAGCGACGACAGCAGCGGTCTTCTGTACTACATCCACAACACTGGTTAGGCGTTCGCTTGGCTTGGCTGCCATAATACGATCATTTAGATAACTCACTATTTAGCACCTTCCTTTAGCTGATTGGCGATAAACTCCGCTGCGGTAGCTGCTGCCTTATCACGGATGGTTTGTAAGCGTTCGTCTTCTTTCTTCTGAATCTTCGCCAACTCTTGATTTACTAATTGCTCAGTAAGCAAGTTTTGCTGTTCTAGGTTCCACGCTTCCAGAGAAGCAAGATAATCAACTTTGGCCTGATCCTTAGCTTGCTGAATGATTTGATCTAACTCATCCTTAGGGCGGTAATAAGTGATGCTGTAGTGACCGTGGGTCATTGCTGGCTCATCATGAGGAAAAATGGCAATCCCTTTAACAGCTTGTTCACCGACATAAGCTAGGAAGGCTTCCATATTATTAAAGAACTGTCTCTCGGCTGCGGCTTGATGCACCCAACGCCCTGCGCCAAACTTTGAATAGACGTAGAAGCCATTCATAACCTTGTCGATTGCTTGAGCTTCAAGCTGTTCAAGCTCTGTTTGAGAGAACTGTTTAGCCATTTTTACGAATTGTTTAGTATCAGTCATTATTGTGTATCCTCTGTTTTTTAGTATTGATTGGGAATGTGCGGGATGCACAAAGCCCGGTGCATCATTCGTTATTGAATGAATTCTTTTGGTTTATGTTGTGTTTGTTGTCTGGAAGACTAGTGGCAGTAGGCTTGGAGTGAGTTAAATTACATATTACACACTAGCTATCTGATGGATTCTTTTAGAAGCCAACGAAGATGGGAGGCTGGTAGTTTGTTCTCTTATGCGATGGTATGCAGGGAGAAACAAAGCCATCATCTTGATAGTAGTCGTCGGGATAATCGTAAAACTCAGAACTATTAACATCCTGTTGCCATTGGTCAAAGAAGGAATGTTCTCTAGAAGCTTCCTGCATCCGGTGAGTGGTGACGCCATCCAATAGGCCCACTACCTGCAAAGCATCCTTAACTTTCTGTGCGTTCTGCTTAAACTCTTCTACAGCTTCTGTGATGTAGGTGAAGTCACTGTATCCAGCTGTAAGACCACTACCTTTCACGTCTAAGCTGATTACTTCCAAATAGCTGCGTAGGGTGTGAGTAATCAACTCTCTGTCTACCGGAGCGCCCTGGAGTGTTGCGAAGGCTGTAAAGCCTACGAAGTCCCTTAGCTTGCCTGAATCCTTACCGTCTCTAAGCCGTAATGGGGTGAAGGTGAAGGCGTTGTAGCAATCCGTGGCAGCTACTGAACACAAGCCGCTCTGTAGCTTCTGAGAGGCAAGCCACTGGGCAACAATGCGGCAGGCATCAGCTACAAATTGGTAATCATCACTATTTTCTGATTGGTACGAAGCAAACCGCTCAAGCTCTTCTATGTACACCACTACGCTGCGCTTGGCCGTTAGCTTGATGCTGTAAGCTATCGTGTCGTTTAAGTCTGCCTCTAGCTGCATAAGGGCTTGAGTGCCCATCTTGCGAAGGTCTACCAAGGCTGTAGTGTTGTTCTCAAGCTTGGAGATTCTTTCAGCTATGACAAACCTGTTGGCCTTCTTGATTGGGTGGGCCTTGGCATAATCGATGAGCTTAGAGCCTAAATACTTCTGAATCTTGGCAAACACTTTCTTATCTGACTCATCCTTACCTACTGCCCATCTAGGTTGTAGGCTAAGACGGCTGATGCTCAAACCAGCACCCTTGTAGCATTTATCACCGTGCTTTAGGTTTGGGAGGCTGCTACCGATGAAAAGATTCTGATGGTGTAGCAAACCTATAGAGTTAGCACCTGATACCGGAGCTATGTGGCACAAGTGAAACTTAGACACTTTCTTGTCTGCATCCCATCCGTAGCATTTGTATCTTCTGTTATAAACTTCAAAGAGCTTTTCTAAGTCTACGTTCTCTAGAATCTGAACTGTCCCGGCTCTGCGGCATTCTCTGGCAATCCATAGCCAGTTGTCAGAATATGGGATTTTTTCTATCCGTTTGGCTGCTGTCTTACTGTTGCGAGCTTTAGAGCGGCAGGATGGTGTGCAATAGTGAGTCTTACTATAGCGGGGGGTAGTGTAGCTGGTGCTGCATACTGAACAGGTGTAGGTGCGTTCAAGCTTCTGTTTTGTTTTTGTCTCGGTGTTGGGCATAAATTATTGCCTCCTCGTTATGGTGGGTGCTGATGTAACTTATTAGGATGTTGAGTAGGTGAGTGGGGTTGTTTACCCCTGTCTCTTCAAGCAGTGATAAGAACTGTTGCTCTGCTTTTCCTGTAATTCCTAAACGCATTATTGATACTCCTTGAATGGTGAAAGCCTTGATAGATATGGGCTGGAGTGAGTTAAATGTACGTTGTTTAGTACTAGATATTGACTGAGTTTATTTTGCTAAACTCAAGCTTCAGTTCCTGCTCTACCAGCCACGAATCGAAAAGTGAATCAAGCAACCGAGACAATGTTGTTTTGTTCTCTACATCCGTACCCAGTAAATCGTTATAGCGAGCCATATTGTCATTGCTGAGAAATAGTCTTATGTTCCGATGCTGGCGAATTTCGCCATTTGCTAGTACGTCACTCATTCTCTGATTTCTCTTTAAGGATCATTTTATTCAACAGCTCACTCGGGGTTGATCCGGTCTTGATTGATTCACGTTGTAGCCAATAGAGACATTCCAAATCTATCAATAATGTCTCCTTGGTATACGCTCGGCTGTCTATATGTATGGTATTTCGCATTATTTATTCCTTTCTTAAAAGTAGGATAGGCTTTGCCATATTCCGGGTATTGAAGCCACGGGAGACTAAGGCTGTAGAGCACCAAAACAAGCAGGACATAGGGTAGCCAGGGTTGCAGGATTTGATGCTCTGTAAGCCACTGAATACGTTAAGTACGGTAAGTTGTCTTAACTGGCTTGGCGTCGCCACTACGCCCTCGTGTTACTTGGTCACAGACGTATGAGCTTGCAGCCATAAGATGCCCAATGTCTAACAAGGTGGGGTTTGAGGCTGTGTAGAAATAATAATATTCCTGTGCCTTATCATTCAGTTTGAAGAATGAATATTCAGTGCTTTTCTTTGGTGGGTATGTGGAAGAGATGACGCCCACACAAAGATTAGATTGTTTATGTACAACGATGAATTGAGTCATTTTTATAAATCCTCTTTATTGGTAGAGGCTTTCTAATTCTTATCAGTCAGGCACAGATAATCCTCATTCTGGAATGCTTATCTTTGGCGGTGGTTTGATTTGGAATGTGAAAGCTGGGGGGGTTACTGGTTGTTGATGATGCTGTCGTGCAACTGATGAAGATCAGTAATATCTAATTTTCCCAAAATCTGAATAATCTTCTTCTTCAATCTGAATTTTCTAACTCTTAGAGTTGATGGTGCTGGTGAATCAGTGTGTCTCATCTTCTTGTAGTTCCTGTGGCTGGTTGATCGGGTGTATGGGGTTTGGGTGACGGCCTTCTTTCAGTTCGCTTTCAATAAATGTAAAGAAAGCAGCTGGCCCTTCACCGGGCATTAGTTGCTGACGTTTGCGGTGTAGTGGCATATGGCATTTACCATGTAGTTTTGTGTGTGAACGCATTGTGTCGATCATCTGGCCACACCATGCGCAGGGCCGCTGAATAACGATAGGCATATAGCCTCCTTGTTAAGTTGTTAGATGTTAGAGTTTCTGAAGATTGGCAAAAGAAAACCGCAGCACCAAACAATTAGGAATTTGAGAAACTAACTGTAGGATGCTGCGGATAACAAACTATCTATGTGGCTGATGCGCTCTCTTAAACAGCACCAACGCGAAAACCGACTATTGTCGGGAATGAGGCCATAGATGGTTTAGTTTATACTGATGACGAGTCAGCGGTTTACAACAGAGGTTGTTAGAGACTAACGGGGTATTTCAGAGGTTGAAACGTTTTATTCTTTCTCTTTCACTTATTAGACGCTCGTTATTGTCTAAAAGTCACATTAAGAGAAAATATATTTTTCTTAGGAAGTGCAAGGTTGGCCAACTCCCCGCCCGTCGTGCATAACTTAACTTCCTACCTAAAGTATACTCTATTTTTCAAAAAAGTCAATCAATATTTAAGCAACAAAGTCAAGGAGAAATGCTAAATTTATATGTAAAGCTTTGTAAGCCTTATATATAAAGGGCTGTAGCCTATATGACCGCTGGTCGGGAAGTCTTGGAAGGTAACAGTGTTTTTAGTATTCAGGCTAATTACACAAAGAAAGGATGTTAGTGATTAGCACCTATCCACAAAAAATAACACGGTAGTGGTAGTCGTGGGGGCGTTTACTACCTGGACTTAGGTGGGGTTGCAGCTAGCTGGTGAAAATAGTTCTATTCGTCGTCATTGCGTACCTGCACAGACCTTTGAATCATCGCCAGCAACTCACTGTCAGCAGGGGGTGTTGTGGAGGTGTCACCGCGCACACTGGCCACTAAATCAAAATGATCCTGTCGCAGCATGGGAAGGGTGGCCTTCTCGCCCAGATACTCAAGTACATATCTAGTGCTTATGGTTCGGTCTGGATGTCGTTCAACACCTTTGTACAGCCACGGATAGCGTTCGCCTGATACCAGCAGCAAGCCATCTGCATAGCAGGTGATGGTAAAGCCTGCATTCTGTAGAAGGGCGTTCAATTTCATAGGGTCATCATCCAATAACCCGGCTTCCAGCTGAATGGCGTCATGCTGTGACACTAGATTCTTATCATCTGAGGCTAGTAGTAGGGCGCGTTCGCTTTCCAGGGATTGGCGGCGTTGCTGCTGATGGTTGAGGTTGGCTTGTACCTCGGGGACTAATCCAGTCTGCGCGATGGCGTCAGCGAGGTTGGTGATTGCCTTTGCTACCGCCACAAGCTCTCCGTCTATCTCTATCAATCGTTTCTGGCTGACTGTGAGCTGCTGACTTTTCAGGGCTTCTTGCACGAAGGGGAGTGAGCAAGTTATGCGGATGTGTTCAAGCACCTGCTTGGGGATGCTGCGGGCGTTGTCGCAGTCTGCTTTGACTCTAGAGCGTGTGGCGCAGCCGTACACAGCAGCAGAATGCTTTGGTCTGCGTATTCCGAAGTTCTTTCCGCAATGCCCGCACTTCACCAAACCTGTCAGCAAGAATTTGGTAGGGGCTGCCACCGTCCTGCTGTTGTCCGCAAGCTTCTGCTGTACCCGATAGAAAAGGTCAGGGGTGATGACGGGAGGGTAGACGTTTGGAATGTCACCCCAAAAGCCAATAGCCTGCTTGTTATTCAGCCATCGTTTAATAGTGGCGGGATTTACTGTGGCTAGAGCTTTGGGAGTTTCTTCGCTTTCGCGTAGGCGGTTGATGATGCGGCGTTCACCTATGCCTGCTGCGTAGTCTTCAAAGATTCGTTTGATGTGTGGCTGAATCTCGGGGATCAACTCACCATCACTGGTAAGCCATACGGGGGTACGGCGTTTGATTTTCTCGCCTGCTTTGGCTTTCTGTCGTCTGCCTTCGTAGCTGGCTTTGATGCGTCGGGACAGGCTCTCGCTGTAGTTGTTGGCTTGTTGAATCTTGGCCAGCAGCAGAAAGAGGTGGTGTCCGTTTACACTGTCGCGGGTGTACTCCGTACCATCGTCTAGGGTGATGATAATCACACCAGAAAGAAGTATTTCAGAGAGCAAGGGGAACATCTGCATCGGCTCAAGCCTACCGGCCCTGTCGATGGCTTCCACAAGGATTGCATCACCCTTTTGAATCATTCCGGCGCTGACTGCTTCTTTCAACCTTCCGAAAGCATTCTCCAAGTGCGCGCCGCTCCAACCGGATTTTCCTAGGTCTTCAAAGCTCAGTGATGACAGGGAATAGTCGGGGTTGGATTGCAGCCAGCGTGCTTGTAATTCTTTCTGCCTACGAAAGCTGTCGCCATGGGATTGCTGGGCGCTACTGAATCTTACATATGAGAAAGCTTGTGGCATGGCTGCGACCTGATGCTAAAAATCTAGTGTTAGCATTGTAGCTTACAGTCAGCAGGGGGCGCGTTATATGGAGTACCTGCGTGACCATGGCCAATTTGTTGATGTGCCAGAACAGTTGTTTTTTGAGCATCTGGCAGTTTGTTATCCGCACCTGTTTGCTGAGCAAACCCACTCCATCAGTGGCGATTTCGCCGCTGAGGCTGCTGCAAAATAGGCAGGCGTTACGCGATGTATCGATAGGGCTGATGGGCACCATCGGAAACTGCCAGGTTTACTCTGCGGCTGGCGCTGGTAGGCTGCTGCCCAACCTCAGGCTATTCAGCTCCCCGTAAAAGGTCTGGGGCCGAGACCGGCCAGGCGCTAGACTTGGCCACTTCGTGCTGTGTGAAACAGCCCTCGCGAATTTCTTTTATTCAATCAGGTGTGCGCATTTTTATGAGTACTGCTCTGTCCATTCGCCAGTTGACCAAGACTTATGGCAACGGCTTTCAGGCGCTGCACGGCATCGACCTGGATGTCGCAGAAGGCGACTTCTTCGCCTTGCTTGGCCCTAACGGTGCCGGCAAATCCACCACTATCGGCATCCTTTCGACCTTGGTGACCAAAAGCAGCGGCACAGTCAATGTGTTTGGTCATGACCTTGACCTGCAGCCCTCGGCGCTCAAGCGCTGTCTGGGTGTGGTGCCGCAAGAGTTCAACTTTAACCAGTTCGAGAAAGCCTTCGATATCGTGGTGACCCAAGCAGGTTATTACGGCATTCCCGCGAAAATCGCCAAGGAGCGTGCTGAGCAATACCTTAATCAGCTCGGCCTATGGGGCAAACACAACGTGCCGTCGCGTGAATTGTCTGGCGGTATGAAACGCCGCTTGATGATTGCCCGCGCGCTGGTGCATCAGCCGCGGTTGTTGATCCTCGATGAGCCGACTGCTGGGGTTGATATCGAACTGCGCCGCTCGATGTGGAGCTTTTTGACCGAGCTAAACCAGCAGGGCATCACCATCATTCTCACCACTCACTACCTGGAAGAGGCCGAACAGTTGTGCCGCAACATCGGCATCATCGACCACGGCCGGATTGTTGAGAACACCAGCATGAAGGAACTGCTGAAGAAGCTGCATGTGGAAACCTTCCTGCTTGATTTAAAGGACTCCCTGCTGATTGCGCCGCAACTGATCGGCTATCCGTGCCAGGTGCTCGACGCGCACACCTTGGAGGTTCAGGTGGACAAGGCTCAGGGCGTTACTGAGTTGTTCCGTCAGTTGGCTCTGCAGAATATTGAGGTGCTTAGTTTGCGTAATAAGACCAATCGCCTGGAGGAGCTGTTTGTTTCTCTGGTGGAGAAAAACTTGGCGAAGGTGGCGGTATGAGTACGGGGTATTTGAATTCCGAGTTCGCCGCCAACATGGTGGCGCTGCGCACTATCGTGTACCGCGAGGTTCGTCGGTTTACCCGTATTTGGCCGCAAACCCTGCTGCCGCCAGCGATCACCATGGTTCTGTACTTTGTGATCTTCGGCAATCTGATTGGTAGTCAGGTTGGCGACATGGGTGGCTTCACCTACATGCAGTACATCGTGCCAGGGCTGATCATGATGTCGGTGATCACCAACTCTTACGGCAACGTGGTATCGAGCTTCTTTGGTAGCAAGTTCCAACGCTCCATTGAGGAGTTGATGGTGTCGCCGGTGTCGCCGCACATCATCCTCATCGGTTATGTGGTCGGCGGTGTGCTGCGCGGCTTGGCGGTGGGGTTTATCGTCACCATGCTGTCGATGTTCTTCACTCATTTGCAGGTGCACCATCTAGGTATAACGGTGCTGGTGGTGTTGCTGACGGCAACGATTTTTTCCATGGGTGGTTTTATCAACGCGGTGTTCGCGCGCAATTTCGATGATATTTCGATCATTCCGACCTTTGTGCTGACGCCGCTGACCTACCTGGGCGGGGTGTTTTACTCGATTAGCCTGCTGCCGCCATTCTGGCAAACGGTGTCATTGGCTAACCCGGTGCTGCATATGGTTAACGCTTTCCGCTACGGCATTCTTGGTGTATCGGATATCCGTATCGGCGTAGCCATCGGCTTTATGCTGGTCGCCACTGCGGTGCTGTATGGCGTGTGCATCCATCTGCTGGTCAGCGGCCGTGGTATGCGTCAGTAGCCTGCATGCAGCTCTAATATTGGGAAACAGTTTTAGCGGCTGATCTGTGTGGTGCGGCCGTTAGACTCAGTCCCTTAATGGATTAGGGGCCGTCTATGTTTAACCGCACACCCGCTCTGCTCGGTATGGTTGTTCTGGGGTGTGCGCTTGCCAGTGCGCAGGCTCAAGCGAATGAGGGGCCGCTGGTTGAAGTGGTCAAGGTCGAGCGAAACCTGGTGCGTGATGAGCTGGTGACCTTTGGTTCGCTGCGCCCTGACGAGTCGGTGATGATCCGCCCGGAAATTGCGGGACGCGTGGCGCAGCTGCACTTTCGCGAAGGCCAGCGTATTGAAGTCGGCACGTTGCTGGTAAGCCTGGATGATTCAATAGCACGTGCTGAGTTTGCCCAGGCGCGGGCCAACCTGAACCTGGCGGAGAAAAACTTCGCGCGCGCACAGATGCTGTTCAAACGCGGAGCTAGTAATGCTCAGGCGCTGGACGAAGCCAGCGCTCAGCAGCAGGCTTCACGGGCCAGTTTGGCACTGTCGCAGGCGCGTTTAGACAAAACCCGCATCCTCGCTCCGTACGAAGGTATGCTGGGTTTGCGTCATGTCAGCCCCGGCGATTACCTGAGCGAAGGGCAGGACATCATCAATCTGGAAGTGCTTGATCCACTCAAGGTGGATTTTCGCATTCCGCAGAAAGCCGTCAGCCAGATCCACCTCAAGCAAGTCATTGAGATCAGCCTGGACGCCTATCCGGGCGAGCGCTTTAGCGGCGAAATATTCGCCATCAATCCACGTCTTGACGAAGCTGGGCGCAGTCAGGCGATTCGTGCGCGCATCAGCAACCGTGATGGCCGTCTAAGCCCGGGGCAGTTTGTCCGTGTTTCGGTGATTCTGGCCGAGCGGCCGAACGCGTTGGTGATTCCCGAAGAAGCCGTCATGCCGGTGGGCGAGCGGTTGTTGGTCAACCTGGTGGTGGCAGGCAAGGTCGAGCTGCGCGAGGTCAAACTGGGCAAGCGCCTGGATGGCAAGGTTGAAGTGGTAGAAGGCCTGCAAGGCGATGAAACCTTGATCAGTGCCGGCTGGCAGAAGGTCCGTGCCGGTGCGTTGGTGCGCACCAAGGTGGCGGAACCCGCGCTATGACCCTGTCGGATATCTGCATCCGCCGGCCGGTGTTCGCCACCGTACTGTCGCTGATTGTGCTGCTGCTCGGGCTGATGGCCTATGACCGCCTGGCCGTGCGCGAATACCCGAATATCGATGTGCCAATTGTCACGGTCAACGTCAGCTATCCGGGGGCCAGTCCGGAGATCATGGAGTCCCAGGTTGCGCAGCCGATTGAGGATGTATTGTCTGGAATTGACGGGCTGGATTTCGTCAGCTCCATCAGTCGCTCGGAAAACACCCAGATCACTGCGCAGTTTCGCCTGGGCAGCAACTCTGATGAAGCTGCCAACGATGTGCGCGACCGCCTCGGCCGCGTACGCGGTTTGCTGCCGGATGAAATCGCCGAGCCCATTGTGCAGAAGGTCGAAGCCGACGCCCAACCGGTGATCTGGCTGGCCTTCTACAGTGAGCGTTACAGCTCAATGGAAATCACCGATGTACTGGATAGGGTGATCAAGGATCGCCTGCAAACCATTCCCGGAGTTTCTGAGGTGCAGATTCGTGGTGGGCGCAGCCTTGCCATGCGCATCTGGCTGGATCCGGAAAAACTCGCCGCGCACAACCTCACCGTGCAGAACGTGGAAGACGCCCTGCGCCGGCAGAACGTGGAAATCCCGGCCGGGCGCATTGAGTCGCAACAGCGCGAGTTCACTGTGCTGTCGGAAACCGACATGAACACCCCGGAGCAGTTCAACCAGTTGATTCTCGATGATTCAAACGGTTATCTGCTGCGTCTGGCGGATGTTGGCTATGCTGAAATCGGCGCGCAGGATGAGCGCAGCATCGTGCGCTTTAACGGTAAATCTGCCGTCGCCATGGGCATGATCAAGCAGGCCACCGCCAACCCGTTGGACATCTCCGATGGCCTGGCAGCGGCCTTGCCGGATGTGCGCGCGTTACTCCCTGAAGGCATGCAGATGGCGGTGGCCAACGACAACTCGCTGTTTATTCGCGAGTCGATCGACAACGTGTTTATCACTATCTGGGAAGCGGTCGGGCTGGTTGTCCTGATCATCTTTATCTTCCTGCGTTCGCTGCGCGCCACCCTCATTCCGCTGGTGACCATTCCGGTGTCGTTGATCGGCGCGTTTGCCCTGATGTCGCTGATGGGTTTCACCATCAACACCTTGACGCTGCTGGCCATGGTGCTGGCCATCGGCCTGGTGGTGGACGATGCCATCGTCATGCTGGAGAACATCCACCGGCATATCGAGGAGGGCATGCAACCGCTGCAGGCGGCGCTCAAGGGCAGCAAGGAGATCGCCTTTGCGGTCATTGCCATGACCCTGACCCTTGCAGCGGTGTTTGCGCCCATCGGCTTTATGCAGGGCACCACCGGCAAGTTGTTTACCGAGTTCGCCTGGACCCTGGCGGGTGCGGTGCTGGTCTCGGGCTTTGTTGCCCTGACCTTGACGCCGATGATGTGCGCGCTATTGCTCAAACCGCATCAGGCCGGCGAGCGGCATAACCGCCTGTACAACCTGATCGAGAACTTTCTCAATGGTCTGACTTACAGCTACAAACACCTGCTGGCCAAGGCGCTGAGCGCTTGGGTGCTGGTGGTCGGTGTGCTGCTGTTGACCGTTGTGGCCTGCGTGCTGCTGTTCTCCGGGTTGAAGTCCGAGCTGGCGCCGACCGAGGACACCGGCACCGTCATCGGTGTATTCAACGGTCCGGACGGTGCCAGCATCGGCTACACCGGGCGCTATGCTCGCGAGATAGAAGCGGCCTATGCCAGCATCCCCGAGACCAACCGCTACATGGTTATTGCTGGCTTCCCGACCGTGGCTCAAGGCATTTCCTTTATGAAGCTGGAAGATTGGGCCGACCGTTCGCGCAGTCAGTTCGAAATTCGCAACGAGCTGCTGCCCAAACTGCAGAATATCGCCGGTTTCCGGGCATTCCCGGTCAATCGGCCGCCACTGGGGCAGAGCGCGCGTAACCAGCCGGTGAATTTCGTGATTCGCTCGTCCATGGAGTACAGCGAGCTACAGGGCTATGTCGATGAGCTGCTCAGGGTGTTGCGTGATTATCCGGGACTGGAAAGCCTGGACAGCGATCTGAAACTCAATGCGCCGCAGCTCAAGGTGGCAGTCAACCGCGAGCAGGCAGTGGCGGTGGGGACCGATGTGGCCACTATTGGTCGCAGCCTGGAAAGTTTGTTTGGCAGCCGCCAGGTCACCCGCTTTAAACAAAATGGCGAACAGTACGACGTGCTGGTGCAGTTGCAGGGTGTGGATCGCAGCAACCCGCAGGATCTTAACCGCGTCTATGTGCGTGGCCGTGATGACAGCATGGTGCAGTTGTCCAACCTGATCGAGGTGCGTGAAACCGTGGCGCCGCGCGAGCTAAATCACTTCAACCAGCTACGTGCGGTGACGGTGAGTGCCAACATCGGTAGCGGCTACACCCTCGGTGAGGCTCTGGTGCACCTGGAGCGAACTGCGCGCACGGTATTCCCTGCCGAGACCCAGTACGACTACACCGGCACCTCGCGGGACTTCAAGGAGTCCAGCGCTGGTATTGCGCTGATTTTTGCCCTGGCCTTGGCGTTTATCTTCTTGGTGCTGGCGGCGCAGTTTGAGAGTTTCAGCGACCCGTTGATCATTCTGTTCAGTGTGCCGTTGTCGATGGCTGGGGCTTTGCTGGCGCTGACGCTGTTCGGCGGCACCTTGAATATCTACTCGCAGATTGGCCTGGTGACGCTGATTGGCCTGATCACCAAACACGGCATCCTGATCGTCGAATTCGCCAACGTGCTGTTACGTCAGGGGCATGAACTGCGTGGTGCGGTGATTGAGGCGTCGGTACAGCGTCTACGACCGATCCTGATGACCACCGGGGCGATGGTGCTGGGTTCGCTGCCATTGGCGGTTGCCACGGGTGCGGGGGCGGAAAGTCGTCAGCAGATCGGCATGGTGATTGTTGGCGGCCTGTTGGTTGGCACCTTTTTCACCCTGTTTGTGATCCCGACCCTGTATATGCTGCTGCGCCGCTGGCAGCCGATCAAGCCGCAGAGCGAGGACGTGGCGGCATAGCCCGGATGTAATCCGGGAGCGCTGTGGCCGGCGATGGATTGCCCCGGATTGCATCCGGGCTACAGACGTTGGGTGGGGCGGGCCGCGCAGGTTGAGCGAAGCTTAACCCATGCTGCCATGATGGGTTACGCCGCCCGGTTTAATGTAGTCTTGCCGGGCCACTCTCTTGGCGGTTAACCCATCCTACGGAGGCGGGTTAATCGACTTTCAGCACCAACTTGCCGAAGTTCTCACCGCTGAACAGCTTGAGCAGGGTTTCCGGAAAAGTCTGCAGGCCGCTGACGATATCTTCCTTGGACTTCAGCTTGCCGCTGGCCAGCCAGCCGCCCATTTCCGCAGCTGCTTCGGCAAAGCGTGGGGCGTAGGTCATTACCACCATGCCTTCCATGCGCGCGCTGTTGACTAGCAGGTTGAGGTAGTTGGCCGGGCCTTTGACCGCTTGTTTGTTGTTGTACTGGCTGATCGCCCCGCAAATGATTACCCGCGCCTTGAAGGCCAGGCGGGTGAGCACTGCATCGAGAATATCGCCGCCGACATTGTCGAAATACACGTTCACGCCTTTTGGGCATTCGCGCTTGAGACCGGTGACTACATCTTCATTTTTGTAATCAACGGCGCCGTCAAAACCGAGCTCGTCAATCAGGAATTTGCACTTATCTGCGCCGCCAGCGATGCCAACTACGCGGCAACCTTTGAGCTTGGCGATCTGCCCGGCAATGCTGCCAACTGCGCCAGCTGCGCCGGAAATCACCACGGTCTCACCGGCTTGCGGCGCGCCAACATCGAGCAGAGCAAAGTAGGCGGTCATGCCGGTCATGCCCAGGGCGGACAGGTACAGCGGCAGCGGTGCGCGCTTGGGGTCGACCTTGTAGAAGCCTTTGGGCTCACCAAGGAAATAATCCTGCACGCCAAGCGCGCCGTTTACATGGTCACCCACGGCGAAGTCCGGGTGCTGCGAAGCCACCACTTCACCTACGCCGAGGGCGCGCATCACTTCACCAATGCCAACCGGCGCGATATAGGACTTGGCATCGTTCATCCAGCCGCGCATGGCCGGGTCCAGCGACAGGTAGGCGTTCTTCACCAGGATCTGGCCTGGGCCGGGTTCGCCGACGCTGGTTTCTACATAGCTGAAAGTCTCGCGGCTGGGCAGGCCAACTGGGCGTTGGGCAAGCAGGAACTGGCGATTAAGTGGGGCAGTCATGGCAGGTACTCATTAAACGGGAAGACTGTTGATAGCTTGTGTAGGCGCGATGGGCAAGGTTTGCCGATGGAACGAATGGCTGTTGATCCATTTGGCTTATATCTGCATCTAGCATTAATCATTATTTTGGATATAGGCATCACCGCTATTTTGATAGTGCTGCCGCATCCTCAGTGCGCTGGCTAGACTTCAGGCTGTTTTCAATCCTTGTGAGGGTACGCAGATGAGCTTTAGCTTTTCCGGCCGGGTTGCTCTGGTTACCGGTGGTGCTGCTGGTATTGGCCGTGCCACGGCACTCGCATTCGCCAACGCAGGCCTACAGGTGGTGGTATCCGATGTCGATGTAGCTGGCGGCGAGGCGACTGTCGTGCTGATTCGTGAGGCGGGTGGCGATGCGCAGTTCGTGCGTTGTGATGTAACCCGCGACGCCGAGGTCAAGCTGCTGATGGAGCGCACGTTGGAGGCTTATGGCCGCCTGGACTATGCCTTTAACAATGCTGGTATTGAGATTGAGAAGGGCAAGCTGGCTGACGGCAGTGAAAGCGAGTTCGACGCCATCATGGGCGTTAATGTCAAAGGAGTGTGGCTGTGCATGAAGCACCAGATTCCGCTGCTGCTGGCTCAGGGCGGTGGTGCCATCGTTAACACTGCCTCGGTCGCTGGCCTTGGTGCTGCGCCGAAGATGAGCATTTACGCGGCCTCCAAGCATGCGGTGATCGGTCTGACCAAATCTGCTGCGGTCGAGTATGCGAAGAAAAAGGTACGGGTTAACGCCGTTTGCCCAGCGGTAATCGACACCGACATGTTCCGCCGCGCTTATGAGGCTGATCCGCGTAAGGCTGAGTTCGCCGCTGCCATGCACCCGGTTGGGCGCATTGGTAAGGTCGAGGAGATCGCCACCGCTGTGCTTTACCTGTGCTGCGATAACGCGGCGTTTACCACTGGCCAGGCACTGGCGGTCGATGGTGGCGCTACGGCGATTTGATCCAGCAGGCGGTTGGATTACTGCGCAAACAGAAAAAAGCCGGTCAGTTGACCGGCTTTGTTATTCAAGCGGCAAAAATCTTAGTGCAACGGCAGCTCAACCCCTTCAAACAACTCTTCCAGTTCGGTTTTGCTGTGGCATTGCACGGCTTTGGCCATCACGTCGCGGGTCAGGTGCGGAGCGAACTTCTCGATAAAGTCGCACATAAAGCCGCGTAAGAAGGTGCCACGGCGGAAGCCTATCTTGGTCACGCTGGCTTCGAACAGCTCGCCGGCATCCAGCACCACCAGGTCAGGGTCGAGTTTGGCATCTACGGCCATCTTAGCCACGATGCCGACACCCAGACCCAGGCGTACATAGGTTTTGATCACGTCGGCGTCAGCGGCAGTAAACACTACTTTCGGCGTCAAGCCGCGATGGCTGAAGGCTTCATCCAGCTTGGAGCGGCCGGTAAAGCCGAATACGTAGGTGACGATGGCGTATTCGGCCAAGGCTTCGAGGGTCAGCTTCGGCAGTTTGGTTAACGGGTGGCCCTGAGGCACGACGACGCAGCGGTTCCAGCGGTAGCAGGGCATCATGATCAGGTCGTTGAACAGCTCCAGACCCTCGGTGGCGATGGCGAAATCGACGGTGCCATCGGCAGCCATTTCGGCGATCTGCATCGGCGTACCCTGGTGCATGTGCAGAGATACGTCCGGGTACTGTTTGATAAACGCGCTGATCACCGGCGGCAGGGCATAACGTGCCTGGGTGTGGGTGGTGGCAATCGACAGCGTACCTTTCTTCTCGTTGGAGAATTCCTGGGCGATCTGCTTGATACTTTCGACCTTGCGCAGGATCTCGCCAGCGGTATTGATAATGCGCTCGCCGGCTGGGGTGATGCGGGTCAGGTGCTTGCCGCTGCGGGCGAATACTTCCACGCCCAATTCGTCTTCAAGTAGGCGGATTTGCTTGCTGATGCCAGGCTGCGAGGTGTAGAGGCTTTGTGCTGTGGCAGAGACGTTAAGGTCGTGATGCGCCACTTCCCAGATGTAGCGCAATTGCTGAAGCTTCATAAAAATCCCTCAAAGCAGAAAGACAGCCGTTCAAGTTACCGGCGTTTTATATAACCATAATGATGTTTTTAGCGTTAAATATAGACGAAATAGTTAAATAGACGGCGTTTATTCAAAGCTCTGCATGGCTACGGTGTTGCAGCATCGGTACGAGGTACACCGGCACTTCGGATAACTGCACCAGGCGTGATGCGGTCCGCCCCAAGGGAATATCCATATCGGTGCCGTGGCTGTGGCTACCTAGGACCATTAAATCTACGCCAAGTTGCTGCGCTTCAGCGAGAATCACCAGCGGTGGATCGCCCTGTATCACACGCACCGCCCTGATCAGTTCCATGTCATGCAGCGTTTCACCCAGTTCATCGCGAAAACCTTCGAGAACCCGTTGTTCGATACTACCCATCACTGTGCTCAGTCCATTGATGCGTAGCTCCTTAAGTTGCACTTCATCCAGATAGGTCTGCAGTACCGATTCGGCAAACAGACCCATGGGTTCTACGGCATGTATCACATACAGGCTGGCATTGAAGGAGCGGGTCAGGGCCAAGGCATGCTGCAGGACATAGGGCGCGTATAAACCAAGGTCTGTGGCATAGAGAATCGAGCGGATCATTCGGCCTCCTTGACTGCCTAACTGGCAGGCCTGATCTGAGCTTAGCAGTGCTATCAGTAAGTCCAGTAAAGTGCCGCTTTTGAGGACGAATGGTTATATACGCAGAAGGTTTCTGCAGGGCGTTGACGCCCCGCAGTTGATCCATGGATTACGGTTGCGGTTCGTTGCTGATGCCGTGTGGCACATGCCCGGTGGCGACCACTTCGCGCGCTTTTTCGCAGTGTCCGGCTTGATCGTCGAAGAATACGTCGGCACCGAAGGTTTCCAGGATGGCGGCTTTTTCCAGGCCGCCGAGAAAGTAGGATTCATCCAGGCGGATGTTCCACTCGCGCAACGTGCGAATGACTCGCTCATGGGCCGGCGCTGAGCGGGCGGTAACCAAGGCCGTGCGAATGGGGCATTGTTCTTCGGGAAACTCCTGCTGCAGTAGATGCAGAGCAGCGAGGAACGGCTTGAACGGACCACCCCCCAATAGCTCGCGGGCAGAGTGCTGCTCGTGGCTTTGAAACGCCTCCAAGCCGCCTTGCTGATAGACCCGTTCTGACTCATCGGAAAACAGCACCGCATCGCCGTCGAAGGCAATACGCAACTCGTTGCTTGCCGCCCGCCGCGCGCCGCCGGAAAGAATGGTGGCCGCGCCAAACCCTGCACGTAGCGCGCTGCGTACATCCTCAGCATGGGTGGAGAGAAACAAGTGGCAGCCGAATGCGGCCAGATAAGGGTCTGGGCTGCGCCCGCCGACAAAGGCCGCGCGGGAAATGCCCAGTCCGTAGTGCTGGATTGAGTTAAACGCCCGTAAGCCGGTGTCCGCACTGTTGCGTGACACCAGAATTACTTCGACCCGCTGTTGCTTGAGGGCGCTGTTGAGGCCCAGGAGTTTTTCCACCAGCGGGAAGGCATCGCCGGGGGCGAGTATCTCGTCCTCATGTTCGATCTGGTATTGGCGATAGGCCTCGACACCTTGGCTTTCATAAATCTGATGGCTATCGCGCAGGTCGAACAGTGCCCGCGAGGAAATTGCCAACACCAGTTTGTCGCCTAATCCCTTGCTCATGGCTGCTCCGTTTTACTGTTGGCGCTGCTCGAGAAAGCGCAGGGTTTGATAGAGCATCTCGGTGCGCGGCATGGCACAGCCTGCTTTGGCTGCGGCGGCCAACGGTGCGGCATAGATGGCGTGCAGCTCGAGTGGGCGTTGCAGGGCAAAGTCGTGGTACATGCTGGGCAGGTAGTTCGGCATGCGGTCAGTGGCCGCTAGCAGTTTGCCGGCGAACCCGGCGGGTAGCTGATAGCCGCAAGCGCTGGCGGCATCGACTACTTCCTGCATGATTGCTTGGATTAGGGCGCGGCTGTCGGCGGTATTCATAAGCGCGGTGGTGGCGCTGTCGAGCAGCACCGCCAGGCCGTTGTAAGGCACGTTCCACACCAGTTTTTGCCAGCGTGCCTGGTTTAGCTCGGCCATCGCCGTGGAGTCCAGGCCTGCTGCCTGGAACAGCGCGGTGCCTTGTTCGAGGATTTGTTGACGGCTCTCAGCATCGGCCGCAGGGCCGGAGTGATAACCCAGATTGACGTTGCCCAGCGCCTGGTGCTCGACCACGCCCGGTGCGCTGCGGTGGGCGCAGATATAGCAAAGGCCACCCAGCAGATGCAGCGAGTCTGGCAGCAGCGGGCGCAGTTCGTCTTCCACAGCCAAGCCATTCTGCATCAGCACCACCTTGGCGCCCGGCGCGGCGGCCTGGGCGATCAGCGGGGCGAGTTCGGCGTTGCTGGTGGTCTTGGCACCAATCAGCAGCCAGTCGCATGGCGGCATATCGGCAACAGATTGGTAGGCCTGCACCGATGGCAGGTGCAGGTTGCCGTGCACGGCGCTATTAACCTGCAAACCTTGGCTGGCCACTGCGGCAAATTCACTGCGCAGGAGAAAGTGCACATCGAAGCCGGCGCGGGCCAGCATCAAACCATAAAAGCCGCCAATTGCGCCGGAGCCGATAATGCCAATACGCGGTGCTGCATTCATTAGGGTAAATCCTCTGCGGGGCGCGACAGGGCAGTGTCTAGCGCCTGAATAAGTTCGGCGGTCTGCAGCTTACTCTGCAGCGCGCCATAAAAATGACCATCTCTCACCACGAACAACGCGGGTAGATGAAATACCTCATAACGCGTCACTAAACCGCCATTGTCTGCCGCGTCGACCCAGGCCAGGCGCTGTATCGGCAGGCTCAAACTAGGCAGCTCACGGCGCGCCCAACGGCAACTGGCACAGCCTGTGCTGGTAAAGACCAGCAGTGATGTGCCGGGTAGGTCGAGCAGATGGTGGTCTGCATCAAAATCGGTGAGTTCCAGCTCGATCACTATACTGCCTAATGTGGTATCAAATTGATGGCACCGAGGTCGTTACAGATGCGTCACTTTTTACGTCATCCCAGTGATATGCCGGTTGAGTTGGTGCTGCGCAAACAGGCGTTCGTACCCAGACAGCGGCTTAACAATATCAGTCTCGGCGGTGTGGCTTGCAACTCCAGCCGCGCTTTTCGCCGTGGCACAGCCATTGAGTTGCGTATCCCATTGTTCGGCGAGCATGCGCGCTATCCCGGTTTGGTGGCCTGGTGCCGTAAACAAGATGACAAATACCTGGTGGGTATCGCCTTTGTCGATGAAGACACGCTGTTTCGTGCGCGCATGGTCGAGCAGGTCTGTCAGATTGAGCATTATCGCCACCAACGTGAGCAAGCGCTGGGCTGTAGCTTATCTATAGAAACGGTGGCGCAAGAGTGGATTAGCCAGCATGCCGCCGCGTTTTCCCGGGCCAGTTTAAGTGAGTGAGTCCCCGACTGGTGCGGCTTAAGCCGCAAAGCCCATTGTCGAATCAGGCCTTTACGCGCTAAGGTTCCGCTTCCCCGCTGTGCTCATATTGCTGTGCTCCGCCACACGGGGATCGCTGGCGGCCGGCACCCGTGACCTGATGACCCTGACTGATGACTAGCACGATGGCTGATTTACCGATTGATGACCTCAACGTTGCCTCCAACGAAACCCTGATAACCCCAGAGCAGCTCAAGCGTGAAATTCCGCTGACTGAAGCCGCATCGCGCACGGTTGCCAGTGGTCGTGAGGTGATTCGCAATATTCTCGATGGCAAGGATCATCGCCTGTTTGTGGTGGTTGGGCCGTGCTCGATCCACGATATCAAGGCGGCCCACGAGTATGCAGGGCGCCTCAAAGCGCTAGCGGCTGAACTGTCGGACAGCATGTATCTGGTCATGCGGGTGTATTTTGAGAAGCCGCGTACCACCGTGGGTTGGAAAGGGCTGATCAACGATCCGTTCATGGACGACTCGTTCAAGATCCAGGATGGCCTGCACATCGGCCGCACATTGTTGCGTGATCTGGCTGAAATGGGCCTGCCAACCGCTACCGAAGCGCTTGACCCGATCTCGCCGCAATACTTGCAGGATTTGATCAGCTGGTCGGCCATTGGCGCACGTACCACCGAATCGCAGACTCACCGCGAGATGGCCTCTGGTCTGTCCTCGGCTGTGGGCTTCAAAAACGGTACCGATGGCGGCCTGACTGTGGCGATCAACGCCCTGCAGTCAGTTTCCAGCCCGCACCGTTTCCTCGGCATCAACCAGGAAGGTGGCGTATCCATCGTCACCACCAAGGGCAATGCCTATGGCCACGTGGTACTGCGTGGCGGTAATGGCAAGCCAAATTATGATTCGGTCAGCGTTGCCGTTTGTGAGCAGGAGCTGACCAAGGCCGGTATCCGTCCGAACATCATGGTCGATTGCAGCCACGCCAACTCCAATAAAGACCCGGCCCTGCAACCGCTGGTGATGGACAACGTGGCTAACCAGATTCTCGAAGGCAACCAGTCTATCGTCGGCCTGATGGTGGAAAGCCACCTAGGCTGGGGCGCGCAGTCGATTCCTAAGGACTTGAGCCAGCTCAAGTACGGCGTGTCGATCACCGATGCCTGCATCGATTGGGAAAGCACCGAGAAAACCCTGCGCGGCATGCACGCCAAACTCAAGGATGTGCTGCCTAAGCGTCAGCGCGGCTGATTCTGCAGCGGTAACAAAAACGGGCTTATGCGTGATGTATAAGCCCGTTTTTTATGCGCGTTGATTCAGGCGCTGTAGTGGATGAGCAGAGCCCGAGTCAATTGGCCGCCACACATATTCGCTGCGCCGCAGCGTACTTCAACGGCTCAATGCACGCAGTACATGCACGAGCTTTTTGACGGCTATTTCCAATTCGATGGGTGAGTGGGCGGCGAACCCCATAAGGAAACCGGCCGGCGCATTGTCGGCGGCATGCAATGCCGTTAGCCCCAATAGGTCTATACCGGCTCTACGTGCTGTGTCCACCGCTTCTTGCTCGGGGATGTCCTGAATAAACACGCAAGGCATCTGCATTCCCCCAGATGGCACCCGTGGCTCTACAAATTCGGCCAGATGCAGGCGCACAAGCCGCGCCAATACGTTGCAGCGCTCGGCGTAGACGGCGCGCATGGTGCGTATATGTGCACCGAAGTGTCCGCCGTCGATGAACCTAGCCAGCGTGAGTTGTGGTATCGGCGCGCTATGCCCGTCGAGTAGGGTGCGGGCTATGGTCATGGGCGCTACGAGCGGTGCAGGCAAGACCATGTAGCCAATCCGTAGGCCAGGAAACAATGACTTGGTGAACGTGCCGATGTAGATCGTTCGCTCATGTGGATCGAGTCCTTGCACGCAGGCTTTAGGTTTACCGGCATAGTGAAACTCGCTGTCGTAGTCATCCTCAATGATCCAGGCTTGTTGCTGCCTTGCCCACTCAATGACCGCTAGACGTCGATCCAGTGCCAATGTGACTCCCGTGGGGAATTGGTGTGAGGGTGTCAGGAATACGGCTTTTGCCGACTCGCCAGGTGTGTTTGTGGCCTCAATCAGTTTGTCCACGCGCATACCGTCTTCATCCAGCGGTATGGGGACGCATGCCAGTCCCGCCGCATCAAATGCCTTGCGCGCGCCGTGATACACCGGGTCTTCGATGAAGATACGCTCGCCTGCATCAAGTAGTACGGTGGCGCACAGGGTCAGTGCCTGCTGAGAGCTGGTTAGTACCAGAACCCGCTCAGGCGTGGCGCGTGCGCCTCGTTCGAGATTGATGTAGTCGGCGATCGCGCGGCGCAGCGACTCCATGCCTTGTGGGGGGCTGTGTAGCAAGGCCTGAGCTCCGTACTCCTTCAATACTTGTCGTTCCAGGCGCTCCCAAAGCGCGAGTGGAAAGCTGCGTGTCTCCGGTACGCCGGGTGCAAATGGGCGTGGCGCGAAGAAGTCACGCACGCCGCCACCTTGGTAAATGGCATTTCCGCGTCGGCTGAACTGCAGCGTTTGCTTCTGCGCGTTGGTGCGTTGCTGCAACCCGCGTCTTGGCAAGCTTTTGGCCCGTTGCGAGACAAAGCTGCCGCTGCCAACGCGCCGCTCGATGAAGCCTTCGGCATGCAATTGGCTATAGGCCGATTCGACGGTGTCACGCGAGACCCCCAGCGATTTAGCCAATGCCCGTGATGCCGGCAATGGTCTGCCCATATTCAATGAACCATCCAAAATTAACTGGCGAATGCCGCGCTGAATTCGCGCATACAGCGGCAGGGCGCTGTGCAGAGGGTCGCCGATCCAGGCTTTAACGGACTCAAGTTGCGCATGCTTGAACAATTGGTCTGTATCTCTTGGTAAAAATGGCAGGGAATGCCGGGCCATTTTAGCGCTATAAAGTTGTTTAGCAATCCGCTCAGCACGCACTGTTTTAGGAGTCAGGCAAAGGCCATGTCACACATTCGTTGCTCTTCACCTGTTGCTTGGCGTGATCTCATTCATCCCGTTGTGGCCGGTCTAATTTCGGTCATCATTAATTATGGCGGCACGTTTATTCTGGTTTTTCAGGCGGCCAAAGTGGCTGGTCTTGGGCCTGAACTGACCGCGTCGTGGGTTTGGTCGATTTCGATTGGCGTGGGTGTGAGCGGGATCATTCTCAGTTGGATTACCCGCGAGCCGATAATCACTGCATGGTCGACACCGGCTGCCGCATTTCTGGTCACGGCATTAGCGAGCACGCCTTATGCGCAGGCCGTTGGGGCTTACATGATCTCAGCAGCCGCCTTCGTGCTGCTCGGGCTGTCGGGTTGTTTTGAGCGGGTCATCCGTTTAATCCCGCCAGGTGTGGCAGCGGGGTTGTTGGCGGGGATTCTGCTGCAGTTCGGTATTGGAGCCTTTGCCGGCATGAGTGTCGATCCGTTGCTGGCCGGGCTGTTGATCGTTGCGTATGTGTTGTTCAAGCGTTTCACCGCCCGCTACGCAGTGGTGGGCATTCTTGTTCTGGGGTTGGTTTTTTTACTGGTTCAGGAACGTGTCGATTTGTCAGGGTTGACCTTAACGCTTGCCGCCCCGGTGTTCAGCGGCCCTGAATTTTCGCTGAATGCGCTACTGAGTGTGGCGTTGCCGCTGTTTCTGATCACGCTGACTGGGCAGTACATGCCGGGGATGCTGGTCCTGCGTAATGACGGTTTTAAAACCAGTGCCAATCCCATTGTGGCGGTCACGGGTCTGGGGTCGTTGCTGATGGCACCCTTCGGTTCACATGCTTTCAATATTGCTGCGATTACTGCCGCAATCTGTACAGGCCGAGAGGCGCATGAGGACCCTAGCAAACGCTGGATTGCGGGTGTTGCTGCAGGCGTGTGTTACATCGTGGTGGGGGTTTTCGGGGTCACGCTGGCCGCTGTCTTTATGGCGTTGCCGGCTACGTTTATAGCCACGCTAGCGGGTTTGGCGCTGTTGGGCACCATTGGCGCGAGCTTAGCCAGCGCCATGGCCGATAGCAAAACGCGTGAGGCATCGTTGATCACGTTCCTGGCGTCAGCCTCCAACATCACGTTGTTGGGTATCGGTGGCGCGTTCTGGGGGCTGCTAATCGGGCTGGTGGCCTATGTGCTACTCAACGCCCGGTTAACGCAGCAAGCGCCTGTATCCGCCAGTGGGCCAGCCTCTATCAATAATGGAGGTCACTGATGTCTGGGGTTTGCGTAACGCTCACGCCTCACGACCAGCATGCTGGTTACCCTCAGGCATTGTCGGTTGAGGAGCTAGGCCAAAACCTGGCGCAGGTGCGCGCTCGTATTGATGCTGCTTGCCGCCGCTCTGGGCGTGATCCGGCCAGCGTGCGCTTGCTGCCGGTAAGTAAAACCAAGCCTGAGTCCAGCCTGCGCATGGCCTATGCGGCTGGTTGCCGGATGCTGGGTGAGAACAAGGTGCAAGAGGCGCAACGTAAATCTGCGGCCATGGAAGATTTAGCCGGGCTGCGTTGGTCGGTTATTGGCCACTTACAAACCAATAAAGCCAAGTTCGTGGCGCGCTTCGCCAGTGAGTTTCAGGCACTGGATAGCTTGCGCCTTGCCGAGGCGCTTAATCGTCACCTGTTGGCCGAAGGGCGCTCACTGGACGTCTTTGTACAGGTCAATACCTCCGGCGAAGCCAGCAAATATGGGCTCGCGCCAGAAGCCGTAGCCGCATTCATTCAATCGCTGCCGGCATTCCCAGCGTTGCGCGTGCGGGGCTTGATGACGCTTGCCGTGTTCTCCAGTGAGGCCGCGCGCGTACGCCAATGTTTTATCCGGCTGCGCGGCCTGCGTGACCAGTTGGCCCAGAGCTGTCCGGTGGGCATTGGACTGGATGAACTGTCGATGGGGATGTCCGGTGACTTCGAGATTGCCATTGAGGAAGGGGCCACCGTGGTACGGGTTGGGCAGGCAATTTTTGGCGCGCGGTCGATGCCGGATAGCCACTACTGGCCAGGTGAGCACAGTGCGCTGGAGCTTGCTACATAAGCGTTGCTGCTTCTCCTTTCATAGACACGTGAAGCCCATCCATTAGCGCAGCGGCCTAGCGTGGGTTTGGCCGCGTAGAGACCGCCATGACACCCCCGAGCAAACCTGAGGAACTCTTTAAATGCAGCAAATTACTTCTCACTTGATGAGAGCGTATGCCCGTCAGCCGATTTCATTCGAGCGGGGCTGCGGTGCGCGGTTATGGGACCGGCAAGGCGTGGAATACCTGGATGCCATCGCGGGTGTTGCGGTTACTAGCCTGGGCCATGCCCACCCCGAAATAACCCGCGTTATCAGCGAACAGGCGGGGATGTTATTGCACACCTCGAATGTTTTTCGGATCGATTGGCAAGAGCAACTTGGCCAGCGCTTGTGCACGTTGGCCGGCATGCAGCAGGCTTTTTTCTGCAATTCAGGGGCTGAAGCCAACGAGGCGGCGATAAAGCTCGCGCGCTTGCACGGCCATCGCAAACAGGTGACCCGACCGAAGATTGTGGTGATGGAAAGTGGCTTTCACGGTCGTACTATCGCGACCCTTTCGGCGACTGGAAACCCGGCCAAGCAGCAAGGCTTCGAGCCCTTGTTATCTGGCTTTCTACGCGTGCCCTACAACGATATCGAGGCGCTGCGCCGGCTGGCTGCACAAGAGCCCGAGATTGTTGCGGTACTGCTTGAGCCAGTACAGGGTGAGGGTGGCATTCGCGTAGCCAGCGCTGATTACTTGAGGGCGTTGCGTGCATTGTGCGACGCGCATGGCTGGTTGCTGATGCTCGACGAAATACAGGCTGGCCTGGGCCGTACCGGCGCGTGGTTCGGGCATCAGCATGCGGCTATCACGCCAGATGTAATAACCCTGGCAAAAGCTTTAGGCAACGGCGTTCCCATCGGTGCCTGCTTGGCTCGCGGTGCTGCCGTTGATCTGTTCTCTCCGGGGCAACACGGCTCGACCTTCGGTGGTAATCCATTGGCGTGCCGTGTGGCCTGTACGGTGCTCGACATCATGCAACGTGAGCGCTTGCCTGAGCGTGCCGCGCAGCTTGGCGCGCGTCTGCTTCGAGGGTTGCAGGACGCATTGGGCGAACAGCCAGGCGTTATCGCCATTCGTGGTCAGGGCTTGATGGTGGGCATTGAGCTAGACAGCAATTGTAAGGACTTGGTTGGCCGGGCACTGAGCGAACAACGTCTGCTGATCACCGTCACGCGCGACACCATCATCCGGCTGTTGCCACCGCTGATCTGCGATGAAGCGCAGATTGACGACATCGTAGCTCGCCTTGCGTGCCTGTTGGCAGCACACAAGGCTGCAGCGCGATGACGCACAAACGCATGCCTGGCTAATCAGGCCAGGCAACTTTCACCAGTAGACGATCACATGGCCAGCAATTGGGCTGGGCGGCATCCGAACGGGAGCCAACCCGTCCTTAAGCATTCTCGATCTTAGGAAAACCATCATGTATGACACTTGTATAGCGCTTAGTGATTTTGATCCCGAACTGGCTCAAGCCCTGCAAAAAGAAGAACGGCGGCAAGAGGATCATGTCGAGCTGATCGCCTCTGAAAACTATGCCAGTCCCTTGGTGATGAAGATTCAGAACTCGGTGTTTACCAACAAATATGCCGAAGGCTATCCCGGTAAGCGTTACTACAGTGGCTGCGAGAATGTCGACGTGGCAGAGCGTTTGGCGCTAGAGCGGGTCAAGAGCCTGTTCGACTGCGACTACGCCAACGTCCAACCGCATGCTGGTGCACAAGCCAATGCGGCGGTATTTCTGGCGCTGAGCAACCCTGGCGATACGGTGATGGGCATGAATCTGGCCCAGGGCGGCCACCTCACTCATGGCAACCCCGCCAATTTTTCCGGACGCCATTACAAGATCGTGCCCTATGGTCTGGACCCCGCGACTGGATTGATTGATTACGATGAAATGGAACGCATCGCCTTAACTACTCGGCCAAAGATACTCATCGGCGGCTTCTCGGCGTATTCACGCTACAAGGATTGGGCCCGTATGCGTGTTATTGCCGACAAGGTGGGGGCTTTTTTCTGGGTGGACATGGCGCACGTTGCAGGCCTAGTGGCCGCTGGCGAGTACCCTGATCCGCTGCCTCATGCCCACGTGGTGACGAGCACCACGCATAAGACGCTGCGTGGGCCGCGCGGTGGCATCATTCTGGCCAAGGGGCAGAGCCAGGAGTTTTACCAAAAGCTCAACTCGGCGGTGTTTCCTGGCATTCAAGGTGGCCCGCTGATGCACGTCATCGCGGCGAAGGCAGTGGCCTTCAAAGAAGCCCTTAGGCCTGAGTTCAAGGTTTACCAGAAACAGGTGGTGAACAATGCCCGGGCGATGGCTGGCGTACTGCAGCAACGCGGTTACAGCATCGTATCTGGTGGCACCGACAATCATTTGATGTTGATTGATCTATCGACGAAGGCTTATACCGGCAAGGACGCAGACATTGCGCTGAGCGATGCTTTTATCACCACAAACAAGAACTCGGTGCCGAATGACCCGCGTTCGCCGTTTGTGACTTCAGGGGTGCGTATTGGTACGCCGGCCATCACCACACGGGGGTTCGCTGTTGCCGAGTGCACGCAACTAGCCGGCTGGTTGTGCGACGTATTGGATGCCTTGGAGGCGGGTGATGATGAGCGGATTGCGACGCGCAACAGGGTGCGCGAGCAGGTGGTCGAGCTGTGTCGCCGTTATCCCGTGTATCAATAACAGCGCGTTTGGTATTAGGCGGTCGCGCTAGCGCGACCGCCGCTTCTTCAGTCCTGCTTGCCCCAGTTGAGAATCACCAAGGTCAGCAGCCCCGCAACAATTCCCCAGAACGCCGAACCCACCGAGAACAGGGTCATGCCGGAGGCAGTCACCAAGAAGGTGATCAGCGCCGCTTCACGCTCTTTTGGCTCACTCATGGCTTGGGTCAGGCCGCCGATGATTGAGGCGAAGAGGGCGAGTGCGGCGATGGACAGGATCAGTGCTTTTGGCAATGCGCTGAACAGCGCTGCCAATGTAGCGCCGAAGATCCCGGCAATCCCGTAGAACACCCCGCACCAGATAGCCGCGGTGTAGCGTTTTTTCGGGTCTTCATGGGCTTCTGGGCCGGCACAGATCGCCGCGCTAATGGCCGCCATATGAATGCCGTGGCTGCCGAACGGAGCCAGCAGCATCGAGGTTAGCCCGGTTGTGGTCAGTAATGGGCTGGCCGGCACGTCATAACCATTGGCGCGCAGTACCGCCATGCCAGGCAAGTTCTGCGAGGCCATGGCGACGATAAACAGCGGAATGCCGATGCTGATGGCCGCCGCTAGGGAGAAGCTTGGGGTGGTCCATTCCGGTACCGCAAGTTGCAGCTCGAAGTGCTCAAAATTCAGCAGGCCGAAGATCCCCGCCAGGACGCTGCCGACAATCAGCGCCGCTAGCACCGCATAACGCGGCAGCAGGCGTTTGCCCAGCAAGTAAGCCAACAGCATGGCGACCACCAGCAGCGGTTGCTGCTCAGCGGCTACGCAGATTTCCAGGCCGATTTTAAACAGCACACCGGCCAGCAAGGCCGCCGCCAGGGAGCCGGGAATACGCCGCATGATGCGGTCGAAGGTGCCAGTCAGGCCGATCAGCACAATCAAGCCGGAGGCCAGGATGTAGGCACCAATGGCTTCGCTATATGGCACACCCGGCAGGCTGGTAATCAGCAACGCCGCGCCCGGCGTGGACCAGGCGATCATGATTGGCGCGCGGTAGCGTAGCGACAGGCCGATGCAGCAAATCGCCATGCCAATCGACAGCGACCAGATCCACGAGGAAATTTGCCCAGCGCTCAGACCGGCAGCCTGACCGGCCTGAAACATCAGCACTAGCGAGCTGGTGTAGCCGGTGAGCATGGCAATAAAACCGGCGACTACCGCCGAGGTGGATGTGTCGGCCAGCGGCCGTAGACGGGTTTGCGGCAGGTCGTGCATCAGAACAGTCCAGTGTCAGCGAAGATGGGATACAGCGAGGCCACGAGCAACAGGGCCATGCCGATATTGAATACACGCAAGGCGCGGGCGTTGTTCAGCCAGTTGCGCAGCATACTGCCGGCGATTGTCCACAGGCCAACGCTGGGGCAATTGACCAAGGCAAACAGCGCTGCAATCAGCAGCACATTGACCACGAAGTTGTCCTGCGGGGTGTAGGTGGTGATCGCACCGATGGCCATGATCCAGGCTTTCGGGTTAACCCACTGAAAGGCCGCTGCCTGCAGGAAGCTGAACGGTTTGCCCGTCGCTTTGGCCTGATGGTCCGGCGCGCCCGCGTTGGCAATCTTCCAAGCCAGGTACAGCAAGTAGGCCGCGCCCAGGTAACGCAGCACGCTGTAAAGCAGCGGCACCTGTTCAAATAATTGGCCAAGGCCGAGACCGACGGATGCCACCAGCAGCATAAAGCCCAGGCTGATGCCGAACATGTGCGGCAGGCTGCGGCGTAGGCCGAAGTTAACTCCGCTGGCAAGCAGCATCATATTGTTGGGGCCGGGTGTCACCGAGGTGACAAAGGCAAAGGCGATAAACGCGAGCAGCAGTTCGGTGGTCATGGCGCAGCACTCAGGGGCAGTGCTTCGCAGCCTAGAGGCAGGCGGGCAGGGCGTCGCGGTACAGCAATGTGGGCAATGATCGGTACAGTTATGCCGGGCTGTCAGTGTGGCAGTACAGTTATTGCCGGCAACGCAGAGTATGCCTTTAACTGTCGTTTGCGCTGCTATGCAAGGCCTGATTGACCTGCAGCCAGCCATTCACGGCGGTTTCCCCGGCCTCAGTGAACGCCCGTTGCAGCAACTTGGCCTGTTCACGGCGCAATGCCTGTTCCAGTTTGCCACCTTCGGTAGTCAGGCCGAGCAGGCGTTTGCGCTTGTCATCCTCGGCAGTAAGGCTTTCCACTAAGTGCATTTCCTGGAGCTGGCGCAACGGTATATTCAGCGCCTGCTTGCTGACGCCCAGGTAGCCGAGCAGCTCTTTCATGCTCTGGCCTGGGTACTTGGCGATGAAGAACAGGATGCGATGGTGTACCCGCGACAAACCACGACGCGCGAGCATTTCATCGGCTTTGGCGGTGAAGGCCTGATAACCGAAAAAGAAGGCTTCCATGGCGACTTGCTGCGTGGCGGTGTTCTTGATGTTGGTCATTAAGGTCAAGCCTATTGACGTATATAGGATGGTCGGCGTAATTTCAGTTGGTCCGATTTTCGGTCAATCAGTTTGACCTATTTTGATTTGCCTTTGCTACCGGTGATATCCATGGCCTTCTCCGAACGTGTTGCCCGCCTTAAAAGCTCCCTCATCCGTGAAATCCTTGCTGCAGCGCAGCGCCCAGAGGTGATGTCGTTTGCCGGCGGGTTACCTGCCGAGCCGATGTTGCCAAAAGTCGAGTGGGCCGAGATGCCGGTGAGCATGGGCCAATACGGCACGAGTGAAGGCGAGCCAGCATTGCGCGAAGCGATTGCTGCCGAAGCGCGCGCCCTCGGCGTACCTTGCGATGCCGACCAGGTATTGATCGTCAGCGGTTCGCAGCAAACCCTGGATTTGGCCAGCAAACTGTTTATCGACCCGGGCACCGAAGTGCTGCTTGAAGCGCCAACCTACCTGGCTGCGCTGCAGGCGTTCCAATTGTTTGGCGCTGATTGCATTGCCGTGCCGCAGGAGGCCGATGGCCCGCAGATCGATGCACTGCGTCAGCGCTTGGAGAATCACAAGCCGGCCTTTGCTTATCTGATCCCGACTTTTCAGAACCCCTCGGCCGTGCG
Source organism: Pseudomonas sp. (assembly GCF_046581935.1). Taxonomy (GTDB): domain Bacteria; phylum Pseudomonadota; class Gammaproteobacteria; order Pseudomonadales; family Pseudomonadaceae; genus Aquipseudomonas. The sequence goes on from NZ_JAYGFK010000021.1 coordinate 153,010, forward strand.
CTACAGCGAAGCTAAGCGCGATGCCGTAGCCGCCTTGCTCGACGAGTTCGGCGTCACCCTGATCGAAGACGAACCCTACCGCGAGCTGGTGTTTGACCAAGGCAGCGCCACGCCGATTGTCAGCCGCTTGCAGAAAGCCAGCTGGATCTACACCGGCACCGTATCGAAAACCCTGCTGCCGGGCCTGCGCGTTGGCTACCTGATCGCCACCCCGGATCTGTACCCCTACTTGCTGCGCCTGAAGCAGTCGGCCGACCTGCACACCAACCGCATCGGCCAATGGCAAGCCTTGCAGTGGTTGGGCACTGAGCAGTACCGCAGCCACCTGGCTGAATTGCGCGACTTCTACCGTATTCGCCGCGATGCCATGCAAGCCGTGCTCGAAGAGCACTTCAGCGACCTGGCCGACTGGCAAGTGCCGCAAGGCGGGCTGTTCTTCTGGCTGACCCTGAAAAAGCCGCTGGACACTCGTACGTTGTTGGCTCCGGCATTGGCGCAGAATGTGGCCTTTATGCCGGGTGAGCCGTTCTTTATCGACCCAGACGCCAACCCAGGTCACTTGCGACTCAACTTCAGCCATGTTGCGCCGGAGCGCTTGAGCGAAGGCCTGAAACGTCTGGCCGAGGTTATCCGTCAGGCGCAAGCGAGTTAGTTGAGCAAACTCAGTCGAGGAGGGTGATATGTACAAGGTTTACGGCGATTACCGTTCGGGCAACTGCTACAAGGTCAAACTGATGCTGCACCTGTTGGATCAGCCCTATGAGTGGATACCCATCGATATCCTCAAGAGCGAGACCCACAGCGAAGCGTTTTTGGCCAAGAACCCCAATGGCAAGATCCCGGTGCTGGAGCTGGAAGACGGCACCTGCTTGTGGGAGTCCAATGCCATCCTCAACTTCCTCGCCGATGGCAGCTCGTTTCTGCCGACCGAGCCGCGCCTGCGTACCCAGGTGCTGCAGTGGCAGTTCTTCGAGCAGTACAGCCATGAACCGTATGTCGCGGTGGCGCGGTTTATCCAGCTGTATCAGGGCCTGCCTGAAGCCCGCCGCAGCGAGTACGAGGAATGCCATGCACGCGGCTACAAAGCGTTGAAAGTGATGGAGCTGCAGCTACAACGCACCTCTTATCTGGTCGGTGAGGCGTTGTCGATTGCCGATATCGCGCTCTATGCTTACACCCATGTGGCTGATGAAGGCGGCTTTGACCTCACGCCATATCCGGCTATCCGCACTTGGCTGTCGCGGGTTGCCAGCCATCCGGGTTATGTCGGCATGCTTGACTGATTCGGCGCTCTGGCGCTTGTCGAAGCGCTCATGACAGAGGCGCAAGCCTTTACCCTGCGCCTCTGTCAGTTGCCCCATCGCTATAAAAAGCACTTATCATTCAACGATCTATCTACATGACTGGGTCGCGGATGCCATCTGCTGTTCAGCGCTACAAACGGCGTATTGCTGCCGCCTTGGCGCGCTACTTTCCTCATACCACCGCTTACTTGCGCACCGAGCGCGAAGCGACGGCTGCGCTGAAAAAGCCGACCGCGCGCGCCAAAAAGCCAGCAGCAGGGAAGGCCAAACCGGCGAGCAGCAAACAGCCGGCTAAACCACGTCGAGCCGCCAGCAAAACCAGCGTTCAAGGGATATACGGGCCAGCCATGCTCGCGGTCGATGCCGCCAGCAGCCAGAACATGCGCGAGCAGGTATCGCGGGCCGTGAGCGCCGGTTTGCTCAGCGCGCCATCGGATGAGCAGTGGGCGATGATCCTTAGTCATCATCCACTGACGCGCATTTTTGCCGGGGCTGGCTCGGGAAAATCCACCACGCTGGTGCTGCGCGTGGTGTTTATGTTCTGCCACCTGGGCATCAAGCCTGAGCAGCTCACGGTAATTTCCTTCACCAATGTGTCCTGTGCCGAACTGCGTGCGCAGTTGCTCAAGGTGCTTGGCTTCTTCAACTACCCATTCGATACCGCCCAGGCGCGTCAGTGTGTGCGGACTTTTCACTCGGCAATGGGCGCTGTGGCCAAAAGCCTGCTCGATAACCCGCGTTGGTTCGAGCAAATGGATGACCCGCAAGCGGCCGGTCGTGAGCTGGACAATCCGCTAACCGCCAGTCGCCTGCGCCCAGGCCAGCAACGCTTGCTCAAACAGGCCTATCAGCAGTGCTATGCCGAGCAAGAGCTGTTCCGCCAGAAGGTGCACAGCCTGCTGCAATTGCCGCTGCCTGCGGTCGAGGGCAAGCGCGTGGGCAAAGCCCCGCTGGATGCCTACAAATTGCCCGGTGAGTTCAGCGCCGCACCGCTGTATGAGGCGTTTTACGCCCAGGCGGGCTTTGCCGAGAGCATCGGCATTGTGCTCAGCACCCTGCAGCCGCAGACCTTGATCGGGCCGGCGGATGTGCGCGAGTTCGGCGAAGCTTTGCTGTTGTTCTGGCCGTACTTCGAGCGCTGTTTACAGGCGCAGGGGCTACTGACCTTCAATGCTGCGTTCCAGCAATTGACCGCGCGCTTTAATGCCGGCGGGCAGGGTATCCCCGCGCAACTGCTGGCACCGTTCAGCCATCTGCTGATTGACGAATTTCAGGATATCTCGCCGCAGATCGTCCAGTGGCTGCAGGCTGTGCAGCGCGCGCAAACGCAGCAGGGCAGTGTGGTTAGCCTGATGGCGATTGGTGATGACTGGCAGTCGATCTACGGCTGGCGCGGCAGCTCGCCGGAGCTGTTTATCGACTTTGATCGGCACTTCCCCGGTAAAGGCCGGGCCAAGCACAGCCAGGTGCTCACGCTGGCTAACAACTACCGCTCAATCGAGCCGATTATCCGCGACGCCGAAGCGCTGCTCGGCGGCGTGACGCATAAGCAAGCCAAAGCCAGCCAAGCGATCAAAGCCACACAGCCAGGCGACCACGGCGTACGCCTTATCCAGCGTTTTGACAGCAAGGCGCGCTTACCCGAGTTGATCAAACAGATTCAGCAGCAATGCGCGCATGCCGCCGATCGCAATAGCCAAGAGCGCAACGCGGTGCTGCTACTCAGCCGCCGTAACGAGCCGCTAAAGGCCATCACCGCACATCTGGACAAGAAGCTACCGGTCAAGGCCTATACCATTCACCGCGCCAAGGGTTTACAGGCCGAGGTGGCCATCATCCTCGACGACTGCATGCCGCCCGCACCGCACCCGCTGCGCAATGCGCTGTACGCCTATTCGGGCTTCTTCACCAACAGTTACGACCTAGCCATGCAGGACGAAAGCCTGCGCCTGGCCTATGTGGCCGTCACCCGTGGCGTTAGCCGGGTTTTCTGGTACTGCCAGAAAACCCAAGGCGCGACGCAGCTGTTGGCTGGGCGGGGGTGATACCGGTCTGAAGCGGATATTGCCTTATGCCCGACTAACCGCAGCGCAACGTTCTAGGCTGTTGGAACCGTCCCGCCATCAATTACAAATTCGCTGCCGGTGATGGATGCAGCGCAAGGCGAAGCCAGGAAGGCGATAAGGTTGGCAACCTCTAACGGTGTCGAGGGACGACCTAGCGGGATGCCACCCAGCGAATCCATGATTATCCGCTTGCCGCCTTCGTAGTCGGTGCCTGCCTCTTGCGCCAGCCGCTCGGCCAGGGCTACCGACGCTTCGGTTTCAATCCAGCCTGGCGAAACCCGAACAACGCGCACACCTTGTGGAGAGACCTCTTTCGACAGGCTTTTGCTGTAGGTCGAGAGTGCAGCCTTGGCCGCCGCATAAGCTGTAGTGGCTTCTGGTAAGGGCAGCCGGTTTTGAATAGAGGTCACATGGATGATCACACCGCTTTTGCGTTCCAGCATTGCCGGTAGCAAGGCGCGATCCAAGCGTACAGCCGGCAGCAGGTTTAGATCGAGTTCACGTTGCCACTGCTCGTCGTCCAGCGCTGCGAATCCGCCGCCGGGTGCTGATGAGCCGCCCAGAACGTGGACGATGATGTCCACGTCGCCCAGGCGTTGTTTAGACGCGGCCGCCAATGCTTCGCAACCCTCCAGGGTCGAGAGATCAGCCTGCACGAACAGTTCATCCGACATATCGCTGCACACTTGCCGAGCCGAGGTAAGCACCTTCGCGCCTTCTGCGAGAAACAACTCGACTGCAGCCCGCCCAACACCTTTGGTGCCGCCCGTGATCAGGACTCGCTTACCGCTAAGGCCAAGGTTCATGGCGTAATCTCCAGCGAGTGGATCAGGCCGTCCTGCAGAAGAAACAGCTGATTCAGCTTCACTGGGCTGCGGGGGAAGTTGCCAGTCACCCGTGTTATTACGCTCAGTTTGCCCTGCGCCTGCGAGGCTTCCAGTGGCTCTACGCGGTAAGTGAATGTTTGCCGCGCTTCGGTTTGCCAGGCTTTGATGGCCTCGATCCCCTGATGCGTGCGGTTTTCGTCGATCACCGTGGCATTCGCAGAGAAGCAAGCAGCAAGGCGTGATACATCGCCGTTATTGCTGATCTCGAAGTAGGTTTCTACAGCCTCAGGCAGTTGCAGGTTCATGCCCTGATCTCCTTTCACAGTTAGTTTGGGTTCACGGCTGTGATCTTGCCGTTCAGTTGATAGTTTGCTCAACTGGGACAGAAGTTAATGACCTATCCATAAAATCAGGACAATCCAATGGCAGATCCGCGTCTTGGCCTCAATGAGTTGGAGGCGGTAATGGCCGTGGCACGTCGTGCATCATTTCGGCAGGCGGCCATCGACCTTGGTATTTCAACCACAGCGTTGAGCAACACCATTGCCAAACTGGAGGCGAGTCTTGAAACGCGGCTGTTCAATCGCACCACCCGCAGCGTGTCGCTGACCGAGGCGGGCACAACCTACCTAGAGCACGTGGGACCAGCCCTGCAAGACGTACGCGCGGCTCTGGAAACGGTACGCGGCCACAATGCCGAGCCTTCTGGGGTCTTGCGCATCAATGCGTTCGCCAGTGCCGCCCGTTCAGCGCTTCTGCCACTGGTGCTGGAGTTTTTACGGCGTTATCCCAAGGTGCACATTGATCTGGTCACGGAAGGTCGCCTGGTTGACATTGTCGCTGATGGTTTTGATCTTGGTGTGCGGTCTGCCAATCTCGTCCCCAGCGACATGATCGTGATGCCACTTGGCCAGTCGCAACGTTATGCGGTGGTCGGTACGCCAGCGTACTTCGCCACATACGGTCGGCCCCGCACGCCAGCGGATCTACACCATCACCAATGCCTGCGTATCCGCCTGCCGAATGGTGCGATATACCCTTGGCACTTTGAGCGTGCGGGAGAAGCCATCCGGTTGGATGTGGACGGGCCACTCACGCTTGATGAGTCCAGTGTCGCCAAAGTGGTCGTACAGGAAGGCGTAGGGCTCGGGTTTTTCATGGAGCAGGACGTGCTGGGTGAAATTGAAACCGGGCAGTTCGAGCGGGTGCTGGAAGACTGGACGCCTCCCCGGGACAACCTGTGCCTGTACTACCCTAATCGTCGCAACTCCTGCGCAGCGCTCAAGGCGTTCACTGCTCTGGCACGCTCCAATTTGCCCGGCAAAGACGAATAGGGGGCGTGCGCCTGGATATCCACATTGTCCGTTGTGGCGTGGTTTCAGGAGATCAATTCCAGGGTTAGTCTTTTCAGGGTGGCCGCCGCACAGGTGGAGCAGCCCAACTTGCGAAAATTGCTTTCCATGTGGGTGCCTGCGTTACTCGGGCTGATGTCCAGCCGCCGCGCTACTGCGCAATGTGCTGTACGCCTATTCGGGCTACAGCTACGACCAAACCATGCAGGACGAAAGCCTGCGCCTGGCCTACGTGGCCGTTACCCATGGTGTTAGCCGGTGTTCTGGTACTGCCAGAACACCCACGGCGCGGCGCAGGTGTTGGCTGGGCGGTGGTGATATGGGCCAAAAGCTGCCGCTGAGAAACGCGTTGTAGGATGGCGTTGAGCGTAGCGATACCCATCATCGCGGAATAGACACAATAGACATGCAGGGCAATATCAGCGACATGCTTTGTTTCAAGGGGCGCAACTGGATAATGCGTATATCAGGCTTCCAAGGTCGCTAGTCTTATCGACGACATGATGGGTATCGCTGCGCTCAACCCATCCTACGTGCTGGAGCAAATGATGGCGGTCCGCTTCTAGCCCAGACGGGTCAATCACGGCGGGTTGATATCGGCTACTTGCCGCTTTTAAAAAAGCCTAATCATCATCTTGCGTCCCTACCAGTGATTAGACGAATCGGTGCCGCGCTCGAGTGATTTTAATTCTCGGTCTGTTCCGCGGCGGTATCGGCCGATTTTTCCTGTACATGATCTTTCGTCTTTGCCTGTTTGCGTCGTACTTGTCCGCGGTGCCGCTTAGCCTGCTGCTTCGCATGCAGCGCCTGAGCCGCTGTAACCGAGCCAACTGCCTGGCCACTCAAGTCCAAACGCGGCGCGTTCTCCGTCATGCTTAACCAGTACCGACTTCCTCTGCACCAAGTAGCCATGCCTTGCTTAAGCTGTTCGCTGGATATTCCGAGCAGCTCTAGGTGTTGCTCGGCATCCTTTAAAATGCCCTCTTTAAGCGGAACCTTCGGGGCCGGAGTGACCGGGAAGGCCAGTGGAAAGTGCTTCTGTAGTAGCCAGATCGCTTCCACTGCAGGATCTTGCTCGCGTGGCTTCGTCTTCAAAGAAGGCTTGCGTATACGCTGCTTCGGACTGTCAGTCTTTACCTGTTCTTTTTCGGCTCGTAGGCGGTCGCGTAGCTCAGCTAATTGTTCAAAACCCATCGTTCAGTTCGCAGACTCATGGTTGATTCGTGGTGCAAGATTACCCCATACAGTCTCTTGGCACAGCTATGGCCGTTAGCCGCCTGTTACGAAACCCCGCATCAGTCCACGCATCTTTCCCTTTACCGGAGCTCTCAAATATCCCTAAACAAGTCATGTGCGTTAAGCAGGCTGTAGGCAATTTCTGGGCGTTTTTCCAGGCCGCGGCGGATGGCGGTGGGGATGGACTGTCGGGTTTTGCGGCATAGGCCGGGTAGTTCGTCGATTTGAATGGCAATGCCGCGCATGCTGCGCACTTCATTAAAGCCCGGGGCGACGTTGACGCGTATGCCCAGTTGTTCATAGATGCGTTGCTGCATCTTTTCCAAATCGGCCAGGCTCTCAAGGTTTTCCAGGCGGTCGAGCAGGCGTTTTTCTTCCGGGCGGGTGAGCAGCAGGATACGGGCGTCGCTGCTGGGGTTTTCCAGCAGTTGCTCGCGGCCGCAGTCGCAGGCGCCGGGAGGGCAGGGTTGGCGCAGCGGTGGTGTGCTGGTCATGGGCCGATCATAGCCAGCTGTGTGGGCGTTTGCCCATATGAGGCATAGACAAATAATGCATTGGGTGGATAATCCGCTTCATCGACCGTGCTGAAGACAACCTCGCACCATGCGTAAAACCCTGCGTACTGCCCTGATCTGGATGCTAATGCTCGCCCTCCCGGCGCAGAGCATGGCGGCCATCAGCATGCAGTTATGTGCGGTTACGCAGCAGAGTGGCGGTGCTGGCCAGGTTGCACAGCAAATGGTCGCGCATCATCCGGGCGCTATGCAGATGGCCCATGCTGCTGATGCAGTTGCCATGAGCGGGCATCACACCAGCGAGCAATCCAGCAATGCTGCGCCTGCCGCCGATAACAGTCTGTGCAGCCTCTGCGCGTTTTGTGTCGGTGCGGTGGCGTTGAGCGCCGTTGTCGTCACCAGTACTCCGCTGCATGCGGCTGAGCCGTCCTTGGCTCGTCTGCAGCAGTTTGTCGGCTTTATTGCCGAAACCCCCGATAGACCCCCACGCCTGTTTCTCGCCTAAGCCAAACCGCGCGTTGATCTGCCCGCTGTAGCGACTGCTGTGGCCCGCCCGACGCGTATTGAGCTATTCGTCGGTGTTCGCCTGTTCTGCGCAGGCGCGCCGTTGCACGCGAGAGTATTTGATGATGCGTTTTCCCTTAGTTCGCCGGCCGGTGTTTACCTGCCTGGCGTTGCTGATGCTGCCTCTGCGCAGCTGGGCCGAGCTGCCCGACCCGCTCAATAGCGAGGCCGCCACTGCGGCTTTGCACTATCAATCGCCGCTCAAGGCTTATCAGGGTTTTAGTGAGCCGCCGCTGAGTGACTGGCCTGAGGCTAATGCGCTGGTTGGTCGTATTGGCGGCTGGCGTACCTATGCGCAGGAGCCTTGGGAGCAACCCGCCGACAACACGGCCATGCCATCTGCTGAGCCAGCGGCGACTAACCCGCATAGCCAGCATGGAGGAATGTCTCATGAGTGATTTTTCACGGGTTGTGCGGGCTGGGTTGTGCGCCGTTGTTGTGCTGCTCGGTGGTTGCGCCAGCTTTACCCCGGATGGCGGCTTCACGGCAGTCGAGCAGGCAGGCCAGCAACTGGACAAGCAGGTGACGTGGGTGAAAACCCCCGAGCAACGCAGCCAGGTTGACGAACGGGTGAGTGAGTTACTTGCTCAGCCGCTTAGTGTCGATGCGGCGGTGCAGGTTGCCCTGTTGAATAACCGTGGCCTGCAGGCGAGTTTCGATGCGCTGGGGATCAGCGAAGCGGAGCGCGTTCAGGCAGGGCGTATCCCTAATCCTGGCTTCTCCTTCGGGCGCTTGGAAAAAGGCAGCGAGGTGGAGTACGAGCGTGGGCTGCATATCAATCTGGCACGTTTGATTGCTATGCCGCTGACCTCGGGTATGGAAGCCAAGCGCTTCGAACAGATGCAGCGCCAGACCAGCCTGGCGCTGTTCGAGTTGGCCACGCAAACGCGCAAGGCCTGGTACCGCGCGGTGGCTGCGCAGGAAAGCCTGGGCTTTATGCAGCAGGTGATGGACTCCGCCGAGGCGGGTGCCGAACTGGCGCGGCGCTTGGCGGCCGTGGGCAATTACAGCCTGCTGCAGCAGGCGCAGGAGCAAAGCTTTTATGCCGATGCCGGGCTTAACCTGATTCGTGCTGAGCAGGCGCGGCTACAGACGCGTGAGCAGTTAACCCGCTTGCTCGGTTTGTGGGGCGAGCAGCTCGACTTCCGCTTACCTGAACGCTTGCCGGAATTGCCGAGAACAGCCGAGCAATTACCCGATGTTGAGCGCCTGGCCATGAGTCAGCGCTTGGATATTCAGGCCGTGCGTCTGGATGCTGAGCGCCTGGCCAGCAACTTGGGGCTGAGCAAGACCACACGCTTTATCAATGTGCTGGAGCTGGGTGTGGTGAATAACCGCTCCAATCAGGAGCCAACTCAGCGCGGCTACGAGATTAGCGTTGAGTTGCCGTTGTTCGACTGGAGTGGGGCCAAGGTGGCCAAGGCCGAGGCGCAGTACCGGCAGATGCTCAACCGCGCTGCCGAGACGGCGATCAATGCGCGCTCGCAGGTACGTGAAGCTTACCTGGGTTATCAAACGGCGCATGACCTGGCTCGGCATTACCGCGACGAGGTGCTACCGCTGCGTGCGCGCATCGCTGAGGAAAACGTCCTGCATTACAACGGCATGTTTATCAGCACCTTCGAGCTACTGGCCGATGCGCGTAAGCAGATCCTCGCGGTCGATGGTTACCTGCAGGCGCAGCGCGACTTTTGGATCGCCAAGGCCGATTTGCACATGGCCATGCAAGGTGCGCCTAGCTTGCCATCAACTGTGACGGCCACAGCCGTTGCCGACGAGCCCGCTGGGCACTGATCAAGGAATTATTCCCATGGTTTCACGACGTGATTTTTTCCTCGGTGCCAGTGCCATTACGGCCGCTGTCGCCACTTCTGCAGTCAGCCGGGTCTCTCTGGCTGGCATTCCTGAGGCTGTGTCGCAAAGCAGTGCCGACACCATGCCGCCTCTGCAACCGCAAAATGGTCGTCCATATAACCCGGTGGTCACCCTCAATGGCTGGACGCTGCCCTGGCGCATGAACAACGGCGTTAAGGAGTTCCACCTAGTCGCCGAGCCAGTGGTGCGCGAGTTAGCGCCCGGCTACAAGGCCCATTTATGGGGTTACAACGGCCAATCGCCGGGGCCGACCATTGAGGTGGTGGAGGGCGACCGAGTGCGTATCTTCGTCACCAATAAGTTGCCCGAACACACCAGCATCCACTGGCATGGCCAGCGCCTGCCCAATGGCATGGACGGCGTATCAGGTTTGACCCAGCCAGCGATTCCGGTAGGCAAAACCTTCGTTTACGAGTTCGAGGCCCGCCGCCCTGGCACCTTTATGTACCACCCGCATGCCGACGAAATGACCCAAATGGCCATGGGCATGATGGGTTTTTGGGTCACCCACCCGAAGGGGCATCACCCGCTGATCAGCGAAGTGGATCGTGATTTTTGCTTTCTGCTCAATGCCTATGACATTGAGCCGGGCGCCTACACGCCGAAGATCATGACCATGCTCAACTTCAACCTGTGGACCTTCAACAGCCGCATCTTCCCCGGCATTGATCCGCTGGTGGTGCGGCAGAACGACAAGGTGCGCCTGCGGGTCGGCAACCTGACCATGACCAACCACCCGATTCATTTGCATGGTCACGAGTTCGAGGTGACCGGCACCGATGGTGGGCCTACACCTGTGGGGTCGCGTTGGCCTGAGGTCACCACTGACATCGCGGTGGGGCAGATGCGCCAAGTCGAGTTCCTCGCTAATGAGGAGGGCGACTGGGCGTTCCACTGCCACAAGAGCCACCACACCATGAATGCCATGGGTCATGACGTGCCGACACTGATCGGTGTGGACCCGCGTGAAATGACGCGCAAGATCGCCAAAATTATCCCCGACTACATGGTGATGGGTGAGCGCGGCATGGCCGATATGGCGGAAATGCAGATGCCGCTACCGGCCAATACCGCGCCGATGATGACCGGTGACGGTCCCTTCGGCTCGGTGGAAATGGGCGGCATGTTCACCATGCTCAAGGTGCGCAAGGACCAGCCTGCTGGCGATTACCGCGACCCTGGCTGGTTCAAACACCCGGCTGGCAGCGTGGCTTATGAGTGGACCGGTGAGGTGGCCAAACCAACACGCTCAAACGCTGCAGGTGGGCAGTCGATGCCGCTTAAACAGCCGATCACTGAGCCGGTTGAAGTACAGGTGCGTAAGCCCGGCGATCATGCCGGACATTAAGGCGCAAGCGCTTTGGGGGAGGGCTTCAGTTGCCTGCTGCGCCTTAGCTGGAGCCGCCCCAGTCAAATTATTAACTAAGAGGAAGTCGACAAATGAAGCAGATAAAACGTTTGCCCTTAGCGCTGGCCCTGATTGGCTTGCTGGCGAGTGGCGCTGCACTGGCTCACAGCGAACAGCATGATATGCAGCACGACATGATGGTGGTTAAAGAGCAAAAGCCCTGGGGCATTGCCGGCGATCGTGAACAGGTCACGCGCACCATCGAGATTGGCATGAGTGATCAGATGCGTTTTAGCCCTGATCAGTTGCAGATCAAACAAGGCGAAACCATCCGCTTTGTGCACCGTAACGAGGGCAAGCTAATGCACGAGTTTGTGCTCGGCACTCAGGCCGATCTGGATGCTCACGCCGCGATGATGGCCAAATTTCCCGGTATGCAGCACGACGAGCCCTATATGGCCCACGTTGGGCCGGGCCAGGGCGGGGAGATCATCTGGAACTTCAACCGTGCCGGCGAGTTTGATTTCGCCTGCCTGATTGCCGGTCATTACCAGGCCGGCATGGTCGGCAAAATTCGCGTGTTGGCAGAATAAACCCTTAGAGAGGATTGAACATGAAAAATCTACTCAGTGTTATCGCCCTTACCAGCCTGCTGGCCGGCCCTGTAATGGCCAGCGAGCAAGCGAGTGGCGCCTGCCGCCAGCAGTGCGACGGCCACCAGTCAGGGTGAAGTACGCAAGATCGATACGGCCAACCAAAAGGTAACGTTGCGCCACGGCCCGCTGGCTAACTTGGGCATGCCGCCGATGACCATGGTGTTCAAGGTACAAGATGCGGCCCAGCTTGAAGGGCTCAAGGTGGGCGACAAGGTGAGTTTTGTTGCGCAGCAGCAGGGCAGCCAGTTCGTTGCAAGAGAGTTGCAGGCTGTGCAGCCTTAGCGGGTTAATTGGGGCCGTTTGCGGCCCCGATTGCTTGATCAGGCGGCGAAGCGTTCGTTGAGGTAGGCGATGATTGTCTTCGACTCATACATCCAGGTGCTCTGGCCGTTTTCCTCGATGCGCAGGCACGGCACTTTGATTTTGCCGCCTTGCTGTTCCAAGTCGCTGCGCGCCTGGGCGTCGTTCTTTGCGTCGCGTAGGGCCACTGGCACATTGAGTTTGTGCAGGGTGCGGCGGGTTTTTACGCAGAACGGGCAGGCCTGGAATTGATACAACGCCAGGTTGGTGGCGCTTTGTTCAACCGCCGCTTGAGCCTCTGGCGTGCGTTTGAGCTTGGCCGGACGGCTGATCCAGTCGAGGAAGATGATCAACTGGCCGAGGCCGATGCGCAGTGCCTTGATAATCATGCTGGGGCAAACCTTGGGTCGATAAATAGGGGCGCGCAGCTTACCCGAGTTTGCGCGACTGGCGTAGGCGCTGGCCTGGGTCTGCGCCCAACGGCATACTCTGCGCTCGATTGCCCAACCCCTGCCGAGCCTGCGATGAAACCCGAAGACCTGCTGTTGCTGGTAACCCGCGAAATGCCCTTTGGTAAGTACAAAGGCCGTTTGCTTGCCGACTTGCCGGGTAACTACCTCAATTGGTTTGCCCGTGAAGGCTTCCCTAAAAACGAGACCGGTCGCTTGCTGGCGCTGATGCAAGAGATCGATCACAACGGGTTGTCGGGGCTGCTCGACCCGCTACGGACCAAGCCGCGAGCGCCGTTAAAGGGGCGCTAGGCCGTTGCAATACAGCCCAAGCTCCCGGTTTAATCCGCCAAGCAAAAATGCAGGATGGCTTCGGCAACGGGCTGTGGTGCCTCGCGCTGTGGAAAGTGACCAATGCCATCCAGCACGTGCCGCTCATAGCGCTCGGTGAAGAAGGCGTCGCGGCCTTTGGAGCTGTCAGGGTGGTTGCAGGTGTCCGCGCCACCATGCAGCACCAGTGTCGGCACGTTGAGTACAGGCGCGGGGTTTAGGCGTTTTTCGTCCTCGGCATAAGCCGGATCGCCTTCGGCAAATCCCCAGCGGTGGCGGTATGAGTGCAGCACGATGTCGGCCCAATCATCGCCTTGGAATGCTTGCGCGGCCTGCACAAAATCAGCATCGAGGTACCAGCCGCTCGGTGCCCAGGTGTCCCACATTTGCCGGCTGAATGCTTCGCGATCTTCCCGCACAGCGCGTTCGCCGAGCGGCGTGGCCATAAACCAGTGATACCAGTAGTTGCGCGCCTGTTGCAGTGGCAGCGGTTGGTTGGGGTTATTGGTGGCGTAGCCCACCGAAAGTATCACCAGGTGCGACGCCGCGCCCTCGCGCAGGCCGCAAGCGTTGGCCGCTGCGCGGGCGCCCCAGTCGTGGCCAATGAGCACAGGCTGATGCAGCTTCAACACATCCATGAATTCAAGAAGGTCACGCCCCAGTGCGGCCAGTTGGCCACTGCGCGGTGTGCTTGGATGACGAAAGCGGGTAGGGGCAAACCCCCGCAGCGCCGGAGCAAGGACGCGGTAGCCGGCATTCACCAGGATGGTTGCCACAGCATTCCAGCATTCAGGGCTGTCCGGCCAGCCGTGTAGCAGGACGGCCGTTCGCTGGCCCTGCGGATTCCATTCAAGGTAGGCGATGTCGAGTTGCTCGGTCGTGGCGTACTGATAGGTGCTCATGGCGTTGTCTCCGGTCACTGGGTAGGGCTCCAGCCTACCTAGATGAATCTACTGTATTGGTGAATAATCTTGCGCAATTGATGACATTTTGCGTTGAGTGAATAAATGAAACCCCAGCCGCTTGTTGATGGCACGCCGCTCGATACCGTTTTACTGCGCACATTCCTTGAAGTCGTCGACAGCGGTAGCTTCACCACGGCCGCTGAGCGCTTGGCGCTGACACCTTCTGCGGTGAGTGGCCACATCAAACGCTTGGAGCACATTGCCGAGGCCAGCTTGCTGACGCGTACGACGCGTCGCCTGGAGCTAACACAGGCTGGCAACACCTTGTATGCCTATGGTCGGAGCATTTTGGACTTGGACCGTGAGGCCCGCGCGAAGCTGCGCGGAGCGCCGTTGCGTGGGCAGTTGCGGGTGGGGGCTTCAGAGGATTTCGCCAGCGCCTGGTTGCCCCAGGTTCTGCAGCGTTTTCGCCAGTGGCATCCCGAGGCGACGATTGAGCTGAAGGTCGGCATTACCGCCGAGCTTTTGCGCCAGCAGGAGCGCGGCCGGCTGGATCTGGTGTTTGGCAAGCAATGCAGCCGGGTTGAAGGCCTCGGTGAGTTGTTATGGGAAGAGCCGCTGGTTTGGGTTTTTGCTGCTGGTCAGGCATTGGCTATCGACCAGCCGCTGCCGTTGGCTGTTTTCCCCGAACCGTGTATTTACCGGGAAGCAGCGATCACCGCGCTGGGCAAAACTGACCGGGCATGGCGTGTGGTGTTCGAGAGCAGCAGCATGGCTGGTTGCATCTCGGCAGCGCGCGCCGGGTTTGCTGCCACGGTTATTGCCGGCAGCCAGCGCGGGGAGGGCTTACGTGTGCTGGGTAGCGAGGACGGTTTTCCCGAATTGCCTGTCGCGCGCTTTTACGCCTTCAGCCGCACGGAGAACCCAGCTTGCACCGCGCTGATTGATGCCGCGCGCCGTGCGGGTCAGCAAGGCCGATTCAGCCCGCGCGGCCTACTCGCGTCAGCCACCTAGAGTAGAAATCTGCAGCGCGTTTTCCGCCCCAGGAGTTGATGGGTATCGCGTTGCCCAACCTATCCTACGGTTTATTGTTTGGCTCTGGTTTTGGCCATATGGCGCAAATACTCAAGTAACTCGGCCAAGGCTTTATCGTTCAGCACCTCAACCGAGAATCCCGGCATTTTGCCCTGTGGCCAGCGCCGCAAGCTCTGTGGGTCACGGATATAGCGGGTTAGAAAATCGCCACTGAAATATTCCGTCGGGCTGTGCGGAATATTCAGGTCTGGGCCGAATTGCGCATCGCCGGCGCCATTCAAACGATGGCAGGCCATGCAGTTCTTCTGGTACTGAGCAAAACCGGCTTGCACTGCCGGGCTGGCGTCGGCGGCAGGAAGTAATTGCGGGAAGCGCTGCGCCACGGGGGCGAGTTTGCGGATGCTGGCCAGTTGAAAGGGCCATTGTTCCGGGCCGATCTGGCTGGCAGCCGGGTTTTGCCACACCAGGTAGAACGGCCCAGCACTGGGCTTGCCGTTACCCAGGGGCGGCCAGGGTTGCGCCGGGTCTTCAATGGCCAGCCAGGCTTGGCTGCCGGTTTGGCTCAGCGCCGGGGCTGCGGACAATTCGGCGGCAAAGCCGTCGCTGGCAACCAATTGCAGGTGATCACCTGGCTGCACCCCTGCAAGCAGCGCCGCCAGCGGTACGGCGCGGTACTGCATGCTGCGCTTGTAGCTGACGTCGCTACTAATCTCGATTGTTTGCGCCTGCGGATGGGCGAGTAGTTGCGCGCTGCTCCACTGGCGGCTGGTGTCGCCCAGTTCAAGCTTTAGCTCGGCAGTGTGCAGAGCGGTGAAGGGCAGCAGCGCCAGCAGGCCTATCAATAAATTATGCATGATCAATCTTGCGACTCCAGGGCGAATTTCAGTTCGTCATAGCCGCCAGCGTTGATCAGGTTGCTGTAGCCCATGGCCCGCAAGCTCTCCTCGGCGATGCTGGAGCGCCGGCCACTGCGGCAATAGAGGACGATGGGTGTGCTCTTATCCGGGGCAATGGCGCTGATGCGGCTGGCGATTTGCTCAAAGTCGATCTGCTCGGCACCGGGCAGGGCGCCGGCGGCAAATTCTTCTGCTGTGCGTACATCGATAAGCACTGCATCGGGTGATTGCAGGGCGGTAACGGCGGCGTTGAGTTCAGCTTCGCCGGCCATAAGCGGCAGACTGATCAGTAAACCAAGTGTGGTAATTAGACGGCGCATGGCAGGCTCCTTGGGGATTGAAATCACCCTAGCACAGCCGCTGACCTGCACGCTGCAATGGCTGCCATCCTGCCACTACCAGCGTCCATTAGCTGGGCTGGTAGCGGCAGGATGGCAAGGACTGCCGGCGTTTCATGTGGGGTGATGACCCATAAGCAGGCGGCGAGGTTAGCCGACCAAACGAGTCAGATTAGGCAGAATCAGGAGCACTGCAGTGGTAAATACGATCATGGCTGCCTGGCGCATCTTTATTGGATTGAACATGGCGATTGGCCTTGTTGTTTTTTGCGGCGGACGCTCACTGTCCTGCTGACTGCGCGGGTGCGACGCCTCACCTCATGTCGATCATTTAAACCGCCCCGGCAAAACCCGGCGACGATGCCTACAGCCGCCACAACACTCAGATGGCTTGTTTGAACTGTAGGGGCGGGAATGGTGTGTCTATAGACGCCTTGATTACTAAAAATCACCAGGCAGTTGCTTGCAGTTATGACGCAACACCTGCGCTGGCAAGAGAGCCTTGAGTTAGACGTGATTATTGGCTTTTGCTCAGCGATTGACCGTTGGTCTGAGCTAAGTGGTCAATAGGCCTGAGCATTTCAGTCATTGAGCCCGCTGGCGCGCGGCGTATGGTTACTGCATTCAACAAGAACAGGTGCGGGCTCGACCTGCGCCGCCAGCCACCCTCCATTGGAGGTCTGAGGACGCCATGACCGAAGCATTTATTTTCGATGCGCTGCGCACGCCCCGCGGCAAGGGCAAGAAGGACGGCGCGCTGTACAGCGTTAAGCCAGTCGACCTGGTTGCCGGCTTGCTCAAGGCGCTGCAAGCGCGCAATAACCTGGACACCAGCCAGGTTGATGACCTGGTGCTTGGCTGCGTAACGCCGGTAGGCGATCAGGGCGCGGACATTGCCAAAACGGCGGCCATGGTCGCCGATTGGGATGTCAGTGTGTCGGGCGTGCAGCTCAACCGTTTCTGCGCGTCGGGTCTCGAGGCGGTAAACCTCGGCGCGATGAAGGTGCGTTCCGGTTTTGAGGACTTGGTGGTGGTGGGCGGTGTTGAGTCGATGTCGCGCATCCCCATGGGCTCCGATGGCGGTGCCTGGGTAATGGATCCGGCGACCAATATGCATACCCATTTCACTCCGCAGGGCATTGGCGCCGATCTGATCGCCACCCTGGAAGGCTTTAGCCGAAGTGATGTCGACAACTTCGCCTTGCGCTCGCAGCAAAAAGCCGCCCGCGCCAGCCAGGACGGCTCATTCAATAAGTCGCTAATTCCGGTGACGGACCAGAACGGTATCGTCCTGCTCGACCACGACGAGTTTATCCGTGGCGAGTCCACGCTTGAAGGCCTGGGTAAGCTCAAACCGAGCTTCGAGATGATGGGCCAGATGGGCTTCGACAGCACCGCGCTGCGCGTCTACAGCCATGTCGAGCAGATCAACCACGTGCATACGCCGGGCAACAGCTCGGGCATCGTCGATGGCGCGGCCTTGATGCTGATTGGTTCTGAGGCCAAGGGCCGCGAGCTGGGCCTTAAGCCGCGCGGGCGCATTGTCGCCACGGCTGTGACTGGCACCGACCCGACCATCATGCTCACCGGCCCTGCGCCGGCCACCCGTAAGGCCTTGGCCAAGGCTGGGCTGAACGTCAATGACATCGATTTGTTTGAAGTCAATGAAGCGTTCGCCTCGGTGGTGATGAAGTTTATGAAAGAGATGGGCGTTAGCGAAGACAAGGTCAACGTCAACGGCGGCTCCATCGCCATGGGCCATCCGCTGGGTGCAACCGGTTGCGCGATCCTCGGCACCCTGCTCGATGAGCTGGAGAAGCGCCAGCTGCGCTACGGTCTGGCCACCCTATGCGTGGGCGGCGGTATGGGTATTGCCACCATCATCGAACGTATTTAAGGAGCTATCACGGGCTACTGCGCTCGGTCATGCTGCGTTGGAAATCCTCCGGAAATGCTCATTTGCACCAGCAAACTCCGCTTTCTGAATGATTTCCGCCTTGCCTACGCGGCCCGGCCTGACCATCGCGTCGTGACGCCCCTGAAGCGCTCCCCCGACATTTGGGAAGTGAATAGAAATGACTGACGCCATCCGTTACGAAAAAGGCCAGGACAATATCGTCGTTCTGACCATGGACATGCCTGGCCAGAGCGCCAACACCATGAACGCGGTTTACCGCGAGGCCATGGGTGCCACCGTTGCGCGCCTGGAAGCAGAGAAAGATGCCATCGCCGGGGTGATCATCACTTCTGCGAAAAAGACCTTCTTCGCCGGCGGCGACCTGGGGGAGCTGATTAAAGTCACCAAGGCTGACGCGCAAGCCTTCTACGACATGATCCTCAACATCAAAGGCCAACTGCGCCGCCTGGAAACCCTGGGCAAGCCGGTAGTTGCAGCGATCAATGGCGCGGCACTTGGTGGCGGTTGGGAAATCTGCCTGGCTTGTCATCACCGTATCGCCCTGGACAGCTCCAGCGTGCAGCTGGGCCTGCCGGAAGTGACCCTTGGCCTGCTGCCGGGCGGTGGCGGGGTGGTGCGCATGGTGCGCCTGCTTGGTCTGGAAAAAGCCCTGCCGTACCTGGCTGAAGGCAAGAAGGTTCGCCCCGATGCCGCGCTTAAAGCGGGTTTGATCCACCAACTGGCGTCCGACAAGGATGACCTGCTGGCCAAGGCCCGCGCCTGGATTGCTGCTAACCCAGCGCCGAAACAACCGTGGGATATCGCTGGCTACAAAATCCCTGGCGGTACGCCATCGAGCCCGAACGTGGCGCAGATGCTGGCCATCGCACCGAGTGTGCTGCGCGATAAAACCAAGGGCTGCTTCCCCGCACCGGAGAAGATCATGTGCGCCGCCGTCGAGGGGGCTCAGGTTGATTTCGACACCGCGCAAATTATCGAAGCACGCTACTTCACCGAGCTAACCACCGGTCAGGTAGCGAAGAACATGATTGGCACCTTCTGGTTCCAGCTCAACGAAATCAACGCGGGTGGCTCGCGCCCGCAAGGCTTCGAGCCCTACGTGACCAAGAAGGTCGGTGTGCTCGGAGCGGGCATGATGGGCGCTGGTATTGCCTATGTGTCGGCGGTTGCCGGAATTGACGTGGTGCTCAAGGACATCTCCATTGAGGCCGCTGAGAAGGGCAAGGACTACTCGGCCAAGCTGCTGGAGAAAAAGATCGGTCGTGGCCAGATGAGCGCCGAGAAGCGCGATGGCATCCTGGCGCGGATCAAACCGACGGTCAGCGATGCCGACTTTGAAGGCTGCGACTTGATCATCGAAGCGGTGTTTGAGGATCGTGACCTCAAAGCCAACGTCACTGCCGCAGCCGAGCGTGCAGCGTTGTCTGATGCGGTAATTGCCTCCAATACCTCGACCTTGCCGATTACCGGCCTGGCCACGGCGGTGCAGAAGCAGGACAAGTTTATCGGCCTGCATTTCTTCAGCCCGGTGGACAAGATGCCGCTGGTGGAAATCATCAAAGGCGAGCACACCAGCAACGAGACCCTGGCGCGCGGTTTCGATTACGTCATGCAGATCAAGAAGACCCCGATTGTGGTCAACGACAGTCGTGGCTTCTTCACTTCGCGCGTGTTCGGCACCTTCACCAATGAAGGTCTGGCCATGCTGGGCGAAGGCGTGAGCGCGGCGCTGATCGAGAACGAGGCGCGCAAGGCCGGCATGCCGGTCGGCCCGCTGGCAATCAGCGATGAAGTGTCGATGAGCCTGATGAACCACATCCGTCAGCAAACCATCAAGGATCTGGCGGATGAAGGTAAGCAGATTCCGGCACACCCGGCCTTTGCGGTGATCGACATGATGCTCAACGAGTACAAGCGCCCGGGTAAGGCTGCCGGTGCAGGCTTCTACGAATACCCCGCGGCCGGCGCTCCGGCTGGTGGCAAGAAGCACCTGTGGCCGGAACTCAAGGCGCGCTTTGAAAAAGCTGATGCGCAGATTTCACAAGAAGACGTACGTGATCGCATCCTGTTTATCCAGGCCATCGAAACCGTGCGTTGCGTAGAAGAGGGCGTGTTGAAATCGGTTGCCGACGCCAATATCGGTTCGATCTTCGGTATCGGTTTTGCCGCCTGGACCGGCGGTGCGTTGCAGTTTATCAACCAGTATGGGGTGAAGGACTTTGTCGCCCGCGCCCAATACCTGGCTGAACAGTACGGCGAACGCTTTCTGCCGCCGGCACTGCTGCTAGAGAAAGCGGCGAACAACCAGTTGTTCTAGCGTTACTGGTTAAATTGATGTGCTTGAAGCCGGCTCCCAGTGAGCCGGTTTTTTATTGCAGGTGTGCTCAGCATCTGCTTCAGCACGCCTGACGGCCGCAAACCAACTGCGCAATAGCCTGACGCTCGCTCAGTTGTGTGGGCATGCGCAAGGTGGTCAGGCTGCCATCACTCAGGGCAATGGCCAGCTCTGACTCGAAGTGAATGCCATTGCTGTCGACAGTGGCGTAGGTCACGCCGTAAACGTTTTGCTGAGTCAGGGATTGGACGATGCTCATGGCATTCTCCTTACGGTAACGCTGCTGTTATTTACCGCTGTTCTGGTCGGCCTTGAGTTGAGCTGCCTGGACTTTTTCGGTTTGCCGTTGGCTGCTGGCGCTGTGGCTGCCGTTGAAGGCGGAAGCGGCAAGCAGGCTGGCGATGGCGGAAAAACTGGTCATGGTGATGTCCTCTGAATAGTGGGGCGTTGTGCCCGATGGCCAGATCATCAGCCTGCGCTGTTATCAGCAGAAGTGAACGGTGCTTATGGTGACTATCGAGGCCGCTGATAATGCCCGCTGAGATCCAGCTGTAACCGTCATGATTTCGTGGGTAATTGGTCGGGTTTGGCCTTGCGCTATTGCCATGCAGCCAGTCAGCAGGCACGCTTGCGCGCTGGTCAATAACCCTCCTGCGCTCTAGGTAACCGCCCATATGCCGCTGCAGATCTGCATCCTGGAAACCGATGTTCTTCGCCCTGAATTGGTCGATCAGTACGACAGTTATGGTCGTATGTTCGAGCAGTTGTTCGCCCGTCAGCCGATCGCTGCCGAGTTCAAGGTGTACAACGTGATGGAGGGGCACTATCCGCCAGACAGCGAGCGCTACGATGCCTATCTGGTAACGGGCAGTAAGGCAGACTCCTTTGGCCCGGATGCCTGGATTCAAACGCTGAAAACCTATCTGCTGGAGCGCTACAACCGTGGCGACAAGCTGCTGGGCGTGTGTTTCGGTCATCAGTTGCTGGCGCTGCTACTCGGCGGCAAAAGCGAGCGAGCGGTGCAGGGCTGGGGGGTGGGCATTCACCAATACCGCATGGCCAACAAGCCGGCCTGGATCAGCCCTGATCTGGACGACTTAACGCTGTTGATCAGCCACCAGGACCAGGTTACCCAGTTGCCGACAAACGCCACATTGCTGGCCAGCAGTGAGTTCTGCCCGATTGCTTCTTACTGCATCGGTGATCAGGTGCTGTGCTTCCAGGGGCACCCCGAGTTTGTCCACGACTATTCGCGGGCGCTGCTTGATCTGCGCAAACAGCATATTGGTGAGCCGGCTTACAGCAAGGCAGTCGTTAGCCTGCAGCATCCGCACCAGGGCCATACCGTGGCTGAATGGATGATGCGCTTTGTCGCCTATGGCAGCGCCGGCCTCGCCGAGTAAGCACTTGTTGGTTAAAAAGCCCAGTCATTACTGACTGGGCTTTTTTATGGCTTGCCATCCATGGCCGCCACCCTGCGGGCCGCTGCTACCCGACGTTAAAAATCGCTCCAGACGATTTTTTATAACCAGCCGTAATGCTTGAAGCTGGCGTAGAGGCCGATGCAGCCGGTGGTGATCAAACCAAGCACGGCGAAATAGCCGTACTGCCAACTGAGCTCGGGCATGTTGTGAAAGTTCATCCCGTAGATCCCTGCCACAGCTGTGGGGAAGGCCAGAATGGCCGCCCAGGCGGCGAACTTGCGCTGGGTGAGGTTTTGCCGCGATGACTCCAGCAGCAGGCCTATTTCGATAGCGTGGTCGGCCATCTCGCGCTGTGCGGTGAGGTCTTCCAGCAGACGGTTGACGTGAATCGCCACGTCGCGAAAGTACGGCCGCATGTTCTTGTCGATAAAAGGAAAGTCGAGGTGCTGCAGCTCTTGGCAGATTTCCGCCAACGGCCCGATATAGCGGCGCAGGCGCAGCAGGTCACGACGCAAGCTCTGGATGCGCTCGACATCGGCTTGGCTTAGTGGGTTTTTCAGCACGTGCTGCTCCACTTCCTCCAACTCGGTGTGGTAGTTGTCCATCAGTGGGCGGTAGTTTTCGATCACAAAGTTGAGCAGGGCGTAGAGCACGAAGTCTTCGCCGTGCTCCAGCAGCAATGGCCGTGCCTCGCAGCGCTGACGCACTTGGGAGTAGGGTGCGGACTCACCGTAGCGGGCGCTGATGATGTAGCCGGTGCCGGCAAACAACTGGGTCTCAACGAAGGTCAGTTCACCGTTGACCTGAATGGGCGAGTAGAGCACCAGAAATAGTGCATCGCCGAAGGTTTCCAGCTTGGGCCGGGTGTGGCGTTGCAGGGCGTCTTCGAGTGCCAGCTCATGCAAGCCGAACTGCTTTTGCAGGTTGGTCAGCTCCTCGTTGGCCGGGTCATGCAGGCCTATCCAGACAAAATGCTCCGGTTTTTTTGACCACTGCTTGCCTTCATCGAGGCTGATAGTGCTGACCTTAACGCCCTTGCTGTAAACGGCAGCGGCAACAACTTGACCCATGATGCTTCTCTTATCAGCGATTATTCAGCACGCAGCTTAGCGGCTTGTCCGTTGTCGGTGTACCTGCACGTAGCTATGCGGCTTGGTCTGCTAATAAAAAGCCCAGCGCATGGGCTGGGCTTGGCATGGCTGCTAGTGTCGTCAGGCGCGCTGGCTCAGTTGCTGATCCATGGCCTCGATGCATTGCTGCATCTGTGCGCGGCAGGTTTCGATCAACTGCGGTAGATCGTCCTGGGTCATGCCTGTCGTGGGGATCGCCGGCAACGAGCGGATCATGATCTCGCCGCTGTTCCAGCGATTGAGCTGGAGGTGGTTAACATAGGTGCTGGCGCACACCGGGATGATCGGCACACCGGCAGCGACGGCCATCTGAAATGCGCCCTTTTTCAAGGGCAGCAGACCTTTGCCAAGGTTGCGCGTGCCTTCGGGGAATACCCAGATTGAGGTGTCTTTGTGCTTGAGCGTGTCGGTGGTGGTGAGCATGGCCTGTTTGGCGCGTACGGCGTTGCCACGGTCGAGTAACACGTTGCCGGCCAGCCAGTACAGTTGGCCAAATAACGGCACCCATTTCAGGCTCTTTTTGCCGATGCTGACGGTGCGTTTAGGCACCACACGGCCGAGCACGTACAGGTCGTAGTTGGACTGGTGATTAGCAACGATGACGCACGAGGGGTGATCGAGCAGCGATGGCACATCGGTGTTTAGTTTCCAGCCCATCAGCCACTGCGCCGGAATGCTGTAAAGCCGTGCGCAGAGCCGGCTGTTATCCGGGTTGAACGGACGGCAGATGCCCAGTATCAGGCCAAGAATGCCGGCGAGAATAAAGTGCACGCCCATCGCCAGCATGCGCAGAAGAAAAAGCATTTGGTACGCCCGTCATTGGAAAGGGCGCGCAGTGTATGGGTGTGCACTGATTTCGACAATTGATGTTGATCAGCGGGGCGGGACGCTGCACTGGCGTGTGCCCGCGATAAACAAAAAAGCCCGGCGGCGGGCCGGGCTTGGCAATGTGGCGCGCAGGGCTTACAGGGTATGCTGCTTATCCAGCTCGACAGCCAGATCGAGGGCTTCCAGCAGCGCCTTACGCACTTTCAGCTTGGTGTTCTTGTGCGCCGTCATGTTGATCTTTTTCATCTGCTGGGCAATTGCCAGGGCCGTTGCAGCGAGTTGCTCGGCAGGCACCACCTTGTCGAGGAAGCCTGCGTCCACTGCGCCTTGCGGGTCGAACATCTCACCGTTGATCACCGAGCGATGGAAGGCAGATTTGCGCAGTCGGTCGCGCGCCAGTTCGATACCCGCGTGGTGCATGGTCATGCCGATCTGCACTTCATTTAGGCCGATGCTGAACGGGCCTTCGACGCCAATGCGGTAATCAGACGACAGCAGGATAAACGCGCCCTTGGCTACTGCATGGCCAGGGCAAGCAACGATGATCGGGAAAGGATGCGCCAACATGCGCCGCGCGAGGGTCGAACCGGCGGCCACCAGGTTGATCGCATTCTGCGGGCCGGAGGTCATTACCTTGAGGTCGTAACCGCCGGAGAGGATGCCTGGCTGGCCGGTAATAATCACAATAGCCTTATCTTGCTCGGCGCGATCCAGAGCGGCATTAAAGGCAGTGACCACATCCGGGGAGATGGCGTTTACCTTGCCATTACACAGGGTTAGGGTGGCAATGCCATCGTCGAGTTGGTAGCTGATCAGGTCGCTCATGGTCGGGTTCCTTGTGCTGAAGTGCAGCAGACGTTACCCACCCGCATCGGTCAGGTAAAGCACCATGACTGACTGGCCGGTCAGCCATTGAGGCTGATTAGCCTATGGCTACGATTAGCATCGGCAATTGGCTGCTCCTATTACTGCGCCGCTATCGTCGTCGCTTTCTTAAATGAGGGCATCGGCATGCATCGCTTAACCCGGCTGACCACTTTATGGCGCGCCGCACTGGTCGCGTTACTGCTGGCTGGCCTGCTGTGGCTCGCCAGTAAGCCGCACAGCCAAAGCCCAGAGGGTGTGCTGGGGTTGTTTGCGTTCAGCCTGTTTATAGCCGTGGGCTTTATCCTGTTTGGAGATGAGCGCTTCGAGAAAAACGCCAGCAGCACCTCGGCCAAGACCGAGTACTTGGCATAAGCGCATGAATTTTTTGAAAAAACATTTTGCCTTTGGCAAGGTCTTCGGCTAGATTAGCGCGCCTCGACATACAGCAATGACCGTCGAGCCCCGGTGAAGTGTCCGAGTGGCTTAAGGAGCACGCCTGGAAAGTGTGTATACGAGAAATCGTATCGAGAGTTCGAATCTCTCCTTCACCGCCATATAGATTCAGCTAAGACCCTGATAACTAACAAGTTTTCGGGGATTTTTGCTTTCTGGATTTTGCTGGTGTCGATAAAGTGTCGGAAACCTCATTACACCCAAAGAACAATTGTGTGGCTGCTTTATGCGGCTGATGCTGGTGGCTTCTCCTTTGCTCACAGCTTGGTCGTTATGTCCGATCTGCCTGATTGTTCCGCTAGTCAGAGTATGGAACCGGTGCGCCGACGGTTGCAGAGCGGTTTGCCTGTCATGCTGTTTAGTCAGCCTTGGCGAAGCCATGCAGGGCTTTGTTTGCGGGTAAATGCCGGTAGCCATGATGAGCCGCTGGAGTACCCGGGGTTAGCGCATTTTCTTGAGCATCTGCTGTTTCTTGGCAGTGCCGGATTTGCCGGCGAGCAGCGCTTGATGCCGTTTGTGCAGGCCTGTGCCGGGCAGGTGAATGCGACCACGCAGGCGCGTTACACCGAGTATTTCTGTGAGGTGCCTGCCGATTATCTGGACGGTGCACTGGCGCGGCTGCTGGATATGCTGGCCCGACCGACGTTGGATGAGGTTGAGCAGGTTCGCGAGCGTGAAGTGCTACACGCCGAGTTTCTTGCCCGTAGTCAGGATGCCAATACCTTGCTTGGCGTGGCGCTGGGCCATGCGCTGGCTGAAGGGCATCGCTGTGCTGTGTTCCATGCTGGCAATCGCGACACGCTGCCGGTGGAGGAGCCCGCGTTCCAAGAGGCGCTGCGAGCTTTTCATCAGGCCTTCTATCACGCCGGCAATTGCCAACTGAGCATCGTTGCACCGCAGTCGGTTGAGCACCTTTATGCGTTGGCCCAACGCCACGGGCGGGTTTTGCCTGCCGGTGGTGCAACGCTACGTGAGTTACCTGCGCCGATGTTGCCGCTGCGTAGCGGGCACCTGCGTTTAAACCTGCCTGGCGAGTTGGGCAGTTTGCACCTTGGCTTTGCCCTGGAGTTACCGGAGGCGTCAGCGGATAGAGCCCTGGCCTGGTTGCAAAGCTGGCTGCTGGATGAGCGCCCAGGCGGGCTAAGGGCGGGCTTGCGTGAGCGCGGTTTGGGCGAAGCGCTACAGGTGCAGCTGCAATATTGTTATGCGGGCCAGGCCCTCTTGTTATTGAGTGTGCGTGGCGTGGCTGAACCGGCGCAGGTCGTGGCGTTGCTAATTGATTGGCTGGCTTTTGTCAGTGCTCATGCCAGCCCGGCTGCGTGGCTCGATAGCTATCAGCAGGCTCAGCAATATCGTCTGCAGGGCATGACGCCTCTGGCTTTAGTGCGCGCTTGGCAATCGCCCGAGCCGGGTGATGCTGAGGCCATCAATACGTTGTTGCGGCAGATGCAGGCGCCACTACGGCGTTGTGTGCTGACGGTTGTTGACGGCGAGCTAGCAGACTGGCCCGGTGTTGGGTTTGCCTTGCGCATGACGTGTGCGCCGGCATTGGTTTTGCCGGCGCTGCGCGGCTGTTGGCAGTTACCGGGGGCCAATCCTTTGCTTGCTCAAACGCCGGCGTTGGCCGCGAGGCTTGCGGTTCCGGCTGATCTGCTTTGGTTGCCGGCACCCAAGCTTGAGGTTACTCAGGCGAACCCGATTGCTGTGTGGCACGCCCGCTGTTGTTTCGTCGAGGCAATAGGCGCGGCGTTACTGCTTAGGCTGGCGGAGCTAAGCCTGGGTGAAGTTCGCCAGCATATGGCCCAGCTGGGCATTAGCCTGAGCCTGGATGCCGAGACCGCCAGTCTGCATTTGCGGCTGCAAGGCAGCGCCAGCCTGCTGCCACGCGCGATAGCGTTGCTGGTTCCGGCCTTGCTACAACCTGATGCGGCGCACTGGCGCACAGTCGCGGCCGGCGTGACGAACGAGCGGCAGCCCATGCCAATTCGCCAGTTATTAGCCAACAGTGGCGAGTTGTTTCAGTCACAACCTATGGGTACATGCCAGCTCGATAGCCTGACGCTGCAACAGCGTTATTGTCAGGTCCGTGTCGAGGCGCTGGGTGTGGGGCTGGATGAGTGCGGGCAAACGCACATCGAGGCGCTGTTTGACTCGTTAAGGCCGTTGCAGCCATCAGCCGCTGTGGCCAGCGTGACGTCTGGGCAGCACTGGCGGACATTGGCAGCCCCAGGGGAGTCGGCGCTGCTGCTGTTCTGCCCACAGCCCGACAACGCCGCGTCGACCGAGGCTTGCTGGCGTGTGCTCGGGCAGTTGCATCAAGGGGCGTTCTACCAGCGTCTGCGCAGTGAATTGCAGTTGGGCTATGCGGTGTTCTGCGCTTATCGGCAGATCCAGGGGCGACGCGGTTTGTTGTTTGGCGTGCAGTCACCGAGCTGCAATAGCGCGGTGATTGTTGAGCATATTCGCGCTTTTCTAGAAGCCCGCAGTGCCTGGTTGGGTGAGCTGGATACTGTCGCGCTGGGGCACACGGTCGAGGCCTTGTGCAGCCAGTGGCAGCTGCAGGCGCGCAGCAGCGAGGGCTTGGCCGAGCAACACTGGCAGGCGCATTTGGCTGGGTTGCCAGAGGCGCATGCTGAGGCCGTGCAACAGGCGTTGCAGCAATTGCCCCTGGATGCCCTGCGCCAGGCCCAGCAGGCTCTGAATCAGGCCGCTGGCGGCTGGTATGTGTTGAGCAACGAAGCATGCAGTAACTGCCCTTAGGCGCGCGCGTTTACTTCTGTGTATTTCCTGCTAGCTCCTGTTTGGCAGCGTTCGCCTGCTAAGGCAGGCCTGTTGGCGTGCCTAATCCTTCTACGACCTTGGGTGGACATCCTTGCGGCTAAGACCTTTGGGATAGTCGGTCGTAAGCCGTTGTAACGCGGCCTACAGCACGCTCCAAAGCAGCAGCTAAGCAGCGCTATGGCAGCGTATGGCTATTGCCAGGGCTTTTCGATAATCGCCTCCGACCCGACTGACCGTTGCCGGTCGTCTCATTCAGCGGAGAGTGTTATGCACAACAACAAGATCGCCAACACCCGATTTCTGCCCCTGACCCTGGCTGCTGCCGTTGCCTTGGTAACCGCGCAACAGGCTGCTGCCGAGATTGTCCTGTACGACAAGGACGACACCAGCTTTTCCACCGATGGTTATATCAACGCCTTTTATGTGAATAGCGATGTCGACCGCGAAGGCGAGCAGTACGACCGTCGCCAGGCGCGGGTGAAGATGGGCTTTCTGCCGAACTGGATTGGCTTTAACTTCGCCAAGAAGATTGATGGCCTGCAACTCGGTGGGCGCTCGTCCTTCTGGGTCACCATCAATGACAGCGAAACCAATGGCACCGACACCGCCATCGACGTGCGCCAGTTCTACGGCACCGTAGCGTCGCCAGAGTGGGGCGAAGTGCTGATCGGTAAGGACTTCGGCCTGTTTTCGCGCTCGAACATCTTCCTTGATGAATTGCTGGCCGGCTATGGCAACGTCAGCGACACCCTGGGACTGGTCGATGGTACGGGCGTATCGTTCGGCAATATCGGCACGGGCTACCCATATCCGTTCCCGACCTCGCAGATTACCTACCGCAACAACAACCTGGCTGAAGGCTTGCGCGTTGCAGTGGGCATCATGGACCCGGTGGACACCAACGATGACAGTGCTGTGGGCAAGGCCTACCAGGAAGAGCCGCGCTTCGAGTCGGAGGTTAGCTACCAGTTCGATTTGGGCGGCGCGACCATCTATTCGTGGATCAACGGTGCCTACCAAACCTCAGAAAACACCGATAGCACAGTCGATACCGTGACCTCCCAAGGCCTGGGCTATGGCGTACAGGCGAAGATGGCCGGTTTCTCGGTGACCGCCTCGGGCTTCCAGGCGGAGGGCATCAACCCGTTTTTCACCAACAACGCCGGTGAGGCCACGCTGCGTGAGATCGACAGCGATGGTTACCTGCTGCAAGGCTCCTACACCTTCGGCAAAAACCGGGTCGCGCTGTCCTACGGCAAAACCGAAGATGACGGCAACGGCCTGGGCACTGCCGCTGATTACGAGACGCGCGGTGTCGCCTACTTCCGCACCATTAACGACAACCTCAAGTTGGTCGCCGAGTACAACCAGTACCAGATCGATGCCGCCCAAGGCAGCGGTCTGGGTGAAGACACCGACACCTTTGCCGTGGGTGCCGTACTCAGCTGGTAAGCACACCGCACCGGCCGGGCAGAATGATCTGCCCGGCTCTCGCCTGGAGGTCGCCATGCCCCTGGATGCACTGCTGATTCTGCTGCCTTGCAGCAGCGTATTACTCGCGCTGCCTTTTGTGCTGATGCGCTGCCTATAACCCCTCACAACCTGAAATCAAGGAGGACTTCATGCTGGGTCTTTGGAGTCTGCATGCCCCGTACTACCTGCTGCTTCTGGCGCTACTCACTACCCTAGTATTTGCCTTGCCGATCTTCTGTATGCCGCTGGTTTGGGCCCGCTTGATGGGCTGGACGATTCCTACGCATCGGGACCTGGCGGTGTACTTCGGGCGCTGTCTGGGGGCCTTTATTCTGATTCTTGAAGCCATGATGCTGCGCGCCGCCTTGACCGGCGAGGCCATTCACGTGGTCTTTGAGATGCTTGTGGCCGTTGCCGTGATGATGATCATCGTCCACGTCTATGGTGCTCTGCGGCGTATTCAGCCGCTCAGTGAAACCTTAGAGATTGGCTTCTATATCGGCCTGTTGCTGCTAACGCTGCTGTTCTGGCCCGCTACTTAGGGATGAGTCCTGCGCTACTCAAGTGGCATGGGGCGTGGCGGGGTAGCTTCGTAGAATACCCCCATGAATTAAAGTGTTTTGCATTGGGGGCCGCTATGCCGCATACGCTTACCGAAGGTGTGCTAACTGCCACCTCTAACGCCACGGATGTCGAGCTGGTGGCCCAGGAACTGGCCCGCCAACTGATTCATCCGCACCTTGGCTTTGTGTTGTTCTTTTGCTCTGCCGAATATGACTTGCAAGGCCTGGGCGAGTCGCTGGAGCAGTATTTCGGCGGCATCAACCTGGTGGGCTGTACCAGCGCCGGTGAAATCACCGCGCAGGGTTATGACCGTGGCTGCGTCAGCGCCATTGGCTTTGATCACCGCAGTTTCTCGATTGCCAGCGCTCTGATAGACGAAATGGAGCGCTTTAGCCTGATTGATGCACAACAGCTGGTCGAGCGGTTGGTCAGTGATTGCCGCAACAACGAGCTGGCCACCATCAAGGGCCACAGTTTTGCCCTGACCCTGCTGGATGGCCTGTCTAGCCGTGAGGAGGTGGTGCTCGGTGCCTTGAGTGCCGCTTTTGGCAGCATTCCACACTTCGGCGGCTCAGCCGGTGATGATAATCACCTGACCCATACCCACGTGTACTACAACGGCGAGTTCCATACCGGTGGCGCGGTGGTGGTGTTGTTCAATACCTGGCTGGACTTCGAGGTGTTCAGCACCCACCACATCCTGCCACGCACCGACAAGCTGGTGGTGACCCGCGCCGACAGCACCAGTCGCCGGGTGTATGAGCTTAATGCTGCACCGGCGGCGCTGGAGTATGCCGAGCTGATTGGCGTGCCGCTGGCCGCTCTTGATCACCGTTTATTTGCTGCCCACCCACTGGCCGTGCGCATTGGTGGGCAGTACTACGTGCGCTCGATTCAACGAGTTAATGATGACCTCAGCCTGACGTTTTACTGCGCGGTGGAGAACGGGATTGTGCTCACATCGATGCAACCCGGCCCCTTGCTGCCGGATTTGCAGGGCGTTTTTGACGGTCTGCGCGAGCGGCTTGGGCCGCTGTTGCTGACCATCGGCTGTGACTGCTTTTTGCGCCGCCTGGAAATCGAAGGGCAGGGTGGTGTCGAGCCGGTGTCGGCCTTTCTGCGTAGCCAGAACGTAATTGGCTTCAATACCTACGGAGAGCAGCTCAATGGCATGCATATCAACCAGACCTTCACCGGAGTCGCCATTGGCCGTCCCGGTCGCGTCTGAGGTGATCGAGCTGCAAACGCGCTGCCTTGAGCTGGAACGGCAGAACGCCAAACTTCGGCAGATCAACAGCGCGTTGATCGAGCGAGTCGAGTCGGTGCATTCGCGCGGTGATGACGCCTACGCCGCGTTCCAGCATTCGGTGGTGCTGGCCGAGCAAGTGCGTGAGCGCACCGATGCGCTGAATCAGGCGATGGCCGAGCTGAAATCCAGCAACCAGTTACTCAGCGATGCACGCCTGCGTGCAGAAACCGCGCACCAGCATTTGATCGATGCGATCGAGAGCATTTCCGATGCCTTTGTGCTGTTCGATCGTGAGCAGCGCATCGTGCTGTTCAACAGCCGCTTCAAATCTTTTTGGGCCGGCAGCCGGGCGCGCATCGCAGCCGGTACGCGCTTGGCCGAGATCAAACGCCTGAGCAAAAGCACCGGTCTGGTGGTGGAAGAACAACGCAGCAGCCATGACGGCAATATGCTCTATCGCCTGCAGGACGGACGCTGGGTGCAGGTCAGCGAGCGGCCAACCCGCGAGGGCGGGCTGGTGATCCTCTACACCGATATCACCGAGGTCAAACTCAACGAAACCATGCGCCGCGAACAGGCGTTGGCGCAGAAGTCGCGGCTGTTGCAGCGGGCCATGGACAACCTTTCCCAAGGCATGGCCATGGTCAATGCCGATGGCCAGCTGGAGTTATGGAATCACCGTTTTCTCGATCTTTGCGGCCTGGCGCCGATCAATGCCCACCGGCCGTTTGCCGAGGTCATGGCAGACAGTGAACTGGAACTGCTGACGCCGGCCAGTCGCGATGCCAATGGCCGCCTGATCGAGGAAATGGAGCTGTGCCTGTTCGACGGACGCATGCTTGAGGTACGCACCCATCCGCTGCCGACCGGTGGTTTCGTCAACACTTTTACCGACATTACCGAGCGCCATCGCCACGCTGAGGCGCTGAGTGAGAGCGAGCGCTGGATTCGTTTGATCACCGACCACGTACCGGCACTGATTGCCTACCTGACGGCCGACCTGACCTATCAGTTCACCAACAAGGTTTACGAGGAATGGTACTGCTGGCCGCGTGGCGCAATGCTCGGGCAGAGCCTGCGGGTGGTGCACAGTGATGAGCACTGCCGGCGTCTAGAACCCTTTATCGAGCGGGCGTTGTCCGGCGAAAGCGTGACGTTCGAGTTCGCGGAAACCAATCACAACGGCCAGGAACGTTACATGCTGCGCTCCTATGTGCCCAATCGCCTGGCCAGCGGTGAGGTGGTCGGCATCTTCGTGCTGATTCGCGATATCACCGAACGGCGACGCACCGCCGAGGCGTTGCACCAGGCCTATCAACACCTCGAGCAACGTGTACGTGAACGCACCGCCGAGCTGACGGACTTGAACAGCCAACTGCGCCGCGAGATTGACGAGCGCACGCAAATGGAGGCGCGCCTGCGCGAAGCCAAAGGCGAGGCCGAGCAGGCCAACCTGTCGAAAACCAAGTTTCTCGCCGCCGTCAGTCATGACTTGCTGCAGCCGCTCAATGCGGCGCGGCTGTTTACCAGCGCTCTGATGGAAAAACGCGACCTGGCTGACAGCGCTGCCCTGGTGCGCAATGTCAGCAATTCGCTGGAAGACGTGGAAAGTTTGCTCGGCACCCTGGTGGATATTTCCAAGCTCGATGCCGGGGTGATCAAGCCGGACATCGCGCCCTTTGCGGTCAGTGAGCTGCTGGAGAACCTGGCGGCGGAATATCACCAGATCGCCGGTAGCGAAGGGCTGCAGCTGGACTTTGTACCCAGCTCGGCCGTGGTCCGCAGTGATGTCCAGCTGCTGGCGCGGATTCTGCGCAACCTGCTGAGTAACGCCATTCGGTATACCTCCAGCGGGCGCGTGTTGCTGGGCTGCCGGCGGCGTCGGCAAAGCTTGTCGATTGAGGTGTGGGACACCGGCATTGGCATTGCCGAGGACAAGCTTGAGGAGATTTTTCAGGAGTTTAAGCGTGGTGATGTCAGCCACCGCAAGCAGGACCGAGGGCTGGGCCTTGGCCTGGCCATCGTCGAAAAAATTGCCGGCATGCTCGGCCATCGCATCCGCGTGGCATCGCGCCAGGGTAAGGGCTCGATGTTCGCCATCGAGGTGCCGCTGACCAGCCTGGCTCCGCGTGCGCGGCTGGTGCAGAACACCTCCAATCTTTTGCTGGAGCGCCTCAGTGGTTCGCGTATTTGGGTGCTGGATAACGATGCCGCTATCTGTGCCGGCATGCGTACGCTGCTGGAAGCCTGGGGCTGCGAGGTGGTCACGGCGTTGTCTGAGGAAGATCTCGCGCGCCAGGTCGACAACTTTCATGACGATGCGGACCTGCTGATCGCCGACTACCACCTCGATGATGAGCGTAATGGCGTGGATGCCGTCGCGCGCATCAATGCCCGGCGCAGCTCACCCTTGCCGGCGCTGATGATCACCGCCAACTACAGCAACGAGTTAAAGCAACAGATGCGCGACCTGGGCCACACCCTGATGCACAAACCGGTGAAGCCAATGAAGCTGAAAACCAGCCTCAGCCATTTACTCTCGCAACGCGGATAAAGCGCCGCCGTCATTGCGGCTGACGGCGCTTTAGTTATTTATCGATGCGTTAGATAGCCCGTGCTTTGCTCAGGAGTACCAAAGCAATACCGCCGACTACGGCCAGGGTGGCAAGCAGCAGGCGCGGGGTAAGGGCTTCGCCAAGGAGCAGGCTGCCGGCGAGTGCGGCGATGATCGGTACGCTCAGTTGAACGCTGGCAGCTTGTAGGGCGCGCAGGTGCGGCAGTGCGGCGTACCAGACGGCATAACCGATACCCGAGGCCAGCGCGCCGGACAGCACGGCGTAAAACGCGCCGAGGCTGTCCCATTGCAATTGCTGACGAAACACCAGCAACAGCGGTATGAGCGCCACCAGGCTGCGCAAGAAGTTACCAGCGGTGGCCGCCAGCGGGTCTTGGGTTTTGCGCCCACGCAGTGAGTAGACCGCCCAGCAAGCTCCGGCCAGCAGCATCAGTAAGGCTGAGCCGGCCGCCGGTGCGCTGGCAAGGGGTAACAGCAGAATCAACAGACCGCCAATAGCGCTGGCCAGGCCTAGCTGTTGCACGCCAGCCAGGCGTTCGCCGCGCCACCAACCGTAGCCGAGCATGCCAGCCTGCACCGCGCCAAACAGCAGAAGAGCACCGCTACCGGCATCCAGTTGCAGGTAGGCGAAAGAGAACGCCGCTGCGTAGCCGAATAACGCCAGGGCCGAATACCAATCGCCGCCTAGCCGCCCGCGCTGGCGCAGCCACACCAGCAGGCCAAGCACCAGCGCGCCAGACAGCAGACGCAGGGCGGTAAAGCTACCGGCATCAATGGTCGTGCCAGCCAGGGCGGCGCGGCACAGTAAGGAATTGCCGGCAAAGGCCAGCATGGCCAATCCGGTCAGGAGGATTGTGCGCAACATCAGCGGCGCAGGTACGCGGCGAAGTCGATATCCCCTGCAGAGAGAATCGCCTGCACCCGGTTATGCACGTTGAGCTTGCGCAGGATCGCCGAAACATGGGCCTTCACCGTGGTTTCGGCGATATCCAAGCTGTAGGCGATCTGTTTATTGGACTCGCCCTTGGTCATGCGTTCGAGCACCAGCAACTGTTTGCGGGTTAGCGCCTGCAGCAGTTCCGGCGGGAAGTTGTGGTGATCGCTATGGCTGCGATGCGTGCTGTTTTTTTGCGTGCGGATGATGTCCGGTGGCAGGTAAACGTTGCCGTTGAGGATCTGCTGGATGGCATCGGTCATCTGCGCCCGTGGCGATGATTTGGTAATAAAACCCACCGCCCCGTAGGTAATGGCTTGCAGGACGATCTGCTTGTCTTGCTCGGCGGAGACGATCACCACCGGAATAGTCGGCGCTTCGTTACGCAGGTTGATCAGGCCATTGAGGCCGTGCATGCCGGGCATATTCAGGTCGAGCAGGATCAGGTCGAGGTCATCGTGCGCCTTGGTCAGTTCCAGGGCGCTGTCGAGGTCGGCAGTTTCCATGATGCTACTGCCGGGGAAGCCATCACTGATGACGTTATGGATGGCTTCGCGAAACAGCGGGTGGTCATCGGCAATTAGAATTTTGTACATGGCCTTATCACCTCATTGTTTTGATTATGGTGGGGTTGCAGCCGTGACGTTGGTTAAC
Source organism: Pseudomonas sp. (assembly GCF_046581935.1). Lineage (GTDB taxonomy): Bacteria > Pseudomonadota > Gammaproteobacteria > Pseudomonadales > Pseudomonadaceae > Aquipseudomonas. The sequence goes on from NZ_JAYGFK010000021.1 coordinate 188,191, forward strand.
GCAGCAAGGGCATAGGGTGGGCCGGTATCAGGGGCAGGCCGGCTTGTTGCCAGGCATCGATGCCGTCACGGTACCAGTAGAGGTTGCTGTAACCCAGATGATGGGCACGTTTTACCGCATTCCAGCCCAGCCAGCAGTCTGAGCGGCAATAGAATACCAATGGCCAGGCTTTGTTGGCATTACTGGCCTGAACGAGATACTGGCGAAAGTAGGCCTGCCATTGCTCATCCAACTGTCCATCGCCGGTGTTGGCCAGCCACAAGCTGCCTGGCAGGTTGGCGTGCGGCTCCTCCTCGATGAACTGACCATGCAGCCATTGCCGCCGGTAAACATCGATCAGGCGCGTGCTCGGTTGCTCACGCAACAGCTGTTGCAGCGCGGCGGTATCCAGGGCGCGGGCATCGTCATGGGTGAGCGGTGTGGGGCTGCGGTACAGGCTGATGCGGTAGCCATCGGCAGAAAACAGCGGAGTGTCGGCCAGTGCAACGCTGGCCAGCAATAGGTGGGTGGTCAGCATAAGCAGCTTGGGCAGCGCCAGACATCGTTTCATCGCCTTGTTCTCGGTTCTTTTTATCGGTCTATTACAGGGCAATGGCGATGCTTTGGGAATTCTACGTTGGAGAGGGAAACCAGTACCAAAGTAGTAGATCTGTTTGCCGGCTGATTGTGCTGGTGGCTCCGGCGTGACCGCGAGTGAAACGGCAACAGAGCCTAAGCATTGCCTTTGCGCAGCGCCGCGTGCTGCGGGTTAAAGGTCAGTACCGCGAGTACGGCAAACAGCAGCGTCAGGCCCAGGCATACCGCCAGCGCCAACGGGCTAAGCCGTTGGTAGAGGGCGAAACGGACCAGCTCCACGGCATGGCTGAAGGGGTTGAGGGCGCACAGCCAGTACAGCCATTCGCTGGCTTCGCGCATCTTCCATAGCGGGTAGAGCGCCGACGAGAGGAAGAACAACGGGAAGATGACGAAATTCATCACCCCAGCGAAGTTCTCCAACTGGCGAATGCCATTGGACAGCAGCAAACCCAGTGCGCTGAGCATGAGCGCCACCAGCAGCAGCGCCGGCAGCGCGCTGAGCAATCCCCAGGCAGGCGGTTGCACGCCGTAGAGCCAGGCAATGGCGAGAAAGGCATACACCTGCAGCAGCGAGATCAGGGCGATGGCCAGCAGCTTGGCGGCCAGCAGAAAGGCGCGGGGCAGGGGGCTGGTCAGTAGGATGCGCATGCTGCCCATTTCCCGGTCGTAGACCATCGACAGCGAGCCTTGCATGCCGTTGAACAGCAAAATCATGCAGGCCAGCCCCGGCACGATGTAGGTTTCGTAAGTGATGTAGGTGTCGTATGGCTCAATGATGGCGATGCCCAGCGCGGCGCGAAAACCGGCGGCGAACACCAGCAGCCACAGCAGCGGCCGCACCAGTGCGCTGAAGAAGCGGCTGCGCTGCAGGACAAAGCGTAACCACTCGCGCTGCACAATGCCTTGCAGGCAATACCAGTAGGCGTTCATGGGTGTGGCTCCTGCTTGAGCATGCTGGACTTGACTGGACGGCGATTGGTTTCCGCTGTGGATGCCTCGGTATTGCCAGTGTCGCGGCTAAAGCTCCTCCCGCTGGTATGGCCTTGCTCGGCGTCGCCAGTCAGGCGGGCGAAGGCGGCGGCCAGGTCGGCGTCAGCGCTGCTGATTTGCGCCACGCTGCCTTGGGCGACCAGGCGGCTACGGTTGAGGATCAGCAGCTCGTCGTGGTGCTCGACTTCATCGAGCAAATGCGTGGTCCACAGCACCGCGAGCGCATGCTCATGGCATAGCTGACGCACATGGCGGTTCAGTGCCAGGCGGCTGGCTGGGTCAAGGCCGGCGCTGGCTTCATCGAGCAACAGCAGGCGCGGGCGATGCAGCAGGGCGCGGGCAATTTCCACCCGGCGCCGGTGACCGCCATTTAGCGAACGCACTTTCTCGTGGCGACGTTCGTCGAGTTGCTGACGCGCCAGTTCTTCGTCGATACGCGCCAGTGCCTCGCGCTTGCTCAAACCATGCAGGGCCGCGTGATAGGCGAGGTTCTGCTGCACCGACAGGTCGAGATCCAGAGTGCTCTGTTGAAACACCACCCCCAGTTGCCGCAGCGCCTGACGTGGGGCGCTGCGCAGGCTGTGGCCGAAGATGTGGATATCACCCTGTTGCAGGTCGTAGAGCCGGGTGAGCAGGGCGATCAGGGTGGATTTACCCGCGCCATTGGGCCCCAACAACGCGCTAAAACTCCCCTCTGTCACGCTGAAACCAACGTCCTGCAGGGCGTGGCGTTGGCCGTAGGCGAAACTCACGCCCTGTACCTGAAGCGCGCTCATGGCGTGACGACCACGCCCCAAGGGTAGCGGCCGACCTTGATCGACTTGCTGACCTTGAGCGAGTCGACATCAATCACCGAAACATCGCCGCTGACGCCGTTGGTGGTCAGCAGTTGCTTCTGGTCCGGGGTAAAGGCCAGGTGCCAAACGCGGCGGCCAACCAGCAGGTAATCGAGGATTGCATAACTCTTGGCGTCGACCACCGCCACATGGTTAGCCGGGCCGAGGGCAATAAAGGCGTACTTGCCATCGTCACTCAGCCTGACGCCGACCGGCTGCACTTTGTCCGGGTGGACGCCTTTGATTTGGAAGGTCAGGACCTTTTCGATCTGCCTACTGGCCACATCAATCACGCTGACCGTGCCGCCGATCTCGGCCGAGGCCCACAGGCGTTTGCCGTCCTTGTCGAACTCGACATGCCGGGGGCGCTGGTCGACCAGGGTGTTGTCCACCAGTTGCTGGGTGCTGGTGTCGATCCAGTGCAGCATGTTGGTGGTTTCGCTGGTATTTACCGCCCACTTGCCATCCGGGCTAACCGCCATGCCTTCGGGCTCAACGCCCACATCGATTTGCGCCAGCACTTCGCTGCTCTGGGTGTCGACCACCGTGACCAGGGCATCGTCCTCGTTGGAGATGTACAGCCAGCGGTCGTTAGGATGCAGGGCGAATTGCTCAGGGTCGGCACCGGAGGGCAGCTCCTTGATGATTTTCTGGCTGGCCAGGTCCATCACCTGTACGCGGTCGGAGTCGCTGGCGCAGATGTACAGCAGCTTGTTGTCACTGGAGAGCAGCAAGCCGCGCGGCCGCTGACCAACCTCCAGGGTGGCGGTGACCTGCATGCTGTCCAGGTCGATCACGCTGATGCTGTCGTCCTTCTCGTTGGACACATAAGCCGTGGCCGCCAGGGCGCTGTGGCAACTGAGGCTAACGGCGATGGCGCAGGCAAGGCGAGTAAGACGCATGGGGTTAATCCTCTTGTTGTAATGGTTTTATAGCCGTCGGCTGAGTGCTTGCTTTGGTGGGAGGGCTTTCGGCTCGGGCATCCTGCTTCGCTCTATCTCTTGCATCCCTGCACTCGTAGCGGCTCCTGTCGCGGCTAAAGCCCCTCCCACAAGAGCTATCCATGGGTCATGCCGGCCAGATCACAGCTCACCTCCGGGCGGTCGTAGCCGAGGCTGTCCATTTCATTGTTGGGATGGAGAAAGCCTTCCTGCGGCGAGGTGCTGACCAATGCGCGCGGTTGCACCAGCGGGATTGGTTGGCGCAGTTGGCCGTTCCAGCTGCGAAAGCTCAGCTTGCGGCCCTTGAACCCGTCGATTGGCAGTTGCTCACTCAGGGCCAGGGTGCGAATGGCCTGGACATCGTTCTGACGCAGCTTGGTAACGGCACTGGCGATGCTGCGCACGGCGATCCAGGCGGCGAAGTCGCGGTCGTTCATCCAGCGCTGGGCAAAGGCTTCAAAACGCTTCTGCAACTGCGCTGCACCGTAGGTTTCCACCGTCTTGTGCCACGCGGTCGGGGTTAGCCCTTGGGTGCCGGCAACGGGGCGCGGGTACCAGGTTTGGTAGGGCAGGTATTCGCCGAAGTCACCGCGCTCATCGGCCACCAACACCACGTCGTATTCGGTTGTTTGGGTGAACAGCGGCATCTCGGCTTGGGCGCTGCGACGCTGGTCGTTGTCGAAGCTCCAGCTTTTTTCCGCGACGATGCGCAGGCCAAAACGCTTGGCCGCACGCTTGAGTGCTGCGGCATAGGCTTGATCGTCCGCCGTCGGGCCGCTGATCAGCAGGGCGCGCGTCCATTTGCGCACAACCAAAAACTGCGCCAAGGCATCGGCTAGCATGGCGCGGCTGGGCAGGGTGTGCAGCACATTATTCAGGCACTGGCTTTGCCGCAGGCTGTCGTCGGCGCTGCCCGCGTTAAACAGCAAACTGTCGGGCAAGGCCTGGCTGAGCTGGCGCAGGGTGGCGACGGGCGCGTTGACCACAAACAGGCGCACGCCCTGAGTATGCAGCGCGCGCGCGGCGGCCAGCAGGCTGTCACTGTCGCTGCGTTCGGCCACGTCCAACTGGTAGCTGTGCTGGAGAAAACGCCCGGTGCTGTTGCTGTCGATAATCGCCAGCTCAGCGCCACGGCGGCCGGCATCCTGCGGCTCGGGGATCACGTTGGAGAGCAGCGGGCCGGTCTCGGGGGTGTAGCCCAGATAGGCGATGTGCACCTGCAGTGCGGCGCGGGGTTGCTCAGCCAGGCAAGGCATGGCCAGGCTGCACAAGGCTGCGGCGCAGAGCATGAGCGATTGGCTGATCCGGTGCATGGGCAACTCCTGAATAGGTGCTGCCAGCATAGGAACAGCCCGGCGTGCGGGAAATATGCCCAAAGTACCAGTACGCCTGTACCAAGGTAGTAAGTCAGTTGCCGCGCCTGGGTTTTACGATGGGCTCATCGATTAAAACAAGAAAAGGTGCCCGTTATGACCACGATCAAAACACTTGTTCTGACGCTTATTCTGCTCAGCGGCCTGCTCGGCTTTGACAATATCTACGCCGCTGGCGACCTGACCCGGCGGACTCAAGCGCTGCCCGATCTGGTTCTGGGTAACGAGGCCAGCGACTACAGCATGTCGCAAATGGAATACCAGCTGGAAACGGGTAAGGCCTACCAACTGAAGATCATTGCCAGCGGGCAGAAGGAGTACGCGTTTCAGGCCCCGGAGTTCGCCACCGCTATTTATCTGCGCAAGGTGGAAGCCGGCGGTGTAGAGGTCAAAGCCGTGACGCTGACCGAGCTGGAATTTGAGGATGCCGGTGAGGCGGAGGTGTTCTTCGTGCCGATCAAACCGGGCAAATTCCGCTTCTATGCCAAGGGCCTGGAAGGCAAGGGCATGCTTGGTTACTTCGTGGTCAAGTGACATGTCTGTTCTGTGGCGCACTTACCTGCTGGTGACGCTGTTTTTTGCCCTGGTCACGCTGCTTGGCCTGCTGCTGTTGCTGCGTCAGGCCCGCGACGATGTGCAGCGTGAAGTGCAGGCTGCCGAAGCCGTGGTTGAGTACCTGTACGAAGCAGCGCAGCGCGATCCGGCCAGCCTGCAGAGCGGCTTGACCGGCAGTTTGCGGCATGTGCGGGTGCAGTGGGTGTCCGCGCCTTTCAGCGCCACAGGGTTGTCGTCGGAACAGTGGTTGGCGCAGCGCTTGTTCTCCATATCGTCTACCCCGCGCATCGTGCAGTTGGCGGATGGTAGGCAATTGCAAATTAGCGTCGACCCCACCGATGAGATCGACGAAGTCTGGGATTCGCTGTTGCAGTTATTGCTGCTCTGCCTGCTGGCGCTGCTGATCAGCCTGCTGGCGATTCGCTGGGCCGTGCGCCGTGGCCTGCGCGTGCTGGATGAGCTGTTAGGCGGTCTGCAACAGGTGACTCAAGGCCAGCTCAATGCCCGGTTGCCCGCGCATAGCTTGCCGGAGGCGCGGCAACTGGCCGGCTACTTCAATACCATGGCCACCACCTTGCAGCAGGTTCAGGCAGACAATGGCGAGCTGACCCAAGCCCTAATGGCCCTGCAAGAGCGTGAGCGTGCACAGCTGGGGCAGGCCTTGCATGACGACCTTGGCCAATACCTCAGCGGCATACGCGCTCAGGCCTGCTTGCTGCAAGCGGTGGCCCAGCAACCCGAGCAATTGCGGCTTACCGCGCAGCATTTAGATGCTAACTGCCAGCGTTTGCAGGAAGGTTTTCGCGCGCTGATCCGTGATCTTTATCCGGTGGTACTGGAGCGTTTGGAGCTGGATGCAGCGCTGCAACTGCTCTGCGCCAACTGGCAAACGGCGCAGCGCGTGCCGTGCCGGGTGCTGCTCAGTCGCCAGTTGCCGAGCCTGCCGTTGCCGATCAAAGCGCACCTGTACCGTTTGGTGCAAGAGGCGCTGACCAATGTGGCCAAGCATGCCCAGGCCAGCGAAGTGCGTGTGCGTTTGCACTGTCAGGGCCAGCGCTTGCGACTGTTTATTCGCGACAATGGTTGTGGCGCGCAATTGCCGCAGCGCCCGGGCATTGGCCTGCGTTCAATTCAAGAGCGCGCGCGCAGCCTGGGTGCAGTGCTGTACCTATCCAGTCGCCCTCAAGCCGGGTGGGCTTTGTGCCTAACCTTGGCACTGCCGGAGCCGGTAACATGAAAATACTGCTGGTTGATGATCACGCGGTTGTTCGCCAAGGCTATGCCAGCTTGCTGCGCGCCTTACTGCCGGACGTACAGGTGCGAGAAGCATGCGATGGTGAACAAGCGTTGCAGATGGTCCACGAGGAGATTCCCAACCTGGTCATCATGGATATCGGCCTGCCCGGCATCAGCGGCCTGGAAGTAACCCGACGCCTGCGTCAGCGCCTGCCGCAGTTGCGCGTGCTGTTCTTCAGCATGCACGACGAGTTACCCCTGGTGCGGCAGGCGTTGGATGCCGGAGCGCTGGGTTACTTGAGCAAAACCTCATCGCCCGAAGTGCTGATCGAGGCCGTTAAACGCACCTTGGCCGGGCATGCCTACATCGAGCAAAGCCTGGCCACCCACCTGGCCTGCAACCCATTGGGCGAGGGCAACAGCGACCCACGCCTGCGCGGCATGACCCAGCGCGAATTCGAGATTTTCGTGATGCTCGCCAAAGGCATGCCCAACCGCCAGATTGCCGAGCACTTGTGCATCAGCAGCAAAACCGTGTCCAACTACCTGACCCTGCTCAAGAGCAAGCTGCAGGTCAGCTCCCAGGCAGAACTGGTGCATCTGGCGATTGATACCGGGGTGATTCGCCTGGGCCTGGAAAGCGCCTAAAGCATCGCGCAGGCTTAACCCGTCGCGATATCTTGCGACTACCTACTAGGGATGCTCTGAAGTAGCCCTGTATTTCCGGTCGACTTCAGCCCTTGCTGATTTTTAAAACGGCTATTGACCAAAAATCGATCAACACCTCGCCCATTTAAGTATTTTTAGCCGCTGCGAACGCTTCGCAGCTGCTATTCC
>NZ_JAYGFK010000023.1:0-98630 GCF_046581935.1 Pseudomonas sp.
AGGAACAACTCTTTGCGGGTCTGCTTGCGCTTACCGGCGTACTCGGCGTCGGCGAAGGTCATCTGCTTCATCGGAAAACTCAGCGGGTGGAGTCTGGGTATTTTGCCAAAATCAGGAAGTCTTTTTCAGAGTTTCCCTAAGATTCCAAAAAAAGTCTTACAGCGGGTGCTTATGGCTCCGGTCAGCAAACCCAATATGGTTGCAACAGTTAATGTAATCATGCCTTCAGGTGGCAACATGCAGAGCTCCTTGAAATAACAAAAGCCTGGCCTTATTCATTCGGCCACGGAAATAAGAAAATAACGCCAGCAAGTGGTCGAAACCGCATAGGTGGCAAAACCACCCGTTCGTTCTAATTAATTCAACATCCGAACTCCCGAGTTTCACTCTGTAACACACCAGAACGTTGGTCGACTTCGGTGATGAGGTCCGGAGCAATCGTAAATTTGCTATATACTCATAGTATACTATGAGTATCAGGTTTCATGCTATCCAGATGCCCCCTTTGGGGGAGATCCTTGTGGAAGTGGCATTGGCGTTCGGTAGGGTTGTGCAGATTGCGTACCGCGGCAGGCCTCACCCAAGAGCAGCTCGCCTTTGAGGCCGAATTGCAGCGAAACTACGTCAACACTCTTGAGCATCTATAACCTTAAAAATTCCATTCTCAGCACCCAAACTAGAACTCCGTCCGAACGGGTTCTGATGGGGCTGTTGGGCCAGCCGAAACGATACCGCCTATATTCATAGCATACTATGAAGACCCGGCCGCATGCTATCCAGATAGTTCTCCCCTTTAGGGGAGATCCTTGTGGAAGTAGCATTGGCATTCGGAATGATCCTGCGCAGATTGCGCACCGCAGCGGGCCTCACTCAAGAGCAGCTCGCCCTTGAGGCCGACTTGCAGCGAAACTACGTCAGCATGATGGAGCGCGGAGTTAACCAACCCACAATCACAACCTTGATCAAGCTGTCTAAGCCACTACGATGCTCAGCCGCAGATATCGTCAATCAGGTAGAACTGCTTATCCAAAGTACTGATGGCGAGCAGTAGCGGTTTCCATAGCGAAAGGCTTACACGCATTGGCTGCGATATCCTCTGTTGAGGCTTCTCTATTGAATCTAACCTACAGGCATCAACTGAAGCGCAGGACGCGCTCAGGGTCACGGATGATCGACCATCGCCTGGGAGGCTGCTGACAGGATGTCGGTATGGTCTTGAACAAACCCGCTTCGGCGGGTTTTTTGTTCCTTTCTCAAAAGAGACCTGTTGATTATGGCGTCTCTTGGACTTCCGCTCCCAGCTGTTACGCTACACCGCCCCACTCAATTGCACGCAATACCCTGAGCACCTGTTGAGCGCCAATCTCAGTCTCGCAAAGAGAGACGGGCGTTTTCCCACCCAAGGCATTGTTAGCCGTGGTCATCCATGACGCGACAACGGCCTTGCCTTCGAAAACTTCTTCGGCTAAGACGACAACTTGGGCAAGACAGCCTGGTGCCGTCGCACTGATAGGATTCATCGAGTCGACAGCCCCCGGGATTTCGGGCTTCTTGATCAGCCCTCTGAGTGCTGTGACGCTTCGATCTTCGGCCGGCTTATCCACCGATGCGTTCTCCCTGGGCAACAGGGAAAAGATACGCCATGAATCGCCCCGTGTCCCCGGCGTTTTGCAAGGTAGTTTTGTCGCGTCAGCCGTGTTTTCAGCGCCGCTTGCTCTCTCTAGGGCGCCGACAGGGTGCCAATTTCGCGTTGCACCTGCCAGCGATGCGGGTGTTTATGGCGAGTTTGCTGGTACAGCGCATAACCCCTGATAATCCTCATCGCGGTGCTGCTGCGCCGGAGTTACGAAGCGGATATCAGATCCGCAAGGCGGATAGGATCTGAACCCATCCGCTGCGACCGGCAGCTAATGACCGATTCTGTTGAAAAGTCGGTTTCTGAGAGAGCTGCTTTTCGGCCGCTCAAAAATCGCTCGATTTCGGCGTTGCTACGTAAAAACCAATACAGCTCCGTCTTCTGAGCGAACCAGATTTCAACGTCGCTCACGCTCTTTCATGGGCAAAAATCGCGACGGGACTTTTTCAACAGAATCGACCAAGCATAGGCCGGGGATGTCTACCGGAGCGGGGGTAGTCCAAAAGCGGTCATCGGCTGTCTAGGAAATCCACGGCGGTTCACCTTTCAGCCAGTTCCTTGGCAAAAGGGCCTGGAGCGTCAGGTAGCCGGTGTTACGAAGTCGTCCCGCATTCTGAACGCTGCGGATGAGCCGCTTTCGACGAGCACGTCGAGCACATACAGAATTGCCTCGCGCAGGGTGGGATCACGCTTGAGTTCTAGCGGGCGTGAGTAGACATGCCGTTGGAGCAGGCTTTCGAGTATGAAAACGGTGTTGGACTCGCGCAGCATTTCGGCGTTATTTCCCAGTTTGAGCGCATTTGCGATGTGTACAAAAGCTGCTGGCATGGAGCGCTCGCCTATGTGGTAGAGAAAACGGGCGTAGCTGTCCAGTACGATCGAAACCGGTGGCAAAGCATTGAACAGCGAGTCGACGTTATGCGCGTAGCCTTCCAGACTCCGCCAGTGCCGGACATCGTCCTTCCAATACGCGGTCAGGAAGATCGTCGAGAGTACCTCGCTGCCGTATGGATGTTCCCCTTCCAGATGGGCAAGCCACTTGGAGTGCCTGATCCTCTCGGCAAACAGGTTCCACAATAACCAGTACTGCTTGGTGTTGGGATTGCGATCCTCGTTGCTGGTCAATCCTTGTATGACGCTATGGATTTCGCGCGGATGCCTGTCAACCGCATCCAAGATTGGCTGCAGGACTTGTGCCGCATCGACATCTGTCACATGCATGACAAACTCTTGCATACAGTAGGATATCGACTGTTCACTTTCAAAGTTTCGGTCACGCCGACCGTTAGAGCGGCCGTACTCGCGGTTCCAGCAGTCGACCAAGTATTCACTGGCCCGTCTGTACACAGCCACAGCAAGAGGTTCGTTGGGGGCCTGGCCGAGAATCACGAGGACTTTTGCGAACGCCTCAGCACCGAATGTCTCGGTGATTTCGAGCCGGATGTGCGCATCTTCGGCGATGGCTCCGTCAGTCCAGAAACGCTCACGAACCGCTGAGGCTGCGGCAGCGACGATTGCTTCCAGCGGGTTCCGCTTGTCGTGACGCTTCTTCTCTTCGCCTGTCCAATGACAATTGGAAATAGAGGCCTCTGTAGAAATAGCATTGACAGTGAGGAGGGCGAGAGCGGGATTTGCTGTCCAGAACTGGTCGTCAATGCCCCTGGTGGCATACCAACGGACTTCGTCAATCGGGTGGGTTATTGCAGTGATAAAGGCCAGGCGCACGCGCGGTGTTTGGCTTTGGGTCAGGGGCTTGTATAGAAGCAGCGGCACCACAAAAGCACACGGACGATCAGCCAGCATCGAGAACCTCTGCATCCGATTTATGGTTCCCCATGCGTCCGCGTGCCTGCAGATTTCCGAGCAGATGACATCAATGCACCAGTCCTGCTCTTGCGGTGACATCTCCTCCCAGTGATCACGGACGCAGACCGCAGCGACGAAGCCGGGGGCATTTCGGCAGCTGTCCGGGTATTCATTGGTGCGGTCCATCTCCTGCGCACCTGACAGTATCTCCCTCCATTGTGCCGGTTCAGCAGAGCCAAGTTTGTATTGGAAGATCTGGAGTCCCCAGTTGTAGATGCCTAGCCGGACATTCGTTTCTTCCGTGTCTTTTGCGCTCCCCTCAATGAATTGCTGTACTTCCGGGGCCGCGGGTTTGGGTTCCAGACTGATGTAGCTCTTCGTTGGCTTTTCGCTGTCCACTGTGGATGTCGCGCCCAATGCTGGCTGGGCTTCAGATACGACATACTGGCGCAAGTCCATCCGATGAAGGGCAAGTTGCCATATGAGGTCATCTTCTTTTCGCTTGTCCAATGCAGGCAGTGCAGCCAGGTGCTTGTCGATGATCGCGTGAACCCTTGGGGCAAGAGAGCCGAATTGCAGGTTTGCGATAGCTACTTCGAGGTCATGTTGTCGATGCGGTAGCTCGTTCGACTGCTTCCTTTCCTCTTCGTAGATTTTGTTCTCGGCGTTCAGGGTAGGGAACATTCCCGCAAGCATGGAAGTCTGGTGCTCGCTGGCCATGCGACTGCGGTCGATAAGGATGTAGTCTTCCACAGAAAGCAGTACCAGAAGAGCCTCTCCTGATTGGTGAGGATGAGCGGTTGCCACGCTTGCAACGACAGCTGCGAGTGCTGCGGAATCGCTGCGGTGCAGGATCGCAAGCAGCACGGTGTCCAATCCCTCAGGGTGGGATTTGGCATAGTCGAGCAGCCATTTCTCGAGAGCCATCAGCAGCGACTGCAGTACATAAGGGCTGACGCCCAAGCCTCGGTACATCCCCCAGAGCCGCGGGTTTACCCATTGTTTCCGCACTAGCCCATCTGCGAGCGTCAACTCGACTTCCCAAGCGGGTTCCAGTCGGTCACCAAGGCGTGGATGCGCGTACCACTCGGCACTGTGATTGAAGACTTGTACCAGGAAATCGAGGCCCTTTCCCGGATGGCGCGTGAGCAGGTTGACCCATGGTCCTCGGAACGCACTGGCAGGGAGAGAATGGCGGTTCAGGTATTCCTTGATGCCGAAGTAAAGCTCAATGTCGAGGGATGAACGGCCGAAGGGTTCCTCGCTCAGGTACTCCTCCGTGGCGAGAAAGTTATCTAGTGCGATGGAGATCAAAAGATCCGGCAGGTCGCGGGCCGCAGGTGCGCCGTCGAGACCCGCAAGAAGAATGTCGCGGAACTCTTCGGCGACGGGGTCGTGATTCCAGCCGTCCCTGATCTGTCCGCGCATAACAGCTTCGAAGCGAACAGGGTTGGCCTTCGGAATCTTGGCAATGACCTTGAGAACGCGTTTACGTGCATCGCCCCTTCTGTAGCTGTCAACGCGCGGGAGGAGCCAATGAGCAATCCCGGCGATCTGTTCGGCTCCGTCGATGTCCGGTGCCCACCAACTGACGCCGCGTACGGCATCCTCGATCAATGCAAGTAGCAGTGGAGAATCTTCCGACCCAAAACTGCCAATGTTGCGATGAACCAGCCCTGTAACGGTCGCCCAGACCACGCCGTCCGGCACGTTCAGGATCGAACTATGGCCGCGCACGCCGACAAGCCAGGCAGGCGATGTCATGCAGGCAACCCGCAGTAGGTGGATTACCCGCTTGAGTACGGCGCGGTCATTGGCGAGCAAATCAGCCTCGTGCCGCGCCAGAAATTCGGGGGCTGACGGTGCCTTCAGCAGCGAAACCAGCGTGTCGTCGCGGAATTGAGCGGGAACACCAGCTTGCGTGATAGCTGCTCGGAAGATCCGGTCTGCAGCGGGCGCATCGCGGTCGACCAGTTCGGCAACCCACTTCCGGTAAGAGCGACGCAGTGCGGGATGCGGACCAATCGCGGAGGACAGCACCTTGAATGCTGTTTCATCCGTGAGGTGCTGCTCCTCAATCCATTGGAGGATGGCCCAGTCTTCAAGTACGTCGTGCGCCGTCGCAACGAGCAGGGGTTTCCCGTCTGGAGACGCAACGAGGGAGTCCTGTTTGAGCAGAGTGATGACTGCAGGGTCGAGTCCAGAAGCGGATACATGATCTGAAAGGGCTCGCGCACGTCGTACAGCCAGCTCCTGCAAGGCCTCTTCGCGCAGACGCGGCATGCCGTTGGCGGGGTTGTGATCCGCACGTACGATCTGCCGCCAAAAAACAGCCCGGAAATCCCGCTCGCTCTCTGGAAGTGGACGTCCTGCATCCCAGGGAATCTGGCGTGCCTTGTCGATAAAGTAGGGGTTGCGCAGGATCTTGCGCAGAGCTGGATTGCCCAGCGGGATCGCCATTGATGGAAACGCTGTCTGGATCTCTTCTAGTTCGGAGTCGTCGAGTGCTGGTATCTCGATGACAGCATGATCAATTCCTGCAGGTAGAAGGAAACTGGCCTGTACCTGCTCCACGGAATAGTCGCGACAGGTCATGATGATACCGAGACCGTTGTCTCCCTGGGCAAGCGTCATCAGATCACTGAAAGCGTCGCGTGTGGGTTTTTCGAGCAGGCGTTCGACGCTCTCGATGACGAGGACCTTGCGATCCTGCGCTCCGAGAATGGCCTGTAGCTCTGCAGCGCGTACAGGAATCTGACTGTTGTGCAGGGTTTCATCAATGTGGGCGACGGCGAATTCCTCAACCCGGAAGCCAAAGGCGAAGAATTCGCGGGAAAGAAAAGACACTGCTTCCTTGCCAATGACTGACTTGCCACTACCAGCTGGCCCCGTGATCAGGACAACTTGCTTCGCTTCGAGGGCTTCAAGAACTTTCTGGATAATGCCAGCGCGCTGCAGGTGTAAAGTCGGCCCAATCGTTTTGCGGATTTTCCTCAGGACGAAATCCGTATGGTTTCGCAGGGCTGTCAGTACGTTTTTCTCGTGCGTTCCCACCTCGCTGTAGGAAAGAACAAGAGCATCTGGAAGGTCAGTGCGCTTCAGGCTTCGAGCGGCTGGATTGGCGTCGCTGGTAAAGGACAGAAGCCTGTTCCAGGCTGCAGTTGCGCTTGCGAGCGGATCCAAGTCAGTGGACTTGAGAGCGAGCAATGTCTTGATATGTGCTTCGGTCTGACGTGTCGATGTGTGCAGATCGAGGCTCAGGACGTGTAACACACACAGGAAGGGCCACAGATCTTCGGCAGTGATAGGCGTGTCTTCCAGTGCGCTGACAATCGTGCAGAGTTCGTTGCACTGGGAGACTGACTTCTTGGAGATGAATCCGCTTAAAGACAGTCGCCGCTGGAATTCTTTGCCATCAGCGGCCCCCCTGGCGCAGTCGAGCAACCCAGAGAAGTTTTCGAGGAGCGTGTTCGTACCACGTAGAGTGACGAGGACAAAGCGATCGTATTGGGAGTTGAACGGGGCGGCTTTCTTGAAGTCTTTCCAGAAATCTCCAACAGTCTTCTTGCACTCATCGTCGGCGGCACTAATCGTGAGGCTGCGCTTCACTTGCCCGACAAGTTGTGCCGGTGCTTCACCTTCCCGCTCGCAGACGACGAGGAAGTCATCTGTATTGAAACCGAGATGCTCTGTCTGGAAGTGAACCTCTGCAACACCTCTATCAGTCAGTATCGGTGGGATGCTGCGGACGAGTAGCTGCGCCAGCCAATACGCCTGAACATGCTGCTCGAAGTAAATGCCTGCGCCCCCGGTGGCAGCTGGGCTTGAAACTCGCTCCTGGTTTTGCCCATCCATACTGTCCACCTAAAATATTCACCGTCTTCCTAATCGGGGCGGCAGCTGCGTTCAAGGCTTGCCTTGATAACGACATCATGCGAGCGCTAACGCCGCCCACGCTACGTTTCGATCAAGAATAACAAGAATGTGGGAATATCATTAGTTGGGCGGGGTTCCTACTGAGAGTCCGCTTTTGGCCGATTCTGTTGAAAAAGTAGGTTCAGCGGCAGCCAGCCGGTCAGATTTGCCTGCTGCCGAAGTGGCTGCAAGCCACTTCAAGTTGCCTTTGGGCGTTTCACTGAGCGTCCTCGCTCAGGTTTGAGGGTTAATTTCTGCTCGCCACAGGCGTACCTATCCCGTGAGCGGTGGCCCTTGAGGTAGAAGTTTGGCCATGCGGCGCAGGTTCTGCACCATTGCAGCCAAGGTGAATTCGTCAGTGGCACCTGTTAGGCCACGCAGTCGTAAACGGTCGAGTTTCATGATCCGCTTGAGGTGGGCGAAAAGCATCTCCACCTTTTTTCGTTCGCAACGAGAGATGAGGTATTCCGGTGTCTTGGCGATACGCCGGGCCACATCGCGGGCGGCCTCATGGACGCTACGAACGATCTTCCGATTCGGCGTGTTGGGGCAGCACTTCGCTTTCAACGAGCAGGTAGCGCAGTCGGTTTGGCTGGAGCGGTAGATGATGGTGTTGGCCTTGGTCACCTGCGATCTTTGCTGGGTGAAGGCGCGCCATTCACTGCGTAGCGGTTTGCCGGCTGGGCAGCGATATTCATTGGCTTCTTGATTCCAGTGGAAGTCGTTACTGGAGAGGCTATCGTCCTTGCGCTCGGTCTTGTCCCATACCGGCACATGCGGCTCGATGTCCTTTTCTTCGACCATCCAAGCCAGCATCGGGGCAGTGCCATAGGCGGTATCGCCGATGAGGCGCTCTGGCGTGAGGTCGAACTGCGCTTCGACACGCTCGACCATCGTCCTGGTCGAGTTGACTTCGGCGGTACGGTGCGCCGGAGTCGCTGCCACATCCATGATCACACCGTGCTCAGTGTCGATCAGGTAATTCGTGGAGTAGGCAAGCCTGGCGCTGCTGTCCAACGGGACAGAGGATCGGTGAGCGAAATTTTCTTGGGAAGAGCTTCAGCCAGGGCCTCTTCATCAAGGGCTTCGAGGTACTCCCGTACAGCGCGGCTGCTGAGTTTTGGATCGCTCCAGTCGACCTCATCAACCGCCACGCCACGTTGGCGGCTAGCATCGGCCTTGATGATGCTGGCATCGACGGCGAAACCTTCACCCTTGACCAGACCGGCCGCCATGCAGCCGCAGCACCTCATTGAACAACCAACGGAACAGGCCACTGTCGCGGAAACGGCCGTGTCGGTTCTTCGAGAAGGTCGAGTGATTGGGTACTTCGTCTTCCAGACCCAGCCGGCAGAACCAGCGATAGGCCAGATTTAGATGCACCTCTTCACACAGCCGTCGCTCGGAGCGGATGCCATAGCAGTATGCCGACAACCAGCATGCGCACCATTAATTCCGGGTCTATCGAGGGACGCCCAATGGGGCTATAGAAGTCTGCCAGGTAGGTGCGCAGATCACTGAGATCCAGGCACTGATCAATGCTGCGCAGGAGATGTTGGGCCGGGACGTGATCTTCCAGGTTGAACGAGTAGAACAGGCGCTGCTGCCCTCCCGGTAACTGTCCCATCATGCTGTTCGCCTCCACGCTCGCTGACAAAGCAATTTTGCCAACAGCATGAGGAAGCAGCTAATTTTTCAACAGAATTGGCCGATTGCCGCCTATGGCGAAAGGCAAAACTCATCCAGACCCGACTACTAGAATGTATTCACGCGGGCTTCCCTAAAGGTTTTGCGAAATTTCGATTTAAACGCGGTTTGTCCCCTATTACCGGTATTTTCTTACTGAACAATGGGGGATGGCATCAGAAAGTCTGGTGAGTCGGTCGAAGCACGATTTCATTCACGTCCACATTGTCAGGCTGCTCGATCGCGAACGCGATGGCGCGCGCCACGGATGCAGCGGGAATCGCCTGCTTGTAGAAATCCAGCACGGTGTCTTTCGCGGTACCGGAGGTGCTGTGCTTGAGGTCGCTGTCGACCGCGCCAGGCGCGATGGACGTGACGCGAACTTTATCGCCCACCTCTTGGCGCAAGCCTTCTGAAATGGCACTGACGGCGAACTTGGTTCCTGAATACACCGTACCGCCCGGGGCGAAGACTTTGACCCCGGCCACCGAACTCAAATTGATGATGTGGCCGCTTTCCTGAGCAAGGAAGCGTGGCAGTGCCGACGCAATCCCGTAAAGCGTGCCCTTGAGGTTGACGTCAATCATGGCGTCCCACTCATCAGTATTAACTTCCGACATCGGTCGAATCGGCATCAGCCCGGCGTTGTTGATCAGTACGTCGAGCTTGCCGAAGTCCTTTACGACAGCGGCTACTACGGCCTCGACCTGGTGCTTGTCGGTGACATCAAGAGTGTAGGCTCTGGCGACCCCACCATTACCTACGATCTCGGCCACCACCGCCTCTAGTTTGTCTGCCCGACGCGCAGCAACGGCCACTCTGGAGCCTCGTGCTGCGAGCAATCGCGCTACTTCGGCGCCGATGCCAGTGCTACCGCCGGTGATCAACACCACTTTGCCTTCAATACCTTTATTCATGACAACACCTCTTGCTCAAGTTCAGATCCGGTGGGGGGTATAGCGTGGGTAATCGGTGAATCCTTGCTCGCCGCCGCCATAAAGTCCGGCAGCATTCAACGCGTTCAGCGGCCAGCCATTGGCAATACGAAGAGGCAAGTCAGGGTTGGCAATGAAAGGTCGACCAAACGCGACCAAGTCTGCATAACCGGACTCAATCAGACGAGACGCGCGATCTGCGGTGTACAACCCGGCGTAGATAATCCGGCCGCTGAATGTGCTTCTCACCTCGCGACGAAACGCCTCGGGCAGATCCGGGGCATTCGGCCAATCGGCTTCGGCTATCGACAGGTAAGCGATACCTTCCTGCTCAAGCACCTTGATCGCTTCGATATAGGTCTGGTGCGGGTCCTCTTCGACGAAACCGATATACACACGGTCTTCATCGGTACTGGTGAACAAGGGCGTGAAACGCACCCCGACGCGGTCCGGCCCGACCACCGCGCTGACGGCCTGCACCACCTCACGAAGGAAGCGCAGACGGTTGTGCAGCGAGCCGCCATATTCATCGGTTCGGTGGTTGGCGTGGGTCGAGATGAATTGGTTGACCAGGTAACCGTTAGCCGAGTGAATCTCGATACCATCGAATCCGGCGCTCAGTGCATTGCGCGCTGCCTGAGCATAGAGTTCGACCAACGCCTTGATCTCGTCCAGGTTCAGCTCACGCGGGGTCGAAGGCTCGATCAAAGTTCCGGTGCCAGCCCCCGTTTCGATAAAGGCTTTGACCTTTTGCGCCTGGATCGCGGACGGGGCGACCGGCGCGGCATTGTCCGGCTGCAATGCATTGTGGGAAACGCGACCGACGTGCCACAGCTGGGCGAAAATCACTCCTCCTTCAGCGTGTACGGCATCAGTCACAGTGCGCCAACCGTCGATCTGCGCCTGGCTGTAAATGCCCGGCGTCCATGCATAGCCCTTCCCACGGGGTTCTATCTGGGTGCCCTCACTAATGATCAAGCCGGCACTCGCCCGTTGTTGGTAGTAGCTGGCCATCAGGGCCGTAGGCACGTCACCGGGCTGACCACTGCGTTGGCGGGTCAGGGGCGGCATGACGATTCGATTCTGCAGAGTTACAGGGCCCAACGAGGTGGGTTCAAACAATGAGCGGTGTTCCATGAAAAGATTCCTTGCTGCGTGAGTCTGATAGCCGTTGCGATTACAAACCGCCGAGGCTGAGGTATTTGAGGTTGAGGTATTCATCCAGGCCATGGGTCGAGCCTTCGCGACCAATGCCGCTGTCCTTGACGCCACCGAAGGGCGCTTCAACCGTGGTGATGACTCCGGCGTTGATGCCGATCATGCCGCTCTGCAAGGCTCGGGAGACGCGGAAAGTGCGCGCCAGATCGCGAGTGAAGAAGTACGCTGCCAGGCCGAATTCCGAGGCGTTGGCAGCGTCGATAGCCTCTTGCTCAGTGCTGAAGCGAAACAGCGCGGCTACCGGGCCAAAGGTTTCTTCTTGTGCGATGAGCATGTCCGCTGCGGCGTCGGCGATTACGGTGGGCTCGTAGAAGGTAGCGCCCAGTGCATGGCGTTTGCCGCCCAGCAACACGCGCCCCCCCTTTGCTTGGGCGTCTAGCACGTGGGCTTCAACTTTGCTGACAGCGGCCTGATTGATCAGCGGCCCTTGCTCGACACCATCATCGAAACCATTGCCCACTTTGAGCTGGCGGACCCGTTCGGTCAGGCGCATGGCGAACTCGTCGTAGATGCCGTCCTGAACATAGAAACGGTTGGTACAGACGCAGGTCTGACCACTGTTGCGAAACTTGCCAGCGATGGCGTTTTCGACTGCCAGATCCAGATCGGCGTCGTCGAAAATAATGGTTGGCGCATTGCCTCCCAACTCCATCGATAACTTCTTCATGCTGTCGGCAGATTGTTTGTACAGCAGCTTGCCGACGCGGGTGGAGCCGGTGAAGGTGATCTTGCGCACCAAGTTGTTAGCCGAGAGTTCACCCCCAACCGCGGCCCCGTCGCCAGTGACCACATTGACCACACCAGCGGGGATGCCGACCTTCTGCGCCAGCACGCCATAGAGCAAGCCGGAAAACGGCGTGAACTCTGACGGTTTGATGACGATTGTGCAGCCGGCGGCCAGGGCCGGCCGATTTTGCGAGAGAGCATTGAGAAGGGAAAGTTCCAGGGCGATATCGCCCCCACCACGCCGACCGGCTCACGGGTTACTAGGATCTGCCGGTCATTCCAAGGCGAAGGGATGATCTCGCCATTGATGCGCCGGGCCTCCTCGGCAAACCATTGGATGTAGTCGGCGCCCAGTTTCATTTCGTTGCGGGCTTCGGCCAGTGGCTTGCCTTGTTCGAGGGTGAGCATGCTGGCGAGGATGTCAAGATTGTCGCGAACCAATTGCGCCATGCGGTTTAGCAAGGTGGCGCGTTCTGCCGCAGTGGTCAGTGACCATGAGCTGAAGGCAGCCTGCGCAGCGTCGATAGCCCGGCGTGTTTCAACGGCGCCGCTCCAGGGGATTTGGCCGATCTGAGTTTCGGTGGCAGGGTCGTTAACGCCGAGTGAGCTGGAGTCATCCGCTGATACCCATTGACCATCGATGTAGTTAGCTTCTTTCAGCCAGCCGGCGTCTTTGATTTGTTCCAGGTTGAACGTAGTCATGGTTTCTCCAGAAATGTCAGGGCGTAAACCGAAGTCCCTTGCCGCTGGCATCGGGACTATCAGATGTGTGGGAGACCTGCTAAGTCGCCCGCTAACGGCAGGCTCAGACGTCGTTCAGCAGATCGATCAAGACCCTCGCAGCCTCACTGGACGACCCTGGGTTCTGGCCAGTGATCAGCAGACCATCGCGGACAACGTAAGAAGACCAGTCAGCACCTTTGGAATAGAGGGCACCATTAGCCTTGAGCATGTCCTCGACCAAGAAGGGCACGACGTTGGTCAGGCCGACCGCCTCTTCCTCGGTGTTAGTGAAGCCAGCTACTTTTTTGCCCTGAACCAGCGGTGTGCCGTCAGGCTTTTTCACATGGCGCAATACGCCAGGCGCGTGGCAAACAAGGGCCACTGGCTTGTCTGCGGCCAGGAACGACTCAATCAACCGGATCGAGACTGGATCTTCAGCCAGGTCCCACAGCGGGCCATGGCCTCCTGGGAAAAAGACTGCATCGAAATCATCAGGTGAGACGCTGTCCAGTCGCACGGTTCTGGCGAGCACTGCGCTAGCGACAGAGTCAGCTTCGAAGCGGCGGGTCAAATCTGTCTGAAACGATGGTTCGTTGCTTTTTGGGTCGAGCGGTGGCTGTCCACCCTTCGGCGATGCGAGGACGATATCTGCCTTCGAGTCCAGAAAGGCGTAGTAAGGCGCCGCCAGTTCTTCGAGCCAGAAGCCGGTTTTACGGCCAGTGTTGCCAAGGGTGTCGTGAGAGGTCAGTACCATGAGAACTTTCATTTTGATTTTCCTTTTTCAGATTAGAGTGCAACGATTAATTAGACTGGTCGTCTAGAAATTAAGCAAATCGAAGATTAGTCGCCGCCTTGATGATCAAGTCCGCCACTTGCTGCGGATAAGCCTGCATCGCGACGTAGCCCTCCTGATCCTTGACCAACGATGATTGGCCCGGGCTCTGTGGGTAGCTCTTGATGGTATCGAGCACAGACTTGCCTTCGGCAGGAGCGTCGGCGGCCACGTACACGAGTGAGTGGCCGACCAACACTACTGGACCTGCGGCGCCTACGATGGCGCGATTAGTAGCGGTCACGTCGCCTTCCAAGTAGTCGAGCGAGTTCTGCACGGCGACGACTTTTAACCCAGTCTGTTGCAGCAGCGGGATCACCTTGTTCAAGGAGGAGCCGCCAGCAAAAGCTGCATGTACCAATACGACAGTCTTGCCTAGAGTGCTCGTTGTGACGTCTTGCGCAGAGGCGATGCTGACATGGGCAACGAATGCTAATGAGGATATGAATGCGGCCAGCTTGGTACGGGTTTCCATCAGTGCGCCCCTTACGTTGCGTTGAATTTGAGGCTACATTAACTTCTAATAGACCAGTCGTCTAGTCTTTATTGATATTTTTTGTGTCCCCGCGATTTCGAGGCTCTAAAGATTATGGGGATTGGACGTAAATGCCCTGAGTAATACCACCAGGCGAACGAGGTTTCTCGTCCGGTTTGCTGGCAAAGGATGTGACCAAAGGGAAATCAACGGAGTGAGCGGCGATCCAACGCTCGAGCCCGATCAGGCAAGGCTAAGAGCCTGGCGTGTCGTAGACATCGCTGTGGCGAAGGGCTGCATGCTTTTGCTTATTTTCACCATGACACTGGCGCCGACCCATAACTGATAGAGGCTCTGCGCGACAGCGTGAGGTTCATCGCAAACCTTCAGAGACCCCTCCTCTACCCCAGTTTGTATCGCCCGTGCCAAGCGGTCGATGATCCCAGACGTACCACGCTTGAGGACGGCTCGCATCGCTTCTGATAAATCGGCAACTTCCACGCCTAGCTTCACGGCCAGGCACTTGCCCTGACAATCTTCAAACGACTGAGTGTCCTCCCAGATTGCCCAGTACTTCGTCAGCCGCTGAGCCATGTTCAGTCTAGGCAGGGCAAGGACCTGATCGAGGTCGGCCAGATAGGTTGAAAAGTAATCCTCCAGCAATGCCTCGCCAAAAGCATCCTTGGAACTGAAGTAGTGATAGAAGGACCCTTTAGGCACACCGGCAGTGGCCAGGATTTCATTCAAGCCCACTGCTGAATACCCTTTTGCGGCCATGATACGCTGGCCCACATTAAGGATTTCCTGGCGGACGTCGGAGGTTTCGTGTGTCTTAGGTATGCTCATATCAGCTATGTTAATCCTCACTAGACGATCAGTCTACTAGGAGCTGGGGGGAGATAGATCATCAGGACGGGTATGGCGAGTGGTGGCGAGTGACAAGCACTGGCCTCGCCGGAACAGTGAATCGACACTGCTAGGGCCGGTTGCTGCCTTTCTAGAAGGGCTCCCTGGCAAAGTACCGCGCGGCTTTTTTTAAGATATCCCGCTCTTATTCAAGGCGGCGCATTGTTGTGGTCAACAAAATCCGGACACTGGTTTAGGTTCATCCGGCCACTGATTCGGCTTCCACTGGCGTTTTGTATCCGTTGTAGCTGTGTGGCCGTTGATGGTTGTAGTAGTCCGTCAGGTAACGCAGCACGTCTGCCTCAGCATGCCCTTGACTGGTATAGCCATGCGCCGGCATCCACTCTGTTTTAAGGCTCCTAAAAAACCTCTCCATCGGCGCGTTATCCCAGCAGTTGCCGCGACGGCTCATGCTCTGTTTGATCCGGTAACGCCACAGCATTTGGCGGAACTCGATGCTGGTGTAATGGCTGCCTTGGTCTGAGTGAAACATCAGTTGTGGCGGGCAACCACGCGACTCAAAAGCTACGCGTAGAGCGCGTGTTGTGAGCTGCGAGTCCGGTCGATTGGAGAGCGCCCAGCCCACGATACGGCGCGCATACAAATCAATAACCGCTGCCAGGTATATCCAACGATTACCCGCCCAGATGTAGGTTACGTCGCCACACCACACTTGGTTGGGGCCGCTCACAGTGAATTGACGATCCAGCTCATTAGTCGCGATGGCACTTTCACCATCGGCCCTACGATAGCGATGCTTGCGACATTGCGTACTGAACAATCGGGCCTCTTTCATCAGGCGACCCGCTAGAAAACGGCCCACCGCAACACCCTGTACCCGCAGCGCTGCGGATAGCGTTCGGGCTCCAGCTGAGCCGCGACTCTGAAGGTGAAACTCCGTGGCCAGCTGGCGTAATGCAATCCGCCGATGATCGACACGACGGCGTCGCTTACAGGCGTCGTAGACACTGCTGCGATGCACGCCAAAAACACGGCAAAGCTCGGCTCGTGGATATCGCTCGCCCAACGCCTCAATCAAGCTTACTGATCGAGGGAGTCCGACATTAAGAGAGCGGTAGCCTTTTTTAGGATTTCTTTCTCCCGCTCCAGGCGTCGAACCTGAGCCACCAGGTCTTGTATGCGCTTTTGCTCAGGAGTTATGGCCTTGCTGCGCGCAGGTGTTGTGCCTCCACGCTCACTGCGCAGTTGCTCTACCCATCGACGTAACGCCGTCGGGCCTACGCCCATCGATTTGCAGGCTTCAGGTATGGAATAGCCTTGATCCAAAACAAGGCCTGCTGCTTCAAGTTTGAAATCTGTACTGAATGATCTTCTGGTCACGTAAACACCTCATTGCTGGGCGAAGCTTAACGCCCTATCGGGGTGTCCAGAATCATTGAGCCACAACACAGTCACCTACGCCACATGGCCTCCATGCAGCTTCTACCTGCATGGGCCAAATAAATGAAAAGGAGTCCTCATGACCATATTCAGGAAGTCGCTCGTAGCTCTGGGGCTGATCAGCAGCCTCCCTGCCTTCGCAGAACAAGCGGAATACTTCGATTACACGCCCGCCATGAACGTTATGCTCTGTGACACCAAGATGGAGATCCCGACTCTGGGTCTGAGAAGGGCCGATGGCTCCTTGCCGACCCGCACCGTCTACGACTGTCGACCGTCGGGCAAGAACACGCCCAGCCAAAAGCAGATGGCATTCATCAACCGAGAAACGGGGGAGCGCTTTGTAAAGCACACCGCCGGCACTCTAAACATGCAGTGTGGAGAGCACGGATGCGCCCTTCAAAATGAGGTCGATGGATACACCCCCGGTGCGCTGCTTGGACAGGGACGCCAGGGAAACTACCTCATCGAAAATGGCTGGTATCTGGACTACGACGCTCAAGGCAATACCGTGGCCTATCGCAACGATGTCGGCCCCAAGAAAAACCAAGCGCCGTTCGGTAGCTCGAAGCCACGCCCGAAGAACTATGGAAAGGAAGCCTGCTATGAAGATGCGCTGGATGAGCTCGAACGCAGATTCGGCGTGCCGAACGAAGACTACTATCTAGAGCTTCAGATTCGCGAAGAATGCGGC
Organism: Pseudomonas sp.; assembly: GCF_046581935.1. Lineage (GTDB taxonomy): Bacteria > Pseudomonadota > Gammaproteobacteria > Pseudomonadales > Pseudomonadaceae > Aquipseudomonas. The sequence continues at coordinate 16,954 of NZ_JAYGFK010000023.1, forward strand.
CTGCCACTCCCATAACAGTCATTGGTATCTTCAGATCCCGCGGCGATTGGCGCGGGATCATTTTATTTTTTGTGCAGTGTTCAATTAAATGCAGTGCCACCGAGAAGATTTATTAACCAAGATTAGTTCTATGCATCCACAAACCATTACCACCCCCGGTTAGCCTGCAGCTAACAGCAGCGAAAAAATCAACTAAAACTTAAGACCCAGTCATTCACCAACTTACACCTCTTGATATAAGGTAGCGACTCCAAGCCATCTATAACAAGAGGCTCGAAATCATCCGCGTGTGGATTAATCACTCTTGTTCCAATATTTTTCTTAACATTAGGGTTAGCACTCCAGCGCAGATTGAACGCTGCTAAATGAGGAAACCAGAACTGGCTGGCATATGGAAGATTGTCATGAATCCACCATGCAAGGGGTGTCCAGTCACCGTAGCGCTCGTACCATGGCAGCAAAGCAGGCACAACGATACAGGCAGTGGCGCCTAGATATCCCTCTGTATCAGGATAATCCCAGATATGCGATGCAAAATTCTTCTCATTGTCGGCACAACTATACTGCCGATTATTAGCGGCTCCTTTTGCATTCACAACTGGAGAGCGATATGCAGACCGGACAGCAATGCGTCCAAATCGCGCCTGTAATGGTTCAAGTAGGTCTTCACATAATTTCTGACCTGCTTCGATTGCTCTTTCAGGGTAGTCAGGAATGTTAGGTATTCCCTCTATCTGGCTAATCTCCGAGTAGAGAAAATCTCGCATGAAAAAATTCTTGGATAACCGTACCCGCCCAAGTTCCTCTAGAGCCCTAACGGTCGTAGGCTTGTTCATTCATCTCGCTCCAGACGACAATCATGTCGCAAAAACTAGACACGCAGAATCGCTGCTCGAAGCTCCAGTAGACCATTCTCAAGAAACTGCCGCGCAGCTGTATCGACAAGGCGCCCCTGCTCAATCTTCGTACCAACACTGCCAATCACGATCTGTGGGTAACGAACCAGTTCTGCGGGGATTGCCCAAAGTGTCTCGTTGAGTTGTTGTTGAGCGCGAACACCCCCCGTGAAAGCAGGAGAGGCAGTGAACGTAAGGACTGGCTTGCCTTTGAGAACCGACTTGCCATGCGGACGAGATAGCCAGTCGAGCGCATTCTTGAGAACCCCCGACATGCCATGGTTGTACTCCGGTGAGCCGATCACCACCCCATCCGCCTCGAGGACAGCTTGGCGAAATCTACGAACCGGCTCTGGAGCTTTAGTGCTCTCCCCGTCCAGATCCTCGTTATACAGAGGAATATCGGACAACCCGTGCACTATCAACGGGCTGTTCTGTGGGCATAATTCCTCGGCGATCGTACGGAGGATCAGGTCGTGGGTAGAGTTACTCCTCAAGCTTCCTGAAAGCCCCAGAAGTCGTATCATTCTCATGTTGTCCCCCTTAATCACGTTCAAGGGCGAGAGCGACGCCTTGACCACCACCAATACACAGCGTGGCGAGACCACGCCGAGCCTCACGCCTGCTCATTTCGTGCAGTAGCGATACCAAGATTCGGCAACCCGACGCCCCCAATGGATGGCCCAGTGCAATAGCACCGCCATTCACATTGACCTTGCCAGTATCCCAGCCCAGCTCTCGCCCCACCGCCAGGGTCTGAACGGCGAACGCTTCGTTCGCTTCGATGAGATCTAACTGATCCAGGTGCCAACCGGCCTTCTGCAGGCACAGGTCAGTCGCAAATACCGGCCCGATCCCCATTACCGATGGTTCGACTCCTACGCTCGCAAAGGCTCTAACAGTTGCCAGCACAGGCAGCCCATAGGCTCGTGCACGATCGGCACTCATGACCATTACCGCAGCAGCACCATCATTGAGTGGCGAAGCGTTTCCAGCAGTGATTGAGCCGTCTTTGTTAAAGACTGGTCGGAGTTTGCCCAGGCCTTCGCGGGTAGGCTCGGTAGGCGCAAGCTCATCATCGGCGAACAGCAGGGATTCCCCTTTTCGCCCTGGGACACTCACGGGAATGATCTCGGCATCAAACCGGCCAGCTAGCCTGGCATTAGCCGCCCGCCTATGAGAGGAGAGTGCATAATCGTCTTGCTGCTCACGAGTGATCCCATACTGCTCGGCGAGATTCTCTGCCGTCATTCCCATGTGATAATCATTGAAGGCATCCCACAAACCATCGTGGATCATGCTGTCACGGAGTTCGCCATGCCCCATGCGTAACCCTTGCCGCACACGCTCCAGCAGATAAGGCGCAGCACTCATATTTTCCTGCCCTCCCGCCAACACGACTTCTGCATCGCCACTTCGAATGGCCTGAACGGCTAGGTGAACGGCCTTTAAGCCCGAGCCACATACCTTATTGAGTGTAAAGGCTGGCACGGTAAACGGCAGGCCCGCCGCTACCGCACTCTGACGAGCCGGGTTTTGTCCCGCCGCTGCGGTCAGAACCTGGCCCATGATGACTTCATCGACATCTTCTACCGGCACTTTGGAACGTTCCAGCAAGGCTCTTAAAGCCACGGATCCCAAGGTAATGGCCGGTACTTGAGACAGCATTCCGCCAAACCGTCCGATAGGCGTACGGACAGCGGCAACAATCACGACATCTGTCATGGCAGTTCTCTAAACGACCCTGCCCCATCAGTAGACGGTGCTCGACAGGGCTCTTGATGATCAATCGGCGGGACGGCCCACCATGAAAAAGACAACCTTGGCGACTTGCTGCGAGCGATTGCGCCAGGCGTGCCGGGTGGCGTTCTGGATAATGACATCACCACTGCGCAGCAGCTTTTCTTGGCCGTCATCGAGCTCCAACCAGAGCTCGCCTTCCAGCAAGATGCCGTAGTCGACAGTTGGCGTTCGGTGCATGCCCGGCTGGTCAGGTTCGAAGCACTGAAACAGCCCTGGCAGAGCGTCGATGAGTTCACCCAACGCGCGCTCAGGATTGAGAGGAGCGGCCATCACAGCATCAGGTGGAAAGCTGACCATTAACAGCGAACTCTCCCCTGGTTCCGGGATGAGAGAGCTGCGAACCAAGGTCGGATCGGCCTCCGTACCGCTGCACCAGACCTGCACCATTCCATGTCCCGGTATATCCTGAAAATCCGTGTGCCGGGGGGCCAGACCATCCGACAGGAAAACTGACCGACCCGACTCATCATGGCCGGTCACCACTCTTCTCACTTGCATGCTCGACACCCTTCGTGGGCAGATGGAAATGTCGGGCAGGACTCAGTCCCACCCGACGTGGGCTCAGGGCGCTATGACGTAGTTGCTGAAGCCACCATTGCGATTCTCGATACCACCAATGGCCTGGTTGACCTGATCGAGCGGGAAGACGTTGTGCTCGAAGAACGACAGGTTCAGTGCTCCAGACTCCACCATGTCTGCCATTTCCTGGCCTTGGCCCGTAGTGAACCAGGCTGACCCACTGACGTTGATGTCGTTATCCATGATCCAGTGCAAGTCCAGCGGCACATCGCCAGCAACAGCACCGATGTTCACAAGGTGACCGGAACGGTTAAGCGAGCGCAAGGCATCGACCAGTGGTTCGAAGGAGGCTCCAGGGCCAAGCGCATCAATCACAGCATCCACACCCTCGCCCCGAGTAACATCTTTTGCCCACTGAGCGATCGGGCCGTTACCCAGGTTATGGATCTCGATGCGGCCGGGTGCTGCCAGCGCCTTTACCTTCTGGAATAAAGACTCGTTGCGCGCTGTACCGAGAATCTTGCGCGCGCCCATGGCTAGTGCCAGGGCAACTGCACCGAGCCCCAGAGTGCCACTGATACCATTGATGAGCACCGTACTACCGGGGCCGACGCCGGCCTTTTTCAGCGCCCGATAAGCAGTCCCCAGGTAGCCCAGCCGAGCTGCGGTTTCGAAATTCATGTTGTCCGGCAGTTTCACCAGGCTGTATTGAGGGGCAGGCATGTATTCGCATAGACCTCCGTAGGGGTAATGCTCGAACATCTGCGGACTACGTGCAGTGAAACCAAAGTAGCCGTTGAAGGTATAGGCGCTACAGCCAGTGGTGTTGCCGGCACGACAGGCACGGCAAGAACCACAGTAGCGTGCCGGGTTTACGTAAACGCGATCACCGGGCTTGAAGTCGTAGACCTGCTCACCCACCTGCTCAATCACTCCGGCCGGGTCAAGACCGAAGATGGCTGGGAGCTTCGGCAGGGGCAGATGAGGGAACCAAGTAGTCCAGTTGGTCAGGATGTTATGCAGGTTCGGCACAATACCGCATGCCTTAACCCTCACCAGTACTTCAGTGGGTCGGATAGCAGGAACAGAAACCTGTTCGATCTCCATCGGTTTGCCACCCTCGTACATCCGCGCGGCACGCATCATCTTGGTAGTCATGCTGTTTCTCCAACTATTGTTCTTGTTTTTGCTGACCGCCCTTGCCTCTGGCGCGGGCGGGTAAATCTGCAGATCAGCGCAAGCCGTCTTCACCTTTGACGTCTGCGGCAGCGAGCCCACCAAGGCGCGCATGAATGCGCCCGCCGCTCGCCATGGCCAGCGCGAAGGCGATCTCGTTGCGGCGCGGGCCGTCCCACAGCGTCACCTCGGCGGAACCGAAATGGCTACGTACATAAGCCGCATGAATATGCCCCAGAGGCATAATCAGCCGACATCCCGGCCCACCGATGGTCTTGGCGGACGGCACGATGGCCTTGGGCTCACCGAGGAGCGCGCGCATCGCCCAACCACCGGCTTCATGCCATACAGCACCATGCTCCAGCTCACCGTCCTCACCGACGATGGCAGCCTTGCCATAGGCCTGCACCTTGTCCGCGCCTCCTAGAGCATCGACCAGGCGCTGGGAAAGATCTGTCCCCAGCACACGCAACTCCTGCATGAACGGCAGCAGATCCTCTTCGTAACGCCCGGCGTAGGGGTTTTCGATTACCGCAGTGGCCACCGCGACCCTCAGCGGTTGGGCAGCTACCGGGCCACGTTCATGAAGGGTGTCTTCGATATCCAGCTTGAATTTGCGGACTTTAACCAATGCCATTGCTCGCTCTCCTACTGAACGCCGGAAATATTTTTATTGGCGTGTTTGCATTATGCACCTTGCACTTTATTGTGCAAGAAATTATGTTTTATGCACAAAACAACAGAGAGACCACACCATGAAACTCGTTTCCTTCCTTCACAATGGCCGAGCCGGGTTCGGTGCTGTCATCAGTGAGCGGGTCATCGACCTGAGCAACCACTTCACTGACACCCCCGATCTGGCGAGCTTGCTCGCCTCCCCTGACAAGCTTGCCCAAGCCCGCGAGCTGGTGACGAAGTCGACCGGAGAATATGCGCTCACCGACGTAACCCTGAGTCCGGTCATCCCTGCGCCAGGTAAGGTCATCTGCGTAGGTATCAATTACGTCGCTCACGCCGAAGAAGCGGGCCGCAAGGTCGGCGAGTACCCGGTGATATTCCAGCGCTTCGCCGAAACCCTGCAGGCACATGGCGCACCGTTGGTTCGCCCGAAAGTGTCGCAAGAGTTCGACTTCGAAGCCGAGTTGGCGGTAGTGATAGGCAAGGGTGGCTCGCATATCGCACCAGAGGACGCCATGGATCATGTTGCAGGCTATACCTGCTTCAATGACGCCAGCGTGCGTGACTGGCAGTTCCATACTCACCAGTACGGTATGGGCAAGACCTTCCGATTCACCGGTGCCCTGGGGCCATGGCTGGTGACTGCAGACGAGATTACCGACTATCGCGAGTTGGAGGTTCGCGGCATTCTCAATGGCGAGCAGTTGCAGCAGGGCAACCTTTCCGAATTGGCATTCGACATCCCGCACCTCATTTCCTATGTCTCCCAGGCACTGGACTGGAATCCCGGCGACATTCTCGCCACCGGAACCCCCAGCGGTATCGGCTTCAAACGCAATCCGCCGATTTTCCTCAAGCCTGGGGATGTATTCGAAGTGACGATCAGCCAGATCGGCACCTTGAGTAACCCGGTTATCGACGAAGCCTGAGCCATCCATCCTCGAACAAGCACAAGATTAGGAATCCGCACATGGCTACCCTGCCCCGCATCAACTTCACCCACACCGGTACCTTCTGCAGCGACTTGGACAACATGGTCGAGTTCTACTGCAGCAAACTGGGCTTCGTCATCAGCGACAAGGGCGTTGCCTCCACCGGCCACCGCCTGTTCTTCATGACCCAAAATCCTGAGATCCACCACCAATTGGTGCTGTTCGACGGCAAGCCAACCGATCTACCTTTCAACCCGATCAACCAGTTGTCGTTCCTGCTCGACAGCCTGGAAGACCTAAGAACCTACTACGCCTTCGCAAAAGCCAATGGCCTTGGCCCGATTGATCAGGTCGATCACGGCAACGCCTGGTCGCTGTATTTCAAGGATCCAGAAGGTAATCCCATCGAGATGTACGTGGACTCCCCCTTCTACACCAACCAGCCATGCCGCGAACCGCTCGATCTTGAACAGAGCAGCGAACAGATTCTCGCCATCACCGAAGCCATGTGCCGTCACCGGCCGGGTTTCCAGACCCGCGAGCAATGGATCGAGTCGACCCGCCAGCGCATCGCCGAGCAGCGCGTTAGCTGGTAGGCCGTCCCGCCCGGCCCTGGAGCCCGCTCCGGGGCCGCACGTCATAGTGGCTAGAGAATCTTCATGCACAAGAACTTCATCGACGGCGTCTGGTGCGAAGGCCAGGCAGTACGCGAAAATTTCAGCCCTTCCGATGCGACCGACCTCGTCGGCCTATATGCCCAGGCAGACGCCCAGGATACCCGGCGCGCCATTACCGCAGCCGAACAGGCGCAACCCATTTGGGCAGCCTACAGCCCGCAGCGACGCGCCGACGCGCTCGACCTGATCGGCAGCGAAATTCTCGCCAGACGCGAAGAGTTGGGCCACCTGCTCGCTCGCGAAGAAGGCAAGGTGCTGACCGAAGCCATCGCCGAGGCCGGCCGTGCCGGGCAGATCTTCAAGTTTTTCGCCGGGGAAGCCCTGCGTGTCAGCGGCGAGCATTTGGACTCGGTGCGCACCGGTATCGAGGTCGACGTGTTGCGTCAGTCTGTCGGGGTAGTCGGCATCATCACCCCGTGGAACTTTCCTATCGCCATTCCGGCCTGGAAGATCGCCCCGGCCCTGGCCTACGGCAACGCCGTACTGTTCAAGCCCGCCGACCTGGTTCCCGGTAGCGCCTGGGCACTGGCCGAGATCATCAGCCGCGCCGGTCTGCCACCGGGTACATTCAACCTGCTGATGGGCCGAGGCAGTGTGATCGGTCAAGCCCTGGCCGATGCACCGGCCGTTCGGGCAATCAGCTTCACCGGCTCTACGGCCACAGGCCGCCGCCTGATGGAAAGCGCCGGCCCGCGTTTCGCCAGATTACAGCTGGAGATGGGAGGCAAGAATCCACTGGTTGTGCTGGCCGACGCCAACCTTGAACAGGCCGTGGAATGCGCAGTGCAGGGTGCTTACTTTTCTACCGGCCAGCGCTGTACCGCCTCCTCGCGCTTCATCGTAGAAAAGGCTATTCACCAGCGTTTCGTCGATGCTGTGACGACTCGCTTGGATAGCCTTCGTGTCGGTCATGCACTATCACCGGACAGCCATATCGGACCAGTAGCCGATGCTGCACAGCTGCAGCAGAACCTGGACTACATAGCCATAGGCCTCACCGAAGGCGCCGTCCTGGCACACGGCGGTCAGTTGCTGAAACGCGACAAAGAAGGCCATTACATGAGTCCTGCGCTGTTCCTCGAAGCGAGCTCTGACATGCGTATCGCCCAAGAGGAAATCTTCGGGCCGGTAGCCTGCGTCATTGCCGTGGACGACTACGAAGCGGCACTACAAGTAGCCAACGATAGTCCCTTCGGCCTTTCTGCCGGTATCTGCACCACTTCACTCAAACACGCTACGCACTTCAAGCGCCATGTACAAAGCGGCATGGTGATGGTCAACACCCCCACCGCCGGAGTCGACTATCACGTCCCCTTCGGAGGCACAAAAGCCTCCAGTCACGGCCCTCGCGAACAGGGGCGTCATGCCATCGATTTCTTTACCACCCTGAAGACCGCCTATACCCAGGCGTGAGCTAGGCGCACCAGACAACAACAAGAGGACAACGCTATGGATTACGACCTGATTATCGTGGGCATGGGGCCTGTGGGAGCAACCGCTGCAAGTCTTGCTGGCCAGTGGGGGTTGCGCACCCTTGTGCTGGACAAGAGCGAGACCGTCTACCAGAACCCTCGCGCGATGGGCTTCGATCATGAGGTAATGCGCACCTTTGACAACCTCGGTCTTGCAGACGATATCGCTGCGCATGTGATGCCCTATCGAGCATCACACTACCTCAATAGCGAAGGTACGTTGATCCGGCGCATAGATGCGGCAAAGCCCCCTTATGCCCTGGGCTGGGCACCTAACTATGTGTTCTCACAACCGCCAGTGGAACGGGCCCTACGTGCTCGCCTGCAATGCTCTGAGTCAGTCGAGATTCTACTTGGCCAAGAAGTCACCGCAATTGAGCAAAGCGAGCAAAGCTCGCTGGTGCACATCCGTGGCAAAGACGGAATCGACTTTAAGGCCCGTGCCGCCTACGTGCTGGCCTGTGATGGCGGCACGAGCCCAATACGCACCAACCTACAACTGAATATGGAAGACCTGGCCTTCGACGAACCATGGCTGGTGGTCGACGTTCTGCTTAAGGAAGGAGCGGGCGCTACGCTGCCCGAGACAAATGTGCAGTACTGCGAGCCGAGCAGGCCCAGCACCTTCGTAGTTGGGCCCGGCCGCCATCGCCGCTGGGAGTTCATGATCAAAGACGACGAAACCCCGACCGACATCGTCCATCCCGAATCGATCCAGCGCCTGATATCACGATGGCTGCCTGCCGAAGACTACGAGATCTGGCGTGCCTCGACCTATCGCTTCCATGCCCTGATCCTCGAACGCTGGCGCGTTGGCAACATCTTCTTCCTCGGCGACGCGGCTCATATGACGCCGCCCTTCCTCGCTCAAGGCATGTGCCAGGGCATTCGCGATGCCATGAACCTTATCTGGAAGCTAGCGCTGGTACGCCGTGGTCTCTCGTCTTCCTCCCTGCTAGACAGCTACCAGCCGGAACGCGCGCCACACGTACGACGCACGACCGAAGTCGCCAAGGAATTCGGACAAACGATCTGCGAACGTGACACAGCCAGAGCAGCAGAGCGCGATATTCGCCTGCTGGAGAGCTTGAAAGCATCCCCAGCAGGCACCATTCGCCAGTCGCTCATTCCAGGCCTGAAGAGCGGCTTCATCGACTCTCGCGCCCCCGCGGGCGAGCTGTTCCCACAACCCCGGGTAACCGACCATCATGGTAGCGAAAACCTCCTCGACCGATTCACCGGGCAGAGCTTGCGCTTGGTGATCGGCGAAGACTTCGCTCAAACCGAAGAGTTGCTCGCCGCATTGGACGACAAGCCTGATTGGCGTGGCCTACCGGTACGGGTAGTTCAACTGACCGAGAACCCCAAGCAGGAAAATCAGTATCGCGAACACGACGCCCTACTCGAGCAATGGATGGCCCTGCGCAACTGCCAAGTACTACTGGTACGCCCCGACCACTACGTCTACGGAGGTGCCAATAATTTACAGGGCGCCTTGGATTTGATCACACACTGCCTAGACCGCTTGAAAAGCTGACGATTGAGCGTTACACGGCCCGCGCAGTGCCACGCTGCTATGCGGGCCGTGCTTTTTCTTTGCAAAGCCCGAAATAGTGCTCCTAGCTGTATCGAACAACAAATACCACAGCAACAAACACGGCCACTCAAGAGGTGCCCCGTGTCCCTATCCAAACAGCAAAAGGCTCTGTACGCCGCCACCCGCGGCGTTGCATCCCTTATTGCAAGGTCGAATGCTGCTGCAGTAATACGTCTGTCACATGAGACAACGTTCCGCCGATATGCTTGTCAAGGAGAGCCACTGCACCATCGACATCTCGCGCCAGGGCAGCGTCCATCAATTTCTGATGCTCATTACCCTTATGACGCTCTACCTTACGGTGTAGCGCTGAGAAGCGTCGGTAACGTTCGGCCTGATCGAATAGCGAGTCGATCAGGCGCAGCAACATAGGCGATGGGCAAGCCGAGAACAGTGCGAAATGAAAGGCCTTATGCCGTTCCGACCAGCCATCGTCCAGCGCCACTGAAATGCTATTCAGCCGTTTCTCGACGACTCCCAATCGATGGAAGGCCCCCAGTACGGTTGCCTCCCAGGCATCGTCACCATGGCGGATCGCCTCGGCCAGCGCCTCACACTCCAACAGGCGGCGCAAGTGGGTGATCTGACGAAAATCTTCGACCGATAGACCGGCGACACGGAACCCCTTGTTCTCGCTCGCTTCAACGATTCCTTCCTGGGCAAGGCGATTGAGCGCTTCACGAATAGGCGAACTGCTCAAGCCATAGACCTGGGAAAGCTCGGACACTTTGAGCTTTTCTCCAGGCGCCATTTCACAGCAAATGATCGACTTCTTCATTTGCTGTAAGGCAACTTCGATCAGGGAACCACTTTGAGGGCTGGACATGGGATAGGTATCCGGAAATTCTGCATTCCTTGAAATTTTATGCACAAAGAAAGATTTGTGCAATTTATCTAACATCAAGAGCAGCCAACACTTGGAATAGAGCGCACCACACGCGGCAATCGGTCAGCTCAAGCGAAAATATTCCAGCGCCTGGCGCAACTGCCCGGCCAAACGTTCCAGCTCACGGCTAGCGCTACGCAGTCGTTCACTACGTTTGCGCTCCTGCTCGGCCGACTCACGCACGCTGTCCATGCGATGGCTGACTTCTCCAGCCATATGACTTTGTTCATGAGTAGCGTCGGCGATCTCCCGATTCATCGCGTCGATGGTCAATACATCCCGGCTCACACCGGCCAGCGCCAGCCCTGCTAGTGCCGAGTGTTCACGGGCGCGCCGAGACTCCTCACCAGCCCGCTCGATACGGCGAAGCCCTTCCTTACTATCACGCTGCAGCGACTCGATCATACCGGCGATCTCGGTGGCCGCAGTCTGGGTGCGATTGGCCAAAGTACGCACCTCGTCGGCAACCACCGAAAACCCGCGCCCCAACTCTCCTGCCCTGGCGGCCTCAATGGCCGCATTGAGAGCCAGTAGGTTCGTTTGCTCAGCCAATCCTTGAATGACCTCCAGCACACGCCCGATGCTGATGCTCTGCACATCCAAAGCCTGCATGCCCTGGCTGGCTAGACGCACCTGCTCGTCCAGCAAATCTACCTGGCGAACTACGGCTCCAACATCCTCGCTGCCGGACTCACTGCCGCGTCGGGCAGAGCCCGCTGCCATAGCCGCTTGCTCGGTACGGCTGGCAACATCTCCTAGGCTTGAATTCATCCGCAGCATGGCCCCAAGAACGCGCTCTGTCTCTGCCGACTGTACTTCTGCTCCTTGTGCCTGCTCCTCGGTAACCTGGGCCAAGTCATGGGCAGCCCTACTCAAACTCAATGAGCCCTGCTCAATACGACTTACGATGCCATGCAGGCTCTCGCGCATACGTCGCATCGCCTCCAGCACAAGGCCCAACTCATCGCCGCGCTGCCCCTCAATGATAATGTCCAAACGACCAGCTGCGACCTGTTCAACCACAGCAGCAGTGGCGCGTAACGGGCGGATAATCTGGCGGCGAATCAGCAACGCAGCAGCGATCCCCAATGTCAGAACCAGCAAGCTCATCGTCGCCAGCCAGACATAGGCATCACGCTGTAGGTGATTCTGGCGTGCTGCGATCTGCTGCCGGGCAGTATCGGAGACTTGCAGCATCCGCTCAGCGCTAACGTCCAGTTCATGCTCAGCCTCGCGACTGGCGATGACGCTTGCGCGGTATTGCTCGAAAGCTGCGCGATACAACTCTAGAGACTCCAAAGCCTCGTCGAGCAGCTCCCTCTGCTGTACCTGAGCTCCACCAGCCAAGGCCTGAGTCGAAGAGCGGAGGTCGCTCAGAAGAAGAGTCCATTGATCATAGCGGGTATCTTCGAAGGACAAACCGTAATCCCACTCGGCGGTGCGAAGCGCCAGCAACTTACGCATCAATGCCGTCGCACTTTCGGTAAGCGCCAACGCTGCCTGCATGTCGCCATGTTGCTGCGTCAGCGATTCAATCAAGTCCTGTTCCACACTTTCGAAACCGACCCGAGCGTTTTCGGCTTCACGGCTCATGGCTTGTCGAGTCTCGATCAGTCGCTCACGCGCGCCGGCCAAGCGGACAAACTGTTCACGATAACGCTGGCTAACCTCATCCAGCGTCTGTCGCCACTCCTCGATACCACTTAGGTGCTCCTCCAGCATCCGGCTGCGACGTAACACATCTTCATATGCCGCACGACCTCCATCCAACCGATAGCTCTTCTCGGCGATACGAGTATCGAGAATGCCGGCATGCATGCTGGCAATGGCCTCCAGACTCGAGCCACCACGCAACACTGCATGTAGGTTCCAGGCAGCCGACGCTGCCAGCAATACGCTAAATCCACATAGCAGGCTGAAACCAAGCGCCAGCAGAGCGCCAATAGACAGGCGCGAGAACACTGTAGGTAGGGTTTTCATCTTGTTGTTTCCCTATGTCGATGGATCGGTCGCCGCCCGTTCGAGCCCCGTTTTTTTCCTTGACTTCTTTTCGGTAAGCGGCCTATTTTTGTGCACAAAGCACCTTATAAAGCAAAATATAAAAATAATGCACAAAAATAAGAGAGCCTACTGATGCACGAACGACTCACTCTCGACGCTCAGGAAATCGAGGAAATACTCGATGCAGCCACCACCGAAGCGCTGCGCAACGACTGGGTAGTGTCCATCGCATTGGTTGATGACGGGGGGCACTTACTAGCCTTTCGCCGGCTATCTGGCGCCACTCCATCTTCGGCACAGATCGCCATCGACAAGGCGCGTAGCGCTGCCCTGACGCGCCGCCCCACTCGTTTCTTCGCCGACATGATCAGTGCTGGCCAACCTGGTGCTGCCTCTCTGCATGGGGTGATTCCAATGCCAGGAGGCCTGCCTGTACTGCAAGACGGTCATTGTCTGGGCGGCATCGCTGCCAGCGGCGTTAGAGCTGACTTCGACGAACAGATCGCGTGCGCAGGCATTGCCGCACTCGCCCTCCCCGAGCAACACCGCACCTGAATCAAGGAGCACCAACAGAACTGCCGATACGAGCATCCGTAAGTACGGATGGAACCACCTGTAACAACAACAAGAATGCAGAAGAGGTATCCATGAACAAGCAACGCCACTCAGCTGTACCCGCATCCCTACGCAATGCCAGTGCCCTTGGCATCGCCATGGCCATGTGTTCGGCCAACGTACTGGCCTTCCAGTTCGACACTGGTATCGAAGGCCTATCCACCAGCTGGGATAACACCATCAAGTACAGCAACGCCTGGCGCCTGAACGAGCGAGCGGACAACATCACCGCGTCTTCCCCCAACCCCAACAGAGATGATGGTGACCGCAATTTCAGCACCGGGTTGATCTCTAATCGCTTCGACCTGCTATCCGAGCTGGATATCAAATACCAGAACGTTGGGGCGCGGATCAGTGGCGCGGCCTGGTATGACACGGTGTACAACAAGAGTAATGACAACAACTCACCAGGCACCGCCAATCCGGTGAGTGTGGATTACAACGAATTCACCAATAAGACCCGCGACCTGCACGGTCGTGATGCCGAACTGTTGGACGCGTTTGTGTACGGAGCCCGCGACATCGGGTCGACCCGCCTGTCTGTTCGTCTAGGTCAGTTCAACCAGATCTACGGTGAAAGCCTTTTCTTTGGCGCCAACGGTATTGCCAGCGCACAAGGCCACGTGGATCTGGTCAAGCTGCAGTCGGTGCCTGGCTCGCAGTTCAAGGAAATCCTCCTGCCCACCGAGCAGGCCTCCTTCAACTGGCAGTTGACCGACACAGTCAGCATTGGCGCCTATTACCAGTTCGAATGGAACAGGACACGCCTGCCAAGCTCAGGTAGCTACTTCAGCACAGGTGACTTTATCGGCGATGGTGCTGAACGGATGTTCTTTGCTGGCGCACCTTTACTTCGTGGCGACGATATCGAAGCCCGTGATTCAGGCCAATTTGGCGGCCAGGTGCGCTTCGCACTGAGCGACTGGGAGTTCGGCCTGTACGCGGCTCGTTATCACGAAAAGACACCTATCTGGTACTTCCGTCCTGGCTTCCTCGGGGGGGACAACAGTTTCATCAACGTTTACCCGGAAGATGTCAAAGTATTCGGTGCCAGTTTCAGCACCACCGTCGGCGAAGCCAACGTCGCAGGTGAAATCTCGATGCGTGTCGACACACCGCTGGCTCCCATTGGGGGCGTAGTGGTAACCGGCGATATGACCGCAGATAACAACAGCAATGCGCTCTACCCGGTTGGCGACTCGCTGCATGCGCAGATATCGATGATCAATGTCTACGGAGGTTCAGCACTCTGGGATGGTGCATCTCTGGCTGGTGAGGTGGCCTTCAACCGTCGCCTCAAGGTCAAGCAGAACTCCCAAAACCTCGATCCCAACACCACGCGTGATGCCTATTCACTGCGTTTCACCTTTGAACCGCAGTACTTCCAGGTGCTGCCAGGTGTCGACGTACAAGTGCCCATTACGGTCGGCTACACCCCCTATGGCCGCTCTTCAGTAACCCCACAGGCATTCGCACCAGAACACGGAGGCGACTTCACCGTAGCGCTCAAGGCTGACTACCAGAAGCAATGGTACGCCTCGCTCAGCTACACCAATTTCTTTGGCGATGGGGGGCCGGTTATCGATGGCAACAACATCTACACATTTGAGCAATCGCTCAAAGACAGGGACTTCATTGCCTTCTCGATCCAGCGCACTTTCTGATCCACGGAGAACAACAAGATGAAAAGACAAGTTCTGCTGTTGACTGCCCTTGCCGCCAGCCTGCTCGCAGGTCAGTCACTCGCTGCTGTGACGCCTCAAGAGGCTGAAGCATTGAAATCCACGCTTACACCACTAGGCGCCGAACGCGCAGGTAACGCCGACGGCAGCATTCCAGCCTGGACTGGCGGACTGACAACTGATCTAGCGGGTGCCAAATTTGGCGATGTGCCAGCAGACCCTTTTCCCGGTGAAAAACCTCTGCTGCGTATTACTGCGGCCAACGCCGACCAGTACGCCGACAAGCTAAGCGAAGGCACCCAGGCCTTGCTGCAGAAGTACCCAAACAGCTTCCACCTGGATGTCTACCCCACTCACCGTACAGCTGCCGCACCACAGTGGGTGTATGACAACACCATGACCAACGCCACGCGCTGCCAACTGACCGAGAACGGTTTGTCAGTACAAGGCTGCTACGGTGGTATCCCGTTCCCGATTCCGCAGAACGGCAACGAACTGATCTGGAACTTTCTACTACGGGTTGAGGCCGAGTCCATCGAAATGGGCTACCGCAACACCATCGGTAACGCCGATGGCTCGCGAACCATGGCCAGCCGCGGCGTGGAAAACTGGCAGTACCCTTACTACTACCAGGATGGCAGTGCGGAAAAATGGCCAGGTCGCTACGTACTACTGCGCTTCCTCACCAACGAACCTCCGTTCAAGGCTGGTGAATCGCTGGTCACCCACGACAGCATAAACGCCGCCAATCCACGTGATGCCTGGCAGTACCTGGTCGGCCAGCGAAGAGTGCGCAAGGCTCCTACCGTCGGCTACGACACGCCGGACTTCGTTGCGTCAGGCGCCAACTACTTCGATGAAGTGCATGGTTTCATCGGCCATCCGGATCGCTACGAGTGGAAGCTGATTGGCAAGAAGGAAATGTACATCCCTTACAACCTCAACAACTTCCACTCGCTCAAGCCAGACGAGGTCAACACCAAGGACGTGCTCAACCCCGAGAAAATGCGCTGGGAGTTGCACCGCGTCTGGGAAGTGGAAGCCACGGTCGCACCAGGCAAACGCCATGCGGTACCGAAGCGCCGCTTCTATATCGACGAGGACAGCTGGACCATCGCTCTAGCTGACGGCTACGACGCTCAGGGCAAGCTGTGGCGGGTAAACCAAGCCTTGCCGTTCGTGGTTCCGAAGATCCCTGCCGTGGTGGTCAAGCCAGTAGTCATCTACAACCTGCAGGCCGGCACCTACAGCGTGGTGCAAGGACTCAACGGCGAGCGCTACTCGGTGGTGCCACGCAAGCCGGAGAACTTCTTCACCGGCAATGCGGTCGCGTCGGACTCCGTCCGCTGACCAGTAAGTAGTAAAGGTGGGCACTCGCTGCCCACCCTCCGCTCGAGGTAATTACAGATGCAAAGATTCAGACCCGGCCTCCTGGCCTTGGTGCTATGCCTCGGCGCAGCCGCTAGTGCCAACGAGCAGGCGGTACCAACCGATCCGCTGCAGCAGCCGGCCCTGCACAGCACGATGGCGCAACGCGCCTTGATCCTCGATGTCACCCAGGCTGGTGATGCACTAGTCGCCGTTGGCGAGCGCGGCTTCATCCTCCGCTCGAGAGATAAGGGCCAATCCTGGCAACAGGTAGAGGTACCGGTCAGTGTCACCCTGACGCGCGTTGATTTTCCCACTCCAGATAAAGGCTGGGCCATCGGTCACGCCGGTACGATCCTGCACAGCGATGACGCCGGGCTCAGCTGGAAGGTACAGCTGGATGGCCGACAAGCCGCCCGCCTGGTGCTGGAAGAAGCCGAACAACGGCTGGCCGCGCAACCGGGCCAGGCAGCTGAACGGCGCCTGCGCGATGCGCAGAACCTGATGTCCGACGGGCCTGACAAACCCTTCCTGGCCGTGCACTTCAGCGACGAAAAGCGTGGCCTAGCGGTCGGCGCCTACGGCCTGGCCTTCGCCACCGATGATGGCGGCGCTACCTGGCAACCGGTCGACGAGCACCTGGACAACCCCGGCGCACTGCATCTGTACGCCATCGAGTCACTGGGCACCGACTTATTCATTGCAGGCGAACAGGGCCTGCTATTGCGCTCGCGCGATGGCGGTGCCAGCTTCCAGACACTGGATTCCCCAGCCAGCGGCACGCTGTTCGGTCTGGTAGCCAGCGGCCGGAATAGCCTGCTCGCGTATGGCCTGCGCGGCAAGGCCTATCTCTCCGAGGACGGCGGAGACAGCTGGCAGGCCGTGCCCAATCCGCAGCCCATTACCATTACCGCCGGCACCCGGCTGGACGATGGCCGCGTTCTACTGCTCGACGAGTCCGGCCGATTACTCGCCAGCCGCGACCCGCTCCAGGGCTTCAGCACCACAACACTGGACGAACCGACCTACCTGACAGGCCTGACCGAACTGGTCGACGGTCAGCTCGTACTCAGTGGCGCACGTGGCCTGTCGCGCCTGAATCTAGATGCCTTGAACCGGAGCGCCACCCGTGAACAGTAAAGCCACCACCCTGCAGAACGGCAGCGAAAACTCCATCGGCCTGTTCGACGCCCACTCCGGCAGCCTGCCCGAACGCCTGCTGTTCAAGTACCGTCAAGTGGTGATCGGCCTCTGCCTACTGATCAGCACAGTGCTCGCCTGGCAGGCGCAGGATCTGCGCCTGAGCGCGGCGTTCGAAAAGATGATCCCGATCGACCATCCGTACATCGAGAACTACTTCCAGTACCGCGGCCAGCTCGGCGAAGGCGGCAACACCCTGCGCATCGCGTTGCGCGCCAAGACCGGCAACGTCTACGACGCCAAGTACCTAGAAACCCTGAAACAGCTCAACGATGAGTTGTTCCTGCTACCTGGTGTTGATCGTCCCTACATGAAATCGTTGTGGACGCCAGCCACCCGCTGGATCGGAGTGACCGAGGAAGGCTTCGACGGTGGCCCGGTGATCCCCGAGGACTATGACGGTTCGCCAGCCAGCGTCGAGCAGGTGCGGCAGAACGTCGAGCGCTCCGGCGAGATCGGTCGCTTGGTGGCGCCCAACCTGCGCTCCACCGTGATCACCCTGCCGCTACAGGACGCCGCCACCGCTGGCTCCGACCACGGGCCGCTGGACTACCGGGCACTGTCGCAAACGCTCGACGAACTGCGCGAGCGCTACAGTAACGACAGTACCGACGTGGCCATCACCGGCTTTGCCAAGGTGGTCGGCGATCTGATGGAAGGCTTGGCGCTGATGCAACTGTTCTTCGCCGGCACGCTGCTGATCTGCGCCTTGGTGCTGTACTGGTACACCCGTTGCGTGCGTAGCACCCTGCTGGTGCTGCTTTGCTCGGTGGTCGCCGTAGTCTGGCTGCTAGGCCTACTGGCGACGCTCGGCTACGACCTCGACCCCTACTCGATCCTGGTGCCCTTCCTGATCTTCGCCATCGGCCTGTCCCACGGTGCGCAGAAGATGAACGGCATCATGCAGGACATCGGCCGTGGAGCCGACAAGCTCACCGCAGCGCGGTTGACCTTCCGCCGTCTGTTCCTCACCGGCGCCATGGCCCTACTGGCCGACGCGGTGGGCTTCGCAGTACTGATGATCATCAACATCCCGGTGATCCAGGATCTGGCCGTCACTGCCACCATCGGCGTACTGGTGCTGGTGCTGACCAACCTAGTGCTGCTGCCGGTGCTGCTCTCCTACACCGGCGTCAGCAAGACCGCCGCACGCCGTGAGGCCGAAGCCGAACAGCGCGCCACCAGCGATCTACTGCACGAACGTCATGCCCTGTGGGCCTTCCTCGACCGCTTCACCCAGCCCGGCCGCTGGAGCAAAGGAGCATTGATCGTTGGCGCTGCGCTGGCGTTTGCTGGTTTTGCCGTAAGCCTCAACCTCAAGGTCGGCGACCTCGACCCCGGTGCGCCCGAACTGCGCCCCGAGTCGCGCTACAACCAGGACAACGCCTTCATGGTCGGAAACTACGCGGCCAGCAGCGACAAGTACGTAGTGATGGTCAAGACGCCGGAATATTACTGCGCTAACTACGAGACGTTGGTGAAAGTCGATGCCCTGGAAGCCCGCCTGCAACAACTGCCCGGCGTAGTCTCCACCACCTCTCTGGCCGCCCTGAGCAAACAGGCCGCCGCGGGCATGAACGAAGGCAGCCTGACTTGGTACGAGATCCCACGTAACCAGGGCCTACTCAACGCAATCATTACCCGCGCGCCACGCGAGCTGTTCAACCAGAACTGCGACCTGCTGACCCTCAACGTGTTCCTCGCCGACCACAAGGCCGACACCCTGGCCCGCGTGGCCAGCACTGTGGAAGCCTTCGCCGCGACCAACGACACCGATGATCTGAAGTTCATGTCCGCCGCTGGCAACGCCGGCATCGAGGCTGCCACCAACATTGTGGTGAGGAAGGCCAACGTGCAGATGCTGCTGATGGTCTACATCGCAGTCAGCCTGCTGTGCTACATCACCTTCCGTTCCTGGCGTGCAGTGGTCTGCACGGTGCTGCCGCTGATGCTCACCTCGATTCTTTGCGAGGCGCTGATGGTCGGCCTGGGGATAGGCCTGAAGGTTGCCACGCTGCCGGTGATCGCCCTCGGCGTGGGCATCGGTGTGGACTACTCGCTGTACATCCTGAGCGTGACCCTGGCCAACCTGCGCCAGGGCATCGCCCTGTCACGCGCCTATTACCTGGCATTGCTGTCCACCGGCAAGGTGGTGGTACTGACCGGCGTAACGCTGGGCATTGCGGTCGCCACCTGGGCCTTCTCACCGATCAAGTTCCAGGCCGACATGGGCATCCTGCTGGCCTTCATGTTCATCTGGAACATGCTCGGCGCATTGATCCTCACTCCCGCCCTGGCCCGCGTACTGCTGGCGCGCAATGGCCGGCAGGTAACAGCCTGAACGAGACCGACAACCACACCGGCAGAACTTCTGCCCAACACCCAAATCACCTTTTCAAGGTTTAGCAAATGACCAACAAGGCTAGTTTCAACTGGATCGACCCGCTGCTGCTCGACCAGCAACTGACCGAAGAAGAGCGCATGGTGCGCGATAGCGCCGAGCAGTTCGCCGCAGACAAGCTCACCCCGCGTGTGCTCGAAGCCTTCCGCCATGAGCACACCGATCCGGCGATCTTCCGCGAGATGGGCGAAACCGGCCTGCTGGGCGCCACGATCCCCGAAGCCTACGGTGGCAGCGGCCTAAACTACGTGTGCTACGGCCTGATTGCCCGTGAGGTCGAACGCGTCGACTCCGGCTACCGCTCGATGATGAGCGTGCAGTCATCGCTGGTGATGGTGCCGATCAACGAGTTCGGAAACGAAGCGACCAAACAGAAGTATCTGCCCAAACTGTCCAGCGGCGAGTACATCGGTTGCTTTGGCCTAACCGAGCCGAACCACGGCTCTGACCCGGGCTCTCTGATCACCCGGGCGAAGAAGGTCGAAGGCGGCTATCGCCTGACCGGCAGCAAGATGTGGATCACCAATAGCCCGATCGCCGATATCTTCGTGGTCTGGGCCAAGGACGATGCCGGTGAGATCCGCGGCTTCGTCCTAGAGAAAGGCTGGGAAGGTCTCTCCGCTCCGGCGATTCACGGCAAGGTTGGTTTGCGCGCTTCGATCACCGGCGAGATCGTCATGGACAACGTGTTCTGCCCCGAAGAGAACGCCTTTCCGGATGTGCGCGGCCTGCGTGGCCCGTTCACCTGCCTGAACTCCGCGCGCTACGGCATTAGTTGGGGCGCTCTCGGTGCCGCCGAAGCCTGCTGGCACACCGCACGTCAGTACGTGCTCGACCGTAATCAATTCGGTCGCCCACTGGCGGCCAACCAACTGATCCAGAAGAAGCTGGCCGATATGCAGACCGAGATCACCCTGGCTCTGCAGGGCTGTCTGCGCCTCGGCCGGATGAAGGACGAGGGCACCGCTGCCGTGGAAATCACCTCGATTATGAAGCGCAACAGTTGCGGCAAGGCTCTGGACATCGCTCGAATGGCTCGTGACATGCTGGGCGGCAACGGCATCAGCGACGAGTTTGGTGTAGCACGGCACCTAGTCAATTTAGAAGTGGTCAACACCTATGAGGGAACTCATGACGTTCACGCTTTGATCTTGGGCAGGGCGCAGACCGGCCTCCAAGCCTTCTTGTAAAATTACTGGCAACCCAGGGCTTATAGCCCTGGGATGTTATTGTGCCGCTACCCTTAGCTTAAAACATACTTCTGCGAACTGGTCTGTATAGGTACTGGTATCCGCTCAACTTTCTTCGTAGTGGGGTAAGCTTTGGCTATTGCAGCTCAGCCGTGCCAACGTGAATCGCGCTCAGGCAATAAGGGCAACTGCACAGAGAATAACGCGCCGCCTGCTGGCGCATCAGCTACGGTAATTCGCCCTTTGTGCGCCCGGACAATCTCCTGTGCCAGGTGCAAACCCAGCCCGTGGCCGGGCTTATCAGTAGCGCCGCGGTAGAACGGCTGGAAAATATGTTCGCGGTCCTCGGGGGTAACACCCAAACCTTGGTCCGCCACGGCCACCGTTCCATTTGCATCCACCATTACACTGATGGTGCCCTTACCGCCCCCATGCAAGAGTGCGTTCTGAACCAAATTGGTGATGACACGGCTCAGCGAACTGGCTTGGCCAAGAACCCATACCGGATGGTCCGGGGCGTTAAGCACCAGATCGTCGCATCGGGGCAGCACTATCGGTGCTAATTCAGACACTACCTCCCGCACCAGAGTAACGAGGTCTACAGGTGCGAAGTCGACCTCCGGCGATTGCAGTCGCTGTAAGTCAAGCAACTGCTCGGCCACGTTAGCCAGGCGTGCCAGGTCGAGCAAAAGTACCGACTTTAAAGGGTGCGCCGGCATGCCGTCGATGCGTGCCATCAACACGGCAATGGGCATTCTTAATTCATGGGCGGCATCGCGTAGAAACCGGTCGCGCGCATGGTAGGCCTTCCCCAGTCGATCCATTGTGGCGTTGAACGCGGACACTAGCGGACGAATCTCACGTGGCACCGTATCCTCTGCCAAGTGTGCATCGAGATTTGAAATATCTAACTCTGACGCGTCTTTGGCGAGTTTGCGTACGCTACGGGTCGCGTGAAGCACCACGATGGGTGTGGCCAGCAGGGTGAACAAAATCAGCGGTATCAGGAAGTACGGACTGAGAAACCCAGTAGCTTGAAAAACAAAGGTGTTGAAGTTCGACGTTGCAGCGCCGCCGGCCATGATGTGGACACTGTGATTCTGGATCGACTTGACCTCGATGCGCACCGTCAGATCATCTCTACCCGGCAACGCGCGTACATGGGTGGGGCCGAGCAATGGGAGATTCTTTTCCAGATCAAGGAACGCTGGGGGCACTACACCCAGGTACGCCCGATTGTTTTTTTCGTCTGCGATGACAACCCATAAACCGGGGTTCGCGGCTTGCAGCTCGCGTAGGGCAGCAATGGGATTTAACCGCAAAGCATCAGTCTGCACCGACGTGGAGTCGACCACTGCCTCTATGGTGGCGTCGTCGATGAACCCGTAGTTTTCGTCGATGATGTGATACAGCATGCCGGCAATCGAAGTCACCAGCACCACCGCCTGAATTAGGCACAGCGACCAGAGCAGTCGGCCTATCAGAGAGGTATTGCGCAACGCTCTCATTGGGCTTCCTTGAGCAAATAACCGACCCCACGAATCATCATGATCTCTACCCCTGCATCCGCATCTTTCAGAGCGCGGCGCAGTTTCGATACATGGGCGTCGAGGGCGTTCGATTGGATCTCGTCCTCCAGTCCGTACACCGCCTCATGCAGACTCTCGCGCTGCACGGTTCGACCTTGGCGATACACCAGCGCTTCTAGGATAAGCATTTGCCGCCTGGGTAGGAGCAGCGGCTGCCCATCGACAATTGCTTCCCGCGCAGAGAAGTCGAAGGTCAAGGCAGCAAGGGTGGCGCAGGGCAACGCCACCGTAGATGGACGCCGAGCTATAGCGCGGATACGCGCCAACAGCTCGTCCACCGCCACAGGCTTCACCATGTAGTCGTCAGCCCCTCCGTTTAATCCGTCGACGCGTTCGGCCACCTCACCACGCGCGGTGAGCAGAATGATCGGGAGTGCCGGTGAAAGGTGCCGAGCTGTGGCAATAAACCCAACACCATCACCGTCCGGCAGGCCGCGATCCAGCACGAGGAGGTCGTGAACGCTCAACTTTAAAGCGGAGCCTGCGTTGGCCAACGTATGGACGATATCGACTACCAAGCCGTGACGCCCCAATGCGCCCTGGAGGGCTTGAGCCAGAGATAGATCATCTTCGACTAGAAGGATGCGCAACGCGGCCTCTCAGAACGGTGCTAACGAGGCGACATAGTAACGGATGGTAAAAAAACGCGACGCAATGTTCAGGCAACGTACGGCGGTAATGATGCAGCGCAACAGATCTTTCATGGGAATGCTTTATGAAACCAGCCATTGTGGTGTTTGGTGCGCAAACCAGCCGAGGGGCTCTCGTTGCCCGCCAGTATGGGAATGACGGTTACGACGTGGTGCTAGTCGCGGAACATGCCGAATCCCTGTCGGCCTTGATCACCATTCTGACCAGCGAAGGCGTGTATCCGCAGACGTTCATTGGCCCCCTGACTTCGCCTGAGCAGGCTGCCGAACTGATCAGAACAATCCGCGTCACGATTGGCCCTATTGATGCGCTGTTTTATAGCTCACCATCACAGCCTGAGAGGTACTTGGATGAAGTCGAAAGGCCGTTTGATCTCACCTTGGCGTCCATTGTTCGCGAGGTGCTGCCACAGATGCGCGCCCGTAGAGCGGGGACCTTGCTGGTTGCGCCGAGCCTTTATGCAGAGCACGACTCCAGGCTGTCAGCGACACACCGCTACCTGCAATTCCTCCAACGGGGATTAGTGAACGACGGCGTCCACATCAGCACGCTCACAGTAGGCTCCCTCTTCTGCCAAGAGCATGTTCTGCCGCTGGGGTTGATACCAGAGGATGACGCGTCACGGCATACCAGCAACTCTTCCTTTCTCTGACCCTGGGATACTGTATGAGCGTTCGAGCCTAAGCCCGCGTCTTCGCAAATCGACTTACCCAGCCGCATTAAATCGTGTAAAAACATGCCGCAAAAAAAGCCAGCACTACGGCTGGCAATGGGAAATCGATAGCAGAAACACCAGGCGTAGAGCGCAAGCGGTAGAAAAAGCCAAGTCGATGGGCATACTCTGAGCAAGTGGAGTCCCGATCCGCCGACAAACGAAAACAGCACTCTACTGCCTGAAAAGACTTAGGAGGCATTTCAAAGGAGTGGCCGCTTCTGGGTCAATAGCGGTTATTAAACACATACTTTAGTGAGCTCAGGATAAGTAACCACCATCTACGTTCAGCGACACACCGGTTGTGTAGCTGGAAGCGCTGCTGGCGAGATATAGCACTGCACCGGCCATTTCACTCGGTTCAGCCACTCGTTTCGCTGGAATACGCTGCAACAGCTTATTACGTATGTTGTCGTCCTTTACCAGTGCAGATGCAAATTTGGTGTCAGTAGCCCCTGGCAAAAGCGCGTTGCAGCGAATGTCAAATTGCGCGCACTCTTTCGCAAATACTTTGGTCATGCTGATCACGGCTGCTTTGGTCATCGAATAGATGCCTTGGAATTCCCCAGGAGAGACGCCATTGACCGAGGCCACGTTGATGATGCTTCCACCACCATTTTCCTTCATCAACTTGCCTCCTTCGATTGACATGAAGAAGTAGCCGCGAATATTCACATCGACTGTCTTCTGGAAAGCACCCAGATCAGTATCCAATACGTTGCAGAACTGCGGATTGGTGGCCGCATTGTTGACTAGGATATCGAGGCGACCGAACTGTTCGCGAATAGAGGTGAAGACGCTCTGAATCTGTTCCATCTCACCTATATGGCAAGCGACAGCTGTGGCCTTACCACCATCAGTGGTGATGGCGTCTGCGACTTTCTGGCAGTCGTCTATCTTGCGGCTTGACACAATCACATGGGCGCCTTGCTGGGCGAGCAGCTTGGCGATAGCTTCTCCGATACCCCGGCTAGCGCCAGATACGAATGCAATCTTGCCATCTAGATCGAACAGGTGAGTTTTAGACATTCTGGTTACCGTGAACTATGAGTTGAAAATGACCGTAGATGAGAGCAAATAACGTAATGAGTGCCTCTCACAGACATTTTGCCTTCCACCGCCTGATGGGTATTACTGCCCCGTGAAGCTTGCATCCCTTCGCTCAAGGAAGGACTGAACGCCCTCTTTGAAGTCGTTGCTCTTGATC
Source organism: Pseudomonas sp. (assembly GCF_046581935.1). Taxonomy (GTDB): domain Bacteria; phylum Pseudomonadota; class Gammaproteobacteria; order Pseudomonadales; family Pseudomonadaceae; genus Aquipseudomonas. The sequence continues at coordinate 42,206 of NZ_JAYGFK010000023.1, forward strand.
AATGGCAGGAGGTCGGGAATGAGCCGATCCATAGCAACTTGTTCGCCCTGACTAATAGAAAGACGGCTGCTATTAAGTGTGGCCGAGACTCCAAGCGGAGCCTGACTTGAGATGCGCTCAGCAATCTTTAGCGCTTCCTCGAACTGCTGACCAACGGGGCAAATAGCCTGAACCAATCCCATCCGATAAGCCTCGTTCGCATCAAACTCATCACCCGTAAGCAGGTAACGCATCGTGTTGCCCCACCCGATGTTCTGCACAAAACGAACTGTCGCCCCACCCACGGCATAAAGGCCGCGCTGAACCTCAATTTGCCCAAAGCGGCAGTTGTCTGCTGCCACTCGGACATCAGCAGCCAGCATCAACTCCAGCGCCAGGGTGTAGCAGACGCCCTGCGTGGCCACGACGACCGGCTTGCGAACACGACGAGACGGATCAAGGCCAAAGGGATCGCAAGCGCCTTCCGGTAGCGCTGGAAAGCTACCTTTGGCGAACTGAACAGCCCACTGCTCCAGCTCCAACCCTGCGGTGAAATGTTTCCCTTCGCCATAGAGCAAGCCGCAGCGCAAAGTGGGGTCTGCATCCAGAACCCCATAAGCCACAGCCAATTCAACATAGAGATCAATGTCCATCGCGTTCATCTTTTCAGGACGATTGAACCCGATGCAGAGAACATTGCCGCGCCGCTCAACTTTGATCTTATCGACCATCAGAAACCCACCCGCAGCCTAACCGTTAATTTGCAGTCGATGACTTGCAAGGCGCGCCGGACTTTCCGCTTGCCCACACAATCGCCTGCTCCACCACTCTTGAATAATTGGCATCACTGTAGATTTCAGCGTAGTGCCCTAGCGCGGAATAGAACGCGCGACCTTTGCCCAGGCAATGCTTCCACATCATGGGATGATCCTTACCCATGCTGATGTCCACTCCGACCATCTTGGGTGAATAGCTGGCCTCGTCGATGCTCAGTAGAACCTCGACTCCAGGGCGCGGACTCTTATCGAACGAGTACCACTCATCCGCCATGACCCAGGTGTGTGGCAGGTGGGCCACAATCGGATCTGCTGGTGCATCGACGGTCAGCGTTGCGGATTGCTTCTGCGGAAACATCGGGTGCCCCTTGAACTGCGCCTTGATCACATCGCTCACGTACCAAGACCAGGCGTATTCAGGATCGCCTCCAGAGGCATGCAGGCCTACATAACCGCCACCGCTCCTGAGGTAACTCTCGAAAGCTTGGCGCTGTGCCTCGGTCAAGACGTCGCCGGACACGTTATTCCAGACGATAACGTCGAACTTGCTTAGGTCAGCGGCATTATGAATAGCGGCGTTTTCTGTTTGATAAATGTGCCAGCCATTCGCCTGCGCAAGCCGAGCAAGCAAATCGTTGGCCGCAGGAATCGCATCCTTGTGAATGAAGCCATTGGTCTTGTCGAAGACCAGAATAGCGGGCGATTCGACACTCACGTTTTGCGGCGGGTCCTGATCATAGACAGGGTCACGGAATAACCCTTGGGACCGTAGGAAGAAGTAGATAAAGATGCCAAGCAGCATCACAACTGCGAGCAATACAAGCAGCGTACGACGGACGATTTTCATTAAAAATACCCAGTTGTGAAGTCAGATCCGACCGGCCTTGAACTCAGTCACGGCGTGATCCACTGCCCTTGCCGTCAGCGCCATCAGCGTGAGCGATGGGTTTACGCAGGCCGCAGAGGTCATACAGGAGCCATCGGTAACGAAGAGATTGGGAACCTCATGGCTCTGATTCCACTTGTTCAAGAAAGAGTCTTTTGGGTTGCGGCCCATACGAGCAGTACCCATTTCATGAACACTGGCTCCTGGAGGTGTACCGGAGAAGTCCTGGATCATCACAGCCCCGGCATCGGCAAGCATCTGATGGGCTTCGGATACGATGTCCTTGACCATGGCCTTTTCATTGTCTCTGTAGACGTAATCGAAGCAGGCCAACGGGATGCCATACGAGTCAGTCAACGTGGGGTGCAGAAACATCTTGTTCTCATAGTTCGGCAGAACCTCGCCGAAGCCGGCCACGTACATGAGCCAAGGGCCGGGGCCTTTCATTGCCTCTTTGAACTTTGCCCCGAAGCCAGGAATCACGCCGAACTTTGAGTTCCAGCCCAGACGCTGTGCAGCAGCCTGGTAGCCATAGCCACGCAGATACGGCTCTTCGCCGTTGGTAAGGTTTTTAAACCGGGGAATGTAGATCTGGTTGGGCCGATATCCGTATGGGTATTTCTCCAGATAGCCAGGCATCACTCCCAATGCACCATTACCGTAGGTGTGATCCATAAGGTAGCGCCCCAGCACACCACTGGTATTGCCCAAACCTTCGGGGAAGGTTTCGCTTTTGGAATTCAGCAGGATCTGCGTGCTGCCGATGGTAGAGCCGCAGAGAAAAATCATCTTCGCAGAGAACTTCAGTTTTTCTCGGGTGTTCGCATCGATCACGCGAACCGACGACGCTCGCTTGGTCGCGTGATCGTACTCGATGCTTTCTACAACACTGTCGCAACGCAGCGTCATATTCCCGGTAGCTTGGGCAGCCGGAAGCGTCGAGACGATGCTGTTGAAATACGCCTTGAAGGTGCAACCACGCTCGCATTTAAAACAGTAAGTGCAGGCCCCGCGGTTGTTCTTCGCCTCGGTCTGGATAGCCATCCGGCCCATCGTTACGCAACGGGAACCGCCGTAAGTCTCCTTGACCTTCTGCGCGAAAACCTTCTCCACATGGTTCATCTCCATGGGCGGCTGGAACTCACCATCAGGGAGCTGCGCCAGGCCTTCTTTTTGTCCGCTGACGCCAATGAATTTCTCTACATAGCTGTACCAGTCCTTCAGATCGTCGTAGCGGATCGGCCAGTCGCAGCCATGGCCATCTTTTTTGTTGGCTTCGAAATCTAGGTCGCTGAACCGATAAACGTGACGCCCCCAAACAAGGGATTTACCACCAAGCACACCAGGGCGAATCCACACGAAGGGCTTCTCTGGGTTGAAAGCGTAAGGATTCGCTTTGTCGTTGTTGAAGAAGTGGCGCGTGGTTTCGTCGAATGCATAGATTTTGCTCTGAACTGGATACTCAGTGTCATACAGCTCACGCAAAGGTTTACCACCGAATGGAATCTTCCACGGCGGCTGAAACATGCCTTTGTAGTCGACATCGTGCTTGATCTCTTTGCCGCGCTCCAGCACAAGAACCTTGAGACCTTTTTCGCAGAGTTCCTTGGCAGCCCAGCCGCCAGTGATACCCGAGCCGATGACGATTGCATCAAAATCAGTCTGCATAAAACACCATTAAAAAATTGCCATCAGGCGAGTGGCTTATTGGTGCAGCCGGTCGATCACCAGATGTACTGGCGACCGCCGCTGTCTTTTAGATCGGCCTCACCGCTGTATCTGCCCGGTACAGGCAGGTACTGCATTTCGGTGTTGGAAGCCGCCTCAGAGGTGTAGTAACCAACCACCACCAACTCTTTGAGCTTGGCGAAGAAAGGCGCTTCTTGATCGATAGCGCCCTTACCCATCACAGAGGCTGGCGTGATGGGCTGCGGATGAGCCTTCGCGTACTCCATTGCGATGGCCTCGAAGCTCTGCAAGCAAGCCACTTGCTGCGCCTGCTCGCTTTTGATGAAGTCGCGGCCAAACGCTTTCAAGCAGTACTCATCGAGTGCTGCTAGCCCTTCGAGAAAAATGCTTCGCTCACGAGGGGCATACCAGTCAGAGACCACGCTCTCGACAAAGTCAGGGACCTTCGCATCCACCGCGCCAGGAGTATCTGTGCGAGGGATGATCAGGTCCGATAGGACCGAGCAAAGCCGGGCCTGATGAGAGTTGAGTGGAAAGGAAAGCAGTTGCTTATCGCCCCCCGCCAACGCATTGACCAACCCACTGGCGGTAAGACCACCAAGTAGCACGCATGTATTTGCCAGAAACTGCCGACGTAGCATTATTAGATCCCCAGTACTGTCAGAAATTGAGTGACAAAGGAGTGCGTTAACGCACTCCGGCCTGCCTCAAGCGTGCGGGGGTAAACTCTTTCAGATCAGGCTTCACGTCGAAGTTGACTGGCGTTTCTTCCTGCGCAAGAGCATTGATCGTGTAGCGGCCAGAGATGAGGTCGTACTGCGCTTCACCTGAGGTCCAGACGATCTGATGGTCGTAGTAGTTGATGATGTAGGTTTCTGCGAGACGCCACAGGGCACCTCGGCTATCACGACTTTCGGCGACCAGAATCTGGTAGGAGTCCTCGTCGAAGTAGAAGTCACGCTGGGAATAGATGTGCCGCACACCCGGCTTCAACTTGGCCCGTACATGCCAAACACGGTGCAGTTCGTAACGGGTGAGATCCGGGTTGATGTGGGTCTTCTGGATGATGTCCTTGTAGGTATTGGTACGCGAGGCGAACCGATAGCTGTTGTACGGAACGTACATCTCTTTCTTGCCCACGATCTCCCAAGTGAAGCGATCCGGTGCACCGTTAAACATGTCCACATCGTCCACCGTCATGAGACCGCCGGCGGTCGGGGTGTCATAACCGACCGTGGGGGATCGCCGAACTCGACGCTGCCCCGGTGTGTATGCCCAAGACTGGCGTGGAGCGATCGTCTGGTTGACGGTGTCCTGAATCAGGCGCACCCCACCCGCATCACGCGGTGGTGCCAGGGTCTCCTGAAGGTAGTAGAAGAGCATGTTGCCTTCTTGGGAGCCGTCATTGCGGAAGTCGCGGTTGAACAGGTAGAGGTCCCGGTTTTTGCCGATTGTGTAGCTACCTCCTCCCTGGATATTGGCCCCGGCATTGGTTCGCTGGACCGCGTTGCCACGGTAGCGCAGCAGGTGATTCCAGAGGACCTCCAAACCAGATTTTGGCAGCGGGAACGGAGTGGCAACCTTCACTTCCGTTACGCCGTTGCCATCTTCGGTCAGCTTGGTGTGTTCAGCGTTTACCTTGGCGGCGTCATACACAGACTGTGGAAAAGATGCGGACCGGTGAGTTGGATAGACGTTCATCTTCCAGGTATCGGGATGCCGGTGCAGCATGGCCAACTGGCCCTCGCTAATCTTGTCCTTGTAGCTCTCCGCATTGGCTGCGGTGATAGTCAGCAGGGGCTTGTCTGCTGCGTAGGGGTCCTTGTAGCCCGTTGCCGGGTCGAAGGCATCCTTGGTCATTGGCAGACCACCATCCCAAGCAGGAATCGAACCATCGGCATTTCCGGCCTTTTCTGCACCGACCGGAGTTAGGTCTTGGCCCAAACGGGATAAATCAGAAGCCGCCAATACGTGACCACACGAGATTAACGCCAGTGCAGCAACTAGATGAATTTTATAGAAAGCAGTCATTACTACACCCTCAGAAACTGTACTTGACGTTGAAACTCAGGAAGTCACGGTCGCGGTTGTAGCGCCCACCGCCATTGAACGCGGTGTAGCTGATACCGGCACCGATCACCTCTTTGTAAGTGGCATCCACCTTCGCGGTGTAGGCACGCTCGCCTTTGTTGTTGGCACCGTTGCGCCCGTTGATGGCGCTGTACACGCTTACACCTGGAGAAACGGTGAACTGTCCCAGGATGTCGTTGTAGGTCAGCGAACCAGAGGTGGTGGCCCCCCAGGAACTGTTGGTCATACCGCCTGGAAGATCGGGGTTATCGAATGTCTGTCCAGGCAGGCTTCCGTAGATGCGGTTGGCACTCGCCTCGGCAACGATGCTTCCCACGTCCGCACCCAGCACGCCGCTGGGGAGCAGGTAGATGGCGGAAAGAGTGGCTTGCGCCCGATCCCTTTCGACATAGCCAGGGATGTAAGTCCCCTCAGGCAACCCACCCACCACAGCCGGAGAAATCACGGCACGAGAGGTGTACTTGCTGACAATTGAGTCAGGGCGATAACTCAATTCCCCAGCAACGGCCAAACCATCAAGCAGCCCACCATTAATAGTGGTGTTAAAGCTGAAGCCATAGAGATCACGCTTACCCAGATACTCCGCAAAGTAGGTGGCTCGATTGGCAAACGGAATAGCACCCACACCTGGCACCGCCACGATTGCACCTGCCGTGGCACTGACTACCGGTGTCTGCGTGCTGTAACGAAGGTAATAAAGCCCGAAGTCTGTCTGGTTCAACTCCGGAGCCGTCCAACGCAGGCTCAACCCATATTGAGCATCGTCATCAGGCTCAACGTCGTTCGCGCGCGGAACAAACGTCGTCATGAGCAGGGATTCAGCGAGCGGACGCATGCCCGCCGGTACACTATTGAGATAGGCGCGCACTTCGTCGGGACTATCGAATGCAGTCGCGCCCCCCAGCAGGCCGGTGATCGACTCCTGAATGGCCGCGACAGGCAGATAGTCGCAGTCATCGTCTCCGATTACGTCGGAGGTCGAAAAGAAGGTCCCGCAGGCATCGAGTTTCGCGGCCTCCCAAGAAGAGCCCGGTTGCCAGTAGCCCTCAAGCGCCACATTTTCGGTCAGCTCGAAGGAGAACGACCCCATCAGGGTTGGCAGGAAGGCTTCCTTGATTTCCGATCCCGGAGCACGAAGAGCACTCACGTCATAGGGGTTGGTCGCCGAAATACCGCCTTGGGCGAACATCGACTCCCCCCAGTTGATTACTTGGCGGCCTAGGCGAGCCGTGAACCGGCGATCTCCGATATCCCAGCCGCCATACACGAACGCATCGAGTAACTCAGCACCTGAGCCGGCAAGATCTTGACCATCATTACTGAGTTCACGCTGACGACGAGAATCATCCTTCAGCTCTAAGTCATAAAATGCGCGGCCACGCATGAATACGCCGTAATCATCCTGAAAACGAAGGTTCAGGTCAGACACGACCTTGGCCACTTCCGACACCAGATCGCCTTTGCGAAAGTTCAGGTCGCCATCGTCGGAAACGATTGGCCCATTATCGACACTGCCACCATTGGAGCTGGCAATCAGCTTTTTGGATGGTGCCTGCATTCGATAGGTGGCACCGTAGGAGACGGTCGTGTCGAGCGAGCCAGACAGTGTTTCATTTTCAAACTGAAAGGCGAACGCTGATCCGCATGGAGCCAAGCTCAGAGCCAGGGCACCAAGAGCCAAGCGTGGCCGGGAATAGCCATAGATAGCCGCACGAACAGCACGGCGTAGCGTGGGTAGTTTTTGCATCCGATGTCTCACTTGTTGTTATTGTTGAGCGCAACCCACTTGCTTACGAAAGCAAAACTGGTCGTTGCAGACGCACACGTTCAAACAGCATGAGCCCTCGGTGCAGGTCGGACTCACTGGTCGGTTGAACACTACGTCTCGGGCATGCCTGATTGCATTCATCTCAAAGCACCAAATTCTTGCAGCAAAAATAACTGACTGTTTTAAAAAGATTTTCCAATTTCTAAAGCGCTATACATGAGGCCGTAGTGCTTTTTTGTAATAACGTTAGTGCTTTTGGGTGAATGGCATATGGAGTTGCCAGGCCTCATATTAGGGCTGAGGAAATGAGCGGTCTCTTCTCCACGAACAAGACGAATTTATGATTCATGCTGCCTCTCCCTTGAGCGATTTCACTGCCCAGCTTCCGCGAAAACCACGAAGCCACATCGTGCGCACGTCTCTCATGAGCAAGGTGCTTTCACGAGACGTCCGACTACGCTTGCTACGCGCTGCGGCTGGCAGCGGGAAAACCACGCTGATGGCTGACTGCGCCCGGTCTCGGTCTGGAGAGAAGTTCGTCTGGATTCCGCTTCATGGAGCCACACTGGGTAATCAGGAGTTTCTTCAACTACTCATGCAAGCGATGGGGCTAGCTGCGCCTGAGGGTATTAGTGAAACGCAGGCAGCGAAGGCATTACTGTCAGTTTCAGAGCCTATATGGCTGATGCTTGATGACTATCCTCACCACCCCACACCGGAGTTGGACGCGCTGCTGGGGCGACTCCTAAATCTGCACACCCCGACGATTCAGTGGTGGATTACGAGCCGTCGACGTATCGCCATCAGCATTGCAAAGCTGCTTATTGCGGATGAGTTACTTGAGCTCAATGGTGTGGATCTTGCGCTCACCCAGGCTGAGCTGCCGGCGTTGTTGGGCGAAGGAGCAGATCTGAACGCTTTCGAAAGTGTCTACCGGGATACTCAGGGCTGGTTTGCTGCCGCCTCCATTTGGCTTGCCGCTCAACAAAGTCAACGAAGCCATCTGAGTAGCAACTACCATCTCGAATCACTTCTTCGAGACTACGTTGAGATTGAGGTACTTGGTACTCTACACGGCGAGCTTCGACAGCAACTGGCAGTATTGGCAGCGGCCTCTGCATTCGATGAAGCACTCTGCTCACACCTACTCAATCCGCCCAATAGCTACGCGTGGTTTCGAGATCTTGAGAGTCAGGGTGCGCTTCTCTATCCCGTCGCCGAACACCCCGGATGGTTTCGGCTTATGCCAACCGTTGCTACCATTCTGGCTCGTGAGCTAAGCACTGAAAGCACCCAGCGCATTCATCTCCTGGCGTGTGACTGGCTGGCTCATCACGAGCAATATCGCTTCGCAATCGATCACGCGCTTGCCGCTGGAGAGCATCGTCGGGCGACGACCTTACTTGAGCAACTGGCTGATAGGCGCCTCCTGCATGGATTTCAATCCACACAGGTCTTTGAGTGGTTCAACGACCTTCCCAGTAGCCTTACCCACAGCAGCAGCGAGCTGGTTCTGCTCAATGCATTCGCGTTCGGCGTTACGTTTCAGGTTGAGAAAGCAACTGCCTGCCTGGAAAGCCTTAACAGATTTCTGCCTGCTGCAAGCGCTGAGCAGCACCAAAGAACGTTGGGACGAGCCCAGGCATTGCTAGGGCTTCTGGCTCATGCCTCAGGTGATCGCGCGGGTGCTCAGCGCCACTGCAAGGAAGCTATCGCAGTTGTGCCTGTCAAAGACTGGGCGATCCAATTGCTTTGCCGAACTACCCTGATCAACCACGCACTGTTCGCTGGCGAGCTTGAGACCGCTGATGATCTTATGGTCTCTGCCCGGCAGCTCTTGAAGCTGTTCGACAGTGAGCTGCCATCGGTCGCTCTGGATAATTACCAGGCTGACATCATGATGGTGAGGGGCAGGCTGGTTGAGGCGGAGTCGTTGCTTGAGCGCAACCTTCTACTCATTTCAAACACAATCTTTTCTGAGCGCGGCTGGGTTGGTCGACTGCATCTGAAGCTTGGTCAAATCCAAATGCGCCTAGGGAAGGTTTCGCTCGCTGAAGAGCACCTCTGGGCCGGCTTTCGCATCATGCACAGCACCTTGGAGCCAGCGGCTTACCAAGCGCTATTGGCGCTGGCTGATCTCGCACTGCTGGACGATGAAGTCGGTAAAGCCAATGGCCTGGTGGACAAAGCATCCAAGTTGGTAGCCAGTAGAAAGATGGAGCCGTCGAGCTACATGGCATGCCTAGAGCTAGCGCAAGCCAAAGTGCTGATCCGCCGAAGTGAGCCTGCACGCGCACTTCTGCTGCTTGAGCGTATTCAACAAAGACATACGTCGGGAGAGGCGAGTCAGCCGCTATCTACGATGGAGCTTTTGCTGGAATGCGACGGACTGGTAGCGGAGGTTGGAGCCTCAGGTTATGCGGAGGCGAGCAGCAGTCTTCAAGCGGCCATCAACAAAGCCACCTTCCATGGCTATCATGTCAGCGCGACTGATTTGATCTTCAAGCTTGCTCTCATTTCCTATCGGGCAGGTGACAGAGAGAGTGCCAGGCAGTACCTCCTGCAGGGGCTCGAAGCTGCTGCACCAATGCAGCACCATCTGCCGATGGAGTACTTGGAGAGAAACTATCCAGACCTGTGCTCATTGGTTGAGCGCAAGAGTCGGCATGACCTGCTATCAGAGAGAGAAACTGAAGTCTTGCGCTTGGTTGAGTCCTGCTTATCGAACGCCGAGATCGGACAACGGCTTTTCATTTCGATGTTCACCGTGAAAAGCCACATTCAGCGAATCTGCGGCAAGCTCGGTGTCAGGCGCAGGGCTCAGGCAGTGGCCAAGGCTAGATCCCTAGGCATTCTCTAATGCCTACGCAGCCTTCAGTAAACTGGCTGAGTGGTCTGTCCCGCTTGATTGAAGGGACACCCATTAAATGGCCACTTTCCGCGTGCCACGACCACCTTTGAAAATTTTCTCGACTCCCAGTTTGGGGCCTCAGAAAAGTGGCCATGCACACTTTTTACCGTGCCATCAGCCAGGCAGAAAATATTTTTGGGGTCAGTCTGCACCTGCAAAGCGAGAGAACGGTACAGGGCTTCTGAGCACTAGATTGTAGGTAACGGCCCCAGCATACATCCTCAGCGCAAACGCTCACCGAGGATGCTGCTGCCAGGACAGTATCCGTGCTGACTACTTCCGTACAGGCTGTCCTCTGCGCAGGCACTTCGCGCCCTTCGGTCGCAGACTCAATCGCTGAAACCGCTTCACCAGATAGCTCATCGCATGATGCACGTTATCGCGTGCCTGCTCGTCACGACGGTGGATCATCCCGATACCGCATTGTAGCCAACCATGCCGGTGCCTCGCGTCTTCATTGAGCGGACCTCGGGATCGGTCAGGGAGATCTGTTTATCCGTTGTTTCGTTGAGCTGAACCTCGATTTCCTTGAGCTCCTGCAGGTTAGTTTTCAAGATCGCGGTCCTGCCGGGGAGGCGTCCAGCTTTGACCTGCTCCACGGCAGATTCCTGACCGTCAATCAGCGTCCAACGTCCCCACAGACGGAATAGGATTATCGAGCTGCTTGAGGATGCTCTCGGTAGCCCGCAAATTAGGAAGCCCTTCCCGCCCCCCTCCTGGAGTGTCGATACTGCTCATCTGAGCGCCGAATCTTGCCCTTATGTTGTAGGCAATTTGCTGCCATCTCAGCAGCCATTTCGCTTCTCGATCTTTATATGCCTGGAGCTCCCTCTCAAGCTGCTCGACCTTGAGCACCAGATCACCAGCATCCCGCACTGCGTTTTTTTGTTTGGAAGCCAAACCGCCAGCAAGGGATGCTTTGGCAGCATCAAACGCAACCTTGATTTCGAGACGAGCATTCAATGCTTGGCGCGTAAACCCAAACTGGTCTTCCAGGGTCTTCCATCGCAGGCCAGAGCCGAACTCACCTAAAGCCCAGCGATCCAGCTCTTTCACGATAGCTTTGACATCCCCCGCGCCCATCCTCTTGGCAAATTTGCTCATGGCTGCGCTCCAAGTGCTTTCGCTTTGATGGCTTCAGCGTCCATCTCAAAATCACCGAGCATGGCGGTGAGGGTCTCGATTTTCTTCTGTGAATGGGCCATCCATTGGTGGCTCTCGCCCTGTCTATTGGATTGGGACTTCGTAATCGCATTCTCGTACTGAACCACTTCGATCTCGAAAGCACGCACTACACCTGCTTTCTTACCATCGTTGTCTTTCTCCCAAGAGAAATCCGAACATTTAGCATGGCATTCGAGGTGGTTTGGGCAAGGGGACTGAGAGAGGTTGCGCGTACACATACCGGTCCCAAGTTCATGGATCCCGGTAATCTTAGCCTTGAGATAAGCCTCTTTGTACTCAACGGGGAGCTGGATGTAGTTATCGGCGACCACTCCGCCAATCTTGCCCTCCCGAATTTTTTCTTGATAAATCAATGCTCTTTTTTCACGTGACGTGTGCTGATAAGCCTTCGTGTCATTTGCATACTTCCGACCAAACCATTTAGTTTGGACGTAGTCGCTCATACCACCGTCATTCAGGAGAGTATTAATAGTGTGTCTAAAATCGTGACTTGAGAAGTCTGGTTTGACGTTGCCTCCGCCGTACTCGGAAGTAAGCGACTCAAGTTGGTCTCGCATGAATGTCGTGAACATTGAGTGGGTTACTGGTGTGACCACACACACAGAAACTCCCCCGGAGGACATACCCGCGTATCGCACAAAGAACAAATCTTCTTGGTGATAGACCTGACCGCTTGTTGCGATCCGGACAGGATCATTCAGTCGTGGATCAAACATGCTCTGGCAGTACGAAATTAAGCCCTGCTTAGTGGTGAAACGGGATGGTTTAGCAGGACGTATGCCTTGAACTGTCAGCTTGTCTGGATCTGGAAACGTGAGGCCATTCGTTGTAAGCCAGCCTGCTGGGCGTAAAACGTTGAAGCTAAAGCCCAAGGCTTCTAAGTCCGCAATGTAGAACCTGTGGTCTACAGCATAAGGCTCGATCCAACGTAAATCAGGACCACCAACAATGCGCATCTCCTGGGCTGTGGACCTAGCCGCCTGCGTAATATCCGTTAGCTCAGTGATTACGTCCTCAATAATCGAAACAGCATCCGTAGGAAGCCATGCCTTGTCAATGGGATGAGCGTTATCGCCTTTGCTTGTTTTCATTAGAAAATAACGTAGGTATCTCCTACCTTCAGAGTCAGCCCCGACCTCCTGAACCGGCAACGTCGCAATTTCGCTGAAACGCCTCCCAATACACGCCAACAACACGAGCATCAGGATGTACATTCGGTACTTATGACTACTCGGTACATTTTGGTACAGCAAGCCAATAAGCTTGAAAACCTCTAGATCGATGACTCGGTCCCCGGTGGTCCGCTCAAGGTTCTCAGGTGCATCTAACCGCTTGTGTTTTACGCCACCAGCGTTGGCGGGACGCTTCATCCCTGAGTATTTGAACTCGAACCTAACATTGCAAAGCTGATTCGCATCGCAATGTGCTGCGAACTCATTTATAGCTTTATGTAGGTTGTAAGCAGTTGACTCTTTGTAATGCGTTGATATTAACCTGCAAGCGGCGTCTAAATCCTCGGGCATAAGCTTGGAAAGCGCACGTTCTCTCCCTACACAGTGACTGATGTAACTTATTGCTGTTACGAAAGTTTGATGATTTGGAAGCTTCTGGTTCGCCCTGTGAGCGCGAAGACAAAAAAGCGTCTTCGCAACTGTTGCCCAATCGCCTTTAAGATCTTGCGCTCCAATATTGGGGGCGTGTTTAAAGTAAATACTAGGCGTCCCTGACCGCTTGGCTGACATGATAGTCAGCGGGCCAGCTGTGAACATCCAGCTTGGATCTTCCCAAACTACTTTTTCAAAGCCCAGCATCCCTAACATTTTTGCTCTATCTATCAGCGTGCTCAAGTTTACCGCACGATCTACTTCAAGTTTGCTTAAAAAAGCGGCTACTTTCGCCATTATGCAGCACCCGCTTTAACTTCTTTGCACTTCTCAACAACTTGAGCTACAGCGAAGATGATTTCGTCGAGCTGACCTGCTATTCGCTTATCCGCCGACCTGAATTTTTCCTCGCGTTCATTTATCAGATGCAGCAAAACGGCTTCATGATCGGCGTCAAGGTAAGCCTGAAATTTAGGGCATTTGTAACAGGAATAAGGCGGATGTAAGGCGCAGAGTGAGTGTTTACCACACACACCCAAGTCGATATCTGGAGCATCCTCAATATATACGAACGGAATATGCTTACCTACCTCATCTTCATTTACGACTTTCTGACCAGGCATGATGAAATCACCTTTGAAGAAACGGAGCATTTGCGCGTAAGGTCCAATTAACGCCTTATCGAGCGACTCAACGATATTGCCTGCAAGATCAAAATAAACCTGCACATGTTGGAGATCGGTATGATCAAGGATTTGGGCAAGCTGCCGTTGCGTTGCCCCATCTTTAACTAAGTTTGTTGCCAACGTGTAACGAAGGCGCCTAGGGCTAAGATGTACCAACATCCCAGTCAAAGGAGAGACTATACTATGCCTTAGTACGAAACTTTGAAGCAGCGTTGCAAAGTAACCAGACTCGTAATTGAAATATGCATCGCACTGGCCTGATGCGGCAGCTGCAGTATTGACGTTATGATTGAAAAATAGTGGCCTGTCAAAACCCTCAGGATCAATCCCCATCCAATCGAACGGTTCAATATCACGATTGGCGGCGATTAAGTCTTGGATGTAAGGTGCAAACTCAACAGGGAGTTGTACTTCCACGAAGTCATCCCGAGGGTTCAGCAGTCGTTTTTTGATTCTTGGATATCTTATTACCCAGCACGGCTCATCCAGCCCCGGAGCTACGTTGATCAGATCGCTCTCTCGCAGCCACGACAGGTTCGCCGGATTTCTACCGTGAGCAATGAACAATGCCAGTGCGGCCCGCTGCTCGAACTCTGTGATACTGGCACAAGTCGTAGCGTGAAGAGAATTGTAGAGTGGCTGCAACTCATAGATACGATGCAGTGGGCCGGCATCTACGTCTTCGTTTTTAACCGCCTCACCCTTGGGCCCTCCGGGTATTTTGAGAGCTTCCAACACGCTGCCATATTCGGCATTGAAGCCTACCTCACTTAGGTACTGACACCCCCAGAGATACCACGACTTAACACGCGAGACTTGATAGAGCTTATGGTCCTGCCTGGTTGTCGATATCATCCTCTCGTAATAGCTAACCAGCTCCACCTCAAAATCGGAAACCTCTTCCCGATTGAACTCAGGATAAGGCAACAGAAGAAACCTATGACAATCTACCCAAATGCTGTAAGCATAGCTCGCCGAAGTGGTTCTAATCACATATATACAGTAACGCATCAGCGCATACCGAAATCTCAAATTATGTATGCGCCCGAACTTAAGAGTTGCATATTTGCCACTGGTTGTTGGCATGTGCCACTGCAAACCACTCGTATCAACTACATGCCCCTCTCTGCTTATAACAGATTTAGGTATGGCCTCCCACAGCTCAATCTCATGAGGCGACTGCCTAGACGCTTGACTCATAACTGGAATACCCCAAGAAACTTTCCATCAATGTATCATGATATTTAGATTGAACAGCAGTGGCCTGGCGAATAATTTCTCCACTGATATACACCTCTTGAGAACGCACACTACTATCCCCCCTTAGGTACGCCAAAACCTGTTTACGCTCATCTTCAGGAACGCCACGCTCAGCCATTTCACGCTCAGTTCGACTGGAGTACGTATGCCGAAGGGCTTTAGGAGTTAGATTTGAAGGCAACACTTTCTTGAACTTCTCACGGATGATCTGAAAATAATTAGATACGCTGTTTCCATGCAATGGGTCGCCCTCATCTGAAACGATCAAATAGTTATGATCCTTCCCAAAACGCTCCATAACGTTTTCGCGATGAACCTCAATGTATTCTTCAATAAGACGTATGAGGGTAGGCGCTTGCATTATCAGGTCTCGGCCGTTTCGCTTGATCCTAGGCTGAGGGCTTCGCATATCATTCGGGTCAGCAACACGCCTTAAAACACGCAGAGCAGTGACGCCCCCGAACTCGACATCTTCTACCCTAAGAGTTAGGACTTCCGCTGGCCTAAGACCAAATGTCAGCATAATCATCACAATAATGAAGTTCCTAAACCTTACATGTTCGTTTAATCCATATGCTTCTGGATTTCTAAAATCTACGCACCAAATAAGAGCCGTTACTTGATGATCGCGCAGCCCTTTAGTAATAGATCTATTCTGGGGGGGATTATTGATTTCTTGATCACTGAGAACTTTATCGACGTGCTCTTTGTGTGCCTGAATTCTGAGGAGCGCGGGATCCCCGGACGCCAACGACCCAATTTTTAGTCGAAAACACCACCCCATGAATTGCCGCACAGTGATCAAGCGCAACTTATATGTCAGAGGAGACACTGCGACTTTCTTACCCTGACTTATAGAGACCACCCCCGCTTGGACGCCGGGGACCTTCACCGCTATGCGCAGGCGTTCGCAAAGGCTTCCCGCTAATTCAGCCTCGGTAAACATGCGCTCACCAGCCATGCAGGCACCAAAATCAATGCAAAGGGAATCCAGCCAAGCGAATAGAATCGCCAACTCCCTTAGATTTCTCGTGAGCGTATTAGGGCTTAGGCCTCGCCTTTGCAAGACCCACTCATTTGCAAGCGGAACCGGCAGGCCGTCATCGTCAAGGAGGATCGGCAGGTGCTGCCCGGAAGGATGTCGTACCGTTTTCACATCCATGAGCACACCATTCATTTACGTTTAGTTATATAGACTTTTATCTTTACGCTTCTTTCTTGTGTAGTCAATTTGTTGATAGCTTTACACCGGGCAAAAAAAGCCCTCTTAGCTTTACAGCGCAGAGGGCTTTGTTTTGGTCACGCAAGTCAATGAATTAGGTACTTATAACCACATACCCAATCAATCACATTTACGTTCCGCTCTTATGTAGGTTAGAACGGAATATCGTCATCAAAACTGTCGAAATCAGCTGCTGGCTGAGCCGCTTGCTGCGGTGCCGGGCGCGGAGCCGACTGTTGCTGCGGCTCACGTTGCGGCGCTGGACGCTGTTGACGTGGCGCAGAGTCGCCACCGCCATTGTCCGGGCGGCCGCCGAGCAGCTGCATCGTGCCCTGCATGTCGACAATGATTTCGGTGGTGTAACGCTTAACACCGTCTTTTTCCCACTCGCGGGTCTGCAGCTTGCCTTCGATGTACACCTGCGAACCCTTGCGCAGGTACTCGCCAGCAATCTCGGCAACCTTGCCGAACAGCGACACACGGTGCCACTCGGTTTTCTCAACCTTCTGACCGGTCTGCTTGTCGGTCCATTGCTCACTGGTCGCCAAGCTCAGGTTGGTGACAGCGTTACCGCTCGGCAAATAGCGGGTTTCTGGGTCCTGTCCGCAGGTACCGACCAGAATGACTTTGTTAACCCCACGGGCCATAACGTTCTCCTAGGCTTTCAGCACGCCCCGGGCACCGGCTCTATGAGGCGCTCGAGGGACGTGCGGTCCAATTGTTGGGTATCCACTTTGATATAGATGGCGGCTTCGTCGCGCACCACCATGGCATCCGCCACTCCGGGCACAGCCTGTAATCGCTCGGCCAACCCAGCCTCTTGCAAAGCTGCAGCGGAAAGCGGCAGACGCAGGCTGGTGACATATGGCGGTTCGCGCATAGTAACAGCAAAGCCTAGCCAGAAAAGAGCCAGCATTGCACAGCCCGCAAACACACCCGACAAGCTGTAGTGCTGATACAGCCAACCACCAAGGATGCCGCCGATGGCTGAGCCGAGAAACTGACTGGTCGAATAAACGCCCATCGCTGTGCCCTTGCCGCCGGCCGGGGCCACTTTACTGACCAACGATGGCAGCGAGGCCTCCAGCAGGTTAAAGGCGGTAAAAAATACCACCGTGCCCAATACCAGCGCACGCAAACTGCTGCCAAACCACCAGAAGAACAATTCGCAAAGCATCAGCACGGTCACCGCACCTAGCAATACGCGCTTCATCCGCCGCTTTTTCTCGGCGTAGATGATAAACGGCACCATGCCGAAGAACCCCACCAGTAGCGCGGTCAGATAGACCCACCAGTGCTGTTCTTTGGGCAGCCCGCCCTGCTCCACCAACGCCAATGGCAAGGCAATAAAGCTGGCCATCAAAATCGCGTGAAGCGCCAAAATGCCGAAGTCCAGACGTAGCAGATCGGTATTTTTCAGCGTTGGCCACAGCGCTTTCTTCGCCACTCCAGACTCGCGGTGTTGCAACGGCCCAGCGGAGCGTGGAACAAGCCCTGCGACAATCACAATACCGAGCAACGCCATGGCTGCGGTGGCCAGAAATAGCCCGGACAAGCCAAATGCACGGGTCAGCAGCGGGCCGATAACCATCGCGACAGCAAAGGAGAGACCGATGCTCATACCGATCATTGCCATCGCCTTGGTGCGATGCTGCTCGCGGGTCAGGTCGGACAACAGCGCCATCACCGCAGCGGAAATAGCCCCACCGCCTTGCAGCACACGCCCGGCAATAACCCCCCAGATAGAATCCGCATTAGCTGCCAGCAAGCTACCAGCAGCAAAAATCAACAGGCCG
Organism: Pseudomonas sp.; assembly: GCF_046581935.1. Lineage (GTDB taxonomy): Bacteria > Pseudomonadota > Gammaproteobacteria > Pseudomonadales > Pseudomonadaceae > Aquipseudomonas. The sequence continues at coordinate 60,059 of NZ_JAYGFK010000023.1, forward strand.
GCATAGATCACCGGCCGCCGACCAATGCGATCGCTGAGCATGCCGAAGGGAATCTGCAAAAAAGCCTGGGTCAGCCCGTAGGCCCCAATAGCGAGGCCAATCAAGGCCGGCGTACTACCCTGCAGGTCCATGCCATAGGTCGCCAGTACCGGCAACACCATAAACATGCCGAGCATGCGGAAGGCGAACACCAACGCCAAGCCACTGGCCGCGCGGGTCTCACTGCCACTCATGCGCTCGCTGTGCGAATCATGCATGGAAAACACCCTGTTGAAATAGGCGGCGATTCTAGCAGCACCAATGCATACGGCACAGCAGTGACGCTTTGCCGCGCCCACCTCCCGAGCCGTATACTCGGTGGTTTTCCGCCCGCCATGCGAGGCCGCTGTTCGTGGACAAGATTCTGATTCGGGGTGCACGCACCCACAACCTGAAAAACATCGACCTAACCCTGCCGCGCGACAAACTGATCGTGATCACCGGTCTATCCGGCTCTGGCAAGTCCTCACTGGCCTTCGACACCCTTTACGCCGAAGGCCAGCGTCGTTATGTCGAATCATTGTCGGCCTACGCCAGGCAATTTCTGTCGATGATGGAAAAGCCCGACGTCGACACCATCGAAGGCCTCTCGCCGGCCATTTCCATCGAACAGAAATCCACCTCGCACAACCCGCGCTCCACCGTGGGCACCATTACCGAAATCTACGACTACTTGCGCTTGCTCTATGCCCGCGCCGGTATTCCGCGCTGCCCGGACCACGACCTGCCACTGGAAGCACAAACCGTCAGCCAGATGGTCGACCAGGTTATGGCGCTGCCCGAGGGCAGCAAACTGATGCTACTCGCGCCGATTATTCGGGAACGCAAAGGCGAACACCTTGCGGTATTCGATGAGCTTCGCGCGCAAGGCTTCGTCCGTGTACGGGTCAACGGCAAGATTTACGAACTGGACGAACTGCCGAAGCTCGACAAGCAGAAGAAGCACAGCATCGATGCCGTGGTCGACCGCTTCAAGGCACGCGGCGACTTGCAACAACGCCTGGCCGAATCCTTCGAAACTGCGCTAAAACTGGCCGATGGCCTGGCCTTGATAGCCCCAATGGAAGGTGAGGAAGGCGAAGAAATCATCTTCTCCGCGCGCTTCGCCTGCCCGGTGTGCGGCCACTCGATCAGCGAGCTGGAACCCAAACTGTTCTCCTTCAACAACCCAGCCGGTGCCTGCCCGACCTGCGACGGCCTGGGCGTGAAGCAGTTCTTCGATATAAAACGTCTGGTCAATGGGGAAATGACCCTGGCCGAAGGCGCGATCCGCGGCTGGGACCGGCGCAACGTCTATTACTTCCAGATGCTAGGCTCGCTAGCCGCACATTATGGCTTCAGCTTGGAGGTGCCATTTGACGAGCTAAGCGCCGAACACCAGAAATGCATTCTGTTCGGTAGCGGCACACAGAATGTCGACTTCAAGTACCTCAACGACCGTGGCGACATCGTCAAACGTTCGCACCCCTTTGAAGGCATCGTGCCGAATCTGGAGAGGCGCTACCGGGAAACCGAATCCACCAGCGTGCGCGAGGAGCTGGCCAAGTTCCTCAGCACTCAGGCTTGCCAGGATTGCCGCGGCACCCGCCTGCGCCGCGAAGCGCGCCATGTATGGGTCGGCGAGAAAACCTTGCCAGCAGTCAGCGGGATGCCGATTGGCGACGCCACCGAGTACTTCGGCAGCCTGGCCTTACCTGGGCGACGTGGCGAAATCGCCGAGAAGATCCTCAAGGAGATTCGCGAACGCCTGCAGTTTCTGGTCAACGTCGGCCTCGACTACCTGACTCTGGACCGCAGCGCCGACACCCTGTCTGGCGGCGAAGCACAACGTATTCGCCTGGCCAGCCAAATTGGCGCGGGCCTGGTCGGCGTCATGTACATACTTGACGAACCCTCCATTGGCCTACATCAGCGCGACAACGAGCGCCTACTCAGCACCCTGCGCCACCTGCGCGACATCGGCAACACGGTGATCGTGGTCGAGCACGACGAGGACGCCATCCGCATGGCCGACTACGTGGTCGATATCGGCCCAGGAGCCGGCGTACACGGTGGGCAAATTGTCGCCCAAGGCACTGCAGCTGAAGTCATGGCACACCCCGACTCGTTGACCGGCAAGTACTTATCCGGCCGCGTTAAGATCGCAGTGCCGGCCAAGCGCACACCACGAGACAAAAAACTCTCACTGAAAATCAAGGGAGCGCGCGGCAACAACCTGCGCAATGTCGACCTGGAAATCCCGATTGGCCTGCTCACCTGCGTAACGGGCGTGTCCGGCTCGGGCAAGTCGACGCTGATCAACAACACCCTGTTCCCGCTCAGCGCTACTGCCCTGAATGGCGCCACCACGCTGGAAGCTGCAGCTCACGACAGCATTGACGGCCTGCAGCACCTGGATAAGGTGGTCGATATCGACCAAAGCCCAATCGGCCGTACGCCTCGCTCAAACCCCGCAACCTACACCGGCCTGTTCACGCCGATCCGTGAGTTGTTCGCCGGCGTACCAGAATCGCGCTCACGCGGCTACGGTCCCGGCCGATTCAGCTTCAACGTCAAAGGCGGACGCTGCGAGGCCTGCCAGGGCGACGGCCTGATCAAGGTGGAAATGCACTTCCTGCCTGACATCTACGTGCCTTGTGACGTATGCAAAAGCAAACGCTACAACCGCGAAACTCTGGAAGTGAAGTACAAGGGCAAGAGCATCACTGAAGTACTCGACATGACCATCGAAGAAGCACGGGTATTCTTCGATGCCGTACCGGCTCTCGCACGCAAACTGCAAACGCTGATGGATGTTGGCCTGTCCTATATCAAGCTAGGCCAGTCGGCGACCACCCTGTCCGGTGGCGAGGCCCAGCGGGTCAAACTGTCACGCGAGCTGAGCAAGCGCGACACCGGCAAGACCCTGTACATCCTCGATGAGCCGACCACCGGCCTACACTTCGCAGACATACAGCAACTCCTCGATGTACTGCACCGCCTGCGCGACCATGGCAACACCGTGGTCGTGATCGAACACAACCTGGACGTGATCAAAACCGCCGACTGGCTGGTTGATCTCGGCCCGGAAGGCGGCTCCAAGGGTGGCCAAATTATTGCGGTAGGCACACCCGAGGAAGTCGCAGAGATGACCCAGTCGCATACGGGCTACTTCCTCAAACCGCTACTGGAACGTGATCGAGACTAACAACGCGCAGGCAATAAAAAGCCCCGGATTTCGGGGCTTTTTATTGCCTGTTAAACGCCTACATCTGCGTTTGTAGGTAGTTTTGCAGGCCGAGCTTGTCGATCAGCCCCAGCTGAATCTCCAGCCAGTACGCATGATCTTCCTCGGTGTCTTTGAGCTGCACCAAGAGGATGTCACGAGTTTGATAATCCTGATGTTGCTCACACAGCGCAATGCCCTTACTCAAGGCTTCCCGCACGTGATACTCCAACGCCAGATCGAGCTTGAGCATCTCAGGCACTGTCTGAGCAAAGCTAAAGTGATCAGGCACCATGTCCGGCAGACCTTCAAGAAACAGGATGCGCTTGAGGATAGCGTCAGCGTGCTGTGTCTCCTCTTCCATTTCATGATTGATACGCTCGTAGAGCTTGCTGAAGCCCCAATCCTCATACAGGCGAGAATGCACAAAATATTGATCGCGAGCGGCCAATTCGCCTTTAAGCAGCAGCTTCAAATAATCGATGACTTCTACATGGCCTTTCATGGGGTACGTCCTTAGTAAGCGGCAGCATCGACTAATGCTGGCCGCACATAGCAAGGGGGTCAAGTGGCACGTATACAGCACGACCACTAAAGCAAAATAAGTAGTTATTACACCTATAAAAAAACCGGGCCAAGGCCCGGTTTTTTATACAACCTACGACTTACTCAGCGTCTACAGCTGCACCAGCGACCGGACGGTCAACCAGCTCAACATAAGCCATTGGAGCATTGTCGCCAGTGCGGAAACCGCACTTGAGGATACGCAGGTAACCGCCCTGACGGGTGGCATAGCGCTTGCCCAGGTCGTTGAACAACTTACCAACGATGGCCTTCGAACGAGTACGGTCGAACGCCAGACGACGGTTTGCAACGCTATCTTCTTTAGCCAGAGTAATCAGCGGCTCGGCAACGCGACGCAGCTCTTTGGCTTTCGGCAGAGTAGTTTTGATCAGCTCGTGCTCGAACAGCGATACCGCCATGTTTTGGAACATGGCCTTGCGGTGTGCGCTGGTGCGGCTAAGGTGACGGCCACTTTTACGATGACGCATGGTTCAATTCCTTACCAAACTCACGTTCGGTGATGATGACGATCAGGCAGTCGCCTTATCGTCTTTCTTCAGACTTGCCGGCGGCCAGTTGTCGAGGCGCATACCGAGGGACAGACCGCGAGAAGCCAGAACATCCTTGATTTCAGTCAGGGATTTCTTGCCCAGGTTCGGCGTTTTCAACAACTCTACTTCGGTGCGCTGAATCAGATCGCCGATGTAGTAGATGTTTTCTGCTTTGAGGCAGTTTGCCGAACGTACAGTCAGTTCCAGGTCATCAACCGGGCGGAGAAGGATCGGATCGATCTCATCTTCCTGCTCGATAACCACAGGCTCACTGTCACCCTTGAGGTCGACGAATGCAGCCAACTGCTGTTGCAGAATGGTTGCAGCACGACGGATAGCCTCTTCAGGATCCAGAGTACCGTTGGTCTCCAGGTCAATAACCAGCTTGTCCAGGTTAGTACGCTGCTCAACACGAGCGTTTTCCACCACATACGACACACGACGTACCGGGCTAAACGAAGCATCCAGCTGCAAGCGACCAATGCTGCGGCTTTCGTCTTCATCGCTCTGACGCGCGTCAGCTGGCTCATAGCCGCGACCACGAGCTATGGTTAGCTTCATGTTCAGCGCGCCAGTGGAAGCCAGGTTGGCGATTACGTGGTCGCCATTGACGATTTCAACATCGTGATCCAGCTGAATATCGGCAGCGGTAACTACGCCCGAGCCCTTCTTCGCCAGAGTCAACGTAACTTCGTCACGACCGTGCAGCTTGACAGCCAGACCTTTCAGGTTGAGCAGGATTTCAATTACGTCTTCCTGAACACCTTCGATGGCGCTGTACTCATGGAGTACACCGTCAATCTCGGCCTCGACTACTGCACAGCCAGGCATGGAGGACAACAGGATGCGGCGCAGCGCGTTGCCCAGGGTATGGCCAAAGCCACGCTCGAGAGGCTCGAGCGTAATCTTGGCGCGGGTCGGACTGACCACCTGCACATCAATGTGACGGGGGGTCAGGAACTCATTTACCGAAATCTGCATGGATGCACCTATTTTCTAGCCCTTACTTGGAGTAGAGCTCGACAATCAGGCTTTCGTTGATGTCAGCGGAGAGATCACTGCGAGCTGGGACGCTTTTGAACACGCCAGACTTCTTCTCAGTGTCTACTTCTACCCATTCAACGCGGCCACGCTGGGCACACAGCTCGAGAGCTTGAACAATGCGCAGCTGATTCTTCGCCTTCTCGCGAATTGCAACGACGTCGCCAGCTTTAACCTGGTAAGACGGAACGTTTACAGTGTTGCCGTTTACGCTGATCGACTTGTGCGATACCAGCTGACGGGATTCAGCGCGAGTTGAGCCGAAGCCCATGCGATAAACCACGTTATCCAGACGACACTCGAGCAGTTGCAGCAGGTTCTCACCAGTAGCGCCTTTCTTGCCGGCAGCTGCTTTGTAATAACCGCTGAATTGACGCTCAAGTACGCCGTAGATACGACGAACTTTTTGCTTCTCACGCAGCTGGGTGCCGTAGTCGGACTGACGACCACGGCGCTGACCGTGAATACCTGGGGCTGCTTCGATGTTGCACTTCGATTCCAGAGCGCGTACACCGCTTTTCAGGAAAAGATCTGTGCCTTCACGACGAGACAGTTTGCATTTGGGACCAATGTAACGAGCCATTTCTCACTGTCTCCTGATTACACGCGACGCTTCTTCGAAGGACGGCACCCGTTATGCGGGATAGGCGTCACATCGGTGATGCTGGCGATCTTATAGCCACAGCCGTTCAAAGCACGGACAGCGGATTCACGACCCGGACCGGGACCCTTGACGTTTACGTCGAGGTTCTTCAGGCCGTATTCCAGCGCAGCTTGACCAGCACGTTCTGCAGCCACCTGGGCGGCGAACGGGGTGCTTTTACGCGAGCCGCGGAAACCCGAACCACCAGAGGTAGCCCAGGACAGAGCATTGCCCTGACGGTCAGTAATGGTCACGATTGTGTTGTTGAAAGAAGCGTGGATGTGGGCGATGCCATCAACCACCGTCTTTTTGACTTTCTTACGAGTACGAGCAGCAGGTTTTGCCATGACTAGATTCCTGTCGATGCGCGAATGCGATTACTTGCGGATCGGCTTACGCGGGCCCTTACGGGTACGCGCGTTGGTCTTGGTACGCTGACCGCGAACCGGCAGACCACGACGATGACGCAGGCCGCGATAGCAACCCAGATCCATCAAGCGCTTGATTTTCATGTTCACTTCACGACGCAGATCGCCTTCGGTATTAACCTTGGCTACTTCGCCACGCAGCTGCTCGATCTGCTCGTCAGAGAGATCTTTGATTTTTGCTGCCGGATTTACACCGGTAGCTGCACAGATTTTCTGCGCAGTGGTGCGACCGACACCAAAGATGTAGGTCAGCGAGATAACAGTGTGCTTGTTATCCGGAATGTTAACGCCTGCAATACGGGCCATTCAGTGGAACTCCAATTGACAGCTACCTACGCCCCGGAAGCCAAGAAATAGGGCGCGAGATATTAGCGCTGTAGAAACAAATAATCAACCCGGTAGCGCACTAGCTACCGGGTTTGTAACGCTCAATCACACTCAGCCTTGGCGCTGTTTGTGACGCGGTTCCGCGCTGCAAATCACTCGCACAACACCTTCGCGACGAATAATTTTGCAGTTACGGCACAGCTTTTTCACCGATGCACGAACTTTCATCACCAACTCCTCGAACCTTATGGGCTTCAGCGCAGCATGCCGCTGCCGTAACCCTTCAGGTTGGCTTTCTTCATCAGGGATTCGTACTGGTGCGAAACGAGGTGCGACTGTACTTGCGACATAAAGTCCATCACAACCACTACCACGATCAGCAACGAGGTCCCGCCAAGATAGAACGGTACGTTGGCAGCCACCACCAGAAACTGGGGCAACAAGCATACGGCCGTCATGTACAGAGCACCGAACATAGTCAAGCGAGTCAACACGCCATCGATATAGCGCGCCGATTGCTCACCGGGACGGATACCCGGAATAAAGGCACCGGACTTCTTCAGGTTTTCCGCTACGTCTTTCGGGTTGAACATCAGCGCTGTATAGAAGAAGCAGAAGAAAACAATCCCCGCACTAAACAGCAAAATGTTCAACGGCTGACCAGGAGCGATAGCCTGTGAAATATCCTGCAGCCAGCCCATACCCTCAGACTGGCCAAACCAGGCACCCAGCGAAGCCGGGAATAACAGAAGGCTGCTGGCAAAAATAGCCGGGATAACCCCCGCCATGTTCACCTTCAACGGCAAGTGGCTAGTTTGCGCAGCAAAAACCTTACGGCCCTGCTGACGCTTGGCGTAATGCACCGCAATACGGCGCTGACCACGCTCAATAAACACCACAAAACCGATAATCGCTACTGCCAGCAAACCGATGGCAATCAAGGCAAAAATATTGATATCGCCCTGACGAGCAGACTCGAAAGAATGCCCAATCGCCGACGGCAGACCGGCCACGATGCCTGCAAAAATCAGCATCGAAATACCGTTGCCAACACCACGCTCGGTAATTTGCTCGCCCAACCACATCATGAACATCGCACCCGCCACAAACGTGGTGACTGCAACGAAGTGGAAGCCGAAATCAACCGAAAACGCTACGCCCTGACTAGCCAAACCAACAGACATACCGAAAGCTTGAACCAATGCCAGAACGAGGGTGCCGTAGCGGGTGTACTGGCTAATCTTGCGACGGCCAGCCTCACCTTCCTTCTTCAACTGCTCCAGCTGCGGACTAACAGCGCTCATAAGCTGCATGATGATCGATGCCGAAATATACGGCATGATCCCCAGTGCAAAAATGCTCATACGCTCCAGCGCGCCGCCGGAAAACATGTTGAACAAGCTAAGAATGGTCCCCTCATTCTGTCGAAACAGGTCCGCCAGCCGATCAGGGTTAATACCAGGAACCGGGATGTGTGCACCTATTCGATAGACGATGATCGCCATGAACAGAAAACGCAAACGAGCCCAGAGCTCGGATAACCCGCCATTGCTGAGCGCTGAGAGAGCACCTTGCTTAGCCATTTATTCCTCGAACTTACCGCCAGCTGCTTCGATAGCCGCGCGTGCACCTTTGGTGACGGCGATACCTTTAAGGGTGACCGCTTGAGTAACTTCACCGGACAGCATGACTTTCACACGCTGTACGTTTTGGTTAATCAGGTTGGCATCCTTCAGCGACTGCAGAGTAACAATGCCGCCTTCGATTTTATTCAGCTCGGAAGTACGCACTTGCGCGCGATCCATAGCCTTCAAAGATACGAAACCGAACTTAGGCAGACGGCGGTGCAGAGGCTGCTGGCCGCCTTCAAAACCCGGAGCAATCGTGCCACCGGAGCGGGAGGTCTGACCTTTGTGGCCGCGGCCACCAGTCTTACCCAAACCACTACCGATACCACGGCCCGGACGGTGCTTCTCGCGACGGGAACCCGGCGCAGGACTCAGATCGTTCAGGTACATGTATTAACCCTCGACTCGCAGCATGTAGTAAGCCTTGTTGATCATCCCGCGATTCTCGGGAGTATCCAGTACTTCTACGGTGTGACCGATGCGACGCAAACCCAAGCCCTTAACGCAGAGCTTATGGTTAGGAATGCGACCGGTCATGCTTTTGATCAGCGTGACTTTTACGGTATTAGCCATGATTAGAGAATCTCCTCGACGCTCTTGCCACGCTTAGCCGCAACAGAACCAGGCGACTGCATAGCTTTCAAACCTTTGAAAGTGGCGTAAACCACGTTCACCGGATTAGTCGAGCCGTAGCACTTAGCCAGAACGTTCTGCACACCAGCCACTTCCAGAACGGCACGCATTGCGCCACCAGCGATAATGCCGGTACCTTCAGAAGCAGGCTGCATGTACACCTTAGAGGCGCCATGAGCAGACTTCATTGCGTACTGCAGAGTGGTACCGTTCAGGTCCACCTGGATCATGTTGCGACGAGCAGCTTCCATAGCTTTCTGGATAGCAGCAGGCACTTCACGGGACTTGCCACGGCCGAAACCGACGCGACCCTTACCATCACCAACCACGGTCAACGCGGTGAAAGTGAAGATACGGCCACCCTTAACGGTTTTGGCAACACGGTTAACCTGTACCAGCTTCTCGATATAACCTTCGTCGCGCTTTTGGTCGTTATTTGCCATAACTTAGAACTCCAGCCCGCCTTCACGAGCAGCATCAGCCAGCGCCTGGACGCGGCCGTGGTACTTGAAGCCAGAACGGTCGAATGCAACCTGAGTCACACCAGCGGCTTTCGCACGCTCAGCAACCAGCTCACCAACTTTCTTGGCCGCGTCGACGTTGCCAGTGGCGCCGTCACGCAGTGCTTTGTCCAAGGTAGAGGCGCTGGCCAAAACCTTGCTGCCGTCGGCCGAAATGACCTGGGCATAGATGTGCTGCGAAGAGCGATACACGCAGAGACGCACGGCTTCGAGCTCGTGCATTTTCAGACGTGCTTTGCGAGCGCGACGCAGTCGAGTAACTTTTTTGTCGGTCATTTGCTATGCCCTACTTCTTCTTGGCTTCTTTACGGCGGACGACTTCGTCAGCGTAACGAACACCTTTGCCCTTATAAGGTTCAGGACGACGGAAGTCACGAATCTCCGCAGCGACCTGACCAACCAGTTGCTTGTCGACACCCTTAATCAGGATCTCGGTCTGGTTCGGGGTTTCAGCAACCACACCGTCCGGCAACTCATAGTCGATCGGATGGGAGTAGCCGAGAGCGAGGTTCAGCACCTGACCTTTGGCTTGCGCTTTGTAACCAACACCAACCAGCTGCAGCTTACGCTCGAAGCCAGCACTAACACCGATCACCATATTGTTGACCAGCGCACGAGTAGTACCAGCCATGGCGCGAGTCTGCTGATCACCATTGCGAGCAGCGAAACGCAACTCACCGGCTTCATGCAGAATCTCAACGGACGAGTGAACATTCAGTTCGAGAGTACCCTTGGCACCCTTTACCGAAAGCTGTTGGCCGGCGAGTTTGACCTCAACACCAGCGGGCAGCGTAACGGGGTTCTTAGCAACGCGAGACATGCTTATTCCCCCCTTAGAACACTGTGCAAAGCACTTCGCCGCCGACACCGGCAGCGCGCGCAGCGCGGTCCGTCATCACACCTTTATTGGTGGAGACGATGGAAACCCCGAGACCGCCACGAACTTTCGGCAGATCATCAGAGGATTTATATTGGCGAAGGCCTGGACGGCTTACGCGCTTAACTTCTTCGATAACCGGACGGCCTTCGAAGTATTTCAGCTCGATGGACAGCTGTGGCTTAACTTCACCACTGATCTGATAACCCGCAATATAACCTTCGTCTTTCAAAACTTTGGCTACAGCCACCTTCAACGTGGAAGACGGCATGCTTACGACGGACTTTTCAGCCATCTGGGCATTACGGATACGAGTTAGCATGTCCGCTAACGGGTCCTGCATACTCATGGGCTAGACGCTCCTGATACAAAAAGAATTAGCCTTGCGGCTACAGTCGCTGAAAACTCCGGGAATGGTTAACCCAGGCTCAGGCGAGCCGAGCATTCTAGAGACTGATCAAAAATGAATCAAGCCCCAATGGGGCCTGATTCACATATAAGACAAAGCCGGCGCTAGGCCGGCTTTGTTTTTACCAGCTGGCTTTAACCAGGCCTGGTACATCACCACGCATAGCAGCTTCACGCAGCTTGATACGCGACAGACCGAACTTGCGATAAACGCCGTGCGGTCGACCAGTAATGCGGCAGCGATTACGCAGGCGCGAAGCGCTTGCATCACGCGGTTGCTTCTGCAGTGCTACTTGAGCTTCCCAACGCGCTTCCGGACTGGCGTTCAGATCGGCGATGGTAGCTTTCAGCTCGGCACGCTTCTTAGCGTACTTGGCTACCGTTTGCTGACGCTTCAGCTCACGGTTTTTCATGCTCATTTTGGCCATGATCCAGCTCCTATCAGTTGCGGAACGGGAATTTGAAAGCACGCAGCAGGGCGCGACCTTCATCATCCGTACGGGCAGTGGTGGTCAGGGTAATATCCAGACCACGCAGAGCATCGATCTTGTCGTAGTCGATTTCCGGGAAGATGATCTGCTCTTTAACGCCCATGCTGTAGTTGCCACGACCATCGAAGGACTTGGCATTCAGGCCGCGGAAGTCGCGAACCCGAGGCAGGGAGATAGACAGCAGACGATCCAGGAACTCATACATACGCTCACGGCGCAGAGTAACTTTAACGCCGATCGGCCAGCCCTCACGAACCTTGAAGCCTGCAATCGACTTACGGGCATGAGTCACAACGACTTTCTGACCGCAGATCTTTTCCAGGTCGGCAACAGCGTGCTCGATGATTTTCTTGTCACCGATTGCTTCGCCCAGGCCCATGTTAAGGGTGATTTTGGTGATGCGCGGAACTTCCATCACGTTGGCGAGCTTAAGTTCTTCCTTAAGCTTCGGCGCAATTTCTTTCCGGTAAATCTCTTTTAGTCGTGCCATGGTCTTCTACCTAGCAGTGTTCAAGCATCAACCGCTTTTTGGGTCGACTTGAAGACACGAATTTTTTTACCTTCTTCGACTTTGAAACCAACACGGTCAGCCTTGTTGGTTTCGCCATTGAAGATGGCCACGTTAGAAGCGTGCAGAGGCGCTTCTTTCTCGACGATACCGCCCTGAACGCCCGACATCGGGTTCGGCTTGGTATGGCGCTTCACTAGGTTGATCCCACCAACGACCAAACGGTCGTCAGCGAGAACCTTGAGCACCTTGCCACGCTTACCTTTGTCTTTACCGGCGATCACGATGATCTCGTCGTCACGACGAATCTTTTGCATGTCGGATCTCCTTACAGCACTTCAGGGGCGAGCGAGACGATCTTCATGAACTTCTCATTACGAAGCTCACGAGTCACTGGCCCAAAAATACGGGTGCCGATCGGCTCTTGCTTGTTGTTCAGCAGAACAGCAGCGTTGCCATCAAAGCGAATAATGGAGCCGTCTGGACGACGAACACCGTGGCGAGTGCGGACTACAACAGCAGTCATCACTTGGCCTTTCTTCACCTTACCGCGCGGAATTGCTTCCTTAACGGTAACTTTGATGATGTCGCCGATGCCAGCATAACGACGGTGCGAACCGCCCAGCACCTTAATGCACATAACGCGACGAGCACCGCTGTTGTCAGCGACGTCGAGCATGGATTGAGTCTGAATCATATATTTCTCCGACCCTTAGCCCTTAGACTTCCACTGCGCGTTCGAGGATCTCAACCAGCGCCCAAGACTTAGTCTTGGCAACGGGACGGGTTTCGCGAATGGAAACTTTGTCACCGATTTTGCTCTGATTGGTTTCGTCGTGAGCGTGCAGCTTGGTCGAACGCTTGACATATTTACCGTAGATCGGGTGCTTAACGCGACGCTCGATCAATACGGTGATGGTCTTGTCCATCTTGTCGCTGACGACACGGCCGGTCAGCGTACGGACTGTTTTTTCGGCTTCAGCCATGATCACTTACCTGCCTGCTGGTTGAGCACAGTTTTCACACGAGCGATGTCGCGCTTAACTTGCGAGAGCAGGTGAGACTGCCCCAACTGGCCAGTTGCTTTCTGCATACGCAGATTGAACTGGTCGCGCAGCAGGCCGAGCAGTTGCTCGTTCAGCTGCTGTGCTGATTTTTCACGAAGTTCATTCGCCTTCATCACATCACCGTCCGCTTAACAAAAGTGGTGGCGAGCGGCAGCTTTGCAGCAGCCAGGGCGAAAGCCTCACGCGCCAACTCTTCGGAAACGCCTTCGATCTCATACAGGACTTTGCCTGGCTGGATCTGGGCTACCCAATACTCAACGCTACCCTTCCCTTTACCCATCCGCACTTCGAGAGGCTTCTTGGTAACTGGCTTGTCCGGGAAAACGCGAATCCAGATTTTCCCGCCACGCTTAACGTGACGAGTCAGAGCACGACGAGCGGACTCAATCTGACGGGCGGTGAGACGACCGCGGGCAACAGACTTCAGCGCGAACTCGCCGAAGCTAACTTTGCTACCGCGCTGAGCCAGACCACGGTTGTGGCCGGTCATCTGCTTACGGAACTTCGTACGCTTTGGTTGCAACATTTGGCGTACCCCTTACTTAGCAGCTTTTTTACGAGGCGCAGGTGCTTGTGGTTTCAGTTCTTCATGGCGACCACCAATTACTTCGCCTTTGAAGATCCAAACCTTGACACCGATCACACCATAAGTGGTGTGCGCTTCGTACGTGGCATAGTCGATATCGGCACGCAGGGTGTGCAACGGCACACGACCTTCGCGATACCATTCGGTACGTGCGATTTCAGCACCACCGAGACGACCGCTCACTTGGATTTTGATGCCCTTGGCACCAATACGCATGGCGTTCTGTACAGCGCGCTTCATAGCGCGACGGAACATCACACGACGCTCCAGCTGCTGAGCTACGCTCTGCGCAACCAGCATACCGTCGAGCTCCGGCTTGCGGATCTCTTCGATATTGATGTGCACAGGCACACCCATTTGCTTGGTCAGGTCCTGACGCAGTTTCTCAACATCTTCACCTTTTTTGCCAATCACGATACCGGGACGGGCGGTGTGGATGGTGATACGTGCAGTTTGAGCCGGACGAGCAATGTCGATACGGCTTACGGACGCGCTTTTTAGTTTGTCTTGGAGATACTCGCGCACCTTCAGATCAGCGAACAAATAGTCCGCATAAGTCCGACCGCTGGCGTACCAGACGGAGGTGTGCTCCTTGACGATTCCCAGGCGAATGCCAATGGGATGTACTTTCTGACCCATCTGATCGACTCCGTTACTTGTCCGCAACCTTGACAGTGATATGGCAAGACCGCTTGACGATGCGATCAGCGCGGCCTTTGGCACGCGGCATGATGCGCTTCAGCGAACGCCCTTCGTTGACGAAAACGGTGCTGACCTTCAAGTCATCAACGTCTGCGCCTTCGTTGTGCTCGGCGTTGGCTACAGCCGACTCCAGCACTTTCTTGATGATTTCCGCGGCTTTTTTACTGCTAAAAGCCAACAGGTTGAGCGCTTCGCCCACCTTCTTCCCGCGGATCTGGTCGGCGACCAAGCGGGCTTTCTGGGCGGAGATTCGAGCGCCCGACAACTTAGCGGCTACTTCCATTTCCTAACCCCTTAACGCTTGGCTTTCTTGTCAGCCACGTGCCCACGATAGGTACGAGTGCCGGCAAATTCGCCCAGTTTGTGACCGACCATGTCTTCGTTCACAAGAACTGGGACATGTTGACGACCGTTGTGTACAGCAATGGTCAGACCGACCATTTGTGGCAGGATCATCGAACGACGCGACCAGGTTTTCACTGGCTTGCGATCATTCTTTTCCACCGCCACTTCGATCTTCTTCAGTAGGTGAAGATCAATAAAAGGACCTTTTTTCAGAGAACGTGGCACTGTCGTATCCCTCTATTTACTTGCGACGACGGACGATCATGTTGTCGGTGCGTTTGTTACCACGAGTCTTCGCGCCCTTCGTCGGGAAGCCCCATGGAGACACCGGATGACGACCACCAGAGGTACGACCTTCACCACCACCATGTGGGTGGTCAACCGGGTTCATGGCAACACCACGAACGGTTGGGCGAACGCCACGCCAGCGCTTGGCACCAGCTTTACCCAGCGAACGCAGGCTGTGCTCGGAGTTCGAGACTTCACCCAGGGTCGCACGGCACTCGGCCAGTACTTTACGCATCTCACCGGAACGCAGACGCAGGGTCACGTAGACACCTTCACGCGCAATCAGCTGAGCCGAAGCACCAGCGGAACGAGCGATCTGAGCACCTTTACCCGGCTTCAGTTCGATACCGTGAACAGTGCTACCAACTGGAATATTGCGCAGTTGCAGACTGTTGCCCGGCTTGATCGGCGCCATGATGCCAGCTACCAGCTGATCGCCTGCACTCACGCCTTTAGGGGCGATGATGTAGCGACGCTCGCCGTCTGCATACATCAACAGAGCGATGTGTGCGGTACGGTTCGGATCATATTCAATACGCTCAACAGTGGCTGGAATGCCATCTTTGTCGTTGCGACGAAAATCGACCAGACGATAATGCTGCTTGTGGCCACCACCGATATGACGGGTGGTGATACGACCATTGTTGTTACGACCGCCAGTCTTCGACTTCTTCTCGAGCAGCGGAGCGTAGGGAGCGCCTTTATGAAGCTCCTTGTTGACCACCTTGACCACAAAACGGCGGCCAGGGGAAGTCGGTTTGCATTTAACGATTGCCATGATGCACCCCTTCCTTACTCAGCACTGCTGGCGAAATCGAGATCTTGGCCTGGTTCAAGCGAAATGATCGCTTTCTTCCAGTCGTTACGCTTGCCCAGACCACGAGCGGTGCGCTTAGTCTTACCGAGAACATTCACGGTATTGACAGCAGCAACGTTCACGCTGAACAGGCTTTCGACGGCCTTCTTGATTTCCAGCTTGGTTGCATCAACTGCAACTTTGAAAACGAATTGGCTTTTTTTATCAGCCAGAAGTGTTGCCTTCTCGGAGATGTGCGGGCCAAGCAGCACTTTAAATACGCGTTCCTGGTTCATCCCAGCAGCTCCTCGAATTTCTTCACGGCAGAAACGGTGACCAGCACCTTCTCGTACGCGATCAGACTGACCGGATCGGAACCCTGCACGTCGCGAACATCGACATGTGGCAGGTTACGGGCAGCCAGGTACAGATTTTCATCAACAGCATCAGACACGATCAGCACATCGGTCAGGCCCATGCCATTCAGCTTGCTCAGCAGGTCTTTAGTCTTCGGCGCGTCAACGCTGAAGTCTTCAACCACGATCAAGCGATCAGTACGCACCAGCTCAGCAAGAATCGAACGGATAGCCGCGCGATACATCTTCTTGTTCAGCTTTTGATCATGATTCTGCGGACGCGCTGCGAAGGTTACACCACCGCCACGCCAGATCGGACCACGAGTAGTACCCGCACGAGCGCGGCCAGTACCCTTTTGACGCCATGGACGCTTGCCGCCGCCAGACACGTCGGAACGAGTCTTCTGCTGCTTGCTGCCTTGACGGCCGCCAGCCATATAGGCCACGACTGCTTGATGAACCAGGGTCTCGTTGTATGCGCCGCCGAAAGTGGCTTCGGATACTTCGATGGCTTGAGCGCCATTTACATTTAATTGCATGTCAGCTTCCCCTTAACCGCGAGCCTTGGCCGCTGGACGTACAACCAGGTTGCCGCCAGTAGCGCCAGGAACAGCACCCTTGACCAACAACAGATTGCGTTCAGCGTCGACGCGCACTACTTCGAGGGACTGCACGGTCACGCGCTCAGCGCCCATATGACCGGACATTTTTTTGCCCTTGAATACGCGACCCGGAGTCTGGCACTGGCCAATGGAACCCGGTACACGGTGGGACACGGAGTTACCGTGAGTGTTGTCTTGGCCGCGGAAGTTCCAACGCTTGATGGTACCGGCAAAGCCTTTACCCTTGGACTGACCAGTCACATCGACCAGTTGACCAGCTTGGAATATTTCAGCGTTGATCAGATCGCCAGCCTGGTAATCGCCTTCTTCAAGACGGAATTCCATAACTGTACGACCTGCCGCGACATTCGCTTTCGCGAAGTGACCGGCTTGCGCCTTGCTGACACGAGAAGCGCGACGCTCACCGACAGTGACTTGCACCGCACGATAGCCATCGGACTCTTCAGTTTTGAACTGAGTGACGCGATTCGGCTCGATCTCAATGACCGTAACCGGAATGGAGACACCTTCTTCGGTGAAAATGCGGGTCATACCGCACTTACGACCGACTACACCAATAGTCATGTTGTAACCTCATGAGTGTACGGGGCTTTCACCCGCTATGGCCGCCCATTTCAGAGCGTTACACGACTAAAACCTAAAACGGTCTTAGCCGAGGCTGATCTGCACTTCCACGCCAGCCGCAAGGTCGAGCTTCATCAGCGCGTCAACGGTTTTATCCGTTGGCTGGACGATGTCCAGAACACGCTTATGAGTACGGATCTCATACTGATCACGCGCGTCTTTGTTGACGTGCGGGGAAGTCAGTACAGTGAACCGCTCTTTGCGGGTAGGCAGAGGAATCGGACCACGCACCTGAGCACCAGTACGTTTCGCGGTTTCCACGATTTCCTGGGTTGATTGATCGATCAGGCGATGGTCAAAAGCCTTCAACCGAATACGGATTTGTTGGTTTTGCATTTTGACCTCAGATTCCAAGCTGCTATTCCCAACGGACGCAATACGCCCGTTAAAAGGAGGCGTGATTCTATAGACGCTCCTAGCAGGTGTCAACCCAATAAAAAAGCCCCCGCGAGCGGAGGCTTTTTCTCAAACCATCACTTACGCGATGATTTTGGCTACGACGCCAGCGCCGACGGTACGACCGCCTTCACGAATGGCGAAACGCAGGCCTTCTTCCATTGCGATGGTTTTGATCAGAGTGACAGTCATCTGAATGTTGTCACCTGGCATTACCATCTCAACGCCTTCCGGCAGTTCGCAGTTACCAGTTACGTCAGTAGTACGGAAGTAGAACTGAGGACGGTAGCCTTTGAAGAACGGAGTATGACGACCGCCTTCTTCCTTGCTCAACACGTACACTTCTGCAGTGAAGGTAGTGTGCGGCTTAACCGAGCCTGGCTTGACCAGAACCTGGCCACGCTCTACGTCGTCACGCTTGGTGCCGCGCAGCAGAACGCCACAGTTCTCACCAGCACGACCTTCATCGAGCAGCTTGCGGAACATTTCAACACCAGTACAGGTGGTGACAGAGGTATCACGCAGACCAACGATTTCCAGCGGATCTTGAACGCGAACGATGCCGCGCTCAATACGACCGGTCACAACAGTACCGCGACCCGAGATCGAGAATACGTCTTCGATTGGCATCAAGAACGGCTTGTCGGTCAGACGAACCGGATCTGGGATGTAGCTATCCAGAGTTTCAACCAGTTTACGAACAGCAGTGGTGCCCATTTCGTTATCGTCTTTACCTTCCAGCGCCATACGCGCGGAACCAATGATGATCGGAGTGTCATCACCTGGGAAGTCGTAAGTGCTCAGCAGATCGCGCACCTCCATCTCAACCAGCTCCAGCAGCTCAGCGTCGTCTACCAGGTCAGCCTTGTTCAGGAAAACCACGATGTACGGAACGCCTACCTGACGGGACAGCAGGATGTGCTCACGAGTTTGCGGCATCGGACCATCAGCAGCCGAACAAACCAGGATCGCGCCGTCCATCTGCGCAGCACCAGTGATCATGTTCTTCACATAGTCAGCGTGACCTGGGCAGTCAACGTGAGCGTAGTGACGAATCTTCGAGTTGTACTCAACGTGCGCAGTGTTGATCGTGATACCACGAGCTTTTTCTTCTGGGGCGCTGTCGATCTTATCGAAATCAACAACGGCCGAACCGAAAACCTCGGAACAAACACGAGTCAGAGCTGCAGTCAGAGTGGTTTTACCATGGTCAACGTGACCGATAGTGCCAACGTTGACGTGCGGTAGGGAACGATCAAATTTTTCTTTAGCCACGACAATTAACTCCTTGCCTAAAGGGCTGAATCAGCCTTGTTTTTTGGTTACAGACTCGACGATGTGCGACGGAGCTGTGTTGTATTTTTTGAATTCCATAGAGTAGCTTGCGCGACCCTGAGACATGGAACGGACATCGGTTGCATAACCGAACATCTCACCCAGCGGTACTTCAGCGCGAATAACTTTGCCGGAGACCGTGTCTTCCATACCCAAGATCATGCCGCGACGGCGGTTAAGGTCGCCCATCACGTCACCCATGTAGTCCTCAGGCGTAACAACTTCCACCGCCATGATCGGCTCAAGCAACTCACCACCGCCCTTCTGGGCCAGTTGCTTGGTTGCCATGGAAGCAGCCACCTTAAACGCCATCTCGTTAGAGTCGACGTCATGGTAAGAACCATCAAACACGGTAGCCTTCAGGCCGATCAGCGGATAGCCGGCTACGACGCCGTTCTTCATCTGCTCTTCGATACCCTTCTGGATAGCCGGGATGTATTCCTTAGGAACCACACCACCCACTACTTCGTTCACGAATTGCAGACCTTCCTGACCTTCGTCAGCAGGAGCAAAACGAATCCAGCAGTGACCGAACTGACCACGACCGCCGGACTGACGAACGAACTTGCCTTCGATTTCACAGTTCTTCGTGATGCGCTCACGATACGAAACCTGCGGCTTACCGATGTTGGCTTCGACGTTAAACTCACGGCGCATCCGGTCAACAAGGATGTCCAGGTGCAGCTCGCCCATGCCAGAGATGATCGTTTGACCAGTCTCTTCATCAGTCTTAACGCGGAAAGACGGGTCTTCCTGAGCAAGCTTGCCCAGAGCGATACCCATTTTTTCCTGGTCATCCTTGGTCTTAGGCTCTACGGCAACCGAAATAACCGGCTCCGGGAAGTCCATACGAACCAGAATGATTGGCTTGTCAGCGTTGCACAGAGTCTCACCAGTGGTGACGTCCTTCATGCCGATCAAGGCCGCGATGTCACCAGCGCGCACTTCCTTGATTTCTTCACGGGCGTTTGCGTGCATTTGCACCATACGACCCACGCGCTCTTTCTTGCCTTTAACCGAGTTGATCACACCGTCGCCGGAAGCCAACACGCCCGAATAAACACGGACGAAGGTCAGAGTACCCACGAATGGGTCGGTCGCGATCTTGAACGCCAGCGCCGAAAACGGCTCGCTGTCGTCAGCGTGACGCTCCATCTCTTCTTCCTCGTTATCAGGGTTAGTACCCTTGATAGCAGGAATGTCAGTCGGAGCAGGCAGGAAGTCGATAACGGCGTCGAGAACCAGGGGAACACCCTTATTCTTGAAGGAAGAACCACAAACAGCCAAGACGATCTCGCCAGCAATAGTACGCTGACGCAGAGCGGCCTTGATTTCCACGTTGGTGAGCTCTTCACCCTCGAGGTACTTGTTCATCAGCTCTTCATTGGCTTCGGCCGCAGCCTCAACCATGTTGCCGCGCCACTTCTCGGCTTCTTCCATCAGCTCAGCTGGAATGTCTTTACGAACAGGGACCATACCCTTGTCCGAATCATTCCAGTAGACAGCTTGCATGTTGATCAGATCAATCTGACCTTGGAAGTTGTCTTCAGCACCGATAGCCAATTGAATCGGCACCGGGGTGTGACCCAAGCGTTGCTTGATCTGACCGATCACGCGCAGGAAGTCAGCACCAGCACGGTCCATCTTGTTTACGTAAACAA
The DNA here is from genome assembly GCF_046581935.1 of Pseudomonas sp. Classification (GTDB taxonomy): domain Bacteria; phylum Pseudomonadota; class Gammaproteobacteria; order Pseudomonadales; family Pseudomonadaceae; genus Aquipseudomonas. The sequence goes on from NZ_JAYGFK010000023.1 coordinate 80,702, forward strand.
GACGCGGAACGCCGTACTTGTTGGCTTGACGCCATACGGTTTCCGACTGAGGTTCAACGCCCGAAGTACCGCAAAACACAACGACCGCGCCGTCGAGTACACGCAGCGAACGCTCAACTTCAATAGTGAAGTCCACGTGCCCAGGGGTATCGATTACGTTGAAGCGGTGCTCATCTTTGTACTGTTTCTCAGAACCTTTCCAGAAGGCGGTGATAGCAGCAGAAGTAATGGTAATACCACGCTCCTGCTCCTGAACCATCCAGTCTGTGGTCGCGGCGCCGTCATGCACCTCGCCCATTTTGTGACTTTTGCCAGTGTAAAAAAGGACGCGCTCAGTGGTGGTGGTTTTACCAGCATCCACGTGAGCCACGATACCAATGTTACGGTAGCGATTAATCGGTGTAGTACGAGCCATAAAGCCCTCGCAAGTTGAGTGACGCTAAAATTAGAAGCGGTAGTGCGAGAAAGCCTTGTTGGCTTCAGCCATACGGTGCACGTCTTCACGCTTCTTAACTGCAGCACCTTTGCCTTCAGCGGCATCCAGCAACTCACCAGCCAAACGCAGAGCCATAGACTTCTCGCCACGCTTACGGGCGAAGTCTACCAACCAGCGCATTGCCAGCGCGTTACGACGGGACGGGCGAACTTCAACAGGAACCTGGTAAGTAGCACCACCTACGCGGCGCGACTTCACTTCGACCAGCGGAGCGATGGCGTCGAGAGCTTTCTCGAAGATCTCCAGGGGATCACTGTTCTTACGCTCTTTAACCTTATCCAGCGCGCCATAAACGATACGCTCAGCAACGGCTTTTTTGCCGCTTTCCATCACGTGGTTCATGAACTTGGCCAGGATTTGGCTTCCGTACTTTGGATCATCAAGCACTTCGCGCTTGGCTGCTACACGACGTCTTGGCATTTGATAAGCCCTCAAACGGTCTTCAGGTTAGCCCGGGACTGCATCTCTTGAGATGGATGCCCGACCTTACTCTTATCGACTCAGATAAATAAAAAACTGCAATTCGGTGCACGCACCGGATACTTCAGACGCCTATTACTTCGGACGCTTAGTACCGTACTTCGAACGACCCTGCTTACGGTCTTTAACGCCGGAGGTATCCAGCGAACCGCGCACGGTGTGATAACGAACACCTGGCAAGTCTTTTACACGACCGCCACGAATCAGTACGACGCTGTGCTCTTGCAGGTTGTGGCCTTCACCGCCGATGTACGAGGAAACCTCGAAACCGTTGGTCAGACGCACACGGCATACTTTACGCAGTGCCGAGTTAGGTTTTTTCGGCGTAGTGGTATACACGCGAGTGCACACACCACGACGCTGCGGGCAGTTCTGCAGCGCAGGCACGTCGGATTTCTCGACGATGCGCTTACGCGGCTGACGTACCAGCTGGTTAATAGTTGCCATCTTAAGCTCCACTGTTGTCTTTCGACGCTATTGCCCTACATAAGCAAAATGGCAGAGCACGTGCCCTGCCAAATTTAGGGGTGCATGAGTCTAAAGAGACTCACCGCCCCAGTCAAGACAAAGCCCCACTAGCAAGCTAGCGGGGCTTTGTACTTAATTACCGCTGGAGTTCAGCGCTTCGGTCAGTGCAGCTTCCACTTCACTGGCGCTAACGCGGACCGGCTTGTCGGCATCACGCTTGCGCTTGCGCTCAGCATGATAAGCCAAACCGGTACCAGCCGGGATCAGGCGACCTACAACCACGTTCTCTTTCAGACCGCGCAAGAAGTCACGCTTACCGGTAACTGCCGCCTCGGTGAGCACGCGAGTGGTCTCCTGGAACGATGCCGCCGAGATGAACGACTCGGTCGACAACGATGCCTTGGTGATACCCAGCAACACGCGAGTGTACTTGGCGACAAACTTGTCATCTGCTGCCAGACGCTCGTTCTCACCCAGTACAGCGGTAAGCTCCATCTGATCACCTTTGATGAAGGTGGAATCGCCCGACTCAGCCACTTCAACCTTGCGCAACATCTGACGCAGGATGGTTTCGATGTGCTTGTCGTTGATCTTCACGCCCTGCAGACGGTACACGTCCTGGATCTCGTTGACGATGTACTTGGCCAGCGCGCTAACACCCAGCAAACGCAGGATATCGTGCGGATCGCTTGGACCGTCGGAGATAACCTCACCCTTGTTAACCTGCTCACCTTCGAACACGTTCAGGTGACGCCACTTCGGAATCAGCTCTTCATACGGATCACTACCGTCGTTCGGGGTAATAACCAAACGGCGCTTGCCTTTGGTTTCTTTACCGAACGCGATGGTGCCGCTGATTTCCGCGAGGATCGACGCTTCTTTCGGGCGACGAGCTTCGAACAAGTCAGCAACACGTGGCAGACCACCGGTGATGTCACGAGTCTTCGAGGTTTCTTGCGGGATACGAGCGATAACATCACCGATCGCGATCTTCGCACCATTCGCTACACCGACTAGGGCGTTGGCTGGCAGGAAGTACTGAGCAATAACGTCAGTGCCTGGCAGCAACAGATCCTTGCCGTTGTCATCGACCATCTTCACAGCAGGACGAATGTCCTTACCGGCAGCCGGACGATCTTTCGGATCGAGGACTTCAATGTTGGTCAAACCCGTCAATTCGTCAGTCTGACGCTTGATGGTGATGCCTTCTTCCATGCCCACGTAGGTCACGGTACCTTTCATTTCGGTAACGATCGGGTGGGTGTGCGGGTCCCACTTGGCGACGATTGCGCCAGCGTCGACCTTGTCGCCTTCCTTCACGGAAATCACAGCACCGTATGGCAGCTTGTAGCGCTCACGCTCACGACCGAACTCGTCGGCAATCGCCAGCTCGCCGGAGCGGGAAACCGCCACCAGGTTACCGTCGATCCGCTCAACGTGCTTCAGGTTGTGCAGGCGTACCGCACCGCCATTCTTCACTTGTACGCTATCAGCAGCCGAGGTCCGGCTAGCCGCACCACCGATGTGGAACGTACGCATGGTCAGCTGAGTACCCGGCTCACCAATCGATTGAGCAGCGATAACACCAACTGCTTCACCGATGTTGATCTGGTGACCACGAGCCAGGTCGCGACCGTAGCACTTGGCACAGATACCGTAGCGAGTTTCACAGGTAATCGGCGAACGCACGATGACTTCGTCGATGCTGTTCAGCTCAATGAACTCAACCCACTGCTCGTCGACCAGAGTACCGGCCGGCACGATGACTTCTTCAGTGCCTGGTTTGAACACGTCCTGAGCGATTACACGACCCAGTACACGCTCGCCCAACGGCTCAACCACGTCGCCGCCTTCAATGTGCGGCGTCATCAGCAGACCATGCTCTGTGCCGCAATCGATTGCAGTCACCACCAGATCCTGGGCCACGTCAACCAAACGACGGGTCAGGTAACCGGAGTTAGCGGTTTTCAACGCGGTATCCGCAAGACCCTTACGAGCACCGTGCGTCGAGATGAAGTACTGCAGAACCGACAGACCTTCGCGGAAGTTCGCGGTGATCGGCGTTTCGATGATCGAGCCGTCCGGCTTAGCCATCAGACCACGCATACCAGCGAGCTGACGGATCTGCGCAGCAGAACCCCGCGCACCGGAGTCGGCCATCATGTACATAGAGTTGAAGGACTCTTGGTCAACGGTCTTGCCTTCACGATCAACCACTTTCTCTTTCGAGAGGTTGGCCATCATCGCTTTGGAGACTTCATCGTTGGCCTTGGACCAAAGGTCGATCACCTTGTTGTACTTCTCGCCCTGAGTTACCAGGCCGGAGGCGTACTGCGATTCGATCTCTTTAACTTCCTCGGTGGCGGCGTCAATGATGCGCGCCTTCTCATCCGGGATAACGAAGTCGTTTACACCGATCGACACACCCGAGATGGTCGAATAGGCGAAGCCGGTGTACATCAGCTGGTCAGCGAAGATTACGGTGTCTTTCAAGCCAACGGTGCGGTAGCACTGGTTTATCAGCTTGGAGATCGCCTTCTTCTTCATCGACTGATTGACCACGTCATACGACAGGCCATCCGGAACGATTTGGAACAGCAGCGCCCGGCCGACAGTGGTGTCGACGATACGGGTGTTCTTGGTGATGGTGCCGTCGCGATCTTTGATCACTTCGTTGATGCGCACTTTTACGCGAGCATGCAGCGAGGCTTCGCCACCACGGAAAACCCGGTCAACTTCCTGCAAGTCAGCGAATACGCGGCCTTCGCCTTTGGCGTTGATCGCTTCACGGGTCATGTAGTACAGACCCAATACAACGTCCTGCGACGGAACGATGATTGGCTCACCGTTGGCTGGCGACAGAATGTTGTTGGTCGACATCATCAACGCACGCGCTTCCAGCTGGGCTTCCAGTGTCAGCGGTACGTGCACGGCCATTTGGTCGCCGTCGAAGTCGGCGTTGTACGCGGCGCAGACCAGCGGGTGCAGCTGGATAGCCTTACCTTCGATCAGTACCGGTTCAAACGCTTGGATACCCAAACGGTGAAGGGTCGGTGCACGGTTGAGGAGAACCGGGTGTTCGCGAATCACTTCGGCGAGAACGTCCCAAACCTCTGGCAGTTCGCGCTCGACCATTTTCTTGGCCGCTTTGATGGTGGTCGCGAGACCGCGCATTTCCAGCTTGCCGAAAATGAACGGTTTGAACAGCTCAAGGGCCATCTTCTTCGGCAGACCGCACTGGTGCAGACGCAGAGTCGGGCCTACGGTAATTACCGAACGACCGGAGTAGTCCACGCGCTTACCGAGCAAGTTCTGACGGAAACGACCTTGCTTACCCTTGATCATGTCAGCCAAGGATTTCAGCGGACGCTTGTTCGAGCCAGTGATGGCGCGACCACGACGACCGTTGTCGAGCAGGGCGTCGACCGCTTCTTGCAGCATGCGCTTTTCGTTGCGCACGATGATGTCCGGCGCGGACAGATCAAGCAGGCGCTTCAAGCGGTTGTTACGGTTGATCACGCGGCGATACAGATCGTTGAGATCCGACGTCGCGAAACGGCCACCGTCGAGCGGAACCAGCGGACGCAGATCTGGCGGCAGAACCGGCAGAACGGTCAACACCATCCACTCAGGCAGGTTGCCGGAACCGAGGAAGGCTTCCATCAACTTCAGACGCTTGGACAGCTTCTTGATCTTGGTTTCCGAGTTGGTTTGCGGAATCTCTTCGCGCAGACGGCCAATCTCGTGCTCCAGGTCAATGGCGTGCAGCAGTTCGCGAACGGCTTCAGCACCCATGCGGGCGTCGAAGTCATCACCGAACTCTTCGAGGGCTTCGAAGTACTGCTCGTCGTTCAGCAGCTGGCCTTTTTCAAGGGTGGTCATGCCCGGATCGATAACGACATAGCTCTCGAAGTAGAGAACGCGCTCGATATCACGCAGGGTCATGTCCATCAGCAAGCCGATACGGCTAGGCAGGGACTTCAGGAACCAAATGTGGGCAACCGGCGAGGCCAGTTCAATGTGCGCCATGCGCTCACGACGAACCTTGGCCAGTGCGACTTCAACGCCGCACTTCTCGCAGATCACGCCACGATGCTTCAGGCGCTTGTACTTACCACACAGGCACTCGTAATCCTTTACCGGGCCAAAGATTTTGGCGCAGAACAGGCCGTCACGCTCAGGTTTGAACGTACGGTAGTTGATGGTTTCCGGCTTTTTAACTTCACCGAACGACCACGAACGGATCATCTCAGGCGATGCCAATCCAATACGGATGGCGTCGAACTCTTCGACTTGACCCTGGTTTTTCAACAAATTCAGTAGGTCTTTCAAGGCCTTTCCTCCTGGCGGAGCTGGCGATGGAGCAAAGCGCTCCACCGCCGATTCGCGTCACGTGTTATTCGGTTTCCAGATCGATATCGATACCGAGCGAACGGATCTCTTTGATCAGTACGTTGAAGGACTCAGGCATGCCTGGCTCCATACGGTGATCACCGTCCACGATGTTTTTGTACATCTTGGTACGGCCGTTCACGTCGTCCGACTTCACGGTCAGCATTTCCTGCAGGGTGTAGGCGGCACCATAGGCTTCCAGTGCCCAGACCTCCATCTCCCCGAAGCGCTGACCACCGAACTGCGCCTTACCACCCAGCGGCTGCTGAGTAACCAGACTGTAGGAACCCGTGGAACGCGCGTGCATCTTGTCGTCCACCAGGTGGTTCAGTTTCAGCATGTACATGTAGCCAACGGTGGTCGGGCGCTCGAACTGGTTACCAGTACGACCGTCGATCAGGCGCATCTGGCCGCTTTCTGGCAGGTCTGCCAGTTTCAGCATGGCCTTGATTTCGCTTTCCTTGGCACCGTCGAACACCGGGGTGGCCATTGGCACACCACCTTTGAGGTTGTGCGCCAAACGCAGGATTTCCTGATCACTCAGTTCATCCAGGCTTTCTTGACGACCGCCAATCTCGTTGTAGATCTGCTGCATGAACTTACGCAGCTCGGCGACCTTACGCTGCTCTTCGAGCATACGGTTGATCTTCTCACCCAAACCTTTGGCCGCAAGGCCCAGGTGAGTTTCGAGGATCTGCCCAACGTTCATACGCGAAGGTACGCCCAGCGGGTTAAGCACGATGTCGACCGGTGTACCGTTGACGTCGTGCGGCATGTCTTCAACCGGCATGATCACCGAGACAACACCCTTGTTACCGTGACGACCAGCCATCTTGTCACCCGGCTGGATGCGACGGCGGATTGCCAGGTAAACCTTGACGATCTTCAGTACGCCTGGAGCCAGGTCATCGCCCTGCTGCAGCTTGCGCTTCTTGTCTTCAAACTTGTCGTCGAGCAACTGACGGCGATCGGAAATGTAGGCCTGAGCCTTTTCCAACTGCTCGTTCAGTGCATCGTCAGCCATACGCAGCTTGAACCACTGGCCGTGCTCAAGGCCGTCGAGGACCTCATTGGTGATCTCAGCGCCTTTCTTCAGGCCAGCACCGCCTTCGGCTTTCTTACCAACCAAAGCGGAACGTAAGCGCTCGAAAGTTGCGCCTTCAACGATACGGAACTCTTCGTTGAGGTCCTTACGGATCTCATCGAGCTGGCTCTTCTCGATCGACAGAGCACGAGCATCACGCTCAACGCCGTCACGAGTGAAGACCTGTACGTCGATAACGGTACCTTTGGTGCCAGTTGGCACACGCAGGGAGGTGTCCTTAACGTCGGACGCCTTCTCACCAAAGATCGCACGTAGCAGTTTCTCTTCTGGGGTCAGCTGGGTTTCGCCCTTCGGCGTCACTTTACCTACCAGAATGTCGCCAGGGCCGACTTCAGCGCCGACATACACGATGCCTGCTTCGTCCAGCTTGTTCAGTGCAGACTCACCGACGTTCGGGATGTCAGAAGTAATTTCTTCCGAACCGAGCTTGGTGTCACGCGCCACACAGGTGAGTTCCTGAATGTGGATCGTGGTGAAACGATCTTCTTGCACCACGCGCTCGGAGAGACAGATGGAGTCTTCGAAGTTGTAACCATTCCACGGCATAAACGCGACGCGCATGTTCTGCCCCAGAGCCAGCTCACCCATATCGGTGGACGGACCATCGGCCAGAATGTCGCTGCGCTCAACCTTGTCACCTTTGCTCACCAGCGGACGCTGGTTAATGCAGGTGTTTTGGTTGGAACGGGTGTATTTGGTCAGGTTGTAGATGTCGACACCGGCTTCGCCAGTTTCAACTTCGTCGTCATTGACGCGAACCACAACACGACTGGCATCAACCGAATCGATCACACCGCCACGGCGAGCCACGACGCAAACGCCGGAGTCACGCGCTACGTTGCGCTCCATACCAGTACCGACCAGCGGCTTATCAGCACGCAGAGTTGGTACAGCTTGACGCTGCATGTTCGAACCCATCAACGCACGGTTGGCGTCGTCGTGCTCGAGGAACGGAATCAGCGAAGCGGCAACCGAAACTACCTGCTTAGGCGAGACGTCCATCAGGGTGACGTCTTCAGGCGCTTTAACGGTGAATTCATTGAGGTGACGTACTGCCACCAACTCATCAACCAGTTGGCCGTTGTCATTCATGGTCGCCGAAGCCTGGGCGATAACGTGATCAGCCTCTTCGATGGCGGACAGGAAGACGATTTCGTCAGTCACCTGAGTGTCTTTCACCACACGGTACGGGCTCTCAAGGAAGCCGTACTGGTTGGTACGCGCATAGGCAGCCAGGGAGTTGATCAGACCGATGTTCGGACCTTCAGGAGTCTCAATCGGGCACACACGGCCGTAATGGGTCGGGTGTACGTCACGGACTTCGAAGCCAGCGCGCTCACGGGTCAGACCGCCCGGGCCAAGAGCCGAAACACGGCGCTTGTGGGTAATCTCGGAGAGCGGGTTGTTCTGGTCCATAAACTGCGAGAGCTGGCTTGAACCGAAGAACTCTTTAACGGCAGCCGCAACCGGCTTGGCGTTAATCAGGTCTTGCGGCATCAGGCCTTCACTTTCAGCCATCGACAGACGTTCTTTGACCGCACGCTCAACACGCACCAGACCAACACGGAACTGGTTTTCAGCCATTTCGCCTACGCAACGAACACGGCGGTTACCCAGGTGGTCGATGTCATCGACGATGCCTTTGCCGTTGCGGATATCAACCAGGGTCTTGAGGACCTCAACGATATCTTCCTTGCTCAGCACGCCCGAACCTTCGATCTCGGTACGACCGATACGACGGTTGAACTTCATCCGGCCGACCGCAGACAGGTCATAGCGCTCAGGGCTGAAGAACAGGTTGTTGAACAGGGTCTCGGCAGCATCCTTGGTTGGCGGCTCGCCAGGACGCATCATGCGATAGATTTCGACCAGCGCCTCCAACTGATTGGTGGTGCTGTCGATTTTCAGCGTGTCAGAGATGAACGGACCGCAATCGATGTCGTTGGTGTACAACGTTTCAATGCGTACAACCTGAGCCTTAACCACTTTGGCCAGGATCTCAACGTTCAGCTCGGTGTTGCACTCAGCGATGATTTCGCCAGTAGCCGGGTGCACGATGGCCTTAGCCGAGGTGCGACCGATCAGGTAGTCGATCGGCACTTCCAGCTCTTTAATACCAGCTTTATCCAGCTGATTGATGTGGCGCGCAGTAATACGACGGCCTTGCTCAACGATGACTTTGCCTTTCTCATCCAGGATATCGAGAACGGCAATTTCGCCACGCAGGCGATGCGGTACCAGTTCCAGGTTGAGGCTCTCACCTTTCACATGGAATACGTTGGTCGCATAGAAGGCATCCAGCACTTCTTCAGTGCTGTAACCCAGCGCACGCAGCAGCACGGAAGCTGGCAGTTTGCGACGACGGTCAATACGCACGAACACGGCGTCCTTCGGATCAAACTCGAAGTCCAGCCAAGAGCCGCGGTAAGGAATAACGCGAGCCGAGTACAGCAGCTTGCCCGAGCTATGCGTCTTGCCACGGTCGTGGTCGAAGAACACACCCGGGGAACGGTGCAACTGGGAAACGATAACGCGCTCGGTACCATTGATAACAAAGGTGCCGTTCTCAGTCATGAGCGGAATTTCGCCCATGTACACTTCTTGCTCTTTGATGTCCTTGATCGCTTTATTCGACGATTCTTTGTCGAAAATGATCAGACGGACTTTTACTCGCAGCGGCACAGCATAGGTCACGCCGCGTAGCGTACATTCCTTGACATCAAAAGCCGGCTCGCCCAAGCGATAACCGACATATTCCAGAGCAGCATTGCCGGAATAGCTGATAATCGGGAAAACAGACTTGAAGGCCGCATGCAGGCCAATGTCGCGGAACTGATCCTTGGTCGCTCCTGCCTGCAGGAATTCGCGATACGAATCCAGCTGGATGGCCAGGAGATAAGGCACATCCATGACATCCGGCAACTTGCTAAAGTCCTTGCGGATACGTTTTTTCTCAGTATATGAGTAAGCCATCAGCGTTCCCCAGCTTGGTCACCTGCTTATTTGGCCCCTCCGACGGGAGTTGCCAGAAACTCTTGCAAACCCTAAGTTTGCACCGCCACATTGGGCGGGGTTTTCACGCTCCAGATCAGCCAACGATTCGCCGACCTAGAACGGAAAAAGGCCGGTGGCAAAAGCCACCAGCCATCAGCCTTACGCGAGTCGCTCGGGCTGTAGACGCAAGGTCGTCGCTTACTTAAGCTCGACTTTGGCGCCAGCTTCTTCCAAGGTAGCCTTGGCTTTGTCAGCTGCGTCTTTCGCAACAGCTTCCAGAACCATGGCAGGAGCGCCGTCAACTACAGCCTTGGCTTCTTTCAGGCCCAGACCAGTCAGTTCACGAACTGCCTTGATGACGTTAACTTTCTTCTCGCCAGCTTCAGTCAGCATGACGTTGAATTCAGTTTGCTCTTCAACAACAGCGGCAGCAGCAGCTGGGCCAGCGGCGGCAACAGCAGCAGTAACGCCGAAGGTTTCTTCCATTGCTTTGATCAGCTCAACAACTTCCAGAACAGTTTTCTGGCCGATTGCTTCGATGATTTGTTCGTTAGTCAGAGACATGACTTTAAATCCTGTATTGGGGTGACAGCCTACGCAGCCATCAAATTAAACATATGATTTTGAAAGAATTTACGATGCCTTAGGCAGCAGTAGCTTCTTTCTGGTCGCGAATGGCCGCCAGAGTACGAGCCAGCTTGCTGGTAGCGCCTTGGATCACGCTCATCAGCTTCGCAATAGCTTCGTCGCGAGTCGGCAGCGAAGCCAACACGTCGATCTCGTTTGCTGCGAGGTACTTGCCCTCAAACGCAGCTGCCTTGATCTCGAACTTGTCCTGACCCTTGGCGAACTCTTTGAAAATACGAGCAGCAGCGCCCGGATGTTCCTTGGAGAATGCAATCAGGGTCGGGCCTTTGAACACGTCGTTGAGGACAGCATAATCTGTGCCTTCAACTGCGCGCTTGAGCAGGGTATTACGTACAACACGCACGTATACGCCAGCTTCGCGGGCCTCTTTACGGAGTCCGGTCATAGCGCCTACAGTCACACCGCGGGCATCAGCCACAACAGCGGACAGGGCGACTTTGGCAGCCTCGTTGACTTCAGCGACGATGGCCTTCTTGTCTTCGAGTTTAATTGCCACGGGTTTAACTCCTGCTTGTTACCGTTTCATCCCCACGGAGGCGGATGTCGTTTTGGTGTCTGATTCGGTAAGGAACCGGGAGCACCATCTGCGTAGGCTGTTAATTTAAGACTCACGCCACCTACGGTCTTGGATAGCCCCCGCCAGGCAGGGACCCCAAAGTTTCGAAGCAGCGCAATCGCTTGCGCCACCTCTATGTATTACGCGTCGAGCGAACCCTGATCAATGATCAGACCTGGGCCCATAGTGGTGCTCAAGGTTACGCGCTTGACGTAGATGCCTTTCGAAGTCGATGGCTTCAGACGCTTAAGGTCCGAAATCAGCGCTTCAACGTTCTGCTTCAGCTTCTCGGCGTCAAAACCAACCTTGCCGACGGAGCCGTGGATGATGCCGTTCTTGTCAGTACGGAAACGCACTTGACCAGCTTTGGCATTCTTCACAGCAGTAGCAACGTCAGGAGTAACGGTGCCGACTTTCGGGTTAGGCATCAGGCCGCGCGGGCCGAGCACTTGACCCAACTGACCAACAACGCGCATTGCATCCGGGGAAGCAATAACTACGTCATAGTTCAGGTCGCCACCTTTCATTTCGGCAGCCAGATCATCCATGCCTACGCGGTCAGCGCCGGCAGCCAGAGCAGCTTCAGCAGCTGGCCCCTGAGTGAACACAGCAACGCGAACGCTTTTGCCCGAGCCATTCGGCAGCACGGTAGCGCCACGAACAACCTGGTCGGATTTACGCGGGTCAACACCAAGGTTGACGGCGATATCTACCGACTCAGAGAACTTGACAGCGGACAGTTCAGCCAGCAGAGCGGCCGCTTCAACAAAGTTGTAAGCCTTACCAGCTTCAACTTTCTCAGCGATTGCCTTTTGACGCTTGGTCAACTTAGCCATTACACACCCTCCACGTTGAGGCCCATGCTACGAGCGGAGCCGGCGATAGTACGCACAGCTGCATCCATATCAGCTGCAGTCAGATCAGCCTGTTTAGTTTTGGCGATCTCTTCCAGCTGAGCACGAGTCACAGTGCCAACCTTAACGGTGTTCGGACGAGCCGAACCGCTGGTCAGGCCTGCAGCCTTCTTCAGCAGAACCGAAGCAGGGGTGCTTTTAGTTTCAAAGGTAAAGCTACGGTCACTATATACAGTGATAATCACTGGAGTCGGCAGACCAGGCTCCATGCCCTGGGTACGGGCGTTGAAGGCCTTGCAGAATTCCATGATATTCACGCCGTGCTGACCCAGAGCCGGGCCGACAGGTGGCGACGGGTTGGCTTGTGCAGCCTTTACTTGCAGCTTGATATAAGCCGTGATTTTCTTAGCCATGAGCTACTCCAGTTTTGGGTTCTAGCGCCTTACGGCTCCCCAGTTATTACCTATTTATCCCAGTGACGAAAAAACCCCGCAGCCCAAGGCTGCGGGGTAAGGGATGCGTATGTCAGCTATGCCTTTTCGACCTGACTGAACTCCAGCTCGACCGGTGTAGAGCGACCAAAAATAGTCACAGCCACCTGAATTCGGCTCTTTTCGTAATTAACTTCTTCAACAACGCCACTGAAATCAGCAAACGGACCATCGGTCACGCGCACCATTTCACCTGGCTCAAACAATGTTTTGGGCTTCGGCTTGTCACCGCTATCAGCGACACGACGCAAAATGGCATCAGCTTCTTTTTCGGTGATTGGCGCAGGCTTATCTGCAGTACCACCAATAAAGCCCATGACGCGAGGAGTATCCTTGATCAAGTGCCAAGTAGCCTCACTCATCTCCATCTGCACCAGGACGTAACCTGGAAAGAATTTACGCTCGCTCTTGCGCTTCTGGCCGTTCCGCATCTCTACCACTTCTTCAGTAGGGACCAGAATCTCACCAAAAACATCTTCCATACCAGCGAGCTTCACACGCTCGACCAACGAGCGCATAACATGCTTCTCGTAACCCGAGTAAGCATGCACAACGTACCAACGCTTAGCCACGGGACACCTTTAACCGACAATCAACGAAACAATCCAACCCAACAGCGAATCAACGCCCCACAAAAGAAGCGACATAACCAGTACAACAGCAACAACAATTAGCGTTGTCTGCGTGGTTTCTTGACGGGTTGGCCAAACGACCTTACGAATTTCAACGCGGGCTTCTTTCGCCAACACCCAAAAGGCCTTGCCCTTTGATGTTTGCAACGCAATTACACCTGCCAATGCCGCAACAACCAGCAAAGCAAGCACACGATACAGAATTGGCTCAGCAGAGAAATACTGATTACCAACTACGCCTAAGACCACCAGAGTAGCAACTAAGAGCCACTTAAGCAGATCAAAGCGAGAGTCTTTGGCTTCAGCCTTAACATTCATCTACTAATATCCTGTAAAAAGACGCGCCAAATTCTAGAGAATATGGCAGGTCAGGAGGGAATCGAACCCCCAACCTACGGTTTTGGAGACCGTCGCTCTGCCAATTGAGCTACTGACCTAAAAACTGAATCTGGCCGACCATTATGCCGGCCAAATCAAAACAGATCAATCAATTACGCGATGATCTTGGCTACAACGCCAGCGCCGACGGTACGACCGCCTTCACGAATGGCGAAACGCAGACCTTCTTCCATTGCGATGGTCTTGATCAGAGTGACAGTCATCTGAATGTTGTCACCTGGCATTACCATCTCAACGCCTTCCGGCAGTTCGCAGTTACCAGTTACGTCAGTAGTACGGAAGTAGAACTGAGGACGGTAGCCTTTGAAGAACGGAGTGTGACGACCGCCTTCTTCTTTGCTCAACACGTACACTTCTGCAGTGAAAGTGGTGTGCGGCTTAACCGAACCCGGCTTGACCAGAACCTGGCCACGCTCTACGTCGTCACGCTTGGTGCCGCGCAGCAGAACGCCGCAGTTCTCACCAGCACGACCTTCGTCGAGCAGCTTGCGGAACATCTCAACACCGGTACAGGTGGTCTTGGTGGTATCACGCAGACCAACGATCTCGATTTCTTCCTGGATCTTGACGATACCGCGCTCGATACGGCCAGTTACCACGGTGCCACGACCGGAGATCGAGAATACGTCTTCGATTGGCATCAGGAACGGCTTGTCGATAGCACGAACCGGCTCAGGGATGTAGCTGTCCAGAGTCTCAACCAACTTCTTGACGGCAGTGGTGCCCATCTCGTTGTCGTCTTGACCGTTCAGAGCCATCAGAGCGGAACCAATGATGATCGGAGTGTCGTCACCTGGGAAATCGTAAGTGCTAAGCAGGTCACGCACTTCCATTTCAACCAGCTCCAGCAGCTCAGCGTCGTCAACCATGTCAGCCTTGTTCAGGAAGACAACGATGTACGGAACGCCGACCTGGCGGGACAGCAGGATGTGCTCACGGGTTTGCGGCATCGGACCATCAGCGGCCGAGCAAACCAGAATAGCGCCGTCCATCTGCGCAGCACCGGTGATCATGTTTTTTACGTAGTCGGCGTGACCTGGGCAGTCAACGTGTGCATAGTGACGCACGGACGAATCGTATTCAACGTGAGCGGTGTTGATGGTGATACCGCGAGCTTTTTCTTCTGGGGCACTGTCGATCTTGTCGAAGTCAACCTTGGCCGAACCGAACACCTCGGAGCAGACGCGGGTCAGAGCAGCGGTCAGAGTGGTTTTACCATGGTCAACGTGACCGATAGTACCAACGTTGACGTGCGGCTTGTTACGCTCAAACTTTTCTTTAGCCATTTTGACTGCCTCCCAGAGAAGAATTGACCCAGCATCACCGCCATAAAACAAAGGCAGATACTTGCATATCTGCCTTTATTATATGGAGCTCATGAGCGGACTCGAACCGCTGACCTCACCCTTACCAAGGGTGTGCTCTACCAACTGAGCTACATGAGCAAAACACATTGCAAGAGCAGCAATACTGGAGCGGGTAGCGGGAATCGAACCCGCATCATCAGCTTGGAAGGCTGAGGTTCTACCACTGAACTATACCCGCGGAGCCTGCAGCTCTCGCTTAATCTGGTGGAGGGAGAAGGATTCGAACCTTCGAAGTCGATGACGTCAGATTTACAGTCTGATCCCTTTGGCCACTCGGGAATCCCTCCAAACGGGGCGGCATTCTGTTTCCATGCCGACCTACTGTCAAGCAATTTCTCATTAAAAAACCTGAGGTTAGCTACATTGACAGCAACCTCGCAGAACACTTGTTAGCGCCAGCCTGCGAAGCGGGCGCCATTCTATGCATTCTATTGCGTGCTTGCAACCCCCTCGCAAGGCATTAATTGCTGCTCTAACCCCTTGAAGTCAAATGCTAAACGCTGGAGCAAGGAATCATCCGCAAGACGCCGACTTTGCGGAGCTATGCGCACCCAAAAACTACGATGCGCACGCGTTAACTCTCGCAGTGACGGCTCGTAACCCGCATCACGCAAACGCTGCATAACACTCTGCGCAGAATCACTACGCGGAAAGATGCCAAGGGAAATACCGTTGGCCAAATCTCCCTGAGTAATGATGTAACTGTCGATCTTGCGAGCCTGTAACTCCCGCAACTGACGCAGTGAAGCCTGCCGCGACGCCAAAGGAGGCAGATAAACCCAGTAATCAACGCCGGACGCCGCATCCATGCTCTGCACCCGTGACTGAACATCCAAACTAAGCAAGCGCTGCTCGACTGCTGACGCATCCGCCTTCAATTCAAAGCTACCGAGGAACAGACACACCGCCTCAGCAGGCGGCACCACAACCACTTCTCGCCGCGGCGTCGCACTCGATTCGCTAAGGAGACGGATATCACGTTTACTATCTTGCGCCATATTTAAAGGCGCAATTTCAGTAACCCGTAACGGTGCCTGCTGCTGATGCCAAACGTAATAAAACAAATTCAGCACAATTAACCACAAGAACATCCAGCGCATGCGTGACCTCAGTCGATAGGGCAAGCGATCGCCAATCCGATAAACACCAAATCAGGCACAACACGCGCCCCTGGAACAACACCTACAACCAAGGGTGCGTCCCCCCCAGTGAGGAAAATATCAAAATCGTCACCCAGCATTTCAGCAGCCATAGCCACCTGACCACCGACAAAGCCACGCAACATTAATAAGCACCCACGCTCAACCGCCTCCGCAGTAGCACGCCCCGGCAGCAACCTCGCCAATGCCCGCGCAGCCTCATCACCGTCATAACGAGTTCGCCGGGTATGAGTGCGCAACTGCGTGCGCATTAAAGGCACGCCCGGACAAATAAAGCCCCCAAGATGCTCACCGTTAGCCATAACAAAGTCCGAAGTCACCGCAGTACCAAGGTCAATAACCAGTGCAGCCTTGCGCGATATTTGATGTGCACCCACCACAGCAAGCCAGCGATCCAACCCTAGACGCTGATACTCGTCGTACCCATTACGCACACCGGACAACGCGACCGCAGACTGGGCAACGCGACACTCAACAGCAAAGCTTCGTTCAAGCATAGAGACGAGCAACATAGTCTCTTCATCGCTGCGCACACTTACTAGACGGCAGGCGCGCAAATACACGCATCGCTCGCGAACAGCATCAATCAGCGCCTGATCAGACTCAACCACTCCGCCCGCACTTGGCGCCAGCTTGTCATCACTGAGTAAGCGCCACTTTATTAAGGTATTACCGCAGTCGAGCTCAAGAATCATCACGCAACCTCAGGCTGAGTTCACCACCACTAAAGCTTCTCTCAACCCCATCAACACGAAGACGAATGGCTCCAGAACGATCCACCCCTAAAACCACACCCTCAACAGGCTCTCCACCCGCGGTTAAGGCGACGGAACAGCCCTGCCAAAGGTTGTTAGCCTGCCACTCATCCTGCAACGCAATAAAACCATCCCGTAACTGTATGTCCAGATAACGGCTTAATTGTCGATTTAGCTCTATCACAAGCTCATTTCGATTTAACTGACAACCTAACTCAGCACGCATTGAAGTCCACGGCTGACCAATAACCCCCTGATCAACTGCAAGCATGTTCACATTCAAACCAATACCGATCACTACATGGCACACATCCGCGGGATCCCCGGACAACTCCAACAAGATGCCCGCCAGCTTACGCTCTCCAACCAGCAGGTCATTGGGCCATTTCAATCCCGCCTCAACCACACCAAAATGACGCACAACCTGAAGTAGGGCTAACCCAACGGCCAAGCTCATGCCCTCAAGCTGACGCATCCCACCTTCTATACGCAAAACCAGGCTGTAATATAGGTTTTCGCCGAACGGGCTGACCCAGCTCCGCCCCCGCCGCCCCCGCCCACCAGTCTGCCGCTCAGCGAGCACATAGAAAGGCAGAGACTCAGCCATCGGCAAAAGCCGAAACGCCTCTGCGTTGGTCGAATCCACACTCGGCACAACGCAAGCAAGCCACTGCGGCGCATCCAACTGGGCATTTAACCAATCCGCATCAAGCAGCCGCATTGGCGCAGCAAGTCGATAGCCACGACCTCGCACCTTGTGCAGCGGTAAAGACAGCTCAGCCTGCAGCACCTGCAACTGCTTCCACACAGCCGAACGGCTAACGCCCAAAGCCGCACCTAGTGCCTCACCGGAGTGGAATTTCCCGTCTTGAAGAAGCTTCAATAATGCAAGCATAAAAGTCCCGCCCAGCAACAAGGCACGCATGATAACGACGCACGGTTTAGTTGCCTATCAAGGCCAGCGCGCGAACTGTGGATTTTTACTGCACAAAGTAAAACCCCCGACCGTTTTCACGATCGGGGGTTTTGGTATAGGTGCTTGACGATGACCTACTCTCACATGGGGAAACCCCACACTACCATCGGCGATGCATCGTTTCACTACTGAGTTCGGGAAGGGATCAGGTGGTTC
>NZ_JAYGFK010000026.1:0-77062 GCF_046581935.1 Pseudomonas sp.
GGCTATAGGGTCTGTTCCCGTTTCGCTCGCGGCCGCGCCGAAGCCTGTTTTAGCGCGAGGCAAGGCACGAGACACGAAGTTTGGTTGTTCCAAATGAGTGTCGAGAAACGCAGTATCGCGCTAAAACAGGCCCGGCCCTGCGGGTTACGCGCAAAATCTCGCCATGCGGTGTTGGAGGACTTGGCAAGGGAACAACCATTACCTGCGTCCTCCGCCTAGCCTGGCGAGATTTTGCGCAGCAACGCGGCTCGCGACGAAACGGCAACAGACCCTAGGGCGCGAGGCGCACCTTGGCGAAGTCCTGGCGGCCGAACGGACTGACCTGATACCCCTCAACCTGCTTGCGGGTCAGTGCATAGGCCGTTGGGTGGGCCAGCGGCAGCCAGAGTGCCTGCTCCTGGATAATCCGCTGCGCCTCTTTATATATCGCGCTGCGTTTGCTCTGCTCGCTGGTGCTTTTGCCGTCAGCGATCAGCTTGTCCAGTTGCGGGTCGCAGTAGCGCGCGAAGTTCAGCCCGGATTTGACCGAGGCGCAGGAGAATTGCGGGGTAAGGAAGTTGTCCGGGTCGCCGTTATCACCAGCCCAGCCCATAAACAATAGGTCGTGCTCGCCGGCTTTGGCGCGACGAATCAGCTCGCCCCATTCGATCACGCGGATTTCCGCTTTGATGCCAACCTTGCTGAGGTCGGCCTGCAGCAACTGCGCGCCGAGGCTCGGGTTAGGGTTGAGTACGCTGCCGCTGGGGCGAGTCCAGATGGTGGTGCTGAAACCATCTGCCAGGCCGGCCGCCTTGAGCAGTTCGCGGGCTTTCTGCGGGTCGTAGGCGTAACCGGGTAGCTCGCTGGCGTAGCTCCAGGTGCTGGGCGGATAGGGGCCGTTGGCGGCTTCGGCGCTGTTCTCGAATACGGCCTTCAGGTAATTGGCCTTGTCGAATGCCAGGTTGATTGCCTGGCGCACAGCGGGTTGGTCGAGTGGTGGGTGCTGGCTATTGATGGCCACGAAGGCGGTCATAAAGGCGGCGGTATGCACGCTCTGCAGGCTGCTGTCGCCGCTGATAGCCTGCACATCCTGCGGTTTGGGTGACAGGGCAATGTGGCATTCGCCACGGCGTAGTTTCTGCAGGCGCACGTTGGCGTCCGGGGTGATGGCAAATATCAGGTTGTCTACAGCGGGTTTGCCGGCGAAGTAGCTCGGGTTGGCGCTGTAGCGCACGCTGGCGTCTTTCTGGAAGCGCTTGAAGACAAACGGACCGCTACCAATCGGCTTGCTGTTGAGCGCTTCCTGCGTGCCGGCGGCCAGCAGTTGCGCGGCATACTCGGCGGAATAGATCGAGGCAAAGCCCATGCTCAAGGTGGCGAGAAAGGTGGCGTCAGGATGGTTGAGGGTAAAGCGCAGGCTGTGCTCGCCGGTCTTCTCGATGCCCTTGATCAGGCTTGGCAGCTGCATCGATTGGGCGTGTGGATAGCCGCTGGCGGCAACCTTGTGCCACGGATGAGCCGGGTCGAGCATGCGCTGAAAGCTGAACAGCACGTCATCGGCATTCAATAGGCGGCTGGGGGTGAAGTAGTCGGTGGTGTGAAAGCTCACATCCGTTCGCAGGGTGAAGTCATAACTCAGGCCGTCGGGGCTGATCTCCCATGCTTGAGCCAGGCTTGGCTGAAGCTTGCCCGTTACGGCATTGAAGTCGACCAGGCGATTCATCAAGACGTCAGCCGAGGCGTTGGTGGTTGTCAGGGAGTTGTACTGCACGACGTCGAAACCGTCCGGGCTGGCCTCGGTGCATACGCTAAGCGTGCTGGCCTGGGCCAGTGCGGAAGCCAAGAACGGAGCGAGTAGCAGCGGTAGGGCGGCAAGGCGCATGGCAAACTCCTGAATCGATGGGGCCAATGGGTAAAGGTCTTACCCTAGGCCATTATCTGGCAGCAGGGCAATGAATCTTGGCGACGAGCGGTTAAGTGGCGTTTTGCCCGCTTGCGACAGGCCCGTTGGCATAAATCTGCGTCTGCTCTTTGTTAGCGAAAGTACGTTTAACCTTGTTGCGGCTTAGGCGTTCTGGTATAAAGCAGCGCTCTTTTGTAGGGGCCCGGTTCTTGCGCTTTCAGGTACGGCCGGTAAGACCCTCGAGATACGCGGCGCTGAGCGCCAAGATTGAATAATTAGCGGCCAACCCATGCCGGGTTGGGCATGTGGTTTTAGAGGGCTGAGGCATGTCGAGAGTCTGTCAAGTTACCGGTAAGGGTCCGGTAACCGGGAATAACATTTCCCACGCAAACAACAAAACCCGTCGTCGTTTCCTGCCGAACCTGCAGCATCACCGCTTCTGGGTCGAGTCTGAGAACCGTTTTGTGCGTCTGCGCGTTTCTGCCAAAGGCATGCGTTGCATCGACAAGCGTGGTATTGACGTCGTTCTGTCCGAGCTGCGTGCTCGCGGCGAAAAGGTTTAAGGGGAAAGTCATGCGTGAATTGATCCGTTTGATCTCGAGTGCCGGTACTGGTCACTTCTACACTACCGACAAAAACAAGCGCACTACTCCGGACAAAATTGAAATCAAAAAATTCGATCCGGTTGTGCGTAAGCACGTGATCTACAAGGAAGGCAAGATCAAGTAATTGATCTGGCTCCTTGCCGAAAAAGCCCGCCAACTGGCGGGCTTTTTCTTGCCTGGAATTTAAGTGGGCAAATTGCGCGCATTAAAAAGCCCGCGCAAAGCGGGCGAAGGGAACGCATGAGGTAGGCTCAGTTACTGGTTTGCTCGAAAATTACATAGACCTTGCGGCAGGCTTCCAGCACTTCCCAGGTGCCAGAGAAGCCGGCCGGGATGACGAAGCGGTCACCGGCGCGCAGGGTTTTCGCGTTGCCATCTTTGTCGCGAAGCACCGAGACGCCTTGCAGGATTTCGCAGTATTCGTGTTCGGTGTAATTGACGGTCCATTGGCCAACTGCGCCCTCCCAGATCCCCGCATTGAACTGCGCGCAAGGGCTACCGTAGTGGTTGCGCACGCTTTGCTCGGGGTCGCCCTTGAGGATTTTTTCCGCTGCTGGGCGGTAATGCTCCGGCGCGGTGGTGGCAGTGGCGAAGTCGACGATCTGTTCGATGTTCATAAGCGGTTCCGGGTTGGGTTATGACTCGGCTGTGGTAGTGATTTCGGCAGTCTATGTTTAATAAAGCGCACATAACAAGGCGGGTTGTGAGCTTTTGTAAAAAATATTGGAAGTGTGCGTGCCGCTGGTTTAGTGTTGCCGGCAGAATTGGGTTGTGGAATCCATGCAAAATAATTGACAGCGCGTGCGGCTGGCCTGCGGCGCTTTACTAGCGATAGAGGATGTAGCAATGACTAGCCTGACTCGTGCCGACTGGGAGCAGCGCGCCAAGAATCTGAAGATCGAAGGTCATGCCTTTGTGCATGGCGAATATCGCCCCGCTTTATCTGGCGCGACCTTCGAGTGCATCAGCCCGGTTGATGGTCGTGTGCTCGGCTTGGTGGCCAGCTGTGATTTGGCTGATGCTGATGCTGCCGTCGTCGCTGCCCGCGCTGCCTTTGAGTCTGGCGTGTGGTCGCGCCTAGCGCCGGTTGAGCGCAAGGCAGTGATGATTCGCTTCGCTGACCTGATCGACGCTCATGCCGAAGAGCTGGCTCTGCTGGAAACTCTGGATATGGGTAAGCCGATCAGCGACGCATTGAGCATCGACGTGCCGGCTGCCTCGCGCGCCATCCGCTGGAGCGGTGAAGCGATCGACAAGATTTACGACGAAGTGGCGGCTACCCCTCACAACGAGTTGGGCCTGGTCACTCGTGAGCCGATCGGCGTGGTCGCGGCCATCGTACCGTGGAACTTCCCGTTGCTGATGACCTGCTGGAAGCTCGGCCCGGCGCTGTCCGCCGGTAACTCGGTAATCCTCAAGCCGTCCGAGAAGTCGCCGCTGACTGGGATTCGTATCGCTCAGTTGGCCATCGAGGCTGGTATTCCGGCCGGCGTATTCAACGTTCTGCCGGGCTTCGGTCACACCGTGGGCAAGGCATTGGCCCTGCACATGGATGTCGACACCCTGGTGTTTACCGGCTCGACCAAGATCGCTAAGCAGTTGATGGTCTACGCTGGCGAATCGAACATGAAGCGCGTCTGGCTAGAGGCCGGCGGCAAGAGTCCAAACATCGTCTTCGCCGATGCGCCTGATCTGCAGGCCGCTGCGGAAGCCGCTGCGGGTGCCATCGCCTTCAACCAAGGCGAAGTATGCACTGCCGGCTCGCGCCTGCTGGTGGAAAACTCGATCAAGGCCCAGTTCGTGCCGATGGTGGTTGAGGCGATCAAGGCTTGGAAACCGGGCAACCCGCTTGATCCGGCAACTAATGTCGGTGCCCTGGTCGATACCACTCAGATGAACAACGTGCTGTCCTACATCCAGGCCGGCCATGATGACGGTGCCAAGCTGGTTGCTGGCGGCCAGCGGGTGCTGGAAGAAACCGGTGGCACTTACGTGCAGCCGACCATCTTCGACGGCGTGAGCAATGCCATGCGTATCGCCAAGGAAGAAATCTTTGGTCCGGTACTTTCGGTTATCGGTTTCGATAGCACCGAGGAAGCCGTGGCAATTGCCAACGACACCATCTATGGCCTGGCGGCAGGTGTGTGGACCAGCAATCTGTCCAAGGCTCATTTGGTCGCCAAGGCGCTGCGTGCCGGTAGCGTGTGGGTCAATCAGTACGATGGCGGTGACATGACGGCGCCGTTCGGTGGTTTCAAGCAGTCGGGTAATGGCCGCGACAAGTCGCTGCATGCGTTCGACAAGTACACCGAGCTGAAGTCGACCTGGATCAAGCTGTAAGTCGACGCGCCAAGGCCAGCTTACTGCTGGCTTGGTAACGGCAAATCTGCGGCCGGGTTCCTATCAGGGGCTCGGCCGTCGCTTTTTCTGCGCTGTTAGCTGGCTGTTGGCTCCACGGGATGGGAGTTGGGTAAATGAAGTGGGCAACCTATTTCGCTGTCAGTGCGGCGGTGGTGATTGTCGGGCTGTCGCTGGGGGTGACGCTGCCATTGGTGTCGTTTCGCCTTGAGAGCTGGGGTTATGGACCCTTTGCGATTGGCGTGATGGCGGGCATGCCGGCCGTCGGTGTGCTGCTTGGTGCGCGCCTGACCGGGCACTTGGCTGGCTGGTTCGGTACGCCGCAGACCTTGCGTCTGTGCTTACTGGCCAGTGCGGTGTCGGTGGCGTTGCTGAGTGTGATGCCGAGTTATCCGCTGTGGCTGCTGTTGCGCTTGCTGATTGGTATCTCCCTGACGGTGGTGTTTGTCCTTGGCGAAAGCTGGATCAACCAGTTGGTCGAGGATCGTCTGCGTGGCCGCTTAGTGGCGTTGTATGGCACCTGTTTTGCTCTTAGCCAGCTGTGCGGGCCATTGCTGTTAACCCTGTTGGGCACTGACAGTGATCGCGGTTTCTGGTGTTCGGCCGCGCTATTGGTTGCAGGTAGCCTGCTGCTGTTGGGGCGCGATGGAGCGCCCAAGGTTGATGCGCAGAGTGCTTCGGGGCGTGGCTTATTTGCCTTCTGCCGATCCTCGCCGGCGATTGCCTGGGCGGTGGTGTTATTCGCCGCCTTCGAGGCCATGGTATTGACGCTGCTGCCGGTGTACATGTTGCGCGAGGGTTTTGCGCAACAGCAGGCACTGATCATGGTCAGCGTGGTGGTGGTCGGCGATGCCGCTCTGCAGTTACCGCTAGGCTGGTTGGCCGATCGCGTGCCACGGCAGGCGCTGTTCCGCTGCTGCGGTGTGGTGCTACTGCTGTCTAGCTTGAGTATTCCGCTGCTGCTGCACACGCCGCTGATCTGGGGTGTCTTGGTGCTGTTCGGCGCCAGCGCGGGCGGCCTGTACACGCTGTCGTTGATTCTCGTCGGCCAGCGTTACCGAGACGATGCGCTGGTGCGCGCCAATGCACACATTGCCTTGCTGTGGGGCGCGGGTTGCCTGCTCGGGCCGCTGTCCACGGGGGCTGCCAGCCAGTGGGTCAGCGGTCATGCCTTGCCGGTGATGATGGCGATTGGTGCTGCCGGATTTGTCTGGTTGGCGTTCCAGCGCGGGGCATTCAGTGAGGTGGTTAGGGGCTCCGGAACGGCCGCGAACGAAACGCCAACAGACCCTAGCGCCAGGACGTGAGCATGGCGTCTGCCGCTGTCTGGGCGAGTTGCTGTTCGCTCAGCAGTTCGGCGACGCATGCACCTGTCTGGCGGATCGCCTCTTCAAGCTCGGCGGTGGGTTTGCCTGCGTAATTGATGCGCAGGCAGTTACGGTATTTGCCGGCGGCCGAGAAAATGCTACCTGGGGCAATCTGTATGGCATGTGGCAGCAGTTTGCGGTTCAGCCGTTGGCTGTCGAATCCGGCCTCCAGCTCAATCCACAGCATAAAGCTGCCCTGCGGCCGGCTGACCCGTGTGCCTGCCGGGAAGTAGCGGCTGACCCAGTCAATCATCAGGTCGCGTCCGCGTTGGTACTGGGCGCGCATGCGCCGTAGGTGCGGCTCGTAATGGCCGGCTTCTAAGTATTCCGTGATGGCGAGCTGTGGCAGTTGCGCAGTGCTGCCGGTGCCCATGTATTTCATGTGCAGCACTTGCTCCAGGTAGCGCCCGGGGGCAATCCAGCCAATACGCAGGCCGGGGGCTAGGGTTTTGGAGAAAGAGCTGCAGAGCAGCACGCGGCCATCTTCGTCATAGGATTTGATGGTGCACGGACGCGGGTAGCTGTAGGCCAGATCGCCGTATACGTCGTCTTCAATAATCGCCACGTCATAGCGCTGTGCCAGGGCCAGCAGGGCGCGTTTGTTGGCGTCGGGCATGATGTAGCCCTGCGGGTTGTTGCAGGTTGGGGTTAGCTGGATGGCTTTGATCGGCCATTGCTCCAGGGCCAGCTCGAGGGCTTCCAGGCTGATGCCGTTGATTGGATCGGTAGGCAGTTCAAGGGCTTTCATACCGAAGCCTTTGAGTGCCTGCATGACCCCGTGAAAGCTTGGCGAGTCCACTGCCACAATGTCGCCAGGCTGGCAGACAGCGCGGATGGCTGCGGACAGCGCCTCGTGGCAGCCAGTGGTGACGATGATCTCTTGGGGCGACAGGCTGCAGCCGGAGTCGAGCATCAGCCGGGAGATCTGCTCACGCATGCCCAGATGGCCGTAAATGCAGCCGTAGGTCAGGCTCGTAGCATCCTGACGGCGACTTAGGCGTGACAGCGAGCGCAGCAACGGCTTGAGTGTCGGGCTGTCGATATCCGGTCGACCACGGCCGAGTTGCAGCAAGCCTTCTTGTCCTGGGGCCCGGCTGATCAGCTCCAGCACTTGATCCCACTGCGATACGTCCACCGGGCGTTGGGCCATGCGGCTGACCACGGGTAGCGCCGGTTGGTGGCGGGCGACTGGCACAAAGTAGCCGGATTTGGGTTTGGGAGTAGCCAGGCCTTGGTCTTCCAAGTGGCGATAAGCCTGCTGCACGGTACTCAGGCTGACGCCGTGTTCGAGGCTCAGGGCGCGCACGGACGGCAGGCGATCACCGGGGCGATACAAGCCTTGCTCAATGCGTGCGCCTAGCAGCTCCGCCAGGTTGGTGTAGAGCGTCATAACAGTTACCTCGCGGTATTCCTTGAAAACTCAGCAGGCAGTACAGATCAGCTAGAAATCTACCATTCAGAGCTCGTTTGCCAAGATCTGTATGGATTTAAAAGTCATTCTTTGAATCTGTCATGCTTTTTCTGCGTCGCTCATCATGATCTCCCATCAGGCTTTCTAGCAGGAGCAGGCGATGAACGGGTTGAGTGATGTCAGGCTGGTGCTGAAATCAGAAGAGTTGCGGCAGGTGACTGTTGATCAGCATCTGTGTGCTCCGGTGAGCGCGAATGCGCCAACTGTTAGCCGCTGGCGCGGATTCTGGCGGCGCCTGACCACTCGCCGGGCACTGCTGACGCTGAGCGATGAGCGGCTGCGGGATATTGGTCTTAGCCGTGCGCAGGCCAGGCGTGAAGCATTGCTGCCGTTCTGGAAGCTGTGAGGTCAGTGCGCAGCAGGCCGAGGCATGTTGCGCACGGCGATCAGACCAGCTCTTTCATCCGATGCCAGAGCATGCCCAGCGCGAGGAGAGGCGAGCGCAGGTGCTTGCCGCCCGGGAAGGTCATGTGCGGCACCTTGGCGAACAGGTCGAAACCGTTGCTGGCTTGGCCGGCGATGGCTTCAGCGAGCAGCTTGCCGGCCAGGTGTGTGGCGTTGACGCCGTGGCCTGAGTAAGCCTGGGCGTAATACACGTTGGGTTGCTCTTTGAGGCGGCCGATCTGCGGCAGGCGGTTGGCACCGATGCCGATCATGCCACCCCATTGGTAGTCGATGCGCGCGTCTTTCAAACCGGGGAAGACTTCCAGCATTTTCGGTCGCATATAGCCGGCAATGTCTGCTGGATCGCGTCCCGAATAGTGGCAGGCTCCGCCAAATAGCAGGCGGCGGTCGGCGGACAGGCGGTAGTAGTCCAGCGCCACCCGTTGGTCGCACAGGGCCATATTCTGCGGAATGATCGTCTGCGCTTGTGCTTCTGACAGTGGCTCGGTGGCGATCACATAGCTACCGGCGGGTAGCACCTTGCCGCCCAGATTGCTGTTCAGGCCGTTCAGGTAAGCGTTGCAACCAAGCACCAGAGTAGCGGCGCGTACCACACCGTTGGCGGTATGCACTTTGACCTCGTTACCGTAGTCGATGCGCGTCACTGTCGAGTTCTCGAACAGCTGCACACCCAGGCTCTGCGCAGCAACCGCTTCGCCGAGAGCCAGGTTGAGCGGATGCAGGTGGCCTGAGCCCATGTCGATCATGCCGCCGACATAGCGGTTGGAGCCCACCACTTCATGCATCTGTTCTGGCTGTAGCAAGCGCATCTCATGGCTGTAGCCCAGCTGCTTGAGTTCGGCCATGTCCTCGGCAAAGTCGCTGAGGTGGCTGGGCTTGTTGGCCAGGTCGCAGTAACCCCAGGTCAGGTCGCAGTCGATGTTGAATTGCGCAACGCGCTGGCGAACGATTTCCACCGCTTCCAGGCCCATCAGTTTCAGCTCGCGTACACCTTGCGTACCAATCACCGAGGCGAACTGCTCGACGCCATGACCGACGCCGCGAATCAGTTGCCCGCCATTACGCCCGCTGGCCCCCCAGCCGATCTTGTGGGCTTCCAGTAGCACTACCGAGAGGCCTTTTTGCGCCAGTTCAATCGCGCTATTGAGGCCAGAAAAGCCACCGCCAACAATGCACACATCGGCGCGCAGTTCACCGCCGAGGGCGGGGAAGTCGAGCTGGCGATTGGCGCTGGCAGCGTAATAGGAGTTGGCGTGCTGACTGTCGTGAACCGGCTGGTGAACGCGGGCGTTCATGTGTGGAATCCTGATTGTTATGTTTGGAAAATTTTACGAAGAATAAGCGCGGGATTTGCCAAACGCCAAGCGACAATCGCGAAATAAGCAGCATTGTGTCGTTTTAGCCAGGCAACTGCCGCGATCTGATGGGCTGTCACGTTACTATGACGGCTTGTGTTCCAGGATTACGCCGATGAGTTGTACCCGCCGAAAAATCGACCAGCTGCGTTTGCAGATTCCCAGCTTTGCCTGTGTGCCGGGCTGTCACGACTGCTGTGGCCCGGTTACCGCCTCAACCGAGGAAATGTCGCGGCTGCCGCGCAAGAGCGCTGCCGAACATGATGCGGCGCTGGCCGACTACAACTGCGTACACCTCGGGCCGCAGGGTTGCCAGGTGTACGACCAGCGCCCGCTGATCTGTCGCTTGTTCGGCACCACGCCAAGCCTGCCGTGTCCGCGTGGTCAGGGGCCGGAGCAGATGATTGAGCCGGCAGTGGAAAAACAGGTGCATAACCTGATTGCGACGACCCGCCAAGTATTGGTGTAGGTTGGGTCGGGCCACGTTGGTTGAACGCAGCGATACCCAAAAACTCTAGAGGCGCTGTGCAAGCCAGGGCTACTCGGCAATCGGCAGGCTCAGGCTCTCTTTCACTTCTTCCATGACGATATAGCTCTTCGACTCGCGCACGTGCGGTAGCTTGAGGAGGATGTCGCCGAGCAGCTTGCGGTAGCTGGCCATTTCGTTGATCCGTGCTTTCACCAAGTAGTCGAAATCCCCTGAAACCAGGTGGCATTCCAGTACGTGCGGCAGCTTGAGTACGGCGCGGCGAAACTCCTCAAAGGTGTCGCCGGATTTGTAATCCAGGCTGATCTCGACGAACACCAGTAGGCTGGCCTTGAGTTGCTGTGGGTTGAGGCGCGCGTGGTAGCCCATGATGATCCCTTCGCGCTCCAGGCGGCGCACGCGCTCGGTGCAGGGAGTGGTCGACAGGCCAACTCGCTCGCCCAGCTCGGTGAAGCTGATGCGCCCATCGTCCTGCAGGATACGGAGGATGTTGCGATCGATTTTGTCCAGTTCGCGGCGGCTCTGATGCTGGGTGCGCATGGTGGATCCCCCTCTACATAAGGCGATATTGCCAAGAATTGTCGCCAAATATAGCTATTTATATAGTGAAAAGCACTGGCTGTCTCTTCCTATACTGCGCTCAATTGTGGTCTCAAGAATTATCCGCCGTGTTTACTCGCGGCGAGGAGAGCGTCATGCGGGTTTTGGTTCTCGGTAGTGGTGTGATTGGTACAGCCAGTGCGTATTACTTGGCGCGTCAGGGTTTTGAAGTGGTGGTAGTCGATCGGCAGAGTGCGCCGGCGATGGAAACCAGCTTCGCCAACGCCGGTCAGGTTTCCCCTGGCTATGCCTCGCCGTGGGCTGCGCCGGGTGTGCCATTGAAAGCCATCAAGTGGCTGCTGCAGAAGCACGCACCGCTGGCGATCAAAGCCACCGCCGATATCAACCAGTACCTGTGGATGGCACAGATGCTGCGCAACTGCACCGCCAGCCGTTATGCGGTGAACAAGGAGCGCATGGTGCGCTTGTCCGAGTACAGCCGCGATTGCCTTGATGAGCTGCGCGCTGAGACCGGTATTGCTTATGAAGGCCGCAGCTTAGGCACCACTCAGCTGTTCCGCACCCAGGCGCAGCTGGACAACGCCGCGAAAGACATCGCCGTGCTGCAGCAATCCGGTGTGCCTTATGAAGTGCTCGATCGCGCTGGCATTGCCCGTGTTGAGCCGGCCTTGGCCGCCGTCACCGATAAGCTGGCCGGAGCCCTGCGCCTGCCCAACGACCAGACCGGCGATTGCCAGATGTTCACCACTAAGCTCGCCGAGATGGCCAAGGCGCTGGGGGTCGAGTTCCGCTTCGGTCAGGATATTCAACGCCTGGATGCCGCCGGCGACCGGATCAATGGCGTATGGATCGACGGTAAGCTGGAAACTGCCGACCGCTACGTGCTGGCGCTGGGCAGCTTCAGTCCGCAAATGCTCAAGCCGCTGGGTATTCGCGCGCCGGTGTATCCGCTCAAGGGTTACTCACTGACGGTGCCGATCACTAATGCGGCTATGGCGCCTGCGTCGACCATCCTTGATGAAACCTACAAGGTGGCAATCACCCGTTTCGACAACCGCATCCGCGTCGGTGGCATGGCCGAAATCGCTGGTTTCGACCTGAGCCTCAACCCGCGTCGTCGTGAGACTCTGGAGATGATCACTGCTGATCTCTACCCGCAGGGCGGCGATCTTAGCCAGGCTGAATTCTGGACTGGCCTACGTCCGGCCACTCCAGATGGCACGCCGATTGTTGGGGCCAGCAGTTTCCGCAATTTGTTCCTTAACACCGGTCACGGCACACTGGGCTGGACCATGGCCTGCGGTTCCGGTCGCTTGCTTGCCGATTTGATGGCGAAAAAGCGTCCGCAGATCAGCGCCGATGGTCTGGATATTTCCCGTTACAGCCGCCACCAGGAGACTCATAAGCATGTCAGTACAGCGCCTGCACACTGAAAGTCGATACAGCGAAATCGTTATCCATAACGGCACTGTCTATCTAGCCGGACAATTGGCCGATGATTACAGCGGCGACATTGTGCAGCAAACCCGCGAAACCCTGGCCAATACCGATCGTATGTTGGCCGAGGCCGGTAGCGATAAGTCGAAGATCCTCTCGGTAACGATCTACCTGAAGGATATGGACCGCGATTATGCCGGCCTCAACCAAGTTTGGGATGCCTGGGTCGCGCCAGGTGCTGCGCCGGCGCGGGCCTGTGTTGAGGCGAAGATGTACAAGCCTGAGGTGCTGGTGGAAATGACCATTGTGGCTGCTCTCTGAGCCCCGTCACGACCTGCCGCAACTCGCTCTGCGTCGTTTGCGATAAGTGTTTGCCCGGCCATCACTCCGGGCTTTTTTATCGCCTGCCATCCCTGGCGGCCAACCTGCGGGCCATTGCTACGCAACGTTAAAAATGACCCCCGGTCATTTTGTAATTCTGAAAACTGCTGATAGCCGAGAACGCCATGCGTCCAGCCCGTGCCCTGATCGACCTGCAAGCTCTGCGTCACAACTACCAATTGGCTCGTGAAATTAGCGGCGCGCGTGCCTTGGCAGTGATCAAGGCCGATGCCTACGGTCATGGCGCTGTGCGTTGTGCGCAGGCGCTGCAAGACGACGCCGATGGCTTTGCTGTGGCCTGCATTGAGGAGGCGTTGCAACTGCGCGAGGCTGGTATTAGTGGACCGATCCTGTTGCTCGAAGGGTTTTTTGAAGCCGACGAGCTAGCGCTGATCGAGCTGCACGGTTTTTGGTGTGTGGTGCATTCGCAGTGGCAGCTTGAAGCAATCGAGCGCAGCACCCTGAGCATGCCAATCACCGTCTGGCTAAAGATGGACAGCGGCATGCACCGTGTCGGTTTTCATCCGGCGGATTATCAGGCGGCCTATCAGCGTCTGTTGGCCAGCGGCAAGGTGGCGAAGATTGTGCTGATGAGTCACTTCGCTCGCGCCGACGAGCTAGATTGCCCGCGCAGTGACGAGCAACTGGCAGTCTTTCAACGGGCGCGCACGGGCATTGTTGCTGAGGTTAGTTTGCGCAACTCGCCAGCCGTATTGGGCTGGCCCCAGCTATTTGAAAAGCAGGTGCCGAGCGACTGGGTGCGCCCCGGCATCATGCTCTATGGCGCTACCCCATTTGAGCAGGCGCAAGCCGTGGCGGCACGCTTGCAGCCGGTGATGACCCTGGAATCAAAAATCATCAGCGTGCGCGAACTGCCGGCGGGTGAGCCGGTAGGTTACGGCGCGCGGTTTGTCAGCGAGCGGCCAACCCGCGTCGGTGTTGTCGCTATGGGTTATGCCGACGGCTACCCGCGCCATGCGCCAACCGGTACGCCCGTGGCGGTGGATGGCCAGCTAACCCGGCTGATTGGTCGTGTATCGATGGATATGCTGACGGTTGACCTTACCAACGTGCCCCAGGCTGGCTTGGGTAGCCGTGTCGAACTTTGGGGTAAACAGGTGCTGGCCAGTGATGTGGCAACCCAAGCTGGCAGTATTCCCTACCAAATATTCTGCAACCTGCGTCGGGTGCCGCTGCTCTACACCGGGGGATGATTGTACGGCTGTAGATGAGGTTGAACGCGAGTGTTGTAAATTCCGAACGCTATGCGATGATACGGCGACTTTTTCGTATCTATCCCAAGGGGGACTCCAGCATTGGACGTCGGTGTTCGACTGCAATCCATTCGCAAACTCAAAGGCCTTTCCCAGCGTGAACTCGCCAAGCGGGCGGGCGTCACCAACAGCACTATTTCGATGATCGAGAAGAACAGCGTAAGCCCTTCGATCAGTTCGTTGAAAAAGGTGTTGGCGGGTATTCCCATGTCGTTGGTGGAGTTCTTCTCCCTGGATGTGGAGCCGGATAGCCAGGCCCAGGTGGTCTATCGCGCCGCCGAACTCACCGATATCTGCAGCGGAGCCATCACCATGAAATTGGTGGGTAAAGCGCACCCAAGTCGCGCCATTTCCTTTCTTGATGAGACCTATCCCAGCGGTACCGACACGGGCGATGAAATGTATGCTCATGAAGGTGAAGAGGCTGGGATGCTGGTCGAAGGCAAGCTGGAGCTGACGGTGGGCACTGAGGTGTTTATTCTCGAACCAGGCGACAGCTACTATTTCGAGAGCAGTAAGCCGCACCGTTTCCGTAATCCGTTTGCTCAGCCCGCCCGGCTGATCAGTGCCACCACGCCGGCGAACTTCTAAATAACCCTGCGACAATATGGGTTGTTTCGGCTGAAGCGGCTTCCCGTTATACTGTCGCCCGCTCGCGAAACCGTGGCCGCGGGCGTGACTAGCCACGAAGAGGGTGTACCGTGAACCTGATTAAAAAGATCCTGGTAGCACCGGCTACCGTATTGGCCCTGTGGGCAGTGACTGCTCATGCCACGACCGACGACGCCATTGCCGAGCGCTTGAAGCCGGTCGGTCAAGTCTGCGTGATGGGTGAAGAATGTAAGGGCGTCAACGCTGTTGCAGCCACCGCTGGTGGTGGTGCGCGTACTGCTGACGACATCATTGCCGGGCACTGCGGTGCCTGCCATACCCCAGGTATTCTGGGTGCGCCGAAAATTGGCGACACAGCTGCCTGGAAAGAGCGTGCTGATACTCAGGGTGGTCTCGACGGCATCCTGGCTAAGGCGATCACCGGTATCAATTCCATGCCGCCTAAAGGCACCTGTGCTGATTGCTCGGATGACGAGCTGCGCAGTGCAATCAAGAAGATGTCTGGCCTGTAATAGGTTTGACTCTGCTGTAAAAAAGCCGCCTGCTCAGGCGGCTTTTTTGTGGCTCAGAGCCCGCGCTATCAATCGATAAAACTGACCTGGCCATCTTTGAGTGAGCCGATGCGCGCCAGTGACTCGACTCGATAGCCTTGTGCATCCAGCTCGGCACGGCCGTTCTGGAACGATTTCTCGATCACCACGCCGATCCCGGCGATGCTCGCACCCGCTTGGCCGATCAGGTCGATGAGCGCCTTGGCGGCGTGGCCATTGGCGAGAAAATCGTCGATCAACAGCACATGGTCGTGGGCGCTCAGGTGTTTGGCCGAGATGGCCAGAGTGCTTTCGGTTTGCTTGGTAAACGAAAACACTTTGGAGATATACAGGTCGTCCTTGAGCGTCAGCGACTGATATTTGCGCGCAAATATAACCGGCACGCCAAGCTCCAGCCCGGTCATTACTGCCGGGGCAATGCCGGATGCTTCAATGGTGACGATCTTGGTAATGTTCTGGCCGGCAAAGCGCTGGGCGAACTCGTGGCCGACCTGCTGCATCAGCTTTGGGTCAATCTGGTGGTTGAGAAAGGCATCGACCTTCAATACTTGCTCTGAGAGCACGGTGCCTTCATCGCGAATCTTCTGTTTCAGCGCTTCCACGCGTTTACCCTCGTTGGTGATGTGGTGCCCGATCTATGCTGGGCTCGGGAATAAGCTTAGTTTTTCTGGCTTGCCATCCCGGGTGGCCACGCAGCTTACGCAGCGATCATTTCTTAAGCATGGCGCGCATATTGGCCAGCGCCGAGTTACCGGTAGCCGCTTTGACTTCAGGAGGTGCATCTTCCAGGCCTTCCCAGACCAGATCCTCGGGAGGCAGTTCATCGAGGAAGCGGCTGGGTGAGCAGTCGATAATTTCGCCGTATTGTTTACGTTTGGCAGCAAAGGTCATGGTCAGGTTGCGCTTGGCGCGTGTAATGCCAACGTAGGCCAGGCGACGTTCTTCTTCAACGGTGTCAGCTTCAATACTGGAGCGGTGCGGGAGGATTTCTTCCTCCACGCCGAGGATATACACCGACGGATATTCCAGGCCTTTGGACGCATGTAGGGTCATCATCTGCACGCCGTCAGCGCCGTCCTCTTCTTCTTGCTGACGCTCCAGCATGTCGCGCAGTACCAGTTTGCCGATGGCGTCCTCGATGGTCATTTCGCCATCTTCGTCGCGCTCCAGGGTGTTCTTCAGCGCTTCGACGAGGAACCAGACGTTGCCCATCCGCGCATCGGCGACTTTGTCGTTGGAGGCGTTCTGGCGCAGCCAGTTCTCGTAGTCGATGTCCATCACCATGCTACGGATCGCGGCAATGGGGTCGTTCTGCGCGCATTCCTGGCGCACCCGGTCCATCCACTTGGTGAAGCGTGCCAGGCGTTCGGTATAGCGCGCGTCCAGGCTTTCGCCCAGGCCGATTTCGCCGGCGGCAGCGTACATGCTGATCTTGCGCTCGGTGGCGTAGTTGCCGAGTTTTTCCAGGGTGGTTGAACCGATTTCGCGGCGCGGTACGTTGATCACCCGCAGGAAGGCGTTGTCGTCATCCGGGTTGACCAGCAGGCGGAAGTAACTCATCAGGTCCTTCACCTCCTGGCGGGCGAAAAAGCTGGTGCCGCCGCTCAGGCGGTAGGGAATCTGATGGTGCTGCAGTTTCAGCTCCATCAGCTTGGCCTGGTAGTTGCCGCGATAGAGGATCGCGTAGTCGCTGTAGGGGCGTTCGGTGCGCAGGTGCTCGGTGAGAATTTCCAGGGCTACGCGCTCGCACTCGGCGTCTTCGTTGCGGCAACGAATCACGCGGATTTCGTCGCCCATGCCCATCTCGCTCCACAGCTGCTTTTCGAACTCATGCGGGTTGTTGGCGATAAGGATGTTGGCGCATTTGAGGATGCGGCTGGTGGAGCGGTAGTTCTGCTCTAGCATCACCACCTTCAGCGAGGGGTAGTCCTCTTTTAGCAGCATCAGGTTTTCCGGGCGCGCGCCACGCCAGGCGTAGATCGACTGGTCGTCGTCGCCAACCACAGTGAACTGATTGCGCATGCCCACCAGCAGTTTCACCAGCAGGTATTGGCTGGCGTTGGTGTCTTGGTACTCGTCGACCAGCAAGTAGCGAATACGGTTCTGCCACTTTTCCAGAATGTCCGGGTTGTTCTGGAACAGCACCACCGGCAGCAGGATCAGGTCGTTGAAGTCCACTGCGTTATACGCTTTAAGCGTGCGTTGGTAGTGCAGGTAAACGATGGCGGCGGTCTGCTCCTTGGGATTGCGCGACTCGCTCAAGGCCTGCTCAGGCAGGACCAGGTCGTTCTTCCAGCTGTCGATAAAGTTCTTGATCTCATCTGCACCGTCGTCGCCGGCATACTCCTTCTGCATAATGTCGGTCAGCAGCGCTTTGATATCGCCATCATCGAAGATCGAGAAGCCGGGCTTGTAGCCCAGCCGCGCGTATTCCTTGCGGATGATGTTCATGCCCAGGTTGTGGAAGGTCGAGACCGTCAGGCCGCGTGCATCCGGGCCTTTGAGCAGCGTACCGACACGCTCCTTCATTTCCCGCGCAGCCTTGTTGGTGAAGGTCATGGCGACAATGTGACGGGCCTGGATACCGCAGTTCTTTACCAGGTGGGCGATTTTGCGGGTGATTACGCTGGTCTTGCCGGAGCCTGCGCCGGCGAGCACCAAGAGTGGGCCGCCGACATAGTTCACGGCTTCTTGCTGCCGGGGGTTCAGTCGGGACATATAAGCAATCGTCAGGGAAGTGGGCGCGCATTTTAGCAGGCCTGAGGTTTCTCCTGTGAGCATCTGAAAAGTGTGTCGCAATCTACATAATGGAAAGTTGCCGGGCTTGGCTAATTTTTGTATTCCAGTACTCTTGTGCCACTTTCGGGGGCTGGCCTTCCCGCAAAATACGCTCCACTGACACAAGGATGTGCGTGACTAGACGTCGATTACGACGCATCCGGGCAGCTTTTCTGCCTTTTATTTGTGCTGTGGGGGAAGTTGTTTGACCGCGTTAGTCGAACCGTTACGGTTGCTTTTACTGGCGCAAACGCCAGTCTGGGCCGAGTTGCTGCGTGAGCGCCTGAGCATGTTGGGCAGTGGCTATGCACTGATCACTGCCCCCTCCTGGGAGGCTGCCAGTGCATTGTTCGATAACCCCTGCAATGCCTTGCTGCTGACCACGCCGCAGCACTTGCCCCCATTAGGTTGTTCTCTGCCGATTATTTTGCTGCTGGATGCCGAGCCCGCAGTGGCCCCTGAGGGTGTCTACGATTGGCTGGTACGCGATCAGCTCAGTGCCGAGGTGCTGCGCCGCTGCCTGCGTTATGCCAGCGAGCGCGGCAAGCTGAATGACACCCTGCAGAGTCTGTCTGAGCAGGACGCCCTGACTGGCATTGCCAATCGTCAGGGTTTTCAAACCATGCTCGCCGCACGCTTGGCCGAATACCAAGGACGTGGCCTGACCCTTGGCCATCTAGATTTGGATAACTTCCGCCACGCCAATGACACCCTGGGTTATCAAGGGGGCGATCACCTGATCCGGCAGGTGGTGACGCGGATCAAGGCGTTGTTGCAGGCTGGTGATCGGGTCGCGCGTCTGGGTAGCGATGAATTTGCTCTGCTGCTCGATAGCCGGCGTGACCCGCAGCGCGCTGAACGCCTGGCGGCGCAGATTGTTGAAGCATTGGCCGAGCCTTACTGGATCGAAGGCGAAAGCCTGTTGCTCGGCTGTAGCCTGGGTTTGGCGCATTCTCGCGCCGAACTCAGTGCCGATGCGCTGATGTGGCATGCGCACATTGCCATGCAACAGGCCAAGAGCCAGCAAGGCTGCGCTTTTCATTTCTACGACGAGCGGATCAATCGCGGCGCACGTAGCCAGGCTGATCTAGAAAGCGAGCTGCGCCGCGCGTTGCGTCGTGACGAGCTGGAGCTGCATTACCAGCCGCGCTTGTGCCTGCAAACCGGACGCATCCTCGGGCTTGAGGCGTTGGTGCGCTGGCGGCACAGCGAGCATGGCTTGCTTGCACCCAGTGAGTTTGTGCCGCTGGCCGAGGAGAGCGGGTTGATCGTGCCGCTTGGCTATTGGGTGATCAGCCGGGCGTTGCGTGATATGCAGTGGCTACGTGGTCGTGGTATCCCGCCGCTGCATATGGCCGTTAATTTATCGTTCCGCCAGTTCCAGGATAGCCAGTTGCTACCGACCCTCAGCCGATTGATTGCAGAGCGCGGGGTGGATGCGCAGTGGCTGGAGTTCGAGTTGACCGAGACGGCGGTGATGCGGCGCAGTGAGCAAGTGCAGCAGACCATGCAGGCGCTGAGTCGTCTCGGGGTGCGCTTTTCCCTCGACGACTTCGGCACCGGTTTCTCGTCATTTGTGCACCTCAATAGCTTGCCGATTACCTTGCTGAAGATCGACAAGAGCTTTGTAGGTGGCATGTGTGAGCGTGCGGAGAATCGCCAATTGGTGCGGGCGATGATCAACCTGGCGCACAACCTCAATCTGCAGGTGGTGGCTGAAGGTGTGGAGCATGCTGAACAGTTGGCGTTGCTGCGTCAGTATGGCTGCGATCAGGTGCAGGGCTACCTGATCAGCAAAGCCTTGCCGCTTAGCGAGCTGGCGCGTTTTCTGGTGTTTGGCATGCGCCAGCCGTTGTTCGGGCTGAATAACGGCTGAGTTAGGGGCTGTTGCCGTTTCGTTCGCGGCTCGCGACGAAACGGCAACAGACCCTACGCCCCGATTGAAAAAGGCCCGCATTTGCTGCGGGCCTTTTAGTTTTATGGGTTTACTGCGCCGCTTGAGCCTGGCGCTGGGCCAATTTCTGCTGGCGGTAGCTGATGGCGGCTGGCGGCACCGCAGTGACCTTGCCGGTTTCCAGCCAGCGCTTGAGGCGGTTAGCGTCGGCCATGTGGGTGTATTTGCCAAAGGCGTCCAACACCACGAATGCCACTGGGCGCTGGTTCATCACGGTATTCATCACCAGGCAGCGGCCGGCTTCGCCGGTGTAGCCGGTCTTACTCAGGCGCACGTCCCAGCCAGGCTTGTTGACCAAATGGTTGGTGTTGTGAAAGCCCAAGGTGTAGTTGGGTTTGCGGAATGCCTGGGTTTTTTCCGTGGTGGTGGTGAATTGGCGGATCAGCGGGTATTGCTGAGCGGCCTTGAGCATCAGCACCAGGTCGCGGGCGTTGGATACGTTATGTTCGGACAACCCGGTGGGTTCGACAAAGTGTGTGTGCTTCATCCCCAGTGCTTTGGCCTTGGCGTTCATGGCCGCGACAAAGGCGCTGTGTCCGCCCGGGTAGTGATGGGCCAAGCTTGAGGCTGCACGGTTTTCTGAGGCCATCAGGGCCAGCCAGAGGGTGTCGTAGCGGCTCAGCTCACTGCCCACGCGCACCCGGGAAAAGACCCCGCGCAGCTCTTGCGTGTCGCGGATCATGATCGGCAGCATTTCTTCCAGAGGCTGTTTGGCATCCAGGGTGACCATGGCCGTCATCAGTTTGCTCACGGAGGCAATCGGCACCACCGTATCGGCGTTGCGCTCATACAGCACCTTATTGCTCTGCAGATCGACCAATAAGGCGCTGCCGGCAGCGAGGTCCTGCTGTTTAGCGGCGGCCTGGGTGTTCGATGCAACTACAACACAGCTGCATATCAGCAGCAGGTTTACTATCGAATGGCGAATTTTCACGGCGTCTTCACGGGCTGATTGTAGGGGCGCGTCACGGCAGGCGACGCGCTTCGCAGTATACGGAAATCTGCGGTTGGGCTTGAGCTGCGCGCGCTTAAATTGTCATGTGCTCGCGCTATAGTGCGACCGCGTTTATTGCCATGAGTTGCCCGCATGTCTGAATCGTCTGCACAGACCGCGCCGCCCGCCGTCAGCCTGGGTGAAGCCTTCTGGTTCTGGCTGAAACTCGGGTTGATCAGCTTCGGCGGGCCGGCTGGGCAGATCGCGATCATGCATCAGGAGTTGGTAGAGAAGCGCCGCTGGCTGTCCGAGCAGCGCTTTCTGCATGCCTTGAACTACTGCATGTTGCTGCCGGGGCCGGAGGCGCAGCAACTGGCCACTTATATTGGCTGGCTGCTGCACCGCACCTGGGGTGGGGTGATCGCTGGGGTGCTGTTCGTGCTGCCGTCGCTGTTTATCCTGATCGGCCTGTCATGGCTGTATATCGCCTTTGGCGACGTGTCGCTGGTGGCGGGGATTTTCTACGGGATCAAACCAGCGGTCACTGCGATTGTGATGCAGGCGGCTTGGCGCATCGGCTCGCGCGCATTGCAGAACAACTGGCTGTGGGCCATTGCCGGGGCGTCCTTTGTGGCGATTTTTGCCTTCAATGTGCCGTTTCCGTTGATCGTGATTGGCGCGGCGCTGCTCGGCTACCTCGGTGGTCGCCTGCTGCCGCAGCAGTTCAGCCTGGGCGGCGGACATGCGGCGCAAAGGGCGAGCTACGGTCCGGCGTTGATCGATGATGACAGCCCGCCGGCTGCACACACGCGTTTTCGTGTGTCGCGCTTAGTGCTGTTGCTGGCGGTGGGCGCGTTGCTCTGGTTGCTGCCGATGGGCCTGTTGACCTGGCTGTATGGCTGGGATGGCACGCTGACGCAAATGGCCTGGTTCTTTACCAAGGCCGCGCTGCTGACCTTTGGCGGCGCTTATGCGGTGCTGCCGTATGTCTACCAGGGCGCCATCGGTCACTACGGCTGGCTGACGCCGACGCAGATGATCGATGGTCTGGCATTGGGCGAAACCACGCCGGGGCCGCTGATTATGGTGGTGGCCTTTGTGGCGTTTATCGGCGCTTATCTGCAGCCGGTATTTGCCGGCGATTCGGGATTTATCAGCGGCGCAGTGGCGGGCGCGCTGGTTACTTGGTTTACCTTTTTGCCGTCCTTTCTGTTCATTCTCGCCGGCGGGCCACTGGTGGAGTCGACCCGTGGTGAGCTGAAATTTACCGCGCCACTGACCGCGATTACCGCTGCAGTGGTGGGGGTGATCGTCAACTTGGCGCTGTTCTTTGCCTACCACGTGCTTTGGCCGCAAGGCTTTGCCGGCAGCTTTGACTGGCCATCAGCACTGATCGCCCTGGCAGCGGCGCTGGCGCTGTTGCGTTTTAAGCGTGGGGTGATGGAGGTACTGTTGGTGTCGGCGTTGGCCGGGCTGGCGGTGCATCTGTTGCGTTGAAGTCGCGCCCGCATGGACGACCCGTAGGGTGGGTTAGGCGCTTGTTACGATTGGGATGGTTTATACGATTTACGCTGTGCCGTAACCCACCAAGGCCACAACGCCAGCTAACGCCCGGTGGGTTACGCGACGCACATAGAGCCGCTGTGCCTGAGTGTGCGGAGCATAGCGTCCCTAACCCACCCTACGAATTTGCACATTTATGGCTCACATAAACCAGCCCGTAGCGCGGATAAGCTCCAGCGCAATCCGGGGGATTTCCCGGATTGCGCCAAGGCTTATCCGGGCTACGAGAGTGTTGCGCGAGGGTTACAGAAACCAGCGGTACTCCCGCGCACTGACTTCCTGCATAAAAGCCAGATGGTCCTGGCGTTTGTTTTCGCAGTAGACCATCACAAACTCCTCGCCCAAACCTTGGTTTACTACGGAATGCTCGCGCATGGCGCTGACTGCGCTGAGCATGTCCTGCGGGAAGTCGATGCCGCTTTGACGGTTCTCGTTGAGCGGCGCAATCGGCTCCTGGCCTGCATCCAGGCCGTGTTCCATGCCGGTGAGGATCGCCGCTAGAACCAGATAAGGATTGGCGTCAGCGCCGGCCAGGCGGTGTTCGATGCGTAGGTTTTTGCCGTCTGATTCGGGAATGCGGATGCACGCGTCACGGTCCTCATAACCCCAGCTGGCGCGGCTGGCGGCGTTGACCATGGCACCGTAACGGCGGAAAGCGTTGTGGTTGGCGGCGAAAATCGGCATGCAGTGCGGCAGTAGCTCCAGGCAGCCGGCCACGGCGTGGCGCAGCGGGCGTTGCTCATTGGCTGCCAGCAGGTTATTGCCGGCGGCGTCATACAGGCTCACGTGTACATGCATGCCGCTGCCCGGGGCGTGCAAGTACGGTTTGCTCATAAAGCTGGCGCGTTGGCCGTGCTTGAGCGCCACGCCACGGGTGCTGCGGCAGAACAAGGCGGCCCAGTCGGCGGCGCGCAGGCCGTCGTCACAGTGACCGAAGTTGATCTCGAACTGGCCGGGGCCTAGTTCGGCGGTCATCACGTTGGCGTCCACGCCCTGCTCGTTGGCGGCGTCGACGATCTCGTGCAGCACATCGGCAAAGCGCGACAGGCGCTCGATGTGCATATTCGGTTGGTCGTCGGCATCGTCGCACTGCGGGTCGCGGGGGAACTGCGGCAGGCCGTCTTGCAGCTTGCGGTCGAACAGGTAGAACTCCAGCTCGAAGGCCACCACCGGATGAATGCCGCGCGCTTGCAAGCGCTTAAGTACGCGGGCCAGCACTTCACGTGGCTCGAATTCGATAGGCGCTTCAGTGCCGTCGGAGCTAATCAGCATTTGCCCCAACGGCTGGCTTTCCCAGCGCACTGGCTTGAGCGTGCCGGGGATCAGCCGGCGCGGCGCGTCCGGGTCGCCGTCGTTGAAGCAGTAATCACCAATCGGGTACAGGCCGCCCTGCACGCCCAGTAGCACACAGTTCTGCGGGATTTTCAGCGGGCTGCCGGCGGCGACCTTCTCCAGCATCTCGATGGGGTAGCGCTTGCCGTAGAAATGCCCGGGAATATCCAGGCTGATCAGGTCGACATAGCGCACCTCAGGGTGGGCGACGCGGAAGGCGCGGACTTCGCTAAGCAGGTCGGGGAGTGCGGTTGTCATGGTGGTTATCTGCTCAGGTTAGGTGAAGACCCAGAGGACTCGTGTGGGTGAACTGGAAAGATTGGCGTAGCGAAATTGTGCGTGGGGCGGCAGCTGGAAACTGTCATTCACGCCAAGGGTGACCGGCTCGTCCGCTTCGCCGTACCAGATCGTCAGCTCGCCTTCGAGGACGAAACCGCCCTGTTCGGAGCTGTCGTTGAGGTGGCCTTCGCCGCTGGTCGCGCCAGGTTCTAGATGGCTTTCGAGCATGGAGAAGCCGCCGGCCATGGTCGGCGAGGTCAGTACGTCGGTAATGCCGCCGGCGTAATACAGCGTGCGCCGCTCACCCGGGCGGGTTACCCAGCGCACAGCGCGTGGCTTGTTCAGGTTGTAGAAGTAGGTGGTTGGCACGCCAAGGCTTTCGCTGATGGCGGTGAGGTCCGCTACGGTCGGGCGCGACAGGCCGCGCTCAACCTGAGAGAGAAAGCCCACTGAGCGGTCAATACGCGCGGCCAGCTCGCCGAGGGTAAGGTTCTTGTGCTTGCGCAGGTCGCGGATCAGGATCGCCAGACCTTCGACTTCTTCCTGCATGTCCATGGGCATCGTCCTTAGATTATGTCGCGCAGACGATACCAAGCCTTGCCCACGGCTTCGATGGGCGCGGCGAGTAGGTCGCCGCCGGGAAAGCGCGGGTTACTCAGGCCCTGGTACAGCTCAAGCAGGTCGGCGTCACCGAGGATCGCGTCGCTGACCGCGCGGGCGGCGGCCAGAGTCGGCAGGATGCCGTGGCCGGAGAAGCCCTGCAGCCAGTATTTCTGCCCGCTGCGGCCAATATCCGGGGTGCGCTGCATGGTGCAATCGATGTGTCCGCCCCAGCCGTAGTCAATCTGCACGCCGCGCAGCTGCGGAAATACCCGCTCCAGATAGGGCCGAGTGGCCGCCGGCACGTCTTTAGGGATGCCGCCGAGGTAAGTGCAGCCGCCGCCGAATAGCAGGCGATTATCTGGCGTGACGCGGAAGTAGTCGGGCACGAACTGGTTGTCGATGGCGCAGGTGCCGCGCGGAAACAGCGAGCGCGCCAGCTCTGGATCAAGCGGCGCAGTGGCGACCTGATAGGAACCCACCGGCAGCAGGCGTTTCGCCAGCTGTGGGTCGAGGCGGTCGATATAGGCGTTGCAGGCCATGACCAGCACGTCGCTGCGCACCTCGCCTTGTTCGGTGTGCACTGCATAACCTTCGGCGGTTTCGCGGTAGTCCAGTGCTTTGCTCTGTTCGAAAATCTGCCCGCCGGCCGCTTCGATAGCCGTCGCCAAACCTTGCGCCAGCTTCAGCGGGTTGAGGTGGGCGGCGCCGCTGTCATGCAGGGCGGCCCGGTAACGCGGGCTGGCGATCCACTCGGGCAGTTCGGCTTTTGGGATAAAGCTCAGCTGTGAGTAGCCGTATTTCTGCTCGGCTTCTTCGAGGCTTTCCTGCAGTTGGCGTACGCGGCGCGGCAGCACGGCGGTGTAGATCGCGCCGGTGCGGTAGTCGATATCGAAGTTGTGGCGCTGCGGCAGTTTGCGCATTTCCTCGGCGGCCCAGACCATGCTGTCCCATAGGCGGCGCGCGCGATCCAGGCCGAGCGCCTTCTCGAACGGTGGCATATCGCAGGACCAGCCGGGCAGCGCCTGCCCACCGTTACGGCCGGATGCGGCCCAAGCCAGGCGACTGGCCTCCAGCAGTACCACCTTCTTGCCGGCCAGGGCCAGGCGCAGCGCCGTGTGAAGGCCGCTAAAGCCACCGCCGATAATCAGCACATCGCACTGCAACGCCTCCTGCAGGCGCGGGCGCAGGGGAATCTGGCCTGGGTAGGTGCCAGCGTAGTAGGTGCCGATGTGCTGGGCGGATTGTTTGAACATAGCGCGCCTCATGAAAATATATATAAATAATTTCATGAAAATCTACGCCATAAATTTCATAAAGCCAAGCGCGGTGGCTTTGCTCGCTGGAGGTCGCCAGGTGAACGTGTCGCCGGCAAGCGGTTGGATAGCTGTATTCGCCGTTACTTTCTCGCTACTCGAAAAAGTAAAAACTGTTCGCCGCTGCAAGGGCGCGTCAGGTTCAAACTCAACCCGCTAATGGCCAGGTTTAAGCCTGAAGGCGGCGCTGGCAAAGTCTGCAGTGCTTTATTTACTGCACCCGGTTGCGCCCGCTGTGTTTGGCGGCATAGAGCGCGCGGTCGGCTTTATCGAGCAACTCGTCGGCGGCCTTGGGGACGTCTTCGGTGGAGGCGATGCCGGCACTCAGGGTGACGACGAACTGCTGGCCGCTGGCGATAAATTGCAGCTCGGCAAAGCGTTGGCGGATTTCATCAAGAATCAGGCGCGCCTGTTTCGCCGAGCAATCGGGCAGCACCACAAGAAATTCCTCGCCACCATAGCGGCCCAGGCTGTCGATGCGCCTCAGGCGCTGGCGCAACAGGTTGGCCAGGGCGCGGATGACGTTGTCGCCTGCCGCATGGCCATAGTTATCGTTAACCTTCTTGAAAAAGTCGATATCCAGCATGGCGACGCTGGCCGGCTTGCCAGTGCGCAAGGCGCGCTCCAGTTCCACGGCGACCTGTTCCTTGATATCGGCGTGCTTGAGCAAGCCGGTCAGGCTGTCGCGCGACAGGGCATTACTCAGCAGGCGGGCGCGTTGGGCGCGGGAGAATATGGCGGCGACCAGGGCGTTGTCGGAGATCGGTTTGGTGACAAAGTCGTCGCCGGCCTTGATCAGGGCATTCATCTGCCGGGTGATATCGGTTTCTGCTGACAGGTAGATAATCGGCACGCGCAGCCAGTCATCGTTCATGCGGATGATCTGTGCCAGTTCCGGGCCGGTACAACCGGGCATGCTGACATC
This sequence comes from Pseudomonas sp., assembly GCF_046581935.1. Taxonomy (GTDB): domain Bacteria; phylum Pseudomonadota; class Gammaproteobacteria; order Pseudomonadales; family Pseudomonadaceae; genus Aquipseudomonas. The sequence continues at coordinate 26,428 of NZ_JAYGFK010000026.1, forward strand.
CAGCAACACCACCTCTGGGTTGAAACTGCGCATGCACGCAAAGATCTCGGCCGGCTCGTAGAGCATCTCTACCAGCATGTTGGCCTCACGCAGAATCAGGCTGAAGCGACTGGCCAACTCGCGATCGTCGTCGATGATCAGCACTCGGTAAGGTTCGCCCTGTTGTTGGGTGAAGCAGCGATCCAGGCGATTCTCTAATTGCGGAATATCTACTGGCTTAGTGAAGAACCCCATGGCACCGACACGCACGGCCTGCAAGTGGGTGGCGAAGTCGTCCTGGCTGGTAATCACCAGCAGTGGCAGCGGTTCGTCTAGCCGTTGTTGCAGATTGGCGGCATATTCCAGGCCGGTGAGGTGTTCGTCGGGAAGGTTGACGTCGACAATCAACGCGTCAGGCAGCTGTTGTTGCAGGGCCGCATCTAGGTCAACGATGCGGCTGAAGTGTTTGGCTTGATAGCCGAAGTTGTTTAGCGTCAGGCGCATGTTCTCGCCAATCGCGAGTTGGTCCTCGAGGATGTAGATGCGCCGCGCGGTACTGCTTGGCTTTGGGCTGCGCCTCGTTCGGCTGGTCGGTAATTGACGGTGCTCAGCCTGGAAGTGCTGGCTGGCCAGTTGTTGCAGGCTGTGGCTGAAGTCCTGCAGGCTTTGCTGCTCCTTTTGCAGGGTTTCCAGCCACAGGTCGGCTTCTTGCTCCAGTTCGCGGGCACGTTGGCCGAGGCTGCTGAAACCGAAGGTGCCGGCGGCTCCGGCCAGTTTGTGTAGTTGGTCGCGCAGGGTTTGCAGGTACTGCAACTGTTTCTGCGGATCGCTGGTGTGTAACAGCTGTTCGGCGTTGCGGCCCAGGGCCGGCAGTTCTTCCTGCAGGCGCAAGGTGAAGGCGCTGCTGAGTTGTTGCAGGTGCTCTTGCAGTTTGTCCGTGGGCGGCTTGTTTTTACTCATGCGCCTGACTCCAGATAGCGCGTACCTGTGCGGCCAGTTGTAGCGGATCGAAGGGTTTGATGATCACATCACGGGCACCAAGGCTGCGGTAATGGGCGATTTCTGCCGGCTGCACCTTGGCGGTCATAAAGGCTACGGGCACCTGATTGATATCAATCAGGCGGGCCATACGCGCCAGGGTTTGTGGGCCGTCCATATCCGGCATCATCACATCCAGCAGAATAAAGTCTGGAGCAAAGCCCTGCAGTTGATCCAGGGCGTCCTGGCCCGAGGCGCAGCTAAGGACTTGAAAGCCGCCGACGGCCTCTAAGGCCAGCTTGGCGACGGCCTGGATTGAGGGGTCGTCTTCCACGTGCAGGATGCGCTGTAATTCAGGCATGCCGGTTGTCCTCGGGAACTCTATCGGTTTCAGATGCGACGTCTTTGGTCAGGGTAGTCAGTTCAAACCAGAAAGTCGCGCCGTGTCCGGGTTGCGAGTCGAAACCGATCTTGCCGCCCATACGCTCAATGATTTCTTTACTGATGGCCAGGCCCAGACCAGTACCACCTTTTTGTCGGGTGTCGGTGGCATCGGCCTGGGAAAATTTGCTGAAGATCCGCGCCTGGAAGTTCTCGGGCACGCCAGCGCCGTGGTCGCGAACGCTGACGCGCACGCGTGAGCCCTGCTGCTCGATGCGCACCTCCACAGCCTGTCCGTGGGGTGAGAACTTCGCTGCATTGGACAGCAGGTTGGCCATAACCTGAGCCAGGCGCAACCGGTCTACGCGTACTACGGCCTGGGTCGCCGGACCTTGTAGCTGGAGGGTTACCTGAAGGCGCGTGGCATAGGGCTGGTTTTCTTTGATGGCCTGTTCCAGCAGCGGTTGCAGTGGCTGATCCTCTAGCTCGAAGAGCATCTTGCCGGCGACCAGCTTTTCCATGTCGAGTAGGTCATTGATCAGCAGGTTGAGGCGCTGGCTGTTGTTCTGGGCGATCTGCAGCATTTGCTGCATGTTGGCCGGCACGCTGCCCAGCACACCGCCATTGATCAGGCCCAGAGCACCGGCGATGGCGGTCAGCGGGGTGCGCAACTCATGGCTGACGGTGGACACGAATTCGTTCTTCATCCGCTCAATGCGTTTGCGCTCCTCGATATCGCGGATCACCGCAATAAAGCGTCGTTCTCCCTGGTGGCTGATTTGCGAGATGGCCAGCGATATGGTGAAAACCTCGCCGTTATTGCGCATAGCGGCCAGTTCAATCTCTTTGCCGAGCATCTTGTGGATAGCAGTTTTCAGGAAGTGGCTGAGGTAGCGGGCGCGTGTTGAGCGCTGTGGCTCTGGTAGCAGTAGGGTGAAGCGGTGTCCGGAAATCTCTAGGTGACTGTAACCAAAGATGCGTTCGGCGGCATGGTTGAAGGTTTCGATATAGCCCTGCTGATCGAAGGTGATGATTGCATCGAACACGTTGTCGAGCAGCGCACGCAGGTAATCTTCACGCTCGCGGATGGCCATTTCTGCGGCAATGCGTTCATTAAAGTCCTGGATCTGTACGACGAAGTGCACAGGGTTATCGTCATTGTCCCGCACCAGGGATACGCTCAGGAGCACCCAGATAATTCGCCCCTGACTGTCCAAATAGCGCTTTTCCATTTGGTAGTTGCTGACTTCTCCGGCCAGCAGCTCCTCGATATGTAGCAGGTCGGTATCCAGGTCATCGGGGTGAGTAAGTTGCTGGAAATTGCTGTTCAGCAGCTGTTCGCGACTGTAGCCGAGCATCTCGCAGAGTACTTCGTTGACCTCCAGCCACTGCCCTTGCAGAGACACCAGCGCCATGCCTTGAGGCGCGGTGCTGAAGGCGCTGCTGAACCGTTGCTGGCTGAGTCGCAGTTGGTCTTCGATCGCCTTGCGGTCGCTGATGTCCCAGATAAACCCGGAAATCCACTGCAGTTGACCCTGGCTGTTGTATTCGCCGCGGCCCTTTTCTCGCACCCAGACACTGTGGCCATCAGCGTGCAGTAGGCGATAGGTCAGCTCGAAGGATTTCTGCTGTTCGATGGCCGCCACCGCGCGGTAGGTAATTGGTAGGTCGTCGGGGTGTACCACGCTAGAGAAGCTGCGTACGCGGCTGTTAATAAAGTCAGAGGCTGGGTAGCCACTGAGCACCTGAATTTCCTCGCTGAGGTAGCTCATGGACCAATCGGCATCGTTGTGACAGCGGTACACCGCTCCGGGTAGGTTGGCCACTAAACCGCGGAAGCGGCTTTCACTTTTTTGCAGGGCTCGGGTGGTTTGGTGCAGGTCGCTAATGTCACTGGCGATACCGAGGTAGCCGTTGATAACACCCTCGGCATTGCGCATGGGACTGACGGTGAGGTTGACGATACGGTGCTCGCCACTCTTGCATCGATAGGTCCACTGGCGGGTTTCCGATCCACCTTTGGCTGGGATGCACGTGAATACCTCAAAGCCTTTGACTTCATGCCCCTCCTGGCGGCTTAACTGCTGGCCGCGAGCTTGTATCTCCTCGCTCAGATGGAACAACGCCGGGCTGGACTGGCCGATTACCTCTGCGCTGCGATAACCCAGCAGGCGCTCGGCACCTGAGTTGAAAAGAGTGATCAAGCCTTGAGGGCTGCAGGTGATGATGGTTACCCCGGTCGCGGAGTCGAGTACTGCCTGTAGGTCGCGTCGCGCCGCGCGGGATTGTTCTTCATGCTGCAGTTTTTCCAGGGTTGCACCTATCCAGCGGGCAAACAGTCGCAGAAACGCTTCGTCGGCGTCATCGAAGGGTTTGCTGCGCGCTTCGCTGGAGGCGAAGCACAGGGTGCCGAAGCACTGCCCTGCAACCCAGATACGGGTGCCGATATAGCTTTCCAAGGCAAACAATGGGTAGCAGGGGTGCGCGGCATGTTGGCTCTCGCCCATGGCGGCAATGGCCAGCACATCGTCGCTGCGCAAGACAATGCTGCAGTAGGTATCACCCAGCGCAAAACACTGGCCATCCTGCAGGCTGCCAGGTGGTGAAACCTGTGCGATTACGCGGTAGGTGTCTGCTTCAATCTGGCTAATGATACCGATCGGCATGCCATAGAATTTCTCACCCAGCGTCAGGGCCTGCCGCAGTTGTTGCTGAGCGCTCAGCTTGGGCAGTGCGGTAATTTCGTTGAGCATGCGCAGGGCCGCTTGTTGGCGCTGCATGTGTTGCTGGGCCTGCAGCTGGGCGTGATGCTGGCGCATCAGTATCTGGCTGTTATGGCGGGTGACTTTTAGTAGCACTAACAGTAGGGCTTCAGCTGCAAGCCAGGCCAGCAGCCATTGAACCAGCAGCCAGTGTCTGTCGTGCTGGTAGTGGATGTAGAGGTCACTGATGTCGTACCACGTCAGGGCAACGATGGCTGGCTCGGTTACCTCAACTGCGGTTTGGTAGTTGGGCAGCACAAACTGGTTAAGTAGATAGGTCTGCGCCTGATCCTGCAGCAGGCTGAGGTTGTCGCCGGCTTCGGGGGGCGGTAGCAGGTGCTGGGCTTGCCAGCGTTGAACCTGTGGGCGGGAAAAGCCTTCTAGGTGCCAAGTGGGGTGCGCGCTTGTGTTACTGCTACCGAGTCGTGGTGAGCGGCCCAGCAGCAGGGCAACCCCAGCACCCAGTTCCTGATCCAGGAGCCGCAGGTTATTCGCCATGTCCAAACTGATTTCCAGTGCCCCGACGTTAGCCTGATCCGCGTTGCCTTCGGCCTGTAGTGGGGTGATGGCGCGTACGACTAGTCCGTCATCGACAACACCCAGGCCTGCTTGGCCGGATACATTCTGTAAAACGTCAAACAGCATGCCGCGTTGAGCGTCAGGGGTGTCACCAAACCATTCTGGTTGATGTACGCGCAGCAACACCTTGGCATTACCGGCCAGGTGCAGGGTAAGGTTGAACGGATGGCTGGATTGCAGCGTGCGCCAACGCGGCTGCAGATGGTTTAACAGTTGCCTACGGATATTCTGCAGCGTCTGCGCTGCTGTTGCGCTGTTCTTATCCAGTGCGTAGGCCTGATGGACGAGGTCTAGCAGGCGCTCATCAGCGGCGAGCGTTCGCGCGAGCAGATGAGCCTGATTGGCCAGATTGAGATTCGCGCTGCTCAAGGCTTGTCGCTGCAGTTCGTGTTGCTTGCTGATCTGCAACTGCCAAAGGCTTTCACGCTCACTCAGGGCACCTCCGCCGAGCCAGGCAAAGAGTATCGTCAGGCCGAGGCTGCCGAGCGCTGCGATCCAGCGCATGGTTGAGGGTTTTACGTCTGTGTGCATCAGATGGCCCCAAGGTGCATCACGCCGATGCACTAGTCATGTGCTGAGTCGTTTTGCTGCGCCAATAGCTCGGCAAGTTGGGCGGCCGGTTGCGGTCGGCCGAAATAGTAGCCTTGGCCATGGTCGCAGCCTAGCTGATTGAGCAGTTCGAGCTGTTCAAACTGCTCAATCCCCTCGGCCAGTACCTTCATGCCCATGCTGTGGCCAAGGGCGATCACCGCGCGGGTTATTGCGATATCGTCCTGGTCATGGGGCAGGCCGCTGACAAAGCTTTGGTCGAGTTTGAGTTTGTGTACTGGCAGGCGTTTTAGCCGCGCCAGGGAGCTGTAACCGGTGCCAAAGTCATCGATGGCCAGACGCACGCCCAAGGCGCGTACGCGCTCAAGTAGGGCCAGCGCCGCGTCAGGGTTGTCCATGATGGCGCTTTCGGTTACTTCCAGCTCCAGGCAGGCGGGATCAAGGCCGGTATCGCGCAGTACGTCGGCTACCCGCAGGTCGAGCTCGTCGCGGCTGAACAGCCGGCTGGAGACATTGACCGCAACGAATTGCAGAGTAAGTCCAGCATTACGCCAGGACACCATTTGTCGGCAACTTTGTTGCAAAACCCAGGCATCGATGGCCCCGATCAGCCCGGTTTCTTCGGCGACTGGGATAAATTCCCCGGGTGGTACCAGGCCGCGTTGTGGGTGCTGCCAGCGCACCAGGGCCTCTACGCCGATCAATTTACGATTATGTAGGCACAGCAGCGGTTGGTAATAAACGCGTAGTTCTTGGTGGTCCAAAGCGTGACGCAGGGCGCTGGCCAGTTCCACACGTTGATGAGCGTGCTCGGTCAGTTCTTCGCTGTAGAAAGCGTAGCTTTCACGGCCACTGCTCTTGGCCTTGAATAATGCCGAGTCAGCATTGCGCAGTACCTGGGCGACATCCTCGGCGTCGCTAGGGTAAAGGCAGATGCCGATACTGGCCGTTATGAACAGCTCATGGTCGCTTATGATAAATGCGTGGGTCAGGCAGCGTTGCAGGCGCTGGGCCATGACCGCTGCTTGTTCAGCGTTGCGGCACTGCTCGTAGAGCAAGCCGAACTCATCCCCACCTAAGCGGGCCAGGGTCATACGTTTGCTGAGTTGTTCGCTGAGGCGATCGCTTACCGCCTTGAGAAGCAGGTCGCCGATGTTATGACCAAGGCTCTCATTGATGTGCTTGAAGTGGTCGAGGTCAATCAGCAGGACGGCACCGTTTTTCTGCTCGGTTTTGTCGTGCTCCAGCGCGCGAGCGACGCGTTCAGTAAACAGCAAGCGATTGGGCAGGTTACTCAGCGGGTCGTGGTGGGCCAGGTAGTCCAGTTCGCGCTGTGATCGCTTGAGGGCGCTAATGTCAGAGAACACTGCGACGAAGTGACTGATCTCACCCTGCTCGTCGTGGATTGCTCGAATGCATTGCCATTGCGGGTAAATCTCCCCGTTCTTGCGCCGGTTCCATACTTCACCGCTCCATGCCCCGTGGTTTTGTAAGGACGCCCACAAGTTTTCGTAGAATAGTTTGTCGTGGCGACCGGACTTCAGCAGGTTGGGGGACTGGCCAAGGATTTCTTCCTGGCTGTAACCGGTGATGCGGCTAAAGGCTGGGTTGCAGTGCACGATATGTTGCTGCGCATCGGTTACCAGCACACCTTCCTGGGTGGCATCGAACACGGCTGCCGCCTGGCGTAGGCTTTCTTCATCCCGGCGCTGCCGGGTGATATCGCTGGCGGTGCCAATCAGTCGTTGAGCCTGGCCGTATTCATCAAGTAGCAAGCGACCGCGAAATTGGATCCAGCGGTAGCTGTCATCGTCATGGCGCAGGCGATAGTTGACCTCATAAGGCGCTAGGCTGCCTGCTGCTAGGCGTTTTTGCAGGTTGCTTTGGAAGGTGTCACGGTCGTTTGGGTGCAGGCGCAGCAGCCATTGTTGTTGGTCGGTGCCGAGGGCTTCGCAGGTGATGCCGAGCAGGGCAGCGTAGCCGGGGGAAAAATACAGCTGCTGGGTTTGCAGGTTCCAGTCCCACATTCCGACCTGAGCAGCTTCCAGAGCCTGGTGTAGACGCCTCTCGCTGCGCTGCAAGGCGTGTTGTCCACGCTCGTACTGGCGCTGATACATTCTCAGGATTGCATACAGCAGGCTACCGGTAATGAGGACAAAAGCCATGCCTTTGAACAGCTGAGCGCGCTCTAATTGCTCAAGCGTCAGACCTATTGCGGTCAATTGGCTATCGCTGAACAGTACCCAGAGGCCGGCTGCCAGAACATAGCTGAAGGTCAGGCGCCAGGCGCGGTATGGAGCAGTCATAGGCAGCGCAACAGTCCTTTATTTGTGCCCAGCAGTATAGATGCGGACAAGGGGCAATATTCTTATGCAAAAGGCCAACTGTTTTTCTGATCCTAGTCAGGGATAATAACCGCAGATATGCGCTAAATATCAGCTAGGTCTTCCTTTGCACGAGGCACGCGACCCATGTGGTACAACGGTTTTTTAGACTTGTCGATCTGGCAACTGATCGCAGTCACCCTGCTAATGACGCATGTGACCATCGTCAGCGTCACGGTTTATCTGCACCGCTACTCCGCGCATCGTGCGCTGGAACTGCATCCGGCGCTGAAACACTTCTTCCGTTTCTGGCTATGGCTGACCACGGCGCAAAATACCCGCGAGTGGACGGCCATTCACCGTAAGCACCACGCCAAGTGTGAAACCGTCGATGACCCGCACAGCCCGGTGATAAAAGGCTTGAGCACGGTGTTGCGCACAGGTGCCGAGCTTTACCGTGAGGAAGCGAAGAATCAGGAAACCCTGCGTATTTATGGCAAGAACTGCCCGGAAGACTGGATCGAGCGTAATGTCTACTCGCGTTTCCCAGTGGGCGGTATCGCCATTATGGCCGTTATCGACCTGGCCCTATTTGGTGTGCTCGGCATGACCGTTTGGGCGATCCAGATGATGTGGATTCCGGTCTGGGCTGCCGGGGTGATCAATGGTCTGGGCCATGCCGTGGGTTATCGCAACTTTGAATGCCGCGATGCGGCGACCAACCTGGTGCCCTGGGGCATTCTTATCGGCGGCGAAGAGCTGCATAACAATCACCACACCTACCCGAACTCGGCCAAGCTCTCTGTGCGTAAGTGGGAGTTCGATATGGGCTGGTTCTGGATCAAGCTGTTTAGCCTGTTCGGCCTGGCCCAGGTACAGCGTGTAGCGCCGATTGCTCATCGCGTAGAAGGCAAGCGCAGCATGGATATGGACACCGCCATGGCCATTCTTAACAACCGTTTTCAGATCATGGCGCAGTACCGCAAACTGGTCATCGCGCCGCTGGTGCAGCAGGAACTGGCCAAGGCCGATGCCTCTGTACGGCATCATTTCCACCGCGCTAAGCGCTTGCTGTCGCGTGAAACCAGCCTGCTCGATGAAGGTCATCAGATCCGTATCCAGCGCATGCTGGAGCAGAGTCAGTCGCTCAAGGTTATCTATGAAAAGCGTCTGGCCTTGCAGCACATCTGGGTAAAAACCAGTGCCAATGGCCATGACATGCTTGAAGCCATCAAGCAGTGGATTCATGAGGCTGAGGCTAGCGGTATTCAGTCGCTGCGAGAGTTCGCCGAACAGCTAAAAACCTACTCGCTGCGGCCAGTGGTTGCCGTTTAGCGACGTGCTTTTGTTGTTACTTAAACCCGCCAATCGGCGGGTTTTTTATGGCCGTAATTTAGGCGCAGATCACGTTATTGATGCGCGAGGCGGGGAGTTGCGCCCCAACTTCTGCTAGTTGCCGCTGTCTTTATTGGGTAGCTAAACACAGTGGCGGTATCTATGGATGAAGTAAGCAGGCAGCAGCTTGAGCAGGAGGAATTGACCCTGGCCCTGCTGCATGCGCGCGCGGAGGTCGCACGTTTGCAGGAGCGCGAGCAACTGTTCAGCACGTTGCTGGGCAGCGTGAATGCAGCGCTCTGGGCGTTTGATTGGAATGCTCAGCAGATCATCTACGTCAGCCCAGCCTATGAGCGGATATTCGGCCGCTCCACCGGGTTGCTGTTGGCAGGCTATGAGGAGTGGCGTAACAGCATCTATCCCGATGACGTGGATTACGCCGCCGAGAGCCTGGCCCAAGTGCTGGAAACTGGCGCTGTCGAGGCGCGCGAGTACCGCATCATCCGCACTGACGGTCAGGTGCGTTGGCTCAGTGACAAGTGTTTTGTCAGCCGCGAAAGCGCTCCGGGAAAGCCGCACATAATCGTCGGGATCGCTGAGGATATTACCGAGAAGAAACTACTTGAAGGCGAGCTGCATCGTTTGGCCACCACGGATGTGCTGACCCAGATCAGCAACCGTCGGCATTTTTTCGAGTGTGCCCAGCGTGAGTTCGAGCTGGCCCGTGAGTACGGCAGCCCGTTAGCCTTTTTGCTAATTGACCTCGATGACTTTAAACAGATTAATGATCGTTATGGCCACCAGGTCGGCGATCAAGTGTTGCAGCGTCTGGCGTACTGCGGTGCGACCACCTTGCGTCGTGGTGACCTATTCGGTCGCATCGGTGGTGAGGAGTTCGCCGCGTTATTTCCACGTTGTGAGCCCGATCAGGCGGAGAAAATTGCTGAGCGTTTACAGCGAGAAGTGCGGCGTTTGAGCTTTAATCACGAGGATGCGGCTTTCGCTGTGACCCTTAGTCAGGGTCTGACAAGCCTGCGGCCTGAGGATGGCAATTTGGACGCTCTGTATGTGCGCGCCGATGCCGCGATGTACCGGGCGAAACGCCAGGGTAAGAATCGGGTTGTGATCGATTGATAAGCGCTGGCGGTAACCCGCCTTTTTGATTTGCCGATCAGCAGGAATCCGCTTATTGCATCTTTGTGTAGAATTTATGAATGTTATTATTGCTCGCTAAAGCCCCGAGATAGAAAGCTCGCCAGCATGTCCGCAGTTATTGGCACAGTATCTGCCTACGGGTCTATTTATAACGACTAGGATGTCGACCCAAAATAACAATGAAGAGAACAATGCTATGACCCATACATGCCCGTTGATTTGTTCTTATTCCCCAGCATGCGCGGACTGCCTTCACGCGCCCACCTGATTTTGCTTATTGCACGACCGGCCAATGACTGCGGCGGTATCCGCCTGCGCGCTGTCTGGCTCGGCAGTAAGCTTCCTGAATTCGGTGCGCGCCTGTCCCTTGATTACAAGAAGTCGTACCGCGCCGATGTGCAACTCACACACAACTGGAGAAATCATAATGAGAAAGACCTCCCTGGCCCTAGCTGTTACTGCCAGCACCCTAGGCCTGTCGCTGAGCCAAGTGGCCCATGCTGACCTTATTGGCGACACTAAAGCCACCATCGAAGCGCGTAACTTCTATTTCAACCGTGATTTCCGTCAGGGCCATACCGAAGGTCCTGCTCTGACGCAATCCAAGCAGGATGAGTGGGCGCAGGGCTTTATTCTGCGTATGAACTCCGGTTTCACTGAGGGCACTGTGGGCTTCGGCGCCGATGCTATTGGTATGTTTGGTTTTAAGCTTGACTCCGGTGATGGTACCGCTGGCAGTGGTCTGCTGGTTCCTGATAAGTCTTCCGGTGGTTCGCAGGACAACTATTCAGACCTGGCCGTGGCGGCCAAGGTGAAGGTTTCCAACAGCACCCTGCGCGTCGGTCAAATGCAGTTCAAGAACGCTGCCATTGCTTCTAGCGACGGTCGCCTGTTGCCGCAGGTGTTTGAGGCCGGGCATCTGGTTTCTCAGGAAATCGACGGTCTGATGCTTGAGGCGGCGCATGTACGTGAGGTCAATAATCGCAACTCTAATGACTACGAAGATATCTCTATCGCCAACAGCTACAACAGTACGCGTGGCACCGTAGGCACCCGCGGTATTCGCTTGAGCGGTGGTGCTACCACCGATTCGTTTGATTTTATTGGCGGTACCTACAAAGTTACCAAAGAGCTGACGGCCGGCTACTACTACTCCAACTTGGACGAGTTGTATAAGCAGCATTCCTTCAACGCTGTGCATGTTATGCCGCTGGGCGACAAGCAAAGCCTGAAGACTGACCTGCGTTATGCGCGTTCCACTGATGATGGTAACCGCAGTAACGTCGATAACACGGCCATCGGCGCTATGGTTACCTACGGCCTTGATGGCCACGCTTTCGGTCTGGGTTACCAGAAGATGAGCGGTGACACTGGTTTCGCCTATATCAACGGTACTGACCCGTTCCTGGTCAACTATGTACAGATCGGCGATTTCGCCAATAAGGACGAGAAGTCCTACCAGGCACGCTACGACTTCAACTTCGCCTCTATCGGCATTCCGGGTCTGACCTTTATGACCCGCTACCTGACCGGCGATAACGTCGATCGCGGTCGCAATGCTTCCGAAGGCAAGGAGTGGGAGCGCGACAGCGAGTTGATGTACGTGTTCCAAGAAGGCGCGTTGAAAAACCTGGGCGTGCGCTGGCGCAACGCGACTGTGCGTTCGAACTTCGCCAACGACATCGACGAAAACCGTCTGATCGTCAGCTACACCCTGCCGCTGCTTTGATTGCGGTGGTGACAGGCTGAGCTGTTGCATCCAGCTCAATCTGAGCAAAACAAAAAACCCGGACCTAGCCTAGGTCCGGGTTTTTTATTGCCTGTAGTTCGGCGACGACAAGACAGGTTATGGGGCTTGCTATTCAATATATAAAAGAATAGATTGTTTTTATCTTAATTGAATTGCATGCCATGAAACCAGATGAAATCTCGCTAGATATCCAGCAGCTGCGCGCTAATGCCGATGCAGCTGGGCAGTTGCTCAAAGCCCTGAGTAATCCGGATCGCCTGCTGTTGCTGTGCCAGTTGTCTCAGGGCGAGATGAATGTCAGCGAACTGGAAGCCCTGCTGGGGATTCAGCAGCCGACCTTGTCGCAGCAATTGGCGGTATTGCGCCGTGAGGGGCTGGTGGCAACCCGGCGTGAGGGTAAGCAGATCTATTACTGCATCAGCAGTCCAGCCGCACTGGCGGTGATCAATACGCTCTATCAACTGTTTTGCGCAGGTAGTGAATCATGAGTATTGATTGGTACAACTTCACACCCTGGACTGCCTTGGCTGGTGGCGCACTGATTGGCCTGGCGGCCAGTCTGTTTGCTGTGATGAATGGCCGGGTGGCCGGTATTAGCGGCCTGCTGGGCAGTTTGCTGGAGGGTGGTGAAGGGCGCGGGGAAAAGGCGCTGTTTATCCTCGGTTTGCTGGTTGCGCCGCTGCTCTGGCAGTTGGTCAGCCACTTACCCGAGATTGAGATTAATAGCGGTTGGGTGGCGTTGACGGTCGCGGGCCTGCTGGTTGGCGTCGGTACGCGTTACGGCTCTGGGTGTACCAGCGGTCACGGCGTTTGCGGGCTGTCACGGTTATCGCCACGTTCCCTGGCGGCGACCCTGAGTTTTATGGCTGCAGGGTTCGGCACGGTGTTTGTCCTACGTCATCTGTTGGGGGCTTGATTATGCGCAAACTGGTGGCCTTTCTCGCCGGCGTGCTGTTTGGCCTCGGTCTACTGCTGGCCGGTATGGCTAACCCTGCCAAGGTGCTGGCTTTTCTTGACCTGAGCGGTGCTTGGGACCCTTCGCTGGCGTTGGTGATGTTTGGGGCTATCGCTGTGGCCTTCTTGCCGTTCAGTTGGGCGCGATTACAGCGCAGCAGTCTGCTCGGTGCGCCGATGCAGTTACCGAGCAAGCGCGAACTGGACCGTCGATTGATCGGTGGCAGCCTGTTGTTTGGTATCGGTTGGGGGATTGCCGGCATTTGTCCTGGTCCAGCTCTAGCCATTCTGCTGACTGGACGCTGGCAGGTGCTGTTGTTCGTAGCGGCCATGTTGGCGGGAATGATTTTGTTTGCTGCGCTGGAACGCCGGCGCGGATGATTGATGATCGGGAGATCACTATGAACGCAAATGTTGGCACCCTCGACCGTAGCCTGCGCATTGCCGTAGGTCTGATTCTGATTGGCTTGAGCCTGAGTGGCGTGGTTGGCCTGTGGGGCTGGATCGGCATCGTGCCGTTGGCCACGGGAATATTCCGCTTCTGTCCGGCGTACCCGTTGTTGGGCATTAGCACCTGTAAAACCAAGCGTTAATACTGCTGGCCGACCCTGCGGTCGGCCAGTCTGGAGTTGCCATGTCACCGCTTATCCAGGCTTTTTTCGACCCCACCACCTCGACCTACAGTTATGTCGTCAGTGACCCGGCTAGCGCGCAGTGCGCCATCATCGACTCGGTGCTGGATTACGACGCGGCGGCTGGGCGCACGGATACCAGCAGTGCCGACCGACTGATCGCCTATGTACGCGAGCAGGGCTTGAGCGTGCAGTGGTTGCTGGAAACCCACGTGCATGCCGATCACCTCTCGGCTGCGCCGTACCTCAAGGCTGCCTTGGGTGGCAGGCTGGCAATTGGTCAGCAGATCCGCGTGGTGCAGAGTACATTCGGCAAGCTGTTCAATGCCGGTACTGAGTTTGCGCTGGATGGTCGTCAGTTCGATCAACTATTTGAGGATGACCAATCATTCCAGATCGGCACGCTAAGCGCCCGTGCTCTGCATACACCGGGGCACACGCCAGCCTGCATAACCTATCTGATCGGTGATGCTGCGTTTGTCGGCGACACCCTGTTTATGCCGGATTACGGCACCGCGCGATGTGATTTCCCCGGCGGCGATGCACGTACCCTGTATCACTCGATTACCCGGTTGTTTGCCCTGCCAGACAGCACCCGGTTGTTTATGTGCCACGACTACCTGGCCCCAGGGCGTGAGGAGCATCGCTACCAGACAACGGTGGCTGAGCAGCGCGCGCACAACGTGCACGTGCACCAGGGCGTTGATGAAGAGGCTTTTGTTGCCATGCGCCATGCCCGCGACGCTGGCTTAGGGATGCCGGCGTTGATGCTGCCTGCGGTGCAGGTGAATATGCGTGCCGGTCACTTGCCGCCGGCCGAAGACAATGGCGTGCGCTACCTCAAGGTGCCCTTGAATGTTCTCTAAATGGCCGCTGCTGAAAACCCTGCGCGAATACGATCGCAGCCAAGCGGGGCGTGACGTTTTGGCGGCCTGCCTGATCTGTTTGTTGCTGGTGCCGCAGGCGTTGGCTTATGCGCAATTGGCCGGGTTACCGGCTGTGGCAGGGATGTACGCGAGCATTCTGCCGCTGGTGGTTTATGCGTTAATCGGCGCTAGCCCCGGTGTGGCGCTGTCATATGGGCCGGTGGCGGTATTGGCGTTGATGACAGCGGCGGCGTTGACTCCCATCGCGGCAGCAGGCAGCGCTGCTTACAGTGTCGCTGCCGTGGGGCTGACCCTTCTGGTCGGTGCTTTTCTGCTGTTGATGGGCGTATTACGTCTGGGTTTTATTGCCAACTTTCTCAGTCATCCGGTGATCTCCGGCTTTGTCAGTGGTGCTGCTGTACTGATTGCGGTAAGCCAGCTGCGCTATCTGCTCGGTGTGTCGGTTGACGGTCTAACCCTGCCACAGGTGCTGCCTGGGCTTTATGCCCAGCTTGCGTCGATACACCGGCCAACGCTGCTACTGGCGGCGCTAAGTCTGTTACTGCTGGTGTTGCTGCGGAACTTGAGTTTGCTCAGTGTGCCTGCTGCCTGGGCGTCGCGGGTGAAGCAGCTCAGTGCGCTGTTGCTGATGCTCCTGGCGATGGCCGTCGGAGCGTTTTTGCCGCCGGAAGGCTATGGCGTGAAAGTCGTGGGGCAGGTGCCTGCCGGGCTGCCCACGCTAAGCCTGCCAACGTTGCCGCTGGGCTTGCTGCGTGAATTGCTGCCGGCCGCGGTGCTGATTGCCCTGGTCGGGTTTATTGAGTCGATATCCATTGCCCAAAGTATGGCCATGCGTAAGCGCCAGTCGATTAGTCCCGACCAGGAGTTGTTAGGTCAGGGCGCGGCTAATGTGGCGTCTGCCTTGAGTGGCGGTATGCCCGTTGCGGCGAGCTTTTCCCGTTCGGCGGTGGCCCGGCAGAGCAATATGGCCACGCCGCTGGTTGGCATCTTTGCGGCGGGCTTGATGTTGGCTGCCGTGCTTGGCCTGGCCCCGATGTTGCGGCACCTGCCGCAGGCGGTATTGGCGGCGAGTATTCTGGTGGCGGTAATCGGCCTGGTAGACGTGCCGACCTTGCGCCACACCTGGCGCTATTCAAGGGCGGAGGGTGGGGCGCAGTTGGCGACCTTCTTTGGAGTGCTGCTCGAAGGGGTGGAGGCCGGCATCATGCTCGGCGTTTGCCTCTCGCTGTTGCTGTTTCTCTGGCGCACCAGTCGGCCACATATGGCGGTGGTCGGGCAGGTGCTGGGCAGTCAGCATTTCCGCAATATTCAGCGCTATGACACGCTGCAGAGCACGAGTGTGCTGTCGTTGCGGGTCGATGAAAGCCTGTATTTCCCCAATGCGCGTTACTTGGAGGCGCGTATTGGTGAGTTGATTGCTGCTAGCCCTGACGTGCGCCATCTGGTGCTGATGTGCTCGGGCGTCAATCAGATTGATGCCAGTGCGCTGGATACGCTGGAGGCAATCGCCGAGCAGTTGCACGGTGCCGAGGTGCAATTGCACCTGTCCGAAGTTAAAGGCCCGGTGATGGATCGCTTGCAGCGCTCGGACTTTCTCCAGCGCTTCGGCGGCCAGGTGTTCCTCAGCCAGTACCAGGCCTTATGCACTCTGGACCCGCAGTGTGCGGTGCGTGGGCTGACGCCGGAATAACCTGCTAGAGCAACAGCAGGGTGGCGAGGCCAAGGAAGGCGAAGAAGCCGATAACGTCGGTCACCGTGGTGAGGATCACGCTGCCGGCCAGCGCCGGGTCAATGCCCATGCGGTGCAACAGTAACGGGATGCCCCAGCCGGCGAGCGTGGCGCAGAGCAGGTTGAGCAGAATCGCTGCACCCAATACCGCACCAATCCCCCAATTGCCGAACCACCCGACAGCAAGCAGGGCGATGACCACTGACCACAAGATGCCGTTGAGTATCGAAATACCCAGTTCGCGGTTGAGCAGGATGCGGATGTTGCCTTTCTGCACCTGACCCAGTGCAAGCCCGCGAATGACTAGGGTTAGCGTCTGGCTACCGGCGATGCCGCCCATGCTGGCGACAATCGGCATCAGCACGGCGAGGGCCACCAGTTGTTCCAGAGTCGCTTGAAAGAGGCCGATCACCCAGGCGGCGCCGAAGGCCGTTATCAGGTTGATCCCCAGCCACAAGGCACGCCGCCGAGCGCTGACCAGCACCGGTGCGAAGATATCGGCCTCATCGTCGAGACCGGCCATGTGCATCAGGGCGCGGTCGGAGTTTTCGCGAATCAGGTCGATCACGTCGTCCACCGTGATGCGGCCGATCAGTCGGTTGTGCGCGTCGACCACCGGCGCGGAGAGCAGGTCGTCGTCTTGGAACAGCCGAGCCACTTCGTTGCCGTTAGTGTCCACGGCAATACCGGCGATGTCGCGGTTCATCAGCTCGCTCACGCGTTGGTCGAGTTCGGCCGTGACCAGTTCGCTAAGGCGCAGCGCACCTTGGTAGTGGCCTTTACGGTCGACCACCATCAACAGGTCGGTTTGCGGCGGTAGGCGCTCAAGTAGACGTAGGTAGCGCAGGACGGCACCCGCACGGACGTCGGCACGAACCTGAATCGGGTCGGCGTTCATCAGGCCGCCGGCCGAGTCCTCCGGGTAGGACAGCATCGCCTCAAGTTGCTGGCGCTGCGCCTGGCTACTGGCGTGCAGCAGTTGGTTGCCCAGCTCAGCCGGCAGCGTTTGGATCAGGTCGACGCGATCATCCAGCTCAAGCTGTTCGGTGGCGTCGATCAGGTCTTCCAGGTCAAGTTCCAGGGCCAGCGCCGTGCGGATCTCGTCATGCAGGTAAGTCAGTACTTTGCCCGCCCGCTCGGTTTCCACCATGCTCCAGGCGCGGGAGCGTTCTAGCGGTGGAATAGACTCGAGCAAGCCGGCGATTTTCGCCGGGTGCATGCGTTGCAAGAGCTTGCCCAGGCGCTTGAGCTTGCCTTGTGCCAAGGCCATGCGCACCGCTTCCAGCTGGCTGCTGTTCGGGTTGTCGGCCTCATCACTGGCCGCTAGGCCCGTTTCGCTGGAGTCGCCGGCCAATTGCGCACCTAAGCTTGGGCTCAGGTGATGCAGGGTGCGCTCTTCCAGCTCGGGATCAATTTGTTGCCACAGCGTCAGGCGCTGTTCCGCATCCAGTAGCTCCAGCAGGGCGGCAACTTTACCGGGGTGCATGCGGGCCAGTAATTTGCGTACGCGTTTGTTCTTGCCGTTGGCCAGGGCTTGGATGATGGCGCTGGTTTCCGTACGGCTATCTGCTGGGGAGTTGTCGTGTGCGGGAGGCGATGAGGATGATTTCATGCTGCGCAGAGTAACACTCGAGCTATAGCGCGTGTATGGGCGCTCGGTCGTGGCCCTGCACGCGTGAAAACGCCCGGCGCTGGCCGGGCATCCGTATTAGCCGTGTTGCGGTGTGGGTTGCTGTTGAGTGATGCAGTGGATATTGCCGCCGCCCAAGAGGATTTCCCGGCCCGGCACCATGACCACGCGGTGCTGCGGGAACAGCTTGCACAGAATGGCCTCGGCCTCGGCGTCCAGTGGGTCATTGAACGAGGGGGCGATGATGCCGCCGTTGACGATCAGGAAGTTGACGTACGAGCCAGCCAGGCGGATCGAGGGATCACGCTCCTGACTACCGGCGACCATATCCACCCCGGCGCACTCTTCGTCGCTGGCATGCAGCGGCCCAGGAATCGGCATTTTGTTCACAATCAGTTGCCGGCCCTTGGCATCACGGGCGCTTTCCAACACGCGCATGGCGGCCTGACAACGCGGGTAGTTGGGGTCGTTTACATCGTCGGTCCAGGCCAGCAGTACTTCACCCGGGCGCACGTAGCAGCAGAAATTGTCGACGTGCCCGTCGGTTTCGTCGTTGAACAAGCCGTCCGGCAGCCAGATCACGCAGTCGATGGCCAGGTGCTCGGCCAGGTAGTGCTCGATCTGCTGGCGATTCAGGTGCGGGTTGCGGTTCGGGTTGAGCAGGCATTCTTCGGTGGTGATCAGGGTGCCTTCGCCGTCGACGTGGATTGAGCCACCTTCGAGGATTAAGTCATCGGTGCGATAGCGGGCGCAGCCTTCGATCTGCAGGATCTTGCGCGCCACCTGATCATCACGCACCCAGTTGGCGTACAGGCCGCCATTAAGCCCGCCCCAGGCATTGAACGCCCAGTCGACGCCGCGTACTTCGCCGGAGGCATTGGTCACGAAGGTCGGCCCAGTGTCACGCACCCAGGCGTCATCGGTGGTGATTTCCAGCACGCGGATATTGGCGTGGGCAAGGCGCTCGCAGGCGTTTTCGTACTGGCCGGCAGATACGCACACCGTCACCGGCTCGAACTCGGCAATGGCTTTGGCTACTGCGGTAAACGCAGCCTGTGCGGGCTTGCCGCCCAGGCGCCAGTTATCCGGGCGTTCAGGCCAGACCATCCAGGTTTGGTCGTGGCGTTCCCACTCGGCTGGCATGCGAAAACCATCGGTACGCGGGGTGCTAGTGAGCAAAGTCATGGGTCACCTGTAGCGGAGAGAGTCCGGGGATAAGTGGTCGGCAAAACGTGCATGGATTGTATCCATACTCTGCGTGTGATGACTCGCAGGTATGGCGCAGTGATGAGATGCGATGGAGAGGCGCTAGTTTTATACGATAAAAATCGGCTTTAAAAGTTTATTTAAGAATTTTTATCGTTTTAAAAGTGAAATTATCGAATATATATCCGATATCTGTGCGCATAGGTACGGGGTATGTGTTTTGCGATGCAGGCGCTGTGCAGGCATAAGCGCTGCAGTCGCTGCGAAGGGGGGCTTTGTTGAGCGGGATTAGGCGCTGCGACGTTTGTGCAGCTCGAATTGCTCGTGACCATCAACCCAGCCGGCTTCCCAGGCGGCGATCAGCACATCGGCCAAGAGGGTGCGTGGGGTGCTGGTTTGTCCGGTTAATCCAGCCATGTAGCCTTGCTGGTAGGCCTTGTTGAGGCTTTCCAGGCTCCAGTGCTGGTCATCTTCCTTGTTGATATTGGCGCAGGCCATGGCGGCAGCTCGTAGTCAGGTCACCTGTGCAATGCTAGCTGTATCCCTCTGCTGAGACTGCGCCGCTGATCCTGCTTTTGCCACCGCTGACGTTTTATGTGATGCAGTTGGCGAAATGCTGGCTGCGCGCAAGAAGCTGTGATTCGTGGCGATGTTTAGGGCTTGCGAGCTAGAGCCGTGCAAGGCGCTGCATTAGTAACCGCCTCCTGCTGGTCAAAGCAGGCGAGGAAGCGGACTGGGCTCGCACTCGAGTGTACTGTTGTACATGAGCATGACTCGTTTCACTCGCCCTACGGGCCGCGCTAAAGCGCGTTAGCCACAAGTGGCTTGCCGAGCCTGTTTTTAACGCAGCAGGGCCGACGCGCAGCAGACCATAAACGCGGTTTAGACCGCCAGGGCCAATATGCTGGCCTGGTAAGCCGCCGCAAAACTGTCGAAGTCACCGTCTTCATGGGCTTCCAGCTCTGCCTGGGCCTTTAGCGACTGCGCGGCACTGGCCTCGAAGCTCGCCTGCTGTTCGCTGCTTAGCGGTTGGCTGCGGAAGTACTCGGCGTGCAGCTTGCTCTGGCGCAGCGCAAATTCGCTAAAGCTGACGCCTTTTTGCAACTGCGCCAGTACTTGCGCGGATGGCGTTAGGCTCGGGTCGGCGACCTTAGCTTGCTGCGCCTGTAGCGCCTGGCGGTGGGCGTTGCTGCCTTGGCTTTGATCGAATAGCTCGGCCAGCGGCAGAATCTGCTCCAGCAGCTCACTGGCCCAGGCTTGCAGGACAATCGGCTGGCCGTTGCGCTGCAGTTGCAGGCCCGGTCGGCGGCCTTCCTTGACCACGCTGAGGAAGTTGTCGGTGCAGGTATGGCATTCACCACTTTCCAGTAGCGGGCTGTCCTGCAGCGCGCAGAACAGCAGGAAGGCGTCGAGGAAGCGCGACTCAGTAAGGTCGATACCCAGCGGCAGGAAGGGGTTGATGTCCAGGCAGCGCACTTCAACGTACTGCACGCCACGGGCTACCAGTGCCTGGATCGGCCGCTCACCGCTGTAGGTCACGCGTTTAGGGCGAATATTCGAGTAGTACTCGTTCTCGATCTGCAGGATGTTGGTGTTCAGTTGCAGCCACTCGCCATCCTTCTTCGCACCGATTTCCACGTAGGGTGGGTAGGGCGTGCCGACGGCCTGACGTAGGCTGTCGGTGTAGCTGGATAGGTTGTTGTAGCAGGGCGTCAGCCCGGCTTGGGCTTCGCTTTGGTAGCCCAGGTCGCTCATGCGCAGGCTGGTGGCGTAAGGCAGATAGAGTGTCTCGGCGTCCAGTTCCTGCAACTGGTGTGGACGGCCGCGCATGAAGCCTTTGTGCAGCGCCGGTGAGGCACCAAACAGGTACATCAGCAGCCAGCTGTAGCGGCGGAAGTTGCGGATCAGGGCGATATAGCGCGCCGACTGATAATCCCGTGCGCTGCTGCTATCGCCTTCGGCTGCATGCTGCAGTTGCCAGAGCGCATCGGGCAGCGAGAAGTTGTAATGGATGCCGGCGATGCACTGCATGGTTTTGCCATAACGCAGCGCCAAGCCTTTGCGGTAAACGTATTTGAGCTCGCCGATATGTGAGCTGCCGTAGCGCGCAATGGGGATCGTCTCTTCGTCCGGCAGGGCGCAGGGCATCGACGGGCTCCACAGGTATTCACCGTCCAGCTTGCTGTAGGCGAAGCGGTGGATCTGCTCCAGGTCGGCCAGCGTGGTGGCCGGGTCAGGCTCGGCCGGGGTGATGAACTCCAGCAGCGATTCCGAATAGTCGGTGGTGATCTGCGCGTGGGTCAGCGCCGAACCCAATGCTGCTGGGTGTGGCGTCAGAGCCAGCTGGCCGTTGCCGTCAACCCGCAGGCATTCGCGCTCAATACCGTGCAGGCACTGGCTAAGCAGGGAGAGGTTGCTCGGCTTACCCAGCAGGGTCAGGCGGCGGGAAAGAAGATCGCTCAAGGTGTTTTTCCTAGCTGGCAGGCGTCGCAATGCGGGCAATTGCCACAATATGGGGATCGGCTCTGCACTCTGCAAGGGGGAGGTGATCGCTCGCTGTGTCGTCACCTGAGTTCGCTACGCGGGTAATCCAGGCAATGTGTCAAAGGCAGGCGAAGGTTCCTTGCGCCTTGGCGATCAGTTTGTCCTCCTGCCATACCTCGGCTTCGACCACCTGGGTGCGCCGTCCGGCATGCAGAACTTTGGCGTGACAAAGCACGCTGCCTTCGGCAACTGGGCGGATGTAGTTGATCTTGCACTCCAGCGTCACGCTGCTTGGGCTGCCGTCGCCCAGGCTGTGGCTGGCTTGGCCCATGGCGGTGTCGATCAGCGAGAACAATGCACCGCCATGCAGCTTACCGTGCAGGTTGCGCAGGTCATTGGTGAGGGTCAGGCGCACGCGCGCCTCACCGCCGCCGGCCTGGAGAATATCCAGGCCGAGCAGGCGGGAAAAGGCGCTGCTGGCGCCGGTCGAGGTGGTTTCGTTCATTTCTTCAACTGCTTCGCGTTGGCGAACAAGGCCGCCATGCCACCGCTGGCGGGGGCTGGTTTGTCCTGGCTGGAGTGGCGCTCGCTGCGCGGTGCATTGCCTGATGGCTTGCCGCCACGCTGGCCACTGCGTGTGCCTTCGATCTTCTCGCCAGGGGTGTCGCCCATGCGCATGGACAGGGCGATGCGGTTACGCGGGATGTCGACTTCCATAACCTTGACCTTGACCACGTCACCAGCTTTTACCGCTTCGTGCGGGTCTTTGATGAATTTCTCCGACAGCGCCGAGATATGCACCAGGCCGTCCTGATGCACGCCGATGTCGACGAATGCGCCGAAGTTGGTCACGTTGGTCACCACGCCTTCGAGCATCATGCCCAGCTTGAGGTCGTTGAGGGTTTCTACGCCTTCTTGGAACTCGGCGGTCTTGAACTCTGGGCGCGGGTCGCGGCCAGGTTTTTCCAGCTCGCTAAGGATGTCGCCGATGGTTACCAGGCCGAACTTGTCGTCGGTGAATTGCTTCGGATCGAGACGTTTGAGGAAGCCTGAATCACCGATCAGCGAGCGAATATCACGGCCGGTATCGGCAGCGATGCGTTGTACCAGCGGGTAGGTTTCCGGGTGCACGGCAGACGCGTCGAGCGGGTTGCTGCCGTTCATTACGCGCAGAAAGCCGGCGGCCTGTTCGAAGGTTTTATCACCCAGGCGCGGCACTTTGAGCAGTTCGGCGCGGCTGTTGAAGGCACCGTTGGCGTCGCGGTGCGCGACGATATTCTGCGCCAGAGTCGCATTGAGGCCGGAGATGCGCGCCAGCAGGGCGGCGGAGGCGGTGTTCACATCCACGCCCACGGCGTTTACACAGTCCTCGACCACGGCGTCCAGGCTGCGCGCCAGCTTGAGCTGCGACACGTCGTGCTGGTACTGGCCTACACCGATGGATTTCGGGTCGATCTTCACCAGCTCGGCCAGCGGATCTTGCAGGCGTCGGGCGATGGAAACCGCGCCGCGCAATGACACGTCCATATCCGGGAATTCTTTGGCAGCCAGTTCCGAAGCGGAATACACCGAGGCACCCGCCTCAGAAACCATCACTTTGGTCAGCTTGAGGCCGGGCAGCTTTTTGATCAGGTCGGCAGCCAGTTTATCGGTCTCGCGGCTGGCGGTGCCATTGCCGATGGAGATCAGGTCGACGGCGTGCTTGGCACACAGCTTGGCGAGAATCGCCAGGGTGCCATCCCAGTCATTGCGCGGCGCATGCGGGTACACCGTAGAGGTCTCCAGTACCTTGCCGGTGGCATCGACTACCGCCACTTTGCAGCCGGTGCGCAGGCCTGGGTCGAGCGCCAGGGTGGCGCGTGGGCCGGCGGGTGCAGCTAGCAGCAGGTCATGCAGGTTGCGCGCGAAGACGTTGATCGCTTCATCTTCTGCGCCCTCGCGCAGCTCGCCGAACAGGTCAGTTTCCAGGTGGGTGTAAAGCTTGACCTTCCAGGTCCAGCGCACCACTTCGCCTAGCCATTTGTCGGCGGCGTGGCCGCGCTGCTCAATGCCGAAGCGTTCGCCGATCATGCCTTCACAGGGGTGCATGCTGCCTGGTGTTTCATCGCCGACTTTCAGGCTGGCGCTGAGGATGCCTTCGTTGCGCCCACGGAAGATTGCCAAGGCGCGGTGCGACGGTGCGCCTTTAAGCTTTTCGTCGTGCTCGAAGTAATCGCGGAACTTGGCCCCTTCGTTTTCCTTGCCGACTACCACGCGGGCGCTGAGGATGGCGTTGTCCTTGAGGTAGCTGCGCAGGCTGGCCAGCAGGTTGGCGTCCTCGGCGAAACGCTCCATGAGGATGTACTTGGCCCCTTCGAGCACGGCCTTGACGTCGGCAAAGCCTTTTTCGGCGTCGATAAAGCGCTCGGCTTCGTTTTCCGGAGTCAGCGTCGGGTCGTTAAACAGTGCGTCGGCCAGCTCGCCGAGGCCGGCCTCCAGGGCAATCTGGCCCTTGGTGCGGCGCTTCTGCTTGAACGGCAGGTACAAGTCTTCCAGGCGGGTCTTGGTCTCGGCCAGGTTGATTTCGCGGGTCAGCTCAGGCGTCAGCTTGCCTTGCTCCTCGATGCTGGCGAGGATGCTGGCGCGGCGCTCGTCGAGTTCGCGCAGGTAGCGCAGGCGCTCTTCCAGGTTGCGCAACTGAGTGTCATCCAGGCTGCCGGTGACCTCTTTACGGTAGCGCGCAATGAACGGCACGGTGGAGCCTTCATCGAGCAGCGCTACGGCGGCGGCGACCTGTTGCGGGCGTACGCCCAGTTCTTCGGCGATGCGGTTGTTGATGCTGAGCATATAAAAAGCTATCCACACTGGAACGAAAAACCAGCCACGCAGACCACGGGCCAGACACGAAAGCCGCGCATTATAAACACTGCCTGGGCGTGCACCGAGAACCAGTCGGGGAAAAATCTGCTAACAATGCGCTGCATGTCAATTGTGGCGCATGCGCCATAATGCCGAGCATTGCACACTGCCAGCGCGTCCGCGCCAGGCGGATGTCCGGACGAGGAACCCTGAATGAGCACTGCTGCACTTCCTGTTGAAGGCGAAAAAATCCTTATTGTCGATGACGATGCCCGCCTGCGCCGCCTACTGGAACGCTTCTTCGAGGAGCAGGGCTACCGCGTGCGCGCGGTGGAAAACGTCGAGCAGATGGATCGCTTGTTGGCCCGTGAATTGTTCAACCTGGTGGTGCTCGACCTGATGCTGCCCGGTGAAGACGGCCTGTCCGCCTGTCGTCGGTTACGCGAGGCGAACAACCAAGTGCCCATCATCATGCTGACCGCCAAGGGTGATGAGGCCAGCCGTATCCAGGGGCTGGAGCTGGGTGCCGATGATTATCTGGCTAAGCCGTTCAACCCGCGTGAGTTGCTGGCGCGGATCAAGGCCGTATTGCGTCGTCAGGCACCGGTAGTGCCAGGTGCGCCGGGCAGCGAAGACGAAAGCGTGAGTTTCGGCGACTACGAGTTGCGCCTGGCCACCCGCGAACTGAAGAAGGGTGATGAGGTGCATATGCTTACCACCGGCGAGTTCGCGGTGCTCAAGGCGCTGGTGCAGCATGCCCGCGAGCCGCTAACTCGTGACAAGCTGATGAACCTGGCCCGTGGCCGTGAGTGGGACGCCCTGGAGCGTTCCATCGACGTGCAGATTTCCCGTTTGCGCCGGCTGATCGAGCCAGACCCGTCCAAGCCGCGCTATATCCAGACGGTCTGGGGCGTGGGCTATGTGTTTGTACCGGACGGTAATAATAAGTCTTGATGAAAACCCCGCTGTGGTTCCCGCAAAGCTTTTTCGCTCGCACGTTGTGGCTGGTGCTGATCGTGGTGCTGTTCTCCAAGGCGCTGACCCTGGTTTATCTGATGATGAACGAGGACGTGCTGGTTGATCGGCAATACAGTCACGGTGCCGCCCTGACCCTGCGTGCCTATTGGGCCGCCAGGCCGGAAGATCGTGCGACCATCGCCGAAGCTGCCGGGCTGGAGCGAGTGCCGCGTGAACAGGTGCCAGCCACGGAGCAGCACTGGCCCTACAGCGAGATTTTTGAGCGGCAAATGCGTACCGAGTTGGGTCCCATCACCGAAGTCCGGGTCCGCGCCAAGAGCCCTCCGGCGCTTTGGGTACACGCGCCTACCTTGGGTGACGACTGGCTGCGGGTACCGCTTTATCCCAACCCGTTGCGCGGTCAGCGAATCTGGAGTGTGCTCGGCTGGTTCCTCGGTATTGGGCTGTTGTCGACGGCAGCGGCGTGGATTTTTGTACGCCAGCTCAGTGCGCCACTCAAACGCTTGGTATTCGCGGCTCGTCAGCTAGGTAAGGGGCGCAGCGTGCGTTTGCCTGTCAGCGATACGCCAAGCGAGATGACCGAGGTGTACCGCGCCTTCAATCAGATGGCTGAAGACGTCGAGCAGGCCGCCCGTGAGCGCGAGTTGATGTTGGCAGGGGTATCGCATGACCTGCGCACGCCGCTGACCCGCCTGCGCTTGTCCATGGAGTTTCTGCACAACGATTCCGAGCTAACCGAGGACATGGTGCGTGATATCGAGGACATGGATGCGATTCTTGATCAGTTCCTCGCGTTTATCCGTGACGGACGCGACGAGCCGCTGGAGCAGCTCGATCTGCTTGAGCTGATCCGTGAAGTGGTTAGCCCTTATAACCAGAAGCAGGAACAGGTGCGTTTGTGCTTGGAAGCCGTTCCCGCTTTCCCGTTACGCCGGGTTTCGCTC
The DNA here is from genome assembly GCF_046581935.1 of Pseudomonas sp. Lineage (GTDB taxonomy): Bacteria > Pseudomonadota > Gammaproteobacteria > Pseudomonadales > Pseudomonadaceae > Aquipseudomonas. The sequence continues at coordinate 52,502 of NZ_JAYGFK010000026.1, forward strand.
AAGCGCTTGCTGGTTAACCTGATCGAAAACGCTCTGCGCTATGGCGGTAATGCCGTCGAGGTGGCGGTTTCGCTGTCGGGCGATCACAGTGCGCCTTATGTGGTATTGAGCGTGCTGGACCGCGGCGCGGGTATCGATCCGGCCGAGTTAGGTAGCATCTTTAATCCCTTTATCCGCGGCGACCGTGCCCGTGGTGGCCAGGGGGCAGGCTTGGGCCTGGCTATCGTCAAGCGCATTGCCGCGCTACACGGTGGTAGTGTTGAACTGCGCAATCGCTCCGGTGGTGGGCTGGAAGCGCGGGTATGTTTACCGCTGGGGCTGTTGTTGCCGCGCGACGCCGTCTAGCACGTGCAGGCATACTGTCATCGCACTGAACTATGCTTTATCAGCGCGATGACATGAGGTCAGCATGCCTGTAGTTTCAGACCGCCTCTCTCTATGGGCATGGCTGCTGCCGCTGCCATTGCTCCATCTGGCCACCTGGCTTTCCATGGCGACCCAGTTCTCCGACGGGTCGGCACTCTGGTATCCCCCTTTTGCCTTGGCGCTGGTCTTCGTCTTGTGGTGGGGACCGCGCGTGCTGTTGATGGTGTACCTCAATGCCATGTTGGCCATTCCGCTTTGGGGGTTGGAGTGGCAGTGGGCCCCGTTGTATGCCTTGCCGGAAACCCTCTGCGTAGCCTTGGCTTGGTGGCTGCTGCGGTTGCGCTCGTTTGACCCTGCCTTACCCGATCTCGGCCATTTGCTGCGTTTTATGCTGCTCGGTGTGCTGCTGCCGGTCATACCGATGGCGCTAGGTGTGCAAGGTAATCTTTGGCTTCTTGGACACGCCACCTTGCAGGATCTACCGTCGGGCATCCTGACGATGTCGCTGGCCGACAGCCTGACTGCCCTGGCGGTCGCAATCCCCATGCTGGCGTACCTGACGCCTTGGATGCGCCGCCGTGGTTGGCTGGCTGCGCAGGTTCTCAGCGGTTGCGAGCAGGTGCCCGACGCGCTGCGCCAGTTACCGCCGTGGCCACTGCTGGGGCTGCTGTTAATCGGTATGCCATGGTTGCTTGGGGCTCTGCCGCTGACCCTGAATCTGCCGCTGGTCGGTGTGATGATGCTCGTCCTGGCGTTGGTATGGGGTTTTGCGGGTGGTGTTTGCGGTGCGGTTCTTAGCGTGTTGATGGTGCTGATTTTGCCGTTACTGCGTGGTTTGGGTGATAACAACGCCTGGCTTGATCCGCAACGCCTGGAACTGCACTTCAGCGTGCTGCTATTTATGCTCGCCACACTGTTGGTCGGGCGTAGTCTCAGTGATCTGCGCCAGGCGCTGGCGCGCAGTGCGCAGATGCAGCAGCAATTGGCGCTGGCCAATCTGGCACTGGAGGCCAGCCCGCTCGGGGTGATCATTGCCGACGCGCGGCAGTCGACGTTGCCGCTGATCTATTGCAACCCGGCATTTGAGCGGATCACTGGCTATAGCCGCGAGGAGACTCTGGGCAATAACTGGAACTTCTTGCTACGGGGTGACCATCAGCAGCAGGGACTTAGCCGCTTGCGGCAGGCGGTACACGAAGGCATGGGCTGTGATGTGGTGCTGCGCAATTACCGTAAGGACGGCCAGCAGTTCTGGAATGAACTTACCCTCGCGCCGATGCGTGACGAGCGGGGTATCAGTCATTTCGTCGCCCTGCAAAGTGATGTGACGGCCCGTGAGCAATTGGCCGAGCAAGTGCGCGCGCAGAGTAATGAGTTGCTCAAGCAGAGCTACCTATTCAACCAGACCGAGCACATCGCCAGCCTCGGTGGCTGGGTGCTGAATATGCCCGGGCAGGATATGGATTGGAGCGCGGGTTGTTTTCGGATCTATGAGCTGGACCCGAAAAATGGCACCCCTGATCTGAGCGGTGCGCTGAGCTATCTAGATGCTGACGGGCGGTTGCTGGCCGAGCACACGCTGCAACAGTTGATCAATGGCTTGGAGCAGTTCGATATCGAGGCGCGCCTGCTTACGGCCAAAGGCAAGACACGCTGGTTGCGCATTCGTGGTATCGCTGAGCGTGATGGTGCTGAGCTGGTACGCGTATATGGCGCATTACAGGATGTCAGCGCGCGTAAGTACGCCGAGCAGCAGCTTCGCGAGCGTGACGAGCGCTTGCGTCTGTTTTTCGAGGCACCGTTGATTGGCATGGCCCTAACCAGCGTCAGTTTTGCCTGGGAAGAGGTCAACCATAAGCTCTGTAGCATTCTCGGTCGCAGTCGTGAGCAGTTGCTGGCTTGCAGTTGGGAGAGTTTGTCGCTGCATGAGGAGCTACTGGTCGAGCAGCCGCTGCTGGATCAGGTGCTCAGTGGTGAGCGCGAAGGTTTTGAATTGGAAAAGCGCTTCCATCGCGCCGACGCGAGCCTGGTGCATACGCGGGTCAGTCTGCGTGCGGTGCGCCATAGTACTGGTCGGGTGCGCATGTTCCTGCTGCTGGTCGAAGATATCAGCGAGCGGCTCCAGGCCGAGGCGCGCTACCGCACCATCGTCGAGAATGCGCCGGAGGCGATCCTGCTGTTTGATCTGCGCGGCGCATTGGTCGCGTGCAATGACAATGCACTGCGTTTGCTGCGCTATAGCCGTGAAGAAATTGCCAATAAACGCGTATTTGACCTGAGCCCGAATAAACAGGCCGATGGTCAGCTGACGGCCGAGCTGGGGCAGATCTACATGCGCCGCGTGATGGCCGGTGAGGCGCCAGTATTCGAATGGCTGCACCGCGACAGCGCTGGCCGGCAGATTTCCTGCGAAGTGCGCCTGGTGCGTATGCCGGGTGATCCGGTGTTGATTCGCGCCAGTATCACGGATATTTCCGAGCGCCAGCGCTATCAGCGTGAAATCGAGCGCCTGGCCTTCAGTGATGAACTCACCGGGCTGCCAAACCGGCGTCTGCTGCTTGATCGCCTGCAGCATGCGATGGATCGCGAGCAGCGGGAAAACACTCTGGGTGCTTTGCTGTTTATCGATCTCGACCACTTCAAGACAGTCAACGACAGCCTGGGGCATCAGGTGGGTGATGGCTTGCTGCGTGAAGTGACCGTGCGTCTGGCGGGTGGCTTGCGTGCCGAAGATACCCTGGCGCGTATGGGCGGCGATGAGTTCGTGGTGCTTCTTGAGGGGCTCGACAGCGTTCCGCAATTGGCTGCGGAATCTGCCGCCATTACTGCCGAAAAGCTGCTCAAAAGCCTGGTCGGTAGCTGCTGGATCGACGGCCATGAGCTTTCAATTAGCGCCAGTATCGGTATTGCCTTGCACCCGTTCGGTAATCAGCTCGCCTCGGATGTGTTGAAACAGGCGGATACCGCCATGTATCGAGCCAAGCAGGGCGGGCGCAATGCACTGCACTTTTTCGCCCCGGAGATGCAGGCCGCCATCGATCAGCGTTTGCAGTTACAGAGTGATTTACGTCAGGCGATACAGCGCAATCAGCTGCATCTGGTGTTCCAGCCACAGCTTGTTTTGGCAAACGGGGAAGTTAGTGGGGCTGAGGTGTTGTTGCGTTGGCTGCATCCGGAGCGTGGCGAGATAATGCCGGAGCACTTTATCCCGCTGGCCGAGGAAACCGGCTTGATCGAGGAGCTGGGCGATTGGGTGCTGGAACAGTCCTGCGCCACCTTAGCGCGTTGGTTGACACAATGGCCGGCAATGGTTCTGGCAGTCAATCTCAGCCCCCGAGAGCTGCGCCAGCGCAGCTGCGTAAAGCGCGTCAGCGAATGTTTGCAGCGCCATCACGTGCCGGCCGCTGCGCTGGAGCTGGAGATCACCGAGGGTGTGCTGTTGGAAGATGTCGAGCAATGCATCAGCAATATGCAGGCGCTCAAGGCGTTGGGTGTGCGTTTTGCCATTGATGACTTCGGCACCGGTTATTCCTCGCTGACATACCTCAAGCGCTTGCCGCTGGATCGTTTAAAAATCGACCGCAGCTTTACCTGGGATATGGATGGCGAGGACGGCAGCGGCTTGATGTTGGTGCAGACGATTCTGATGATCGCCCGCAACCTTGGCTTGGAGTGCGTGGCTGAGGGTATCGAAAGTCAGTGGCAATTCGACTGTCTGCGCGAGCAGGGTTGCTCGTTAGGCCAGGGGTATCACTTCAGCCGGCCATTAGTAGAGGCGGACTTCCTCGCCTGGATGCAGCAACACCAGCGATAGGATTAAGTCTGTGTTTGGGCATCTCAGCAGCGTTCTGTGGTGATCTGCCGCATCGGCCCGGCCATTCTTGGCCGGGTGCTCGCCTATCTGCGGCTCAGCCTTTGCCTTTGGTGCGTGTCAGGTGCGGGCCACCGTTCTTCTCGATGTATTGAATGATGATCCCAGCGACATCCTTGCCAGTAGTGGTCTCGATGCCTTCCAGGCCGGGCGAGGAGTTCACCTCCATCACCAACGGGCCGTGGTTGGAACGCAAGATATCCACGCCGGCCACGCTCAACCCCATGACTTTTGCTGCGCGAATGGCAGTCATGCGTTCTTCCGGGGTGATCTTGATCAAACTGGCGCTGCCGCCACGGTGCAGGTTAGAGCGGAACTCACCGGGTTTGGCCTGCCGCTTCATCGCCGCAATGACCTTGTCGCCGACCACGAAGCAGCGGATATCCGCCCCGCCTGCTTCCTTGATGTACTCCTGCACCATGATGTCCTGCTTGAGGCCCATAAAGGCTTCAATTACCGACTCGGCAGCGGTGGCGGTTTCACATAGCACCACACCGATGCCCTGCGTGCCTTCCAATACCTTGATCACTAGCGGTGCGCCGTTGACCATCTGGATCAGGTCGGCAATGTCATCCGGGGAGTGGGCGAACCCGGTCACCGGCAGGCCGATGCCGCGCCGCGACAGCAGTTGCAGCGAGCGCAGTTTGTCGCGCGAGCGGGCAATGGCCACCGACTCGTTGAGCGGGAACACGCCCATCATCTCGAACTGGCGTAGCACCGCACAGCCGTAGAAGGTCACCGATGCACCGATCCGCGGGATCACCGCATCGAAGCCTTCAAGTGGTTTGCCACGGTAGTGGATCTGCGGCTTGTGGCTGGCGATGTTCATATAGGCGCGCAGGGTATCGATCACCACCATCTCGTGGCCCCGTGCTTGCCCAGCTTCAACCAGGCGACGGGTGGAATACAGGCGCGGGTTGCGCGACAGCACGGCGATCTTCATTGGGCACCAGAATGGTCAGCAAGGGTGGGTTTGTTTTGTACGTAGCTCAATGCCGGGTTGACCAGCAGTTGTCCGGTAATCAGTGCTTTCGAGCCAAGCAGAACGCGGTAGCGCATAGTCTTGCGGCAGGTCAGGGTGAACTCCACTGGCCACTCCCGCTCACCAAGCGTCAAGTTGGTGCGAATCACATAGCGCGACTGGCTTTGGCCGTTGGAGCTTTTGATGGTTTTCAGGGAAACCAGCGGGGCTTCGCAGCGATGGCGGCGTTGCACCAAGGTGCCGAGGTGTGCAGTAAAGCGTACCCAGGGTTCGCCATCACGGTCGAACGGCTGAATATCGCTAGCATGCAGGCTGGACGTGCTGGCTCCGGTATCAATCTTGGCGCGCAGGCCGACCATGCCCAGCTCTGGCAGGTTGATCCACTCACGCAGGCCGATCACGCCAAGTTGGTCGAACGTCATCAAAGGGCAATTCCAGGGTATTTGCGGGCATTCTAGTTGGCATGTATGACAACTGCATCAGGCAAAATGCTCGTCTGCAGAACAGCATCATTGGAGAGCAGATGAACGACAAAGACGACGACAAGGTACGCCTGGATAAATGGCTGTGGGCCGCGCGCTTCTTCAAGACCCGGGCCCTGGCTAAAGCGGCCATTGAGGGTGGCAAGGTGCATCATCGTGGCGAACGTTGCAAACCGAGTAAAGAGCCTAAAGTCGGCGATGTTTACCTGATTCGTAGCGGCTTTGATGAACGTAGTGTGGTGGTGCAGGCGTTATCTGTGGTGCGCCGTGGTGCGCCTGAGGCGCAGGCGCTGTATACCGAGACGGCCGACAGCATCGAGCGCCGCGAGCAGGCAGCTGCACAGCGCAAGGCGGGGGCGTTAGGCGTACAAACTGATGGGCGACCGAGTAAGAAGCAGCGTCGGCAGTTTCAGCAGTTTCATGGTAGTCACGACTAAGACGCAGCGCTTGGTTTCAGGCCAGCGCTGCGCCGGTCAGGCTAGCGTCCGCTGATCACGCTTAAGCGACCCAGCAAAGGCAGTTTGCTGAGTGCGCGGGTGAGCGGCAGGGTGACCTTCTCCAGCCATTCACTGGCCTTGTAGGCAAATGGCGTGAAACACGCCCAGGCCAGGGCCAGTAGCGCGAGGAACACCCCGCCCACCAGGGCGTCCGAGGCCCAGTGGGCGCCCGCAACCAGGCGTGGCAGCATAAAGACCAATGCCATTGTCCAGACCAGCAGCAAGCGCCAGTTGCGCGAGAAGAAGCTCATAAACATGGCCCAGATCAGCAGTACCGAGGCGTGATCACCTGGAAAGCTGCGGGTCGCGCTGTCTTTCAGGTCCCAGCGTTCTTCCCAGTTAGGGAACAGCTCGGTCAGGCGCGCTGCGCCCTCTACGACCAGGGAGGCGCTTGGGCGCTGCCAGCCCATGAGCTTGACCACTTCAGCGAAGCCGACGCGAAACAGCAGCATCAGCACTAGCGCGGAGAGGAAGGCAAACAGCGCTTTACGCACCTGCGCCCCACTGAATACCAGATCGGCCTTGAGCAGCACGGCCAGCATCAGCACGCCAACGCCCATATCGACCGGGCGCATGCTGCCAATTGCCCAGATTTTCGCCCACAGGCCTGCAGCATGGGCAGGCTCGTTGAGCAGGGCGAACAGTTGCAGGTCAAACTGATCCCACAGCGCGCGGCTGGGCGTCCACAGCCAGCTGGCGAGTAGCAGAAAGGCGACAATATGGCAGGCAACCAACGCGCGGATGCGCCACTGATCATTGATAAACGGGCGATTCATGCGCTGGCGTCCTTGGCATTTGTGGGGTTGTTGAGGCGTGGCATCCTAGGGATTCTGCCTTTTGATTGCAAAGATTAGGAGGTCATTCTGTCGCGAACTGTGATGTCGATAGTGATCGATAGTTTCTAGCCGCAAGGCCAATAGATAAGAGGCGCTTGGTCAGATCGGCGTTTGCGCCTAAAATTGCCGGCCGAGCCACATTCAGTGAAGTTGGCATGTCTGATTTTTCCCAACGTTTCTTGTTCGATGACAGCGATATTCGCGGTGAGCTGGTCAGTCTGACTGACAGCTACAGCCACGTGCTGGCTAAACACACCTACCCGCAACCTGTGGCTCAGTTGCTCGGCGAGCTGTTGGCCGCCGCCTCGCTACTGATTGGTACCCTGAAGTTCGAGGGACTGCTGATTCTGCAGGCACGTTCCTCCGGCGCGCTGCCCTTGCTGATGGTTGAATGCTCCAGCGAAGGTGAACTGCGCGGTATTGCGCACTATCACGCCGAACAGATCGCTGCCGATGCCAGCTTGCGTGAGCTGATGCCCGAGGGCGTGTTGGCCATGACGGTTGACCCGAGGTCCGGGCAGCGTTATCAGAGCCTTGTCGACCTGGAGGGCGATACCCTGGCGGATTGCCTGACCAACTACTTCGCCACCTCCGAGCAACTGCCGACGCGCTTCTGGCTCCACGCCGATGGCCAGCGCGTACGTGGTTTGCTACTGCAGCAGTTGCCTGCTGATCGCCTCAAAGACGCTGATGAGCGTGAGGCCAGTTGGCAGCATGCTGTGGCCTTGGCCGATACGCTGAAGGCAGAAGAGCTGCTTGGCCTGGATAATGAAACAGTGTTGCACCGCCTGTATCACCAAGAGGCATTACGTCTATTTGATCCGCGCGCACTGCAATTTCGCTGCAGCTGCTCGCGTGAACGTTCCAGTCGCGCGCTAATCAGTCTGGGTCAGGCCGACGCTGAAGCGCTGGTGCAGGAGCATGGTGGCAGTGTAGAAATCGATTGCCAGTTCTGTAACGAGCGTTACCTGTTCGACGCAGCTGATGTGTTGCAGCTGTTTATGGATGGCAGCATCGAAGCACCATCGGATACGCGTCACTAAGTCGTAAGTAGGTTCTGGGGCAAGTAGCCATAAACCGCGCCGAGAAGATCTGATCAGAGGCTGCACCCGCAGTCGGCTTTTTCTGGCATAATCCGGCGCACTTTTTTCGCTGTAGTAGTGCGCAGTCTTCTACTACAAAACGTTCGGAAGACTCGGCCACATGGCCGACGGGGACCCACATGATGCAAGCCAACAATGCCGTGTACACCGAAATCAGTGTTGCCCAACTGGTCGAAGAAGCCCTTCGTCGCGGTGAAGGCGAACTGGCCGCCAACGGCTCCCTAGTCGTACGCACCGGCCATCGCACTGGTCGTTCACCGGCTGATCGCTTCATCGTGCAAGAGCCGAGCACCGAGGCGAAAATCGCCTGGGGCGCAATCAACCGACCGTTTCCGGCTGACAAGTTCGATGCCCTGTGGGACCGCGTACAGGCGTTCTCTGATGCGCAGGACAGTTTTGTTTCCTACGTTCATGTAGGTTCAGCTGACGCCCACTACTTGCCCGTCAAGATGACCACTGCTACTGCCTGGCAGAATCTGTTCGGACGTCAGCTGTTCATTAATCCGCCGCAATACAACCCGGCTGATAAGGGCGAGTGGCAAGTTCTCAACGTCGCCAACTTCGAATGCGTGCCAGAGCGTGATGGCACCAACTCCGACGGCTGCGTAATCCTCAACTTCGCCGCCAAGAAAGTCCTGATCGCCGGTATGCGTTACGCCGGTGAGATGAAAAAAGCCATGTTCAGCGTGCAGAATTTCCTGCTGCCAGATGCTGACGTGCTGCCAATGCACTGTGCCGCCAATATCGGTGAAGAGGGCGATGTGACCCTGTTCTTCGGCCTGTCCGGCACCGGTAAGACCACCCTGTCGGCTGACGAAAGCCGCTACCTGATCGGCGACGACGAACACGGTTGGGGCGTTGGTGTGGTGTTCAACATCGAAGGTGGTTGCTATGCCAAGTGCATTGACCTGTCCGAGAAGAACGAGCCGGTTATCTGGAAAGCCATCCAGTTTGGCGCGGTACTGGAGAACGTGGTTCTCGACGAAAACCGTGTACCGGACTATGCCGATGACAGCCTGACCCAGAACAGCCGCGCCGCCTACCCGCTGGAGCTGGTTGAGAAGCGCAGCGAGAAGAACCTCGGCGGCGAGCCGAACGCTGTCATCTTCCTGACCTGCGACCTGACTGGCGTACTGCCGCCGGTGTCGATCCTCAACGAAGAGCAAGCGGCTTACCACTTCCTCTCGGGTTACACCGCGCTGGTTGGTTCGACTGAAATGGGTTCGGGCGGCGGCATCAAGTCGACCTTCTCCACCTGCTTCGGCGCACCGTTCTTCCCGCGTCCGGCTGGCGAGTACGCTGAACTGCTGATCAAGCGTATCCGTGGTTTCGGTTCCAAGGTCTACCTGGTTAACACCGGCTGGACCGGTGGTGGCTATGGCGTTGGTAAGCGTTTCAACATCCCGACCACCCGTGGCGTGATTGCAGCCATCCAGAGTGGCGCGCTGATTGGTACTGAAACCGAGCAACTGCCGATCATCAACCTGAGCGTGCCGAAGTCGGTACCAGGCGTTGAAACCAACCTGCTCAACCCGCGTAACACTTGGGCTGATCAGAATGCCTACGACGAAGCTGCTAAAGGCCTGGCCGGTCTGTTCATTGAAAACTTCAAGAAGTTTGATGTGTCTGATGCCATCCGCGACGCCGGTCCACAGCTTTAAGCTGCAACTGCCGCGCTGAAAAAACCGCCTTAATCGGCGGTTTTTTTATGCAGGGAAAATTAAGCAGCAATCTTTAGGAGGCGCTTTAGCGGCGAGCTTTTAAGAAGTTGTCGCGGCTAAAGCCCCTCCCACGGTCCTTTGCATGCGCGATAAGAAACGGAAAAGCCGCCCTTGGGCGGCTTTATGTGCCTATCTGCTAGCAGATCAGGCTCGTTATGCTGTTGCTGTGTAGCGCTGCTCAGGTGGCCGCTCTGCACGGCCTCAGATGTTGCTATGGGTTGGCTCGCCATAGATCTAGCGGGGTTGGCAGCTCAAGCGTTTTCCAGCTTATGTACCTGCGGCTGCCGGCTTCAGCATGGCTGGCTACTGCCAGTTAGGTGTCTATATGTCGCGGTTTTCGCTGGCGCTTTTACGCTGTGTGGCGGCGATAGATCTATGGTTTGGTAGCGCTGTCGACAACTCAAGTTGCCTGCCAGATTACCCATCGGCCTGTGGCTCGCATCAGCTACTCCGGGCTAGCGAAGTCTTTGCTGTGCGACCCTCTGACCATGCTTGTGAGTAATCTAGGCAGTAACCAGCAAGCAGTCGTTACAACCAGATACCTGCATACTCATCCCCTTTCTTTGCCTGCATGAGATGACTGTAGGCTTATATGGCCCGTGGTATTAGTTGGATTGGCAATAGCGGGGCGGGTTGTAGGTATTAATCATTGTTTACCGCCGTTGCGGTCAATGGAGTGACAGTTATGAGTACCCTTGAGCGTGTGTTTGGCTTTCAGCAGTTGCGTCCCGGCCAGGAGCGTGTGGTTAGCGCCGTGCTGGCCGGGCGTTCAGCGGCGGCGATTTTTCCTACCGGCTCGGGTAAGTCGTTGTGCTACCAGCTGCCCGCTTTGCATCTGCCACATCTGACCCTGGTGGTGTCGCCGTTGCTGGCATTGATGCAGGATCAGTTGGCGTTTCTGCATAGCCGTGGCATCAGCGCGGCGAGTATCGATTCGGCGCAGAGCCGTGAAGATGCCAGTGCGGTGATGACCAAGGCGAAATCTGGCGAGCTGAAGATTCTGATGATCTCGGTCGAGCGCCTGAAGAACGAGCGGTTTCGCAACTTTATTGCCCAAGTGCCGATTTCCTTGCTGGTGATCGACGAGGCTCACTGCATCTCCGAGTGGGGCCACAACTTCCGGCCTGACTATCTCAAACTGCCGGACTACCAGCGCCAGTTCGGTATACCGCAGGTGCTGCTGCTCACCGCCACGGCAACCCCGCCGGTGATCGCGGATATGCAGAAGAAGTTCGCCATTGCGGCGGATGATGTGGTCACCACTGGCTTCTATCGGGCCAACCTTAATCTGCTGGTCGAGCCGGTTAGCGGTGCCGACAAGCAGCGCCGTCTGGAGCAGTGGCTGGGAGCTAAGGCCGGTGAGCCGAGCATCGTCTACGTGACCCAGCAGAAAACCGCTGAGCAAGTGGCCGCGCGCCTGAGCCAGCGCGGTATTGCCGCCAGTGCTTACCACGCCGGAATGCCGCATGAGTCACGCGAGGCGATTCAGCGGCAGTTTATGGCCGGGCAGATCAACTGCATTGTCGCCACCATCGCCTTTGGCATGGGCATCGACAAGAGTGATATCCGCAATGTGGTGCACTTCGATCTGCCCAAATCCATTGAAAACTACAGCCAAGAAATCGGCCGTGCCGGGCGTGATGGGCAACCTTCTGATTGCCTGGTGTTGGCCAACCGCGACAGCCTGAACGTGCTGGAAAACTTCGTTTACGGCGATACGCCGGAGCTAGACGGTATTCGCTGCGTGCTCGATGAGTTGCGCAATAACAGCGTAAACGGTGAGTGGGAGCTGATGCTCAATCAGCTTTCTGATCAGAGCAATATCCGCCAGTTGCCGCTAAAAACCCTGCTGGTGCAGCTGGATCTGCGCGGCATCATCGCCCCGCGTTACGCCTATTTCGCTGAATATCGCTTCAAGTACTTGTTGGAGCCCGAAGCGCTTACGGCCATGTTTGAGGGTGAGCGGCGGCAGTTTGTCGAGGCATTGATCAGCACCTCGCAGCGCGCACGGACCTGGTGCACGGTGGATTTCGATCAGCTCTATCAGCAGCATCAAGCCGAGCGTGGCCGCGTGATCAAAGCCCTGGACTACTTTCAGGAAAAGGGCTGGATTGAGCTGGAAAGCAAGCAGATGACGGAGGTTTACACGCTGCTTGATCCTGCTTTTGACCCGGCCGCGTTAAGCGCCGAATTGCACAGCTATTTCAGTTTGCAGGAAGCCAGTGAGATTCGCCGAATCCACGCCATGCTCGCGCTGTTTGCCAGTGAGCAATGCCTGAGCCAGCGTCTGGCAGCCTACTTTGGTGATGCCAATGCGCCGCAGCGGTGCGGGCATTGCTCGGTGTGCCACGGCCAGGTTGCTCACCTGCCTGCTCCGCCAGCTTTACCGCCGCTGGCGGAGCAGGACTGGCATAGCCTATGTGACGGCTTTGTGCGCAAGCATCAGGAAGTGAAAGGCTGCGCGCCGAGCAGCGAATGCCTGACGCGCTATCTCTGCGGTATCAGCGTGCCGCTGTTTACCAAGCTCAAAGCACGCCAGGTTGGCCGCTTTGCTGCGCTGGAAGATTATCCCTATGCCGAGGTACGCGCGTGGCTGGCAGCCCAGCAGGGCTAACGCTGATCGCCTTCACTGTGCTTGCGCCGCGTTGCCCTGGCTGAGGGTCCATTCCAGCACTTCGCGCGCCAGTTGGTCGCCGGCCTTGCCGAAGGCATCGACCACGGCTGGCACCGAGGTGTCGCTGGCGACCTGGCTGACCTCGAAACGTCGGCTGGCGAGAATGCGCAGGCTGCCACTCTCAACCAGGCGCGCGTCAAACTGGATGCGCGCGGCAGGGCGGCCGTTCTGGTATTCGCTGTGGAAGGCGCGCAGGTCGCCGTCTAGCGCCAGATCAGCCTGCAGGCGACTTTCATCGCTGCTAACGGCTTGCAGGCGGCCGTCATCCAGGAAGGCATCGATCAACCTGTCACGCAGCAGCAGTGGCGCACGGTCACTCCAGCGTACGCCTTGGTAGGCGCTGATCTGGTCGCCCGGAGGCAGTACGGCAATGCGTGTGCTGTCGAGCAGTTGGCTGCTGTAAGGGGTGTTCACCCGCAGGGCCCAGTCGGCGCTGACGGTGTGTGTGGGCAAGCTGCTGGCGGGTAGGCGGTAGATGCTCAGTGCCTGGCTTTTTGGTAACAGCGAGCAGGCGGCCAGGTTGCCGATCAGCAGCAATGCGGCGAGCAGGCGCAGAGGGCTCATGGTTGGAACTCCTTGATGGTATCGCTGCGCAGCAGGTAGCCGGCGGGGTCTTCCTCCAGGCGACGTGCGAAAAAGCGCAGGCTGCTGAGGGTTTCGCGCAGTTCGATAATGGTTGGCCCAAGCTCGGCAACACCTTGCATGCCGCCGTCGAGGGCGTTGCGGTTATTGCTCAGCAGTTGCTCTACGGTGTTGCTGCTGCGCTCCAGCGAGGCCATCAGGCGACTGGCGTTGTTCATCGCGTCGCGACCCTGGCCGTTGAGCAGTTGGTTGGCGTTGCGCATCAGGTCCGCTGCTTCCTGGCTGGCTTTGCTCACCTGTTGCAGGGCCGTACGCAGCTCGTCGCGTTGCTCGGCGACGCTGGCGCTGGTCTGTTCGATATTTTCCAGGGTGCGCGAAATACGCTCGATATTGTCGCGGGAGAACAGCTGGTTGGCACGGTTGAGCAGGCGGGTAACGCTGAGCACCAGGTCTTCGCCGTTAGACATCAGGCGCGAGAGCGGCGAGCGGTCAGCGATGATTTCCGCGCGTTGGCCGTCTTTACTTTCGAGTCTCGGGCTTTCCGGGGTGCCGCTGTGCAGCTGGATGAGCGAGGCACCGGTGATCCCGGTGATCGACAGGCGGGCGCGGGTATCCTGCTTGATCGGGGTGTTGGCGCTCACGCGGATGTGTGCGCGGACTTTGCGCGGGTCTTGCGGGTCGAGGCTTAGGCTGAGCACATCGCCGACCTTGATGCCGCTGTACTGCACAGCGCTGCCTGGCGAAAGGCCGCTGACCGCCTCGTTGAAGATCACGTCATAGTCGTTTAACTCCTGATCCGAGCTGGCTTTGCTTAGCCACAGGGCAAAGCCCAATGCGGCGCTGAGCATCAGCACGGTAAACAGGCCAATCAATACGTGGTGGGCACGCGGTTCCATTCAGTTGCTCCCTGGCGCGCGGCTAGCGGCCTGTTCGGCTGCGCGTCCACGCGGGCCGTGAAAGTACTCGTGAATCCATGGGTTATCGGTGGCGGCCACGGCGTCTAGGCGGTCGGCCACCAGTACGCGTTTTTCCGCCAGTACTGCCACCCGGTCACAGATGGTGTAGAGCGTATCGAGGTCGTGGGTGACCAGAAACACGCTAAGGCCAAGGGCGTCGCGCAGGGTCAGGATCAACTGATCAAAGGCCGCTGCGCCAATGGGGTCGAGCCCGGCGGTGGGTTCATCGAGAAACAGGATGTCCGGTTCCAGGGCCAGCGCCCGCGCTAGTGCGGCGCGTTTGATCATGCCGCCGGACAGCTCAGTAGGGTATTTGTCGCCTGCTTCACGCGGCAGGCCGGCCAGCGCCAGTTTGACTTGGGCCAGGCGCTCGGCCGCAGGGCGCTTGAGGCCGGCATGCTCAATCAGCGGCAGGGCGATGTTCTCGGTCACGGTCAGTGAGGAAAACAGCGCGCCACGTTGGTACAACACGCCGAAGCGCCGCTCCAGTTGTGAGCGGCGCTCGGCAGGGAGGTTCAGCGGCTCTTCGCCGAATACCTTTACGGTTCCGGCGTTGGCGTGGCGCAGGCCGAGAATACTGCGCAGCAGCACCGATTTGCCGGTGCCCGAGCCACCCACCACGCCAAGCACTTCGCCGCGATAGAGGTCCAGGTTCAGGTCCTGGTGCACGGTTTGCGCGCCGAAGCGATTGACCAGATTGCGCACCTCAATGATTGCTTCGCCTGTCACCAGCCCATCTCCATCAGAAACAGCGCCGCCAGGGCGTCGAGCACGATTACCACAAAGATCGACTGAACCACGCTGGAGGTGGTGCGCTCGCCCACCGATTGCGCGCTGCCGGTGACTTTGAAGCCTTCCAGGCAGCCGATCACCGCGATCAGGAAGGCAAACACCGGCGCTTTAGCCATGCCGACCAAGAAGTGCTTGAGGGCGATGTTTTCCTGCAGCATGGCCAAGTACATGGCCGGCGAGATATCCAGGCTCAAGGCGCAGACCACTGCGCCACCGAGGATACCGCTGAGCATGGCGATAAAGGTGAGGATCGGCAGTGCGATCAGCAAGGCAAATACGCGCGGCAGCACCAACAGCTCCATAGGGCTCATGCCGAGGGTGCGAATGGCGTCGATTTCTTCATTGGCCTTCATTGAGCCGATTTGGGCGGTAAAGGCACTGGCGGTGCGGCCGGCCATGAGGATGGCGGTGAGCAGCACGCCAAACTCACGCAAAAAGGAGAACGCCACCAAGTCGACCGTGTAGATGCTTGCGCCGAAGTCGGCAAGCACTGTGGCCCCGAGAAAGGCCACCACCGCGCCGACCAGAAAAGTCAGCAGGGCAACAATAGGCACGGCATTCAGGCCGCTCTGCTGCAAATGGGCCACCAACGAGGTGAGGCGCCAGCGGCTTGGGCGAAGGATGATGGAGGTCATCGCCGCCAGGGTCATGCCGATAAACCCGAGCAGCGCCACGGCTTGTTGCCAGAGTTCTTCCACGGCCTGACCGATCTGCCCGAAAAACTCGCGCCAGGCTGGTATGCGCTTGGCCGGCAGCGCATCGCCGGCATCGGCGATGGCCGTACCCACGGCCTGTAATAGCGCGCGGCGTTCGCTGGTCAGGCCCGGCGCGTCCTTGGCCAGTTGCGCCAGACGCTGGCTACCCAACAGCTCCACCAGCAAGGCGGCACCGGCGGTGTCCAGTGCGCCGAGGCTTTGCAGGTCGACGTTGGCCGTACTGTGCAAGCTACTTTGCAGGGCCTGCACCTTGGCTTCCAGGGCTGCGTAATGGGCCAGCGTCCAGTCGCCACCGATGCGTAAGCCTGAAGGCGCATCCGTGCGGTTGGACTCAACTGGTGTGATAAAGGGCGCTGTGCTCATGGGCCACAGCTTAACCCCCTGGTAGGCCGTTTAAAAACTATCTAGGTTGCCTCTCCTAGGCTGAAAACCGTCTCAAAATGCTCATGTACAACGTGTAAATGCTGTTTTTCGCCTGTTTTTCTTGTCTCGCTGCCTCGTCGACTCTTTTTAAACCACCTGCTTGGGCCACGCCCTGCCTGCTTATGGCTCATAGCGGTTTAACCGTCTGCGGTTACTTGCGTTATTAACTCGCGTAGCGCGGCTTTGGCGTCCTCGTGGCTACCTGGCAGGTTTTGAACAGGGCGGTGCGCAGCAAAACGTCAAAATCACCGCGGATGATCAAGCGGTAAGAGTTAGACAGAGAACACCTTCGAGCGGGTAAACGGCGAGAAACCAACAAACCTCATTTCAAGTAGCACGCAGCTTCCTTCTCAGTTGGGCACTGTCGCAGCGCTTCCAGGCAGTTGAAGGTCGACCTCGGGACAGTCCTGGCAAGGCGGCGGTTCTAGGCTGGCGCATCTTGTCCCTCTGATCTCAGGAGCAACTCATGCAACCGATTACCGTATTGCGCGATACCCATCCCATCCCGCTACTGGACGCCTGTAAGTGGACGCGGATTGCTGGAGAGCCTCACACCGTGAACCTGAATGCCTACACCTCGGAGGATGGCAGCAAGATTATGGGCACCTGGATCTGCACGCCTGGAAAGTGGCAGGTGGCCTATGAAAAATGGGAGTACTGCCACTTCCAAGAGGGGTACTGCATCATCACCCCGGAGGGCCAAGCGCCGATTCATCTGCGGGCCGGCGACATCTTTATCGTCGAACCTGGGATGAAAGGCACTTGGGAGGTGGTTGAGACGGTGCGCAAGTACTTTGTATTTGCCTAGGTGTCTGTTGCCGTTTCACTCGCAGCAAAGCGGCTCGCGATGAAACGGCAACAGACCCTCAGTCAGCAGGCCTCAGTTGCGGCGAAATACCAGTGCCTTCAAGGCGCTATCCGGCTGGCTATCAGGGAACTCCGGCGGGTTACTCAGGCGTTCGCTGAAGTTTAGGCAGGGAGCCTCGCTGGCCATGCTCTGAATCAGGTAATCCGGACCGATTTCCGGTTCGTTGCTGCACGCTAGGACCACGCCATCTGCGCTGAGCAGCTCGGGCAGGCGGCGCAAGACTTTCGGGTAATCCTTGCTCAGTACGAAGCTGCCGCGCTGGAAGGACGGTGGGTCGATGATGATCAGATCATAGGGGCCGTATTTGGCGACCTTGCCCCAGGATTTGAACAGGTCATGGCCGAGGAACACCACCTGGCTCAGGTCCTGTTGGTTCAGCCGATGGTTGTCGCGGCCCCGGCTGAGCGCTGCTCTGGCCATGTCCAGGTTGATCACCTGGCACGCACCGCCAGCCAGTGCCGCCACCGAGAAGCCGCAGGTGTAGGCAAACAGGTTAAGCACGCGTTTGCCCGCTGCCTGTGCTTGCACCCATTGGCGGCCGTAGCGCATATCGAGAAATAGCCCGGTGTTCTGCTTGCGGCCCAGGTCGAGCCGGTAATGCAGGCCGTGCTCGCAAATGTCCCAGTGCTCCACGGGCTCACCGAGTAGCCAGTCGGTTGGGCTTTCGGGCAGGTAGCGTTGCTGTAGCAACAGGCTGCGCGCGCCACTCTGTTGCCAGGCCATGCTCTGGCCGAGCTCCAGCAACATGCTGCGCAGTGCCTGTAATTCGCTATCGCTCAGTGGTTTGAACAATGCCACCAGCAGCACGCCTTGCAGCCAGTCCACGGTGACTTGTTCCAGCCCTGGCCAGCAGCGTCCACGGCCGTGAAACAGGCGGCGGGTCTCGCAGGGCGGCGTATGCAGGGCGGTGAGCAGGTGCTGTTGCAGGGTGGCGAGCGCGTCTGGGGTCATGGGTCGTATCAGTCTGCGTGGGCCGACGATTTTAACAGGCTGCTATGCACAATCGCCTAGGACGATCATTGTTATCGGTAAAGGCGTTTGGCATTGCGTTGTATCAGTGCCTAGCATTAGCGCTCCTCCCTCCGCGCTACCAAGGAACAACCATGCATATCGATGAAGCCATTCGCAGCCGTCGCGCCGTCAAAGGTTATGACCCGGCCTTTACTCTCAGCCCTGTAGAAAAAGACGAGCTACTGCAACTGGCGCTTTTCGCGCCGTCGGCGTTCAACCTGCAGCATGTGCGCTTGGTCGAAGTCAGCGACCCTGCGCTGCGCCAGCAGCTACGTGAAGTGGCTTGGGGCCAGGCGCAAGTAACAGATGCGTCGATGCTGGTGGTGGTTTGTGCCCAGCTCGATAGCTGGCAGGCGAATGTTGGCCGTGCCTGGGAAGGCGCTCCCGAGGAAGTGCAGGCCTATATGGCGGGTGCCATCGACACCTATTACCGCGATAAACCACAGGTGCAGCGCGATGAAACCATGCGCAGCTGCGGCCTGATGGCGCAAACGCTGATGCTCGCCGCGCGTGGTAAGGGCCTGGATTCCTGCCCAATGGACGGCTTCGACTTTGCAGCCGTGGCCAAGCTGATCAACTTGCCGGATAACCACGTGATCGCGCTGATGGTCGCGGTGGGTAAGAAGACCGTCGAGCCGAAGCCGCGTATTGGCAAGCTGCCTTTTAATGAAGTGGTGTTGCGCAATACCTTTTGATCACTGAGCGGGTCTCCGGGTGTTTTGATTAATCGTCAGTCATTGCGGTGGTCCGTTTGCGACCGCATCTGGTAACGCGACCTAAGCTGAAGGGGATGTAAGCCAAACGCTATAGCGGCCTAATACCCTATGCTTACAGACGGGTGGCCAACTGCCGCTATAATGACCGGCAGTTGGCCACTATGCTTTGTGGCGGCTAATAGGAATGGCTGAGGCTAGGTGTCTCTGGCTGCTGGCAAAGAAAGATAGGTAGTTAGAGCATGAGCAGAATAGAGTCGCCTCAGCAAGAGCAACGCTACTTACCTGAGTTGCGCGCGCATATCGACAAAATGCTGGCCCGGGGTTGGGTGATTGCTGACCGCAACCCACTGATCCTGCAGTCCGGGCGTAAGACCTATACGGTTATGCACGGTATGTTGATTGGCGGTGCCGCGCTCTAGCACACTGCCCACCGGTTTCCCGGGCCGCCACTGATCATTGCTTATCGGTGGCGGCCTTTTTTCTGTCTGCGTAATTCATGGGAAGCAGCGGTACGTGGCTGGTTTTTAGCGAGGCGTAGCGCTCTCAGCGCTGGCCAGTGGCGCTGATCTGTTCAACCAACCAGCGCAGCGCCGGGTCGCGTTGGCGCTGGGCCAGGCTGACGATTTCCAGATGAAACGGGCCGAGGGCGAACGGCAGCTCGAACAACTGCAACGGCAGCAGGCTGGCAAAGTGGCGCGCCAGTTGAGTTGGCAGTACGGCGGCCAGTTCACTGCTGGCGACGATATGCGCGGCCTGCAGGTAGTTGGGCGTGGTGTAGAGGATCTCCCGACACAGGCCCTGTTCGCCCAGCCACTGGTCAACCATGCCACGGGTCTGCCCGCCATGAACCCACAGGTGGCGCAGTTGCAGAAAGGTCGGTAGATCCATAGGCCCTGCCGCCAACGGATGATCACGGCGCAAGGCCAGTTGCAGGGTTTCGCTCATCCAGTGCTGCCGAGCAAAGCGCGCGGGAATCTCCTCGAAGCGTCCCAGTACCAAGTCCAACTCACCTTTATCCAGCGCTTCGGCCGGCAGGCTCGGCGTTAGGTGGCGAATGTCGATACGCATGCCGGGTGCCTGCTGACTGAGCTGCTTGAGCAGGCGCGGCATGCAGATCAATTCGACGTAATCGGTCACTGCAATATTGAAGTGCTGACGGCTGCTGGCTGGGTCGAACGCCTCGCCGGCGCTGAGACTTTGCTCAATTTGCTGCAAGGCCGCGCGGATCGGCGTTTCCAGCGCTTGCGCTCGCGGTGTCGGCTGCATGCTGCGGCCAACTCTTACCAGCAGCGGGTCGTCGAGCAGCTCGCGTAAGCGATTAAGCGCATTGCTCACCGCCGGCTGGCTTAGGGCCAGGCGCTCGGCTGCGCGGGACACATTCTGCTCGCGCATCAGCGCGTCGAATACGCGTAGCAAGTTGAGATCGAAGGTTGAGATATTCATCTGCTGAATACGACTTATCACAAGACTAAATTTCAAAAATAGTAACGCCTTGCATATGGTGGCAGACGAATTTATTTCGCCAGCACGCGTTTCCTGTCGCAGCAACCAAGAGGATTGGGCATGAGCAAGGCATTCAGTATTCAGCAAGTCGCGGTGATCGGTGCGGGCACGATGGGCCGCGGTATTGTCATGAGCCTGGCCAACGCCGGTATTCAGGTGCTGTGGTTGGACAACAACCCGCAGATGCTTGAGCAGGCCATGACTGTGGTGGCTGAGACCAATGCGCACAACGTCAAGCTAGAGCGAATTAGTGTCGAACAGTCGGCCGCGCGCCTGGCCTGCGTAACGCCGGTGGGCGAGTACGTCGCGCTGGCCGATGCCGACCTGGTGATCGAGGCGGTGTATGAAAACCTCGAACTCAAGCAGCAGATCTTCCGCACCCTCGACGCGACCCTGAAGCCGGGTGCAATCCTCGCCAGCAACACCTCGGCATTGGATATCGACGCGATTGCCGCTGTGACTACGCGGCCCGAGTACGTGCTGGGGCTGCACTTCTTCAGTCCGGCGCACATCATGAAATTGCTGGAAATCGTGCGTGGCGCGCAGACCGCTCCAGCGGTGCTGGACGCCGCCTTGGCCCTGGGTCAGCGCATCGGCAAAGTCAGCGTGGTGGCCGGTAACTGCGACGGGTTTATCGGCAACCGTATGCTGCATACCTACGTGCGCGAAGCACGCATGCTGCTGCTTGAAGGCGCTTATCCGCATCAGGTGGATGCTGCGCTGCAGGGCTTCGGCTTCGCCATGGGGCCGTTCCGCATGTACGACGTGGTTGGTATTGATCTGGAGTGGCGCGCACGCGAGCTGGCCGGCAAGGGCCAGGATGATCCAACGGTGCAGGTGGATAACCGCTTGTGCGGCCTCGGTCGATTCGGTCAGAAGGCGCGTATGGGCTATTACCGCTATGCCGAGGGCAGTCGCCAGGCTGAGCACGACCCTGAGGTGGATGCCTTGGTGCTGCAGGTGTCTGAGCAGCTGGGCTTCGTCCGCCGGGATATCGACCCCTCGGAAATCCTTGAGCGCTGCCTGCTGGCGCTGGTCAATGAGGGCGCGAAAATCCTTGAGGAGAATATCGCCGCCAACAGCCATGACATCGACCTGGTCTACCTCAATGGCTACGGTTTCCCGGCCGATAAGGGCGGGCCAATGAGTTGGGCTGATAGCCAGGGTGTGGCGGATATTTTGGCGCGTTTGCAGAGCCTGCAAGCGCACTTTGGTCAGCACTGGCAGCCGGCGGCACTGATTGAAAAACTGGCGGCTAGCGGCCAGCGCTTTGCCGAAGTGCAGGAGGGCCGGATATGAGCTATCAAGCCCCGCTGCGTGATATGCGCTTTGTCCTGCACGAATTGTTTGATGTCAGTGCTCATTGCGAGCTGCTCGGCAATGGCCTCGACCGCGAGCTGATTGATGGCGTGCTGGAAGAGGGCGCACGCTACACCGCCGAGGTGGTGGCTCCGCTTAATCGCAATAGCGATGAGCAGGGTTGCCAACTGAGCGACGGCAAGGTGACCACCCCGGATGGTTTTGCCGAGGCCTATCAGCAATATGTCGATAACGGCTGGGCGAGCATGACCGGCCCCAGCGAGTACGGTGGCCAGGCGCTGCCGCAGATGCTTGCGTGTAATTTCCACGAGATGCTGATGAGCGCGTCGCTGTCGTTTCGCGTGTATTCCGGTCTGACCGAAGGCGCGGTGCTGGCGCTGTACAAACATGGCAGCGACGCACTGAAAAGTGCCTATTTGGAGAAGCTGGTGAGCGGTCAATGGGCCGGCACCATGTGCCTGACCGAACCTCAGGCCGGCACCGACCTGGCGCTGCTGCGCAGCAAGGCAGAGGTGCAGGCGGACGGCAGCTATAAGGTCAGCGGCAGCAAGATCTTTATCAGCGGCGGTGA
Organism: Pseudomonas sp.; assembly: GCF_046581935.1. Classification (GTDB taxonomy): domain Bacteria; phylum Pseudomonadota; class Gammaproteobacteria; order Pseudomonadales; family Pseudomonadaceae; genus Aquipseudomonas. Next base: position 74,492 of record NZ_JAYGFK010000026.1, read on the forward strand.
GCAGGACCTTTCGGAAAACATCATCCACTTGGTGCTGGCGCGGCTGCCGGATGCGCCGGCTGGGGTCAAGGGCATCAGCCTGTTGCTGGTGCCGAAATTTATTGCCGCTGCTGACGGCACGCCAGGCGAGCGTAATGCGCTGTCCTGCGGGGCCATCGAGCACAAGATGGGCATCAAGGGCGCGTCTACTTGCGTGATGAACTTTGATGGTGCCACTGGCTGGCTGGTCGGTGAGGCCAATCAGGGCCTAGCCTGCATGTTCACCATGATGAACGACGCGCGCTTTCAGGTCGGCCTGCAAGGCCTGGGCATTGGCGAAGCAGCCTTCCAGGGCGCGCTGCGTTATGCCCGTGAGCGCCTGCAATCGCGGGCGTTGAGCGGCCCGGCCGAGCCGGGCAAGGCGGCCGATCCGATCATCAACCACCCCGATGTGCGGCGCATGCTGCTGACGCAGAAGAGCCTAGTCGAGGGCAGCCGTATGCTCGCGGTTTACTGCGCGCGCCAGCTTGATCTGGAACATGGCCATCAAGACGCGGCGCAACGCAAGGCGGCGGGCAAGCGCGCGGCGCTGCTGATCCCGATTGTCAAAGCCTTCTTCACTGACATGGGCCAGGAAGTCGCCAGCCATGCGGTACAGGTTTACGGCGGGCATGGCTTTATCCGCGAGTGGGGCATCGAACAGCTGATGCGCGACAGCCGTATCACTCAACTCTATGAAGGCACCAACGGCATTCAGGCATTGGATTATATGCGCCGCAAGGTGCTCGGCGACGGAGGTGCTGAACTGTCGGCGTTGCAGGCTGAGTTCAGTGAGCTGTGTGATGCGCAAGTCAGCCGGCCGGCATTGGCAGCACTGGCCCACTGCGTGCAAACGCGTCTGGGTGAGTGGCGCGAACTGAGCAGCGAGGTGATTGCTGCCAGCCAACGTGATGTTCAGGAGATCGGCGCGATGTCGGTAGATTTCCTCCAGTATTCGGCCTATGTGCTGCTGGCCGGCTTCTGGCTGCAGGCCGCAGCGCGGGCGCAGGATGCACTGGAGGCAGGAACTGGCGAGGCAGCGTTCTATCAGGCCAAGTTGCAGGCGGCCGACTTTTACCTACGCCGGGTACTGCCACGGGCCAGCGCTCATCGCGAGGCGTTGCTGGGTGGTGCGTCCTGTTTGATGGCGATGGATGAGGCGAGCTTTGCTTTCTAAGACGTTTTCCCGGATTTCATCCAGGCTACAGTGGCGGGGCTCGGGTAGCCCGGATGCAATCCGGGAGCGGTCGCACTCTGAAACTACGGGCGTCATGTCGACGGCTCGGGCTACGCACAAGAGGAACAAACATGCTGCCCTTTAGCTTTGCCACCACGGCGCAGATTCTCTGCGAAATCGGCGCATCGCGGCGCTTGGCTGAACTGTGCCGTGAGCGCGGTGCGCAGCGCGTGCTGATCGTCACCGATCCTTGCATCAGCAAACTCGGCTTGCTCGACGAGGTATTGCCTGGCTTCGCTGCGGCCGATGTCAGTGTTGCGGTATTTGATCAGGTGGTCGCCGATCCGCCCGAAGCCATCCTGCTGGCGGCGGTCGAGCAGGCCAAGGCGCTCAAGGCGCAGTTGATTGTCGGCTTTGGCGGTGGCAGTTCGATGGATGTGGCCAAGCTGGTGGCGCTACTGGCGCACCCTGATTGTGGTCAGGCTTTGGCGCAGATATACGGCGTCGGCAATGCCCGTGGCCAGCGCCTGCCGCTGATCCTAGTGCCGACTACCGCCGGCACCGGTTCGGAAGTCACGCAGATTTCTATCATCACCACCGGGGCAACCACCAAGATGGGCGTGGTCTCGCCGTTACTGTTGCCAGACTTGGCGCTGCTGGATGCCGAGCTGACCCTTGGCTTGCCGCCAGCGGTGACGGCCGCCACCGGTATCGATGCCATGGTGCATGCCATTGAGGCCTATACCAGTGCGCTGAAAAAGAATCCGCTGTCCGACCTGTTGGCGCGCGAGGCACTGCGCCTGCTGGCCGCCAATCTGGATGAAGTGGTGCACAACGGCGGCAACCGCGAGGCGCGCCAGGCCATGCTGCTCGGCTCCTGCCTGGCAGGGCAGGCGTTTGCCAACGCGCCGGTGGCGGCCGTGCATGCGCTGGCCTATCCGTTGGGTGGGCATTTTCATATTCCCCATGGCCTGAGTAATGCGCTGGTGCTGCCGCATGTGCTGGGCTTTAACGCCAGCGCGGCCGCGCCACTGTATGCCGAACTGGCACCGCTGGTGCTGGGTGACACACTCCGCCCAGGCAGTGCCATGCAGCAGACCGAGCAATTTATTGCCGCCCTGGCAGATTTCAGTGCGCGCAGCGGCCTGCCAACGTGCCTGCGCGATGCCGGTGTGCCCCGCGATATGCTGCCGACCCTGGCCCGTGATGCCATGCAGCAGCAACGCCTGCTGGTGAATAACCCGCGCGAGATGAGCGAAGCCCATGCGCTGGCCATCTACCAACAGGCCTATTGAGGTTATGTCGCGGCTAAAGCCCCTCCCACATGAAACCGGTGCCCGTGGGAGGGGCTTTAGCCGAGATCGGAAGAGCACACG
>NZ_JAYGFK010000012.1:0-580047 GCF_046581935.1 Pseudomonas sp.
CTTCCGTCAAGTGATTTCGAAAATTTCTTTTCAAACTCAACCACTTGCGCTTTCGATCAACTTCTAGCTTCTCGTCAGCGGGAGGCGAATTCTACAGCGTTTCAAACCGCTGTCAACTGCCTCTTTTACCGCTTTCGATCAACTCGACCGAACCACCGACAGGACCAAACCACCGCCCTACCAGCCCGGCGCATTTTACGCCGCGTCCAGCACCACCACCTGAAAGAACGATAAGAGTGCCCAAGACAGGGGCAACAGAGAAAGACAGCAATACGCCTATATATAGAAGACTCATATCTTTGCTCTGCCCGCCAGATGCCACCTAAATCGACGGACTGCTGCGCTGTCGCTTGTATGAGAGACAGCAAGACCAGCATCAGCAAGATCGAACCTGCTATCTACCATGGTGCGGCGCCCCCCATCTTAGATGTCGAGTCATACATAGCCTGACGCTCGGCAAATGCTTTAAAGTCTCGTCTCTAAGTGCAATGGCAGCAGCCACTGGCACCTTACTCGCGGCCCCTGTTGTCGTTGCACGACAGTACCTTCATCCAGAAAGAGCCCAACGATGGAACACCGTGAAGCGCTTGTCGCACTACGTCATTTTCTTTCCAGCCAAATTCTCGGCCAGGAAAAACTCATCGAAAGGCTGCTGATCGCCTTGCTCGCAGACGGCCACATGCTGGTTGAAGGCGCTCCTGGCCTGGCCAAGACCAAGGCCATAAAAGAGCTGGCCGAAGGCATCGAAGCAGAGTTTCACCGAATCCAGTTCACCCCTGACCTTCTGCCTGCCGATATTACCGGCACAGAGATCTACCGCCCGGAAACCGGCAGCTTCGTGTTCCAGCAAGGGCCGATCTTTCATAACCTGGTACTGGCCGACGAGATCAACCGCGCGCCAGCGAAGGTCCAGTCAGCCCTGCTTGAGGCCATGGCCGAGCGCCAGGTCAGCGTAGGCCGCAGTACCTATAACCTGTCGCCACTGTTTTTGGTGATGGCCACACAGAACCCGATTGAACAAGAAGGCACCTACCCACTGCCCGAAGCGCAGCTAGACCGCTTTCTGATGCATGTAAAAATCGGCTTCCCAGACGCCAGCGTTGAACGCAAGATCCTCGCCCAAGCACGTGGCGAGGCGCTAAACGGTGAGACCAAACCCGAACAATTGGTTAGTCAGCAGGCAATCTTTGCCGCCCGCCAAGAAATCCTCGGCCTTTATATGGCCGATGCAGTAGAGGAATACTTGGTGCAGTTGGTGATGGCCTCACGCACGCCGGCTAAGTTTGATGCGGAACTGGCCGAGTGGATTGCCTATGGCGCGAGCCCGCGGGGCTCGATTGCCTTGGACCGCTGCTCACGCGCGCATGCCTGGCTGGCTGGACGTGATTTTGTAAGCCCTGAAGACATCCAGGCGGTACTGTTCGACGTACTGCGCCACCGCATCATCCTATCGTTCGAGGCGGAAGCCGCCGGTATCGACCAAGACCGCGTGGTGCAACGTATTCTCGACGTTGTGGCGGTTGCCTAAGCGCCATGCACGAACTCCCCACGCAACCTGGCATTCGCGTCAGCCTCGCTGAGCTGATTGAGATGCGCCACCGCGTGCGTGAAGTGCAGCTGTTCTCCACACCAGCACGACGCAGCCCGCTAATAGGCCTGCACCACTCCAAGTTGCGCGGACGCGGCGTAGACTTCGACCAGGTGCGGGTTTATCAAGCGGGCGACGATGTGCGCACCATCGACTGGCGGGTTACAGCGCGCACTCAGGAGCCACACACCAAGCTGTTCCATGAAGAGCGCGAACGGCCGATTTACATCATGGTTGAGCAAAGCAGGCAGCTGTTCTTCGGCTCCGGCCTGATGTTCAAATCAGTACTCGCGGCCCAAGCAGCAAGCCTGATCGGCTGGGCTGCACTCGGCCACAATGACCGCATCGGCGGCCTGGTATTCGGTGACCTAGAACACCACGAAGTCAAACCGCGACGCAGCAAGCAGAGCCTGTTGCAACTGCTCAGCCGCCTCGCTAAAGCCAATCAAGCATTGAACAGCGACAGCCAGGGAGAGCGTGACAGTTTCGGTCTGGCTCTGCGTCGTGCCCGCGAAGTCCTGCGCCCAGGCAGCCTGGTGGTCGTACTGTGTGATGAGCGCACCCTCACTGACAGCAGTGAACAACAGCTACAACTGCTCGCGCGGCATACCGACCTACTGTTACTACCACTTTCCGACCCACTCGATCATGCGCTGCCGAACGCCGGCCTGCTGCGCTTTACCGAGCATGGCGCGCAGCTGGAGCTGGACACCCAGGACGCCGAACTGCGCCAGGCCTACCGCAGCCTGGCCGATGCCCGCCAAGCGCGCTGGCAGCGCCTAGCGCAGAAACTCGGCGTACCGCTGCTGGCCCTCAATACCCAGAGTGAGATGGTCGAACAACTGCGTGAGCACCTGAATGCACAACGCCCGAGGAAATCTCTGTGAATCCGCTGGAGCAGCTCGAACCGCTTATCGCTCCGGCACCGATCAGTTGGTGGCCACCCGCGCCGGGCTGGTGGATGCTCGCCGTTTTGCTACCACTGCTTCTGTGGGCCAGTTTCAAACTCATTAAACGCCTACCAAACAAGGCAAAGAGCCAGCCAGACGAAAGCCTGCTCGAACCATTGCGCCAGGCCGCACTGAATGAACTTGAACAGCTGCGCAAACCTTACGATGGCGTGGAGGCCGGCCCCTGGTTGCAGCAACTTAACGCCATCCTCAAACGCCTCTGTCGCGAGCGCTACCCGCAAAGCCATAGCCACGTACTCAGCAGCCGCGCCTGGCTAGCCTTTCTCGACAACCGCTGCCCCGCTGCAGGCCTAACGCGCTGGATGATCCTGGTCGAAGGAGCCTATCGCCCGCATTGCAGCCTGGATGACAAAGCAATCACTGGCCTCAACCAGGCCGTGGCAACCTGGATCCGCAAACATGTTTGAGTTTGCCTGGCCCTGGGTCTTTCTGCTCGCCCCCCTGCCCTGGCTTCTGCGCACCTGGTTACCGCCAGCAGACAGCGGCGAGGCGTCGTTGAAAATCAGCTTTCTCGCTGAATTGGAAGGTCTCAGCGGCCGCCGCGCTCGGCCGCGCCTGCCGGCCTTACGCCAGCAGGCACCCTTTATCCTCATCTGGCTATTACTGCTACTGGCTAGTGCACGCCCACAATGGCTCGGCGAACCACTGCCGCTACCCGCCAGCGGCCGTGACCTGCTGCTGGCTGTCGATGTGTCCGGATCGATGGATTACGCCGACATGACCTGGGAAGACCAGGAAGTCAGCCGCCTAACCTTGGTCAAACATCTGCTCGGTGATTTTATCGACGGCCGCCAAGGCGACCGAGTCGGTCTGATCCTGTTTGGCAGTCGCGCTTATCTACAGTCGCCGCTGACATTTGATCGGCAGACCGTACACACCTGGCTGGATGAGGCACAGAAGAATATCGCCGGACCGCAAACCGCCATCGGCGACGCCATTGGCCTAGCGGTAAAACGCCTGCGCGAGCGTCCGGCGCAGAGTCGCGTACTCGTACTGGTCACTGACGGTGCCAACAACGGCGGCGAAATCGACCCGCTGATGGCCGCTCGCTTAGCCGCAGATGAAAACATCACCATCTATCCCATAGGCATCGGTGCCGACCCCGAACAAAGTGGCGTATTGGGCATGCTCGGCTTCAACCCTGGTATTGATCTGGATGAGCCCAGCCTGCAGGCGATTGCCGAGGCCACCGGTGGCGAATACTTCCGTGCCCGTGACAGCGACGAATTGCAAGCCATTGAGGCCACCCTCGACCGTCTCGAACCCGTCGCGCAAAAACCTGCACTGGCCCGCCCAACACTGCCACTCTACCCCTGGCCACTGGGCCTTGCCTTGCTGCTCAGCATGCTGCTGGTAAGCCGACCACTCTGGCCAACCCTGCGGCAACGCTGGCGTGCCGAGCTGACCTTGCTTCGGGGGAAACAGCCATGAATCTGCTGAACAGCCTCTGGCCGCATTGGCAACGGCCCTTCTGGCTGCTGCTGATACCGCTGCTGGGCCTACTGCTGTGGCAGCTCTGGCACCGAGAAAAACGCAGTGGCCGCTGGCAAGCCCTGCTACCGGGAGCCTTCCACGCCGCACTGCTGACCAGCAGCCGCGGACGCAACAGTCGCCTACCCTGGATAGTTCTCGGCCTGGCTTGGTTACTGGCACTCTTGGCGCTACTCGGCCCAAGCTGGCAACGCATTGAGCAGCACAATCCCAAACCTGCAGACCCACTGGTGGTGGTGCTGGAACTAACACCAGAGATGCTCGCCAGCGACGCCTCGCCCAATCGCTTGGCGCAGGCTAAGCGTAAGTTGCTCGACCTGCTGGAAGCTCGCCAAGATGCACAAACCGCTATCGTCGTGTATGCCGGCAGCGCGCACACTTTGGTGCCGCTGTCTGATGACCTGGCCACCAGCCGCAACCTGCTCGATGCACTAACGCCAGGGATCATGCCGGAAGCGGGTAAACGGGCTGATCTGGCGATAGAAAAAGCCCTGCAACTCCTTGAGCAAGGTGCCCAAGGCAACGGTCGTCTACTGCTGCTGACCAGTGCCCTAAGCGAGGAAGAGCGCCAGGCAATTACGCCAATGCTGGGCAGCCGCGGAGAGCGCCTGAACATTCTCGGCATTGGTAGCACTCAGGGCGCACCGATCATTCAAGAAGACGGCTCGTTTTTAAAGGACTCGCAAGGAGCCATCCTGCTACCGCGTTTAGCCAGCAGCGGCCTCAAGCGCTTTGCCAATGAGCTAGGCGGCCAATACCAAGGCGTGACTCTTGATGACAGCGACCTGCGCAATCTGGGTCTGCTCGATGCGCCACAGCAGGTACGCCGTGACGGCGAGCTAACGCGCCTGCAGGCCTGGGCCGATCAAAGCCACTGGCTACTCCTGCCCTTGCTATTACTCGCAGCCTTTGCCGCACGCCGCGGCTGGTTGCTGTGTCTACCGCTGTTGCTACTGAGCGTGCCGCAAAACAGCTATGCCTTCGACTTTCAAGACCTCTGGCTACGGGCCGACCAGCAAGGCCAACGTCTACTCGACGCCCAACAACCAGCAGCCGCTGCGCAGCGCTTCACTGATCCACGTTGGCAGGGAATGGCGCTCTACCAGGCCGGTGACTTTGCGGCGGCTGCCGAACGCTTCGCCACTGGTGACACCGCCCACGACCACTACAATCGCGGTAATGCCCTCGCCCGCAGCAATGAGCTAGAAGCCGCCGTAGATGCCTATACCCAGGCCTTAGAGCTACAGCCGGGTCTAGTTCAGGCGCAGAAGAACAAGGCCTTGGTCGAAGCATTACTACAAAAGAATCAACAACAGCAGAATCCGGCCGACGGCCCGCCAAAGCCGGACACCCAGCAGAATCAAACCAACGCACAGCTGCAGGCCGGACAAGCAGGACAAAACACCCAAGAGCAAAGTGCGCAGTCATCTACCGCACAGAAGGCTCAAGGTGATGAAGAGCAGAAACCACAATCACCCGCTTCAGACACCGACGCCGCAACACTGTCAGCCCAGCAGGCAGGCGACGACGAAAGTCGTGAAGCGCAAGCAACCAGCGCCGAACCGGGTCTCGACAGCGAACGACGGCAAGCATTAGAACAATGGTTGCGACAAATCCCCGATGATCCGGGCGAACTGTTGCGGCGCAAATTCAGGTTGGAACAACAGCGTCAGGAACAACTGCAATGAGCCGACTGCTCTGTACCCTTCTACTCAGCCTGCTAGCCCTACATGCCAGCGCGCAAAGCCTGATTGCCAGCGTTGATCGTACGCGCCTGAATGCTGGCGAAAGTGTTGAGCTGATCCTCGAGTCAAATGACGCGACGCTGTTTGGCAAACCCGACTTGCAGCCGCTCAATGAGCTGTTCGAGGTGCTTGGCACCCGCCAGGTCAATCGCCTAACCGGAGGCAATAACGGCGCGCAGGCCAGCACCCGCTGGATAGTCACTCTGCAACCCAAGCACAGTGGCTATGTGGTGATACCACCGCTGACCCTCGGCCAACTGCGCAGCGAGCCAATCACCCTGCACGTCCAGCAGACTTCTAATGCCAGTGACAACCGCCTAGCACCGATCTTTATCGATGCCAGCCTGGACCAAGAAAGCGTCTATGTGCAGGCGCAAACTGTGCTGACACTGCGCATTTACCACTCTGTCTCGCTATATGACGACAGCAGCCTCACACCGCTAAACATGCCCCAAGCACGCATCGAAGCGCTGGGTAAACCACGCACCTATGAGAAAGACATCAATGGCGTGCGCCATGGTGTAATCGAACTGCGCTATGCCATCTTTGCCCAAGAAAGCGGCGAGCTGCTGATCCCGGCACAAACCTTCACAGCTACCGCAGTCGACCGTTCAAGCAGCAATTCCTACAACCCATTCGGCCCGAAGCCCGGCAAGGTGGTTCGGGTGAAATCCCCGGAAATACCCCTGAAGGTAAAAGCCAAACCAGCCAGCTACCCAGCCGATGCGCCCTGGCTACCTGCGCGTTCGCTGAGCCTCAGTGAAGTGTGGAGCCCGCAGCCGGAGGCCGCACGTGTTGGGGACTCGCTGACCCGTAGCCTGCTGCTTAAAGTAGACGGGCTTGCCAGTGCGCAGTTACCGCCTTTGCCGAGCACTCAGGTCAGCGGCCTGCGCAGCTATCCCGACCAACCGCAGCTGGCCAACCAGGCCAGCGACAACGGCCTGGTTGGCAGCCGTGAAGAACGCGAAGCCCTAGTGGCTAATCGTGAAGGCGTAATTACCCTGCCCGCCGTGGAGGTACTGTGGTGGAACACCACAACCGATCAGCTGGAACGCAGCAGCCTACCAGCACGCGAACTGCAGGTAGCGGCCAATCCAGACTTGGAAACACACCCTGCTGAACCGGATCGTTTTGCTCCAGTTGCAACATCTTCTGCAGTGTTGTGGCCCTGGCAATTAAGCACCGCCGTGCTAAGCCTGACGACCCTACTCGGCTTCTTCCTCTGGTGGCGCGCACGCCGCCAGCCGGCCGTATTGCCCAGCCAACAAACGGGCCCGACCCCACGCAACCTGCTGGATGACCTCAAGCGCACCTGCTTGGCCAACGACTCACAAGCCACCCGCCACGCCCTAGACGCCTGGGCCCGCCAACAACCGGAAACCTTGGCAGATATGGCCGCGCGCTTTACCCCGCTGTCAGATGCTCTCGACAGCCTGAACGGCGCGCTATACAGCGAAAGCGGTCAACACTGGCAAGGTCGCAACCTGTGGCAAGCAATCCGCAGCCTACCGGCGATGGAAGACCTAGAAAGCACCTCCAATCCCGACACCAGCACACTGCCTCCGTTATATCCGCGCTAGTCGTAATGCAACCTCCCAGCTTCTGCGCACAGATTTTGTAGAGTGGGTGGCGCGGAGCTGGGTTTGAGCACCAACAGCGCAATCTAAGCGCCACGTAACCCACCAGCGCTATCGGTTTTTCTCAGCTAATGGGTTATACGTCGGCTATGCAGAAGCGGACTTGTCCGCAACAACCACTGGCCTCGAGGCGATTCGCGGACAAGCTCTCCCTTACAAAAGCCATCTGTAATCGCTCCCGTAGACAATAAAAAACCGCGACCCAAGGGCCGCGGTTTTTAGTACTGCGTATCAGGCCTAGGCCTTATTGCGCAGCTTCTCCGGGTTGATCAGGAAGCGTGCCAGAGCCGGCAGCAGCCAGATCGCGCCAATCATGTTCCAGAGGAACATAAAGGTCAGCATCAACCCCATATCGGCCTGGAACTTGATGGCCGAGAAGATCCAGGTTGCCACACCGATTGCCAGGCAAACGCCAGTAAACAGCACGGCCTTACCCGTCGACTTGAGCGTCTCGTAGTAGGCTTCCTGCAGTGACAGGCCCTGACGCAGATACGTCTCCAGGCGGCTGTAGATATAGATGCCGTAGTCAACACCAATACCCACACCCAATGCGATTACCGGCAGCGTCGCGACCTTCACCCCGATGCCCATAAAGGCCATCAGTGCGTTACCCAGTACCGATGTCAGCACCAGCGGCAGGATCACACATAGGGTGGCGGCCAGCGAACGGAAGGTCAGCAAGCACATGATGCTCACGGCCGCATAAACCGCGATCAGCATGGTAGTTTCAGAAGCCGCAATCACCTCGTTAGTGGCGGCTTCGATCCCTGCGTTACCGGCGGCCAAGATGAACTCAAGGCCTTCCTTGTTGTTCTCTTTGGCAAAATCTTCGGCCACTTTAACCGCACGGGACAGGGTTTCTGCCTTGTGGTCAGTGAGGAACACCAACACCGGAGCAACCGAGCAATCGCCGTTGTACAAGCCGTCGGCCCGAGCGATGGAGTTGTTCAGTACGTCCTGGTTACGCGACAGGGTTTCCCACTTCAGGCTGCCCTCGTTCATACCTTTGATCACCTGACGCGACACGGTGACCATGGAAATGGCCGACTGTACGCCCTCGGTGTTCTCCATCTTCCACATCAACTCATCCATGGCCGACAGTGTCGGGTAAGTCGAGCAGCCTTCAGCCGCCGTCTTGACCATGATCACCAACACATCAGAGCTGGTGGAATAGTTGCGGATGACAAAGTCGTTATCTAGGTTGTAGCGCGAATCCGGATGCAGCTCGGGTGCACCCTGATCGAGGTCGCCGATCTTCAGGTTTTGCCCATACCACACACCACCAGCCAGCGCGACAACAGCAACGACAACAGAGATCGGCGCAACCATCGGGTGCGCACAGTTGGAAATCAAACGCCAGAACGGATGCTCCTTCTCGGCCTCATCCCGACTGATCTGCACGGCCTTCTTGCTAATCCCCACATAGGAAATCATCACTGGCAGCAGAATCAGGTTGGTCAGGATGATCACCGCCACGCCCATGGAGGCGCCAATCGCCAGCTCGCGGATTACCCCAATGTCGATCAACAGCAGGGTGATAAAGCCCACGGCATCCGACAACAACGCCACCAGCCCCGGGATAAACAGCTGGCGGAACGCCATACGCGCAGCGGACAGCGAGTCAGTCGCCTCCCCGGAGGCCATGGCGATACCGTTGATCTTCTGCACACCATGGGAAATACCAATGGCAAAGACCAGAAACGGCACCAGCATCGAATACGGGTCAAGACCGAAGCCTAGTGTATGCAGCAAGCCTAACTGCCAGATCACCGCAACCAGGGTTGTGAGGACGACTGCCAGGGCGCTCTTGAAGCAATGGGTGAACCACAGCAGCAGAACGAAGGTGATTGCGATGGCGACGGCAAAGAAGATTGCCACACCAAACAAGCCATCAATCAGATCGCCAACTTTCTTGGCGAAACCGATGATATGAATTTTTACATTAGGGTTTTGCGCTTGGTACTTGTCGCGGATCTTCTCTTCCAGCTCGTGGGAGAACTTCTGATAATCCAGCGGAATCTGCTTACTTTGGTCGTTAGGGTCGGCGTATGACTCCAGCAACGGCAAATCAATGATGCTCGATTTGAAGTTGTTACCTACCAAGCGGCCGATCTGCCCGGACTTGAGGATATTACTGCGCAGCTCCTCAAGGCTTTCCGAGGAGCCATCGTAGGTTTGCGGAATAACCTCGCCACCGGCAAAGCCTTCTTCAGTCACTTCGGTCCAGCGAACGCTAGGGCTCCAGAGCGACTTCAGACCAGAACGATCAACACCCGGAATATAGAAGGCTTCGTCGTTGATCTGACGCAGCGTCTCCATGTACTCCTTGGTAAAGATATCGCCATCAACCGCTTCCACCGAAATACGTACGGTGTTGCCCAGGTTGGCCAGATCATTACGGTGCTCAAGCATCTTTTGGATGTACGGATGCCCCAGCGGAATCATCTTCTCGAAGCTGGTCTGCGGGCGGACCTGCGCCGCTTGGAAAAACAGAAACAGGCTGATCAACAAGCACAGCAGAATGACCGCCGGGCGATTGTTGAAGATCAACCGTTCCAGAAAGGAGGCAGGTTGTTGTTGGTGCTTACTCATGCAAAGGCTCCCGGCTTATTGTTGTTGGCCCAGATCGGCGCCAGTAGGTGCAGCGGTATGAACGCCACCCTGCCCTACCAGAATCAGATTGCCGTTTTCCATTGCTGCAACGCCAGCCAGCGAAAGCCGGTCGGCACGATTGATTACGCTGAAACTGCGGCCATCATCGGTGCTTTTAAGCACAGTACCGCCATGACCAACCACCACAATTGAGCCATCAGCCAGACGATTACCGTCAGCCAGACCAAACTCAAGCGGACCATTGTGGTCGGTTTTCAGGCTGATTGCCTGCCAGCTCGAGCCGAAGTCGGTCGAACGAAACAAATGGCCGCGCAGGCCGTAAACCAACAAAGTACCAGGCTCGCCTGTGCCGATGACACCAAATAGCGAGCCCTCATAAGGACTCTCCACGGTTTCCCAGGTTTTGCCCCAGTCCGGGGAACGGAACATCGCGCCTTGCTCGCCGACAATAAACAAGCCGGAGTCTTTGACTTCGCCGATGGCATTGAGGTGATAGGTGTCTTCGTTGTCCAAGCGGTCGCTGACGTCCTCCCAGTTGGCACCACCATCAGTGGTTTCCAACAAGGCACCGTAAGCGCCTACCGCATAGCCGTTGTTGCGGTCCTTAAACCATATGTCGAGCAAAGGCGCTTCACGCTCAAGGTCTTCGAACTGCTTGGTCCAAGTAGCACCACCATCGGTGGTGGCAAGGATCTGTGAGTCATGTCCAACCGCCCAGCCGTTGCGTTCATCAATAAAGAACACCGCTGTGAGCATTTGTTTGGTTGGCACTTTTGCTTGGGTCCAGCTCGTCGCATTGTCATCGGAGAGCAGGATGTGGCCACGATCACCCACAGCAACCAGACGTTTACCAAGGCTGGCAACATCGAGCAAAAGGGAATGTGAGGCCTTGGCAGATGTAACCGAAAAATTATTGGCTTCAGCACTGGCAGCTTGCAGTGGAACACTGGCAAACATCAGCATGGATAGCACACTGCACAGCGACAGCGCTTTGGCTATCGGTGAGCGGCGGAGCACTGGTGCGCGGGATAAACCTGCAACACGCTCGGCCAGGGTGCGCCGCATAACGGGCTCACTCATATACCTTCCCCTTATTCTTATAGGTAGCACTACCCTTATAGCAGTGCACCTATCCTACTGAGCTTTCAAAAGGCCTGACAATCGGCGCGACGTTATGTTTTGTTAAACCGGCCCGTCTACCATGCATTGTTCGGCTGACAAATAGCAAAAGGCCGCTACAACAGTAGCGGCCTTTTGCTCAACCGACACGCGGATTAGCGCGTGCCGCGGCGACGCAGAGCGGCTGGTTTGAAATAACCATCATCCGGAACAGGCTGGCTGAAGTCGATGGTGCTCGGTTCTTCATTATCCAGGTTCTGTACGTGATAACGACGGGCCTGCAGATCGTGGAACGTATCCAGCGCAGACCAGGTCGTCGGTAGGTCGTAGAAGTTCTTCAGGTAGGCAATCGAGACGCGCCACAGCTCGCCACGACCGTCGTACTGATCAACCACAGCAGCCTGCCAGCTGTCCTCGTCGAGGAACAAGGTACGCTTGGAATAGATATGGCGAGCGCCTGCCTTCAGCGTGCCCTCTACCACCCATACGCGGTGCAGCTCATTGCGTGTGTATGCCGGGTTCAAGTGACCCACTTGCAGCAGATCCTCGTACTTGACGTCCGGGCTGGTGACTTTGTAGCTGTTGTACGGAATGTAGATTTCCTTCTTACCCACCAGCTTCCAATCAAAGCGATCTGGCGAGCCATTGATCATGTCGGTGTCGTCTGCAGTACGCAGGCCGTCCGCAGCAGCAATCGGGGTGTCATAAGCCAGGTTCGGCGCACGACGTACGCGACGCTGACCGGCGTTGTAGCCCCAAGCCTGACGCGGCTCTTTTACCTGATCCAGGGTTTCATGCACCAACACCGCACCACCAGCCAGGCGCGCCGGGCTCTTGGTGAAGGACAGGTAGTAGAACATGATGTTATTCAGATCAGCTGCAGTGCCTTTCGGGTTGTAGAACTTGAACAAGGCTTCCTGTTGCGAGGTTACCAGCGAGTAGCTGCCGTTACGCTGTACAGCCACTTCCGAGGCGCGACGCACGATGTAGGTACCACGGTAGCGGGCGATGTGGTTCCACAACGCTTCTACACCATTTTGCGGAATCGGGAACGGAACACCGCCATAGGCATCGGAGAAACCGTTACCACCATCAAGCAGCTTGGCAGTGGTCGCGTTTTTGATGGTGTTGTCATACACCCACTGCGGCGCAGAACCAGAACGACGAGTCGGGTAGACCGGCATCTGGTAGCTGTTTGGGTAGGTATTGAACATCGCAATCTGACCAGGCGTCAGGTGGTCTTTGTACTGATCCAGATTGGCCTTAGTGATGGTGAACAGCGGCTTGTCATCAGCAAAGGGATCAACGTGGTGCTGGCCTGGCGTGGTGTAACCGGCTGGAGCCTTGGTGATACCACCGGTCCACTCAGGAATGGTACCCGCAGCGTTACCGGCTTTCTCGGCACCGAACGGGGTGAGGCTGGCACCCAATTTGGCTGCCTCCTGAGGGGAAACGGCTGCCAGCGCGCTACCGGCGGTCAACGCCAGAACAATCGCTGCACTCATCAGCGTGTGCTTTTTCAGCATCTTGATTCTCCGTGAAATAAGTTATCAACCAAGTGCCCGCAGGCACTCGGTATTTTCTAGTTCTGTTTAGAAGGAATACTTGACGTTCAAACCGATATTGTCGCGGTCACGACTGGCGTTGTTTTGGCCACCGCCCGAGAACTCGGTGTAAGCCAGCTCGCCTTCCAGACTGTTCAGGTAACTGGCTTTTACACCGAG
This sequence comes from Pseudomonas sp., assembly GCF_046581935.1. Lineage (GTDB taxonomy): Bacteria > Pseudomonadota > Gammaproteobacteria > Pseudomonadales > Pseudomonadaceae > Aquipseudomonas. The sequence goes on from NZ_JAYGFK010000012.1 coordinate 12,889, forward strand.
GGTGTATGCCTTGCGACCTTCAATAAAGTTACCGGTCTGGTAGGAGTTACCCTCGAAGTCATCTTTATAAACCACGTACGGGGAAACGTTCACACCGGCATATACATCGTTCCAGGTGCCGGAAAGCACCAGAGTGTAGCCATAAGCATTTTTGTTGACTTGATCATCGCGATCAGCTCCGCCCACATAGGAACTGTTGCCACGACCAGAGTAGTAACGAGTTGACCCGTCCAAGGCGGTGTACTTCAGATCAGAACCACGTAAGTGTTCAGAAGCCAATTCAGCAACACCGAATAGCGAGTCAAAACCTGCGGTTGGACCAAAATTATAAATAGTACCCAGGGAGGTGTTGTACGCCTCTACGCGTTCTACGTTGTGAATTTCGTCGCCAAGGCGAACTTGCTGACCACCGATGTTCACGGTGCTACCACTAGCCAGAGGAGTAGCCTGCTTAAGTAAGTCGCCCAGCAAGTCGTTAGTGGTAGCAATACCGATTGGCAAGTTTGGACGGTAGGCCAACTCACCAAAAACCGAGGCATTACCAACGGTAGTATTGAAACTGAAGCCGTACATTTGAATGTCTTCAGCGTACTCACGACGGGCATTGACGTTGTTTGCCACGTCGAGGGTGGCGAGACCACCTGCGGCAGTCGCAAAGTTGGTGTTCAAAAATGTCGAGTCCGCACAGAGCGGGTTAGCACCCAACGAAGCAACACAAGCACCAGCTGCAATCTGACCTACATTCAAGCCTTGATAGCTCCCAAGATCAGCCTCAATAGTGGGCTCTTTCGAGTGATAGTTCACGAAGTACAGGCCGAACTCGGTGGAATTCAGTTCTTCAGCGATGTATTTGAAGTTAAAGCCGTATTGACCATCGTTTTTGGCGTTAAGGTCGGAGCCAATTTTCGCAACTTGGATATTGCCGTTGGAGTCGACATTACGACCACCAGTCAAACCACCAGTATTACCTGCACTCAGGCCTGGATAAAGGGCACCAGCAGCGATGAGGGCTTTTTGCGTCGAGTAAGCAGTGTTACCCCCATCTGCAAACAAGTCGGTCTCAGAGAAGTAAGTGCCGACTGGATCGATAGCCGATTCTTTCCAGTTAAACTGGTAGAACGCTTCCATAGAAAGGTTATCGGTCAGGCCGACGTTGAAGCTCAACGCTTCAACCGGCACCAGCACCTCTTTCAGCTCTGAACCAGGCAGGCGAAACTTGGCAGCATCTACCGGGTTGGTGGTGTTTACGCCACCACGATAGAACAAGCCTTCACCCCAGTTGAAAACCTGCTTACCCAAACGACCAGAGACTGGCATATCGGCAACATCCCAGTTGCCATAAACATAGGCATCCAGGATCTGTGCACCGCGACCAGCCTTGTCACGCGTCTCATTGGTGAAGCTTGAGTTGTTTGGCGTATTTTGGCTCGGTTGGGAGGGATCGTTCTGACTCATGTAGTCGTTGCGCTTGTCCATGATCTGCGTGTCATAGAACGCAGTACCGCGCACAAATACGCCGTAATTCTGATAGCGAGCTTCCATATCCGTGGTGATTTTGAATACTTCGGAAACTAGGCCAGTATCGAAGTTACGATTACCGTCATTAGTATTGATGTCATCGTTGGTCTTGTCCTGGCCTTGTACACGCCAAAGCTGACCGTACGATACGGTGGAGTCGATGGAGCCGCTGATTTCATTGTCGGCGAAGCTGAATTCCACTGCTTGGGCATGGGCCGCAATCAGCAGCGGGAGGACACCAACAAAAGCAAAACCTGCCTTGGCAGGCGCGAAGCGCAATACGGGCTTACGGGACTTAATTTCCATCGAAACGTTACTCCGTGGACAGATCATCTTTTTTGCACCCCAACCGCAGGGTACGTTTTGGCCATACTGATGACGGCCTTAATGTTGATTGGAGGCAATCCCCCAAACTCGTTTTCACGCACCTCACTGCTTGGCATAGCCATAAAGAGGTCATATCAATGTTGCCTTCTGCAACCATAGTGCCAATTCAAACAAGCGTATAAAAAAATCACTCCGAATGAAACTAAACTACACAACCGCATTGTGACTGATCATTCAGCAACCAATTAACGTCACGCTGTAACCGTTTTACCCTTTTTTGTCCTACGATCTGGCGCGATTAGTCACTTTGGCTACACGGCTCAAGCACAGGCGTTTCAAACAAAACAGAGAAGGTCAAGGCAAGCTGCTCAAGCGGCATTACGAAGATTTTCTAACCTGCCGCCAGGTAACACAAAAAGTGTTACCAAGCCGAGCCAGGTAACACTTTTATGCAGATAAAAAAACTGAGTGAAAAATCTGGGCCCCTGCGACCGGACATCGAGCTGCTTGAGCAACACTTTAGTGTTAGCAGTCCCAAGTAGACCAAGCTGACAACTGCCGAATACCGCTGTAATGGTATTCGGCTCCAACACTGTCACAGGCTAATTACTAGCCCGCCAGACTCTTGCTAAGCACCTCATAAACATCGCTGGACAGCTCGCCAGAGGCCAGAATGCGCTGCAGTTCGGCCTTCATCTGCGCCTGACGCGCGCTGCCGTATTTCGCCCAACGTGTTAGCGGACCTAGCAAGCGCGAAGCAATTTGCGGATTAAGGGCATTCAGGGTGATCACCTGATCAGCCAGGAAGCGGTATCCGCTACCGTCAGCCTGATGGAAGCCCTGTAGATTCTGCCCGGCAAATGCACCGATCAAGGCGCGCACCTTGTTCGGGTTCTTCAGGGTAAACGCCGGATGCTGCATCAATTGCTCAACGCGCTGCAGCGCACCTGGCAAAGCGCAGGCAGCTTGCACGCTGAACCACTGATCCATCACCAGCGGGTTGTCTTTGAAGAAGTCCGCAAAACTGGCCAGTGCAGCGGCTTTCTCAGCCTCAAACGGCGAATTGACCAATACCGCCAAGGCCGTCAGGCGCTCAGTCATATTGTCGGCATTCTCGAACTGCTCCAAACAAGCCGCCAACACCTCGGCATTGCCGTTAAGCATCAGGTAGGACAAGGCGATGTTTTGCAGGCTGCGCCGGGCAAAGTGCCCTGCCTCAGCCACATAGGCACTGGCGCGGGAAACCTTGTGATTGTTCTGATAGCGCTGCCACAGCAGATCAAACAAGGCATCAGAGAGTTGCAGCCGAGCAAACTCACGAGCCGCGTGAATGGCCTCAACATCAGCGACTTCGCTGATTTCCGTCAGATACGCCTCACCTGGCAGTGAGAGCATTTCAGCCACCATGGCCTGATCCAGAGAGTCGTCGGCCAGCAGCGTGCGGAACGCCTCGACCAGACGCTGATCAAGCACCAGCGCGTCGCCGCGTTGATGCTGTCCAACCAGATCCTGCAATACCTGTACAGACAGCTGCTGCCCTGCCTCCCAGCGATTAAACCCATCACTGTCGTGCTGCATAAGGAACATCAACTGGTCACGGCTGTAAGGGAAGTTCAGCTTGACCGGTGCCGAAAAACCGCGCAGCAAAGAAGGCAGTGGTTGTTCCGCGAGGTTGATAAAGGTGAACGCCTGTTCGGCTTCCGTCACCTGCAGCACACGGGAAAGCCCCTGCGCGGCATCTTCACCGACCAACTGCAGCGGCAACTCGCGACCCTGAGCATCCAGCAGAGCCAACTCCACAGGAATAACGAACGGTTGTTTCTCCGCCTGCCCAGGTGTTGCCGGGCAGGTTTGGCGAAACTGTAGGCGGTAGCTATTGGCTGCTGCATCGTAGCTTTCGCTGACCTCCAAGCGCGGCGTGCCGGCCTGGCTGTACCAGCGTTTGAACTGGGTTAGGTCGATGCCATTGGCTTCTTCCATCGCGCGGATAAAATCGTCGCAGGTCACCGCCTGGCCATCGTGGCGGGCAAAGTACAGATCACTGCCTTTACGGAAGCCCTCGGCACCGACCAGGGTGCGGATCATCCGCACCACTTCCGAGCCCTTCTCATACACCGTCAGGGTGTAGAAGTTGGAGATTTCCATAAAGGCATCCGGGCGTACTGGATGGGCCATCGGGCCAGCATCTTCGGCGAACTGATGGGTGCGCAAGTAGGCGACATCCTCGATGCGCTTGACCGTGCGCGAGTGCATATCGGCACTGAACTCGGCGTCGCGAAATACCGTGAAACCTTCCTTGAGCGACAGCTGGAACCAGTCGCGGCAAGTAACCCGGTTGCCCGACCAGTTATGAAAATACTCGTGTGCAACAACGGCCTCAACGCGCTGGTGCGCAGCATCGGTCGCGGTCTCGGCCTTAGCCAGTACGCAGCTGGAGTTGAAAATGTTGAGGCCCTTGTTTTCCATGGCCCCCATGTTGAAGTCGTTAACTGCAACGATCATGAAGATGTCCAGGTCATACTCGCGGCCATAGACCTCTTCATCCCACGTCATAGACTTCTTTAGGCTGTCCATGGCGTGCTGGCATTTGTCGATATTTTCTGGCTCGACATAGATGCGCAGTGCCACTTCACGCTTGCTCATGGTGGTGAAGCTGTCTTCCACACACCAGAGATCACCCGCCACCAGCGCAAATAGATAAGCCGGCTTCATAAACGGGTCTTCCCAGGTCGCCCAATGCCGACCATCGCCCTCGTTACCACTGGCAATCGGGTTGCCGTTGGACAGCAGCACTGGATAGCTGTGCTGCTCGGCGCTCAGGGTGGTGGTGAACTTGCTCATCACGTCTGGGCGGTCGAGGTAGTAGGTGATCTTGCGAAAACCCTCGGCCTCGCACTGGGTGCAGAACATGCCACTGGACTTGTACAACCCTTCCAGCGCGGTGTTGCTCTCTGGGTGGATACGCACGCTGCTGTCGATAATAAAACTGGCACTATCGGGCTGCAGGGTCAGGTGGTTTTCGGTCAGCTGGTAATCATCGACCGTCAATTCGCGATCGTTCAGCGCCACCGAAAGCAGCTCCAGCTGCTGACCATCCAGCTGCAACGGCGGCAAACCGCTGCCGGCAGCCGGGTTACGGCGCATCACCAGTTGCGCGTGAACCAGGGTGTGATCCTCGAACAACTCGAAGGTCAGGTGCGTTTCATCGATCAGATAATCCGGGGCCTGGTAGTCCTTGAGGTAGATCATCTTCGGCTGTTCGGTGCGCATGGCTTGTGGCCCTTTATCTGCGGCGCGCAGGCGCCGGGTTCGCGAATAGAAAAGTCAGGCGGCCAGTTCGTGGACGGCCAACTGATAAGCAGTGTATTTACGGATATTGATCACACCGGTGTCGAACATCAGGTACTGGCCCTTGATACCCAGCAGCGTGCCTTCAGCCAGTGGGTTCTTATCCAGATTGAAACTGTTGATCTTGGCTGGGTAGGCGTCAATCGGATAAGCAATCTGCACCACCGGCTGCTCACTCAGCGGCTGAATGGCCTGGAGACCAAAGCGTTGTTGCAATTCAGTCAGGCCGCTGCCGCAACTGGTAAACAGCTGTTCGCGCACGGCGAGCAGATCGACCGGCGTGGCATCGCCCTTGAGCAAGGCCCGCCAGTTGGTTTTATCCGCCACTTGGCTGCGCAGTAGATCCTCAACAAAGCCGGACTGCTGGCGAGTGGCTACGCGCAGAATCGGCAACGCCTGGGTCGCACCTTGATCAATCCAGCGTGTCGGAATTTGCGTGGCACGGGTAATACCCACTTTCACGCCCGACGAGTTGGCCAGGTAAACCACGTGATCGGTCATGCAAAACTGCTCGCCCCAACTCGGCTCGCGGCAGGTGCCGGCGTCGTAGTGGCAGCGCTCCGGGCTCATGATGCAGATATCGCACTGCGCCAGCTTTTGCATACAGGGGTAGCAATAACCTTGGCTGTAACTGCTTTTGGTTTTGCGCCCGCAATGGCTGCAGTGGATCGCACCGAGGAACTCCAGGCGCAGGGTTTTTCCAATTAGTGGATTAACCGGCAGCAGTTCATCGCCGAGACGAAAGCTGTACTGCACGGGGGCATCCAGCTGCACTGCCATTTTGCTCAGGGCACCACGCGCCAACTCACTCATCAGTGCAGGGTATCCGACGATTTGAATAGCAGATTAGGAACCGCCTCGGACTTCGAGCTGCACTCTTGCGGGCCCATATAACCGATGCGCTCTTCTTCGGGCAGGTTGTGCATTTCCCAGGCAATCAGCGCTTGCAGGGTCAGCTCCTTTTGCTCTTGGGTCAGCTTGCGGCCATCCGGCCATTTGCCGATTTCAACAGCCAGTTTGAGGTTTTGATAAATCTCAGGGGTGATGTTTTCAATTGCTTCAAGAAAGGACGACATGGCGCCTCCAAATACAAAGTGGCAGTTTACCAGCCTGTTGCACAACTAACTGCGCTGCTGACGCGCCAGCAACCCGCCGAGCAGCCCAGTTAGACAACCTGCCAACAGACCGCCTACGTGCGCGGCATTGGCAATCGCGCCGAACTGCAGCAATTCGAAGATGCCTGTCATGCAGATCAGCAGCCAGGCCAACATCATCACCAGCACACCGGGCGGCAAGCGATAGGCATTGTTCGGGGCCAGGCGCTGATAGATCCAGCAATGCCCGAGCAAGCCATACAGCACCCCAGACAGCCCGCCAAACAATGAAGGGCCGGCCCACCAGTACTGCGCAAAATTCGACGCCAGACTAAACAACAAACTCAACCCCAGCAGGCCGATAGCGCCCTGACGAAACTCGATACGCCGGCCAAGCTCCCAGTACCACAGGCTATTCATCGCCAGGTGCAGCCAACCGAAGTGAATCAACATGGGCATGACCAGCCGCCACCACTGGCCGCTGGCCAACGTGTTATTGAGGTTGGCGAAGTAGATGTAATCACCCTGCACGCGGTAGTCGATAAAGCTCAGCCAACTCACCGCTTCCAGGTTATCGCCAAGCAGCGTGATAGCGGCGGCGACAAAACATAGCAACAGAACCACCGCAGTCATGCGACTGGTGCGCAACTGCTGAATAAAGCCTGGCATGGCACTCGTCGCGATTGGCGGCGACTCAAGCGTTATCGCGGCATCGCCTTGCGGATAACGTGCATACAGCGTTCGCACCTGCTCGGCCAGTTGCTCATCAGGCACCCAGAGCACCTGCTCGCCTGCCTCTTCCGCCACGCGATGGGTCACCTGCAAGCGCTGTAGCAGGCCAATAAAACCACTCAGGTCGACCTGCGTGGATAGACGCATCGCCGCAACTGCTTTCATGGCCGAGCCTCCGGGCTATCGACATCGACCCAAACAAACTTGCTGGCATCCAGGCGTGCTTCCTGGTCGAGCCGATACGCCACCAGCTTGCCATTGAGCACCGCGCTGTAATCCAGGCACGCCAGGTTGTTGCGAATCGGCGCGGGCTTACCGCTGCGCCAGTAGTGGCCAACAAACAGCAGCGGTTGATCAGCGCGATATTTGAGTAATTCGGTCTTCTGCATTTCGCTGAGCGGCATCTGCGCCGCCAGCTCCGGCAGCGCATCGGGCTGGAAGACGATATCACCATAGGTTTGCGGATCTTCCTCCCAGAATTTGGTGCGAAAGTGCGCGCGGGTAAAGCCATCATCGCTGGTCAAGGTCATGCCGTGTGGCAAGCGCATGTCAGTGCCGCGCAGCAAACGATCAAATGCCGTATTGGCAAAGCTGCCGTGCACCGCAGAGGCCTGAAGGAAATGCTCATCGATACAGCCATCAGCAAACTGCGCACGCAGTGGCTCGATCAGACTTTCGTCCCAACAGGCATGCACCACCCGAAAACGCCCGGCATCGAGAAATAAGGGCAACTCATAAAACCAGTCGAGAAATTCCCGCCACTCAGCTGGGTAGGCCTCGAATTGCTCCAGGGTCTCCTTGATCAGCCGCGTATGCCGAGGCGTATGTTCGCGCACGAACTGCCGGCCACTGCCTGGCGCTGCCGGCGTACTCCAGGCCAAGGCATTGAACTCATGATTGCCCATGATGCATAGCGCCTGCCCGGCCACGACCATGTCGCGCACCAGATGCAACGCCTCACGGATACGCGGGCCACGGTCGACCAGATCACCGAGAAAAATCACCATACGCTGCGGATGACGCCATACCCCAGCCTGCTGGCGATAACCCAGGGTGCTGAGTAAGCGCTCCAGGGTTTTCGCACAACCGTGAATATCACCAATCAGATCGTAACCACGTGCGAGGTCGAGGTGCATCAATCGCCCCCTCCAAGCCGGCTGCCCCAACCCAGCTTATTGCGGCAGACTTCGTAGTAGTTGTGATCCAACGGATGAATCAAGCGAAGCTTTTGTGGACGCTTGGCCACAGTGATGGTGTCGCCGGGCGCGCAGGTGAAGTGATTTTGCCCGTCGCAGGAAACCAACGGATAAATCTGCAAGTCCTTGGACACGACAATTTTCAGCTCGCTGCTGGCATCCACCACAATCGGCCGACTGGACAATGTGTGCGGGTACATCGGCACGATAACAATGGCATCCAGTTTGGGATGCATGATCGGTCCACCCGCCGACAACGCATAAGCGGTAGAACCGGTTGGGGTCGCCACGATCAGGCCGTCGGCCTTCTGACTGCAAACAAACTGGCCATCGATATACAACTCAAACTCAATCATCCGGGTGGATTTACCCGGATGCAGCACCACGTCATTCAGCGCGTCGCCTTGGCCAATGGCTTCACCATGCCGTCGGACTTCCGCCTCAAGCAGAAAGCGGTTCTCGGTCAGGTAGTGCCCTTCGAGCACTTGCGCGACCTTTACCTCCAGCTCATCAGGGCGAATATCGGTGAGAAAGCCCAGGCTGCCACGGTTAATCCCCAGCACGGGCACCTTATGCCGCGCCAGTGCCCGTGCGGCACCCAGCATACTGCCGTCACCACCAACCACGATCACCAGGTCGCAGATTTCCCCGAGAATCTTCCGTGACGAGGTCTGTAGACCATGCCCCGGCAGCACTTCGGCGATGGTGTCTTCGAGAATCACATGCAGGTGACGAGCGAGCAGAAATTTCTTCAGCCGGCGAATAGTGTCGAGAACCTGGGTGCTGCCCAGCCGACCAATGATGCCGATATTACGAAATTGCTCCATGGTGCTCCCGCCAGGCTGTAAATCTAAGGTCCGGATTATGGGCGAAAGCCCATGCTAGCGGCAAACCGCTGACCGGCTCTGCGCTATGCTCGCTGCATGATGCCCTTTCACTCACTGACCGACTTACCCTCACAACTACGCGACCCCGCCGTACGTGACCTGGCCTGGGCGCTACTTTCACCCCCACTGCTGGCGCAAACGCCCTGGCCACAGCGCCACCCACTCAGCGCCAGTCGCTGGAGCCAACACCCCGGCGAACTGGCGGGCTGGCTGTTGAATCTGGATGCTGACAGCCAGGCGCTGACGCATTGGCTTAGCCAAAAGTCGGTCCGTCGCCTGGGCCTGTACTACGAACGCCTCTGGCAATTCGCCCTGCATGCGGCTCCCGACATTGAAGTGCTGGCAGCTAATCTTGCCATCCGCCAACAAGGCCACACGCTAGGCGAGCTGGACATGCTGCTGCGCGATGAGCAAGGCGTGCACCACTTGGAACTGGCCATCAAACTCTACCTAGGCCGGCAACATGCCGACGGTAAAGACCTGGCAGACTGGCTCGGTCCCGGCAGCCACGACCGCCTGGATATCAAACTGGCACACCTAGGCCAGCATCAACTGCCGCTTTCAACACGCCTGGAAGCGCAACAGGCGTTGGGCGAACGCAATATTGCCCAACCACAAGCCGCTCTATGGCTGGCTGGCTACCTGTTCTACCCGTGGCAGCAGCCATACAACGCGCCGCACGGCGGCGACCCCACGCACCTGCGTGGACACTGGCTACACCGTAAGGATTGGCCGAACTTTGCCGCCCACAACCCGGGCCATTGGCAACCGTTGGCACGCCAGGCTTGGCTGGCACCTGCGCGCATCGATGGGCAACAGTTGTGGCCGCATGAGCAGTTCAAACAATGGCTGGCAACATTGCCGAACGATGCCAACACCCAGTTGCTCGTGCACCTGATCGAAGGCCCGCAGGGTTGCTGGCAGGAAATGCAGCGGGTTTTTCTAGTGAATGATTGCTGGCCAACCCAACCTGGCGATTAGCCAGACAAGCCACTCGCGCTTATACGCTGCGCTCGGTGCGGCCACCCGAGCGGGCCAGGTAACCCGCCCCACTCTCACAGAGCAGCGCATCGCGCTGTAATGCCGGCAAAGCATCCACCCCGTCACGCAAGGCATAAGCGCTGTAACCCAGCTGTGACAGAAGAAACACCGCGCTGTCACTACGCTTGCCGCTGTCGCAGTAACACAGGTAGGTGCGCGCCTTGTCCAACAACCGGGCCTTCAGGCGCAGCAGCTGCAGTGGCATATGCAGTGATTGCAGCGCATGAGCGCGCTCATACTCGTCTTGCAAGCGCACATCCAACCACTGCGCGCCTGACGCCAGCAAACGGGACGCCTCACCCAGCGACACCTCATCGACCACCGGTGCTTTGAGCAACGCGAAGAAGTCCTGGCGATCCAGGCGCAACACCACACCATCCTCAAGCATGGTTACTGTGGCATTGCGCGGACTGTCGGCCAGCAACGCTTCCTCACCAAAGCACGCACCAATTTCCAGTTCGGCCAACACCTGCTTGGCACTGCCAGCACCGCGAATCACCTCGGCCCGGCCGCTTTTCAAGAAGTAGCAACTGTCGCCTGCTGCGCCTTCCAATAGAACGGTGCTGCCTGCGTCCAGCGCAATGCGCTGCAGACGCCCAAGCATCGCGCGAACATTTGACGGCGGCACTTTGGCGAATAGCGGATTTTCCAGAAGCCGCTCTAGCCACTCGACCTCATCATGGTTCTGCCCCAGCTCCAGCAACAGATCCTGATAGGCCAAGCGCCAGGTAAGCAGGCGATTGAGCGTCGCGGTATCCAGCGCCAGCACACTGACATCGGTCAGCGCCCGCGCCTCATGCAAACGCGGCAAACTCGGCGATAAGGGGTGGCAACTGGCTTCACTGCCGACCTGCAAACGCTGCTCTTGACCATCAATAGAGCGCAACAGCAACTCGCCGGCCAGCAGGTAGTAGGTCAACCGCGCCTGATCCCCTGGGCGAAACAACAACTGCCCCGCCAGCAACGGCTGTGGGACCAATTGCGTACGCAGCTCGCGCCATTGCTGCTCAGACAACACATTAAGCGGCGTCAGGCTGCGTAACTGTTCGGGGTTAAGGGGTTCGCTCATGGAATATCCAGGCTCCGCTGGTTGGGTTCAGTCTAGCTGTGTTACACCTGCGTGCTGCAATAACGCAGCAGCACGACCTTGCAGACCACCGGTATGCACAAACACCACGCGGCTGCCGCGAGCAAAGTAACCGGCCCGGACTTGCTGGCGCAACGCCATTAACGCCTTGGCGGTGTACAGCGGCTCAAGCGGCAAGGCAGTGGCAGCCTCTGTCATATGCATAAAGTCGAGCAACTGCGCATCCACTTTGGCAAAACCGCCACGGCTAGCTTCATGCAGGTGATAATCGCCAACCGGCATACCAGCAGCCTGCACAATCGCCTGCACCTGCTGCTCGACACCATGATCTGCAGGTACGGCCAGCGCCGCATAAACCGGATGCGCAGCCGCCTCGCCTAACATCAAGCCGGCCAGAGTGGTCCCCGTACCAGCAGCCAACCACCAGGCATCGTAATCGTTCCACCCCAGAGCCGGCAGTTGCTTGCGCACTTGCTGCACCAGGCTCATACAGCCCAACGCTCCCGGCAAGCCACCACCACCCTCAGGTACGTTATAAAACCCTGGATATTGCGCCTGCCATGGCAGCCAGAAATCCGCCTCATGCCGCGCTCGATAGCCCGCATAGCCCAGCCAATCCACGTGCATACCGAAAGCCTGCAGATCACGCACAGTCGGCGTCTGCTGCGGGTGACCGCGCAACAACCCAACCGTTTGGAAATTGAAACGCTTACCGGCAGCAGCCAGAGCATGCAGGTGATTGGAATGTGCACCACCCAGACTAATCACACCTGTCGCGCCACTGGCCTGAGCAGCAGCCAGGTGCTGAACAAGCTTGAACCACTTGTTGCCACTGATTAGCGGATCAAGCAGGTCTAATCGCAACACCGCCAATTCAACCCCGGCAGCGTCGGCCCAATCAAGCCGCAAGGCTTGCAAAGGAGCCACGGGAACCCAGTCAGGCAGGACAACAGGCAAATTCAACTGACGACAGTTCGTAAACGGCTACTAGCCTTGTGCCGCGAACAGCAGTTGGACTCAGCCAAAACAAAACGGCTAGGCGTATCAATCCGATCAATCGGAATGGCGCAGCGCTCGCCACTTGGCAGCAAGGCTTCGCAACTTGGCTGTTGATAGTGCGCGAGCCAGTGGCGGTACTGCTCTTCGCTGACAAAACATTTGGCGGCGGCATAGGCCAGCGGGTTGTCCTGGTAAACCGCGACGTCCTGCAACGGAATAGTCAGGTGACCAGCCCCCGGGTGATAAACCACAAAGACCACACCGAGCTTGGCCAAGCGCTCAAGAATCTGATCCCCCCCCTGACTGGCCAAATCGGCATAGGCGCTCTTGAGGCGATTGATCTCCTGACGCGCTTGAGCATCCTGCTCGCTGCGATAAGCCAGCTCAACATCACGAATAGCAATCTGCTCTTTGAATCCAGCAACCGCTGCAGCAATCTTGGCCTGCATCTCACCTTCAAATTGCGCACGCAGGCTGTCGCTTTCACTGCGACCATCGCGCTCCAGCGCACGCAACTGCTCGGTCATATCTTCACGGGCGGTTTGGAAGCTAGCCGCCTGCACCGCTAACTGGGCCTTTAGCGCCGCGTTGTGCTCTTCTTGCTGTCGCAAAGCTTGATGCAGACCATGGATCTGCGCCTGAAGGTTCTTGCTTTGCTCATCGCTGGTCAGCTTGAACTTAGCCAACTCATCCTCGTACTGCTGCGTCAGGCTAGTGATGCGCAAACGTTGTTGCTTGATCAACTGGGCGGCTTTCAGGCGCTGCTCTTGATCAAGCTTTTGATTGACCTTGGCCGCTTCGTCCTGGGCCGGATCAGACGCATACCACTTATCTTCAGAGGCCATTTGCAGGCGTTCGGGCGCAACCGCCTGGGCATGTTCATCCTCAACGAGTAAACCAAGGCTGTTGCGTTTGATCGCATCACGCAGCATTGCCAAGTCGTTATTGCCTGGGGTCAGACTGGGGTCCCAGAGATGCATCTGATGCCAGGAAACCGGGCACTGGCTGCGGCAAGCCAAGCGGATCGGCCCGCCTCCCAGATCAGGGCCACGCCCGGCACGCTCCGCCAGGTGCTGCAACGGGAGATTCCAGCCGGAGTCGGGCGCGCCCTTTTCATCGAAATCCAAATAGAAAAACACCAACGCCTTGATCAATAAGCGCGGGTTGATTGATACATAAGCCACGCGCATCTGTTGATCAGCAAACTCGGGCATATTCACAACGCCATCGAGCAAGGCCTCGAACTCCGTGAAGAACATTTGCTTGCAGATAGCACCGCGCTCGCTGAAGAACAACACGGCCTCGACCATCTGCGGCTTGTTCTGCATGCTCATTGGTTTTCCTCTAGACCGAAACAGGATGGTCCGCTCAGCGTGCGACAGACCCGACGTATGCTGCGCAAAAACTGGCGCACATAGCAAGACCGTCAAAATCATGACGAACCTTAACAAACACCAGTTGCTGGTGCTCCATCCTTGTTCGGACAAGTCTAGGGGAATAAGCCAACCCAGCAATGTGACTGGGTTGGCAGTCACCCTGGCAACACGCCACGAAAACCGGCTAACAGGGTGAAACTGTGATGGGCTTGGTGCAACGCCTCAGCGCTTGGCCGCAGCCAGAAAAGGTGCCAACCGCTGGCCCATTTCCTCCCCCAGCGCTTGCAGGCCACTCATGGGGCGAATCATCACCTCGAACTCGACGATCTTGCCGGACTCATCAAAGCGGATCATGTCGATGCCCTTGAGCTCGCGCTCGTTCACCTTGGCGCTGAACTCCAACACCACATTAAGGCCATCGGCACTGATCAGTTCGCGGTGGTAGGCAAAATCGACAAACACCTTGCTCACCGTATTCAGAATCAGCGAAACCATGGGCGCCCCCGCATACGGCTTATAAGCCATCGGTGAGCGAAACACCGCCTGCGGATGCAGCAACTCGGGCAACGCACTGAGGTCGTTCTTTTGCATCAGGCTATGCCACTGCGCCAGTGTCGCAGCGGCTTCTGTCTGTAACTGAGGATTATCGGACACGGGCTTCTCCTTATTGTTTTAGGCCACATAAAAAACGCCCCGCACTGGGCGGGGCATTACCTGCTTACAGCTCGGCGGCGAGGCGCGAGCCCTGGTTGATCGCGCGTTTTGCGTCCAACTCGCTGGCCACATCGGCACCACCAATCAGGTGCACAATCTGCCCGGCGCTTTCCAGCCCTTCCTGTAGCTCACGCAGCGGGTCTTGCCCGGCACAGACGATCACCGTATCCACCGGCAATACCTGCGGCTCGCCGCCAGCGATGCTGATATGCAGGCCGGCGTCGTCGACCTTGAGGTACTCGACCGAGTTGAGCATCTGTACATTCTTGTTCTTCAGCCCGGTACGGTGGATCCAGCCGGTGGTTTTGCCCAGACCATCACCGACTTTGGATTTCTTGCGCTGCAACAGGAACACCTCACGCGCCGCCGGATGTGGGTGGGCCTGAATACCCGCCACGCCGCCGCGCGCTTCCAGTGCACCGTCGATCCCCCACTCTTTCCAGAACTCATCGCGATTGAGACTGGTCGATTCACCCTGATGCGTAATGAACTCGGAGACGTCGAAACCGATACCGCCCGCGCCGATCACCGCGACTTTCTGGCCGACCGGCTTGCGCTCAAGGATGGCATCCAGGTAGCTGACCACCTTGACATGTTCGATACCCGGGATGGCCGGGGTGCGCGGCGCAATACCGGTGGCCAGGATGATTTCGTCATAGCCGCCCTTGGCCAGTTCGCCGGCCGACACACGGGTGTTCAGGCGCAGCTCGACGCCAGTGGTTTCCAGCTTGCGTTTGAAGTAACGCAGGGTTTCAACGAACTCTTCCTTGCCCGGCACGCGCTTGGCCACGTTGAACTGGCCGCCGATTTCGCTGGCCGAATCAAACAGGGTCACGCTGTGGCCACGCTCGGCAGCCACGGTGGCCGCGGACAAGCCCGCCGGACCGGCACCGACCACGGCAATCTTCTTCACGGCAGTGGTTGGAATGTAGTTCAGCTCGGTTTCATGACAGGCGCGCGGGTTGACCAGGCAACTGGTCAGTTTGCCGCCGAAGGTGTGATCCAGGCAGGCCTGGTTGCAACCGATGCAGGTGTTGATTTCGTCGGCGCGGCCTTCTGCTGCCTTGTTTACGAAGTCCGGATCGGCGAGGAACGGGCGGGCCATGGAGACCATGTCGGCGTCGCCTTCGGCCAATACCTGCTCGGCCACTTCCGGTGTGTTGATACGGTTGGTGGTGATCAGCGGAATGCTCACCTCGCCGCGCAGCTTGGCGGTGACTTTGGTGAACGCAGCGCGCGGCACCTTGGTGGCGATGGTCGGGATACGCGCTTCATGCCAGCCGATACCCGTGTTGATAATGGTCGCACCGGCCTTCTCGATGGCCTTGGCCAGCAGGACGATCTCGTCCCAGGTGCTGCCGCCTTCAACCAAGTCGAGCATCGACAGGCGATAGATGATGATGAAATTCGGGCCAACAGCCTCACGCACACGGCGGACGATTTCCACCGGCAGGCGCATGCGGTTCTCGTAGCTGCCACCCCAACTGTCGGTACGGTGGTTGGTATGGGCGGCGAGGAACTGGTTAATGAAATAGCCTTCCGAACCCATAATCTCAACGCCGTCGTACTCGGCCTGCTGGGCCAGCACGGAGCAGTTGATAAAGTCCTGGATCTGCTTCTCGATGCCTTCCTCGTCCAGCTCTTTCGGCTTGAACGGATTGATCGGCGCCTGAATCGCGCTCGGCGCGACCGATTTAGGGCTGTAGGCATAGCGACCCGCGTGGAGAATCTGCATGCAGATCTTGCCGTCCGCTGCGTGCACGGCGCGGGTAACGATCTTGTGCTTTTCCGCCTCTTCCGGGGAGGTCAGCTTGGCTGCGCCGGAATACACGCCACCTTCATCGTTCGGGCCAATACCACCGGTCACCATCAAGCCAACGCCACCACGGGCGCGCTCGGCGAAATAGGCCGCCATGCGCTCGAAACCATTGGGCTTTTCTTCCAACCCGGTGTGCATCGAGCCCATCAGGGTGCGGTTCTTCAGCGTGGTGAAGCCCAGATCGAGCGGGGCCAGCAGATTGGGGTACAGAGCAGTCATGGATATCTCCACATCGGGTGTTGGCTTTCACGGATGCCGCAACCTCTTAACGGGTCGCGGTCGAGTATGGTCTAGACGATAATCAGCCGCGCCGAACAGCTCAATGACCTAAAGTAACAACCTAATGATCAAAAAGAGCAGCGAGTCTTGGCAAAGCCCAAGTACCTGCCTACCCTGACACCCTATCTAAATGCCCAAAACTGAATGAGCGCAGAGGGATAACGTTGCAATGCTGAAAAGCACGCGGGTCAAACTCGGTGATCTATCAGTCGGCTTTGTCGACAGCCTGGCCGATGCCATGCGCGATTGCGCCCAGGATCCACAACCGCTGCTCGACAGTTACGGCCTGGATGCCGCACGCCTGGCCGAACCCCGTGCGCGACTGTCGATCCCGCGTTATATGCGCCTAGGGCATGCCGCTATCCAGCAATGCGACGAGCCGGGGCTGGGCCTGCTGATGGGGCAAACCAGCCGCCTAAGCCAACTTGGTCTGGCCGGTGTCACTGCTATGCAGGCACCGACGGTGCGGGAAGCGGCGCGCGCATTGATTCGTTTCGAACCGCTGTATGCCAGTAATTACCGCGGCCAATCCAGCCTGCACGAAGACAATCGGGGCACCTGGCTGCGCTTCTATTCCATCAGCCCGTACAACGCCTATAACCGCTTCGTCGTCGATTCGGTGCTGGCAAGCTGGACGCAACAACTCAGCAAGCTGGCGCAACAAGCATTACCTGTAGAGAAGGTGCAGATAGAGTTTCCCGCGCCTGATTATTGCGCGCAGTATGCCGAGCTATTTGCCTGCCCGGTGGAATTTGCCAGTGAACACAACCAGCTGCGCCTGAATCAGCAGAGCCTAAACCTGCGTAACCCGGAGCACTGCCCGAGCACCTGGCGGCACCTGCTGGAAATCTGTGAGCGGGAACTGACGCAACTGACTCGCACGCGCAACCTGCGTGAGCGAATCACTCAGCTGCTCGGCCCACTGCTGCATGGCCGCGAACCGGATCTGGCAGAAGTGGCTGCGCGCCTGCAGCTACCGACCTGGACCCTGCGGCGCAAGCTGGCCGAAGAAGGTACGCAATTTCGCAGCATCCTCAACGACACCCGTCGCGACCTGGCCATGGCCTATATCCGCGACACCGAACTGGCATTCGGCGAAATCGCCTACCTACTCGGTTTTGCCTCTGCCGAGGCGTTCCAGCGCGCGTTCAAACGCTGGAACCAGCAAACCCCCGGCGAGTACCGCCGCGAGCAACGTCGCGCGCTGTAGCTGCTCTGGCAACGCTCAAAGCTCAGTAGCATCTTCTTCAAGCTCTGGCACGTCTAAATCAGTGGCACGAGCATCCAGCAGTTCTTCTTGATAATCATCCATTCCCCATTCCTCTTATTCGACAAGTCAGCTAATGCTCAATGCATTAACAAAGAACATGCCAATCAGGCTAAAGAAGACAAATGAACACAAGATGACAGAATGTCGCGCGCAATAAAAAACCCTCAGGTATCGCTACCTGAGGGCTTCATATATGGCGCAGCGGACGGGACTCGAACCCGCGACCCCCGGCGTGACAGGCCGGTATTCTAACCGACTGAACTACCGCTGCGTGTCGGTGGACTTACGTCCGTACAACTCTTGCTTCATCTGATGAATCAGCCTTTAGGCTTTTCCATCTCAACCTGAAGGATCTCAGGCTGGAAAATATGGCGCAGCGGACGGGACTCGAACCCGCGACCCCCGGCGTGACAGGCCGGTATTCTAACCGACTGAACTACCGCTGCGCGTCGGTGGACTTTCGTCCGGTTTCACAAGAGTGGTGGGTGATGACGGGATCGAACCGCCGACCCGCTGCTTGTAAGGCAGCTGCTCTCCCAGCTGAGCTAATCACCCGCTGCTTGTGAGGCGCGAAATTTACGCAAGGGCCGCACCTAAGTCAATACCCTGCTTCAAGTTTTTCTAAAATAAGTGAAAAAACGCTACTCGCAGCAAGCGCCACCATAAAAGCCACGCACCAATATGCAGCGGCCCGAATTAGCACGAAGGTATCCGTCAAACCAGCCAAACGACTACCCCGCTTACACCAGACACCAACGAGCTACACGGCCAACTCATTCAGCCTCGTGAAACTGCAAATAACTCCGCCCGCATCAATAAACTGTGATCCTTAGCGATAAGCCAACAAGTCACCGACAGAGCCGCCAGGAACCAAGTAGCGATGGCCCACACCCGAGCACCAACAAATGCTGATCAAGAGCACTGGCTTGCTGTGAAGAACTCACGATAGCGCGTAACAAGCAGCCCCATAAGCGGCGATGAGCCGGCCAAACCCGGCCCCGACTTACCCGCAGTATCACTATCGCGGTAATACCCGACCTACTAGCCAATAGAACCGCAGCATAGAACCAAAAAAGCCCCGGGATTAACCGAGGCTTTTTACTTCAGGCCACGACCTACTGATTCAGAGTGCAGCTAGACCGCGAGCGAGATCCGCCTGCAGATCCGCCAAGTCTTCCAAGCCGACTGCTACACGAATCAAGTTGTCATGAATACCAGCACTGGCACGCTCAGCTGGCGTCAAACGGCCATGGGACGTGGTTGCAGGATGAGCGATGGTGGTTTTGGTATCACCGAGGTTGGTGGTGATCGAGATCACGCGCGTGGCGTCGATAAAGCGCCAGGCAGCCTCTTTACCACCCGCTACCTCAAAACTCACCACCGCACCAAAGGCACTCTGCTGACGCTTGGCCAGCTCATGCTGCGGATGGCTAGGTAAACCCGCGTAGTAAACGTGCTCGATGCCTGGCTGTTGCTGCAACCACTGCGCCAATTGCAGCGCGCTGGCGCAATGCGCTTGCATGCGAATACGCAGGGTTTCCAGCCCCTTGAGGAAGATCCAGGCATTGAACGGGCTCAGCGTCGGCCCAGCGGTACGCAAAAAGCCCACCACCTCTTTCATCAACTCAGCCTTGCCCGCCACCACGCCGCCCATACTGCGACCCTGGCCGTCGATGTATTTGGTCGCAGAGTGCATCACCACGTCAGCACCGAGCTTGATCGGCTGCTGCAATGCAGGGGTACAGAAACAGTTGTCCACCGCCAGCAGTGCGCCTTTGCTGTGGGCGATCTCCGCCAGAGCCGCAATATCCACCAACTCAGCCAGCGGATTAGATGGCGACTCGACAAACAACAGCTTGGTGTTGGGCTTGAATGCAGCAGCCCAGCCATTAAGATCAGCCAACGGCACGTAGTCGACCTGAACGCCAAAACGCTTGAGGTATTTTTCAAACAGACTGATGGTCGAACCAAATACGCTGCGCGACACCAGCACGTGATCCCCAGCGCTGCACAAGCTCATAACGATGGCCAGAATCGCGGACATACCGGATGAAGTAGCAACTGCCTGCTCAGCACCCTCCAGAGCAGCAAGGCGCTCTTCAAAAGCCCGCACAGTCGGGTTGGTGTAGCGCGAATAAACGTTACCCGGCACTTCACCAGCAAAGCGCGCTGCCGCATCGGCAGCCGTACGAAACACATAGCTGGACGTCGGATAGATCGCCTCACTGTGCTCGCCTTCCGGCGAGCGATGCTGACCCGCACGTACCGCTAAGGTATCGAAGCCCACCCCGTCGAGATCGCTGTCCAGACGCCCGGCTTGCCATTCACTCGTCATTGCCAATCCTCTCACCAGCCCGTCGCAACGGGCTGTGCACAGCTTAGTTGTTGTACAGATCGATAATTGCACTGACGGCCTGAGACTTGACCTTCGAGAGGTCATTACGAGCCTGCTCGATTTTGTTCAGGTAGGCCTCATCGACGTCGCCGGTCACATACTTGCCGTCAAACACCGCGCAGTCGAAATTGTCGATCTTGATCTTCTTGCTACCACTGACTGCCTCGATCAGGTCAGGCAGATCCTGATAGATCAACCAGTCAGCACCAATCAGCTCGGCCACTTCTTCGGTAGTGCGGTTGTGTGCGATCAGCTCGTGCGCGCTAGGCATATCAATGCCATACACGTTCGGATAACGCACCGCTGGGGCTGCCGAGCAGAAGTACACATTCTTCGCACCGGCTTCTCGGGCCATCTGAATGATCTGCTTACAGGTAGTACCGCGCACGATGGAATCGTCCACCAGCATCACGTTCTTGCCACGGAACTCCAGTTCAATGGCATTGAGCTTCTGGCGCACGGACTTCTTACGCGCAGCCTGCCCCGGCATGATGAAGGTACGGCCGATATAACGGTTCTTGACGAAGCCTTCACGAAACTTCACACCCAGGTGGTTGGCCAGTTCTAACGCAGAGGTACGGCTGGTATCAGGAATCGGAATGACCACATCGATGTCGTGCTGCGGACGCTCACGGAGAATCTTGTCGGCCAGCTTCTCGCCCATACGCAGGCGTGCCTTGTACACCGAGATACCGTCCATGATCGAATCCGGGCGTGCCAGATAGACATGCTCAAAGATGCACGGTGCATACTTCGGATTCGCCGCGCACTGACGAGTGAACAGCTTGCCATCTTCGGTGATGTACACCGCCTCGCCAGGTGCCAAATCACGGATCAGGGTAAAACCCAGCACGTCCAGCGAAACACTTTCCGAGGCGATCATATACTCCACACCTTCATCAGTGTGGCGCTGACCGAAGACGATCGGACGAATGCCGTTAGGATCGCGGAAGCCGACAATACCGTAGCCAGTGATCATCGCCACAACCGCGTAACCACCGACACAACGTTCGTGCACGTCGGTCACAGCAGCGAACACATCTTCTTCAGTCGGCTGCAACTTGCCGCGCTGCGCCAGCTCGTGGGCAAATACGTTAAGCAGCACTTCCGAATCGGAATTAGTGTTCACATGACGCAGATCAGACTCGTAGATCTCCTTGGCCAACTGCTCAACATTGGTCAGGTTGCCGTTATGCGCCAGTGTGATGCCATACGGCGAGTTAACGTAGAACGGCTGTGCTTCGGCAGAACTGGAACTGCCCGCCGTCGGGTAACGAACATGACCGATACCCATGTGACCGACCAGGCGCTGCATGTGGCGCTGCTGGAAGACATCACGAACCAAGCCGTTGTCCTTACGCAGGAACAGGCGACCATCATGACTGGTAACAATACCGGCAGCATCCTGGCCGCGGTGCTGGAGGACGGTGAGCCCGTCATACAGCGCCTGATTGACGTTCGATTTACCGACGATACCGACAATGCCGCACATGTGACGCAACCCCTACGTAATGAAACAGGATGATTCTCAATGCACTTACGGCAGCCGAGACTGCAGTAACGCTTCTTTAAACGGTAACTCCACCGGCGTCGTTACGCCGCTGGCAAGCCACTGACTGGACAGCCCTAGAATCAGGTTCTTAGACCAATCTGCAACCATCAGGAAATGCGGCAGAAGTGCTGACTCCTGCCACCAACTGTCTTGCTGAACGGGGGCCAGGCTTATTAAGCCGACTAACACCACGACCAGCAGGCCGCCGCGCGCGGCGCCGAAGACCATACCGAGGAACCGATCCGTTCCCGACAACCCTGTGACCCTGATTAGCTCACCAATCAGGTAATTGACCAGCGCCCCTACCAGCAAGGTGACCACGAATAGAATTGCGCAACCTGCAATCACTCGCGCCGAGGGCGTTTCAATAAAGCCCGCCAGGTGCTGCGACAATGCGCCACCGAACATCCAGGCAACCACACCGGCAATAATCCAGGTAAGTAGAGACAAGGCCTCTTTAACAAAGCCTCGACTAAGACTGATAAGACTTGAAACGGCGACAACGGCGATAATCGCCCAATCGACCCAGGTGAATGCCACGATGCAGGTTACCAACGGGAAAGGCGCTGCATTTTAGCAGAGCACCCGCGCAGTGAGTAAGCAAAGGATTCGCCAACTGCTGAAATGCTTGAGCAGCTTATCCCAGGCCAATACATCAGGCCTGGGCACGCCACAGGATTAACCAATCAGCCGGCTTCAGGCTGAAAACGCACCACAAAACCATTGAGTTTGTGCTGGCGATTGAGCTGATCACGCAGACGATCCGCTTCCGCACGCTCAATCAATGGCCCAACGAACACTCGGTTCATCCCATCAAAGGTGCGGATATAGGCGTTATAGCCCTGACTACGCAAGGTTTTCTGCAGTTTTTGCGCACCATCACCACTAGACAGGCTAGCCAACTGCACCGACCAACTAATTGGCAAGCTGTTGGCATCCAGCTTACTGGAGGCCGCTGGTGGTATAGCAGCAGGCGCACTCGTTGCTGCTAGTGCACTTGCTGCAGCCGGCTTAGGCGCAGTGGCGGGCTCCTCGACTGCAGGAGCCTCAGGCGGCTCCAGACTTTGCGCAGCATCAAGGCCAACCGGTTCATCGGGCAGTATTTGCGGTTCGGGAACGAGCACCGACTGCACCTCGATACTTGGCGCCTCTGGTGCAGCCGGCATCTCAGGTGCATCGACCTGCACCCGACGTGACTCATCTTGACGCGATAACAGCATGGGCAGAAAGATCACTGCCAGCGCCAGCAACACCAGCGCACCGACCATACGCTGCTTCAATCCTTTATCCAGCAAAGCCATCCTGCACGCCCCCATTGGCTTGGCGGGCCAGCCAATCCAGGGCCTCGGCCACGCAATAGAAAGATCCAAACAGCAGTATTTCATCACCATCCACAGCCTGCTCGCATTGCGCCTCGAGCGCAGCCTGCACACTGGCATAGGCCGCAACACTGGCCCCACACTCACGCAAGTGTGCATACAACTCAGCAACCTCACGCGTGCGGCTGGTCGGCAATGGCGCAACCGCCCAACCACCCACTTCGCTTAACAGAGGAGCCACAACGCCAGACAAATCCTTGTCCGCCAGCAAGCCAAACACAGCCAAGCGCTTATCTGGCGATACTCCATTTGCCAGGCGCTTTGTCAGATATTCAGCTGCATGGGGATTATGCCCAACATCGAGCAACAACGTGAGTGACTTGCCACGCCAATTTAGCATTCGACGATCGAGACGCCCGGTCACCCGGGTCTGCAGCAGCGCCTCACGGACAGCCTCAGGCTGCCAAGGCAGCTGCATAAGGGCGTAGGCCTGCAAAGCCAAGGCCGCATTCTCCATAGGCAGATCAAGCAGTGGCAACTGCGTCAGGCGCAGCACTTCGCCTTGCTGGTCACGACCAGACCAAGACCACCCTTGCACATCAACATGCAAGTCATAGTCGCGCCCGCGCAAGAAAAACGGCGCAGCCAACAACTCCACCTGGTCAAGTAGAGGCTTCGGCGGATCAAGATCACCACACAGCGCAGGCTTGCCCGCCCGGAAGATGCCCGCTTTTTCAAAGGCTACGGACTCACGGCTATCGCCCAACCAGTCAGAGTGGTCGATACCAATACTGGTGACTACCGCGATGTCGGCATCCAGCAGATTCACCGCATCAAGCCGCCCACCCAACCCAACTTCGAGCACCAGCGCATCCAAACCAGCCTGCTGAAACAACCAGAAGGCAGCCAGGGTGCCCATTTCAAAATAAGTCAGGGAGATTTCAGCGCGAGCAGCCTCAACCACAGAAAAGGCTTCGCAGAGCATGGCATCACTGGCCTCAACACCAGCAATCTGCACCCGCTCGTTATAACGCAGCAAGTGAGGCGAACTGTAAACGCCGACCTGCAGTTCTTGCGTTTGCAGCAAAGAAGCAATGAAAGCGCACGTCGAACCCTTGCCATTGGTACCGGTGACCGTGATCACCCGTGGCGCAATTTTGCCCAGGCCAAGACGCTGTAGCACTACCCGGCAACGCTCCAACCCCATATCAATGGCGCTGGGGTGCAGTTGCTCCAGGTAGCTCAACCAATCAGCAAGGGAGCGCTCAGTCATGCAGTTGCCGGCAAAGCCACAGGTGATGGCAGTCCCATAAATTGAGCCAACAGACGAGCCAGACGCGAACGCAGCTCGGCACGATGAATGATCATGTCGATAGCGCCGTGCTCAAGCAGGAACTCACTGCGCTGGAAACCTTCCGGCAGTTTTTCACGTACAGTCTGCTCAATCACGCGCGGACCAGCGAAGCCGATCAGCGCACGAGGCTCGGCAACAATGACATCGCCAAGCATAGCCAGGCTGGCAGATACGCCGCCATATACCGGGTCAGTTAGTACCGAAATAAACGGAATACCTTCTTCACGCAAACGCGCCAGTACAGCCGAGGTTTTCGCCATCTGCATCAACGAGATCAGCGCTTCCTGCATACGCGCACCGCCTGATGCGGCGAAGCAAACCAACGGGCAACGCTGCTCAAGGGCTGCATTGGCCGCACGCACAAAGCGCTCGCCAACGATTGCACCCATCGAGCCACCCATAAAGGAAAACTCAAATGCACAGGTAACTACCGGCATACCTTCCAAAGTGCCACGAATAGCAATCAACGCATCCTTCTCACCGGTCTGCTTCTGTGCACCGACAAGGCGATCCTTATATTTCTTGCTGTCACGAAACTTCAGACGGTCGACCGGCTCAAGCTCAGCACCCAGCTCCTCACGCCCCTCTGCGTCCAGGAAAATATCCAGGCGTGCGCGGGCGTCGATACGCATGTGGTGATTACACTTGGGGCAGACATCTAGGGTCTTGGCCAGCTCAGGCTTATACAGCACAGCCTCGCAAGATGGGCATTTGTGCCACAAGCCTTCGGGCACCGAGCTCTTCTTGACCTCGGATCGCATGATCGATGGGATCAGTTTATCTACCAACCAGTTACTCATGCTCTTGACTCCCCAAAGCGGTTATCCGGACGGGCTGCTCTATACGTGAACAGACCTACCGGGAAAATTCATTAGTACTGCCGTTCCAGGGGCCGGTGCATGGCCATTACAGCGCCACCTGTAACACCCGCCACCCTCGAACGACCGTCTGCAGCGTTCTTAAACCCTGCAACAGGGTTATGGACGGCCAACCCAGCAGCGCCGTCACATCCACCCGAACACCTCAGGCAGTCTTTACTGCCTGCATAAATGCGCAAATCTTCTCCGCCCCCTTGATGCCTTTAGCAATTTCCACACCACCACTGACATCAACGGCATAAGGGCGGACGCGCGTAATAGCCTGCGTAACATTCTCAGCAGTCAAGCCGCCAGCCAAGATCACCGGCTTGCTCAAGCCCTGCGGCACCAACGCCCAATCGAACACCTCGCCTGTACCTCCCGGAACACCTGGCACATAGGTATCCAG
Organism: Pseudomonas sp.; assembly: GCF_046581935.1. Taxonomy (GTDB): domain Bacteria; phylum Pseudomonadota; class Gammaproteobacteria; order Pseudomonadales; family Pseudomonadaceae; genus Aquipseudomonas. Next base: position 38,462 of record NZ_JAYGFK010000012.1, read on the forward strand.
CAAGACACCACTGGCATTCTTGTAAAGCGCAACCTGCGCGGCGATATCATCGCCAGGCTTGACCCGCAACGCTTTGATATATGGCCGGTGATACCCGTCACAATCAGCCGGGCTCTCATCGCCATGGAACTGCAGCAGATCAAGCGGTACCGCATCGAGGATTTCGCCCAACTCGCAGCGACTAGCATCGACAAATAGGCCTACCGTGGTCACAAAAGGCGGCAAGGCCGCAATGATTGCACGTGCTTGCTGCACCGTAACAGCTCGCGGACTTTTGGCATAAAACACCATACCAATAGCATCCGCCCCAGCATCGACAGCTGCCAATGCATCCTCAATACGGGTAATGCCACAAATTTTGCTGCGTACGGCTGACAACAGGATGACCTCAATTAATTCAGCGAAAGCCGGATGCTAGGTGCTGCTGACACTTATAAGCAAGCTGCGCGACCGCAAAAAATTAGCAACATTTAAGCATCAGCCTTCGCAGCCTCAGCCACAACATCCGGCAAGCCGGAGAGAAAATGCGGCCCAAGATAGCGCTTGGGCAAATCGAACTCTTCAGGGTAATCAACCTGAACCAGGTATAACCCATAAGGATGCGCGGTCACGCCACCGGTGCGGCGCACGCGGGTTTCTAGCACTTCCTGCGCCCACTCAATGGGTCGTTCACCCGTACCGATGGTCATCAGCACACCAGCGATATTGCGCACCATGTGATGCAAGAAGGCATTGGCGCGGATATCCAGCACGATAAAACGGCCGTACTGCAACAACTCCAAGTGGTGCACCGTTTTAATTGGCGACTTAGCCTGACACTGGCGTGCCCGAAATGCACTGAAGTCATGAGTCCCGATAAAGGCCGCTGCAGCTTGACGCATGCGCTCGATATCTAGCGGCCGATGATTCCAGGTCACCTCTTCAGCCATATGCGCCGGACGAATCTGGTCGTTATAAATCACATAGCGATAACGCCGTGCCTTGGCACAAAAGCGCGCATCAAAATGTGCCGGCATCGACTTAGCCCAGGTCACGCTGATATCACCGGGCAGGTTCATGTTTGCCCCCATGACCCAGGCGTGCATGGAGCGCTCAACAGGCGTATTGAAGTGCACCACTTGGGCACTGGCATGCACCAAAGCATCGGTACGCCCGGCGCAACTCAAGGTAACGGGGACGCCACCGGCGACTTTCGCCAGGGCTTTTTCCAGCGACTCCTGAATGGAAGGCACGCCAGCACGTTGCCGCTGAAAACCGCGATAGCGTGAACCTTTGTACTCAACACCAAGGGCTATCTTGAAAACGCCAACGGCAGCCGAGTCGGCTGCCGTTGTAGTAAGACCATCAGACATGTATCAGACCAATTTAGCGATCAGCTCACGCGCTTCTTGTTGCTGACCTTCATTACCTTCAGTGATGACTTCATCGAGAATATCGCGAGCACCCTCGGTATCACCCATATCGATATAGGCGCGAGCTAGATCGAGCTTGGTAGCTGTTTCATCAGTGCCCGAAAGGAAATCAAAGTCATCGTCATTGTCGAGCGCAGCAGTATCAGCGCTTGTCGGCGCATCAAAAGCAGCAGGCTGATCCAGATCATCAGAGAGCAAGTCCAACTCAGCGCTAACCTCATCCAATTGAGCCGCAAAGCTATCACTCGACGGCTGAGCATGCGCTTCATCATTTAATGAAAGATCGAAGTCAGCCGACAAATCGAAGTCATCAGCGGCCTCATCTGCAGGCAGATCAAAGCTTGGCTCGGCAGCAGCTGGCACAGCGGTTGGCTCATCATCGAGGCTCAGGAGGAAATCATCCTCGGCAGCCTCTGCTGGAGTAGCAGGAGCATCCAAATCCAGACTGAAATCAGCCAAATCGTCAGCTGGTGTCAAGCTCGAGCTGTTGCTGTCGTCCAAGCTGAGGGCAAAGTCCAAGTCATCATCTTTATTGCTGGCTTGCTCAATAGGAGAGTTGAAGTCCAGATCATTATCGAGCGACAGGTCATTCATTGAAGATCTGCCACCTGCCGCCTGCAGGTCACGATCCAGCTCGGATTCAAGATCATCCAGACTCAAGTCAAATGCATCATCCTGATCGCCATTAGCAGGCTTAAGCGCTGGCTCATCCAGCGTCAGATCATCAAGACTGAAGTTATCAAAGTCATCCTCAGCAGCCGCTGCAGCCGCAAAACCGGCACTGCCAGCAGCAACCATTGCCGGATACTTGGCCTTGATCTGGTCGATTTCAGCCGCGCTACCACCAATTTCACGCAGTTCATTGTCTTGACGGGCGAAACCATTACGATCACCCATCTCGGCATAAACCTCCATCAACTTCAGGCGCAGATCACTGCGCTGAGGCTCATCATTGATGGCGGTCTGCAGCAACTCGGCAGCCTGAGGGAAGCGGCCGTAGGCGATATAGATATCCGCCTCACCCAGTGCATCAGCGGTTTGCGCGGTAACACGCTCCTCACTCGGCGCTTCTGGATCTAAGTTGCCCAAATCATCATTCAAACCGGCAAAGCTGTCATCAGACAGATCCAAGTCAGCGCCCAACCCAGAAGGTGCATTCTCAGCAGCCAGGTTTTCCTGCAGCTCAGCTTCCTTGAGAGCGTTACGACGAGACAGCATCATTAACGCAACAAGCAGCACCAGCAGCGCACCGCCACCAGCAATACCCAGCAGCATTGGATTAGCCAAAACATCGTCAAAGGCGCCGCTCTCAGCAGCAGGCTCTGCAACAACAGGAGGTTCAACGACAGGGGTAACTGGCGCAGGCGCAGGCTCAGGTGCAGCAACAGGCACGGGCTCTTGCGCTGCTGGCTCAGCAGCTGGCTCTTCGCTGTAATTGAAATCAGGCTCTTCTGCCGCAGGTTCAACAGGGGCTGGAGTGACGACTGGCTCTTGTGGTGCTACTGCCGGTGCCGGAGCTGGCTCTACCGGAGTTTCAGCAGTAACCGGTGCTTCGGGAGCAGCAACAGGTGCAACAACTGGAGCCTTACCTTGCGCAGCTAGATCAGCCTGCAGCTTGGCCATTTGATCATCTTTCAATTGAATAAGACGCTGCAGTTTGTCGAGTTGGCTCTGCAGATCCGTCATGCGGCCTTTCAGCTCGTCGTTTTCGCGGCGACTGGAGTCAAGGCTCTCCTGGGTAACGGCCAACTTATCGGACAGAGCCTTGCTGTTGGCAGAACCCTTGTCGCTGCCTGCAGTAGCTTTGCCGCTATCGGCAGCAACCAGTTTCAGGCTGTCACTAGCCTCAACCTTCGCAGGCGCTACTGCAGCACTGGTGCGTTTGGTTGCATCTAATTGGCGGGTGCTGGCAGCAATACTGCGGCCTTCACGCCATGCTGCATTCTGCTCAGCAACCTGGGCAATCGCCTCGCCTTGAGCGCGACTTTTGACCTGCTGTTGATCAGGAAGACGCAGCACCTGACCGCTTTTCAGGCGGTTGATGTTGCCACCAATAAAGGCATCCGGATTCAGATCCTGAATCGCCAGCATGGCCTGATGCACGCTACCACCGGCGCGGGCGCGCTGGGCAATTTCCCAGAGGGTGTCATTGGCCGTGGTTTTGTATTCATTGCCTTCCAGTGGTTTGGCAACTGGGGCGGCTACGGGGGCTGGGGCCACACCTGAGGCCGAACTAGCAGGTTTGCTTGCGACAGATACAGGACGCGGGGCGGGAGTTTGGATTCGTGGCGCAGGTGTAGCGACTGGTAGTTGCGCGGCGGCAGGAACAACACTTTGCGGGGTGTACAGTGGCGGATCGAGCAGCACCGTGTACTCACGAAGCAAACGGCCACTGGGCCACAACACTTCAACCAGGAAGTTCAGGTAGGGCTCACGCATCGGCTTGCTGGACGTGACCCGAATGACACTTTTGCCATTGGGTTTAAGTACCGGGGTAAATTTAAGATCGGTCAGAAAGTACTGACGATCTACGCCCGCCTTAGTGAACGCTTCGGGAGATGCCAGGGTCGGAATAACCTCATTGGAAGCCAGGTCTCGCACTTCCAGCAACTCGATCTCAGCGACCAATGGCTGATTGAGCGCTGATTGCAGGGTAACCTCACCCAACCCCAGCGCGTGCGCCATACCGGATGACAGCGCCGAAGCGGCTGCAATTGCCAGCACCAGTTTGCGAACCCGAACCATAGCGTTATCCCTTGTTTTTTCTTTTTTCTCGACAAGCGAGAGGATCTTGAAAATTGCTGCCTGTTACACCCTAAGGTGTGTCCCCATTCAGCAATCAACTCAGCCAGTATTGCCAAGCTCGAAAGATTCTTCAAATTTCTAGGTAAGTATCTTTTACAGATAGTGTTTTATCAACAACTCGGCTATTTGCACAGCATTCAGCGCGGCGCCTTTTCTCACGTTATCAGACGCAATCCACAAATTGAGTTCGGCAGAATCATCCAAACCGCCGCGCACACGCCCCACATAGATGACATCCTGGCCGACAGCATCGCCCACCGCAGTCGGATAATCGCTCAGCTCAACCAACTCCAGCGCCGGCGCAGCCTCCAATGCGGCATAGATCTGTTGAAGATCAATAGCTGATTGCGCCTGCAACGAAACACTCAAACTGTCGCCAAAAAACACAGGGGCCTGAATGCAGGTCACTGCAACCGGCAGTTGCGGCAAGCCCAGCAATTCCTTTATTTCGCCAGCTATTTGCCGCTCCAGCGCGGTATGTCCATCGCTAGCGGTCGACTCAACCTGCGCCAGCAGATTGAACGCCACTTGCCGATCAAACAACCGAGGTTCAAGCGCACGACCATTGAGTAATTCAGCCGTTTGCCGCGCCAGCTCGGACACTGCCTCACGACCACGACTGGAGACAGCCAAGCAAGCGGTCACCGTCAAACGTTGGATATTGATCGCGCTAGGCAGCGCCGCCAGCACAGAGGCCAGCGCGATACCGGGAGCGCTAGGGCTGGTTAATAGGCAGGGAGCGGCAAGGTTTGCCAGCGCTTGCGAATTGACCTCTGGAATAACCCGCGGTGCCTGCGCAGCAGGCAAACCACTGGCCAAGTCGATGACCGCACAACCGGCAGCACTCGCCTGAACCGCATATTTCTGCGTTACCTTGCTGCCAGCAGCAAAGAAAGCCAGGCGCACGGTGGAGAAATCAAAGGTTTCAAGATCACGTACGCGCAGGTTCTTGCCTTTATAAGACAAGGAGCGCCCGGCTGACTCACCGCTGGCTACCAGATGCAGATTGGCCACCGGGAACTCGCGCTCCTCTAGCAGCTGCACCAGGGTTTCGCCAACGCTGCCGGTGGCACCAATTACGGCAATATCAAAAGTACGGGTCATGACAAGGCTCGAGGAAATAAGCCCAGCACTGTATAGGCGCACCCGCCAAATGCAAAGGAGCGAACTGCTGAGCGCTCGATTTGATTCGAACACCCAACAGCCCGCTCCTCTTAGATAGCTAGCGCTACTTACCAGCGCTGCGCGATCAACGCTCCAACAAAATTCGCAGCATGCGGCGTAACGGCTCCGCCGCACCCCACAACAACTGGTCACCGACAGTGAACGCACCCAAGTACTGCGAGCCCATGTTGAGCTTACGCAGACGACCGACCGGCACACTCAAAGTACCTGTCACCGCAGTCGGACCCAGTTCACGGATGCTTGCTTCACGCTGATTTGGCACCAGCTTGACCCATGGATTGTGCTGACTGATCAAGCCTTCGATATCCGCCAGCGGAACATCTTTGTTCAGTTTGATGGTCAGCGCCTGGCTGTGGCAACGCATGGCGCCGATGCGCACGCAAAGACCGTCGACCGGGATCGGGTTCTTGAAACGGCCGAGAATCTTGTTGGTTTCCGCCTGGCCTTTCCATTCTTCACGGCTCTGGCCGTTCGGCAGTTCCTTGTCGATGTAGGGGATCAGGCTGCCGGCCAGCGGCACACCGAAATTGTCGACGGGGAACGACTCACCACGCATGGCTTCAGCCACTTTGCGGTCGATATCCAGAATGGCGCTGGCAGGATCTGCCATTTCATCAGCCACCGAAGCGTTGATCGCCCCCATCTGCTTGATCAGCTCGCGCATGTTCTGTGCGCCGGCACCAGATGCCGCCTGATAGGTCATAGCACTCATCCACTCAACCAGACCGGCTTCGTAGAGGCCACCCAAGGCCATCAGCATCAGGCTGACCGTGCAGTTGCCACCGATGTAGTTCTTGGTGCCAGCATCCAGTTGCTGGTCGATCACCTTGCGGTTGACCGGATCGAGCACGATGACCGAGCTATCGTCCATGCGCAGCGACGAGGCGGCATCGATCCAATAACCCTGCCAGCCGGCTTCGCGCAGCTTGGGAAAGACTTCATTGGTGTAGTCGCCGCCCTGGCAGGTCAGGATCACGTCCAGACTTTTCAGCTCGTCAATGCTGTAGGCATCCTTCAAAGGTGCCGTTTCCTTGCCAATCGCCGGGCCTTGGCCCCCGACATTGGACGTAGTGAAGAACACCGGTTCGATCAAGTCGAAATCCTGCTCTTCCAGCATGCGTTGCATCAGCACAGAACCTACCATGCCGCGCCAACCGATCAGACCTACACGTTTCATAACCACTACACCTATATAAGCTGACCGCCGGAGACTGTCCGGCGGGCCAGAAAGATTACAGACTGCGCAACGCTTCGACTACCGCATCACCCATAGCCGCCGTACCGACCTTGGTCGTACCCGCGCTGTAAATGTCGCCAGTACGCAAGCCCTGATCCAGTACTTTGCTTACAGCCAACTCAATGGCATCAGCCGCAATCGACTGGTTAAAGCTATAACGCAGCATCATCGATACCGAGAGGATGGTCGCCAACGGGTTGGCAATGCCCTGCCCTGCGATATCCGGTGCGCTGCCGTGGCACGGCTCGTACATGCCCTTGTTGTTGGCATCCAGCGAAGCGGACGGCAGCATGCCGATGGAGCCGGTCAGCATCGACGCTTCATCCGACAGGATGTCGCCAAACATGTTGTCGGTAACCATCACATCGAACTGCTTCGGCGCGCGCACCAGTTGCATGGCGGCGTTGTCGACGTACATGTGGCTGAGCTCAACGTCTGGGTAATCCTTGGCCACTTCAATAACTACGGCACGCCACAGCTGGCTGGAGGCCAGCACGTTGGCCTTGTCCACCGAGCAGAGTTTTTTGCCACGTACGCGGGCCATATCAAAGCCGACGCGGGCGATCCGGCGGATTTCGCTCTCGCTGTACGGCAGGGTGTCATAGGCCATGCGCTCGCCGTTTTCCAGCACCTTGCTCTCGCGCGGTTGGCCGAAATAGATGCCTCCGGTCAGCTCACGCACGATAAGGATATCCAGACCGGCAACGATTTCCGGTTTGAGGCTGGAAGCCCCAGCCAACTGCGGATACAAAATCGCCGGGCGCAGATTGCCGAACAGCCCCAGCTGCGAACGAATCTTCAGCAGGCCGCGCTCAGGACGAATGGCAGGATCAATCGCATCCCACTTCGGGCCACCGACAGCGCCCAAAAGAATCGCATCGGCCGCTCTGGCGCGGGCCAGGGTTTCGTCAGCCAACGGCACGCCGTAACGGTCGATAGCCGCGCCACCGAGGTCATCGAAGCTCAGCTCGAAACCCAGGTTGTACTTATCGTTGGCCAGGGTCAGCACCTTGACCGCTTCGGCCATGATTTCCGGACCGATACCGTCGCCGGGGAGAATCAGAATCTGCTTGGACATGCTTTTCTCAACTCATTATTCGGCGAGTGACGGATGCACTCGCCCGCTGATTACTTGATTGCGCCGAACAGCCAAGGGCTGCGCTGCTGATAAGTGCTTTCAAAAGTCTTGATCGCATCGCTGTCCTGCAGGGTCAGGCCGATATCGTCCAGACCATTGAGCAGGCAATGCTTGCGGAAGGCATCGACCTCAAAGCTGTACTGCACACCATCCGGACGGGTCACGGTTTGCGCGGCCAGGTCGACGGTCAGTTGATAGCCAACTGTGGCTTCCGCTTGCTGGAACAGCGCATCGACCTCCTCTTCCTTGAGGATGATCGGCAGTAGACCGTTTTTAAAACTGTTGTTGAAGAAGATGTCGGCAAAGCTCGGCGCGATGATTGCGCGGAAGCCGTACTCTTCCAACGCCCATGGCGCATGCTCACGGCTCGAACCACAACCGAAGTTCTCCCGCGCCAGCAGCACACTGGCACCTTGGTAACGCGGGAAGTTCAACACGAATTCCTGGTTAACCGGGCGTTTGGAGTTGTCCTGATTGGGCTGGCCTACATCGTGATAACGCCATTCATCGAACAAGTTAGGGCCAAAACCAGAACGCTTGATCGACTTCAAAAACTGCTTGGGGATGATCTGGTCGGTGTCGACGTTGGCGCGATCCAGTGGAGCGACCAAGCCGGTATGTTGAGTAAAAGCCTTCATCGTCAGCTCCTTAGGCCTGGATCAATTCGCGCACGTCGATAAAGCGACCGGTCACTGCCGCCGCTGCGGCCATCGCGGGGCTGACCAAGTGGGTACGCCCACCGGCCCCCTGACGGCCTTCGAAGTTACGGTTAGAGGTGGACGCGCAATGCTCGCCGTTGCCGAGTTTGTCCGGGTTCATCGCCAAGCACATGGAGCAGCCCGGCTCACGCCATTCAAAACCGGCCTCGATAAAAATCTTATCTAGCCCTTCTTTCTCTGCCTGGGCTTTAACCAGACCAGAACCTGGCACCACCATCGCCTGCTTGATGGTCGCGGCAACCTTACGGCCCTTGGCCACTTCAGCGGCGGCGCGAAGATCTTCAATACGCGAGTTAGTGCAGGAGCCGATAAACACGCGATCCAGCTGGATGTCAGTAATCGCCTGATTGGCCTGCAAGCCCATGTACTTCAAGGCGCGCGTGATCGAATCCTTCTTCACCGGATCGTTTTCAACAGCTGGGTCCGGCACGTTCTGATCGACGGCCAAAACCATTTCTGGCGAAGTACCCCAGCTGACCTGCGGCTTGATGTCTTCGGCTTTCAGCTCTACTACGGTATCGAAAACAGCATCCGCATCGGACACCAGGTCCTGCCACTGCGCCACAGCATTGCTCCAATCCGCACCTTTCGGGGAGAACGGACGACCCTCGACGTAAGCGATGGTTTTCTCATCCACCGCCACCAAGCCAACACGAGCACCGGCCTCGATAGACATGTTGCAGATGGTCATGCGCCCTTCCAGCGACAGATCGCGAATAGCGCTACCGGCGAATTCCAACGCGTGGCCGTTGCCGCCTGCGGTGCCGATCTTGCCAATTACAGCTAACACGATGTCCTTGGCAGTGACGCCGAATGGCAACGTGCCTTCGACGCGCACTTGCATGTTTTTCATTTTCTTCGCCACCAAGCACTGGGTCGCGAGCACGTGCTCGACCTCGGAGGTGCCGATACCGTGGGCCAGCGCGCCGAATGCGCCGTGAGTGGAGGTGTGCGAGTCACCGCAGACCACGGTCATGCCCGGCAAGGTCGCACCCTGCTCTGGGCCAACCACGTGAACGATGCCTTGGCGCACGTCGTTCATCTTGAACTCGAGGATGCCGAAGTCATCGCAGTTTTCATCCAGGGTTTGCACCTGAATACGCGAGACTTCATCAGTAATGGCCTCCAGACCGCCCTGACGTTCGGCTTTGGTGGTCGGCACGTTATGGTCCGGAGTGGCGATGTTGGCATCAATGCGCCACGGCTTACGGCTAGCCAGACGCAAGCCCTCAAAGGCCTGCGGCGAGGTCACTTCATGGAGGATATGCCGGTCGATGTAGATCAGTGACGAACCATCGTCACGACGTTTTACCTCGTGCATTTCCCAGAGCTTATCGTAGAGCGTTTTGCCAGCCATCAGCTTTCCCTCATCAGCGTGTTTCTATGCCTGGGCGAATAGCCCTTTGGCTTATGTGACAATCGTATGGGCTTGCTTGAAATTACTCAAATTCATATTTTTCATTCAAAGAATTCCAAACGGGAATACAGTTAGGTTACAACTGCGACTCTCTCAAACACTTAGCACTCGCTGCCAGGACTCACCGCATGGATCTCGCCACCCTCAATGCATTTATTGCCATCGCCGAGCTGGGTAGTTTTTCCGAGGCAGCGGAGCGTTTGCACCTGACTCAACCAGCAGTGAGCAAGCGCATCGCCAGCCTGGAGCACCAGCTTAATGTGCGCCTGTTCGACCGCCTGGGCCGCGAAGTCAGCCTGACCGAGGCCGGGCGCGCCCTGCTACCGCGTGCGTACCAGATTCTCAATGTGCTGGATGATACGCGCCGTGCGCTGACCAACCTGAATGGCGAGATAAGCGGTCGCCTGACCCTGGCCACCAGTCACCATATCGGCCTGCATCGCCTACCACCGCTACTGCGCGCCTTTACTCGGGCGCACCCGCAGGTGGCGCTGGATATTCAATTCCTCGACTCGGAGGTGGCCTATGAAGAAGTGCTGCATGGCCGCGCCGAGCTGGCGGTGATCACCCTGGCCCCGGAAACCCGCGAGCCAGTGCATGCCGTGGCGGTGTGGGACGACCCACTGGATTTTGTCGCTGCCCCCGAGCACCCCCTGGCACGTAATGGTGCAGTCAGCCTGACAGATGTTGCGCACCATCCGGCGGTATTCCCCGGTGGCAACACCTTCACCCACCACATCGTACGCCGCCTCTTCGAGACTCAAGGGCTAACGCCGAACATCGCCATGAGTACCAACTACCTGGAAACCATCAAGATGATGGTCTCCATCGGCCTGGCCTGGAGCGTGTTGCCGCGCACTATGCTCGACGAACAAGTGGCGAGGTTGCCATTACCTGGCATTCAACTGACCCGCCAACTGGGCTATATAAGCCACACCGAGCGCACCTTATCGAATGCCGCACGGGCCTTTATGAACCTGCTCGATGCCCAACGCGACGGCCTTGCACTAGCAAGCGAGTAAGGGCTAACGTGGGTCTATAACGATAAAAAAGGTTTCTGCATGATTCCGTTTAGTTGCTCAGCCAACTGCCACGAAACCCACGCTTATAAAGGAAGAGTTGCTCGTGGCCGAACCCAGTGATCGCAACCCTCCACTGCCGTTTATCCCAGCATCAGATCCCACCGAATTTGAAAGCACCTGGGATGATGCTCCACGCCTGCTACGTGCACTCAACGGTGCCAACCTCGGCACGTGGTACTGGGACATCGAAAGCGGCCGGGTCAGTTGGTCACGCGGAGCACAGGCCTTATTCGGTCTTGACCCGACCCGCCCACTGCGAAAACAGATTGACTACATCGAACTGATCCCCACTGAAGATCGCGCCGAAGTCCTCAAGCTATTCGAACAGTTACTCGCCGGCAACCCAACCAACCGTGCCTTTAGCCATCGTATTCTCTGGCCTGACGGCAGCCTGCATTGGCTGGAAATCAGCGGCAGCTTGCAGCTGGATGCCGATGGCAAACAGCGAGTAATAGGTGTAATCCGCGACATCACCAGTCAGCAAGCCAAGGAACAGGCACTGCGTAGCAGTGAGGATAAGTTCGCCCAAGCCTTCAACCACAGCCCAGACGCGCTAGTGATCACCGATAAGGCCAGCGGCCGCTTTATTGAAGTTAACGCAGGTTTTGAACGCCAGTTTGGTTGGACCAGCGCGCAAGTTATCGGCCGAACCTCGCTAGAGATGAACCTCTGGGAGCGTCCGGATGATCGCCAGCGAATGATGGACGCCATAAAAAACCGTGCACTAAGCGGACTGAAAGTGTCGCTTTACCATCGTGATGGTAGCCTCCTTTACAACCAGCTATTTGGTGGCGAAATCACCCTGGAGGGCAAAACCTGCCTGGTACTTTCGCTGCGCGACATAACCCAGCAACGCGCTCAAGAGCAGGCATTAAGAGACAGCCAAGAACGCCTCAATCTAGCGCTGGACTCAGCAGACCTAGGCACGTGGGACTGGCATATACCCAGCAATATGCTGTTCGGCTCGGCCCGCGCCTCGAAATTGCAAGGCCTCGAAGAATCCCCCTTTCATGACGACTTCCGCAAATTCTTTAATTTCGTGCCACGGGAAGATCGCCATGCCATGCGTAAGCACTTCAATGACCTAGCCCAGGGCCTGACCGAGGATTACCAAGTCACCTATCGAGCGATCCACGCCAACCAGGAGGTGCACTACCTTGAGAGCACCGCCAAGCTCTACCGGGATGCCAATGGCAAGCCCGAGCGCATGGCTGGAATTCTTATCGATATCAGTGAGCGTGTACTCAGAGAGCAGAGCCTGACCGCCTCGGAAGCCAAATTTGCCAGCCTATTCCAAGCCAGCCCTGACCCAATCACGCTGACAACGCTACCAGACGGCCTGACCTTAGAGGTCAACTCCAGCTTTAGTCAGACCTTTGGCTGGCAACCAGAGGAAGTGGTCGGGCGCAAGATGACCGACCTGCAATTTTGGGCGGATCTGAATCAACGCAACCGCCTAGCAGGGAAACTTAAACGCAACCAAATGCTGCACAACGAGGTGGCGGACTACCGCGATAAAAAAGGCGGCATCATCACCTGCGTGGTTTCTTCACGGGTTGTGCTTGTTAGCAACCAACGCTGCATTCTGACCACCTTTCGCGACATCAGCGAACGGCAGAAAGCCCAAGCACAATTGCAGGCCAGCCAAGAGAAATTCGCCCTGGCATTTCACTCAAGCCCAGACGCCATCACCATTACCGAGCGCGACAGTGGCCGCTATATCGAGGTCAATGACGGCTTCTGCCGGCTGACCGGCTACAAAGCAGAAGAAGTCATTGGTTGTAGCGCCATGAAGCTGAACGTCTGGGCTGACATGTCAGAGCGCCAGCTTATGATCGAACGGCTTATGCGCGACGGCCATGTCTACCACATGGAGATGCACGGTAAACACCGCGACGGCACGATCAAGCTGGTCGAGGTATCGGTCGAACCCATTGAGCTCGACAACACGCCCTGCCTGTTGCTAACCGCACGGGATATCAGCGAGCTAAAAAACGCCCAAGCCCAAGTGCAACACCTGGCCTACCATGACTCGCTGACCAACCTGCCCAATCGCGCCTTGCTGCTCGACCGCCTGACCCAACAGATCGCCCTGCTCAAGCGCCACGATCTACGCGGCGCACTGCTGTTTATCGACCTTGATCACTTCAAACACATCAACGACTCACTCGGCCACCCGGTGGGTGATGCCGTGCTCAAGCTGGTGACTGCACGTTTGGAAGCCAGCGTGCGCCAGGAAGACACCGTGGCACGCTTAGGCGGCGATGAGTTTGTTGTGCTGATTTCGGGCTTGGAAGGCAAACGCTCAGCAGTGGTCAGCCAGGTTCGCAGCCTGGCGGAAAAACTCCGCAACCTGCTGGCAGAACCGATGCTGCTTGACGGTCAACAACTGCAAGTCACGCCAAGCATCGGTATTGCGCTGATCCCCGACCATGGCAATACCCCATCAGATTTGCTCAAACGAGCCGATATCGCGCTCTACCGAGCCAAGGACTCCGGACGTAACTGCATCCAGCTATTCCGAGACACCATGCAAAAAGCGGCCAGCGAACGCCTGCGTATGGAGAACGACCTGCGTCTGGCCCAGGCACGCGGCGAGTTTGAACTGCACTTTCAACCCCAGGTCGACGCCCGCAACAACCGAATCATCGGCGCTGAAGCCCTACTGCGCTGGATGCATCCAACACTGGGCGCGCAATCACCGGCACTGTTTATTCACATTCTTGAGGAAAGCGGGTTGATTCTCGAAGTCGGCGGTTGGGTGCTCGCTGAAGCCTGCCACGCCTGCGCACAACTGCTTCAACAGGGCATGGTCGACGCCGCGCAGTTCAGCTTGTGCGTGAATATCAGCCCACGACAGTTCCGTCAGAACAACTTTGTTGAGCGAGTAGAAAGCTGCCTGAACAACAGCCAACTGCCACCGAAGATGCTCAAGCTGGAGATCACTGAAGGCATCGTTATCCAGAATATCGACGACACGATTGCCAAAATGAACCGACTAAAGCGCCTCGGCGTAACCTTCGCCATGGATGATTTCGGTACTGGCTACAGCTCGCTGACCTACCTCAAGCGCTTACCGGTGGATGTACTGAAGATCGATCAATCCTTCGTGCGCGATGCCACCCAAGATGCCAACGATGCCGAGATCATCCGCGCCATCATTGCCATGGCACGCAGCCTGGGCCTAGACATGATTGCCGAGGGGGTTGAGCAAACCGAACAGTTGGCGTTCCTGCAGCAACAAGGCTGCCACCACTACCAAGGCTATCTGTTCAGCAAACCGGTACCGCTGGAGCAGTTTCGTCAATTGCTACACGACAACTGTAGATCGACGAGCCGGTAAAACAACCAGAGCACCCGCAGGTGCTCTGGTTGGTAACGTAAGGCTGCCTCGAGCAGAGACGCGCTCTTAGCTCTGCAGCACAGTGCGGCTCGCGCCGATCGGGATGCGCTTGGCCTTGGCCTCTTCCGGTACGATGCGCAGCAAATCGATATTCAGCAGGCCGTTGACCAAACTGGCTGCCTTGACCTCGATATGGTCGGCCAACCGGAATGACAGTTTGAACGCTCGCTGAGCGATGCCTTGATACAGGTAGGTGACGTTCTCGGCGCTGGCTTCACGCTTGCCGCCACTCACGGTCAGCACACCGCGTTCGACTTGCAGCTCCAGGTCGTCTTCCTGAAAGCCAGCAGCGGCGACAACGATGCGGTATTGGTCGTCTGCGTACTTTTCGACGTTATAAGGTGGGTAGCTGCTGCCTGCCTCGTTGCGCATGGCCGACTCGAACAAATCGTTAAAACGGTCGAAGCCAACGGACTGACGGAACAGTGGGGTCATGGAAAATGCGGTGCTCATGGATAAATCTCCTGAATTTCAGCGAGTGATTAAGCGCAGGACCCGACTTCGGCATCCCACATCACTGAAAATGTGGTTACTCAGGTAGATTTCAAGCCTTCGGTAAATTTTTTACAGGGAGAATGCGTAATGACCAAAGTCATGTTGATTACCGGCGCCAGCCGCGGCATCGGTGCCGCTACCGCCAGACTGGCTGCTACCCAGGGCTATACGCTCTGCCTGAATTACCAACGCCAGCGAGCGACAGCTGACGCACTGGCAGAGGAAATCATCGCAGCCGGCGGTCAGGCCATCACCGTGCAGGCTGACGTAGCAGACGAAAGCCAAGTCTTGCAGCTATTCGCCCACATCGATCAGCGCTTTGGCCGTCTCGATGTGCTGGTCAACAATGCCGGCATACTGGAAACCCAAATGCGCCTGGAGCAGATGGAGCTGGCGCGCTGGCAACGGGTGTTTGCGACCAATGTGTTTGGCAGTTTTCTCTGCTGTCGCGAGGCGATTAAACGCATGTCGACGCGCCAGGGCGGCAACGGCGGTGCCATCGTCAACCTGTCATCGGCGGCCGCACGGCTTGGCTCACCCGGCGAGTACATCGACTACGCCGCCGCCAAAGGCGCAATCGACAGCATGACCCTAGGCCTGAGCAAAGAAGTGGCAGCGGATGGCATTCGCGTCAACGCGGTGCGCCCCGGCGTGATTGCCACTGAAATTCACGCCAGCGGTGGTGAGCCGGAGCGCGTTGCGCGGGTCAGCCAGGGCGTGCCCATGGGCCGTGGCGGCCTGGCCAGTGAAGTGGCCGAAGCTATTCTCTGGCTGGCCAGTGAGCAGGCGTCCTATACCAACGGTGCGCTACTGGATGTCAGCGGCGGGCGCTGAGAACCTATTTACGATCTGCTGCGCGTCGGCCCTGCTGCGTTAAAAACAGGCTCGGATGCGAGCCCAGTCGGAATGCTCATGTACAACAGCACACTTGCGGACGAGCGCAGTCCGCTTCCTCGCCTGTTTTTGCCTTACATGACTCTAGCTCGCGAGATCGTAAACAGGTTCTAAGGGGAAACGCTCAGGCGCTGGCCTGTTCGACGCACCCGGAGTCGAGAAAGTCGATACCGAGCAGGGCATCGATACGCATGCAGTCGCTCTCGCGGCGCAGCAAGTTGAACAGCTCGGTGGCTTCCGGATAGCTGCGGGTCAACATAGCCAACCATTGCTTGAGCCGCCCTGGCGCATAGCGTGGCGATATTTTGCGCCGCGCCTGCAGCCAGAAGTCCGCCAACAGCGGCTGCAACTCTGCCCAACTCATGGCCACCACCACCTGCCCGGCCTTGGCGGCGGCAATCTGCCGAGCCAGGTCGGGGCGTGCCACCAGGCCACGGCCAAGCATGATGTCTTCGACGCCACTGACCTCGCGACAACGCCGCCAGTCATCCAGCGTCCAGATCTCGCCATTGGCGAACACCGGCACCTTAACTGCATCCTGCACCCGCGCCACCCACTCCCAATGCGCCGGCGGCTTATAACCTTCGACCTTGGTCCGCGCGTGCACCACAATTTGCGCCGCGCCACCCTCAGCCAAAGCCTGAGCGCACTCCAGGGCATAGTCCTTATGGTCAAAACCTAAGCGCATTTTCGCCGTTACCGGGATCGCCACCGGCACTGCGCGGCGCACCTCGCGGACGATGGCGTGGAGCAACTCGGGCTCTTTGAGCAATACCGCGCCACCACGGGACTTGTTTACCGTCTTGGCAGGACAGCCAAAATTGAGGTCGATAACGGGTGCGCCCAACGTGCAGGCAAAGGCAGCGTTATCGGCTAAACAAGCGGGATCAGAACCCAGAAACTGCACGCGCAGCGGCGTGCCCGCTGCCGTTTGCGCACCGCTGAATAGCTCAGGCGCGAGCTTCTGGTAGGTGCTGGCGGGTAATACCCGCTCAGTTACCCGAATAAATTCCGTCACGCACCAATCAATACCGCCCACTCGGGTCAGTACATCGCGAAGGATTTCGTCGACCAACCCCTCCATCGGGGCCAGGGCGATTTGCATAAGTCAGCTCTCGAAAAGTTGCCGGGAGCAATAATTGACGTTGCACAGCAACGGCCCCGGAGGGGTGGCCGCCATGGATGGCGGACCACAAAAAACGCCGCGTAGTGTACGCGTACAGATATCCAGCAAGAAGTAGCAAACGGGGGAACGCAGAGCGCCAATCACCAGTCCATACAGCACAGGCACCACGTCAGGAGACACATCATGCGTATCGCACGGCTACTCGCAAGCCTGCTGCTAGGCTTCAGCACCCTCGCCTCCCAAGCCAATCCACCGATCCCCAGCCCAACGCAGCATGTGTTGAGTTCAAGTATCCCGGCACGGCTGATCATCAGTCGCGATAAGGATGCACCCAACGCCTGCGATGTGGCGCTGCAAGTGGATGAGCAACTGAATGCCAGAGTACCGCTCGGCGAAACCTTAGAGTTACAGGTCCCGGCGGGAGAAGTCGGCCTGCTCTTGCAACTGGAGCCAACCGGCTACTGTGCGCAGATACCGCTGCAAAATGCCCAATCGATACTGATCCAACCAGGCGAGACCCGCTACTTTCAGCTCGTCTATCGCAACGATGCACTGTTCCTCGCCCCGCAAGTAAATTGAACGCTACAACCCCAACGGGAAAGCGGATGGCAACGCCCTGCCATACCCCTCAACAAACTCGCGAGGCATGCGCTTGGGCTTGCCGCTAGACAGCTCAATGCAAACAAACGTGGTTTTCGCCCGCAGCAAGGTGACGCCATCGGCTGGCCGGATTAATTGAAAGCGCCGATCCATCTTCAAGCGCTGATCCGACTCGACGATCCATGTCGCCATCTGCAGCTGCTGGTCTTCATAGGCACTGGCCAGATAATCGATTTCATGACGCAGCACGGCCATGGCGCGATTCAGCCGACGGTACTCAACCAGGTCCAACCCCAGAAACTGCGAATGCCGCCAAGCGCAGCGCTCCAGCCAGCTGACATAGACGGCGTTATTGGCATGCCCAAGACCATCGATATCGTCCGCAGTAACCTGGATATCGATGACAAAGGGATTGCTCAGCTCCCAACTCATTTGGGCTGTTCCTGGCTACCCGCCAAGGCAAGCGCTTCAGCGGCCAACTGGGTAATCTGATCCCAGGCGCGAGCGCGCACCAAGTTGCTAGGCGCAACCCAGGTCCCCCCGACACAGGCCACATTGGGCAGGCGCAGGAAGCTCATCAAATTATCCGGAGTTACTCCACCGGTTGGGCAGAAACGAATACCAGTGAACGGCCCTTTAAAGCTCTTGAGCATTTTGATGCTCGTGGCACCGTCAGCCGGAAAAAGCTTCAGCGAACGGTAGCCGAACTCCAACGCCATCAGCACTTCAGACGGCGTCATCACCCCAGGCAGATAGGGCAGGCCAGAATCTTCAGCCGCAGATGCTAGGCGCTCGGTGCAGCCGGGGCTGACGGCAAACTGCGCGCCCGCATCGCGGGCTTCGATGAATTGCTCGGCGTGAATCACCGTACCCGCGCCAATCAACAGATCCGGCAGCTCCTTACGCATGGCTGCCAGCGCGTCCAGCGCCCGAGGCGTGCGCATGGTCACTTCCAACACGCGAATGCCACCGGCGTGCAGCGCGCGGGCCAAGGCCACCGCCAAACTGATGTCTTCGATAACCAAAACCGGTAATACCGGGCGGGCCTGTTGCAACACCGCATCCATCGTCAGGCTCATGCTTTGCTCCCCGCTCTCAAGATTCATCTTCACGCTTATTCTTCAAACAAGCTGCTGGCACCCTGCTCAGCCGAGCCGACCAAGCGACGCTGCGCGGCAAACATTTCCAGACCATAACCCAATTCCAACTCGGTACTGGCAGAGGTGAGTGGCCGTGCAGCAAGTTGCTGTTCGCTTAGCTCTACCTGCAACAGGCCATGCTGTGCATCCAGCACCAACCAGTCGCCATCTTGCAAACGCGCCAGCGGCCCACCCGCTGCAGCTTCTGGCGTCACGTGCAAAGCCGTGAAAACCTGCCCTGAAGCCCCAGACATTCGCCCATCAGTCACCAAAGCCACACGCTGGCCAGCTAGCTGCAAGTTGGCCAGCAAGGGCATCAACTTGTGCAACTCCGGCATGCCATTCGCTTGTGGGCCTTGGAAGCGCACCACCAACACCAGGTCACCTTGCAGCTCACCAGCGGTATAAGCCTCCTGTACGGCAATTTCCGAATCGAAGATGCGTGCTTGAGCGCGAATTTGCCAGAACGCCGGATCGACTGCCGAGGTTTTCACAATCCCACGGCCCAGGTTGCCTGTTAGCAACACCAGCCCACCTTCTTCGGCAAACGGTTCAGCCGCCGGCCGGACAATGTCCGGGGCCGGACTCTGTGCTGGCAAGTCGCGCCAAGTCAGACGCTCGCCATCCAACCAGGGTTCGCGGGTATAGGCATGCAAGCCATGTCCGGCAGCGGTGGCCACATTGTCATGCAGCAAGCCAGCACCAAGCAGCTCACGTAATAGCCAGGCCGGCCCGCCGGCAGCCTGGAACTGATTCACATCCGCCGCGCCATTGGGGTATACCCGCGCCAGTAGCGGTACCACCCGGGACAGCGCGGCAAAATCATCCCAGTTCAGCTCATAGCCCGCCGCTCGGGCAATTGCGGGTAGGTGTAGGGTGTGATTAGTCGAACCACCACTGGCGAGCAAGGCCACCACGGCGTTGATCAACGCCCGCGCATCAATCTGCTGACCAACTGGCAGATAGCGCTCACCCTGACGACTGTTGTGCGCCACCAGACGCGCCGCCTCATCGGTCAGCGCATCACGCAGCGGTGTATAGGGATGAATAAAAGCACTGCCCGGCACATGCAAACCCATGGCCTCCATTAGCAGCTGGTTGGTATTGGCCGTGCCGTAAAAAGTGCAGGTACCAGCCTGATGATAAGCCGCCAGCTCGGCAGCCAGCAGCTCATCACGGCTGGCTTCGCCACGGGCATAACGTTGACGCACGGCGGCTTTTTCTTTATTCGGCAAGCCTGATTGCATGGGACCGGCGGGCACGAACACAGCCGGAAGATGGCCAAAATGCAGCGCGCCGATCAAGAGCCCAGGGACAATCTTGTCGCACACCCCAAGGTACAGCGCACCGTCGAAAATCCCATGGGTCAGGCCAATGCCGGCGGCCTGGGCAATCAAATCGCGCGAGAACAGCGACAACTGCATACCGCCCTCGCCCTGGGTGATGCCATCGCACATGGCCGGTACCCCGGCAGCAAACTGCGAAGTCGCGCCGGCCTTGGCCAGCGCCACCTTGAGGCGCTCGGGATAATCCCTGAGCGGGGCATGGGCCGAGAGCAGGTCGTTATAGCTGGAGATAATCGCAACATGCGGCGAGCCGCCCTGCTTCATGATCAATCGTGCATCAGCGGGTTGCGCGGCCAATGCGTGAGCCAGATTGGAACAGCCCAGCGCGCGGTGTGGATCACGGGCAGCAGCTTGCGCCAAACGCTGTAAATAACGCTCGCGGCGCTTAGTCGAACGCTGCTCAAGGGCGGCGGTAACCTGCTCAACAACCGGATGCAACATAACGGTTCCCTTTATCTGCGAGGTACAGACTCGCAGTGTAACGGCTTAGTGCCTATGCAAGGGCTTGTGAGCGAGATGCATGCAGACAAAACAGGTGAGAAGCATTGCGCGGCGTGTCAGCAGCGTTAACGACTAGTAAATGAGGATTTTGATAGACCGCGTTACCGCCTGTTTAACACAGCAAACCTTAGCAGCCTCTCAAGGTGCCCAGTAAATACGTACCGGCAAGGGGCTGCGCTGTAACCAAGCGTACAAGGGCAAGTCATGCACAGAGGGTTGGTCAGCTAACACAGCATCGATCAACTCGCGCTTACGCGCACCGAATGCCAGCAACCCCAGCCATTGCCCTCGCTGCAACATGGCCAGATTCAACGACAGCCGTTCACGAGGCTCTTGGGGGGCCTGCGCGGCAAGCGCGCCCGGCACTGCGTGCGGGTCCAATGCCGCCGTCAATCCAGGCATATGCGGAAATAGTGAGGCGATGTGCCCGTCTTCTCCCATCCCCAGCAACACAGCACTGAATGGCAACCAACCACGTAGCTGCTCAGCCCAGGCCGCTGCGGCTTGCTCGCGGCTTGCGCCCTGGCGCGGGTCTAGACAGTTGGCGCGCGGCAGCCCCTGACGTAACAACTGCCAATTGCTCTCAGCTGCCTGCGCCGGCACCCAGCGCTCATCACTTGGGCTAAGGTCGACACAATTGCCATCCAGTTGCTGAGCCAGCAACGGCAACAAGGCCTGCGGGCTGCTACCACCGGGCAGTAACAGCCCTGCGCGGGCTTGCTGCGTCAACGTGAGCTGAATTTGTGCCAACAAATCAGCGGCCAACACCTGCAGGCATTCATCGCGACGGGCATGGCAGTGCAGCAAATTTTGGTTCATAGCAACCCTGGTTAAGCTATCGGTATGTCATAAGGCCGCGCAATAATGCACCCTTGCGGCACCCGCCAACACCCTCGTCATGAGAAACCCGTTTTGACTGTACTGCTGCGCGTCCTTCTATTGCTGTTGCTACCCGCACTGGGACAAGCCGCCAGCCTGCCTCTGACGGAGCGAGACTCAGCCATATTGCCAGGCCCGGACATGCAGTTTTGGGCGGACCCGACAGGCCTGGCGGATATAAACAGCGTTCGCCAGCTACCAGAATCAGCCTGGCAAGCAGTAGCTCGCCGTGACGCCAGCTTCGGCTACAGCAAGCAGGCTTACTGGCTTCGAGTTACCCTGCACAACCCCACTGACAGAACCATCAACTGGGTGCTACTGATCGGCAACCCACTCCTAGACTCACTGGATGCCTACGGCCTGGAGGGTGACCGGGTGTATCAGGCAGGTGATCAGCGGCCCTTTCATCAGCGCTGGATTGACCACCGGCAACTGGTTTTGCCGTTCAGCCTGGCAGCCAACGAAGAGCGCGAACTGATCCTGCGCATGCAGACCGATGGCTCAGCCAACCTCAGCGCCAGCCTGATGAGCGCCCAAGCATTCAACCATCACGAGCAGCGCATGCTACTGCTGCAGGGGCTGTTCTTCGGCGCACTGCTGGTGATGATGATTTATAACCTGTCGATTTTCCTCATCACCCGCGACCGTAACTACCTGTGGTACAGCCTATTTGTCGCCAGCTTTAGCCTCTACCAATTTATCCAATTGGGTTTTGCTCTGCAGTGGCTGTGGCCTAACTCACTGACATGGCAGCAAATGAGCTTCCCATTCAGCTCGGCACTGGCGACCCTATTCGGCACACTCTTCGCCTATGGCGTACTGGACCTCAAGACCCGGCACCCCGCCTACACGTGGATTACTCGAATATTGCTTGGCTGCAGCCTACTGGTAATGGCCGCAGCGTTGACAGCGCCTTACACGCTAGCGCTGATCGGTAGCTTTATTTTGTTGATTGCCTGCGCAATCGTTGGCGTCTTCTTCACCGCCCTGCGCTGGCGTGATGGTTATCCTCCGGCCAAGTTGTTTGCCCTGGGCTGGTCCGCCTTGATAACCGCCAGCCTGTTCAGCGTACTCAGCGGCACCGGTCTGATTGCCAATTCGCTCCTGACCCTACACGCCCAGCAGATCGGTAGCCTTATTGAGCTGGTGATTTTCTCGATAGCCCTCGGTTCGCGCATCCGCTTAGCACAAAGCGCACAGCAACTGGCTCAGGCTCAGTTACTTGCCAACGAACAGCAGCTGCGCGTGGAACAGGCAAAAAGACTGGAGCTACAACGCCAGATCAACGAGGGACTGGAAACCCGCGTAGAAGAGCGCACCGCCTCACTGCAACAGACCCTGCAGGAGCTTTCCACAGCCAACCAGCAACTGGCCGAACTGAGCCGTCGGGACAACCTGACCGGTCTATTCAACCGCCAGGTACTAAACGATGAGTTGGAACGCATGCTGGCGCAAGCCAAACGCAGCCAGCGGCCTATTGCCGTGTTGATGATGGACCTCGACCATTTCAAGAAGGTCAACGACGAACACGGCCACCTAATCGGTGACGCATGCTTGCAGCACGCCGCCCGACGCATGCAACAACGCATGCGCCGCAATGATCTACTAGTGCGCTTTGGTGGCGAAGAGTTCGCTGCCGTGCTCTGTGATACCGACCTATATGGCGCACTGGATCTGGCTGAGCAAGTACGTGAAGACCTGGCCAATCATCCCTGCGTACAGCAAAACACAAGCATCAGATTAAGCCTGAGCATTGGCGTCTACGCGCTGATTCCCGATACAAGTAGCGACCGCGAGCAATTGCTGCGCCATGCCGACCAGGCGCTCTATCAGGCCAAAGCGGCCGGACGTAACAGGGTGGCCAGTTATGAAGTCAGCACCTTGGACGACGCCTGACTTATTGATGCCAGCAGCACTAGCGTCTCTTTCTAGCTGCCGGACAAGGCGTCTGCGCCCTGCCCGCACCGCGCACATACGCAACGGCAGCGCCCATAAAAAATCAACCAAACGACAGCGGCAGTCTTGGTTCAATATTTTTGGGGAGGTAGAAAAACAAAAGGGCCATTCAATAAAGAATGACCCTTCAAAATCCCGCAAGGCGGGCAAAAATGGCGTCCCCTAGGGGACTCGAACCCCTGTTACCGCCGTGAAAGGGCGGTGTCCTAGGCCACTAGACGAAGGGGACGAAACCTTCGAAAAACAAGGCCAGCTTACGCTGGCCCGTGGCAGTTACTACTGCAAAATTGGTGGAGATAAACGGGATCGAACCGTTGACCTCTTGCATGCCATGCAAGCGCTCTCCCAGCTGAGCTATACCCCCATCGCAAGGACGGGGCGCATGTTAAGAGCGTGCCCCGCAGCTGTCAACATTATTTTTACCTTGAAGCCTATTTTTTATGCTGACAGAACAACCACTTACCCAACTCCGGCAGGCCGCCACAAGGCGACCAGCGGTCGCCCCAGGGATCAGGCGATGTTGGCTAGCAGTTTTTCCCACTCTTTGTTTTCTTTCTTCGACACACCACCGAGCAGCTCAAGGGCCTGACGCAGACGGAAGCGGGTGAGGTCCGGACCGAGGATTTCCATGGCATCCAGCACCGACACGGAGCTGGCCTGGCCGGTAATCGCTGCAAACATCAGCGGCATGGCATCACGTAGCTTCAGCTCCAGGTGTTCAACCACAGCCTGGATGCTGGCGGTAATCTGGTCTTTTTCCCACTGCCGCAGCGCTTCAAGCTTCCACAGAATCAGCTGCATGACCTGGCGCACCTGATTAGCCGACAGCTTCTTATGTTCAAACAGCTTGGCATCCAGGGTCAGTCCGCCAGCAAAGAAGAAGCTGGCCAGCGGTGCAATCTGACTGAACGTCTCCACCCTACCCTGCACGTGCGGCGCAATTTGCATCAGGTAATTGCTGTTGAAAGCCCACTTCTGCGCACCGGCAGCAAACTCTTCGACACTCAGATCACGCATCCACTGCCCATTGAGCCAGGACAGTTTCTCCAGATCAAAGATAGGTCCACCCAAGGAGACCCGATTGATATCAAAGTGCTCAACCATCTCATCGAGGCTGAACTTCTCGCGCTCATCAGGCATCGACCAGCCCATTCGGCCGAGGTAGTTGAGCATTGCCTGCGGTAGAAAGCCCATACGCTCGTAGAAGGTGATTGAGGTCGGGTTCTTGCGCTTCGATAGCTTGCTCTTATCTGGGTTACGCAGCAGCGGCATGTAACACAGCTGCGGCTGCTCCCAGCCGAAGTATTCGTAGAGCAGGATCAGTTTCGGCGCAGACGGTAGCCACTCTTCGCCGCGCAGCACGTGGGTAATGCCCATCAAATGATCGTCGACCACGTTGGCCAGAAAGTAGGTCGGCAGGCCATCGGTCTTCATCAACACCTGCATGTCCATGCGATCCCACGGGATCTCCACTTCGCCACGCAGCATATCCGGCACAACACAAACACCCTCGGTCGGCACCTTCATGCGCACTACGTTCGGCTCACCCGCCGCCAGGCGCTGACTTACTTCATCAGCAGCAAGGTGCATGCAGTGGCCGTCGTAACGCGGCGTCTGCTTGGCTTCCATTTGTTCAGCACGCACTTTATCCAAGCGCTCTGGGCTGCAAAAACAGTGGAAGGCATGGCCTTTCTCGACCAATTCAGCACTGTACTTCTGGTAGATATGGCCGCGCTCGCTCTGCCGATACGGGCCATGCGGACCGCCAACATCCGGCCCCTCGCTCCACTCGATGCCCAGCCAGCGCAGCGCGTCATAAATTTGCTGCTCCGACTCACGCGTGGAGCGCAGTTGGTCAGTGTCTTCGATACGCAGGATGAACTCGCCACCGTGCTGACGGGCAAAGCACAGGTTGAACAGAGCAATATAGGCAGTACCTACGTGCGGATCGCCGGTAGGAGATGGCGCGATACGGGTGCGAACGGGGGTCATGGTGAGTCTCGAAGAAGTGAAACGAAGACAATTAAGGCGGCAATATTACCAGCCCAGACGCGGCAGTCTCCAGCAAACGACCATCTGACAGCGGCAAACGGCTCATCAGGAAGTCCAGAAAGGTTTTCACCTTCATCGCCTGAAAGCGCCGCGACGGGTAGACCGCATACAACTCGCCGACCGGCAAAGAAGCCTCTGGCAACAGCTCAACCAGTCGCCCTTCAGCCACTGCCAGGGTACTGATCATTATCGGCAAACCTGCAATTCCCGCACCCGCTAATACAGCCTCACGGGCAAAGGTGATGTTGTTGCACGACAACACGCGCTGGCAAATGATGCTTTCGCCAAGTAACGGCCAATAACGTGAAGAGTCACTGGGCAGCAAAACCGCCCGATGCGCCAGCAACTCGCCAACCGTTTGCGGTGTGCCATGCAAAGCCAGGTAATCGGGGCTTGCATACAGCCGCCGGCTGGTCTCAAACATCTTGCGTGCAATCAGCGTGGAGTCCTGTGGCTGCCCGACCAAAATGGCAATATCCACCCCTTCCTCAACCGGATCAACGTGCCGCGACGTCAGCTCAACTTCAGCATTAATCTGCGGATACAAACGCATAAAGTCGCCGAGCACACGACCAAGAAATAGCTGACCGAACTCAATTGGCGCGGTAATTCGCAATAAACCTGACGGCTCTTGCTGCAGCTGCATTACCGCCTGCTCGGCCTCAGCAAAATCAAGCATGATTTGCCGACAACGCTCGTAATAAGCCTGCCCCACCTCGGTCAAGCGCAGCTTGCGCGTGGTGCGATTGAGCAAGCGCACACCCAAGCGCTCTTCAAGCAATGCAATACGCCGGCTAACCGTCGATTTCTGCATGCCCAACCCCTGCGCTGCCAGGGTAAAACTGTGGCACTCGACCACCCGAGTAAAGATCAGCGCATCATCCAGCCCCATCATTGTTCCCTATAAGCAACAAAGTTTATGAAGTCTAACGACTACTGACACATAAGGAACACTGTTAAATTTACTGACATTTTTTGCCCGAACTTCGAGCTACAGCCATGCCCGCCCAACTGAAACGCCGTCTTTTTGTCTTCCTGATCATCCTCGCCCTTATTGCCGCAAGCCTGTTTGGCCATTGGCTGCTAATCGGCCGCCACCTCGAAAGTACTGACAACGCCTACGTGCAAGGTGAAATCACTCGAGTATCAAGCCAGCTTGGCGCACGCGTTGAGCAGGTATTGGTACAGGACAACCAACACGTCGAAAAAGGCGAGCTGCTTCTGGTACTCGAGCGTGCCGACTTTGAGCTAGCCAAGCAACGTGCCGAGGCCGCCCTGGCCACCCGTGAGGCCGAGTTAAGCCAGGCACGTAGCACGCTGGAACAACAAGCCAGCTTGATCGCCGCCAGCCAGGCGGATGTCGCCGCTAGCGAAGCCACCCTCGGGCGGACGAAAATTGACCTGTCGCGCGCACAAACCCTGCGCAAGCCCGGTTTCGTTTCCGAAGAACGCGTCACCACGCTGGCAGCCGATAGCCGCATTGCTCGCTCACAAGTCAACAAAGCCCAGGCCGACCTGCAATCACAACGCCAACAAGTCAACACCCTCAATGCTGATATCAAGCGCCTGGAAGCACAGATCTCCAGCGCGCGTAGCGACCTGGCACAAGCCGAGTTGAACCTCACGCGTACCGAAATCCACGCACCGATCAGCGGCTTTGTAGGACAGCGCTCTGCGCGTAATGGACAAATCGTGCAGACCGGCACCTACCTGCTATCACTAGTACCAGACCAGGAAATCTGGATTCAGGCCAACTTCAAGGAAACCCAGATCAGCCACATGCGCCCCGGGCAAAAAGCCGAGCTAATCTTCGACAGCTTCCCTGACACGCCAATTGAAGGCCGTGTTGACAGCCTGTTCGCAGCATCTGGCGCGCAGTTCAGCTTGCTACCGCCAGACAACGCTACCGGCAACTTCACCAAGGTGGTGCAGCGCATCCCAGTGAAACTGACCTTTGCTACGGATAATCCGCTCAAGGGCCTGATTCGCCCGGGCATGTCGGTCGAGGTCAAGGTCGACCTGCAGTCCGAGCCACAACATGACCGGTGATTCGCTGATCCGCCCGACGGGTGAACCGAGCCGACGTGACTGGATCGCGGTGATGAGCGCCATGCTCGGTGCCTTTATGGCGGTGCTGGATATCCAGATCACCAACTCCTCACTCAAGGACATCCAGGGCGCGCTATCGGCCACCCTAGAGGAAGGCTCGTGGATTTCCACCTCCTATCTGGTCGCGGAGATCATCATGATCCCGCTCACCGCCTGGCTGGTGCAGCTGCTCTCGGCCCGACGTTTGGCCGTGTGGGTATCCATCGGCTTTCTGTTCTCCTCACTGCTCTGCTCACTGGCCTGGAGCCTGGAGAGTATGATCGTGTTCCGCGCCATGCAGGGCTTTACCGGCGGCGCGCTGATCCCACTGGCGTTCACCCTGACGCTGATCAAACTACCGGAGCATCACCGCGCCAAAGGCATGGCGCTATTCGCCTTGACAGCGACCTTCGCACCGTCAATCGGCCCTACGCTCGGCGGCTGGCTGACCGAAAACTTCGGCTGGGAATACATCTTCTACATCAACGTGCCACCAGGCCTGCTGATGATTGCCGGGCTGCTCTATGGCCTAGAAAAGAAAGCGCCGAATTGGGACATGCTGAAAAGCACTGACTACGCCGGCATTCTCACCCTCGGCCTAGGGCTCGGCTGCCTGCAGGTATTTCTAGAGGAAGGCCATCGCAAGGACTGGCTGGAGTCGAACCTGATCAGCGGCCTGGGCAGCATTGCCGCCATCAGTCTGGTGCTATTTGTCATTCTGCAGGTGTCTCGCCCCAATCCCTTGATCAATCTCGGCGTGTTGCGCGAGCGCAACTTTGGGCTGTCGAGTATTTCCAGCGTCGGCCTGGGCATGGGCTTATATGGCTCGATCTATGTTTTGCCGCTGTATCTGGCACAAATTCAGGGCTACAACGCACTGCAGATCGGCGAAGTGATTATGTGGATGGGCGTACCGCAACTATTCCTCATCCCTTTCGTACCGTTAATGATGAAAAAGATTTCCCCGAAGTGGCTCTGCGCCATTGGTTTTGGCCTGTTCGGTGGAGCCAGCTTCCTCTCTGGTGTACTCAATCCGGACTTTGCCGGCGAGCAGTTCAACCATATCCAGATCATCCGCGCGCTCGGACAACCCTTGGTGATGGTGACCATTTCGCTGATCGCCACCGCCTACGTGATGCCGCAAGACGCTGGCTCAGCCTCCAGCCTGTTCAATATTCTGCGTAACCTCGGCGGCGCCATCGGCATTGCCCTGCTCGCCACCCTGCTCGACAGCCGGGCCAAAGTGTATTTCGACTACCTGCGTGAATCTCTGGTACCAAGCAATCCACAGGTTGCCGAACGCCTGACATTGCTGACGGAAAAACTCGGCAGTGAGACGGCCGCCCTGGCCAAGCTCAGCGAGATCACCCATCAGCAAGCGGCGATCATGGCCTACAATGACGCCTTCCACTGCATCGGCATCGCCCTTGGCGTCAGCATGATTGCGGTGCTGCTGACCCGTAAACTGCCAGCCGGCGCAACGGGTGGCGCAGCTCACTAATCCACACCCTGCGCCGGTTCTCGGTGCAGGTTTGTTTCAGGTTCCCCATGTCTGACTCCGCTGCACGTGCTCGCACGTTATTGCTGCTCGGCGCTTTCGCCACTATTTACATCGGCTGGGGCACCACCTACCTGGCCAACCACTTTCTGCTACAGGAAATTCCGCCGTTCGTAATTGGCTGCCTGCGCTTCTCACTGGCCGGCAGCCTGGCACTGGTTTGGGTTGTACTCAGCGGCCAGTTACGCATCCAGCGCAGTGACTGGACGGGGGTTCTGCTCGGCGGCCTGAGTCTGATCGCAGTTGGCCAAGGGGCGCTGATCTACGCCAACCAGTTCTTGCCGACCGGCATGCTGGCAATGCTGTACACAACGTTGCCTTTATGGAGTGTGGCGCTGGAATGGTTGCTCGGGGAACGTCCGCCGCTCTGGGTCATTTGCGGGCTAGCGCTGGCATGCAGCGGCATCGTGCTCCTGATGAATAACGGTCTAGGCCAGGCGGCATCAAGCGAACAATGGTTCGCCGGCCTATTGGTGGTTTTTGCCACCCTGCTTTGGGCATGCGGTGCTTGGCTGTTACGTCAACGCCCGCCATTTCGCTCCAGCTGGCTCGGGCTGAGCCTGCAAATGCTGATCGGCGCGCTGCTGCTGGGCATATTCGGCCTCTGGCACGGTGACTGGCAAAACCTCGATCTGCGCGGCGTAAGTACTAACGCCTGGCTCTGGCTGGCTTATCTGGTGCTGCCAGTGAGCCTTGGCGTATACCCGGCGTATTTCTGGTTACTGCGCGAAGTGCGCCCCAGCCTGGTATCAACCTTTGCCTTTGTGAACCCTGTAGTCGCCCTGCTGCTCGGCTACGTGCTATTGGACGAACACCTTAGTCTTTTAGCCATGCTCGCCTGCGGCATCACCCTGGGCGGCGTGATGCTGATTATCTTTGGGCGACGCTAACTAGCGCTGATTTATGGGAGAGGCTTTAGCTGCGACAACACGATCAACCTGTCGCGGCTAAAGCCCCTCCCACAACTCTCATTCCTACCCGTATAGCTAGACCTGCAATAAGCGGTCGCGCAGTTTCTGGATCTCGTCACGCATCTGCGCCGCCGCTTCAAACTCCAGATCGCGAGCCAACGCATACATCTTCTCTTCGAGCTGACGAATGCGCTTGGTGATTTCACTGGGTGAGCGCAGCTCGTTCTCGTAGCGCGCGCTTTCTTCAGCGGCCTGGGCCATACCCTTGCGCTTCTTGCTGCGCGAACCCGGCACAACTGCGCCTTCGAGAATATCCTGAACGTCCTTGAACACACCCTTGGGGGTGATGCCATTGGCTTCGTTGAAGGCAATTTGTTTGTCACGCCGCCGCTCGGTCTCACCGATAGCGCGCTCCATCGAGCCAGTCATGCGGTCGGCATAAAGAATCGCCCGGCCATTGAGGTTACGTGCGGCGCGGCCAATGGTCTGGATCAACGAACGCTCGGAGCGCAGGAAGCCCTCTTTATCAGCATCGAGAATCGCCACCAGCGACACTTCCGGCATATCCAGGCCTTCGCGCAGCAGGTTGATCCCCACCAATACATCGAAGGCACCAATGCGCAGGTCACGGATGATCTCAACCCGCTCCACGGTATCGATATCGGAGTGCAGGTAGCGCACTTTCACGCCGTGATCAGCCAGATAGTCAGTCAAATCCTCAGCCATGCGCTTGGTCAGGGTGGTGACCAGCACGCGCTCCTCAATCGCGACGCGCTTATGGATTTCCGAAAGCAGGTCGTCGACCTGGGTCAGTGCCGGGCGCACTTCGATCTGCGGATCAACCAGCCCGGTTGGCCGCACCACCTGCTCGATCACTCGCCCTGCATGTTCCGCTTCGTAGTTACCCGGTGTCGCCGAGACGAAAATGGTCTGCGGGCTGGCCGCCTCCCACTCATCAAACTTCATCGGCCGATTGTCCAGTGCCGAAGGCAGGCGGAAGCCATATTCCACCAGGGTTTCCTTGCGTGAGCGGTCGCCCTTGTACATCGCGCCGACCTGCGGCACCGACACGTGTGACTCGTCGATCACCAGCAGTGCTTCGTCCGGCAGGTAGTCATACAAGGTGGGCGGCGGCTGGCCGGAGTCGCGCCCGGATAGGTAGCGCGAGTAGTTTTCGATGCCATTGCAGTAACCCAGCTCAACGATCATTTCCAGATCGAAACGGGTGCGCTGCTCCAGGCGCTGGGCTTCCACCAGCTTGTTGTTACTGCGCAAGTACTCCAGGCGCTCGACCAACTCGACCTTGATCTTCTCCACCGCTTCCAACAACACGTCACGCGGGGTGACGTAGTGACTCTTAGGATAGAAGGTGAAGCGCGGCAGCTTGCGGATCACCTCGCCGGTCAATGGATCAAACGACGAGATGCTCTCCACCTCATCATCGAACAGTTCGATGCGCACGGCCTCCAGGTCCGACTCAGCCGGGAAGATATCGATCACATCGCCGCGTACACGAAACGTCGAACGGGCGAAGTCCATGTCGTTACGGGTGTATTGCAGATCGGCCAAGCGGCGTAGCAAGGCGCGCTGGTCCATCTTGTCGCCACGATCGACGTGCAGCACCATTTTCAGGTACGACTCAGGGCTACCCAAGCCGTAGATGCACGACACAGTGGTGACGATGATTGCGTCCGGTCGCTCCAGCAGCGCCTTGGTCGCCGACAGGCGCATCTGCTCGATATGGTCGTTGATCGAGGCGTCCTTCTCGATAAAGGTATCGGAGGACGGTACGTAGGCTTCAGGCTGGTAATAGTCGTAATAGGAAACGAAATACTCCACCGCGTTGTTCGGGAAGAAACTCTTGAACTCGCCATACAACTGCGCGGCCAGGGTCTTGTTCGGCGCCAACACCAGGGTCGGCCGCTGAATTTGCGCAATCACATTAGCGATCGAAAAGGTCTTACCGGAGCCTGTCACACCCAGCAAAGTCTGGTGCGACAAGCCCGCCTCCAGCCCCTCAACCATCAGCCGAATGGCCTCGGGCTGATCGCCAGCAGGCTGAAAACGGGTGACTAATTGAAACTCGGACATGACTGACCTCAACGAACGACTGTGACGCGATCTAAAAGCCTACGTCATAACAGTTGAAATGCGTGTGCGCGCTGTCGCGACACGCGTTATGGACCGGTATACTACCGGCCGACTTGCGCAACCCCTAGCCCCAGTCGTGCAGGGTGTTGCTTGATACTTACCTTCCTCTTCGAGTTGCCGCACCCATGAGCCTGTTCTCTGCCGTCGAAATGGCACCGCGCGACCCAATCCTGGGCCTCAACGAAGCATTCAACGCCGACCCGCGCACCACCAAAGTGAACCTGGGCGTCGGGGTTTACACCAACGAAGAGGGCCGCATCCCACTGCTGCGCGCAGTAGCCGAAGCGGAAAGCATCCTGACCGCAGCACATGCACCGCGCGGTTACCTGCCGATCGAAGGCATCGCCGCCTATGACCAGGCCGTGCAATCGATGCTGTTCGGTCAAGGCTCAGCGCTGATTCAACAAGGCCGCGTGATCACCACGCAGGCGCTAGGCGGCACCGGTGCGCTGAAAATCGGCGCGGACTTCCTCAAACGCTTGCTACCGGATGCAACCGTCGCGATTAGCGACCCGAGCTGGGAAAACCATCGCGCCCTGTTCGAGTCTGCCGGGTTTCCGGTACGCAACTACCGCTACTACGACGCCTTCAGCAATGGCGTTAACCGTGGCGGCCTGCTCGAAGACCTGAAAAACCTGCCTACTCGCTCCATTGTGGTCCTGCATGCGTGCTGCCATAACCCGACCGGCGTCGATCTGACCCTGGACGACTGGAAAGCTGTGCTGGAGATCCTTCGTGAGCGCGAGCACGTGCCGTTCCTCGATATCGCCTACCAAGGCTTTGGCGATGGCATTGAACAAGACGCTGAAGCCGTGCGCCTGTTTGCTGAGTCCGATCTGACCTTCTTCGTCTCCAGTTCGTTCTCCAAGTCGTTCTCCCTGTACGGCGAACGTGTTGGCGCCCTGTCGATTGTCACCGGCTCGCAAGAAGAAACCGGTCGAGTACTGTCGCAGGTCAAGCGGGTAATCCGCACCAACTACTCCAACCCGCCGACCCACGGTGCCAGCGTGGTCGCCACCGTGCTCAACAGCCCAGAACTGCGCAGCATGTGGGAAGCCGAATTGGGCGAAATGCGCCTGCGCATTCGCAGCATGCGCCTGGCCATGGTCGAACAACTGGCGGCCTTGGGTGCAAAACGTGACTTCAGCTTCGTGGCTGAGCAACGTGGCATGTTCTCCTACTCCGGCCTGACCACCGAGCAAGTTGAGCGCCTGCGCAGCGAGTATGGCATTTATGCAGTCGGCACTGGCCGCATCTGCGTGGCAGCACTTAACCAGCGCAACCTGCCAGTCGTCACGCAGGCGATTGCAGCCGTCCTCTGAATTACTGGGGAAGTCGATCAGGTGTTGACTTTCTCTTTCTAATCAGTAAGATGCGCGCCATCGTTCCGCGATAGCTCAGTTGGTAGAGCAAATGACTGTTAATCATTGGGTCCCTGGTTCGAGTCCAGGTCGTGGAGCCAGTAGTTCATCGGGGTATAGCGCAGTCCGGTAGCGCGCCTGCTTTGGGAGCAGGATGTCGGGAGTTCGAATCCCCCTACCCCGACCATTTTTGGGTCGTGATCTAAGTTGGAAGAGCAGTTGGCTTTAACCAATTACTTGAAGGCTTAAATCCAAGAACTCATCGTTTCAAGTACGCTTGAAAACAAAAACCCGCCTAGTGCGGGTTTTTTGTTGGCTATTTATCCGCCAACTGCTGCGCAATGCAGCCAACCGAATCAATTACAAAAAGCTATTAAATCCATTCAATCACAACATTTCTCTAATAAAGCTTAAGCAACTAGGCTGCACCTCAATAAAGAACGATTCTCAATAGAGGTGCAACATGCTCAAGACTCTGACTTTCACCCTGATGCACTTCTGCATCGCCTTCGCCGTCACTTACGCCCTGACCGGCAGCATCGCTGCCAGCGGCCTGGTTGCCGCTATTGAGCCGCTGTGCAACTCGGTTGGTTTCTACTTCCACGAGAAGCTCTGGCAACGCATAGAAAAATCCCCCAAGCACGCACCAGTAACACCTAAACATGCCTGGCTGCACCACCAGGCATAATTGCGCCAAGTAAGCACAGAGGCGCTTTAGCAGAAGCCTAAAACAGCCAGCCGAGAAGGTGTGCAATCCGCTACTATGCGCGCTTCAGTCACCATACGCGCACGATCATGCCCGCCACTTCTCGCTTCCCTACTGCTCCTTACGTACTGACTTTTTTACTGGGCCTGCTCGCGCTCTGTGGTCTCTGGTTCGGCATCGGCCAACCAGTTGAACTGGCGGATGCCGCTACCCCAACGCATAAATTGCAGTGCGCGTCCTACACCCCATTCGACAAAGATCAGTCGCCGTTCGACCAGCCTATGCAGTTGCGCCCTGAGCGCATCGAGGCTGATGTGGCTTTGCTGGCCGAGCGCTTTAACTGCCTACGCACCTACTCGGTGACGGGCCTGGAAGAGTTGCCAAACATAGCCCGCAAGCATGGCCTGAAGCTGATCGCCGGCGCCTGGGTCAGTCGTAGCCCGGACGATACCGCCGTGGAGATTGCCAGCCTGGTAAAGATGGCCAATGCCCATCCCGATGTTATCCAGTCAGTGATCGTTGGCAACGAAGCCCTACTGCGCAAGGAAGTCACCGCCGAGCAACTGGTGGCGCTGATCAAGCAGGTCAAATCGCAGATCAAGCAACCCGTGACCTACGCCGATGTCTGGGAGTTCTGGCTCAAGCATCCAGAAATCGCACCCGCCGTGGACTTCATCACCATCCACTTGCTGCCCTATTGGGAAGATAACCCTGCGGGCATCGACAACGCATTGCATCAAGTCGCCCAAGTACGACAGACGTTCGGCAATGCCTATGCACCCAAAGACATTCTGATCGGTGAAACTGGCTGGCCCAGCGAAGGCCGCCAGCGCGAAACAGCCCTACCCAGCCGAGTCAACCAAGCCAAGTTCATCCGCGGCTTCGTCGCCATGGCCGAACAAAATGGCTGGCATTACAACCTGATTGAAGCCTTTGACCAACCCTGGAAGCGTGTCAGTGAGGGCGCAGTGGGTGGTTACTGGGGGCTGTACGACGCCGACCGTCAGGACAAGTCGATTCTTGCCGGCCCGGTATCCAATCTGCCGCATTGGCCGGTATGGCTGGCAGTGAGCCTTGCTTTATTTGCAGCCACCCTACTGCTTGCCGGACGCCCACAATCAACCCGAGCAGCCCTGCTGCTGCCGCTTCTGGCGGCGCTGGGGGCAGCCTGTATCAGCGTTTTCGCGGAGTTAACCCTGATCACCAGCCGGTATCTTGGCGAGTGGTTATGGGCCGGCGCACTGATCTTACTGAATCTGCTGATCCTGGCCCACGCGGCACTGCTGCTCAGTCAGCCGATGGGCTGGCGCGCGCAAGCCAATAACTGGTTACGCAGTAAAAGCGCGCTATGGCTGGCCTTGAGTGGGTTTGCTGGGGCGGTGATGATGCTCGCACTGGTGATGGACGCCCGCTACCGTAGCTTCCCTAGCGCCGCACTGCTGCTGCCGGCCCTGGTCTACCTATGCCGGCCGGTGAGCGGCTACCGCCGCGAGATGGCTCTACTGGCCCTGTTGATCGGCGCGGGGATTGCCCCGCAACTGTACCTGGAGACCCTCAGCAACCTGCAGGCTCTGGGCTGGGCCCTGACCAGCAGCTTACTGGTCGCCGCGCTCTGGCGCAGCCTGCGGGCCAAGCCGCAAACGGCCTGATCAAGCTGTTTGCGGTGCACGCACCAAACGCAACAACGCCAGCACCACGGCAAATACCGCAAGGCTGGCGCTGTACAACACCAAAGCCGGCAGACCAACTAGCAATGCCGGCACAGATAGACGCCGCCCCCACGCGCCTGGCAGCAAAAAAGCCAGCACAGCACAACCCAGAGCACCTAACGACAGCACCTTAAAGTGAATCAGCCAGCCCAGTAACGCGCGCACCTCACAGCTCACACGCTCGGGCTCTGCTGCACACAGGCCGACCCAGCGTTCGTTCTCCATCAGTTGGTAGCGCAGAACCAAGCCGACCGCCAGACTCAGGGCAGCAGCTATTAACACGAGGAGCAAAGGCATGTAACGCGGCATAAAAGGCTCGATGCAAGTAAATGGCTGCTTAGAATAAGCCGCCGAGCGGTGGATAACACCCCTGATGATTGCTGAAATTCAACATGCCTAACCGTCGCGCACTCATAACACGACCCGCCATGGACTGGCCTGACCTGACCTAACCTATATGTCCCGCTACGCAATGCAGCATGCCTATGGTGAGCGCGCAGAAAAACGCCAACACAAAAACCAAGGCATGCGCTTATCTGCACGAGCAGTGAGCGACCGACACCTAATGCAGGTCTTTTTCAACATTGCTCTTTCGCCTGAAAACTTGCACAGCTATAACTAAACGGCACTTAACCGAGCTTATGTGGTCAAATCGAACCGCAGCAAATCCCAGCCTCAGCCCCAACCCTAGCGCTCAAGAGATTTAGCCATGTCGCCGATCCCTCGCCTGCTTGCAATCATCAGTTGCCTGGCCCTGATTGCCCCTGTCAGCGCGGCCGATGTAGACGCCAGTAGCTATGGCTTTCCACTCAGCAACCCGTTCGAAGCAACCTTGGCCACCACGCCACCAGAACTGCGTCCTGCCTTGCCGGACGACGCCGACATCAATCAGAGCGACTATCAGATCAAGCTGCGCCCTGAGCGAGAGTTCGAGGTACCAGAAAATTTCTGGCCAGTGACCAAAATGCGTTATCGCCTCGCCAAACAACCTGGCGAAGCACCGTTGATCTTTATCATTGCTGGCACCGGCGCGCATTACGCCAGCGGCACGCCGGAATACCTGAAGAAACTGTTCTACGGCGCGGGTTATCACGTCGTCCAGCTTTCTTCACCAACCAGCTATGACTTCATGACCGCCGTCTCGCGCTTTGCCACACCTGGCATTTCCCGCGATGATGCCGACGACTTATACCGTGCCATGCAGGCCGTACGAGCACAGCATCCACGCCTGAAAGTCAGTGATTTCTACCTCACTGGCTATAGCCTCGGTGCGCTGCATGCGGCCTTTGTCAGCGAACTGGACGAAACCCGGCGCAGCTTTAACTTCAAGCGTGTGCTGCTGCTCAACCCGCCAGTCAACCTCTATACCTCGATCAGCAACCTCGACCGCATGGTGCAGACCAAGGTAAAGGGTATCGACAATACAACCACCTTCTACGAACTGGTGCTGGGCAAGCTGACCCGTTATTTCCAGAATAAAGGCTATGTCGACCTCAACGACGCCCTACTGTACGACTTCCAAAATTCCAAGGAAAAGCTCAGCGACGAGCAAATGGCCATGATGATTGGCGCGGCCTTTCGCTTCTCCTCTGCCGATATTGCCTTTACCTCAGATCTGATCAATCGTCGCGGCCTCATAACCCCCATCAACTACCCGATCACTGAAAGCACTAGCCTTACACCGTTCTTCAAACGCGCCCTGCAATGCGACTTCGACTGCTACCTGACTGAGCAAGTCATCCCCATGTGGCGTGCACGCTATGACGGCGGCAGCCTGGCGCAGCTAATCGACCAGGTCAGCCTGTATGCCTTGACCGACTACCTGAAAAACAGCAGCAAGATTGCCGTCATGCACAACGCCGACGATGTGATTCTTGGCCCTGGCGATCTCGGCTATCTGCGCAGCACCTTTGGTGAACGCCTGACGGTCTACCCACTAGGCGGCCATTGCGGCAACCTCAACTACCGCGTCAATAGCGACGCCATGCTGGAGTTCTTCCGTGGCTAAGCCTATTTCCTTTGCTGTTTTCTTCAGTCTGCTGCTGGGCAGTAACTTGGCCTGCGCAGAGCATGCGACCGATCCAGACGGTTTCAAAGAACCGCTACAGCACCTGCAATTCAATCCAGGATTGGATCAGCGCGAATTCGAGCGCTCCACCCTTGATGCGCTGAATGTCTATGACCCGCTGGAGTCGTGGAATCGCCGCGTATACCACTTCAACTATCGTTTCGATGAATGGGTATTCCTGCCGATTGTCGATGGCTACCGCTATGTCACGCCCACCTTGGTGCAAAGCGGTGTCAGTAACTTCTTTAGCAATCTGGGCGATGTGCCCAACCTGCTCAACAGCGCCCTGCAGCTCAAAGGTAAGCGGGCAATGCAGACCACCGCCCGCTTACTGCTCAACACCACCCTGGGCGTAGCCGGCCTGTGGGACCCAGCCACACGCATGGGCCTGCCAAAGATGAAGGAAGACTTTGGCCAGACCCTCGGCTACTACGGCACACCTGCTGGGCCGTACTTAGTCCTACCGCTACTGGGCCCGTCAAACCTGCGTGACACCGGCGGGCTGGTGGTCGATTTTATGGCGGAAAGCCAAGCAAACTGGCTGAACGTATCCGAAACCAGCACCAGCCACCCAGAGATATACCTTCTGAATGTGGTCGACCAGCGCTCCACAGTGAACTTCCGCTACGGCCAACTCAACTCGCCATTTGAGTACGAGAAGATTCGTTTCTTCTACCACGAGTCACGCAAGCTGCAGATCGCTGAGTAGTTACTGGCTGGCTAACGTAAAAAACCGCCTGCAGTGCTAACTGCGGCGGTTTTACTGATAACGCGAAGCATCTGATAGGCAGCATTACTGCGCATAACGACGATACAGCCCCGGTGGCACGCCACTGCTGTCAGTCGGTAACCAGGGCCCTTGCGGATTGCTGGCCCAACTCCAGCCAGAATTCCAGCGGTAATAAGTGCGCTCACGGTAATACAGGTCAGAAGCACCGCCAACCACATACACACCCAGCGCTGCATCCCACTGACTTTGCACACCAGGCGGCGGAGCAAAGCGCGGGTGGTTGCTGCTGCCGCTCGGGTTTGTCACAGGAGCCGTACTAAGCGGCCGCTGCACGCAGGCTGTCAGCCCGAGTAACAGGCTGACCAGCACCGCTACACGCAGCAGCGAACTCATGGAGCTTTGCCGTCTGCACGATCAATCAACAACTGCTGGGTCTCAGTGGTCTTGCTCGCTAGCGGCTGGCTACTGCCAATCCACTCACCCGCGGTGGCATTACCGCCACGCGAGATGCGCGCCACCAACTGCACGTTCTCGAACCCGGATATTTTCAGTTGCGGCATCATCGCATCGCTGTCCGACAGGCTGACCTCAGCCGGCAAGTCAGCCACAGTGAGGCGCTTGACCGCTAACGGCATTGGCGGGCCAGAGACAGCACGCGCAAAGATGAATACGGCATCGCTCGGCTGCACTTTGTCCTGCAGATCTGCGGCCAGGGTCACTCGCACCGTCAAACTCGCACTGGCAACAGCAGCGGGATCGTTTGCCGGCACGCCCAGTTGCTCGCGGGCACGGTCAATGCCGCCTTGAATCGCCTGGCGTGAAGGATCTTCAGCCGGCAGGACCGCCACCAATTGCTGCCAGTGACCAATCGCCTGCTGAAACTGGCCATTTTCATACGCAGCAATACCCAACAGCCCTAGACTGGTAACTTCTGCGGGATCCGCTTTCAACGCCTCATCGGTCAGCGTTTGCAGCTGCGGCGTCCACTGCTTGTTATTGGCGAAATACAGCGCCTGAGCCCACTGCCCGAGCAGTTCAGGCTCACGCCCGGCAACGTCAATGGCACGCTCAAATGCCCCAGCGGCTTCACTGGCGCGCTCTTGAGCCATGTAGGTACGCCCCAGGAAGTACCAGCTCTCGGCAGATTTTGGGTCATTCTTCACCGCAGCCTCCAAGCGTGCGGTCATTTCCTCGATAGTCTTCGGCTGTTCAGCAAATGTCTGCGCACGC
Source organism: Pseudomonas sp. (assembly GCF_046581935.1). Taxonomy (GTDB): domain Bacteria; phylum Pseudomonadota; class Gammaproteobacteria; order Pseudomonadales; family Pseudomonadaceae; genus Aquipseudomonas. The sequence goes on from NZ_JAYGFK010000012.1 coordinate 78,360, forward strand.
TCAATATCATCAATAGCGCCCCAATGCAGATACAGCCCCACAGCTAACAACGGCATCAGCAAAGCAGCGATCAGCGGTATCTTGCCGCCCAAGGCGCGTTGTGTAGGCACAGCCTGCACACCTTCCGTATCTGCCAAAAGCTCCCGCGCCGCCTCATCACGCCCAGCAACCAGCTGCTGCTCATTTAGCGCCCCTGCGGCATGCTGCGCCTGCAGGTCGAGCAGACGCTCCTGATAGAGGGTCACATTAAGTGCCGTGCGGTCTTCTTCGGCCTGCATCTTGCGGCCACGCACCACGGGAATCAGCAAAAATGCCAGGGCTGTTAACAACAGCAACCCAGCGCACAACCAAAATTCAATCATCAGTCTTTGTTATCCACAGGCGGTTGATTAGCTGACCCTTGATCAGCAGGCTGTTGGCTGAGCAAAGCATCCAGACGTTGCTGTTCATCCGCAGACAGGCCACTGGCGACGCTGCCCGCCTTGTTGCGGCGGCGTAATAGGATGACGCCGAGCAGCACGAAACCGCCGACCAGTAAGCCAGCTGGGCCATACCACAACAAAACAGTGCGCGCGGTTACCGGCGGTTTGTAGAGCACGAAATCGCCATAGCGACTGACCAAATAATCGATAACCTGCTGGTCACTCTTGCCTTGCTCCAACATGCGGTAAATCTGCGCTCGCAGATCCATGGCTATCGGTGCATCCGAGTCGGCAATATTCTGGTTCTGGCACTTGGGGCAACGCAGCTCCTCCACCAGATGGCGGTAGCGAGCGCGCTCGGCCTCAGTCGCAAACTCGTAGGTATCGATGGCAGCCTGCGCAGTGCCCAGTACCGCCAGCGCTAAGACGGCAATGCTAAGAAAGCGTTTCATTGCGCGCCCTCATCGACCAGCGCCTGATACTTCGCAGCCAGCTGTTCGCGCCATACACGCTCGTCAATCACTCCGACAAACTTATCGCGAATAATGCCTTTAGCGTCGATCAAAAAGGTTTCTGGCGCGCCGTATACGCCCAGATCCAAGCCCAAGGTGCCGCGCGCATCATTGATATTCAGCTGATACGGATCATGAAACTCCACCAGCCATTTCTGCGCAGCGGCGTTGTCATCTTTGTAGTTGACCCCGTAGATGGTCACGCCCATCTCTTTCAGCTTGTTCAGCACCGGATGCTCAACGCGACATGACACACACCAGGTCGCCCAAACATTGACCAACGCCGGCTTACCCTTGAGGTCGGCTTCGCTGAGCAGCTTGGCGTCCTGTACCGCCGGCAGGGAGAACGCCGGGAACGGCTTATCAATCAACGCCGACGGCAGCTCAGAGGGATCCAGGAACAACCCGCGGTAGAGGAATACCGCCACCCCCAGAAACAGCACCAGCGGTAACAGCAACACGAGACGCTTCATGCTTGCGCCCCCGCCATGCCCAAGGCGTCGCGCACGCGCGTGCGGACCTTCATGCGGTAGCGCTTATCACTGGCAGCCAACAAGCCGCTAAAGCCCATTAACAATGCACCAAACCAGATCCAACGGACAAACGGCTTGATGTGCACCCGCACCGCCCACGCACCATTCTCTAATGGCTCACCCAGGGCGACGAACAGGTCGCGAGTAATCCCGGCATCAATGCCCGCCTCGGTCATCATCGACTGCTGCACGGTATATAAACGTTTTTCCGGGTGCAGCACGGCAATCTGTTTGCCTTCTTCAAGGATGCGCACAGTGCCTTTGTCCGAGGTGAAGTTCGGTCCTTCAAAGTGCTCGGCACCTTCAAAGATAAACTGGTAGCCACCAATATCTACCGACTCACCCGGCGCCATGCGCATATCGCGCTCGAAGCTGCCCATGCTGGTCAATACAACCCCAAGGGCGCAGACAGCCATGCCCAAGTGGGCGGTCTGCATGCCCCAGTAACTGCGAGTCAGGCTCGGCAACCCCTTGAGCAACCCTTTGTGCCGGGTTTTTTCGAGGATATCGCGCACGCCAGCAAGCACTACCCAGGCAGACAACAAGCAGACACCCAGCACCGCCCAGCTGAAGTCGCCAACCAGGAAGGTTGCGATCAAGGCCAGCACCACGCTGCCGACCAGCACAGGAGCCAGCATGCTCAGCAACCACTGCATAGGTGTGTCTTTCCAGCGCACCAGTACGCCGACCGCAATCATCGCCATCAGCAGGCCCATCAGCGGCACAAACAAGGCATTGAAGTACGGTGGCCCCACCGACAGCTTGGCACCCGTCATGGCGTCCAGCACCAGTGGGTAGAGGGTGCCCAGCAGGATCATTGCCGCCGCCACCACCAGGATGATGTTGTTCACCAGCAGCAGCGTTTCCCGTGACCACAAGGCAAAACCGACCTGACTTTTGACCACCGGCGCACGCAGAGCAAACAGCGCCAACGAGCTGCCCACGACAATCAACAGGAAGGCCAAAACAAACACGCCGCGCTCAGGGTCGCTGGCAAAGGCATGCACCGACGTCAGCACCCCGGAGCGAACCAAGAAGGTGCCCAACAGGCTAAGGGAGAAAGCGGCGATAGCCAGCAGCACAGTCCAGCTTTTGAACACACCGCGTTTTTCTGTCACCGCCAGGGAGTGGATCAGCGCTGTACCCACCAGCCAAGGCATAAAGGAGGCATTCTCGACCGGGTCCCAGAACCACCAACCACCCCAGCCCAGCTCGTAATAGGCCCACCAGGAGCCCAGCGCAATACCGATGCCGAGAAAAGCCCAAGCGACAATGGTCCACGGACGCGACCAGCGCGCCCAGGCGGCATCCAGCTTGCCGCCGAGCAAGGCCGCAATGGCAAAAGAAAAGGCCACGGAGAAACCGACATAGCCCATGTAGAGCATTGGCGGGTGTACGATCAGGCCGAAGTCCTGCAGCAGCGGATTAAGGTCACGACCATCGGTAGGCGTATTGAACAGCAGTCGCGCGAACGGGTTCGAGGTGACGATCAAAAACAGCAAGAATCCGACGCTGATGATGCCCATCACCGCCAGCACGCGGGCGAGCATTTCCTCCGGCAATTGCCGCGAGAAGATCGATACAGCAAAGGTCCAACCCGCAAGGATCAATCCCCAGAGCAGCAGCGACCCTTCGTGAGCGCCCCAAACAGCACTGAATTTGTAGTACCAGGGCAAAGCGCTGTTGGAGTTACTGGCCACGTAGGCGACGCTGAAGTCGTCGACCATAAAGGAGTAAGTCAGACAAATAAAAGCGAACAACATAAAGGCAAACTGGCCCCAGGCTGCAGGTGCCGCAAGGCTCATCCATTGGCGGTCACCACGCCAGGCACCGATCAGCGGCAGCGTCGCCTGCACCAGCGCCATGCACAGCGCCAGAATCATCGCCAAGTGGCCGAGTTCAGGGATCATCGTGCGCTCTCCAACTGGGCCGCCTGCTTGGCCGCCTGGGCCTCGTCATGCTTCTTTTTCATTCCACTTTTTTCCAGCGCCTGCATGACTTCTGGCGGCATGTAATTCTCATCGTGTTTAGCCAGCACTTCATCAGCCACCAGCATGCCACTGGCGTCGAGCTTGCCCATGGCGACAATGCCCTGCCCCTCGCGAAACAGGTCCGGCAGTATGCCGCTGTAGCGAATGGTCACGTTTTTCACACCGTCGGTGACGACAAAGTCGGTTTCCAGCGAGTCACTCGACCGCACCACAGAACCCTCAACCACCAGGCCGCCAGCGCGGATGCGGGTGTCTTGCGGGGCTTCGCCACCGGCAATTTGTGTCGGGGTATAGAACAGATTGATGTTCTGTTGCAGTGCGCTCAGCGCGAGGGCCACGGCAATGCCGACGCCGGCGACAATCGCCAACACTATGAACAGGCGTTTCTTGCGCAGCGGGTTCACTTCGACTCCTCCCGACGCAAACGACGCGCCTCGTCTTGCAGGTAACGGCGACGCGCCAGGATTGGCAACGCCACATTCAGCCCCAGCACAACCAGGCTGATGGCATAACAGGACCAGACATAAGCGCCATGGGTGCCCATGGCGATAAATTCGCTAAAGCTGGAAAAACTCATAACCCCTTCCCCACCTGCGCTTTGACTTCTGCCTTGACCCAACTGCTGCGCGCTTCGCGCTTGAGCACCTCAAGACGCATACGCATAAGCAGCACCACGGCAAAGAAGCAGTAGAAGCCCAACACCATAATCAGCAGAGGCATCCACATTTCAAACGGCATAGCTGGCTTTTCTACCAGGCTAAAGCTCGCGGGTTGGTGCAGGGTATTCCACCACTCCACCGAGTATTTGATGATTGGGATATTCACCACGCCGACAATCGACAGCACCGCACAGGCTTTGGCAGCGCTGTCACGGTTGGTGATGGCATTGCCGAGGGCGATCACGCCGAAGTAGAGAAACAACAGAATCAGCATCGAGGTCAGGCGAGCATCCCAGACCCAATAAGTACCCCAAGTGGGCTTGCCCCATACCGCCCCTGTCACCAGGGCAATTACGGTCATCCAGGCACCGATAGGCGCGGCTTGCTGTAGCGCCACATCAGCCAACTTCATTTTCCACACCAGGCCAACGGTGCCGGCTACGGCCAACATCACATAGATCGACTGGGCGAGAAACGCGGCGGGCACGTGGATGTAAATAATCCGAAAACTATTGCCCTGCTGGTAATCCGGCGGCGCAAACGCCAGCCCCCAGACAATCCCAACCATCAGCAACAGCAATGCAGCCAGCGCTAACCAAGGTAGCCAGCGTGCGCTGATTTCATAAAACCATTTGGGCGAGCCCAGCTTGTGAAACCACGTCCAGTTCATCAGGTTACTCATCAGTGCTAGGGCTGATCACGGCGCACTCAAGCACCAGGGTCAGCCGGCCATTTAGGCTTATTGTCTACTCAGCGACACTGATCGTCAGACCAGCGGCGATGGCAAAAGGTGTCAAGGTCACCGCCAATGCGGTGAGGCTGGCCAGCCATAACAGGTGACCGGCCACCGGCAATCCTTGCAGGCTGGCTTGTAACGCACCGCTGCCGAGAATCAGCACCGGGATGTACAACGGCAAAATCAGTAACGCGAGCAACAGTCCGCCGCGCTTGAGACCCACGGTCAGCGCCGCACCAACGGCGCCTAACAAGCTCAGCACCGGCGTGCCCAGCAACAGCGAAATCAGCAGTACAGGCAGGCAACGCCCAGGCAAACCGAGCATCAACGCCAGCAGCGGAGCCAACAGCACCAACGCCAAACCGGAAAACAGCCAGTGTGCCAGTACCTTGGCCAGAACCAGAAGAGCCAGGGGGTGCGGCGAAAGGACCCACTGCTCTAACGAGCCGTCTTCAAAATCACTGCGAAACAGCCCGTCCAACGAGAGCAGCACGGCCAATAGTGCCGCCACCCACACCAGCCCCGGCGAAAGGCTTTGTAACAACTGAGTTTGCGGCCCTACCGCCAGCGGGAACAAGGCAATCACGATGGCGAAGAACACCAGCGGGTTGGCTAACTCGGCCGGACGGCGGAACAACAGGCGCGCTTCACGAGCCAGTAGCAGGGTAAAAACATTGCTCATGACGTGCGTTGCCCTAAATCAAGCTCGCGATAGCCGGTCGGCTTGATCGTCAGTTCATGGTGCGTAGTCAGCACCACCATGCCGCCTTGCTGACAATGCGCAGCCAGATGTTTTTCCAGCTGCGTCACTGCGGCCTTATCCAGTGCGGTGAAGGGCTCATCCAGCACCCACAACGGCGGCCCTGGTAGATACAAGCGTGCCAACGCAACACGACGCTGCTGCCCAGCCGACAAGGTATGGCAAGGCACATCTTCAAAACCGCGCAAGCCTACGGCCGCTAGCGCCTGCCAAATAGCCTCGCGGTCTGCGGGCTGATGCAGGGCACAAAGCCAAGTGAGATTTTCCTCGGCGCTGAGCAGGCCCTTGATGCCTGCCGCATGACCGATCCACAACAGGTTGCGTGCAAGCTCAGCCCGCTGCGCGGCTAACGGACGACCATTCAGGCGGATTTCACCGGCAGTAGGCTGCATCAACCCGGCCAGCAAGCGCAGCAGGCTGGTCTTACCACTACCGTTGGGACCGGCAACCTGCAACATTTCACCGGGAACCAGACGCAGCTCCAAGCGCTCGAAAAGCATGCGCCAATCTCGCTCACAGGCGAGTGCAACGGCTTCGAGAAGAGTACTGGTCAAGGCATCGGCACCTAAGATGGATGGCAAAAGCTGTTCAAGTCGGCAGAGTCTTGGCCGCTATACTGACGCAAACTGAGCGCGCAGCCGAGCCAGCGGGGCGCGATTATACATGCCAGGCCCCGCCTACCGCAGTGGGCATTTTCGACAGGGTGTAACCCGCCAATGAGCGAAATCAGCAGCCCCCGTCCACTACCGCCGACGCCGTCTAGCAGCCGCCCTAACGCAGTAGCGGCCGACATGGCGGTGAAACTGCTGCAACCTATGGAAGGACTGCTGGCCAGCGGAGAAAGCGCCAAGGCAGAAGTCATCGCGCTGAAGGAAGTGGCACAAAGCTTTCAGATGCTGCTCAAACTGACGCTAGGCAATGGCCGCCAGACAACCCTTGAAGCCAGTAGCCCACGGTCTATCGCCCAAGGCACATCCGTTGCGGTAACCGCACTGTCGGAAACGCGTCTGAGCCTCTCCTTACTGGCGGGCGGCGATAAACCTTTGACCAGCCTGGATCTTGAACAACTGCCCATTGGCACGCTGCTGCAAGGCAAGGTAGTGGCGAGCGAGCAGCAAGTGCAAAGCCGCTCGCAACAGGTGGTCTACAAAGTACTGATCAACCTGCTAACCCCCCCCCTAGCTGGTAGCAAGCTATCTCTGGAAACACCGCTGGCCCTACCTGTTGGCAGCCTTCTCAGCGCCCAAGTACAAGGCAGCCAAGCCTTAAACTTCTTGCCGCTGAGCGGCCGACTGGATCAACTTGCGCTGAGCCAACAATTGTCGACGCAAAGTAACCGTCAAGGCTCGCTGGAGGGATTGTTCAGCGCCTTACAAGGGCTGCGCGGCCAGGCAGATATGAGTGATGGTCTGCGTAGCAGTATCGACAAACTTTTCGGCGCGCTACCCGACGCAGCCCAACTGAGTACAGCTAAGGGCTTGGCCTCAGCACTGGAAAACAGTGGCATCCTGCTAGAAAGCAAATTGCTAGGCGGCCATAGCCAGGCACTGCCGACCGACCTCAAAGCCAACCTACTGCGCATGCTCACCCAGCTGCTGCCTAATTTGTCTAGCAGCACCCCACTGACAGCCGCCAGCGCCACATCAGCCATGGCTCAAGCCATGCCAGCCCTAGCGCGAGATCTACTTGGCAGCATTGGCAAGGCCAGTAGCCGTCAACAAGCTCTGAACTTCCCCCTGCCCTCGCGCCTGCTCCAGGCCATGGAAGGTGAAGCCGATCTAGAGACACTACTGAAACTCGCGGCAGCAGCTATCTCACGCCTACAGACCCATCAACTCTCCAGTTTGGCACAGAGCCAAGTTGGCCCTGATGGCAACCTGCTCACCACCTGGCAGCTTGAACTGCCCATGCGAAATCAGCAGGAACTGGTGCCGTTGCAGGTAAAAATCCAACGCGACGAGAGCAACCAGCAGGGCAAGCAGGAGAAAAAAGAAACCCTCTGGAAAGTCGAACTGGCTTTTGACCTGGACCCTCTAGGCCCACTGCAAGTGCAGGCGCAATTGGCCCATGATCGCTTATCGAGCCAGCTCTGGGCCGAGCGCAGCAGCACTGTTAGCCTGATCGATGCGGAGCTAGACAACCTACGTCAACGCTTAAACGCCGCTGGCGTCCAGGTTGGTGAACTTGATTGCTGGCAAGGCACACCACCACGCGGCCCACGCACAACCCTGGAACAACGTTGGGTGGATGAAACCGCATGAAAAAAACCGCGCCCCGCCAGGCTATCGCACTGACATACGACGGCCAAAGCGCCCCCGTACTTACCGCCAAAGGCGACGATGAGCTGGCCGAAGCCATTCTCGCCATCGCCCGCGAATACGAAGTACCTATTTACGAGAATGCCGAACTTGTACGCCTATTGGCACGCTTAGAACTCGGCGATGCGATTCCAGAACAACTGTATCGCTGCATTGCAGAAATCATCGCATTTGCCTGGTATCTCAAGGGCAAGTGTCCTGCAGGCAGCGAACGCAACAACGACATCACACCGCCGCTACGCTTATTAGACGGCCCGACAGATTGAATGCTATTAGGGCGCTGAAGGGAATCAGGAACGTTGCAGCTTGGCCTGCTGCATTTTGCTGATCAGCTCCGCCTCAGCCTTGCTCAGACCACAGGACTGGGTCAGATCATCGACGCTCGCACCCATGCCAGCCAATCGCGCAGCCTGGGTGAATGACAGGCTGCTAGGGTCACGCTGCTCAATCTGGCTGAGTTTATCCGGTAACGGCGCAACCACCCGGCGCAGCTCATGCAACTCCTCGCCCATCTGCACGCTACCGGTCAGGTAGGCATCCAGACGCCGACTAAGCTCCTTGAGCCGCCGATCACGCACTGCATCTCGCTCGCCTTGTAACTTTATGGCATCGCGCAGCTGCCTGGTCAGCCAGACGCACGCGCCTACCAACCCCAGACAGACCAGCGCTAACGCGATCAACAGCGCGTCGAACATTAGTTAAATGCTCTCCAGCTCGGACCACTCTTCTTCGCTCATCATCTTGTCCAGTTCAACCAGAATCAGCAGCTCGCCGTTCTTGTTGCAAACGCCCTGGATAAACTTAGCCGACTCGTCATTACCGACGTTAGGTGCAGTTTCTACTTCCGACTGGCGCAGATAAACCACTTCCGCCACGCTGTCGACCAAGATGCCGACCACCTGCTTGTCAGCCTCGATGATCACGATACGGGTGTTATCGGTCACCTCAGTTGAGTCCAAGCCAAAACGCTGACGCGTGTCGATAACGGTAACCACATTGCCGCGCAGATTGATGATGCCCAACACGTAGCTCGGAGCACCCGGCACTGGCGCAATTTCTGTATAGCGCAAGACTTCCTGAACCTGCATCACATTGATGCCATAGGTTTCGTTGTCCAAGCGGAAAGTTACCCACTGCAGAATCGGATCTTCAGAACCTTGTGCAGAACTTTTTTTCATGTCCCTAGCCTCGTCATGAACCGCTCGCTGCGGCAATTGCGGGTTTATCTCCCGCTTTCATTACTATAGTTGCAAAGCGGCGCTCATCGCACCGCCTAGCGTTATTCAATGCACGCGGTTGGCAGCCAAGCGCTTGGCCGCACCACTTGCAATCAGCTCAGCCAAAGAAGCGATATCCAGCAAGGCACACATATGTTCAATCACCGTACCAGCCAACCATGGCCGTTGAGTCCGTTGGCTACGCCATTTCACCTCATTGGGGTCAAGACGAATCGAGCGACTGACTTGATGCACAGCCAGCCCCCACTCGTAACCCTGCACTGAAATCACATACTGCAGACCCTCGCGAAAGTCATCGCGGTAACGGTCTGGCATGACCCAGCGTGCAGTATCCAGAACCTTCAAGTTACCGCTCTGGCTTGGCAGTATGCCGAGAAACCAGTCCGGCTGGCCAAATAGTGGCGTGAGTTCTTGGCCATCCAAGGGATATATAGAACCCAGGCACACCAGCGGAACGGCCAACGTCAGGCCAGCAACATCAAACAGCAGACACTCAAAAGGCTCTTGTGCCCACTCAGGCCGTCCTTGTAAGGCCGGTGCAGGAGCTGCCAGCTCTTCGGGCCGTGCAACTTGGATGACCACGGGAGGCTCAACAGTCGCTACTGGAGTGACAATGCTCACCGCGACCTTTGGTAATGGCATTTCGATGGTTGGCAAAACCAAGGGCCGCGGCACCAGCTCAACCACAGGTGCGGCTACGGCCATCTGAGGAGCTGTCCGAGCATCACGCACCTGCTCCTCAAGCACTGCAGCCTCGAATTCATCTAGCTCAATGCTATCGGCCAACTCAATCGAAGCTTCCTGCAACAAGCCATCCAAATAAGACTGCAAGGCCAGTTGCGGACGTGTTGCTGTAGCAAGGGGACGACTCATGGATACAACCCGTAATAACGATCTATACAGGCTATCGGCCGCGCCAGCGTCAGACTTGAGCCTATATCTTCAGCATAGCCATTCATGTCAGGCCACCTGTGCTGCGATCTGCTGTGACAATAGGTGCTTGAGCAACACACGGTAAGCAATCACACCGCGGCTGTTGTTATCAAACTGCGAGGGAGTGAGCCCGGCCCGACTAGCATCACGTAGTCGCGTATCTACTGGAATATACGCCGGCCACAGACCATCAGGATAATTGTTGCGCAACATGCGCAATGTCCCCATTGATGCCTGAGTACGACGGTCAAAGAGCGTTGGCACGATGGTGTAAGGCAAAGCCTGCTGACGCGAACGGTTAATCATGGCCAGAGTATTGACCATACGCTCCAGCCCCTTAACTGCGAGAAACTCAGTCTGTACCGGAATCACTAGCTGCTGGCTAGCTGCTAGTGCATTGACCATCAGCACGCCCAACAAGGGCGGACTGTCGATAATTGCATGATCGAAATCCTGCCAGAGTTGCGCCAGGCTCTTGGCAATCACTAGCCCAAGGCCGCTCTGCCCCGGCGACTGGCGCTCCAAGGTGGCCAATGCCGTGCTAGATGGTAGCAACGAAATACGCTCATGGCTGGTAGGCAACAACAGTTGCTGTGGTAGACCACGCGGAACACTGCCTTTATGCTGAAACAGGTCAAAACTACTGTGCTCTAGGCTATCGGGGTCGTGTCCAAAATAGCTGGTCATTGACCCATGCGGGTCAAGGTCGACCACAATCACGCGCTTGCCAGCATCAGCCAAAAGGCCTGCCAGTGCGATTGATGTGGTGGTCTTACCAACCCCACCTTTTTGATTAGCTACTGCCCAGACTCTCATCGTTATCATCCTCCCGGTGCAGCTGCAGCCTGACCGAGAACAGGGCCACCCTCATTGGAGCGGCGACGGGGTATTGACGGCACTCGCTTGCGGGGCCGGCGCTGCTGGTACCGCTGCAGGTTGCGTGCCAGCCCGCATCAAGGCAGCATCGGGCTTGGCGTTAGCACTGCCTACACCGCTTACACTGCGGCGTACATCAAGGTTACGCGATATCACCAGGACCACCCGACGATTACGACCACGTCCTTCTGCAGTGTTATTGTCGGCAACAGGCTGAAATTCGCCATATCCAACAGCAGCTAGGCGACCTGGATTCACTCCATCCATTGCCAGCATACGTACGATACTGGCAGCGCGCGCCGTAGACAGCTCCCAATTACTCGGGAACAGTGCCGTCTGAATCGGCAAATTATCGGTAAAGCCTTCTACGTGAACTGGATTTTCATAAGGCGCCAAAATTTTGGCTACCTTTTCTATAATGTCGAACGCCGCATTATTGGGAATGGCATCACCGCTGGTGAACAACAAACTAGAACTGAGCTCTATTTCGATCCACAACTCATTGCCGCTCACCTTGAGTTGCTCAGACTGAATAAGATCACCAAAGGCCTCGCGCACGCTGTTCGCGATACTCTCTAGCGAATCAGCAGCGGACAGCGTGGTTTCCTCATCAACCAGCGAGCGATCCGGCTGCGTCGTGCGCGGACGCTCCTCGCCAACTGGAATTGGCTTAATAGCCCGATCAGGCTGATTGAACACACCGGTCAAACTATCCGAAAGGATCTTGTACTTACCTTCATTGATCGAGGAAATCGAATACATGACCACAAAGAACGCAAACAGCAGGGTGATGAAGTCGGCATAGGAGACCAGCCAACGCTCGTGGTTTTCATGTTCTTCCTGGTGACGCCTGCGGGCCATGTTATGTCCCCATCAATCCATAAAGCCTTGCAGCTTCAACTCGATGGAGCGTGGGTTCTCACCCTCCGCAATCGACAGAATACCCTCAAGCAGCATTTCACGATAACGCGACTGGCGCAGGGCAATAGCCTTGAGTTTGTTGCCCACTGGCAACAGCAATAGATTGGCAAAGGCAACCCCATATATAGTTGCCACAAAAGCCACGGCAATACCGCTACCCAGCATGCTTGGATCAGCCAGGTTGCCCATAACGTGAATCAGACCCATCACAGCACCAATGATGCCGATGGTCGGTGCGTACCCCCCCATGCTCTCGAACACCTTGGCAGCTTGAATATCTCGCCCCTCCTGAGTGTACAAGTCAACTTCGAGGATGCTGCGAATGGCCTCGGGCTCAGCGCCATCAACCAATAGCTGTAATCCTTTGCGCGCATAAGGATCAACCTCGGCATCAGCCACCGCCTCAAGCCCCAAGAGGCCTTCTTTGCGCGCCGTCATACTCCAGCCAACCACCCGATTGATCCCGCCCACCAGGTCAACTCGCGGAGGAAAGAAAATCCAGCTGACAATCGCCAGAGCACGCTTAAAAACGTTAACAGGAGCCTGAAGAAACGCCGCACCTAGCGTCCCACCCACCACAATCAGAGCAGCTGGCCCGTTAAGCAAAGCCGCCGCATGACCACCCTCTAGATAATTGCCACCCAAAATAGCGACAAGTGACAGAATGACCCCGATAAGGCTCAGTACATCCATTAAGCACAGGCCTCTGCCAAGTGCCTGCCAATATCATCCAACGGGTAAATAGCGTCAGCCAGATTGGCCTTTACGATGGCCATCGGCATACCGTAAATCACGCAACTGGCTTCATCTTGCGCCCAAACCTGACTACCAACCTGTTTGAGCAGCCGCGCACCTTCACGACCGTCAGCCCCCATACCGGTCATTACCACCGCGAGAACCTTGTCACCATAGGACTTGGCTACCGAACCAAAGGTGATATCAACACAGGGCTTGTAATTCAGGCGCTCATCGCCTGGAAGAATTCTCACCACACCACGGGCATCGACCATCATCTGCTTCCCCCCAGGCGCTAACAGCGCGAGTCCGGGACGCAAGACATCGCCATCCTCGGCCTCTTTGACACTGATGCGGCACAACTTATCGAGGCGCTCGGCAAAGGCCTTGGTGAAAGCTGCCGGCATATGCTGGATCAGCACAATTGGCGCAGGGAAGTTAGCCGGTAGCTGAGTCAACACGCGCTGTAGCGCCACAGGCCCTCCCGTCGAGGTGCCAATCGCTACAAGCTTATAGGGTTTGCGCTTTGGCGCGGCGCTGCTTGAAGCAGGCGCGGCAAGAGAACGCGCCACAGGCGTAGCCGTTACAGTAGGACGTACAGCAGGCTTGGCCTGGCTAGCTGCGGGCGTTACCGGCATTGCTGGCGCAGAACTCAGACTGCGACGGTTACTGCGAGCAATTGTATGGATCTTTTCACAGAGAAGCTGTTTAACCCGTTCAGGGTTGCGCGAAATGTCTTCGAAATTCTTCGGTAGAAAGTCAACCGCCCCCGCTTCTAGCGCATCCAGAGTAACCCGCGCGCCTTCGTGAGTCAGTGAGGAAAACATCAACACAGGAGTAGGACAGCGCTGCATGATGTTACGAACGGCCGTGATGCCATCCATCATTGGCATTTCGTAATCCATGGTGATCACGTCAGGCTTCAGCGCTTGCGCCTGCTCAATGGCCTCGCGGCCATTGGTGGCTGTACCGATCACCTGGATATTCGGATCGGCCGAAAGAATTTCAGATACACGCCGACGAAAAAAACCGGAGTCATCAACCACCAACACCTTAACAGCCATAAACACTCCTAAACGATGCGACAGGCATCTGCATCGCTAACAATCACAGACGTCGGGCGTAACGTTTGAGCATGCTCGGCACATCGAGAATCAGTGCGATGCGCCCATCCCCCGTAATAGTCGCGCCAGACATTCCGGGAGTGCCCTGCAGCATCTTACCCAACGGTTTGATTACCACTTCCTCCTGGCCAACCAACTGATCGACCACGAAGCCGATACGCTGGCTACCAACCGTCAGAATCACCACATGCCCCTCCCCTTGCTCTACATGAGCGGCACTGCCGATCAGCCAGCGCTTGAGGTAGAAAAGTGGCAGGGCTTTATCCCGCACAATGACCACTTCCTGGCCATCGACAACATTGGTGCGTGATAGGTCGAGGTGGAAAATCTCGTTGACGTTAACCAATGGGAAAGCGAATGCCTGATTGGCCAGCATAACCATCAGCGTCGGCATGATGGCAAGCGTCAACGGCACCTTAATGACGATCTTCGAGCCTTGTCCCTTGACCGAGAATACGTTGACCGTACCGTTGAGCTGGGAAATTTTGGTTTTCACCACATCCATGCCAACACCACGGCCAGACACATCAGAAATCTCGGTTTTGGTAGAAAAGCCTGGAGCAAAAATCAGGTTGTAGCATTCAAACTCATTGAGGCGTTCGGCTGCATCTTTATCCAGCAAACCCTTTTCAACGGCCTTGGCACGCAGTACATCCGCGTCCATGCCTTTTCCGTCATCAGAAATCGACAAGAGGATGTGATCGCCCTCCTGCTCAGCGGACAGTACAACCTTACCGCCACGGGGCTTGCCCGAAGCCTCGCGTTCTTCTGGCGTTTCAATGCCATGATCGACCGCATTACGCACCAAGTGGACCAACGGATCTGCTAGTGCCTCGACCAAGTTTTTGTCGAGGTCGGTTTCTTCACCAACCAGCTCTAGGTTGATCTCTTTTTTCAGGCTACGCGCCAAGTCACGGACGAGGCGTGGGAAACGCCCGAAGACCTTCTTGATCGGCTGCATACGGGTTTTCATGACCGCGGTTTGCAGATCCGCTGTCACTACGTCCAGATTGGATACCGCCTTGGACATGGCCTCGTCACCGCTGCTGGAGCCTAATCGCACCAAGCGGTTACGCACCAGTACCAACTCGCCAACCATATTCATGATTTCATCAAGTCGCGCGGTGTCGACCCGCACGGTGGTTTCTGCCTCACTGGGCGGAGCGGCCTTCTCTGCCACAGGTGCAGCAACCGGCGCTGCAGGAGCCTTAGCCGGCTCTACTTTGGCGGCAGGCTTTGCTGCAGGCTTAGCTGCAACTTTGGCGGGCTCTACAGGTTTGGCAGCAGGTGTTACGGCAGCAGGCTTAATCGCTTCAGGCTCGACAAACTTACCTTTGCCATGGAGCTGATCAAGCAATGCTTCGAACTCATCGTCAGTGATATCACCACTCGGGGCGTCTGCAGACTCAACCTTGGCTACAGGAGCGGCAGGTGTTGACACCGGTGGGGGTACAAATTGGCCCTTGCCATGCAACTGATCGAGCAACGACTCGAATTCATCATCGGTAATTTCATCACCGGCACCAGCAGCTACAGGTACTGAAGCAGTAGGTATTACAGGTGCAGAGGTGGCTTCAGGGGCTACGAATTGACCTTTGCCGTGCAACTGATCAAGCAACGACTCAAACTCATCATCAGTTATTTCATCACTGCTGGCAGCGCTCGGCGCGTGCACCGGCGACTCATCCAAGACACCCAACAACTGCTCGAACTCACTGTCGGTAATATCACCAGACGCCTGTTCAACCTCAGGCTCTGGCTCGACCTCTGCAGGCAGCTCGACCGGCGCAGGCTCATTAGCACCAGCTGGTTCTGCTAGACGCGCCAAAGCTGCGAGCAACTCAGGGGTTGCGGGGGTAAGAGCGGTACGTTCACGGACCTCGGTAAACATGCTGTTAACAGCATCCAGTGCTTCTAGCACCACATCCATCAGTGCGGAGTCTACGCGTCGCTCACCCTTACGCAGGATGTCGAAGACGTTTTCCGCAATATGGCAACATTCCACCAACTCATTGAGCTGGAGAAAACCGGCACCACCTTTGACGGTATGAAACCCGCGAAAAATAGCGTTGAGCAGATTCATGTCGTCCGGGCGGCTTTCAAGCTCCACCAGCTGCTCGGACAGTAGTTCAAGAATCTCGCCGGCCTCTACCAGGAAGTCCTGGAGAATTTCTTCATCGGCGCCGAAGCTCATATAGACGTGCTCCTAAAATCCTAGGCTGGAAAGCAAATCGTCGACATCATCCTGATTCGATGCCACATCCTCACGCTTATCGGCATGTATCTGCGGACCTTCACCGCGCGAAGGTTCTTTTTGTTTTTCTTGTTCAGCACGGAGCAACTCGTGGTTGTGCTCAATGCCTGCAAACTGATCCACTTGACTGGCCATCAGCACCAGCTTCAGCAAATTGGCCTCGACCTCAGTCACCAACTGGGTGACCCGTTTGATTACTTGACCAGTCAGGTCCTGAAAATCCTGAGCGAGCAAGATGTCGTTGAGGTGTGCGGACAGCTTGGCACCATCACGGTCACTGCGGCCCAAAAATAGCTCAACCCGTTTGGCCAGTTCGCGAAAGCCATCAGCGCTCATCTCACGCCGCATAAAACGCCCCCAGTCGGCGCTCAAACTTTGCGCCTCATCGCGAAGATCGTTGACTAGGGGCGCGCTCTGCTCAACCAGGTCCATGGTGCGATTGGCCGCGTTCTCGGTCATCGTCACCACATAGTTGAGCCGCTCGGTCGCATCAGTAATTTGCGACACTTCAGTGGCATGGGGTACACGCGGGTCAAGCTGAAAATTGACAATAGCGTTGTGCAACTCACGGGTCAGCTTGCCAACCTCGTGATAGAGCCCACGGTCACGAGCTTTATTGAGCTCATGTATCAGCTGTACAGCTTCACCAAAATTGCCCTGCTCCAGGCTTTCTACCAGTTGGCGAGCGTTGTATTTCAGGGACGACTCAAGGTCACCTTGAACGGAATCTTTATGTTCCATAGCACCCTCGTGGCAGACATCAGCCGTTGACCCGCTCGAAGATCTTTTCAATCTTCTCTTTCAGAACCTGGGCAGTGAACGGCTTGACCACATAACCGTTAACCCCAGCCTGAGCTGCCTCGATAATCTGATCGCGCTTGGCTTCAGCCGTGACCATCAAAACCGGAAGCGTTTTTAAACGATCATCAGCACGAACCGCACGCAGCAGATCGATCCCGGTCATTCCTGGCATATTCCAGTCCGTCACCAGAAAATCAAAACTGCCGCTCTGTAGCATAGGCAGCGCGGTGACGCCATCATCGGCTTCCGCTGTGTTGGTGAACCCCAAGTCACGCAGGAGGTTCTTGATGATCCGTCGCATTGTTGAAAAGTCATCAACAATGAGGATTTTCATGTTCTTGTCCAAGTCGACCTCCGTACAGTCCCAAACGCACCCAGCAACCTGTGTACGCCTTTAATCGTGAAACCGGCCTAGGCCGTCAACGAATGCAGCACCTGCACTCAATGTGCACGCCACTCAACCAAACGAGCGCGTAAACGAGCAGCACACTGACTGTGTAGTTGGCTTACGCGTGATTCGCTAACCCCCAGTACTTCGCCGATCTCCTTAAGATTTAATTCTTCATCGTAATATAGCGCTAACACCAGACGCTCGCGCTCCGGCAGGTTAGCAATGGCATCAGCCAAGGCCGCCTGAAAGCGTTCATCTTCTAAATCACGAGAAGGTTCGAGGTGGTTGCTGCCAGCGTCTTCACTCAGCCCACTGTGCTCACCGTCCTGCAAGAGGTCGTCAAAGCTAAACAGTCGGCTGCCTAAAGTGTCGCCAAGAATGCCGTAGTAATCCTCAAGACTCAATTGGAGTTCGGCCGCAACCTCTTGATCTTTAGCGTCTCGCCCTGTTCTGGCCTCAATTTTTCTAATTGCATCACTGACCATACGACTATTGCGATGCACCGAACGCGGGGCCCAGTCACCTTTACGTACTTCATCAAGCATAGAACCGCGAATACGAATGCCCGCAAATGTCTCGAAACTGGCACCTTTACTGGAATCGTATTTCTTTGACGCCTCAAGCAGACCGATCATCCCAGCTTGAATAAGGTCATCGACCTGGACATTAGCAGGCAGGCGCGCCAACAGATGATAGGCAATGCGTTTGACTAAGGGCGCGTAGCGCTCAATCAACTGATGCTGGGAGTCCTGCGCCTGCGCCTTGCTATACATACGAAGTCCAGAGGCTGATGTCATATAACCGTGTCCGCGGTCGGTTGTTGCACCAGACGCTCAACGAAAAACTCCAAGTGGCCACGTGGATTGGCCGGCAAAGGCCAAGCATCGACTTTCTGGGCTATCGCTTTGAACGCCAGCGCGCACTTAGAACGCGGGAAGGCTTCATAGACCGCACGTTGCTTCTGTACGGCCTTGCGCACTGACTCGTCATAAGGAACTGCGCCTACATACTGCAGGGCAACGTCGAGAAAACGGTCAGTCACTTTAGTCAGCTTAGCAAAGAGATTGCGACCTTCCTGCGGGCTGTGAGCCATATTGGCTAATACACGAAAACGGTTCATACCATGGTCGCGATTGAGCAACTTGATCAGTGCATAAGCATCCGTGATCGAAGTCGGCTCATCGCATACCACCACCAGTACCTCCTGGGCGGCGCGCACAAAGCTAACCACGCCATCACCAATACCCGCTGCAGTATCAATAATCAGCACATCAAGATTGTCGCTGATATCACTGAAAGCCTGGATCAATCCGGCATGCTGCATCGGGGATAGCTGTACCATGCTCTGAATACCAGAAGCCGCCGGCACGATACGAATGCCGCCAGGGCCTTGCAGCAGTACCTCGCGCAGTTCGCACTCGCCACTAATAACGTCTTCCAAGGTGCGCTTGGCAGTGAGGCCAAGCAGCACATCGACGTTCGCTAAGCCCAGGTCGGCGTCCATCAACATTACACGGCGACCAAGGTCAGCCAATGCCAATGCTAGGTTCACCGAGACATTAGTCTTACCAACGCCACCTTTGCCGCCGGTCACCGCAATCACCTGTACGGGATGCATACCCATTTTCTACACACCTTGTCTAACTTCGACTGGAGCCACTTGGCCGGCTAAATACGGTTTATTCCGTCAACCTAACGCTCAACTAACACGTTGTGTGGGTTGCTGGTAAAGGCCGGCAAACATCGCCGCCATCGTATCCTCGCTTGGATCTTGCGTTGCCTGCAGCCCCACGGCTCGACTGACCAACTGATGACTGCGCGGAACGTGCAGATCATCGGGAATCCGTGGCCCATCAGCCAGATAGGCTACCGGTAGACGCTGACCAATAGCCAGCCCTAAAACCTCACCAAGGCTGGTGGCTTCATCCGCCTTAGTCACAATACAGCCTGCCAAGCCGCAGCGCTTATAACTATGGTAGGCGGCTTTCAGCACTTGGCCCTGACTGGTAGCTGCCATTACTAAATAATTTTTTGCATTGACGCCACGACTAGCAAGGGCTTCTAGCTGCATATGCAGCGCCGGGTCGTTGGCCGGCAAGCCAGCAGTATCAATCAGCACCACACGCTTACGCGCCAGCGGGGACAAGGCTTGGACTAGCGACTGGCCGGGATCAACCAGAGTTACTGGAACATTGAGGATGCGCCCCAATGTCTTGAGCTGCTCCTGGGCACCGATACGATAGCTGTCCAAGCTGACCAGAGCGATATGCTGCGCGCCATACTTCAATACATACCGCGCTGCCAATTTTGCCAGCGTTGTAGTTTTGCCCATACCGGCCGGGCCGACCAAGGCAATCACCCCACCCTGATCCATCGGCTCTTGCTTAGGCGTCGAGATTGCATGGGCTAAATGCGCTAGCAGCATACGCCAAGCCTGGCGCGGCTCACTGACAGTAGCAACACGTTCGAGGAGGACTTTCGACAATTCGGCTGGCAGGCCCATGCGCTGCAGGCGACGCCACAAATTGGCCTGCTGTGGGCGACGGTTCTGCAATTGCCCCCAGGCAATCGAGCCAAGCTGCACCTCAATCAACTCACGCAAACCATGCAGCTCGAAACGCATGGCATCCAGAGCACGTTGATCCGTAGCCACAGCTGGGGCGACCTGGGACTTGCGCATTACGGCCGCGAGGCTGTCAGCGGGCAAACTCGCTGCTGCGCCAAACAGCTGACGGTCCTTGCCAGCCTCGACTTGGGTGCGCGTACTCAGCTCAGCATGGGCTGTGGCGATCTTGGCTTGCGTTTTACGCAGCTCGGCTTCCAGCGCAGGGTTGGCCTGGCGCGCTGGCGCGGCAGGTACCTGATAATCCAGCGCAGCGGTCAGCTCGACACCACCGGCTACCCGGCGATTGCCAATGATCGAGGCATCGGCACCCAGCTCATCACGCACCAACTTCATGGCGGTTCGCATATCGGCGGCGAAAAAGCGTTTGACCTGCATGGCCTATAACCTCGGTTAGTTCTGCCCCACCGTCGCAACGATGGTGACCTGCTTGTTATCCGGAATTTCCTGGTATGCCAGTACATGGATACTTGGAACCGCCAGCCGCGCGAAGCGCGAGAGCATCGCCCGAACCGGACCGGCTACCAGCAGAATCACTGGTTTGCCGAGCATCTCCTGGCGCTGCGCTGCGTCCACTAGGGAGCGCTGCAGCTTCTCGGCCATTCCCGGCTCCAAGAGGATGCCCTCTTCAGAGCCTTGACCGGCCTTCTGGATACTGTTGAGCAATATCTGTTCCAACCTGGGTTCCAAGGTGATCACAGGTAGCTCAAGCTCTAGTCCCACAATGCTTTGCACGATTGCCCGGGCCAAGGCGACGCGCACAGCCGAGACCATCGCGGCGGGATCTTGACTCTTCACCGCCACATTGGCGATGGCTTCGGCGATGGTGCGGATGTCGCGCACCGGCACCTGCTCTTGGAGCAATGCTTGCAATACCTTGAGCAGGGTCGACAGGGAAATCATCCCCGGCACCAGCTCCTCGGCCAGTTTTGGCGAGGTTTTCGCCAGTAACTGCATCAACTGCTGCACCTCTTCGTGCCCCAGTAACTCATGGGCATGTTTGTGCAGCACCTGATTGAGGTGAGTGGCAACCACCGTACTGGCATCCACCACGGTATAGCCTAAGGATTGCGCCTGATCACGCTGACCGGGATCGATCCATACGGCCTCCAAACCAAACGCGGGGTCCTTGGAAGCAATACCATTGAGCGGTCCGAAAACCTGGCCAGGGTTGATCGCCAGCTCTCGATCCGGATACACCTCGGCCTCAGCCACGCTGACCCCCATCAGAGTAAGGCGATAAGCATTAGGCTGCAGATCAAGGTTGTCGCGTATATGCACCGAGGGCATGAGAAAGCCCATTTCCTGCGAGAGCTTCTTGCGGACGCCCTTGATCCGCGCCAACAACTGCCCGCCCTGATTGCGATCAACCAGGGGGATCAAGCGGTAGCCGACCTCCAGACCGACCATATCCACGGGCGTAACGTCATCCCAGCCCAGCTCCTTGACCTCTTGCGCCTTCTGCGCGGGCAACAACTCTTGTTGACGCTGTACTTCCTTAATCTCGCTCTCTTTCGTCGTACGCTGTTTATTGGCGATCCAATACGCCGCACCAGCGGCCACAAGACCCAAGCTGATAAAAGAGAAATGCGGCATGCCGGGCACCAGCCCCATGGCGATCATGATCGCTGCAGTAACCGCCAAAACTCGCGGCGAAGCGAACATCTGCCGGTTGACCTGAGCGCCCATGTCTTCTGAGCTAGATACCCGCGTAACCATGATGGCAGCGGCGGTGGACAGCAGCAGCGAGGGGATCTGCGCTACCAGGCCGTCACCAATGGTCAGCAGGGTGTAAATGCGCCCTGCGTCAGCGAAGCTCAAGGAGTGCTGAAAGATACCGATGGCCACGCCACCGATCAGGTTGATAAACAGAATCAGCAGGCCGGCAATCGCATCGCCACGCACGAACTTGCTAGCACCGTCCATGGAGCCGTAAAAGTCAGCTTCCTGAGACACTTCCGAGCGACGCTTCTTGGCTTCCACCTGATCGATCAAACCGGCATTCAGATCGGCGTCGATAGCCATCTGCTTACCGGGCATGGCGTCCAAGGTGAAGCGCGCGCTAACTTCAGAGATACGTCCGGCACCTTTGGTGACCACCACGAAGTTGATAATCATCAGGATGGCAAACACCACGATACCGACCACGTAGTTGCCGCCGATCACTACCTCACCGAAGGCTTGGATCACCTTACCCGCAGCGTCATTGCCATCCTGCCCATTGAGCAGTACTACCCGGGTGGAGGCGACGTTAAGGGCCAAGCGCAACAACGTCGCAGCCAGCAGAATGGTCGGGAATACCGCGAAGTCCAGCGGACGCAACGCATAGATCGCCACCAACAACACAACAATCGACAAGGCAATACTGAAGGTAAACAGCACATCGAGGAGAAACGGTGGAATCGGCAGCATGACCATGCCGAGCATGACCAGCAGCATCAGTGGAATACCCAGATTGCCCTGCTTCAACCCCGACAGGTTGCTGCGCACATCACCGATCATCTGTGAGCGATCTATTGCCACACCACTACCCCAGCCAATTCAATTTTTTGACGTTAATCGCGTCTTTGGGGAGGGTTTTGCAAGAAGCTGTCCAACTTTCACGGGCAAGCGTAAAAGCTGCTCAGTCGGCTGACGGAGTGGTTTAAATCAGTCGTCGCGGCGTAAATCTGAAGGGATTGGCAAGTCCGACAATGGCCCCGGCCGCTTACCCTTACCTGCTTGGTACTGGCGCAGCTGGTAGACATAAGCCAAGACCTGCGCGATAGCCAGGTAAAGACCAGCAGGGATTTCCTGATCCAGCTCGGTTGAATAGAACACCGCACGCGCCAACGCTGGAGATTCCAGCACCATAACCTTGTGCTCATTGGCAATTTCACGAATCTTCAACGCTGTGAAATCGCCGCCTTTAGCCAGCAATACCGGGGCGCCACCCTTAATCGGGTCGTATTTCAGGGCCACCGCGAAGTGCGTCGGGTTTGTGATAACCACATCCGCATCGGGCACCGACTGCATCATGCGACGCTCGGCCATTTCACGCTGCAACTGCCGAATACGCTGCTTGACCTCAGGCTTACCCTCACTGTCCTTGTACTCATCACGCACTTCCTGCTTGGTCATCATCAGCTTCTGCTTGTTACTCCAGAGCTGGAATGGCACATCCACGGCAGCAATCAAGATCAGTCCGCAGGACATCCACAGCGCACTCCATCCCACCACGGTGATCGAATGCAAAATCGCCGACTCAAGCGGCTCATGAACAATCGCCAGGAGGTCTTCTTTCCAAGCCGATAGCACCACAATACCGACCAACAGAATCAGCACAAACTTGGCCAGAGCCTTAAGCAACTCGACCAGCGCACTGGTGGAAAACATGCGTTTAAGCCCGGAAAGCGGGTTCATACGGCTGAACTTAGGCGCCATCGCCCCAGCCGAGAATAACCAGCCACCCAAAGATATCGGACCAACAATCGATACGATCAGCAGCAGAACAAACAGTGGTAACAGCGCCTCCATGGCGACTTGCCCGGAAGCGCCCAGCCACAGCCCCATGCTGCGTTCATCCATAATCACCTCGCGCGTCAGTGAGAAGTTGCCGCGCATGATGTCCAGCATGGCTTGGCCAATACTGCCACCGAAGGACAACAGGCCACCGAAGCCGCCCAGTGTCACCGCCAACGTATTGAGCTCTTTAGAACGCGCGATTTGACCCTTCTCGCGGGATTCGCGCACACGTTTGCCAGTGGGTTCCTCGCTTTTATCGGCACCGCTCTCGGATTCGGCCACTAGCTCGCCCCCGCCATTTCCCGCAGGAACTGCAAGGCCTCAGTGGCAAATACCTGATATTGCGCGAGGATATCGGCCATACCGATCCAGACGATCACCAACCCCAGTACCAGGGTCAGCGGAAAACCAATAGAAAAGATATTCAGTTGCGGCGCCGCGCGGGTCATGACCCCGAACGCCAGGTTAACCACCAACAACGCAGTAATCGCAGGTAATACCATCAGCAGGGCCGCGCCCATCACCCAACCCAGCTTATTGGCGATTACCCAATAGTTGTCGACCAGAAAACCACCGCCAACCGGCAGAGTAAAGAAGCTCTCGGCAAGCACCTCAAAGACCACCAGATGGGCATTCATAGCAAGAAACAGCAAGGTCACCAAAATCGTAAATACCTGGCCGATCACCGGCACCGAAATGCCATTGGCCGGATCAATCATGGAGGCAAAACCGAGCCCCATTTGCATGGCCACAATCTGACCGGCAATCACAAATATCTGGAAGAACAACTGCAGCACAAAGCCCAGCATCGCACCAATCAGAATTTCCTGGGCAATCCAGATAAAAGCCTGCAGGTTGATCGTGTCAATCACCGGCATCGGCGGCAGGGTCGGCATGATCACCAGGCAAATAGCCAGACCAAGGTAAAGACGCACCCGTGCCGAGACCAATTGAGTACCGATAAGCGGCATAAACATCAATAACGCAGAGATGCGAAACAATGGCAGTAGAAAGCTGCCCACCCACGCACCAATCTGCGCATTGCTTAACTCAAGCATGTCAGCCGATCAACAGCGGAATATTCATGATCAGGTTCTCGGTGTATTCCATGAGCACACGCACCAGCCATGGGCCGGCAACTATCAGCACCAGCAGGATCACCAATAATCGGGGCAAGAAGCTTAGCGTCTGTTCGTTGATCTGGGTCGCCGCCTGAAACATCGCCACCAGCAACCCGACGATAAGGCTAGGAACAACCATGACAGCGACAATCATCGCGGTCAGCCACAAAGCGCCGCGCACCAGATCAACCGCGACTTCCGGGGTCATGGTTAAAAGCCTCCAAAGCTGGTGGCTAGCGTACCCATGATCAGCGCCCAACCATCAATCAACACAAACAACATGATTTTGAACGGCAGAGAAATGATCAGCGGCGACAGCATCATCATGCCCATCGCCATGAGGATACTGGCGACAACCATGTCGATAATCAGGAACGGGATAAAGATCATAAAGCCGATCTGGAAGGCGGTTTTCAGCTCGGAAGTAACAAAGGCTGGCACCAGAATGGTCAACGGCGTTGCTTCCGGGCTGGCGATGTCAGTGCGCTTGGAGAGACGAACAAACAACTCCAGATCACTCTCGCGGGTCTGCGCGAGCATGAAGTTCTTGATCGGCCCCTCGGCTTTAAGAATCGCATCCTGAGCCGTCATTTGCTCGCTCAGATAAGGCTGCAAAGCCTCGCGATTAATCTGATCAAATACCGGAGCCATGATGAACATGGTCAAAAACAGCGCCAGGCCAACGAGAATCTGATTCGACGGTGTCTGCTGTAGCCCTAATGCCTGCCGCAGAATCGAGAACACGATAATGATCCGCGTGAAGCTGGTCATCAGCATGAGGAAGGCTGGGATAAAACTCAGCGCGGTCATGATCAGCAGAATCTGCAGACTGACCGAGTACTCCTGTTGCCCGGCGGTATCGGTACTCAGGGTAATTGCGGGGATCGACAGAGGGTTATCCGCAGCAAGCGTTAATGGCGCGACAAGGGTTAATGCCAGCAGCACCAGCAGGCGCAATACGCTCATCAAGGCTTATCCTTCTGATCCTTACCCAGCAGCTCCATCAAACGCTGGGCAAACTCGGTAGACACTGGCTCCGCATCCGGCAAATGCACGGGTTCCTTCAGCACATGCAAAGAAGTAATGGTGCCGGGGGTCAAGCCCAGCAATACCTGCTCGCCCCCAACCTGCACCAGCACCAGGCGATCACGCGGACCTAGGGCCTGGGTCGCCACGACTTTAATCACTTGCCCGCCACGCGGCACGATTTGCTGCACCCGGCGCACCAGCCAGGCCAACAAAAAAATCAAACCGATAACCAGCAGCAAACCCAGCAGCAACTGAACCACCTGCCCACCCACACCATCGCTGGCAAGTGGCGCCACCGCCTCTTGGGCAGCTGGTTCAGCGGCAAGAGCAGCAAAAGGTAACGCCAAGCCCAGCAATAGGAATTTATGCATGACTAGCGCAGCTTCTTGATGCGTTCGCTGGGGCTGATAACGTCAGTCAGACGAATGCCAAACTTCTCGTTTACTACCACTACTTCGCCATGGGCGATCAATGTTCCGTTTACCAGCACATCCAGCGGCTCACCAGCCAGACGATCCAGCTCGATCACTGACCCCTGATTGAGCTGCAACAGGTTGCGAATGGTGATGTCGGTATTGCCTACCTCCATGGAAATCGACACTGGGATATCCAGAATCACATCCAGGTTTGGCCCATCCATATTGACCGGCAGATTGACCTTTGGCGCACTATTGAACTCCTCCATCGGCGCACGCGGGACAGATGGCGCGGAATCGCTCGCGGCCAGCATGGCGTCGATATCGTCCTGATCAGCATCACCTGCCTCGGACAATGCAGCTGCCCACTCATCGGCAAGTGCTTGCTCCTCAGGGCTGGAGGCTTCGTTCTCGTTTTCGTCTGCCATCGTTTTTCCTCGGCTGGCGTTGAATAGGGGTTAGCGCAAGCGCTCGATGGGGCCGAGCACCTGCAAAGCCAGATTGCCCTTATGTGCACCCAGCTTGACCTTGAACGAAGGCACGCCATTGGCACAAAGGACTACGCTTTCCGGCAGGTCTACCGGAATCACGTCACCTGGCTGCATATGCAGAATGTCACGTAGTTTGAGCTGACGACGAGCCACCGTCGCCCCCAAAGGCACACTGACGCCGAGAATGTCCTCACGCAGTGCTTTGATCCAGCGCTCATCTTGGTCGTCAACATCGGACTGAAAGCCGGCATCCAACATCTCGCGGATCGGCTCAATCATCGAATAAGGCATGGTCACGTGCAGATCGCCGCCACCACCATCCAGCTCAATGTGGAAGGTCGAGACGACGATCACCTCACTTGGGCTGACGATGTTCGCCAGTGCCGGATTCACCTCTGAGTTGACGTACTCGAAGTTGATATCCATCACCGCCTGCCAAGCCTCCTTGAGATCAATAAAGGCCTGGTCCAGCACCATGCGCACAACACGCAATTCGGTTGGAGTGAATTCGCGGCCCTCAATCTTGGCGTGCCGGCCGTCGCCACCGAAGAAGTTATCTACCAGCTTGAAAACCAGTTTGGCATCAAGGATGAACAAGCCGGTACCGCGCAACGGCTTCATCTTCACCAAGTTGAGGCTGGTAGGCACGTACAGTGAGTGCACGTACTCACCAAACTTCATCACCTGCACCCCGCCAACCGCCACATCTGCTGAACGACGTAGCAGGTTGAACATACTGATACGGGTATAGCGGGCAAAACGCTCGTTAATCATTTCAAGCGTTGGCATGCGCCCACGGACAATACGGTCCTGACTGGTCAGGTCATATTGTTTAACGCTTCCCGGTTCGGCTTCGTCCTCGGTTTCAACCAAGCCGTCATCGACGCCATGCAACAGGGCATCGATTTCATCCTGGGAAAGCAGGTCTTGCACAGCCATATACGGCTCCTGATTACTGCAACACGAGGTTGGTGAACAACACTTGCTCGACCGTGACTTTGCCGGTCTCTTTCTGCGCCAACTCCTGCACGCTGGCAGTTGCCTGCTGGCGCAGCATTTCCTTACCGACCGGGGTAATCAGCGAGGCAAAGTCCTGGCTGGAAAACAGCATAACCAGACGGTTGCGCAACACCGGCATATGCACCTTCAGCGCATCCAGCGCCGCCTGGTCACGGGTCATCAAGGCAACACTAACCTGCATATAGCGGGCACGGCCTTGATAATTGAAATTCACCACAAAGGCCGGCGCAAGCTCTTCATAGATCGCGGCTTGCTTGACCGGCTCAGCATGTTCTGCAGCTGCCTCAGCCTTCGCCTCATCAGCTGCACCATCCTTTTTGCTCAGGAAGAACCAGGTTCCTCCCACGGACAGACCCACAGCCAACAGCACAGCGATGACAATGATGATGATCAGCTTCATTTTTCCGGCTGGTTTCGCCTCGCCATCAGCTGGCGCTTGTGCTGCTTCTTTCTTAGCCATGCCAATAATCCGTCATTATTCGGAGTTTTATCCGTTTTCAAAGGGTTAAGAGCAAGTGTTATGCCAGTCCGTTAACAAGCCTGCTCAATCTGAATAGCGCACCCGTAAGGGTGATGCGGCCAGACGCACTAGAAGCGCGCGCAAAAAAAATCGCCCGGCTCCCAGATAATGGGAGCCGGGCGAGGTGCAGTTTAGATCAGTGAGCCTGGCAACTACAGCAGCAAGCACCTTAGGCGTAATAATCGACCAAACCACGAGCGCTGCCAGAGGTCGTGCGCGCTGACTCGACAGCGCTTGGATGCAGCGCCTCATCACCACCCAGCAACTCGTCAGAGCCACCACTGCGCCCTCTTCCGCCGCTGCCTTCCTGCCCTTGCCAACCGCGATTAAGCGACTGATCCGAGACACTCACGTCAAGCTGGTTCATACCCTGCTGAGAAAACAGCTCACGCAAGCGGTGCATCTGCGAATCCAGCGCCTCACGCACCCCGGCATGCGGGCTGGCAAAGGTCACCTGGCTTTGCTCCTGGTTTACGCTAATACGCACTTCCAGGCGCCCCAAATCAGCAGGATCGAGTTGAATTTCGGCGCTTTTAAGGTTCTGGCTGGACATCACCATCACCCGGTCCACCACCGCTTCACTCCAGCCACCCTGATGCATTGGCACAGACTGACCAACCACCACCGGCGCACGCGCCGACAATGGACTCTGCTGACCAATCGCCTGGCTCAGCGCATTAAGCTTGCTGACAAAGTTCTCAGGCGTGTTGTTCGCCGTGCCTTCCTTCAACGCCTCAAGCCCCTTGCCTGTCAGCGCTTCCAGCTCCAGTTCTGGCAACTCCAAGGCATCGCCTTCTACCGGCATCTCGTCCTGCACAACCTGACTGGCGAGCAAACTCTGGCTAACACTCTGCCCCTGTACTTGCGCCTGCGCAGATGGCGCTGCAGCCTGGTCAGCCTGCATCTTGTCTTTCGCACCCATTTCAAGCGCCATGCGCACAGCCGGTAACTGGTTGAGCGCATCGAGCTCAGGGTCAAAACTGGCTTCGGTCATACTCGCAGGCCCAGAACCGGTCAGGCTGCTCGTTACAGCCGGTAGCATATCAACACCCGGCGTCAGCTCTTCGGTTTCTTCTGGCGGCAGTTCACCCGTAAGCCCCAAAAGCAACAATGGATCAATCACAGCGCCATCAACTGCCGGATCGTCCGGCAAAGTCTTGCCGCTATCGGCAAGCTCGCCTTGACCGGCGACAGCAGCAGCCTGCGGGTCGTCCTCTTTCTTTTCTACCGGTTTGCTCTCACGCTCTGACTTAGCACTGGCCTCACTACGCTCAGCGGTCTTGGCCTGACGCTCTTTGGCGTACACCTGAGAGAAGCTGGAGGCCTCGTTCTTATTGGCCTGCGCGGGTTTTTCCGGCGGCTTTGATGGAGCAGCCCTGGGCTTAATTTCAGGTGCTGACTTAAGCAGCAGATCGGGGGCAACGGACATGGATACTCTCCGCTCGGGGTTGGTCGTGCAGAGGGATTTGCAAGGGGCGGGCCAACTTACTGGTAACTGGCAAAGAGAGGAAGGAATGCAGCAGATATGTACTCAGCACACTAAAACTTAGTGCCGATAACGCTGACGCTCAGACTTGAGCAGGATGCGCACAATGGCGAACTCACGCTCGACCTGCTCAACCAACTCAGGGGCCAGCTCCAGCTGCTCGCGCCGACCGGCCTCTTCCAATTGCTTACACAACCCGGCCAGCATCAGTGCACCCATATTGCTGCAGCTACCCTTGAAGCTGTGCGCTGCCAGCCGCAAGCCCTGTGCATCCGCTGCCTGCTCGGCATGACGCAACACCAGCAAGCGCTCTTCGGAGTCGATCAGAAAAGTATCCAGCAATACCGGATACTCATCCTCCATAACATCCTGCAACGCAGCCAACACGGCACTATCAAGGTGAATATCGGACAACGGCTCGCTCTCCCCGCTTAATTCGCGGATTATGCCCCACCCCGCCAAGAAAACTCTACGCAAACCCCTGGCTCACTGTCACTCCAGTGACAACGCTCGCTCAGCTGCCGGATTAACGCCAGGCCACGCCCACTAAGACGCGAGGTGTCGTGCGACTGCTGGTGCAACAATTGCGGATCAAAACCAGCCCCACTGTCTTCCACGCGCACAATCAAGCGCCCGCCACCTGCTTCAGGCAATAACTGCAGGTGAAAGCGAACAAAGCCATCATTCAAAACTGCAAGACGCGCACTGCGCTGGCGATAATACTCGGCAAAACCATCAGCATCGGCCTTAAGAACCGAGTCCAGCCCTAACACACCATGCTCAAGGGCATTCGAGTAGAGCTCGGCCAGCACACTAAACAGCGCCCCACCTTGCGGACGAAGACCTTGCACCTCAAGCAGCAGCTGTAGCAAAAAAGGCAACGGGTTAAAATGCCGCAACGTTTCACCACGAAACTCAAAACTGGCCGACCAATCCAGCGAATGGCTCTGACCATTATCAGAAAAGGACAAAGGGGGACGACTCAACAAGCCATCCTCAACCAGACTGACCTCTAACAAACTTACGTCGTCCTGCTGCTCACCACTAAACCGCAGTAGCGCCTGCTGAATCTCGTCAAACAGCATCTGCGGCTGGCGGTTATCAGCAAAAACGCGCAGCAAGCGCTCTTCACCAAAAAGCTCGCCCTGCTGATTACAGGCTTCCAACACCCCGTCGGTGAGCAAAACAATCCGATCACCCAGTGCCAGCGGGTAAACCTCGTACTTATCGTTGAAGGTAGCGGGCTCCAGAACACCTAACGGCAAATGGCGGGAAACCAGTGGCACAGGCTCACCATCACCACGGACTAAGTATCCATCAGGCAGACCGCCGTTCCACACCTCGACCACTTGGCGCTGGAAACTGACATTCAGCACCGTCGCGCAGCAGAAAACCCCAACCGGCAGTATTCGCTTGAGCTTGGCATTGATTTCACGCAGCACCTCGGGCAGTGAATAGCCCTTGGAAGTCATGCCATAGAACACCTCAGCCAGTGGCATCGCACCAATAGCCGCTGGCAAACCATGCCCAGTGAAATCCCCCACTAAAACGTGCATGCCACCGGATGGCTTGAACGCGGCCAGCAGTAAATCACCGTTGAATACCGCATAGGGCGATTGCAGGTAGCGAATATTCTGGGCATTTAAACAGCCGGAATGTGCCACTTTGTCAAAAACTGCCTTAGCCACACGCTGCTCATTGAGCAGGTGCTCATGGTGCTGGGAAATCAGGTCACGCTGCTGCAGAACGGTATCTTGAAGGCGACGCAGGCGATCCATTGCCTTGATCTTGGCTTCAAGGATTACCCGGTTATAGGGCTTGGCAAGAAAGTCGTCACCACCAGCCTCCAAGCAACGCACCAAGGCTTCGCTTTCGGTCAGAGAGGTAAGAAAGATGATCGGAACCAGCGACTCGCCAGCCATCTGCTTGATCCGCCGGGCTGCATCGAAGCCATCCATGATCGGCATCAAGGCGTCCATCAAAACTAATTGCGGACGCTCCTGCTCGAACAGCGCCACAGCCTCTAGGCCATTGCTGGCAGTCAGAACGCTATGCCCCTGGCGACTGACAATGGTCGACAGCAGCATGCGGTCAGCTGCGCTGTCCTCAGCGATCAGGATAGACAAACGCTCGGGCATAACACGCGCCCCCGCGTCAGGCTATTTTGAACAGCTGTTCAAAATTCGAGATAGCTAGAATTTTGCGTACGTCTGGGTTGCAGTTAAGCAGGCAAATTTGCGCGCTTTCACCACCCGCATGGTCACGCAGCAGCAGAAGCATGCCGAGCGCCGAGCTATCAAGGTAAGTGGTCTCTTTGAGGTCTACAACGTAGCGTTGAGGAGTGCTGTTGATACGCTCATAGGCATTACGAAACTCCTGGTGTGCACCAAAATCAAAGCGTCCCTGAATCAAAATGGTCAGCTCTTGCCCGTCAGAAGACGACTGCGAGGTGATGGCCATGAATTACTCCTATCCAAGAAAAAACTAACCCACAGATTCATATGGCCTGGACTGTAGGCTCTGCATTATCAAGATGTAGCATCGCTGCGCCAAGGCGGCAACTGTTTAGGCTGTATTGATATATCACTATAGGCAGCCGCTGGCGAAAACGCGTTTAGTACTGCGTATTTCTCGCCACCAAACGCTGTGACAACTCATCAAGAAGTTTTTGCTCGCGCTTGTCTTCAGCCATACGAGCCTCGTCCTGATAGCGCTTGACGAGCTTGCGCAACCCCTCCATGCGGGCATAACGCTGCTGCCAAATATCACGCTGCTTATCCATATTGGCGCGATGCCAATCAACACTGCTGCGCTGCTGGCCGATGGCCGTTTCCAGCTGCGAGAGAAAGCGCTGATAATTCATCAGCCACTGCCCAGAGACCCCCCGCTGGCCCTCAGTAATCCATTGCTGCTGGTAATCACCGCGATAGCGCTCTAGATCGCCGAGCTGGACTTGCGCCTGGCGCAGCAAGCCCTGGCAATGACCTAGCTGCATGGCTGCTTCACGCTCAGCACGCTCGGCCATCTCAACCACAGGGGCCAGCCGTGCAGCGCGGCTTTGCGCCATGGTTTAAGCGCTCGCTACAGAAGGATTAAAGGTCGCTGCTAGCTGCGCACGACTGTTTTCCAGACTCTCGTTGTCCTGCAGACTCTGACGCAAGAACTTGGCCATGGCTGGGTGACGAGCAATGGCCAGATCGGTGTCCGCATCGCCACCGGCGACGTAGGCACCCACACTAATCAGGTCACGACTCTGCTGGTAGCGCGACCAAAGTTGCTTGAAGCGCTGCGACAGACGCAAATGCTCTTCACTGACCACTTGCGGCATAACTCGGCTAATCGACGCCTCAATATCAATGGCCGGGTAATGACCCTCTTCAGCCAGCCGGCGTGACAGCACGATATGGCCGTCGAGTACGCCGCGCGCCGCGTCGGCAATCGGGTCTTGCTGATCATCGCCTTCGCTGAGTACGGTGTAGAACGCGGTAATCGAACCGCCCCCTTCTTCCGCATTACCGGCGCGCTCCACCAATTTTGGCAAACGAGCAAATACCGATGGCGGATAACCCTTGGTCGCTGGCGGCTCACCAATGGCCAAAGCAATTTCACGTTGCGCCTGGGCAAAGCGCGTGAGCGAATCCATCAGCAACAAGACGTTCTTGCCCTTGTCACGAAAATACTCGGCGATACGCGTGCAATACATGGCGGCGCGCAAACGCATCAACGGCGCATCATCGGCCGGCGAGGCAACGACCACAGAGCGCTTGAGACCCTCGTGACCCAGAATCTCGTCGATAAATTCTTTTACCTCACGACCCCGCTCACCGATGAGTCCAACCACGATGATGTCGGCCTCGGTAAAGCGCGTCATCATGCCCAGCAGCACCGACTTTCCGACACCGGTACCGGCGAAAAGCCCCAGGCGCTGGCCACGGCCGACCGTTAACAAACCGTTGATGGAACGGATGCCAACATCCAGCGGCTCGCTGATCGGGTGACGATTGAGCGGATTGATTGCCGGGCCATCCATCGGCACCCAGTCTTCGGCTTTCATCCCACCTTTGCCATCGAGGGCACGGCCAGTGCCATCAAGCACCCGGCCGAGCATCGACATCCCCATGGGCAAGCGCCCGGTATCCGGCAATGGCACAACCCGCGCGCCTGGCGCTATACCAGACAGACTACCGACCGGCATCAGAAAAATTTTACCGCTGGAAAAGCCCATCACCTCGGCTTCGACCTGCACGGGGTGGTAGCTGTCGTCATTGATCACCAGGCAGCGACTGCCCAACGCGGCCCGCAGCCCTTCGGCCTCCAAGGTCAGCCCTACCATACGCAACAGGCGGCCCTCTACCAGCGGCTGAGTAGGCAGCTGTATCGCATCGGCGTAACCCGCCAAGCGTTTGGCAAAACTCACCCGATCAAGGCGCATCAGGAATTGCCTCGGGCGCATCCAGATCAACATGCAGGTCAGCTTCCAGCGGGTGTGAAACTTGCTCACGCTGCTGTTCAAATAACTGCTTGATCGCTTGATTCAGGCGAGTTTCAACCGTGGCGTCAATACGGCTAAGCTCGCTCTCGACCCGGCAACCGCCAGGCAACAGCGAAGCATCCTCAAGAATTCGCCAGCTCTCCTCATGCCGCTCGCGCAGAGCCTTGATCATTTCGAAGTCTTGAGGATTAACGTGAATGCGGATATTGCCAGTCCCCATTGGCAGCAACTTGAGTGCCTCACTCAACACCTGACGGATTTGGCTGGAGTCACTGACGAGCTCGCGCTGGATTACCTGACGAACAATCTGCTCGACCAGGCCAACCATTGCCTCTTCTACCTGCTGGTCCTGAGCGCCAATGGGCTCGAACAGCTGGGTCATCAGTTGTTCCAGCACTGCCATTCTAGCTGCCAGGGCCAGATCAGCTTCCTGCTTAGCCTTGAGCTGACCCGCATGGAAACCGTCTTTCTCACCGGCGGAAAAACCTTCGTTGTAGGCATCCTGGCGAATGGCTTCCAACTCATCCAACGTCAATGGCTTGACGTCTTCTAGCGCAACCTCCTCACTTTCTGCTGAGGCCTGCTCTTGGGCTTCAGCCTGCTGTTCGGCAGTCGGCTCCGCGTCGACAGGTTCAGGGGCCTCCACGTGTGGGTCGAAACTGGGCAACGCCCATACGTCAACGCCCTTGAGATCCTTGGCGCGAATCAGCTCGCTGGACGGCTCTTTACTGGACATTCGTTAAACCATTTCCTCGCCACCCTTGCCACCCAGGACGATTTCCCCGGCTTCGGCCATGCGGCGGGCGATGGTAAGAATTTCCTTCTGCGCGGTTTCCACATCGCTGACGCGCACCGGCCCTTTTGCTTCTAGGTCGTCACGCAACAGCTCAGCGGCACGCTTGGACATATTCTTGAAGACTTTTTCCTTGATCGCTTCGTCGGCACCCTTGAGTGCCAGCACCAGCACATCGGAAGACACTTCACGCATCAGCGCCTGGATACCACGGTCATCAACATCGGCCAGGTTATCGAAGACAAACATCAGGTCCTCGATCTGGCTGGACAGGTCTTCGTCGACTTCGCGGATCGAATCCATCAGCTGGCCTTCTACCGAGCTGTCGAGGAAGTTCATGATGTCTGCCGCGCGCTTAACACCACCCAGCGCGGCACGCGTACTACTGGCACTACCAGAGAACTGCTTCTCAAGGATCTGATTGAGCTCTTTCAGCGCGGCAGGTTGCACGGTGTTCAGCGAAGACACGCGCAGGACGATATCCAGGCGCACCTTGTGATCGAAATGGCCGAGCACTTCACCAGCCTGATCTGGGTCGAGGTAGGCCACCACAATGGCCTGGATCTGCGGGTGCTCGTAGCGAATCACATCCGCCACCGCACGCGGCTCCATCCACTTCAAACTGTCCAGACCGCTGGTGTTGCCACCGAGCAGAATACGGTCGATCAGGTTGCCGGCCTTGTCCTCGCCCAGTGCCTGAGTAAGCATCTTGCGGATATAGCCGTCGGCACCAACACCCAGGCTGGTCTGGTCACCAACGATATCGACAAACTCGCCCATGACCTGCTCGACCTGCTCGCGCTGAATATTGCGCATTGCCGCCATAGCCACACCCACCCGTTGCACTTCCTTAGGCCCAAGGTGGCGTAACACCTGGGCGGCATCGGTTTCGCCAAGCGACAAGAGCAGGATCGCCGCCTTGTCGACCTTGTTCAATTTAGCAACGGTGCGGTTATCACTCATCGGCGTTAATCCAATCTTTCACAACCTGAGCTACGCGGCCCGGGTCTTCGGCGACCAGGCTTTTAATAGCGTTTAGCTGTGCATCATACCCCTCACTCGGGCTAGGTAGGAGGATGCTTTGCGGGCCACCCAAACTGACTCGGTCCTCGGCCAGATCACCACCCAACGCACCCATTTCGCCCAGCTCAACATCGCCATCACGGCCATCGCCCTGACCTTTTCCACCATTGGTGATGTTCTTCATCACCGGGCGCAGCACAAACCAGACCAAGATAAAGATCAACAGCGCAGGCATAAGTTGCTTAAGCCCGCTCATGGCCAGCATGAACAGCTCGCTCTGATACCAAGGCAACGCCACAAGGTCTTCGCCGCTAGCATTGCTGAACGGTGTATTTATCACGCTAACACTGTCACCCCGACTGGCATCAAAGCCCACGGAGTCCTGCACCAGGCGGGTAAAGCGCGCCAAATCATCACTACTCCACGGCACACGAGTCGCTTCACCAGTAGCCACATCAACCTTGAGTTGATCATCCACCACCACGGCCACAGACAGGCGACGCAGACGCCCCTGCTGCTGTTTGGTATGGCTGATCGAACGATCAAGTTCGAAATTACGCGTGGACTGCTCACGCTTATCCGCCGGGTAAGGTGCCAACATGGCCAGGCCGGTTGCCGGGTCGATAATTTGCGCGCCATTAGCGTCCAGCAACGGTTGGCCGGCGGCAATCGGGCCTGGCACAGCGGCGGCACCAGCACCCGCTTGCTGCGGCGCTGCAGCGGCACCTGGCGGCTGATTGCTCAGAGCACCGGGAACGCCCTGCGGAGGCTGACTGCTAGTGCGTTGCTCATTAACTTGCTGCTCACTGCGTAGCGCCGGCTGATCCGGATTGAACATTTCCGAGGTGGATTCAACCGCGCTGAAATCGACGTCTGCCGACACTTCAGCTTTATAGCGGCCCGCCCCCAGTACCGGTTGCAGGATGTTGTGTACGCGCTGAGTAAACAGGCTTTCCATGCGTCGGCTGTAGTCAAACTGCTTACCAGCCATGGTCAGCTCAGACATGTCCTGAATATCTGACAGCAGATTGCCCTTCTGGTCGACCACGGTGACCTGCGCCTTGTCCATTTCCGGCACGCTGCTAGCGACCAGATTGACGATGGCCATCACCTGACTTGGCTCCAGGCCACGACCGGAATACAACTCAACCAGCACCGAGGCACTGGGCTTGCGCTCATCGCGCACGAACACCGAACTTTTAGGGATAGCCAAGTGCACCCGAGCAGATTTGACGTTGTTCAGGCTAGAAACAGTGCGCGCCAGCTCGCCTTCCAGGCCGCGACGGTAACGCGTGGCCTCCATGAACTGGCTAGTACCTAAGCCTTGTTCCTGATCGAGAATCTCAAAGCCCATGTTGTTATCGCGTGGCGCTACGCCGGCTGCCGCCAAGCGCATACGCGCCCGAGCTAGATCATCACTCTTGACCAGCAAGGCGCCGGAGCTCGGCTCAACGGTGTATTGGATATCAGCAGCGGCCAGGGTCTCCATCACCTGGGACGCATCCATGCCTTCAAGGCTGCCATAGAGCGGACGGTAATCCGGCTGCTGCGACCACAACACCACAGCAAAGCCAATCGCCACACTCGCGGCCAGACCAACCAGCAAACCGATCTGCCGCAGCATCGACATATCGGAGAGGTTTTCCAAAAAAGTCAGGCCGAACAGTGGTTTTTTCGGCTCACCACCCGTGGTGGCAGGTACGTTTGCAGCGACGGCTTCAGCCATGATTCAGACCTACCCTTAAACCGGCATCTGCATGATGTCTTGATAAGCCTGAACCAGCTTGTTACGGACCTGGGTCATGGCTTGAAAGGAAACGCTGGCTTTCTGCGAGGCAATCATCACGTCCGTCAAATCTACGCCGCTATTACCCATTTCAAAGGCAGTCGACAATTGACTGGAGGCTTGCTGGGTTTCGTGGACCTTGCCCACCGCCTGCCCGAGCATTTCGGAAAAGCTTGGCGCGCCGGCTTCCTGCGTACTCGCCGCAGGCTTCGGACGCGCCATAGCGTCGGCCTGCATGGAACGCATTTCCAGCATCAAGCGATTGAATTCAACACCCTGGCTCATCATTACCTCCACTGGCCGCGGTTTTTTGACGCTTCGCGGCGTTTGCAGAGGTATTGCAACAAGGGTGCCAGATTACCGAACAGCGTATGAGGCGATGTGCAGAGCGCAATCAGCCTTTGTGCGAGCGGATATACAGCGCCTCAACCTTCTCCCGCGCCCAAGGCGTCTTGCGCAAGAAGGTCAGACTGGACTTGATGCTCGGGTCACTCTTAAAGCAACGAATATCGATACGTTGCGCCAGGCCATCCCAGCCGTATTGAGCAACCAACGCGGTGAGGATTGCTTCAAGGGTCACGCCATGCAACGGATCTTTCGCTGATTGAGTCATGCAAAACCTGTAGAAACAGCTCGATTAAGGCAAACCCCGCCACCTTAGCCAAACCAGCGGCCAATCGAAAGCACCGATAGCGGCCTAAAGCTTTGCAGCGGCTATAAAAATGACCGGGAGCCATTCTAAACGTCACGCCGCGACGGCCCGAAGGGTGGTGGCCATGGATGGCCAGCCATAAAAAAGCCGGCCCAACAGCAACGTGTGGGCCGGCGAAACACTATCGGGTCGCACGTACGCTTTAGCACGACAACTGAGCGACCAGCCAGCTGCCGTGTTTAATCACAGTCAGACCGACTGGTATTCCTTCTCAGCCTCATCAAAGCGCTGAATCATGCTGGCCGAAGGACCATTGCCGACCTTGCTAAATACCAGGATGGCGATGGTAGCAAAGATAAAGCCTGGAATGATTTCGTACAGGCCCAGATGGCCGAGGAAGTTCTTCCACAGAATCACGGTCAAGGCACCAACCAGCATGCCGGCCAACGCGCCGTTGCGGGTCATCTGCTTCCATACCAGCGATAGGATAACCACAGGGCCGAAGGCCGCACCGAAGCCAGCCCAGGCGTATGACACTAGGCCCAGCACACGGTTATTCGGGTTGGCGGCCAGCATAATGGCGACGATTGCGATCAGCAGCACCATGCCACGACCGACCCACACTAGCTCAGTCTGTGATGCATCTTTACGCAGGAAAGCTTTGTAGAAGTCTTCAGTCAGGGCGCTGGAACACACCAGCAACTGGCAGCTCAGGGTGCTCATGACTGCAGCCAGAATGGCAGACAACAAAATGCCAGCGATCCATGGATTGAACAGCAGCTTGGCCAGCTCGATAAATACCCGCTCAGGGTTCTCAGTAACCGCGCCAGCTAAATCCGGGTGAGCGGAGAAGTAAGCGATACCGAAGAAGCCGACAGCAACTGCGCCTGCCAGGGTCAGGATCATCCAGGTCATGGAGATACGACGGGCTGCCGGGATCGATTTCACCGAATCAGCCGCCATAAAGCGCGCCAGAATATGCGGTTGGCCGAAGTAGCCAAGACCCCAGGCCATCAAGGAGATCACGCCAACAAACGTCGCGCCCTTGAGCATGTCGAAGTTGGTGGCATCCTGTAGCTCGATGGCAGCAAAGGTGGCATCAGCACCACCTGTGGCAATCATCACCACAACCGGGGTGAGGATCAGCGCAAAGATCATCAGCGTAGCCTGCACGGTGTCAGTCCAGCTCACCGCCAGGAAGCCACCGATAAAGGTGTAAGCAATGGTCGCCAAAGCACCGGCCCACAGCGCCGTCTCATAGGACATGCCGAAGGTGCTTTCGAACAGACGCGCACCTGCAACAACACCCGAGGCGCAGTAGATGGTGAAGAACACCAGAATCACCAGCGCCGAGAAAATGCGCAGCACGCGGCTGCCGTCTTCAAAGCGATGAGTGAAGTAATCCGGCAGAGTCAAAGCGTTGCCGTTGTGCTCGGTCTGCACGCGCAGACGGCCAGCAACGAACAACCAGTTCAGGTAAGCCCCCACAATCAGGCCGATGGCGATCCAACCTTCGGACAGACCGGACATGTACACAGCGCCCGGTAGGCCCATCAGCAGCCAGCCACTCATATCCGATGCACCTGCCGACAAGGCAGTGACAAAACTACCCAGGCTACGCCCGCCCAGGATGTAATCGGAAAGGTTCTTGGTGCGCATGTAAGCGATCAGGCCGATCAGCACCATCAGCGCGATGTACACCACAAAGGTGACGAGCATCGGAGTATTTGCAGTCATTGGGGGGTTCCCCTCTTGATTGTTGTTATTCCAGCAACAGGGTTAGCCCCATTGCCAACGTGGCATGTACACCTACCTAGGTAGGTGAAGCCGGTTACCGCAGCAGAGGCACAAAGGCCCCAATACAAAAACAGGCGAATGCCGCAAGGCAGTCGCCCATGAGAATCCGTTAATTGCCGGCCAACGCCTTACACCCGGTCAGGCCCTGCGCACATTCAACATCGAGATAGATGCGGCACACCGGTAAACACTCAACATCACTCACAACAGTCTGCGCCGACGCAACTTTAAGCAAGGTAAGACGGGCTATCAGGGTCACGTCTTATCCTTTATTTGAGCACTTTATATATTAGCTCTAGCCCAACTGTACCGGCTTGCCGGGGCACCCTGCGCCTAGAAAGCTACACAACGCCTTAAGTGAGGACGGAATTTAGTGCCAGATGCATGACAGCTTCTTACAAAAAACTATGGAGTTTTTGCAAAAAACTCCAAGCAGGGAACTTCCGGCACACACGCTTTAAGCGCCACACCAAAGAGCTGTGGCAAAGACAGTCGGGCGCTCACAATAACGATCTCGATTGCCCAGATAGACTGTGTACTGCAAAGCGAAGCGCCTGTTTACGCGAGCTACCGTCAGGTGGTCGCACAACTAATCCAAGACGAAGAATAATCACCCAGCAGGTTGACCACTCCCTAACACGTTAGCGATCGATTACCTGCGCACGCATCGGCGCAAGCCGCGCCAGCAAGCGGTTCTGCGCGGGCATGGGGACTCCCTGGGCGCTCATTGCATCTTGCAGATTTTCCACCAGGGCATTGAAGTCGCTCGGGGTGAGGTGTTGGCCTTTGTGGCTTTCTTCCATGCTGTCACCGGTGTAGGTGCATGGGCCGCCGGCTTCGACGCAAATCTGCTCCACCAGCTTGTCGCGCAGCCGCACGATATCGATATTCTCGAAGTGCCGGACGATTCGTGGGTCGCCGGCAATATTCAGCAGCATGCCCTCAACGATCCGGGTGATACCGCCCTGCTCGCCCAAGTCACGGTAGAGGCTATCGTCTTGGTGCGGTTGTTGAACACAGGCCGACAGGGTCAGCACAACGGCGAGCAACAGGCAGCGCATGCTTAGAAACTCCCCTGCACAGACAGGTAAACGCCGTCTTGGTTATCCAGCGTGGCAATTTCCCCGAGGCGTGCATAGGCCAGCACCACAGCCAGATGCTTGTTGGGGAAATAGCCGAGAAACAGGTCGGCCCAGTCACTCTCACCGGCAAAGCTCAGGTTGTCCGGTTTCTCACGGTACTCAACCCCTAAAGCCCAGCGAGGGTTGAACAACACGGCAACGGAGCCTTCCTTGAGCACCGAGCGGCGATCACGCCGATCACCACCAAAGCCCAACAGGCCCAGCTCATTGGCCCGGCTGTAGCGAACACCGCCGTTAAGCAGCAGGTTGTAACCAAAAGCACCACCAAGGATCAGCCGACTGGCAGCTATATAGCCTTCGGTGTCTGCGCTACGTTGCGCTCCAACCAGACTGGGGATAAGAAAGTCCTTCTGCCGCTTGTGTTGAATACCCAATGACACCTGCGGCAACTGGTCATAGATCAGGTCGCCAAACAGGCGCACCTTGAGGCCGAAGATATCCTGACTCAGGCTGTTCTCCGGCAAGTTCAAGTTGCGCGCCAGGTTGCCTAGGTCAAAGCGCTGGCGAGCGTAGGACAGCTCGATGCGGTTATCGAACGCCACCCCAACCCCGGCCACATCGAGGCGGTAATCGCCGGTTTCCACCCGCGTGGCAAATACATCCGCGCCCCACTCGCCGCGTTCGCCATAGCCGGAAAGCACCGCCCAAGGAGTAATCCCGCCGCCAGCCGCACCTTCGATACTGCTGGCACCACCCGTCGCCAACAAACGACCATCGGCCCAGGCCAGGTTAGCCAGCGACGCAAACAGCAGCAGTGCGCAGCGAGACAGTTTAATCATGGTCAATGCACCAAGGCCGATGATGTTGGGGAACGTTGCGCCATCCAGGTTTCAAAGGCTTTGGCTGCCAACGGCCTGCTGATTAGGTAGCCCTGGGCAATATCGCAATGCCAGCGTCCGAGCAGCAGCAGGCTGTGCTCAAACTCGACACCCTCGGCAACCACCTTGAGACCCAGGCTATGGCTCATCTCGATGGTTGAGCGCACGATTACCGCGTCTTCACTGGCATCGTCCAGGTCACGAATAAACGACTGATCAATCTTCAACTCCTGTACCGGCATGCGCTTGAGCTGGGCCAGAGACGAGTAACCGGTACCAAAGTCATCCACCGACAAGCTGATGCCGCAGTCACGTAAACCATGCAGCACTTGCAGGGCAACTTCGGGGTTGAGCATCACACCACTTTCGGTGATTTCAAAAATCAGCTGCTCGGCCGGCACTTGGTATTCGGCTAGAAGTTTGCTGACCCGCTCCGGCAACTGCGGATCGATCAGGTCTTCGGTAGAAATGTTCAACGACACTTGAACGTACAGCCCCCGCTCAGCCCACTCACGCAACTGACGCATGACCTCTTCGATCACCCAAGTGGTCAACAGCTGGATGCTGCCAGTGCGTTCGGCCAACGGAATAAACTCGCCTGGCGAGACCATACCTAACGCAGGGTGCTGCCAACGCAGCAGCGCTTCAGCCTGGCGCACTTGGCCATCGGCAATATCCAGTTTCGGCTGATAGTGCAGCAGCAACTCGGCCTTGCCTGGGGCATGGCGCAGATCGCGAATCAGACGGATCTGCCGTTGCTGGGCATCATCCCGACCACGCTGATAAACCTGCAGATGGCTGGCCATGTCAGCAGCATCCTGCATGGCGATGCCAGCGCGGCGCAGCAGCTCCTCCGGGGCATTGCCATCCACGGGGTAGCAAGCAATACCGATGCGGCAGTCCAGGGCGAAATCATGAGTGGCAACGTGTAAAGGCTTGAGCAGCAGTTGCTGAACCTTGTCGGCCATGCCCACGGCACTTTCGGTGTCGGTGTTTTCCAGCAGCAGAAGAAATTCATCGCCGATAAGCCGCGCGACGCTATCGCCGGGTCGCAAAATCTCCTGTAAGCGCTGACTAAGCTGCTGCAATGCCAAGTCGCCACCTTCCGGCCCCAGGCTCTCATTAACCGCACGAAAGTTCGCAACGCCCAAGTACAGCAACGCCATGGGCCGCCCCGACGTAACGGCGCTGCCCAGACGCTCCAA
The DNA here is from genome assembly GCF_046581935.1 of Pseudomonas sp. GTDB lineage: Bacteria > Pseudomonadota > Gammaproteobacteria > Pseudomonadales > Pseudomonadaceae > Aquipseudomonas. Next base: position 121,482 of record NZ_JAYGFK010000012.1, read on the forward strand.
CGCCAGGGTCCGGTTGGGCAAACCGGTGAGTGCGTCGTGCAGGGCGTTATGCGCTAGCTGCCGTTCACGCTCTGCAATGCCTTGCTGCATAGCCTTGAAAGCTGTAGCCAAACGGCCCAGCTCGTCACTGCGATGCAAGTCCAGACTGGCTTGATAATCGCCCTGGCGCACCCGCTCGGCGACGGCGGCCAGTTGCTCCACCGGCTTCGAAACCGAACGCGCCAGCAATAGAGCACCGCCCAGGGATGCGCTCAGCGCCACCAGGGCAATCAGCAGAATATTCTGATCAAGCGGCGCAAATGCTTGCTGCGCCTGACTCAGGGATTTGTGCAGCAATGCGCGCACTTCAAAGCCATCACCACTGGCCAGTACCAACGCTTGGTTAAGGTAGCGTTCGCTGCCAATCAAGCTCACCGCATCATTTGCCAGGTTCGCCATTCCGCCCTGCACATGCTCGCGCTCTGTCGACGGCAAGGTGCTGATCCAGATATCGGCCACTCCTTTCTGAGTCGCCAGCAGGGTCAAATCCAGGTGAGTCAACTCGCGCAGTTCGGCGGCAAACGCATCGTCAACCTGGAAGCCCATCATCACCCGGGCAATTGGCAGAGGAGCAGTGACCGTAGCCTGCACCAGCAGGTAAATCTTGTCGGCAATCGGCATCAGGAAGATCTTCACGCCCTCACGCTGACGCTGCATCACCTGAGCACTCAAGCGCTGCGCCGTGTCGCCACTGATCTGGCGATCACTACTGACTTCCAGGTTGCCATCCAGGCTCAGCATCATCACAACGCTGGCATTGATCCGTGCGCCGTGATTGGTCAGTGCCGAGCGAATAGTTTCAGTGTCGCCACTGGCCACGGCCTCCTTGAAGCCAAAATCGGCGACCAACACCTGCACCGCATCGTGCAACTGCCGGCCGCGCACTTCGAGTAGCTGTTGAAATACCAAGCTACCCACATCCAGTTGTTCGCGCGCCTGGCTGCGCACAGCTGCATTGGTGGCGGCCTGCACGGCCACATAGAGCGCGCCCACCACCACCAGCAGCAGTAGGACCAGTACACCGGCAATCCGCGCCTGAAAGCTATTGCGCAGCATCACGAGCCTTCTTGAATGCGTCGCCAAAGGCACTAACTGGCTCACTCGGCGCAGCCTGGATAGCAGGCCCCTGCACAGCCAAGGTAAACCGCTGCTGGCTGTCGCCCTCACTCAACACTAACGAGCCAGCTGCCTGCGGCAACATATCGGGGGTTTGTGGGTGCCAGAGGCTCACCGTATAGCTGCCAGCAGGTAACGAGTCGAGGCTCAATCGCCCCTGCTCATCGCTCACAGCAAACCAAGGATCGTCGGTCACATAGATATAACCCAACATCCAATCGTGGATATTGCAGCCGAGTACCACTACACCTGGCTTGTCGAAGATCACCGGCTCACTTGGGGTGCCCTCATACAAGCGCAATTCGAAACGCTTGGCCAACGAGAACGAATAAACATGATGGCGAATATTGTCGCTATTGGGGAACGACACCGAAGTACCGCTGCGCACCGCTAGCACACTAGGCGCAAATTGCCGCGAGCGCTGATCCATGATCGCGGTAGCCGGTACAGGCTTCGGATTAGATGAGGTACGCAAGCTGAGCACAGCATTAGCCAATGGCTGGCCCTGACTATCCACTACTTCAGCGTGCAGACTTGCAGCGTGCAATGACACACTGAACAACCACACACTCAGCAGAGAAAGTGCGAACGAAAGATGCAGATGCTTGTTCATCAAGACTACTCGGACTCTAGGGGCACTCGATTATGGACAGCATCCTTGCCCGGGCACAGTGAATGCCTCTAAAGCGCACAGCTTAGCTGGCCACGTGATGATGTTCACGTTTTCTTGGCAACAGCCTCCCGCTAATTGCAGAAAGCAAAACGCCGCAGTGACCAGCGAGGGGTTTACTCAGCGCTACGCAAACGCTTGGGGGTCAAACCAAGGTAGCGACGCATAGCTGTGGTCAGCGCACTCTGACTGGAGAAACCGCATTCTTCAGCGATGCGAATCAACGGCAGGCCGCTCTCTCGCAGTAATCGCACCGCGCGGTCGAGACGGGTTTTCAGGAGGTACTGGTGCGGTGTCAGGCCGACACTGTCCTTGAACTGCGCATGGAAATGGCTGGGGCTTAGGCAAGCCACCTGCGCCAGTTCGGCAACACTGATGCGCCGAGCTAGATGCTCGACGATATAACTGTCGAGCCGCTCCAGATTCAGCCCACCCACGGCACGCACATGTGGCTCGCCGAACAGACGCAGGTGCAAGGCACGCAGCAACACGCCACCCAGCGCACGGCTCAACAGCGGATCAGAACCGTAACGTTCAAGCTCAGCACCGGCATAGCTCAGCAAGTTTTGGAAGTCAGCGTCCAACTGCGGATAACGCGGCGTTTCAAACAGGCGCGTCAGCAGTTGCAGATCTTCACTGGAGATGCCCTGCTCATTCAGGTCAACGATCAGCATGCGGTTATCGCCCATACCGGCGAACTGGTGATCGGCATCCCCCGGCACCAGGCACGCACGCATGCGGCATACCTCACCACCGCGGCCATTCACTTCAAACTCTGCGCGCCCAGCCAGCGACAACACCAACTGGTGATGATCGTGAGTGTGTTCATGAGCCTGGTCATCAAGACGTATCAAGCGCGCGTTGAGCATTAAAAGGTGCAACCCTGGATAGCAAAGGTGCAACTTTAACCCTTTACCCGGTAAAACTGCAGCTTGCTCGACAAATGGGTAGCGCAAAACCCACCACTGACCCTGCAATCCAGTTCACCTGCGCAGCATGGCTGACGTTATGGCTGATCACACTCAAGTACGATGTAGCGATTCCCGCCGGCAAGCCGTAGCGGCTATGCTGGCAGCCTCGACTTTCGCTAGGAGCGCACCATGCTTGCCCCACGCCTAATCGTGGTACTCAGCCTCGCACTGCTCGCAGCCTGCGCGCAAACCCCCAGCAGCGTGACGCTGGAGCAAGATCAGCAGAGCAAGTGCCCACTGTCGCTCCACGTCGGCCAGCAATTTATCCTGCGCCTACCCAGCAACCCCACCACCGGTTTCCGCTGGCTGCTACGCGACTCGGCCCCGCAGGTACTGAAAAGCCTCGGACCCGAGGTCTACAGCAACCCGGAAGACGCCGGCCTGGTTGGCAGTGCAGGAATATCCACCTGGCGTTTCGAGGTGGCCAAAGCCGGCGAAGGCCAATTGGCCCTGAGCTATGAACGCCCCTGGGAAGTGGGCGTAGTGCCGGCCCAACGCTTCGACTGCACGCTCAAAGCCCGCTAAAACGCGGATACCTAGGGCGTAGCCCGTTAATACCTGAAACGCCTGCGAGACCGCGCCGCTGGCGATCATGCTGAGCTACTGGCTAGGTCTTGCATCGGCTTTAAAACAAGCCAGCAAGACCGCGTACTAACGCCCCCGTATAGCGACGGCCGCGTAGATTTGCGACCAATAGCTGCAATCAACATTTGGCTATGGGCGTTACTTGGCTAAAATGCCCGGCTTTATCGATCAGTGCGCAGCCAACGTGAGCAAACAACCCGACCGTCTATTCGCCCAACCCCTGGCCCAGGTGCCGGACTTCGTGTTCAACGAAGATGTGGTGCGGGTCTTCCCCGACATGATCAAACGCTCGGTACCGGGTTACCCGACCATTGTCGAAAACATCGGCGTGCTCGCTGGCCAGTTTGCCCAGCCGCACAGCGTGCTCTATGACCTCGGCAGCTCATTAGGCGCGGTTACTCAGGCGTTGCGCCGGCATGTACAGATCGCCGACTGCCGAGTGATCGCCGTGGACAACTCCACGGCCATGGTCGAGCGCTGTCGCGAATACCTGCATGCGCAGGACTCAATGTTTCAGGAGCTGTTGCCCGTAGAGGTGATCGAAGCCGATATTCTCAGCCTCAACTTCCAGCCAACCTCATTGGTAGCGCTGAACTTCACCCTGCAATTTATCCAGCCCGAACAGCGCCTCGAATTGCTCACGCGGATTCGCCAAGCCCTGCTACCCGGCGGCGCACTGATTCTCTCGGAAAAGCTGCAATTCGAGGACGCCGAACAACACAACCTGCTCGGTGACTTGCATATCGCCTTCAAACGCGCCAACGGCTACAGCGAGCTGGAAATCGCCCAGAAGCGTAGCGCCATCGAGAAAGTCATGCTGCCCGACAGCCTGGAGCAGCACCGCGAGCGCTTGCTCGCCGCCGGTTTCAGCCAGGTGGTGCCGTGGTTTCAGTGCCTCAATTTTGCCTCGATGATTGCCCTGCCATGATTAACCGTCTCGACCTCGACGCCCTGCAAGCAACGCTTGCCGGCACCCCGCTACAGGACTGGTCCGCCGATCTGCCCGGGCAAATCGATAAAAAACTGGCGATTGGCCACGGTGACCTAGAGCGCTGGTACGGCGCGGTACAGGCGCTGCCTGAACTGAACGTTGAACAGCTGGAGCTGCTACACAGTTTCAGCCTCAACGGCAGTTGCGATGAGCCTACACGCGCCGCGCTAAAAACCGCCTTACAAGGGCTGATTCCCTGGCGAAAAGGCCCGTTCCATCTATTTGATGTGCATGTCGACACCGAATGGCGTTCGGACTGGAAGTGGCAGCGGGTTGCACCCTACCTCGACCTCAAGGGCAAACGCGTGCTGGATGTTGGCTGTGGCAACGGCTACTACATGTGGCGCATGCTCGGCGCAGGCGCCGGCAGCGTGGTCGGCATTGACCCTAACTGGTTATTCCTCTGCCAGTTCCTGGCGATGAAAAACTACCTACCCGACCTACCCGCCTGGCATCTGCCGTTGGCCTTCGAAGAGCTGCCCGGCAAGCTGCACGGCTTCGACACGGTATTTTCCATGGGCGTGCTGTATCACCGCCGCTCGCCCATCGATCACTTGCTCGACCTCAAGGACTGCTTAGTCAAAGATGGTGAACTGGTGCTGGAAACCTTGGTGGTGGAAGGCGACGTCCAGCAAGTGCTGGTACCCGAGGATCGCTACGCGCAGATGCGTAACGTCTGGTTCCTGCCGTCGGTGCCGGCGTTGGAACTGTGGCTACGCCGAGCCGGCTTCGTCGATATCCGCTGCGTCGATGTCAGCACCACCAGTGTCGACGAACAACGCTCAACCGAGTGGATGCGCTTCCAATCGCTGCCCGAGTTCCTCGACCCCGCCGACCACAGCCGTACGGTCGAAGGTCTGCCGGCACCCAACCGCGCCGTACTGGTGGCGCGTAAGCCGTAGGATGGGTTGAGCCCAGCGATACCCATCAGCAAATTGATGGGTTACGTCGCTACGCGGCTAACCCATCCTACGACTGAGCTCGGCTCCTCAGCCGCGCCCTGACGCCGCAACAATCAACTGCTTCATTTCCACCACCGCCTGTTTAAAGCCAACAAACAGTGCGTGGGCCACCAGCGCATGACCAATATTCAGCTCGTTGATCCCGGCAATCGCGGCCACGGGTTCAACGTTGTGGTAATGCAGGCCGTGGCCGGCATTGACGATCAGGCCGTGCTGCAGACCGCAGGCCACACCGTCGCGAATCCGCGCCAACTCATGCGCCGCCTCTTCTGGCGTATGGGCATCGGCATAACGGCCGGTGTGCAGCTCGACAGCGGGGGCGCCGACGCGTTTTGACGCCTCAATCTGGCGCGGTTCTGGATCGATAAATAGAGACACTTCACAGCCGATCTTGCTCAGACGTTGCACCGCCGCGCGAATGCGTTCTTCTTGACCTGCTACGTCCAGGCCGCCTTCAGTGGTGAGTTCCTGACGAGTTTCCGGCACCAAGCAGACGTGCTCAGGGCATATGCTCTCGGCAAACGCGAGCATTTCCTCGGTCACTCCCATCTCGAAGTTCATCCGCGTCTGCATGACTTCCTTGAGCAGGCGTACATCGCGCTCCTGGATATGCCGACGGTCTTCTCGCAGGTGCACAGTAATGCCATCGGCCCCGGCTTCTTCAGCATCCAGCGCCGCTTTGACTGGGTCTGGATAACGCGTGCCACGGGCCTGGCGCAAGGTGGCCACATGGTCAATATTCACACCCAATAGAATACGATTGGCATCAGTCACGACTTGGCTCCTTGAGCGTCATGAAAAGTTCGCGGCTAACCAGTGGTCGTCCGCCTAAATGAGGGGCCAAGGCTTGGCGCATCAGGCGCTTGGCAGCCGCCAGGGCACCTGGCACAAGCCAGTCGGCCTCGGCCATAGCCAGTAACTCAGCCCCCTGAAAAACCCCAGGCTGCAAATGCCCAACCGGCACCAGCCCCGTTTCGGTATGCAGACGATACAGGCCACTCTCGACAATGGGCTGACCTTCGCTGTCCAAATCCAGGGCGAAACCATAGCCCAGGTCATCCAACAGGCGCCATTCAAAAGAGCGCAGCAGCGGTTCCAGCGCACGCCCTTCGGCAAGCGCTAAAACAGTCATGGCGTAATGTTCGAAGACCACTGGATGCGGATCTTCGGCGGGCAGTAGGCGAATCAACAGCTCGTTAAGGTAGAGGCCACTAAACAGCGCCTCACCTACCAGAAGATTGGGAATGCCTGCGGGATCTAGGCGGCCGACATTCTTCAGCTCGCCGCGTCCACGAAACTCGGCTTCCAACGGAATAAATGGCCGCGCCAGGGTTCCTGCCTTGCCCCGCGCCCCACGCAATACAGCACGCAGTCTACCTTGTGGAGTCAGAAAATCCACCAGCGCACTGCTTTCGCGGTAAGCACGGCTGTGCAGCACATAGGCCGGCTGGCTAAGGGCAAGCATGAGGGCTTACTCGAGATGACGGGCGCAGAGGTACGCCCGCAGAAACATCAAATATTGTCGTAACCAAGCGAACGCAAAGCGCGCTCATCATCAGACCAGCCACCTTTGACCTTGACCCAAAGATTGAGCATGACCTTGGAGTCGAACATAACCTCCATGTCCTTGCGCGCTTCCTGGCCAATGCGCTTGATGCGCTCGCCCTTGTCGCCAATGATGATTTTCTTTTGCCCGTCACGCTCAACCAGAATCAGCGCATGGATATGCAGGATGCGCCCGTCGCGCTTGAACTCCTCGATTTCCACAGTGATCTGATACGGCAGCTCAGCGCCAAGCTGACGCATGATCTTCTCACGCACCAGTTCAGCGGCGAAAAAGCGGCTGGAGCGATCGGTAACCTGATCTTCCGGGAAGAAGTGCACACCCTCAGGCAAACGCTCACCGACCAATTTTTCCAGAGTATCGAGGTTATGCCCGTGCTGGGCCGATACCGGTACGATCTCGGCATTCGGCAGCTGAGTAGCTAGCCACTCCAAGTGCGGCATCAACTCGGCTTTGTCTTCGACGCGATCGGTTTTATTGATAGCCAGAATCACCGGGCCTTCGACGTACTGAATACGCTCCAGCACCATCTGGTCCTCATCGGTCCAGCGGGTACGGTCCACGACAAAGATCACCACGTCAACATCCTTCAGCGCCGACGAAGCGTTCTTGTTCATATAACGATTGAGCGCTTTCTCGTTGTTCTTGTGCAGACCGGGGGTATCAACGTAGATCGCCTGCACTTCACCCTCGGTTTTGATGCCGAGCATGTTGTGCCGCGTGGTCTGTGGCTTGCGCGAGGTGATCGCCAGCTTCTGCCCGAGGATGTGGTTCAGCAGCGTCGACTTGCCCACGTTGGGCCGGCCAACAATGGCGACATAGCCACAGCGTGTAACAGGTACATCAGTCATTGCCGTTCTCCACACCCAGGGCGATCAGCGCTGCCGCAGCGGCAACCTGCTCGGCGATACGCCGGCTGGCACCCTGCCCCAGGGTTTTATCATTCAATAGGGTGACCTGGCATTCCACGACAAATGTCCGGCAATGCGGCTCACCCTGGATATCCACCACGTCATAACGTGGCAGCTCACAACCGCGCGACTGCAAAAATTCCTGCAAGCGGGTTTTCGGATCTTTATTGGTATCAACCAGGGTCAAGCCACTTATTTCGGTGGTCAACCAGGCCAGCACGCGGTCACGTGCTGCCTCCATACCGGCGTCCAGGTAAATGGCGCCAATCAGCGCTTCCAGCGCATCCGCGAGGATCGACTCACGACGAAAGCCGCCGCTCTTCAACTCCCCAGAGCCCAAACGCAGGTATTCACCGAGATCAAAGCCACGCGCCAACACCGCTAAGGTTTCACCCTTGACCAAGCGCGCACGCAGCCGCGACAACTGGCCTTCACGAGCCAGTGGAAAACGCTCAAAAAGCGCCTCACCGGCAACAAAGTTGAGGATGGCGTCACCAAGAAACTCCAGACGCTCATTGTTGCGCCCGGCGAAACTGCGGTGAGTTAACGCCAGAATCATCAGGTCCTGGTCTTTGAAGGTATATCCGAGCTGACGCTCAAGACGGGCTAATGAAACACTCACGGCATGCGCACACGAAATTCTTTGTCGAAGCGTACGACCAGGTCGATATTCTCAATCAACGGCTCGCGCTTCTCGTATTTTAGGTGCGCATGAAACTCGTTGTTTTCCAGCTTCACCTTCAATGCTTCTTGCATATTAAGGTCACGAATACTGTTGACCTGCATGCCCTTGCTGACATGGCTGTAAAACTCACCGACGCTGCGCACTTCGGCAGCCCTATCAGTCTCGACAGAGGTAACAATTTTCTCCAACGCCATATAGTCCAAGTAATGCGGCAGCAACTTGAATGCAGCGCTGGCAAAAAACGCCACAATGCTGAGCACAACCAGCCAGCTCAGCACCGACATGCCCTTTTGCGAATGCGCAGATTTCATATACGTTCCCAAATCCGGATGAATAAAAAAGCCTTTAAGGCTTGAGACAAAACTATATATAGCCTGCAACTCTGTATTTGACAGGCCGCAGGCTTATCAGCAGATCAGTGAATCAGCCCCACACGGGAGATGTTCGGCAAGTTACGAGACTTTGGATCAGGCCAGCTCATCCAAATGGCAAACGCCTTACCGACAATATTCTCATCAGGCACCATGCCCAGCAGTTGTTTAGGAATAGCAGGATCATTCCAGTAACGACTGTCATTGGAGTTGTCACGGTTGTCACCCATCATGAAATAGTGACCTTCCGGGACCAGCCATTCACGACCCGGCTCAATCCGGTAGCGCTGCATTTCCTTGCGAATCAGGTGCTCAGCTTCACCGAGTTTCTCGTTGTACAGCACCGCACTGCCCAAGCTGCCAGGCTCGTCGCCAATCAGCTGCTGAGCCACCAACTCACCGTTGATCGTCAGGCGCTTATCTGTGCTGTAAGCAATTCGATCACCGGGCAAACCCACCACACGCTTGATGTAGTTGATATTCGGATCGCTTGGATAACGAAACACCATCACGTCACCGCGCTGCGGGTCACCGACCTCAATCACCTTGGTATCCAACACTGGCAAGCGAATGCCATAGGCAAACTTGTTGACCAGGATGAAATCCCCCACTTCCAGAGTCGGCTTCATCGAGCCGGATGGAATCTGGAAGGGTTCGACCAGAAAGGAGCGCAGCACCAACACAATCGCCAATACCGGGAAGAACGATTTACCGTACTCCACCAGCATTGGCTCTTTATTCAGACGCGCCACTATCGCCTCATCGGGCGCGCTGACCTGATCATGATAGGTAGCAATGGCAGCCCGCCGGCGCGGGGCCAGGAAGACCAGATCGAACAACGCCAGAACGCCACATACGGCGACTGCGATAACCAGCAACAGCGGGAAATTTAGAGACATAGGACCTAACTATCCAACCTGAGCACAGCAAGGAAGGCTTCCTGTGGAATTTCCACGTTACCGACCTGCTTCATGCGTTTCTTACCGGCTTTCTGCTTTTCCAGCAGCTTGCGTTTACGGCTAACGTCACCGCCATAGCATTTCGCCAATACGTTCTTGCGCAGCGCCTTGACCGTAGTCCGCGCCACAATCTGCCCACCGATAGCTGCCTGAATAGCAACATCAAACATCTGCCGCGGGATCAGCTCTTTCATCTTCTCGGTCAACGCCCGCCCTTTGTAGTGAGCGTTGTCACGGTGCACGATCAACGCCAGGGCATCGACTTTCTCACCGTTGATCAGCACATCCAGCTTGACCAGATTAGCTGATTGGTAACGATCGAAGTGGTAGTCCAGCGAAGCATAGCCACGGCTGGTGGACTTCAGACGATCGAAGAAGTCCAGCACCACCTCGTTCATCGGCAAGTCATAAGTCACCTGCACCTGCGAACCGAGGAACAGCATGTCGTGCTGCACACCACGCTTCTCGATGCACAGGGTTATGACGTTACCCAGGTGCTCTTGTGGCACGAGAATATTGGCCCGCACGATTGGTTCGCGCATGTCTTCGATGGCCGACAGATCCGGCAACTTGGACGGGTTATCGACGTAAATCGTTTCGCCCGTCTTCAGCAACAGCTCGAAAATTACCGTCGGCGCCGTGGTAATCAGGTCCAGGTCGTACTCGCGTTCCAAACGCTCCTGGATGATCTCCATGTGCAGCATGCCGAGGAAGCCGCAACGGAAGCCGAAGCCCAGCGCATCGGAGCTTTCCGGGGTGTACTGCAGCGACGAGTCGTTCAGGGTGAGCTTCTGCAGGGCCTCACGGAAGTCTTCGAAATCGTCGGAGCTGACCGGGAACAGGCCGGCGTAAACCTGCGGCTGAATGCGCTTGAAGCCCGGAAGCACTTCAACATCAGGCGTGGCCGCCAAGGTCAGCGTATCGCCAACCGGCGCACCATGAATATCCTTGATGCCGGCGATGATGAAACCCACTTCACCGGCCTTGAGGTCGACGGTTGCCGTGTGCTTCGGGTTGAACACACCGACACTGTCGACCAAGTGAATCTTGCCGGTGGACTTAACCAGCACCTTGTCGCCTTTCTTGATCCGGCCATGGCGCACACGTACCAGAGAGACAACCCCAAGGTAGTTGTCAAACCAGGAGTCAATAATCAGCGCTTGCAGCGGATCTTCAATATTGCCGGTTGGTGCAGGAATGGTATGAACCAAGCGTTCAAGCACATCATCCACGCCCATGCCGGTCTTGGCGCTACAGGCAACGGCGTCAGTGGCGTCGATGCCGATGATCTTCTCGATCTCTTCCTTGACCCGCTCCGGATCGGCCTGCGGCAGATCAATCTTGTTCAGAACAGGCATCACTTCGAGGCCTTGCTCGATAGCGGTGTAGCAGTTAGCAACTGACTGTGCTTCAACGCCTTGGCCAGCATCAACCACCAGCAGCGCACCTTCACAGGCCGCCAGAGAACGGCTGACTTCGTAGGTAAAGTCAACGTGGCCTGGGGTATCAATGAAGTTCAGCTGATAGGTCACACCATCTTTAGCTTTGTAATAGAGGGTGACGCTGTGCGCTTTGATAGTGATCCCGCGCTCGCGCTCAAGATCCATGGAGTCCAGTACCTGGGCCTCCATTTCACGGTCAGCCAGGCCGCCACACATCTGGATAAAACGGTCAGCCAAGGTCGACTTGCCGTGGTCAATGTGGGCGATGATGGAGAAATTGCGGATATGACTCAAATCACTCACGGATCAACACTCAAAAAGGTCGCAGGCGACTGCCCGCCGAAAATAGCCGCGAAGTGTACCTGAAAGCCGCCTAATGCGTCATCAATACAGCCGGCTGCACCACGTAAAAGGGCGACCGAAGTCGCCCTTTTACAGTGCTGAATGCCTTATTCAGCCAGCTTAAAAGTAATGAAGCTGGCACGCCCCTGACGCAACACTCGCATAGAAACCGAACGATTCTTCGGTAACGCCTGAGCAACCTCGGTAAAGGTCTTCGCCGAATTAATTGCCTGATTATTCAGGTGAGTAATCACATCACCCGGACGCAGGCCAATCAGCGCAGCCGGTCCATCCTGAACTTCGGAAATGGCCACACCACCCTTCAGATCAAGATTTTTCAATTGCACGGCGGTCAGCTCAACCACTTTGACACCCAGACGGTTGCTGCTGCGCTCAACCCCAGGGTTTTCACCGCCAGCCAACACCTCACCGTCTTCCGGCAACGAACCTATGCTCATCTTCAGTTTCTTGCGCGCACCTTCACGCACCACATCCAGCTCAGCAGTAGAGCCAGGCTTGAGCGCGCCAACCAGGTGCGGCAGATCGGCAGACATGATGATTGGCTTGCCATCCAGACTGAGAATCACATCACCGACTTGCAGGCCGCCCTTGGCAGCAGGACCATCCTCCAGCACTTGCGCAACCAGCGCACCCGCCGGTTTTTCCAGGCCAAACGACTCAGCCAGATCTTTGTTCACTTCCTGAATAACCACACCCAGCCAGCCGCGATTGACCTTACCACCGGACTTGAGTTGATCAGCCACATCCATAGCTACGCTCATCGGAATGGCGAACGACAAACCCATGAAGCCGCCAGAGCGGGTGAAGATCTGCGAGTTGATACCCACCACCTCACCAGCCAGGTTGAACAACGGGCCACCGGAGTTACCCGGATTGATGGCCACGTCAGTCTGAATGAACGGCACATAGCTCTCGTTCGGCAGGCTACGGCCCTTGGCACTGACGATACCGGCAGTTACCGAGTGATCGAAGCCAAATGGCGAGCCGATGGCCAGCACCCACTCACCTACTTTCAGGTCTTCAGACTTACCCAGCTTGACCGTCGGCAAGCCCGTCGCCTCAACCTTGAGCAGCGCCACATCGCTACGCGGGTCAGTGCCTACCAGCTTGGCCTCCAACTCACTGCGATCAGACAAGCGCACAATGATCTCATCGGCATCGGCAATCACATGGTTGTTAGTCAGGATGTAACCATCGGCAGAAATGATAAACCCTGAGCCCAGCGACTGAGCCTCGCGCTGCCGGCCTTTGCCAGGCGCCCGCGGCGTTTGCGGCATGTTGCGCTCGAAGAACTCACGAAACATCGGCGGCAAGCCTTCCAGATCCGGCGCATTAAGCTGCCCACCACTGGCAACCGCACGCTCCGGTATTTTCTGCCGGGTACTGATGTTCACCACAGCAGGCGAGGCCTGCTCAACTAGATCAGTGAAATCAGGCAAGCTCGCCTGGGCGACTAGCGCCTGCCCAAAGAGCAGCACGGCAAACAGCGCGGAAAATGAAGATTTCAGACCAAGCTTCATAAAACTCCCCATCAGGACAGCAAAAGTCTCAAAAGGCGACTGCAGCACCCGCAAGCAGGGCGCGCAACACCACGGGTTGCAAAAAAGGATCAGTCGCTGTTTGGCGACTACGCCAACGCACACCAGCGCACGCCACAACAAAACCTGATAGCGCACTGAGAATCACCCAAGGCTCACTCAGCGCCAATTGCTCAGCCGCTATCGCGCCAGCAAACAAACCCAGCAACGGCAGCAAATAGACCAGCAGCGAACCACGCACCAGTAATTCCTCGCGCACGCCGATCACCACAGCATCCCCCACACTAAGATGCAGATCAGACAGCGCACGCACATAGCCGCGACGTCCACCCGCACCTAGCTGATCAAGCAATCCCTGGCCACATCCGGCCTTGACCGAACAGCTCGAACAGGTGCTTTTGCGCAACGTTTCGACCCATACCGCACCGGCCTCAACGGCAACTACTCGCCCCTGCTCCTCTATCACTGAGCTACCTCGCCCGCCGAACGCATCGACAACGCCACCCGCTCAGCAGTACCCAGAGGAATTTCACCAACGACTGTAACCATGACATCGCCATCAGCGGTTTTCAGCCTCCGCGAGACCGCGGCAGTAGGGCCTAACTGAATGCGTACATCCTCAGCTGCAGCACCGCGCAAAGGCTCCATGAAAACGGAAAAACGCGCCAGACCATCGTCATACAACTGACAGGCAACCAACTCATCCGAAGCCGGACTACGCCGCTGGGTAACAGAGGTCAGACTAAAACCTGGCGGCAACCAATCCGAATGCCACGCTTCGACAGTCTCAGCCTGCGCTGACGGCAAGCGAATGGGCCGACAACTTACACTGGGTTCCAAAACTGCAGATGCAGGGATATCTGTTTGCAGTTGGGTGAACTGGAAGCGCTCCAGCAATTGCCCTTTGTCGTTGACCAAAAGAGACTTAAGTGGCAAGCCTGTTTGCTGATCGAGATACAGCTCAACACCAAAGCGATGTTGGTCCCGCGGCACCAGCGCCAGGACAGTGGTAGCACGGCCAGCCACACGCGAGTCACCCAAAACACGCAACTCATACCACTCACTGAGTTGCGCCTCATTCAGCTCGCGAGCGGGCCACAGCTGACTATTTACCAACTGATCTGCAAGCACGCCACTGGCACATTGCACGCGCCCATCAACACGCAGTACCTCTTGCACAGAATCATCAAGCTGCAACAGACGCTCGCGCAATACGCCGTCATCGCCTACCTGATGCCAGACTTTGTGCGTGGAGAAACTCCCATTGCGCTCGTAAACAAAAGTGCCGCTAAAACTCTGCGTGCGCTCTGCCTCGACCAACCGCTGGAGCAATTGCGCTCCATCATCGGCCTCTGCAGGCAGCACCAGACAGCTGCCCAACAGTAGAACGCTTAAAGGAATAAAACGCATGCGCCTCCTTAACGATTTTCCAGACTCGCCGCACGCGCATAAGGCAGCGCACCTTCGCTAGTACCCATAGCCGCCTGCTGTGCATGCTGACGCAGATAAGCGGGTAGACGCTGTTCATGCCAACCAGGCTGGCCTTCACCCACCGCACTAATGGCAGGAGCAGCTTGCTCTTCAGAGGTATTGAAGCCGGCCAACATCGCTGGACCGCTAACCTGGGGAATATTCAACGCAGGCTGAGTAGCCTGCTGAGCCAGTTGAGCGCCAGTAATGTCATCCTGATTGTAAAAACGTACGCCAGCCAGGACAGCAACGGTGACCGAAGCCGCTACAGCAAGCCGCCCGACGGTCACCCACAAACCACGCTGCGGCTTACTAGCAGCTGGCATAGGTTCATCAGCCAAGGCAGCGGACACTGCAGCGGCGATATCCAGATGCGGCACCAACAATTCCTTGTGCATAACTGCACGAGCAACCTGATAGCGCGACCACGACGCGCGTAACTCAGGGTCATCACTGGCCGCCAGCACTCGTCTCAGTTCCAGTTCATCCGCTTGGTTATCCATCACCGCGGACAGTGATTCCTGCAGGGTTTCACGACTCATGGCGGTTCCTCTCTTGGCTGACGCCGCTACCTTGGACTACTGCAACAATGGCTGCAGCGATTTATCAATGGCCTCACGTGCCCGGAAAATCCGCGAACGCACAGTGCCTACTGGACACTGCATGACACTCGCAATGTCCTCGTAACTCAGACCATCAAACTCACGCAAGGTTAGCGCTGTGCGTAAATCTTCCGGCAATTGCTCAATACTGCGGTGCACCGTTGCTTCAATCTCATCACGCAGTAACGCACGCTCTGGTGACTCGATATCCTTGAGGGCGTGATCGCCATCATAGAACTCAGCATCCTCAGCACTTACATCACTGTCTGGCGGCCGCCTACCACGCGATACCAAGTGGTTCTTGGCCGTATTGATAGCGATGCGATACAGCCAGGTATAAAACGCACTATCACCGCGAAAATTACCCAACGCACGGTACGCCTTAACAAAGGCTTCCTGCGCCACGTCCTGCGCCTCATGGGTGTCATGCACAAAACGCACGATCAACCCGAGAATCTTGTGCTGATACTTCAGCACCAACAGATCAAAAGCGCGCTTATCGCCGCGCTGCACGCGCTCGACCAGCTGCTGATCTTCTTCCTGGGTTAGCATGAAATCTCCTCATTAGGTTTTAAGGAGTGCAACGCCAACCCTTGAATCGGTCTGCCAAAGTAGACTTGGGCATTGCGCAAAAGTTCTCTCCTTCAAACAAGCTTCCTGCAAAATCTTATAAATCCTGCACGGAACAGCGCAGCAAAGGGACTCCACTGCTGCGTCGGTAGCCTGGATAACCCGCGCTCAGGCAACAAAATGCGGGTACGTTATAAAAACGCCTGACAATGGCGAATTTCCACCTAAACAACCGCCTATGGAACCCGGAACACTTAAAAAGTTCCCGAGTAACACCCTTGGTCATAAGGCGGCTATTGTGCCGTTCGGCCCCTCTATATACTAGGGGCCGCCTTTCGCGGAATTCAGATATGAGCCAACATTACCAACACGACGTTCTGGTCATCGGTAGCGGTGCTGCAGGCCTGACCCTAGCCCTGACACTGCCGACGCATATGCGCATTGCCGTACTGAGCAAAGGCAACCTGTCCAACGGCTCAACCTACTGGGCACAAGGTGGTGTGGCAGCCGTACTAGACGACACTGACACCATAGAGTCGCACGTCGCCGACACCCTCGACGCTGGCGGCGGCCTATGCCGCGAGGACGCTGTGCGCTTTACCGTGGAGCACAGCCGTGAGGCCATCCAGTGGTTGATTGATCAGGGCGTGCCCTTTACTCGCGACGACCAGACCGCTCGCGAAGATGGCGGCTTTGAATTCCACCTAACCCGTGAAGGCGGCCACAGCCACAGGCGCATCATTCATGCCGCTGACGCCACCGGCGCAGCGATTTTCAATACGCTCTTGGAACAAACTAAACGTCACAGCAACATCGAATTGCTGGAGCAACGTGTCGCCGTCGACCTCATCACCGAGCGCAAACTCGGCCTGGATGGCCAGCGCTGCCTAGGCGCCTACGTACTCAACCGCGCCAGCGGCGAAGTCGACACCTACAGCGCCCGCTTCGTGATCCTCGCCACCGGCGGCGCCGCTAAGGTTTACCTCTACACCAGCAACCCGGATGGTGCTTGTGGCGATGGCATCGCCATGGCCTGGCGCGCAGGTTGCCGAGTCGGCAATTTGGAGTTCAACCAATTCCACCCAACCTGCCTTTATCATCCACAAGCCAAGAGCTTTCTAGTCACCGAAGCTCTACGCGGCGAAGGAGCCCTACTCAAGCTGCCCAACGGCGAACGCTTTATGCCGCGCTTCGATGAGCGCGCCGAGCTGGCTCCGCGAGATATTGTTGCCCGCGCCATCGACCATGAAATGAAACGCTTAGGTATCGACTGCGTATTCTTAGACATCAGCCATAAACCCGCTGAATTCATCAAAACGCACTTCCCCACCGTATACGAGCGCTGCCTCGACTTCGGCATCGACATCACCCGCGAACCAATCCCCGTAGTTCCGGCAGCGCATTACACCTGCGGCGGCGTATTAGTCGATGAAAACGGACACACTGACGTGCCCGGCCTGTATGCCATCGGTGAAACCAGTTTCACCGGCCTGCACGGGGCAAACCGCATGGCCAGCAATTCGCTACTAGAATGTTTTGTTTACGCGCGCTCAGCAGCGGCTGACATCGTGGCCCAGCTGGACCAGGTAAAAGCCCCACCACCATTGCCAGAGTGGGATGCCAGCCAGGTAACCGACTCTGACGAAGACGTGATCATTGCGCATAACTGGGACGAACTACGGCGCTTTATGTGGGACTACGTTGGCATCGTGCGGACCAATAAGCGCCTGCAACGCGCTGAGCACCGCGTACGCCTGCTACTCGATGAAATCGACGAGTTCTACAGCAACTACAAGGTAAGCAGAGACCTGATTGAGCTGCGCAACCTGGCACAAGTAGCCGAGCTGATGATCCGTTCAGCCATGCAGCGTCACGAAAGCCGGGGCCTGCATTACACCTTGGACTACCCGCTGCAGCTGGCCGAAGCAAAAGACACTATTTTGCGGCCGGCCACCTATGGCGACTGAATTTCAAGCGCACCCGTAAGCGCCGATGCTGGTCGCGACTCAGGCTGTCCCGTGCAACGCACAGTGCACGCACGGGGCGCTGCCCCACCAGCCGGAAACGCAGCAGCACAATCAACGGCAGAGCCAGGCTATCAACATGCAGCTCAATCGCCTGCCAGCCCTGTGCGGCGCTATATACCTGCCAGCCATCAGCGTTGCAGCGCAGCGCTCGATAGGCCGTAGGGACGCTAAGCATTAGATGCCGAGGCACCACCCACGCCGCGTGCAACACGCAAAACAGCCCACCGAGCAGACGTGCCCACATTGGCATATCCACTAACACCAGGCTAAGCAGCGCCAACCCTTGGATCAGGGCATAAGCGCCAAGCAGCAGACGCGATGGCCGCCACTGGCACTCAAAAACCTCACTTGGGCTGGACACGATCCAGAATCATCCGAACCATGCGTTTGAGGTCCGCATCGTCTGGCTCGCCGCGCTGCATAAACCAGCCGAACATATCCTGATCCTCGCACTCAAGCAGCTTGCGATAACGCTCGCGATCAGCCTCATCAAGGTGCGGATAAACTTCACGGACAAATGGCACCAGCAACACATCCAGCTCCAACATACCCCGGCGGCTGTGCCAAAAAAGACGATTGAGTTCAGTCGCGTCAACCATGGATTTGCTCCTTGAATAAGGCGCGCAGTATACGGCGAAAAGCCAGGTCTGTTGACCGCCCCATCAGCCAACCCGGCATTTGCCAGCAACGAGACATGCTCAAGCGCTGACAAGGTGCGAGGCGCGCTCTATGATGAGCCCCTAACTTTTATCCAGTGATACCCAACTCACCATGGCCGACACCGCGTTCTATTGCCCTCTCAGCCACGAAGGTATCCTCGCCGTACGCGGCCCGGATGCCAGCAAATTTCTCCAGGGCCAAGTCACCTGCAACCTCAACTACCTCAGTGATGACCACTGCAGCTTAGGCGCGCGCTGCACGCCAAAGGGTCGAATGCTGTCGAGCTTCCGGATTGTCAGTGTAAATGACGGCTACCTGCTAGCCATGGCCAGCGAACTGCTTGAAACACAACTCACTGATCTGAAGAAATATGCCGTATTCAGCAAATCCAAGCTCAGCGACGAAAGTAGCGATTGGTTGCGTATCGGCCTGAGCGCTGGTGATGAGGTGCTGCACAGCCTCGGCCTGGACCTGCCGGTAACCGCCGACAGCGTGGTGCGTAACGATCAGTTGCTAGCCCTGCGCCTAACTGATGGTCGTGCCGAGCTCTGGGTACCAACCAGCCAGGCCGCCACCGTGCGCAGCCAGTTGGCCGCGCAACTACGCGAAGCACCCCTCAATGAATGGCTGCTGGGCCAAGTGCGCGCGGGCGTCGGCCAGGTGATGGGCAGCACCCGTGAGCTGTTTATCCCGCAGATGATCAACCTGCAGGCGTTAGACGGCGTCAGCTTCAAAAAGGGCTGCTACACCGGCCAGGAAATCGTTGCGCGCATGCAGTACTTAGGCAAGCTCAAACGCCGCCTGTATCGCCTTACACTGCCTGCCACTCAACTGCCCGAGCCGGGCACACCGCTGTTTTCGCCGACACACAATTCCAGCGTCGGCGAAGTGGTGCTGGCCGCCCATACTGAGCACGCGGTGGAGTTGCTCGCCGTGCTGCAAGACGAAGCCGCACAGGATGGGCGCATCCACCTAGGTTCTGCGGATGGCAGCACGCTGAGCGTGCTCGATTTGCCGTATAAACTGGACTCAAATCGCGAGATACAGCGCTGATCAACACGCGCTACTAACTACACTCATTAAGCCGACCGCCACAGAGAATTACCCATGAGCAAGCTTGCCGAGAAAGTGCAAAAGGAACTGATTCAGGCCATCGACAGCGATGAACTGGTCCTGCCAACGCTTCCTGAAGTCGCACTGAAAGTTCGCGAAGCTGCAGAAGACCCCGACATCGGCATCCCGCAGCTGAGCAAGGTAATCGGTAATGACGCTGCCCTGACCGCACGCATCATTAAAGTGGTAAACAGCCCGTTACTGCGCACCAACAAAGAAATCACTGACTTACAGATGGCCGTCAGCCGCCTCGGTATTAACTACACCTGCAACCTGGCCACGGGCCTCGCCATGGAACAAATGTTCCAGGCCACCAGCGACGTGGTCGACCGCAAAATGCGTGAAGTCTGGAACAAAAGCACAGAAATCGCCGGCATCTGCCACGTCCTGTGCAAGCACTACACGCGCCTGTTACCCGATCAAGCGACCCTGGCCGGCCTGGTGCATCAGATCGGCGTGCTGCCAATCCTCACCTACGCAGAGGAGAATAATGAGCTACTCACCGACTCGATCAGCCTCAATCATGTAATTGAGCAGATTCACCCGATAATCGGTGACAAAATTCTGCGCACTTGGGAGTTCCCCGAACTAATAGCCATGGTGCCCGGCCAATACCTGGATTTCACCCGCGACAGCACCAAGGTCGACTATGTCGATATCGTTCAGGTCGCGACCCTGCAAAGCTACCTAGGCAGCGAACACCCCTACACCAAACTCGACTGGAGCCAGATTCCCGCCTTCCGCAAACTCGGCCTAGACCCGAACCAGAATCTGAATGACGACGAAGACCTCTCCGCCGCGATGGAAGCGGCTATGAGCATGTTGCAGTAAACCTGCTCACGCGCATGCAACTGACTGCCACGGACCGGCCCAAACCTCACCGCACACAGCCTATGTGTGCCTGGTTATTGTCCGTTTTGCTCACCCTGATCAGTTGCAGCGCTGCTGCAGCTGAAGCAGTACGCCTCACCAACGGTGAATGGCCGCCTTACTTGGGCGAACAACTACCTTACAAAGGCGTGGCCTCACGTATCGTGAGCGAAGCCTTTGCTCTGCAAGGCATAGACGTGGCATGGGACTTCTATCCCTGGGCGCGCTCACTGCAGATGGCCGAGCGCGGGAAACGAATCGGCAGCGCCATATGGCTTCGCAGCAAAGAACGCGAGCGCAAATTCTTTATTAGCGATGCCGTGGTGGAAAGCAGCTACTACCTGTTCTACCGCAAGGGTTATAACTTTAACTGGAAGCAGATTGACGACCTGCAGAGTGCGCGAATTGTTGGCACGCGCGGCTATAACTATGGCGAAGCCTTTCAGCAGGCCGAAGCCAGTGGGAAATTGCGCGTGAACCGGGTAACCAGCGACGAAACGGCCTTTCGCCAATTACTCGCAGGGCGAGTGGATCTGTTTCCCGTGGATAAGGTGGTCGGCTTCGACATCCTCCACAAAAACTTCAGCCCTGCTGAGCGCTCACAGTTAAGCTTTCATTCCAAACCACTGCGGACCGACAGCCTGCATTTGTTACTATCGCGCAAAGTGCCTGGCAACGCCGAGCTGATGGTACGTTTTAACCGAGGCCTGCAGGAGCTGCGGGAAAGCGGCAAGATCACCCAGTACCTGTTGGAAATCCAGCAACCGCTCAGCCACACCCCATGACTCACACCTCAGCAAAGGCCACCCGCACCAACAAACCCTGAGGCTGCGCCTGATGCAGGCTGATCTGCGCCTGATGGGCACGACAAATTTCACCGACAATCGCCAAGCCCAAACCCGCTCCAGCCCCCTTGTTGCTGCGTCGATAGAAGCGGGCAAACACCCGCTGATACTCCTCCGGCGGAATTCCTGGACCGTCGTCCTCAACCTCCAGCACCCCAGCCGGCAATATCCGCAGAATTACATTGCCACCGGGGGCGGTGTGCGCCAGAGCGTTATCCAGCAGATTACACAGCAGTTCATTGAGCAAAGTAGGCTCACCATTGACCCATACCGCCTGCTCGGCCTCCAACGCCAAAGCGATACCCCGCGCGTGAGCCAATGGCGCCAGTGCCATGCCTAGCTCACGCGCCAACTGGCTTAGATCCAAACGCTGCGCGCCGCCCTCGGCAATAGCCCGTGCGCCGCTTTCGATTCGCGCCAAGGAAAGTAGCTGATTGGCTAAATGAGTCAGCTTGTCGGTATTTTGTGCCGCCTCTTCCAGGGTGCTACGCCATATTGTCGGCTCTTGCGCGCGCAAACCCAGCTCGACCCGCGCCTTGAGCGCCGCCAGCGGTGTGCGTAGCTCATGCGATGCATCGGCAATAAACTGCGACTGACGCTCGAACAAATTGCGTAAGCGTTCATTGAACTGATTCAGCGCATCGATCAGTGGGCGCAGCTCACGGGGCATCCCGGTGGCTGGCAGAGGCTGTAGGTCATCACTGGCGCGCGTCGCTACACTTCGACGCAATACATCCAGCGGGCGCAGTGCGGCGCTTACTGCTAACCACACCAGCAGCAAAGCACTCAACGACAACAACCCCATGCGTAACAACGTGCCAAATAACAACTCGCGGGCCATGCGCTCACGCGCGCCCTGGGTTTCCGCCACGCGAATTTCCGCCACACCGTTAAGCCCTGGCTCACTCACTGGCTGCAGCAGACTGACCACCCGCACGCCCTGCTTGCGAAACTCGGCATCGTAGAAACGCGCCAGCGCCGGATAGTCCTCAGTGCGTTTGGTTCCGACAGGGGGCGCGGGCAGATCCTCATAACCGGAAACCAGCGCACCCTGCACATCAAGCACCTGATAGTAGATACGCCCGGCGCTGTCATAAGCGAAAGTATCCAGCGCCACATAGGGCACATTGGCGTTCAGGCGCTCCGCAGTGGTGTATAAACCATCAGCAATCGCCCGGGCCGACGCCAGTAGCGTACGGTCATAGGCGGTGTCAGCCGCATGACGCGCACTCCAGTAGGCGCTTAGGCTGCTGGCCAGCAGGATCAGCGCCAGCAGTACCGCCAGCCGGCGGATCAACCGGCCGCGCAGGCTGCCCGGCTCAGTCGAAGCGGCCCGCCAATACTCAGTCACCCAGCGCCTCCAACAGGTAGCCTAGGCCACGGAAGGTGACAATTCTGACCCCGCCGCCTTCGAGCTTCTTGCGCAGGCGATGCACGTAAATCTCGATGGCATCGCTGCTAGCTTCCTCATCGAGACCAAAAACCAGAGCCGCCAACTGCTCTTTGCTCATGACGCGCCCAGGCCGAGCAATCATCGCCTCCAGCACCGCCTGCTCCCGGGAAGTCAACGTCAGCAGCGTGTCGGCCAGACTAAAGCGCCGGGTATCCAGGTCATACAGCAGGTTACCGCAGCGCTGCTGGCGCTCGCCGCCAAGCACGCTACGCCGCAGCAGCGCCTTGACCCGTGCCTCCAGCTCGCTCAGTTCGAAGGGCTTGGCCAGGTAGTCGTCGGCCCCCAGATTGAGACCATGCACCCGGTCCTTAACCTCGCTACGTGCAGTGAGCATCAGTACGGGCAGCGTCTTGCCGCGTTCGCGCAAACGCGCCAATACCTGAAAGCCATCCAGGCGCGGCAGGCCAATATCGAGAATCGCCAGGGCGTAGTCCTCACTATTCAGGGCCAGATCGGCGGCCACGCCGTCATGCAGCACGTCCACCGTCCAGCCGGCGTTTTTCAGCGCCTGGGCCACGCTGGCGGCCAGCTGCACATGGTCTTCGACCAGCAAAATACGCACACAACCTCCTACCAACCCCAGCCAAGCCCCGCCCTGCGCTGCCTACAACGCGCTGACCGGGACTACTCGAAGGCTGGAGTTTACAGACGCGCCAGCCGTTGTGAATCGCCCAAATGCCGTTTGCCACCTGCCATAGAAAACTTTCAGCACTGAAAGGCTGGTGAAAGCTTGCCACCCTACGATCGGCGACGGTGGCTCGATCCACCAACCTGAACGACTGATGCAGTGGTGCGCAGTCGTGACAAAAACAACAATGGAGACCACAGGATGCTGAATGCATCACATCGGGCCTTGTCGCCTGCTCACCTGCTTAGCCTGGCCATCAGCACGGCCCTACTCGCGCCCTCTGCCTACGCCGACTTCGTCGCTGACAGTTCTGCCAACCTGAAAGCTACCAACATCTACCTGCACCGTGATTATCGCGAAGACCCGGGCCAGAATAAGCGCGAGGAGTGGGGCCAAAGCTTCTGGCTCAACGTACAGTCCGGTTACACCGAAGGCCCTGTCGGCTTCGGTCTCGACGCGCAGGGTTTAGTCGGCATCAAACTGGACTCCAGTGCCGACCGCACCAGAACAGGCCTACTACCGAGGCAGGACGATGGCAAGGCACCGGACGAATTTGGCCGCCTGGGCCTGACCGCCAAGGTCAAGGTCTCTGCCACCGAGCTGCGCTACGGCTCACACAGCCCAGTCCTGCCGGTGGTAGTCGCCAACGACAGCCGCCTGCTGCCTCAGGTATTCGAGGGTAGCCTACTGACCTCCTCCGAGGTGAAGGGCCTAACCTTCACTGGCGGGCGCTTGAATAAGGCCATCGACCGCGCCTCGACCAACGCTGAGGATCTGCAGCTCGAAAGCAAGAATGGACGCTACGCAGGGGTAACCGCCGACCACCTTGACCTGTTGGGTGTCGACTACCAGTTCAACCAGAACCTCAAAGGCCGCTACTTCCATGGCAAACTTGAGGATGTCTACCGGCAGAACTTCTTCAATCTGCTGGCCACCTACCCCTTGGCCGGCGGCACCATGGCTGCAGATATGCGCCTGATGCTCAGCGACGAAAGTGGCGCAGCCAAGGCCGGCGAAGTGGATAACCGTGCATTGAACGGTGTTATCAGCTACGCCCATAGCGGCCACAAGCTGAGCTTTGCCTATCAGGACATGAGCGGCAAAACCGGCTATGCCTATATCGCAGGCAGCGACCCCTATCTGGTCAACGACTCAGCCAACGACTACGCCAACCCTGACGAAAAATCCTGGTCTGTCCGCTACGACTACGACTTCACCTCCCTCGGCATGCCAGGCCTGACAGCCTACGCCCGGTATATCAAAGGCAGTGACGCGCGAGTCATCGGCAGTAACGAACGCGGCAACGAAAAAGAAACCAATTTCGAGGTCAAGTACGTGGTGCAAAGCGGCCCAGCAAAGAACCTCTTCGTTCGCCTGCGTAACGCCAATTTTCGCTCCGATTTTGCCCGTGACTCGGACGAATACCGCGTAGTCATCGGTTACACACTGCCTATTTTCTGATCAAAAATAACAAGCCAGAGGATTCAATAATGAAAACCACCCTCACCCGCATCGCCCTAGCTACCGCCTGTATTGCCTTCGCCGGCCAATTGCTGGCGGCTGAGCCAAAGCGCCCAGAATGTATCGCCCCAGCCAAACCAGGCGGCGGCTTCGACCTGACCTGCAAACTGGCGCAAAGCGGCCTGAAAGACAGCGGCCTGCTGAAAGCGCCGATGCGCGTTACCTACATGCCCGGCGGCGTCGGTGCAGTTGCCTACAACGCCGTAATCGCTCAGCGTGCGGCAGACCCTGGCACCATCACCGCATTCTCCAGCGGCTCCCTGCTCAACCTGGCACAGGGCAAATTCGGCCGTTATGACGAAACCGGCGTGCGCTGGCTAGCGGCTGTCGGCACGGACTACGGTGCCATTACCGTACGTGCTGATTCGCCTTATCAGAACCTTGATGACCTGGTCCAAGCCCTGAAAAAAGACCCAGGTAGCATCGTCTTCGGCGCGGGTGCCACCATCGGCGGCCAGGACTGGATGCAAACGGCTCTGATCGCCCGTCTGGCCGGTATTGACCCGAAAAACCTGCGCTATGTAGCCTTTGAGGGTGGCGGTGAAACCCTTACCGCGATGCTCGGCGGTCACGTGCAAGTCACCAGCAGCGGCCTTGGCGAGGTTACCCCGCAGCTAGAAGCGAAAAAAGTACGCATCCTCGCCGTACTGTCCGATGAACGTCTGCCCGGCAAACTGGCTGACATCCCCACCGCCAAAGAACAAGGCTACGACATCAGCTGGCCGGTAATCCGTGGTTTCTACATGGGTCCAGAGGTTACTGACGAGCAGTTCAACTGGTGGAAACAGCAATTCGACACCCTGCTGGCCAGCGAAGACTTCGCCAAGCTGCGCGCCCAACGCGACTTGCTGCCACTGTCCGTTACTGGCGATGAGCTGAAAGCCTTGGTCTTCAAGCAAGTTGAAGAATACAAGGCGCTGGCCGGCGAATTCGGCTTGATGCAGTAAGCGCCTGCACTATCACTCGCGGGATGGGCTAGCCCATCCCGCGTTTCTTCGGTCTTTTTCTGGCCTTCAACTAGGTAATTCACCATGTACGTTCGCCTGTTTGCCGCGACCTGGCTGCTTTTTTGCGCCGTGCTCGCTGTCGTTGCCTGGGGCTTCCAGGCACCCTTCGCTTACGACCCTGTGGGTCCACGCGCCTATCCTTTGCTGCTGCTGGCGCTGATGTCTGCCGGTAGCCTATGGCTGCTGTTCAAACCCGGCCTATCCGAGCAAAAGCTTAATAGCCGCGCAGCCCTGCGCGCCACGCTGTGCGTCCTGACACTGCTGGCCTATGCCGTAACCTTCGAAACCCTAGGTTTTGTCATCAGCACCTCCTTGGCTGCCTTTGCCCTTGGTTTGCTGTTTACCGGCCGCCTAATCCCCTGCGCCATCAGTGCAGTGCTGATGGGCGTGCTGCTGTTTGTCTTGTTTGACTACCTGCTGGATGTGCCGCTGCCCCTCGGCCTGTTCGAAGCCTTTGTGGAGAGCTGAAATGGATACCCTGTACTTCTTGATGCAAGGCTTTGATGTCGCCACCCGGCCGACCAACCTGCTCATGGCGCTGTTCGGTGCCTTTGTCGGCACCATCGTCGGCATGCTGCCAGGCCTGGGCCCAATCAACGGCGTGGCCTTGCTGCTGCCGCTGGCCTTTGCCCTTGGCCTGCCGCCAGAAACCGCACTGATCCTGCTGGCTGCCGTGTACCTGGGCTGCGAATACGGCGGACGCATTTCTGCCATCCTGCTGAACGTGCCAGGTGACGCAGCGGCGGTGATGACCACCCTCGACGGCTACCCATTGGCGCGCCAGGGCAAGGCTGGTATCGCCTTGTCACTATCGGCCGTCAGCTCGTTTATCGGCAGCATCATTGCCACCTGCGGTGTGGTGTTGTTTGCACCGCTGCTGGCGAAATGGGCGGTGGCCTTTGGCCCGGCCGAGTACTTCGTACTGATGATTTTCGCCATCGCTTGCCTCGGCGGCATGGTCGGCGAGAAACCAGTGAAAACCCTGATGGCTGCATTGATCGGCCTGGCCCTGGCCACAGTCGGCGTGGACTCGACCACCGGGGTATATCGCTTCACCTTTGGCAGCGTCAGCCTGTCTGACGGCATCCAGTTCGTCATCGTGGTCATCGGTTTCTTCAGCGTCAGTGAAGTGCTGTTGATGCTGGAAAACACCCACAACGGCCAGAAAGCCGTTAAAGCCAGCGGCCGCCTGCTGTTCAACTTTAAAGAGTTCACTTTCACCTTCTGGACCATGGTGCGCAGCGCCGTGGCAGGCTTCGTCATCGGCACTCTGCCCGGTGCCGGTGCAACCATCGCCAGCGCCATGACCTACATGAGCGAAAAACGCATGGCCGGTGCAAATGGCAAATTCGGCGAAGGTGACTTGCGCGGTCTGGCTGCTCCAGAAGCAGCCAACAACGCTTCCGCCTGCGGTTCGCTGATCCCCATGCTGACCCTCGGCGTACCGGGCTCCGGCACTACCGCCGTGATGATCGGCGCACTGACCCTGTACAACATCACCCCCGGCCCGCTGTTGTTTGAACAGCAACCGGACGTGGTCTGGGGCTTGATCGCCTCGCTGTTTATCGGCAACGTGATCCTGCTAGTGATGAACATTCCGCTGGTTGGCTTGTTCTCACGCATGCTCAGCGTACCGAACTGGGTGCTGGTGCCGGCGATCACTGTGATCAGCATGGTCGGTGTCTATGCGGTGCACAGCACCACCTTTGACCTGGTAATGATGATCGGCCTGGGCGTCTTTGGTTACATCCTGCGCAAGCTGGACTTCCCGCTATCGGCCTTGATCCTCGGTTTCGTTCTGGGTGAGTTGATGGAGGACAACCTGCGCCGTGCGCTGTCGATCTCCGCCGGCGACCTGAATATCCTCTGGCATAGTTCGATCAGTCTGTGCCTGTGGGCACTCACCGCCCTGATGCTCGGCCTGCCTGGCCTGCGCTGGTGGCGTGCGCGTCGTGCAGCGCGACTGGCCAATGCCTAAGCTGCTCAATAGCTGGCAAGACTGGTGGGCAACCCCACTGGTCGGCCTAGCCGGCGGTTACCTGGCCAGCCTGATCGGCTGGCCTTTGCCGTGGATCATCGGTTCTTTGCTCGCGGTAATCATCGCGCGCTGCAGCGGTTGGCTGATCAGCGAACTACCAGGCGGACGGAAAACCGGCCAGTGGCTGGTTTCCAGCGCCATCGGCCTGCATTTCACCAGCGAAGTACTGAGCCAACTACTCAGCCACTTTGTCGTGGTGCTGATCGGTGCATTTATCACCCTACTGCTGGGATTGATCGGTATTTTGCTGCTGCGCCGCAGCGGTGAAGATCAGGCTACAGCGTTCTTCGCCAGCATGCCTGGTGGGGCTACTGAGATGGTCAATCTGGCGCAACGACACAACGCCGATGCCGCCAAGGTAGCTGCAGCGCATAGCTTGCGCTTGCTGCTCGTGGTGCTACTGATTCCAGCGATCTTTACTTGGAGCCTGCCGCCTCTTGCACCGCCAGTACCGGCACCAACAAGCTGGCCGTGGCTCGCCGTGCTGTTGCCGGGTGGCGCGTTGCTCGCCTGGCTATGGGGCAAGCTAAAACAGCCCAACCCATGGATGCTGGGCCCCATGACAGCTTGCGCGGTGGCCAGCGTTAGTTTTGACCTGCACCTGGGGTTACCTAACGGCGCAGGCCAGGTTGGTCAATGGCTGATCGGCTGCGCTCTTGGTTGTCACTTCGACCGTAACTTCTTTCGCAGCGCACCGGGCTTTCTCGCACGCATTCTGCTGTTTTGCTTGCTTGCCATGCTCGCTGCCGCAGGGCTCGGCCAAGGCCTTGGCTGGCTGGCTGGGGAAAACCAAAATTCGCTGATGCTGGGCATGATGCCCGGCGGAATCACCGAACTGTGCCTGACGGCCGAAGCCTTGCAACTTTCGGTGGCGCTGGTCACGGCTCTACAAGTGTTACGGCTGTTCTTGGTGATGTTTCTCGCCGAGCCGTTGTTCCGGCTCTGGCAACGCCCCAGACCCGCACGTTAACGACCACATTTAGCCCGCTTTTCGCGGGCTCTTTTTTGCCCGTGCGCAGCTGGTTTTGTTTAACAGATATGTCAGCGGCCACGCAGACGCATGCCACAGAGGTACCCTCAGGCCTGGCTTAACGAGGCATTGTCTATGAGCGTACTGCGCTGGAGCACCGTAAAACCCCTGCTGCTATTGCTCTGCCTGAGCCTGCTGGTAACGGCCTGCAGCCGCCTGGGCCTGGCCTACCGTAACCTGGACTGGCTCCTACCTTGGCGCATAAACGACTACCTGAACCTCACCAACCAGCAGCAAGCCTGGCTCAAACCGCGCCTGCAGAAGCACCTGCAATGGCACTGCAGCACCGAGTTGCCGCGTTATATCGACTGGCTGCACAACACAGAGAGCATTCTCGCCGAGCCGCAACCGAACAGCAGCCAACTGCTTGAGCAGTTCACCCAGTTCGATGCCGCCCTACAACGCATCAGTATCGAGATCACGCCTACCGCCGTCACGCTGCTGCAGGGGCTCAACGAGCAACAAATCAGCGAACTCTATGCCGCGCTCGATGAGGACAATCTGGAAGATCGCCAGGACTTCCTCGAACCACCGCTGAGCGTGCAAATCAGCGAACGCCGTGAACGTATGCAAGAACGATTACGGCCATGGCTTGGCCGCCTGAACACCGCACAAACCGAACATATTGCCGAGTGGGCCAACAGTCTCGGCGAACAGAATCGTCTATGGCTGGAGAATCGCCTGCTCTGGCAGACGCAGCTAAGGCGCATTGTTGCCGAGCGCAACAGCGCTGACTTTGCCCAGCAACTGACGCGCTTGCTGCAACAACGTCAGGCGCTCTACAGCGAGGAATACCGCACCAGCTATGCGCGCTCGCGCCAGGCCTTAGCCGCGCTGTTCAGCCAGTTACTGAGCAGTGCCGATGCAGCGCAACGCGAGCGCTTGAGTCATCGCCTGCTCGACCTCAGCAGAGACCTCAGCGAGCAGCAGTGCGCGGCTTAAACCTCGGGCAAGCGCCAATCAATCGGGCTCAGTTCATGTTGCTGCAAAAACTTGTTGCAGCGACTGAAGTGGCCATTACCGATAAAACCACGGTGCGCTGACAGCGGCGAAGGGTGCACGGACTTCAACACCAGATGCTTGCTGACATCAATCAGTTTTTCCTTGCTCTGTGCATGCGCCCCCCAGAGCAGAAACACCAGGCGTGGCTGCTGCTGGCTGACCACCTCAATCACCTTGTCGGTAAACGCCTGCCAACCGATCTTCGCATGGGAGCCGGCGATGCCATGCTCAACGGTTAAAGAGGTATTGAGCAGCAACACGCCCTGCTCCGCCCAGTGCTGCAGATTGCCGTGACTGGGAATATCGATATTCAGATCACGCTTGAGCTCTTTATAGATATTCACCAGCGACGGCGGCGTTTTAACCCCTGGCTGCACGGAGAAGCACAAGCCATGGGCCTGACCGGGGCCGTGGTAAGGGTCCTGACCGATCACCACCACTTTGACCGCCGCCAGCGGCGTGGAATTGAGCGCATTGAAGATCAATGCGCCAGGTGGATAAATCTCTTTACCCGCCGCCTTTTCCGCCCGCAGAAAGTCGCCCAGCTCACGCATATAGGGCTTTTCGAACTCCTCGCGCAGCGCTTGCTTCCAGCCCGCTTCAAGTTTGACGTTATCTGCAGCGCTCATGCCTGTGTCCTGCGTGTGCCAACGGAGTCGGCACGCTAAGGAAGCCTCCCAAGCAAGTCAAGGCAGCGGCGCAAGTCGGTACAGCAACCATGCCCAATCAACCTGCCAGCAGCTCGGTCAGGCGGCTATCAATACACCTCTCGGTTGCTCTACTTTACCGGCTGGAAAGACTCGTTCTAAGGTGGCGCATCCTTGCTTACGGCAAACAGCGGCATGCCTTCAGCGAACCCACAGAGCTCATCCGCTGTTAGTTAAATGAAGACGGCCTGGCCGCTGGCTAGCCAACGCCAACAACCATTTATTTAAAATGAGAAGCTGTCACCACATTGACCCACTGCAATACGCTGCCACTTAGACCAAAAGACAATGCCTCTCAGATCGCCAGAACCGCACAGTGTTCTGACATAACAAAAAACAGAGAACGCAATGAAAAAACTGACTGCCACCCTGGCCCTTTGGGCCGGTATTACTGCCCTTGCCCATGCGGCTGAACCAATCACCCTTGGCCTCAATTACCCCCGCACCGGCCCCTACAAAGAAGAGGGCTTGGCCCAGATGCGTGGCGCTTTGCTGGCCATTGACGAGCTGAATGAGCACGGCGGTGTGCTCGGGCGGCCACTGCGTCTATCTACCAAGGACAGCGCCTCACGCCCGCAAAAGGCCGAGCGCAATGTCGACAAACTGGCGGCTGAAGGTGCCAGCATGCTCTTCGGCGGCTCATCCAGCGCCGTCGCCATCGCCGCCGGCAAACGTGCAGCCAAACACGGCCTGCTGTACTTCGGCACGCTGACCTACTCCAACGACACCACCGGTAAAGACGGCCACCGCTACATGTTCCGCGAGTGCAATAACGCCTGGATGAGTGCTCGCGCGCTCGGTCAATACCTGAACAAAAACATGCCGGACCAGGACTATTTCTACATCACCGCCGACTACACCTGGGGGCATACCACGGAAAGTTCGCTGCGCCAGACCACCAACACCCTCGACACCAGCAAACACCTGGGGCTCAAAGTGCCGTTCCCTGGCGCGCGCCAAGCCGACTATCAAAACGCGCTGAACCAAGCTGCAGCAAGCAAAGCAAAAATGCTGGTTCTGGTGCTGTTTGGTGAAGATCTAGTGCGCGCCATGCGCATCGCCAAGGATCTCGGCCTGACCGAGCGGATGCAGATTGTTGCCCCCAACCTGACCCAGCATATGGTTGAACAAGCCGGCCCCGGCATCATGCAGGGTGTCCTGGGTACCGAACCGTGGACCTGGCGCGTACCGGCGCTGGAGAAATCCGAACGTGGTCAGGCGTTCGTCAGGCAATTCAGCGAGCGCTATCAGATGTACCCGTCCAGCTCCGCAGCCTCGGCCTATAGCATCGTTTACCAATGGGCCGATGCCGCGAAGCGAGCCAACAGCCTGGACAGTGAAGCGCTGATCAAAGCATTGGAAAATCACAGTTACCAACTGCTCAAAGACCGTCAACAATGGCGCACCTTTGATCACCAGAACGCTCAGACCGTCTATGTTGTGCAGGTCAAAAAGCGCGCCGAGGTGATGCTCGACCCATTCAAGCAGGACTACTTCGCCATCGTCGATCGTCTCGACGCCTCCCAGGCAGCCCCCGACCTTACCGAGTGGCAAGCCGAGCGCCAGGCAGCCGGGCAACCCCTGACTCTGCAATGAGAACATATGAACGGTAAACAACGCCTGCTGAAGTAATCATCGCCCGCCGCCTGTGTGACCAAAGCGGTATGCTTGATGATTTGCTATAGCCCTTCCGCCCTCGCAGAGGGCACAACATATGAGGACGCTTATGAGCACTGCCGTAGAACCCTACAAGCCCGGCGTATTCGACCTGACCCACAAGCTCACTGTGGAGAAACATGGCCACACCGCGCTGATCATCATCAACCAGCCACCGGCCAATACCTGGGACCGCGACTCGCTGATCGGCCTTAAGCAGTTGGTCGAGCATCTCAACCATGACGATGACATCTACGCCTTGGTCATCACCGGGCAAGGCAGCAAATTCTTCAGCGCCGGGGCCGACCTCAAACTGTTTGCCGATGGTGACAAAGCCCGCGCGCGGGAAATGGCCCGGCGTTTTGGCGAGGCCTTTGAGGCCCTGCGGGACTTCCGTGGGGTGTCGATTGCCGCGATCAACGGCTACGCCATGGGCGGCGGCCTGGAGTGTGCCTTGGCTTGCGACATCCGCATCGCCGAACGCCAGGCGCAACTAGCCCTGCCCGAAGCCA
The DNA here is from genome assembly GCF_046581935.1 of Pseudomonas sp. Lineage (GTDB taxonomy): Bacteria > Pseudomonadota > Gammaproteobacteria > Pseudomonadales > Pseudomonadaceae > Aquipseudomonas. The sequence goes on from NZ_JAYGFK010000012.1 coordinate 154,360, forward strand.
CGGTTGGCCTGCTGCCCTGCGCCGGCGGCACCCAGCACCTGAGCTGGCTGGTTGGCGAAGGCTGGGCCAAACGCATGATCCTTTGCGGTGAGCGGGTGGATGCCGACACGGCCCTGCGCATCGGTTTGGTCGAGCAAGTGGTCGACACCGGCGAAGCACGCGATCACGCCTTGCTGCTCGCGGCCAAGGTGGCCCAACAAAGCCCGGTGGCCGTGCGCACGATCAAACCGCTGATCCAGGGCTCACGCGAACGCAGCCCAAACACCTGGCTGGCCGAGGAGCGCGAGCGTTTTGTCGACCTGTTCGACGCCGATGACACCCGCGAAGGGGTTAATGCCTTCCTGGAAAAACGCGATCCGCAGTGGCGCAATAAGTGATAAAACCGGTGGAAAGCCCTGCGCGGTTTTCCACGTAGGCAACGCAAATCCGGAGGGTGGATCGGGGCGCTTAGCTGGCGTTTTTACATCCACCCTGGCCTCACTCGGTGGATGGATAAAACGTCATCCACCCTACGCTGGAAACGCAGATGAACGTGCAATTCGAAGAATGCCCCGCCCAGCATGGCTACCGCATCGGTATCGCCAGCCTGGATGCCGAGAAAAGCCTGAATGCCCTGTCGCTGCCGATGATCGAAGCGCTCGACGCCAAGCTCAAGGCCTGGGCCGATGACCCAGCCATCGCCTGCGTAGTGCTACGCGGTAATGGCCCTAAAGCGTTTTGTGCCGGCGGCGACGTGGTGCAGCTGGTGCACCAGTGCCGGGAACATCCCGGTGAAGTACCGCCATTAGCCCGACGCTTCTTTGCCGACGAATACCGTCTCGACCATCGCATCCATACCTACCCGAAACCCTTTATCTGCTGGGCTCATGGCCATGTGCTGGGTGGCGGTATGGGTCTGATGCAAGGTGCTGACATCCGTATCGTTACCCCTGGCAGTCGCCTGGGTATGCCGGAGGTGAACATTGGCCTTTACCCGGATGTCGGCGGTAGCTGGTTCCTCGGCCGCCTGCCCGGCAAGCTCGGCCTGTTCCTCGGCCTCACCGCTAGCAGCATCAACGCCAGGGATGCGCTGGACCTCAACCTGGCCGACCGCGTACTGCTCGACAGCCAGCAGGAAGACCTAATCAATGGATTAAGCCAACTCAACTGGCAGGAACAAAGCCAGCAGCAGCTGCATAGCTTGCTCAAGGCTCTGGAAAACCAAGCCCTTGCTGAGCTGCCGCAAGCGCAGTGGCTGCCACGCCGGACGCGTATTGATGAATTGCTCGATAGCGCCGACCTGCCTCAGGCCTGGCACGCCATCAGTGCCTTGCATAGCGACAGTGACCCGCTGTTGGCACGCGCCGCCAAGACCCTGGCTGGCGGCTGCCCGCTAACCGGGCATCTGGTCTGGGAGCAAATCAAGCGCGCCCGGCTATTGTCCTTGGCCGAGGTATTTCGCATGGAGTACGCCATGAGCCTGAACGGCTGCCGCCATCCGGAATTCCCCGAAGGCGTGCGCGCTCGCCTAATCGACAAGGACCAAGCGCCCAAGTGGCACTGGCCAGACGTCGCGGCGATCCCCCAAGCAGTGATCGATGCACACTTTGACGAGGTCTGGGACGGCCCTCACCCGTTGGCGGACCTGTAAAGCAGGAGGCACGCAATGCACAACCAGCAACAACGGGCTGAGGCCTTCAAACAGCTGCATGAGCGCACTGGCTGCTTCGTCATCCCCAACCCGTGGGATGCCGGCTCAGCCAAAGCCCTCGCCGCACTTGGTTTCGAGGCCTTGGCCACCACCAGCGCCGGCTTGGCCTTCAGCTTGGGCCGGTGCGACGGCGAAGGTCTGCTCAGCCGCGACGAGACCTTGGACAACGCCCGCGCCATCATCGACGCGACCGCCCTGCCCGTCGCCGCCGACCTGGAAAACGGCTTCGGCGACAGCCCGCAAGACTGCGCTGAGACCATCCTGCTCGCAGCAAGGGCCGGACTGGTTGGCGGCTCCATCGAAGATGCCAGCGGTCAACCAAACGCACCGATCTACCCACTCGAATTGGCCGTAGAACGCATCCAGGCAGCAGCCCAAGTCGCCCGTGCGCAGCCTTTCCCCTTCACCCTTTGCGCCAGAGCAGAGAACTTTTTGCATGGGCGCCACGACCTGGCCGACACCATCCGCCGCCTGCAAGCCTATGCTGAAGCGGGTGCAGACGTGCTCTACGCGCCAGGTCTGCGCAGCCTTGAGGAGATTGCCGCGGTGGTCCGCGCAGTCGCGCCAAAGCCGGTCAACGTGGTGATGGGGCTCGGCTCAGGCAACTTTACCGTCAGCGAGCTGGCAGCGTTGGGCGTCAAACGTATCAGCCTGGGCTCGTCCCTGGCCCGCGCGGCATTTGGCGCGTTCCTGCGCGCGGCCGAAGAAATTCGCGACCAAGGCAGTTTCAGTTTTAGCCAACAGGCCGAACCATTCACCCGCATCAATGCCCTATTCAAACCGCAGCAGTGAAGTCACCTCGGTAGTGCAGCAACTGTTTGTCGGCCAATAAACCAAGGGGCTAACGCGCAAGATTGCTAACGCAAAAGCAATCAACCAAGCCTGCGCCGACTGAAAGCCATAACCCCCGCTACCATTAGCAGGCAGGCTATTAATTCAGCACGGCCACAAGGCCAGGAGCGGTCGATGTTATATGTGAAGCGCGATGCACAGGGCCATCTACAACAGGTCGAAGATACCCCCTTCGAAGGCATGGACGGCGAACTGCAGGACGACAGCCAAGAGGCTCAAGCCTGGTATGCCAACCAAACCGTAGAGAGCAGCCTGCTGCAACTTGAGCAGAGCGACTTGGACATGATCCGGGTACTGGAAGACTTGATCACCGTGCTAATCCGCAAAGGCGTAGTACGCATTACCGACCTGCCGCAAGCGGCTCAAAGCAAGCTGGTAGGCCGCAGTAAAGCGCGGGATGCCTTGGGTGGTTTGCACCAACTGATCAACAATGACGAGTCGGGGCTCATCTAGAACCCCAGCTCAGGACATGTTCCGCATCAATGCACAACGTCCAGCTAATACTGGTTAACCGGGCGGTTCAGCTCACCGACCGGCAATCGTCAAACTACGCAGATGGATAAAGCCAAACAGCAGCACCTGCAGCCGATGCCACCAGAGCTGTGGCCGACCAGCCAAGCGGGTATTGAACAACAGCATCTCGCCTGCGTGCGCCAGCAGCAAAACACCAGCAATCACGTTGAGCGCCAAGTACCAGCCCTCGCCCATCGGATACAGCAGGTTGAGCAGCGCCAATAGCCAGAACGCTGCAAGCGAGCCTTTGGCGAACATCAAAAAATGCATGAAACACTCCTTCGTCAGGTGAATAACCGCTGGCTAGTCTGCACCGAACCCGGCCGGTATATGTCCGCACTTTGGTCGGGTCCGGAAGCCTCACGGCACCCAATACAGTACCGGGACGCTAAAGGCTTAGCTCACCGCTGGCGCTCCCACCCGCGCCGATTATCGTCACGGCTATTTGCCCCTCGCAGCACATCATTACGGCTCGGACGCGACTGTTGCTGACCACCAGAGTCATGCCGTTGGTTGTGCGCGCGAGGCGGCGCTACACGGTAATCGGCACGCCCCTGCGGCTTGTATGACTGGTAATGGCGCGGTGGTGGAGCCGGCACATAATGACGCGGGGGGGCGTAGCGCCGCTCGTCATAGCGATAAGCCGGGTAGCGTTGCTGCGGCACCACATACACCGGATACGGCTGCGTTTGGTAATACGTCGTCGAGTAGTAACGGTCATAACCGGGGTGCCCATAACCGCCGCCATAGACGGCGCAACCGCTTAAAGACACCAGCAACACCGCCAATATTATGGATTTGTAAGACATGGTGCCTCCTTCAAGCGCTAATGCGACAGCAACTGCTGCCTCTGCCAGAGATCGTTCTCACAGCATCAGACAGCGGCTCAGTCCAATCAGTGCGGCGAGCAATAAAGCCACTTTCGTGACAAGCCATTTCACCCCTGACGCATAAGCGCGGCGTGATGGCGCAGACAAACCTGGCACAGTCCTCGCTTAGGTTTGCCTGATTCAAGGAAATGCGTACGGCAGCAAGTCGCTTGCAGCCAGACAATCGGCAATAGTCGACTAGGGTTCCGGTTCGCTGATCAGACCATCAGCGAACGACTGGTCCGAGAGTCGACGACCTCAAGCAGTGGCTACGGTCACGGGGTTACACGGCGGGATAAAAGCCCGGGAGAACGCACAGCACTGCTGCTCGCTTTCCTGCACCCGTTGACTAACCCGAGGCTACCCATGCTGCTACGTACCCTACTCGCCCGCCTGACCGCCACCTGCTTACTTGCCAGCCTATTGCTGCAACCGGCACACGCGGCAACTGAACCGAAAACCTTCAAGCTGTGCTGGTCGATCTTCGCTGGCTGGATGCCCTGGGGATATGCCGCCAGTGAAGGCGTGATGCAGAAGTGGGCCGACAAGTACGGCATCCGCGTTGAAATCAGCGAGGTGCCGGATTATGTCGGCTCCATCGAGCGCTACAGCGCGGGCGAGTTCGATGCCTGCTCAATGACCAACATGGATGCACTGACCATCCCGGCCGCCGCCGGCGTGGACTCCACCGCCCTGATCATCGGTGACTTCTCCAACGGTGCAGATGCCATTCTGCTACGCGGCTCAGGCCTGAGCCTGAAGGACCTCAAGGGCAAAACCGTGCTGCTGGTGGAAAACTCGGTGTCGCATTACCTGCTCAGCCGCGCACTGGAATGGGCACTGCTTAAGCCCGAGGATGTGACCATCCAGAACGTTTCCGATACGCAGATTGCCGAGGCCTTTCTTGCCGGCCAAGGCGATGCGGTGATCACCTGGAACCCGATCTTGGCCAAGATCAAACGGCAGGCCCAGGTTAGCCAGGTATTCAGCTCCAACCTGCTCCCCGGCGAGATCGTCGACCTTACCGTGGTCAACAGTAAAGTCCTGGCCGCCCACCCAGAACTGGGTAAAGCGTTGACCGGTGCCTGGTTCGAAACCCAGCGCCTGATGGGCATGCCCACCGACGCCGGGCGCGCGGCACGGGCCAAGATGGCGAGCGCCGCCGGCACCACGCCAGAGGACTTCGACCAGCAACTCAACACCTTGCGCTCGTTCTACTCACCGCGTTACGCCCTGGCCTTCGCCCGCGCCAACAAGATGCCGGAGCTGATGCTGCGCGTCGCCCACTTCGCCGATCAGCAGAAGCTACTGGGTAACGATGGCAAAGGCCTGGATAAACTGGGCATCGCCTTCAGTGATGAGCGCAGCCTGGGTAATGCTGACAACATCATGCTGCGCTTCAACGGCAGCTTTATGCAGATGGCCGCTGAAAAAAGTCTGTAAGCCAACGCCCCGCCATGCAGCACGCACAAACAGCAGCGCTCCGCCATGGTGCAACCATCTGGCAGGCACTGCGGTAAAAACCGTGCGCTAGCGGGGATCAGCAAGATGGCACGATGTTCGCAATACCTAAATCGTGCAGGAATAACCCGCTTCGGCGGGATCGCGGCACCACAATTTGCAATAGCCGACTAGGGTTCCGATCCGCGATCAGATGATCAGCGGGTGCTGGTCCGAGAGTTGGCGACCTCCTTCGAGGTTACACGGCGGGATAAAAGCCCGGGAGAACGCGCCCCACCAAGGGGAACCGCCGCGCACTCCTGCCCGTACTTCTCGAACTGGAGGCTCCATCATGCGTAAGACCCGTCTGTGTTCAGTACTCACCGCCTGCCTTGCCGCAGCCATCAGCTTCACTAGCCACGCCGCGCCGAAAAGCGATTTCAGCGTCTGCTGGACCATCTATGCCGGCTGGATGCCTTGGGATTACGCTGCTGCTGAAGGCATCGTCGACAAATGGGCGAAAAAGTACGACATCAATATCGATGTGGTGCAGATCAATGACTACGTCGAATCGATCAACCAATACAGCGCTGGCCAGTTCGACGGCTGCACCATGACCAACATGGATGCCCTGACCATTCCAGCCGCTGGCGGCGTCGACAGCACCGCACTGATCGTCGGTGACTTCTCCAACGGCAACGACGGCATCGTGCTCAAGGGCGAGAAGAAAACCCTCGGCGACCTCAAGGGGCAGAACGTCAACCTGGTCGAGCTATCGGTATCCCATTACCTGCTGGCCCGTGGCCTGGAGCGCGCTGGGCTCGCCGAAAAAGACCTGAAAGTAGTCAACACCTCCGACGCCGACATGGTCGCCGCCTTCGCCACCGATGACGTGACCGCGGTAACCACCTGGAACCCGCTGCTGGCCGAGATTGAAGCCACACCGAGCGTGACCAAGGTGTTCGATTCGAGCCAGATCCCCGGCGAGATCATTGACCTGATGGTGGTCAACAGCGACACCCTCAAGGACAACCCAGCGCTCGGCAAAGCACTGACCGGTGCCTGGTACGAAATCATGGCCACCATGAGCGCTGACACCCCAGCCGGCAAAGCTGCCCGCGAACACATGGCCAAGGCCTCCGGCACTGACCTGGCAGGCTACGAAGCGCAGCTGGCGGCAACCAAGATGTTCTACTCGGCTAAGGATGCCGTGGCCTTCGCCAATAGCCCGAAACTGCCGGCCACCATGAGCAAAGTTGCCGAGTTCTCCTTCAGCCACGGCCTGCTCGGTGAAGGCGCGCAAAGCGCTGATGCCATCGGCATGAGCTTCGCCAAAGGTGTCGTCACGGGTGACAAGGGCAACCTCAAGCTGCGCTTTGACCCGAGCTATATGCAGATGGCGGCTGACGGCACGCTGTAAGGGCATGCGTTGCATCTGTGGGAGCGGTTCAACCGCGATCGCGGCTAAAGCGGAATGCCGCCCAGCCGCTCCCACAGTTCACTCCTGACGAGAAACTGCCATGCGCCTGATCAACCGACACCCGGACCGTAGCGGTCGCCTGCTGCTGATCCTGCTGCCCTTCGCCCTGCTGCTGTTTGCCTACTTTGCGGGCTCCACGGCACGCCTAGCGGAAAACCCGAATGACAAGCTGCTGCCGAGCGCGTCGCAGATGGCCGCCGCCGTTGATCGACTGGCGTTTACCGAAGACAAACGCAGCGGCAACTACCTGTTCTGGGAAGACAGCGCCTCCAGCCTCAAACGCCTCGGCATGGGTATCGGCATCGCAGCGCTGGTCGGTCTGTGCCTGGGGATCGCGGCGGGCATCCTGCCGCTGTTCAGTGCGCCGCTGTCGCCGCTGCTTACCGTCCTGTCCATGGTGCCGCCGCTGGCGATCCTGCCGATTCTGTTTATCGTCTTTGGCCTGGGTGAGCTGTCCAAGGTCATGCTGATCGTCATTGGCATTACCCCGGTGCTGGCGCGCGACCTGGAGCAACGGGCGCGGGAAATCCCGCAAGAAATCCTGATCAAGGCGCAAACCCTGGGTGCCAGCACCTGGACCCTGATCCTGCGCGTGGTGCTGCCGCAACTGCTGCCGCGCCTGCTGATCGCCCTGCGTCTGGTGCTCGGCTCGGCTTGGCTATTTCTGATTGCCGCCGAGGCCATCGCCAGTACCGACGGCCTCGGTTATCGGATCTTCCTGGTGCGTCGCTATATGGCCATGGATGTCATCCTGCCCTACGTGGTGTGGATCACCCTGCTCGCCTGGTTGATGGACCTAAGCCTGCGTCAGCTCACCCGCCTGTGCTTCCCCTGGTATGAAGGAGCCAAGGCATGAGCGCCTTTATTGAAGTGAAAAACGTCTGGCAGGAATACGGCGATCAAGTGGTGCTTGAGCGCTTGAACCTGAGCATCAACGAAGGCGAGTTCTGCACCTTGGTCGGCGCATCCGGCTGCGGCAAGTCAACCTTTCTGCGCCTGCTGCTAGGCCAGGAGCGCGCCAGCCGTGGCGAGATACTCTTAGGAGGCCAGCCGCTGGCGGCCGAGCCCGATAGCAGCCGTGGCGTGGTGTTCCAGCGTTACTCGGTATTCCCCCACCTGAGCGTGCTGAATAACGTCGCCATCGGCCTTGAACTGCCGCGTTCAAAACTACTCGGCCGTTTGTTTGGCGCGGCCAAGCGCGATGCCCGCGCGCAGGCCGAGGTCATCCTGCACAAGGTCGGCCTCGGTCACGCCCTGGATAAATACCCCAGCCAGCTCTCAGGTGGCATGCAGCAGCGCCTGGCGATTGCTCAAGCATTGATCATGAAGCCGCGTGTACTGCTGCTTGATGAACCCTTCGGCGCACTTGATCCCGGCATCCGTAAAGACATGCACAGCCTGCTGCTGGAGCTGTGGAACGAAACCAAGCTGACCGTGTTTATGGTCACCCATGACCTCAGCGAGGGCTTCAGCCTCGGCACGCGCCTGCTGGTGTTCGACAAAACCCGCATTGACCCACACGCGCCGAACGCTTTCGGCGCGCGCATTACCTATGACATCCCCCTCAACAGCGACCGCCGCGCCACCCGCGCCGCCGTCGACGGGTTGCCCGCGCCTATCAGCGGCAACCTGCAACCGGCGCTCTGAGCCCCGGCCACTCTAAGGAGCAGCACCATGACCACTGCACTGACCCTGCGCCCCACGCTCTATGAGGAAACACTGCCTGGCGGCGGACACACCTCCTTTATCCTCAAGCGCGGCCAACTGCTGCGTATCACCGACCTGGAAGGCGGTGCCAATGCCAGCCTGCTGCTGCTCAATGGCAATGAGAAAAGCGAACGACTAAACCTGCCGGACTCGCTGAAGTGCCAACACACCGCCAAATTCACCAGTGGCCACTGCCTGTACTCAGACATGGGCCGCGTGCTGGCCGCCATTACTGCCGACACCTGCGGCTGGCACGACAGCTTCGGCGGCGTACTGAATGCCCAAGAGGTGCAGGAAAAATACGGCAACGGCAGCTATCAGCAACTGCGCAACGGCTTCTTCCGTAATGGCGTGGACAACCTGCTGGTGGAAATGGGCAAGTGGAATCTCAACCTGCAAGACCTGCTGATGACCCTCAACCTGTTCAGCAAAGTCACCGTCGACAGCGACGGCTGCTTCCACTTTCAACCCGCTAACTCCGAGGCTGGCGACTACATCGAGCTGTACACGCCGATGGACACCTTGGTGGTGCTCACCGCGCTGCAGCACCCCATGGACCCCAATCCCGAGTACGCGCCCAAGCCGCTGCAACTGTCCTGGCACCAGGTTGCCAGCGACGGCATCAGCGTGCTGTGCCGTACCTCGCGCGCGGAAAACGCCCGCGGCTTCCACAACACCGAACGTCTGTATATCTGAGGCCCGCCAACATGACACTTATCTCCAGCGACAAGCACCCGGAAGCGGCCGTCTACCGCGCCACCATCGGTGCCGGCGAGCCCTTTATGACCGAGATCAAGGCCGGGCAAACCCTGCGCCTGCTCGACCTCGAAGGCAATCAAGCGGTCGACACCCTGTTCTACAGCGCACGCAACCCACGCGAGCGTTATGACGTGCAACGCACTCTGCGCAAACAAAACCGCGTGTACCTGACCACCGGCAGCGTGCTGTATTCCAACCTGGGCAACCCGCTGCTAACCATCAGCGCCGACACCTGCGGGCGTCACGACACCCTCGGCGGCGCCTGCGCGCAAGAGAGCAACACCGTGCGCTATGCCCTCGACACGCGCTATATGCACAGCTGCCGCGATAATTTCCTGCGCGCCAGCCTGCACGACGGCCGCCTGAACAAGGCCGACATCAGCGCCAACATCAACTTCTTTATGAACGTGCCGGTGACGCCTGAGGGCGGCCTGACCTTTGAAGACGGCATCTCCGCTGCCGGCAAGTACGTCGAGCTGATCGCGCACATGGATGTGATCGTACTGATCTCCAACTGCCCGCAACTGAATAACCCCTGTAACGGCTACAACCCGACCCCGGCCGAAGTGTTGGTGTGGGATTGAAGCAGCTACACGCCTCGTAGGATGGGTTGAGCGCAGCGATACCCATCAACCCTGTGACTGCCGATGGGTGACGCCTTCGGCTAACCCATGCGGCCCGACCCATCCTACGGAAAACGAATTTCGCCCCCGGACGACCGGGGTGCAGACCGAATAGCGCGGGACGGCCCGCCTACCCTTTCGAGGGCACACCCATGTTCAATAAGCTGCTGATCGCCAACCGTGGTGCCATTGCCTGCCGCATCCTGCGCACCTTGCGTAGCCTGAATGTAAAAGGCATTGCCGTGTATTCCGAAGCCGACCTCGCCAGCCTGCACCTGCAGCAGGCCGACGAGGCGCACAGCCTGGGCGAAGGCCCGGCAGCCAATACCTATCTGGTGGTCGAGAAGATTCTCGCCATTGCCAAAAAAACCGGGGCCACGGCCATCCACCCTGGTTATGGCTTTCTCTCGGAAAACGCCGCCTTTGCCGAAGCCTGCGAAGCCGCGGGTATCGCCTTCGTCGGCCCAACGCCCGAGCAACTAAGGGTATTCGGTCTCAAGCACACCGCCCGCGCCCTGGCCAAACAGCACGGCGTACCGATGCTCGAAGGCACCGAGCTGCTGGAAAACCTCAATGCCGCGCTGGTGGCCGGCGAGCAAGTCGGCTACCCCGTGATGCTAAAAAGCACTGCCGGCGGTGGCGGCATCGGCATGCGTGTGTGCAACAGCGCCGCCGAGCTTTCCGACGCCTTCGAAGCGGTAAAACGCCTGGGCCAGAACAACTTCAGCGACAATGGCGTGTTTATCGAGAAATACATCCAGCGCGCCCGTCACTTGGAAGTGCAGGTATTCGGCGATGGCCAAGGCGAGGTTCTGGCCCTGGGCGTACGCGACTGCTCGGTGCAGCGGCGTAACCAGAAGGTGCTGGAAGAAACCCCAGCGCCCAACCTGCCCGTCGGCATGGCCGAAGAGCTGTGCGCGGCGGCGATCAAACTAGCCAAGGCGGTTAATTACCGCAGCGCCGGCACCGTGGAATTCGTCTACGACAGTGAGGCTGAGCGCTTCTACTTCCTCGAAGTGAACACCCGCCTGCAGGTCGAGCACGGCGTTACCGAGCAAGTGTGGGGCGTGGACCTGGTGCGCTGGATGATCGAACTCGCCGCTGGCGACCTAGCGCCGCTAAGCGAGCTGGAAAAAAACCTACAGCCCAGCGGCCACGCCATTCAGGCGCGTCTGTATGCCGAAGATCCAGGCCGCGACTTTCAGCCCAGCCCCGGCCTGCTGACTGCCGTGAACTTCCCGGCAGCCGATGGCAAGCATTTGCGTATCGACACGTGGGTAGAAGCTGGCTGCGAAATTCCGCCCTACTTCGACCCCATGATCGCCAAGCTGATTACCTGGGCAGCCACCCGCGAGCAAGCCAGCACCGCGCTGGGTCAGGCACTGACTGACAGCGTGCTGTATGGCGTGGAATGCAACCGTGACTACTTGCGGCAGATCCTGACTTACGCGCCCTTTGCCAGTGGCAATCCCTGGACCCGCTGCCTGGAAGGTCTGAGCTATACCGCCGAGACCTTTGAGGTGCTGTCCGCCGGCACTCAGACCACGGTGCAGGACTACCCCGGACGACTGGGTTACTGGGCGGTTGGCGTGCCACCGTCAGGGCCGATGGACAGCCGCGCGCTGCGTCTGGGCAATCGCCTGCTCGACAATCCCGAGGGCGCTGCCGGCCTGGAAATCACCATGAGCGGCCCGCTGCTGCGCTTTAACACCGCTGCGGTAGTGGCGATTACCGGAGCTGAAATCCCGGTCAGCGTGGATGGCGTCGCACAACCGATGAATAGCGCATTGCTGATCAACGCCGGCAGCTCCCTCAGCCTCGGCACCATTGCCGGCTCGGGTGCGCGCAGCTACCTGAGCCTGCGCGGCGGTCTTCAGGTGCCGGATTATCTGGGCAGCAAAAGCACCTTTACCCTCGGCCAATTCGGCGGTCACGGCGGCCGCGCGTTGCGCGCCGGTGATGTCTTGCATATTCCCGCACTGACTGACCGGAGCGTTGGCGCGCAACTGCCAGCCGAGCTGTGTAGCGCCCTGCCGGCCGTGCGCAAAATCCGCGTGATCTACGGCCCGCACGGTGCACCGGAGTACTTCACCCCAGCCTATATCGACACTTTTTTCAGCACCGACTGGGAAGTGCACTTCAACTCCAGCCGTACCGGCGTGCGCCTGATCGGCCCGAAACCGCAGTGGGTGCGCGACAGCGGCGGCGAAGCCGGCCTGCACCCGTCGAATATCCACGACAACCCCTATGCGATTGGCGCGGTGGACTTTACTGGCGACATGCCGGTGATCCTAGGCCCAGACGGCCCAAGCCTGGGCGGTTTCGTCTGCCCGGTAACGATTATTGAAGCCGACCTGTGGCAGCTCGGCCAGCTCAAGGCCGGAGACAAAGTACGTTTTTCCCCGGTGGATATCGCCACCGCGCGTGAATTGGCCAAGGCGTGCAATGCAGAAGTACAGGATCTCGTAGCCTGGATGAAATCCGGGAGCATCGCGGCGAATAGCCCCCGGATTTCATCCGAGCTACAAAGCCCCATCGTGCTGGATATCGGCGAAGCTGATAAACGCCTGGTCGCGCGCCTGTCCGGCGACACCCACTTGCTGCTGGAAATCGGCGCACCTGAGCTGGATCTGGTGCTGCGTTTCCGCGGCCATGCGCTGATGCAGGCGCTCGAAGGCAAGCAGCTCAACGGCGTAATCGACCTGACACCGGGCATCCGCTCACTGCAAGTTCACTACCAGCCAGAAACCCTCGCGCTGACCGACCTGCTCGACATCGTGGCGGGCGAGTGGGATGCCGTGTGCGCCACCGGCGACCTCAGCGTACCGTCGCGCATCGTCTACCTGCCGCTGTCCTGGGATGACCCGGCCTGCCAACTGGCGATCGACAAATACATGACCACCGTGCGCAAAGACGCGCCCTGGTGCCCGAGCAACCTGGAATTTATCCGGCGGATCAACGACCTGCCCAATCTCGACGAAGTCTACAAAACCGTATTCGACGCCAGTTATTTGGTGATGGGCCTCGGCGACGTCTACCTCGGCGCGCCGGTGGCCACACCGCTGGACCCACGCCATCGCCTGGTCACCACCAAGTACAACCCGGCACGCACCTGGACAGCGGAAAACTCAGTGGGCATCGGCGGCGCCTATATGTGCGTGTACGGCATGGAAGGCCCCGGTGGCTACCAATTCGTCGGGCGCACCCTGCAGATGTGGAACCGCTACCGTGAGGTTGCCGCATTCAACGGCAAGCCCTGGCTGCTGCGCTTCTTCGACCAGATTCGCTTCTACCCCGTGAGTGCGGACGAACTCACGCGCATCCGTCGCGACTTCCCACTGGGCCGCTATGACCTGCGCATCGAAGACAGCGAGCTGAAGCTGGCCGACTACCAGCAGTTCCTCACGGCAGAAGCCGAAGGCATTGCGGCTTTTCGCAACCAGCAGCGAGCCGCCTTTGACGCCGAACGCCAACGCTGGATTGCCTCCGGCCAGGCGCATTTCGAAGCAGAAGAAGTCGCCCCGGATTTAGGCGAAGACGCACCGCTGGAAGCCGGCCTGCACAGTATCGAGAGCCATATCGCGGGCAACCTCTGGCAAGTACAGGTCGAGACCGGCAGCGCAGTGAAGGCCGGTGATGTACTGGTGATTCTGGAGTCGATGAAGATGGAAATCCCCATCCTCGCCCCACGTGACGGCATCGTGCGCGAAGTACGCGTGCAACCCGGCTCAGCGGTACGCTCCGGACAGCGCGTGGTGGTATTGGCAGAGGATTAAGCGCCTGCCTGCTTTGTGAGGGGGGCTTTAGCCGCGACCAGGCTTCATACCTGGCAACGACTGAAGCCCTGCACAGTCGAAAACCCTAGCGCCGATAACTGAGGATGCGCCCTTTGAACGGTGCATCCGGGTTATCCAGCAGGTTCAGGCTATCGGCCAACTGCAGGTAACCATGCTCGAGCATCTGCCGGGTAAACCGTGCGCTGTGGCCACGGCCAGGGTCAACAATCAGCACAGCCGCATGCGCACTGCAGTGACGGTCAATAAAGCCAGCCAACAGACTGGGGTGGTCACGCTCGTAAAGCAGATCGCTACCAATCACCAGATCAAACAGCCCCAATTCAAGGTAATCCTCTGCCCAATCACAGTTCAGATAAGGCACGGGAGCCAATTGATTCAACGCAGCATTGCGCAACAGAAACTCACCCGCCAGCGGATGATAGTCACTGGCGGTGATATCGGCCCCTAAGCGCTGCAACACCAAACTGGTCAGCCCTAGGCCGCAACCCAGCTCGAGAATGCGCAAGCCATCTACCGGCATACCACTGAGGGTCTGCGCTAGCACCTCTCCTGCCGGCCACAATTGACCAAACAACGGCCACGTAGCGGAAGATATGCCGGCCTTTTCAGCCAGGCCATCGCCATCAGCGAACTGCTGTTTGTCACGCAGGGAACACAGATGAAAATCTTCTAGCCCGATGCTTAGGGTGGAATATTTGATCCGATAAGTGGCAGATCGACTCGGCATAGAGGGCTCGGTGTGCTGAAAAGACTGCAAGCAAGGGCAGATCAGCAAGGCGCGATGCCGGCAAGGCACCACGGGTCACCAAGGAGACGTTTGTGTAGCAGCACCATAGTCCTCATGGGTAAGCGCAGCAAGCGGCCATAGCGGCGAATAAGCTAAACGGTGTGGCGGTTTCAACAGCGCGGGCAGGCATCGATCGTTACAATGTGCAGGCCTTGTAGGACATACCAACAGACCACCCCATCGGCAATCAGCACCAACCGTAAGCCATAGCAGCCCCTAACCGCCTCACTAGAGACGCCGCATGCATGATCAAACCACCCGCTGCCCCTGCTGCGGACAACTCAACCAATGCGCCCAAGCCACATCCGCTGCAGCGGTAAATCAATGCTGGTGTTTTACTGTGCAAGTTGATGCCCAGCAGTTGGCCAACCTAGCGCCAGAACAACGCAACCGCCGCTGCCTATGCCCACGCTGCGCCCAGGGCTTACCGCCTGAGCAGCCAGCAGCTACTGACTGACTCCCCATGCGCCTCGACCGATTTCTCAGTAACCTGCCCCTGCTCAATCGCCAGGCGGCTCGCCAACTGCTGGCCAGCGGCCGCGTGCGGGTGGACGGCACGGTAATTGGCGATGGTTTGTACGAGGTCAGCCAGTTCAGCCGTATCGAGACCGATAGCGAGCTGCTGCAAGCCGGCAAACCCGCCCGCTATTTCATGCTGCACAAACCGCCCGGCGTGGTCAGTGCCACCACACACCCGGATCACCGCACCGTACTCGATCTGCTCAACGAGCCAAACAAGGCCGAACTGCATCTGGCTGGCCGACTGGACCTCAACACCAGCGGTCTGCTGATTATCACCAACGACGGCCAGTGGTCACGCCGCCTGACAGAGCCGCGCAATCGCCTGGGCAAGGTCTACCGGGTAGAAACCGAGCAGCCAATCAGCCCTGAATACACTGAGGTGTTCGCCCAAGGGTTGTACTTCGCCTACGAAGACCTCAGCACCCTACCCGCCGAGCTGGTCATCCTCAGCAGCCACAGCGCCCAGCTGACCTTACACGAGGGTCGCTACCATCAGATCAAGCGCATGTTTGGCCACTTCCAGAATAAAGTTACCGCTCTGCACCGCCTGAGCATGGGCGCCATCGAGCTCGACCCACACCTGCAACCCGGCCAATATCGCCCACTCAGCCCTGGCGAAATCGCCAGTTGCTGACCGTCAATCTGAATTGCCCAACAACGCACAAGAAAAAGTAAATTGCTCCTTGCCAGTAGCAAACACGGCTGCTTAAATCGAACCATAAGGTCTTAACGTGACTTAAAAGTCACAAGAGCCATCTAAGCGTTCTTTTGGTTACTTGCGCATCGCGCGAAATGGGTTCCTGCCTGGTTAAAGACACCGCTCCACACCTGCAAAAAGGTCGTGGCCGATGTTCTATTACAGCCCTAACTGATTGAAAATAAATAACTTATAAAATCCTCCAGCCTGACATCTTGCTGTCACGTCCAGGCGCTTTCCTACTGTCATACATTGTTTGGTCCAACGGCACTGCCGTTGTCCATGGTTACTTTTATGCGCCAGGAGGAAACGACATGAAGCCAGCCATCGCTGTCGTCGATATTCACAGGACGTTCAAGGTTCACACGGAGTTCTACGCCAACCCCAGCGCACGCAAAACCATCATTCTGGTCAATGGCTCGCTGGCTACCACTGCCGCCTTCGCGCAAACCCTCAAGTATTTGCGGCCGCAGTTCAACGTGGTGCTCTACGACCAGCCCTACGCCGGCCAGTCCAAACCGCACAACAACCACACTCGACCGATCAGCAAGGAAGATGAAGCGACTATTCTGCTGGAGCTGATTGAACAGTTTCAGGCCGACTACCTCCTGTCATTCTCCTGGGGCGGCGTCGCTGCAATGCTGGCTCTGGCACAGCGCCCAGAACGGATTGAAAAGGCCGTCATCACCTCCTTCTCGCCACTGCTCAACGAGCCCATGCTCGACTACCTGGAAAAGGGTATGACCCACCTGCAGGCTATCGACGGGGAAAATGTCGGCTTGTTGGTTAACAGCACCATTGGCAAATACCTGCCTTCGCTGTTCAAGCGCTATAACCAGCGGCATATCAGCACCCTCGACAGCCACGAGTACCTGCAGATGCACGCGCACATCAACCAGGTGGTGCACATGGATAACCACTGCCAAATGGACTGCCTAACCGCCATCGACATCCCGCTGTTGTTTATCAACGGCGAACACGACGAATACACCTCGCCGACGGATGTGCGCCTGTTTGCCAAGTACCTCGGTGATTGCCAATTCGCCACCATCAACAACGCCGGGCACTTTCTCGACATGGAACACAAAAGTGCATGGCTACAAAGCCAAGCGGCTCTGCTGAACTTCCTGCAGGCCCCGGTCCGCAACAGTTCCAGCTACCACAGCAAGCTCGAGCAGAACCACGCGATTGCCGTATGAAGCAGCCGCTCACCTTGAGTCTGTAGCGCATTGCTAAAGATAGCTGCGCTGCAGGCTTCATTTCGGCCAAGACTTCCGGTATAAAGGCACCCGCTGCGGGTGTCGTATAATGGTAATACCCTAGCTTCCCAAGCTAGAGCCGTGGGTTCGATTCCCATCACCCGCTCCAAAACGCATATTTAAAAGCCCTGAAAACTCACAAGTTTTCGGGGCTTTTTTGTTTACGAGCTAAGACAGTGTCGAAGGCCAAGATTAGCTGCGCTACATCACGGCAAGTGATCTGTAAATAGCAGCGCATGCTCATAGTGACGAACGAGTGACCAAGCACTCTTGCTAGGAGAGGATGCTGTCGCCGACAACTCTCAGGACGATCTGCAGAAATAAAAAGGCCGGCTAATAACCGGCCTCTATCTTTACAGCGGCTGAACGCGTCAGTTAGTGCTCAACTTATCGCGATTCTTTTCCAGCGTTGACTCGCCAATACCCTTGACCTCCAGCAGCTCATCCACCGAAGCAAAGTCACCATGTTCATCACGGTAAGCCACAATGGCCTGCGCCTTAACCTCGCCAATGCCTAGCAACTCACGTTGCAAGGTGGCCGCATCGGCAGTGTTGAGGTTGACCTTGTTTGTGGTGGAGACTTCAGCAGTCGGCGCTTGCGGAGCCGGGGTTTCAGCCGCAAAAGCCGCCGGAGACATGGACACAAGCAGAGCGAGCAACAGCGAGGACAGTTTGATTTTCAGCATAGTACGCATCCTTCCGTGGGTTATCGAACGAGTGGAATAGTCCACACATACTCAAACTTAGACGCGACTCTGCTGCTGTCAAACCACTCCAGTAAAAAATACAGCCGTAGTGCTCAAGCAAACAGGAAAACACGGTGCCTACAGGGGTTTTATCCGCCGCTGCTGGTGCATCCAGTCGACAATCTCACCCTCTGGTTTGTAACCACTAACAGTCTCGCGCAACAACTGGCGGACCCGATCATAGTCATCTCGCTCTACCGCATTCAAAAGCGCGCTCAACACCGACTTGAATGCCTCCCAAGACAGATGTTCCTCATTAGCACGCATGATCATCGGGTGCTCGGTAGGGCTAACGTTATCGCCGATCAGCAGCTCCTCATACAGCTTCTCGCCAGGTCGTAAGCCGGTGAACTCGATAGCAATATCACCATGGGGATTTTTATCTGAACGCACGCTCAGGCCGCTGAGATGAATCATCTTTTCGGCCAAAACAGCGATTCTGACTGGTTCCCCCATATCCAGCACAAACACATCACCACCCTCGCCCATAGACCCGGCTTGGATGACCAGCTGCGCGGCCTCAGGGATAGTCATAAAGTAACGAGTGATATTGGGATGGGTAACCGTGACGGGCCCACCCTTGCGGATCTGCTCGTGGAACAAAGGGATCACCGAACCAGATGAACCCAACACATTGCCAAACCGCACCATTGTAAAGCGTGTTTTGTTGAGCCGATGCAGCGCCTCATCATCGTCAAATAACACGGGAGCGGACTCACAACTTAAAGCCTGCAGGACCATCTCAGCCAACCGCTTGGTACTGCCCATCACATTAGTCGGACGCACCGCTTTATCGGTGGAGATCAGGACGAAATTATCAACGTTGGCCTTAACTGCCGCCTGAGCCGTGAACGTCGTTCCCAACACATTGTTCAAAACACCTTCTGCGATATTGTGCTCAACCATGGGCACATGCTTGTAGGCCGCAGCGTGATAAACAGTATTCACAGACCAAGTAAACATCACATCGTATAAACGACCTAGATTGCGAATAGAACCCAGAACAGGCACTAAACGAACCGATAAAGACTCACGTTTAACACGTTGCTCCAGTTCTGTATGAATACTATAAAGATTGAACTCACTATGTTCGAAAAGTATCAATGTAATCGGCGAGTTCGCAACAATCTGCCTACACAGCTCCGACCCAATTGAACCGCCAGCACCGGTAACCATAACAACCTGGCGAAGGAGACAGCGCTCAAATAACTCCCTGCGAGGTGGCACTGAATCTCGCCCAAGTAGATCAATAACATCGACCTCCTGCAGGTCACTCACACTGACCTGGCCACTGGCAAGGTCCATAAACCCCGGGATTGTCCGCACATGTAAAGGGTAAGACTCTAGCTCCGCCAATATTTCCCGACGCCTACTACGTGATGCAGAAGGAATGGCCAACAGCACTTCCTGGGCATCGGTCTGCAAAATCATCTGCTCAATTTCACTCGACCTATAAACCTTGACGCCACTGATGACTCGCCCAACAACACCCGCGTCATCATCAATAAAAGCTACTGGCTCCATGCGCCGCCCGATACGAAGCGCTGCAAGCAACTGATTTCCGGCAGCGCCTGCCCCATAAATCGCGACCTTAGGTGAACAGTTGCTAATAGTGCGACGTACCGAGAACAACTCACCACTGAAATACTGCCGCATAAACAGGCGAAGACCGCCCGCAAAAAATAACGAAAGCGCCCAATAAATAAAGATGACCGAGCGCGGCATAAGCTCTTCTGGTCTCATCAGGTATATCACCACCGCCAAGAGTAACGCAGAAAGGCTGACGGCATTGAAAATGGTGACTAGTGCGTCGCTGCCAAAATAACGCAACACTGCGCGATAAAGTCCAAAGCGGATAAATAACGGGATAGCAGTGACAGGCGCGGCGACGAACAGCCAGAGGTAATCACCAAAGGGATTAATCATCCCATCGAACCCCAACCGGATAAAGAACGCCAGCCAGAGCCCCCCCCAGAGCAGCAATACATCAGCTAAAACCTGTAGGGCACGCTTTCGCTGCCGTGACATCTGCAGAAGAGAACTGCGCAGCATTTAAAACCTCTTTAGAAAATATGACATAGGCTAAATACAGGTACAGCACACCTGAAGAAGCAAAGATTAAACAGGACGACGCAGAGTACTTAACCGTATTAATTAATTGCTCCAGCCAAAGACCGCTCTCAATCTTCCGCCTTGCCTGCATTGAACCTGAGTGCCAAAACAACCAGTGGGGCATAGGCCAGCAATACACCAAGCAAACCATCTAGCCAGCCGAGTGATACCACCAGTGCCACCGGGAATAGCCAAAACAGGTTGATCGCAAGTACGCCCATGGTTACAGGGAAGTGCCGCCCTAACTGACGAGTTGCAAATTGATAAGCATGACTACGATGAGCTTCATACACCTTTTCTCGACGTAACATCCGGCGTAATAAAGTTAGGGTTGCATCGACAATAAAAACCCCAAGCAGAATCAACCACCCCCAGAACAGCATCGGGTTTGCCCAGCCGGCCTGCAACGAAAAAATGCCAAACACAATTCCGAGAAAACCGCTACCTGCGTCCCCCATAAATATCCGCGCAGGAGGAAAGTTCCAGATCAAAAAGCCTGTCACACCAGCCGCCAACATCAACAGTGAGAGCACGGTAACTGGAATGAGCGAACTGGTACTCGTCACCGCGTAGAGCACTGCGCCGCCTAGGCAAACACAGATCGCCTCAACACTGGCAATGCCATCGATGCCGTCCATAAAGTTGAACAGATTCAACAACCAAACCAGATAGAACGCAGCTAGCGCATGACCAACCCAGCCCAAATGCAGGATGCCACCGAATACAGTTAATGTCGGCATACCGCCAAGCCAGTAAAGCGCCCAAGCAGCCGCAGCAAAAT
This sequence comes from Pseudomonas sp., assembly GCF_046581935.1. Taxonomy (GTDB): domain Bacteria; phylum Pseudomonadota; class Gammaproteobacteria; order Pseudomonadales; family Pseudomonadaceae; genus Aquipseudomonas. The sequence continues at coordinate 174,994 of NZ_JAYGFK010000012.1, forward strand.
GTCCGAGTAAACGCCAGCGCGCAGCAATATGGCCGTGATCATCAAGAAACCCGAGCATAGCAATACTCAAGCCAGCACCAGTAAGAGCATAGAACAGATCGGAGTAAATGCCCAAGCCAGTGAAGAAGGCAACACACAGGCCGAACAGGAACGTGATAACAATTGCCACCCCCCCCCCACGTGGGGTTGGCAGGCTATGCGAGCTTCGAGCATTAGGCACATCCATCAAACTGCGAACGAGTGCATAGCGGCGTAACAAGCCAGTCAAAACCCAGGACAGCACAGCCAATACAGCAATAAAAAGCACAAAAGTCATGATTTCAGCTGTTCCAAAAAATGCGCCGCAGTCAAAGCCAGTGCCTGATTGACGGTAACAGGAGGTGTCCAATTGAGTCGCTCACGGGTCTTGTCGATATTCACTTGTAGCGAACCGCAGATACGCTGGCTCAGGTCCTCACGACCAATAAACCGCGCACCGCCCTCCAACCAAGACTGTGGTACCGGCAGCAAGTGTGCAGGACGGCCCAGAGCCTGTCCTATACGGCGAAGCAATTCACTGGTCGATAAGTCCTCGCCATCACTCACAAGGAAGCGCTCTCCAACTGCGGCTGGGTGCACGAGGCAAAGAACCAGCAAATCTACAAGGTTATCCAGAGCCACCAAGCTGCGGCGATTTTCAATAGCTCCAAGTGGCAAAGGAATTCCCTTATTCAGCCAACGCAGCATGCTCTGGAAGTTGGCCTTGACTCCCGGCCCATAGATAAGCGGTGGGCGAACGATGACCACTTCAAGTCCACTCGCAGTCGCCAGAGCCAGCAAGCCTTCTTCGGCTTCTAGCTTGGAGATACCGTAAGGATCATTTGCAGCGGGCGCATCATCGGCACTGAACGCTTCACCCGGCAGAGTCCCCTCACCATTAACTTTGATTGAACTGACAAAGACAAATCGCCGCACTCCTGCCTCAACAGCCTGCTGCGCTAGACGCAGCGTCCCCTCGACATTTGTGCGGCGAAACTCGGCCAACGGGTCAGCCGCCTGCTCCTGCATCACATGCACTCGCGCAGCGCAATGGATCACTGCATCGACATCTTGCAGAGCCATATTCCAGTCGGCATCTGGACCTAACGCTGGAGCGACGCAGAACTCAAGCTTGCTGGGCGTCTTACCTGGAAGCTGGCGCATAGCACTACGCAACGAATGTTGATTGTCCGAAAGCAGGCGCGCCTGTACGGCGCGCCCGACAAATCCGCTAGCGCCAGTTAGCAACACGCGCATGCTCAGCCCTTACGCCAGACGGTACGATTCACATAATCCGTGTAGCTCAGCACCACGCGTACAACCTGCTGCGATACGGGGCCACCTTCGTAGTCAGGCACAAGCGGTATAACCCGCTCACCTGCCTGATGCTGACTAGTAATGACTTTGACCGCCGCCAGCACCGAAGCCTTTTTAAGACCGCTCATGATGAGCGTGCCTTGATCCATACCTTCGGGACGCTCATGGGCATTACGCAGTGTCACCGCCGGCAGGTTGAGCAGCGAAGCTTCCTCTGTAATGGTGCCGCTGTCTGATAAGACACAGAACGCCGACATTTGCAGCTTGATGTAGTCAAGCAAACCGAACGGCTTAACAAAACGAATTAGCGGATGCTCCAGCGATTCCCCTAGCGCTTCAAGGCGCTTACGGGTGCGCGGGTGAGTCGAAACAATCACTGGATAGCCATATTCATCAGCCAGTGCACGCAAGGTTGCAAGCAAGTCGCGCAGGTTATCCGGCGTATCGACATTTTCCTCGCGGTGAGTGCTGACGATAAAGAACTTTCCAGCGTCAAGACCGCTACGCGCAAGCACGTCAGACTGCTCGATCTTCGGCATGTAGTAGCTGAGCACTTCCTGCATATGCGAGCCGGTCTTGATGATTGTTTCGGGGCGGATACCCTCGGCAATCAGGTAGCGACGTGCATGCTCGGTCAGCACCATATTGATGTCGGATAAGTGGTCAAGAACCTTGCGGTTAAGCTCTTCTGGTACACGCTGATCAAAGCAGCGATTACCCGCTTCCATGTGAAACACCGGGATTTTTCGGCGTTTAGCTGAAATTACCGCCAAGCAGGTATTCGTATCTCCGTAGAGTAACAGCGCATCGGGTTTCTCTAGCTCAAACACTTCATCGGCTTTGGAGATGACCTCAGCAATGGTCTTTGCGGCGGTTTCGCCAGCAGCACCGAGGAAGTGGTCCGGTTTACGAATTTCCAGATCGTCGAAGAAAACCTGATTCAGCTCGTAGTCATAGTTCTGCCCGGAGTGCACCAGTACATGATTAACCTGGCGATCTAGCTCAGCGATTATCCGGCTCATTTTGATCAATTCTGGGCGGGTACCCACCAGGGTCATGACCTTAAGCATCAAGCTGCTCCTTGATGTAGTCGAGTTTCAGCAGTAACTGTTTAATACCCGCCACATCCAGACGCTCGGTGTTATGCGAGGTGTAATCGTCAAACTCGGAGATTCTCTCCTCACCCTCGACGAAGTATTTCTTGTAGTTGAGGTCGCGGTTGTCCGCAGGGATACGGTAATAGCGCCCCATGTCCTCGGCTTTGGCCATTTCTTCGCGAGAAACCAGCGACTCATAGAGTTTCTCACCGTGGCGAGTACCAATAACGCGTACCGGATTCTCGCGGCCAAACAGCTCCTTAAGCGCCTGTGCTAAGTCACCGACAGTAGATGCAGGCGCCTTCTGCACAAACAGGTCGCCCTGCTCGCCATGCTCAAAAGCATGCAGCACCAGATCAACGGAATCTTCCAACGACATCAGAAAGCGCGTCATCTGCGGGTCAGTAACAGTCAATGGTTCACTGGTGCGCATCTGCTCGACGAACAACGGAATTACCGACCCCCGTGAGGCCATTACGTTGCCGTAACGAGTAGCGCAGATTACAGTGCCACCAGCAGGAATCATGCGTGACTTGGCAACCATCAATTTCTCAGCCATGGCCTTAGAAATGCCCATGGCATTGATCGGATACACCGCTTTGTCCGTAGACAACACCACCACACGTTTCACGCCACGAGCAATCGCCGCATTAAGCACATTTTCGGTGCCGTTGACGTTGGTACGCACCGCCTCCATCGGATAGAACTCGCAGGAAGGGACCTGCTTCAATGCCGCCGCATGGAAGATGTAATCGACACCTACCATGGCCTGCTTCAGGCTGTCATAGTCACGCACATCACCGATGTAGAATTTGACCTTATCGTTGGCCAAGGCAATGCGCATATCTTCCTGCTTTTTCTCATCACGGGAGAAGATACGAATCTCGCGCACATTGGTATTAAGGAAACGCTTCAACACCGTATGACCAAAAGAACCGGTGCCGCCCGTGATCATCAATACCTTGTCGTCGAACATAAAACCTTCCAAGTCGTTGGAGCGCGGCCTGCTAGGCCGACGAATAAACCCCCTCCTGATTAGGAGAAGGCTGGCTAGGGGTTCTATCCCCTCCGCAATTTTACCGCTTGGCGCTTAACGGCTCGCATGCATACTGCGAATCAGCTCGGGCCATGCTGGAGCAACGTAACCGGTCGCATCGCAAAACCGTGATCCATCTAGAGAGCGGTCAATAACCAGTGCATCATCCGGACGAATATCGATCTGCTTGCCATATTCAGCAGCGACCAGTTGCAACAAATCAAGCTTAGCGATCGGCTCAGCAGCGACATGATACAGACCATTGAGTTGCGGGTGCGGAACAATGAAGTCCTTCATAACTCGAGCCAGCTCGACGGTGGGCAAACCAGAGAACACCGCCTTGCGGAACCCACGCACGCTGCCCTGCTGAGCCAGGAACCAATCCACCAAAGCATAGTTTGAGCCCAGCTCGTGGCCGATGATGGAGGTACGCAGCGTGATAGCGTGCGGCAGGTCGTGCAGCTCGCCGATGTATTTGGATTTACCGTAGAGGTCATCGGCATCGGACGGATCGCTTTCCAAGTAGCCGCCTCTCTGCCCGGAGAATACGCAATCGGTGCTCACATGGATCAACCTTGCCCCAGCCACTTCACACAAGCGAGCCAGCCGGTGGGGCAGCATCGCGTTGATCGGCAAGGCCGTGAGCGGGTCTTGGGCATCGGCCAGCTGCTTGATCAAACCGATGCAGTTGATCACCACCTGCGGGCGGGATTTTGCCAAGGCGCCAAGTAGCGAGTCCTGATCGAGCACATCTACACCCGACAGCAGACGCTCACGCCAGGCCGGCACAAACTCCTTGGCGGCTGCGGAGCTGCGCAACGTGCCCCACACCTCGTGCGTAGCGTCAGCAGAAAACACCTTGAACACGGCATTGCCCAACATGCCGGACGCGCCCAGAACCAGAACTCTCATGCGCTGCCATCCTCTTCAACTTGGCGGCCCAGGTGCTCCACCAATATGCGCACCTGACTGTTCATCTCAAAATTAGCTTCGAAATAGGCTTTGCCCGATTCGCCCATAGCCGCGCGCTGCGTCGCGTCCAACTCCTGCAGGCGGCGAATGTTGGCCACCAGCGGCAGCACTTTTTGCGCCGGCGAAGCAAAGCCGGCGCCGGCCTCGGTAACCACGCGGGCACACTCGCCGTTCATGCAGGCCAGAATCGGCCGACCTGCGGCGAGATACGCCTGAATCTTGCTGGGAATGGTCTGGGCAAAGACCGGCTCGTCATTCAGCGACACAAGCAGGGCCGAGGCGCGCTCGAAGATCTGGGGCATGGTGTCCATCGGAAATCGTCCCGGTAGTATCAGGTTGTCCAGGCCCAACTCCTGCTTCTGGGACTGGAGCCAGGCCAGACGGCTGCCGCTGCCCACCAGCACCAGTCGAATGTGCGGCTCATCACGTAGCTGCACCGCTGCCTGCAGCAGAGTATCGAGGGCCTGGGCAGTGCCCAGGTTGCCGGCGAACACTACGCAAAAATGCTGTTCAAGCAGCTCAAGAAGCTCGGAAGGCACCGGAATGACAGCCTTCGGGCTGCTGATGTTCATAGAATTAGGGTAATAGTGGATTTTCGCGCGATCAGAATACTGCGCCACCGGTTCAACGAATGCCCGCGACTGCACCAGCAGGGTGTCGCATGGGCGGTAGATGGCGCGCACCATCCAGCCTACCGCACGCAACAGGTACGGATTACGCACAAAGCCGGTGGCCGAGAGACTCTCCGGCCACAAGTCCTGCACCCACAGGGCCAGCTTTGCCTTCTTCAGCCACGTGAGCAAGATCGCCGGGATCGCCTGGGTGATCGGCGATGGGGCAAACACCAAGATGGCGTCGAACTCGCGCTTGCGCAGCATCCAAGGTAAGCACAGCAGACCGCTGAATACAAAGGACAGATAGTTGAGAATCAGATTCTTCGCCCCACCCTGTCCACGCGGCCACAGGGGCACCCGTAGCACATCGATACGCCCTAGATAGCGCTCGCACTGGGTACCCGCAGCGCGATAGCCCTCAAAGACCTTGCCGTCTGGATAGTTGGGCTTGCCGGTGGCGACCACCACCTCATGCCCCTGCTCGTCGAGCGTACGCACGATGTCGTTGATGATGAAACTTTCGGGCCAGAAATATTGGGAAAGGATCAGGATGCGCACTGGGACCTCATGACAAAGGCTTCAATTGACGGTAATGACCAAGCAGCCTTTGGACCAAGCGATCCCAGCTGTAGGTAGACACCACCAATTCGCGCAGCCGTGCCCCTCGTGCTTCCAGTTCACTAGGCGAACTGAGCAATTGGCAAAGCCCCTGCGCAATAGCTGAAGCTTCTGCCGCAACAACCGCACCACCGTCCACGTCAGCCACCTGATCAAAACCGCATTGGTCGGTTAACAGCACCGGGGTACTCACCAGCCCCGCTTCCAGCGCCACCAAAGACATTGCTTCATGGCGCGACGGCACCACCAGAAGATCTGCACCGGCTAATGCGTCCTGCTTCTGCTGACCGCCGACAAAGCCGGTGAAGCGAACGCGATCAGATATTCCATAGCGTGCCGCTAAGGCTTCCAGCTCTGTTCGCATACCTTCATCAGGACCGGCGAGGACCAACACAACACTCGGAAATCTTTGAGCGATCTGGTGGAACGCATCGAGCAAAAGATCAGGTCCCTTGATTAGGCTCAAACGCCCAAGAAAAAGCACAACAGTGGCTCCTCCCAAGCCATGCTGCCGCCGAAAGGCATCAGGCTGCGGCACCAGCGCATCGGCTACATGCACGCCGTTGGGTAATACCTGAAATTTGCTTTGGGGGACACCGAACGTACGAAACTGATCCAGCTCCAGTTCCGTTACCGCCAAACAGGTCGCGGCCCCCATCACAGCACTACGTCCGAATAACCAATTGAAAAGGCGCTTTATAAAAGCTGAACGCCCGAAGATACCAAGTGAACCAGCAGGACTGTATACGTAGGGCTTACTTTGACGCTGGGCCGAAAAACAAACTCTCGCCCCCAACAGGCTCCAGTGTCCCATCACGTGGATGGCATCTGCACGCGCCACCAACTGATTGATACGCTTAGTCGAAATTATCGGCATCAAGAAACGCTTCAGCAACGTCGGGACTGCCAACACATCGACCCCGTCCATCTCTTTAATACGCGCGTCGCTTAAACCCAGGTTAGTGCAAAGTACAGTGCAGGTTGATCCCAACCGCACGACAGCTTTGGCCATCTGGAAGGTTCGCTCCGCTGTGCCCCCACCGAACTTTGGATCAAGAAAATCCACAACATGCAAAATATGTTGCTGCACGCTCTTACCCCGCCAGTGCTTTATCAAGAAACCCGAAGCAACGGGCGCGTTCAGAGGCCAAGCGGGCGTAGGCCTGGTCGAAGTCGAGCACCTGAGACACTCGCTCAAAATCAGCGGGCTCCGAGACAAACTGACTCTCCAGTCCCAGTACCTTTAAAAGGCTCTCCACCCGATTGGAGTGCGTTCCCGGTGAAACTGCAACGAACGGGCAGCCGAAAATGATCGAAAAACAAACCCCGTGAAAGGAGTCCGTCAGCACAAACTCTGCGCCACTGAACAAGGCCAGAAAGTCCAAAGGACCGGCATCACGGATCTGCTTATCCACCCTGGCAACAGAACACACGTCTTGGTCGATGGAAATCACCTTCAAGCCCTTTTTAGCAGCGAAGTAATCGACAGCCTGACGCAATAGACTGGTACGCGGAACGCTATACACCAGGATGTACTTGCTTGTCGGAACAAGCGACGGCTCCACAAGCTCTCGCCATTGTTCAGTACCCAGCAGCAAAGTAGGGTCAAGCACATGCTGCACGTGACTAATCCCCAGATCGGATAGGTATTGCTGCGAATCTTGCTCACGAACCGAAACAGCGTTGAATCTCTGTAGATAGGAGTGGACCTTGGGAATCTCCTGTTCAGTAAATTTGTAGCCTCCCAGGCTCGATGCATAGGAAATCTTGATCGCGTCCTGCGGTGCAAACCCCAGAAAATAGATGGGGTCGAGCGCTCCATCGAGGCTGACGCAGTTCGAGTTCCACACCTGATCACTGCCAACCACATAACAGTTGTACTTCGAGCAGGCTCGAGCCATCAGGGCCGACTGGGAATATTTGGCTGACAACCGGTAGCGGGTTCGAATAAAACAGTTGAACTTGGCAAGCAGCCGAACTCGGGGCGCAAGCCGCACAAGGTCCTTAGCAATACTCAGGAAACTTCGCGCGCCACCAATCCAGCGCAACGGCCAAAGGGTCCGACCAATATAACGGTTGTCGTAATCAATTATTTCGACCTCTCCATACTGTGCCAGGCATTGCTGTAGCGCATACGCCTGTAGAACGGCCCCATAGTTATTCGCCTTATGGACCGTCACCATTCCAATCTTCAAATTCACCCCCAAAACAAGCCCGAGCATTTATTGCCTTCGTACCCCGAAGCACCCCAAAAGCGAAACTATACTCGCTTGGGGTTGGTCCCCAAGACTTCCCCGAACTCTGCTAGAACTATGCGAAACACTTCTGCCGAGTCCTGCCGCAGGAGAGAATCCGGGCTCAGCAACTTGTGATTGACAAAGCAGGCCAGAGGCTCAGGCCCCTTGGTCCCTGTTGCGAAGTCACCCACAACATTCTTAAGGAACATAGGCTGCGTTAAATCGACACCGGGTGCTGCAAACACCTCCTGTTGGGTATTACAAGTCACGCCATCCGGTGCTTGGACAACAATGTCCGGAAGGTACTTCGCATATTTAGATTTTGCCGGCCTTTGAGTAATGACCGCCTTCAATCCAAGCTGGAGAAATTCTCTTTCCGCATTCAGTCGGCTCGCGATCCGTTGCGCAACGGCAGTAATGCCAGCGCTATCCACTGGGCCACCAAACCGCACCCAGTCATTTACATAAATGCCCAAGAAACTGGAACCACGGCCAGGGCAGAAAGCCTCGCTTCGCTTACTGTCGAAATTGCTGATCGCCGCATATTCCCTAGCAACCGCCTGATTGCCCTTGAGCTTCTGGCGAAGCGCGTAAGGAACCAAGTGTTTATAACGTTGCGCTAATGCCATCAGTCCATTCTTACCAACTGGCGGATATTGAAATCCGAGACTTCTGAGGATCGCGTTCAGGTTTACACGAGTATGGGCGACTACCGTTCCATGGTCCGATACCAGACCCACCCGTTCTGTGCCTACGGATTCAATTAGGCGCTTTAACGCACCATCAAAGTGCGCATAGAAATCCTGCATGGCCTCAATAAGGCGCGGATTAAAATCCCCCTGCCCAGAAAGAAACTTCTTGTACTCACCGATACAGATGTTCTCAACCACCACCACAGACCTGAACACAATAAAACCAAAATCAATCTGATACTGCTCACCAAGCTTGATGAACGCATCAACCCGACGATCCGTCATCAACTTCAGGCGACTGAAGAACGCTGTTTCATCATAAAGTTTCTTTTCAAAGAGCAGCGACGGAACCCTTTCGTCAACGATATATTCCAAGTCATCTAGCGTTTTTTTCACATCTGCGGGGTAGCACTGCGAAGGGCAGATTTCATCACGCAGTTGGGAGCCACCACCGCCACCCGATACAAAAAAACCATCAACTGCCGGCGCAGGATTGGTGGTAGGTACGTTCATCACCCCGACCCGTATGCCAAGACAATTCAGCCTGCTCCAGAGGGTAGGAATATCAGGATCTTTGCTAATCTGCTCCAGGAGGTTGTATTTGGTTGTGGAGGCCGAGGTGCCGTTCAGGCGTGCTCGCTCGTAATATCCATCGCTATCGATGGCATGCTGCCCGGTACAAATCTCGACCCAGCCCCGACTAAGCAAATCCTCGTGCAGCTTCAGAGAGACCCCCTGCGCAAGCAGCCCTTGAGTATAAGGCATCGGATAGCGTTGAATGGTTTCGGCCTGACAGCCATCAATCCCGATTAGCAAATACTTCATTCATCCTCCGACGAGAAAACAAGCTCGATAGCTCGCGTGGTGGAAAGGCTAGCGATACGCCCACATGACGCCTTACATAAAACGCAGCCAATATATTTTTGATCGATACCCCCAATGAGGTCGCCAACGCTGCGCCTAGCGCATCAAAGAAGTGAAGCAGTGGCCAAGTGAAAAACAGCGCAAACAGCGCCGCAATTACAGAGGCACGCCGATAGTACCGAGCATTGCCCGATAACATGAGCAGATAGCCCACCGACCCGGTGGCCACGTTAACCAATTGCCCAAGCGCCAGGATAATCAATAGCAGATACGCCGAGCGGTACACCTCACCGAACAGGCTCAACAAAAACTGCGGAAACAGCAAATAAACCGCCAGCGGGAGGACTGCCACGCCCAGTGCCAACATGCTGCTATAGCGATATACATCGACGACAGCTGGTAGATCCTGACGATCAAAAGCGCGCGCATAGACAGGTGCCGAAATGCTGTTGACCACGATCAGAACAAATGAAATCAGGATCGCCAACCGTTGCGCCACGTGGTACTCAGCCACTGCCTCCATGCTCGACACCATCGTCAACGCCAGCCCCGAGCACCAGATCACACAGAAGTCGAGCAGTGTTGCAGTCATAATAGAGCTGCCTTCACGAAAATCCCCAGCGGTAGGTAACTCTGCTCCTGGCTTGCCTCGCAGGGAAAGCACGATGATAACTACAGCCAATACTGCGACGAGAACCGTGACTGCCGCATAGGCGATTGCAGAAGATCTCAGATCCACTCCGGTGATCGAAAGCAACGAGACAATAAGCAGCGTAGGCACTGCTCCCGCCTCCAGAAAATTCGCCAGCGGAGCATGTCCGCGCGCCTTGGCGTAGCCTGCCGAAAGCCAAATGATCGATACCGCAGGCGAACAATGAACAAACATCCACAGCGGCGACGGAATATGAGCGCCCCAGATCGCCCGAACCCCATAGGCCAGCGGCAATACCAAGATCACGTACAGCAACAGCATAGCGATGGCATAACCGACGAAAACACGCGTGACTCGGTCAGGGTTGGCGGCAGAGCGAATGATCAGCTGGTCCAGCCCGCAGCGCAGAACTATCGCCAACGCCGCCACCACCGTCATGCCTGTGAAGTACACCCCAGCCGCATCTTGCGAAAGCAGTCGGGTAATCAGCAAGCTGAGCAAGAGAGCAGCGACAGCAGACCAGCCACGCGCCATGAAGGACATTAAGACAACTCTCACCACTAATTCCCAACACCGCCGTGAGAAGCAAAATCGAATAGCAAATAGCTGCCGGGAAGCACTTGGAGCAGTGGTCCAGAACCAGTATTCGAGAAGACAGGGTTGGCTTGGCCAAACCACCGATCAGTAACTGACAGACATTCTAACAGCGACAACCGCCCCACGCATGGGTTTAGCGCCAGGAGAGCCAAGCGTTAACCGCAGGAGCCTAAGGAAGTCAGATGATGAGACTCAAGCCGCCGGGCATCGGCACGCCTAAATTTTAATTCAGCCTGCCTAAGTTGATACCTAAGCAGTGACACCACCAGTCCTGCGAGCAACAAGCCGACCAGCCCACCGAAGACAAAAGCCGCGATCACGAACAGCGAAACACACACTTGCTGAGTAACACCCCCAGACAGATCAAGACCGAGTCTTGCTGAATCTCAAGCACGAGCACCAGCGTCGCCAGAGCCAAAATGGCCACAAGGGCGAAACCCAGTGCGCGCTTAAACTAGAGCATAGCTACCTCGTCAGGAGAAGAAGATCGGATCAATCATTGACTCTATCACGCAACTCCTTACCCGGTTTAAAGTGCGGCACGAACTTACCATCCAATCGTACAGAATCTCCAGTCTTAGGATTGCGCCCCACCCGCGGCGCACGGAAATGCAGCGAAAAACTACCAAAGCCACGGATTTCGATGCGATCGCCTGTCGACAGCGACTGCGACATTTGCTCAAGCATGGTCTTGATCGCCAGTTCGACATCCTTGGACGAGAGCTGCCCTTGATGGGTAACGATGCGCTCGATCAACTCCGACTTGGTCATGGTTTTCCCTTCTTTTTCAAGCGGCTAGATCACTAGATAGAAAGGTTTTAGCATGCTTGATCAGATTTGAACAGCCTATAAAACAATACGTTAGCGATTTTCAGGCACAAAAAAGGGCGACCGAAGTCGCCCTTTTTCTGGATTACCTGAACTTAGTTCTGGTTTTCCATTTGTGCGCGGATCAGATCACCAATGGTGGTCGGACCAGCAGAAGCAACTTCGTCCTGCTTAGTGCGCATTTCTTTGATTGCTTCTTTTTCGTCTTCAACGTCTTTCGACTTGATCGACAAGCTAATTACGCGGCTCTTACGATCAACGCTGATGATCTTGGCTTCTACTTCTTCGCCTTCTTTCAGTACGTTACGCGCGTCTTCAACGCGGTCACGGCTGATTTCGGAGGCTTTCAGAGTTGCTTCGATGCCATCGGCCAGGGTGATTACAGCGCCCTTGGCGTCAACTTCTTTCACAGTACCGCGAACGATAGTGCCTTTGTCGTTGACTGCAACGTAGTCGGAGAACGGATCTTCTTCCAGTTGCTTGATGCCGAGGGAAATGCGCTCACGCTCCGGATCAACGGAGAGGATAACGGTTTCCAGCTCGTCGCCCTTCTTGAAGCGGCGTACAGCTTCTTCGCCTACTTCGTTCCAGGAGATGTCGGACAGGTGAACGAGGCCGTCGATGCCGCCATCCAGACCAATGAAGATACCGAAATCGGTGATCGACTTGATGGTGCCGGAGATTTTGTCGCCCTTGTTGAACTGACCGGAGAAATCTTCCCACGGGTTAGTTTTGCACTGCTTGATACCGAGGGAGATACGACGACGCTCTTCGTCGATATCAAGAACCATAACTTCCACTTCGTCGCCGACGTTAACGACTTTCGAAGGATGGATGTTTTTGTTGGTCCAATCCATTTCGGACACGTGCACCAGGCCTTCCACGCCTTCTTCCAGCTCTGCGAAGCAGCCGTAGTCGGTCAGGTTGGTTACGCGCGCAGTAACACGGGTGTCCTGCGGGTAACGCGCCTTGATGGCAACCCATGGATCTTCGCCCAGCTGCTTGAGGCCGAGGGAAACGCGGTTGCGCTCGCGATCGTACTTAAGGATTTTGACGTCGATTTCATCGCCAACATTGACGATTTCAGACGGATGCTTGATGCGCTTCCAAGCCATGTCGGTGATGTGCAGCAGGCCGTCGACGCCACCCAGATCCACGAACGCGCCGTAGTCGGTGAGGTTCTTGACGATACCTTTGACTTGCTGACCTTCCTGCAGGGATTCCAGCAGAGCTTCGCGCTCGGCGCTGTTCTCGGCTTCCAGTACGCTGCGGCGGGAAACGACAACGTTGTTGCGCTTCTGGTCCAGCTTGATGACTTTGAACTCGAGTTCTTTGCCTTCCAGGTGAGTAGTATCACGCACCGGACGGACATCGACCAAGGAACCTGGGAGGAACGCACGGATGCCGTTAACGTCGACAGTGAAGCCGCCCTTAACCTTACCGTTGATAACGCCCGTAACCACTTCCTCAGCGGCGAAAGCTGCTTCCAGAACGATCCAGCACTCTGCACGCTTGGCTTTTTCGCGGGACAGCTTGGTTTCACCAAAGCCATCTTCAACCGCGTCCAGGGCAACGTGAACTTCGTCACCGACCTTGATGGTCAGCTCGCCAGCGTCGTTGTGGAACTGTTCCAGTGGGATGAGGCCTTCAGACTTCAAACCAGCGTGAACGGTTACCCAACCAGCTTGGTAATCGATGTCGACGATGATAGCGGTGATGATCGAGCCAGCCTGAAGATTCAGGGTTTTTAGGCTTTCTTCAAACAGTTCAGCAAAGCTTTCGCTCATTTTAATTCCTGTTGATTCAGGGCGGGGAATCCGCCCAAACCACACTCCAGACAATGTGGGTACGTTTATATAAAAAGAAACAATCGGGTCGAGGACTGGGTTCCCGAAAGCTTCCTTGGCGAGCTGGTCAGCTTAAAGCAGCTGTAGCTCTGATCATCCAGCGAGGTCGCGATTGGCGACTTCACTGAGAATTCGTTCAAGCACTTGTTCGATCGAGAGCTCAGTGGAATCCAGCTGAATTGCATCGGCTGCCGGCTTGAGCGGAGCGACTGCACGCTGGGTATCGCGTTCATCACGCGCCTGAATCTCGTCAAGAAGACTCGCGAGGTTAACATCATTGCCCTTGGCCTTCAACTGCAAGTAACGACGGCGAGCACGCTCCTCGGCACTCGCGGTGAGGAAAATCTTCAGCGGTGCATCGGGAAATACCACTGTTCCCATGTCGCGGCCATCGGCCACCAGCCCTGGCATTTCTTGAAACGCTTGCTGTCGCTGCAGCAGCGCATCACGCACTGCAGACAGTGAGGCAACCTGCGAAGCACCGGCACCAACCTGCTCGTTGCGGATCAGGTCAGTGACCTCTTCACCCTCAAGAATGATGCGCTGGCCATGGCCGTTACCGGCGGCAATAAACTGCACATCCAGATGAGCGGCGAGCAGCTTCATCGCTTCTTCATTGGTTAGGTCGACACCGTGATTACCCGCCGCAAACGCCAGCAGACGGTACAGCGCACCTGAATCCAGCAGATTCCAGCCCAGCTGCTTTGCCAGCAGGCCGGCAATAGTGCCCTTACCCGAGCCGCTAGGCCCATCGATGGTAATAACCGGTGCGACGATCATGCTTTGCCCTCCTCGACCACGCGAATACCCACCTGAGCCGACAACGCGAGGAAGTTGGGGAACGAGGTGGCTACGTTGGCGCAATCATGAATGCGTATTGGCGCAGTGGCGCGCAGCGAAGCAATGCTGAAAGACATAGCAATACGGTGATCACCGTGCGCCCAGACTTCACCACCACCGATGCTGCCACCTTCGATAATGATGCCATCCGGGGTTGGCTCGACCTTGACGCCGAGGGCGATCAAGCCATCTGCCATCACTTGGATACGATCCGACTCCTTGACCCGCAGCTCTTCGGCGCCACGCAGCACAGTACGCCCTTCAGCGACAGAGGCGGCAACGAACAACACCGGGAATTCGTCAATGGCCAACGGCACGAGGTCTTCGGGGATGTTGATGCCTTTAAGTTTGGCGCTGCGCACGCGGATATCGGCCACCGGCTCGCCGCCCACTTCACGCTGGTTTTCCAGGGTGATGTCGCCGCCCATCAGTTTGAGGATATCGATCACACCCGTACGGGTCGGGTTAATTCCGACATGCTCCAGCAGCAACTCGGAATCTTCGGCAATGCTGCCGGCTACCAAAAAGAACGCGGCGGAAGAAATATCCGCTGGGACTTCGATAGAACTTGCCGTCAGCTTGTGGCCGGATTCAACACTCGCCGTGCTGCCATCCACCGTAACGGGATAGCCAAAGCCGCGCAGCATACGCTCGGTGTGGTCACGGGTCGGCGCTGGCTCGGTCACCGAGGTTGTGCCTGCGGCGTAAAGCCCGGCCAACAACAAACAGGATTTAACCTGGGCGCTGGCCATGGGCATCTCATAGTTCATACCGGTCAGGCGCTGACCACCCTTGATATTCAACGGCGGACGGCCTTCAGGCCCGGTTTCGATCACCGCCCCCATTTCCCGCAGTGGCTTGGCTACGCGATTCATCGGGCGCTTGGACAGCGAGGCATCACCGGTCAGGGTCGTATCGAAAGACTGCGCCGCCAACAGGCCGGACAACAGGCGCATGGAGGTGCCGGAATTGCCCATATATAGCGGGCCGACTGGAGCCTTCAGACCATGCAGACCAACCCCGTGCACGGTAACCCGCCCATGGTGCGGGCCTTCGATAACCACGCCCATATCGCGGAACGCTTGAATGGTCGCCAGCGCGTCCTCACCTTCCAGGAAACCTTCAACCTGGGTTGTACCTTCAGCCAGCGAGCCGAGCATGATCGAACGGTGAGAGATGGATTTGTCACCCGGAACGCGAATACGCCCTGAGAGTTTGCCGCCTGGGCTTGCCAGGAAAATCAGATCATTCGAGTGCATAGCGTCCACATAGGCCCTGCGGGCGAGAATTTTGCCGAAATGCTCACGGGCCACCCGGGCGCGGGTAAATACGCCCAGCAGTTGATGCCCGTCCCCTGCGTCGACCGCGTCGCGCAAGGCGTCGAGGTCGTCGCGAAATACGTCTAACGTGCTCAACACCGCCTCACGATTGGCAAGGAAGATGTCGTGCCACATAACTGGATCACTGCCAGCAATTCGTGTGAAATCACGAAAACCACCGGCGGCGTAACGAAATATCTCCAGGTTCTCACTGCGTTTGGCCAGCGAATCAACCAGGGTAAATGCCAGCAAATGCGGCAAATGGCTGGTCGCGGCGAGCACCTGATCGTGGTGTTCGACCTCCATGTGCTCAACATCCGCGCCCAGCTCATGCCACAACGCGTCAATCATCTCCAGCGCCGGCGCATCACTCTGCTCACACGGCGTAAGAATCACCTTATGTCGACGGAATAGCTGTGCATTGGCCGCTTCCACTCCGCTCTGTTCGGAGCCGGCAATCGGATGCCCCGGCACAAAGCGCACCACCTTGCCGCTAAAAGCCTGACGCGCCGCACGCACCACATTACCCTTGGCGCTGCCGACATCGGTGAGCACCGACGCTCCCAGATCAAGCTTGGCCAGCTCGGCAAGCAACTTTTCCATGGCGAGAATAGGCACTGCCAACTGGATGACTTCAGCCCCCTGACAGGCAGCGCGCAGATCGACCTCACAGCGATCAACAACGCCAAGTTCAACCGCCAGACGACGTGATTCAGGGTCCAGATCGAGGCCTATCACCTCACGGAACAAACCACTCTCACGCATCCCCTTGGCAAAGGAACCACCGATCAACCCCAGGCCAATAACCACCAGGCGACCGAGCTTAGGGGGCGCAGATTGCACCAGAGTGACAGCAGACTTGGCCTCGCTCACACGCTTAACGCCCCGGCCAGAGCCTCAAGAAAGCGAGCATTTTCAGCAGGCAAGCCAATTGAAACACGCAGGAAGTTCGGCATGCCGTAACCAGCCACCGGCCTAACGATAACCCCAGCTTGGAGCAGCGCCTGATTGATCGCAGCTGTGTCACGACCAAAGTCCACTGCAATAAAATTGCCTTTCGAGGGAATCCAGCTCAAGCCCAGCTCACGCAAACCGGCTTCCAACTGCAGCATGCCGGCATCGTTTAGCTGACGGCCTTGCAGCAGGTAATCCGCATCGTCCAACGCCGCACAGGCAGCCGCCAGGGCCAAACTATTCACGTTAAACGGCTGGCGCACGCGGTTGAGCACATCGGCAATCTGCGCCGAGCTGATCGCATACCCCACACGCAGCGAGGCTAAACCATAGGCTTTGGAGAACGTACGCGAAACCAGCAGGTTGTCATAACGCGCCAGGTACTTGAGGCCGTCGGGCAGCTCATCACCTTCGGCGTATTCGATATAGGCCTCATCGAGCACTACCAGCACATTGCTTGGCACGCGAGCCAAGAAATGCTCTAGGGCGTCAGGGCCGAACCAAGTGCCCGTCGGGTTGTTTGGGTTGGCGATAAACACGACGCGCGTATTGGCGTCGATAGCCGCAAGCATGGCCTCCAGATCGTGGCCAAACGCTTGCGCCGGCACCACTTTGCCCTGTGCACCCACCGCCTGAGTGGCAATCGGGTAGACGGCAAAGGCGTACTGACTGAACACCGCATTAAGCCCCGGCGCTAAGTAAGCGCGGGCGACCAGGTCAAGAATGTCGTTAGAGCCATTACCCAGGGTGACCTGATTCAGCTGTACAGCACAACGCTTAGCCAGGCGGCTTTTCAGCTCGAAGCCATTGCCATCGGGGTAGCGGGTCAGCTCGGCCAATTCTTCACGAATCGCCGCCAATACTTTGGGGCTAGGGCCAAGCGGGTTTTCGTTGCTCGCCAGTTTGACGATGCTGGCTGGATCTAGATCGAGCTCACGCGCCAGTTCATCAACCGGCTTACCCGGCACATAGGGCGACAGCTGCTGTACACCTGGCTGGGCCAGGGCGAGGAAATCGGTCATAGCAAGGCCTCACGCTTAAAGCCGCAAGCCCCAGGTACAGCCCGGCGTCGATGCGCGTTTAGCTTGAGACCTGAGGCATGCCGCAGCAGTTTTAAAGTACCGCTTTGGGGTAGGAGCCCAGCACTTTCAGCGCCACAGCTTCCTGATTGATTTTTTCCAGCACACCCTTGACCAGCGGATCACGGTGATGACCTACGAAATCGATAAAAAACACATAGGTCCACTTACCGCTGCGCGATGGGCGGGTTTCGATGCGTGTCAGGTCAATACCACTGTTGTGGAACGGCACCAACAGCTCATGCAAAGCACCCGGCTTGTTGCGCATCGAGATGATGACCGAGGTCTTGTCGTCGCCAGTGGGCGGTACTTCCTGGCTACCGATGATCAGGAAGCGCGTGGAGTTGTCCGGGCGGTCCTCAATCTTCTCTGCCAGCTTGCTCAGGCCATACAGGCTGGCCGCCATATCGCCGGCAATGGCCGCACTGTTCCACTCGCTTTTTACCCGTTTGGCCGCATCGGCGTTGCTCGATACCGCTACACGCTCAACATTGGGGTAATGCGCATCCAGCCACTTGCGGCACTGCGCCAGGGACTGAGCATGGGAATAAATGCGGGTGATCTTGTCGGCTTGGGTGGTTTCGCCGACCAGCAGGTGATGGTGAATGCGCAGCTCAACTTCGCCGCAAATAACCATATCGTGCTCAAGGAAACTGTCGAGCGTGTGATTGATCGCACCCTCGGTGGAGTTTTCCACTGGCACCACGCCAAAGTTAACGGCACCAGCCGCCACTTCACGGAACACTTCATCGATGGCGGCCATCGGCACGCTGATCACCGCATGGCCGAAATGCTTCATCGCTGCTGCTTGGGAGAAGGTGCCTTCTGGGCCGAGGTAAGCAACCTTGAGCGGGTTTTCCAGCGCCAGGCAGGAAGACATGATTTCGCGGAATAACCGCGCCATTTCCTCATTACCTAACGGCCCCGGATTGCGCTCCATGATGCGTTTGAGCACCTGAGCTTCGCGTTCGGGGCGATAGAAAACCGGCTTCTCGCCTTCCGGCAGGGCCTTCATCTTGACCCGCGCGACTTCTTCGGCGCAGCTCGCACGATCACTGATCAGCTCAAGAATTTTCTCATCGAGGTTATCGATGCGCACACGCAGTGCCTGTAATTCCTGCTCGGAGATTGCATCTGCCATCAGCCGTGCTCCTTCTCGAACTCGGCCATGTAGGCCACCAGCGCTTCGACAGCGTCCAGGCCCACGGCGTTATAGATAGAAGCACGCATACCGCCGACCGAACGGTGCCCTTTCAAATTGAGCAGGCCGCGCGCATCAGCACCGGCAAGAAACGGCTTATCCAGCTTCTCATCGGCCAGACGGAACGGCACGTTCATCCAGGAGCGGGCATTTACCGCAATCGGATTGCTATAGAAATCGCTGGTATCGATGGCCTTGTACAGCAGGTTTTTCTTAGCGCGATTAATCCGCTCCATGGCAGCAACCCCGCCCTGCTCTTTCAGCCACTCAAACACCAAGCCGGACAGGTACCAGGAGAAGGTTGCCGGGGTGTTGTACATCGAGCCGTTGTCGGCGGCGATTTTGTAGTTGAGCATGGTTGGGCAGACGCTACGGGCACGGCCCAGCAGGTCTTCACGCACAATGGTCACTACTAGGCCGCTGGGACCGATGTTCTTCTGCGCGCCGGCGTAGATCAGGCCGAACTTCGACACATCAATCGGACGCGAGAGAATGTCGGAAGACATGTCGGCAACCAACGGGACGTCGCCAACCTCAGGAATCCAGTCGAACTGCAAACCACCGATGGTTTCGTTGCTGGCGTAGTGCAGGTAGGCGGCGTCTTTCGACAATTGCCATTCGTTCTGCCCTGGAATGGCGAAATAGTCATACACCTTGGCGCTGGCAGCGACATTGATGTTGCCGTAGCGGCTGGCTTCTTCGATGCTTTTCTTCGACCAGATGCCGGTATCGATGTAATCGGCAACACCGTCTTCTGGTAGCAGATTGAGAGGGATTTCCGCGAACTGCTGGCTGGCACCGCCCTGCAGGAACAGCACCTTGTAGTCGGATGGAATAGCCATGAGGTCGCGCAGATCCTGCTCGGCCTTTTCCGCAATGGCTGTGTATTCCTCACTGCGGTGGCTCATCTCCATGACTGACAGGCCTTTGCCCTGCCAATCAAGGAGCTCCGCTTGGGCGCGCTGCAGAACAGCTTCAGGAAGCGCGGCAGGGCCGGCGCAGAAGTTAAAGGCTCGCTTGCTCACATCCACTCTCGCTCAAAATAGTGGGCGGGCTGGTGCGTGCCAGCAACCGCCAAATCCTTCCAGCCTGTTACGCAATCAGGGGTGAGCGTACCCACCCCGGCAGATCACTCTTCGCTGATTGGGCTTTCGTCTTCGCTCGTTTCGGCTGCATCAACTGCATCCTCACTGACCTCGACAAAACCTTCTTCACCTTCCAGCAACTCGACCTCATCTTCAACCGAAGGCTCCTGCACACGCTCAAGGCCAACCAGGGTTTCATCCTTGGCCAGCTTGATCAGTGTTACACCCTGGGTGTTACGACCAAGGCTGGAAACTTCGCTGACACGGGTACGTACCAGGGTGCCCTGATCGGAAATCAGCATGATTTCCTCGCCCTCAAGCACCTGCACAGCGCCGACCAGCTTGCCGTTACGCTCGTTGCTGACCATGGCGATCACGCCCTGGCCGCCACGACCACGACGCGGGAACTCTTCCATGGCGGTACGTTTACCGTAACCACGCTCGGAGGCAGTGAGAATCTGCGCATCGGCTTCCGGAATCAGCATGGAGATAATCTCCTGGCCTTCCGGTAGACGCATACCGCGCACACCGCGAGCGGTACGGCCCATGGTGCGTACTTTGCTTTCTTTGAAACGAATCACCTTACCGCCATCGGAGAACATCATCACTTCGCGCGCACCGTCGGTAACGGCGGCGGCGATCAGAGTGTCATCTTCATCCAGTTTGAGGGCGATCAGGCCCGAGCTACGCGGACGACTGAACTGCACCAGCGGAGTCTTCTTCACAGTACCTTTGGCCGTGGCCATAAAGATGTAAGCACCGGTCGGTTCGTCCGGAGTTTCGTCGTCGGCATCATCGCCTTCGACCAACTCTTCAACCTCTTCAGCCTCAACCAGCACGCCTTCGATATCGTCCGGCTCGTCACCTTCAGGAGCCTGCTGACGCAGAGCCTCCAGATCAATCTGCAGCATGGCGGTGATGTGCTCACCCTCACCCAACGGCAACAGGTTAACCAGCGGACGACCACGGGCAGCACGGGAGGCTTCCGGAATTTCGTAAGTCTTCAGCCAGTACACCTTGCCCTTGCTGGAGAACAGCAACAGGGTGGCGTGGCTGTTGGCGACCAACAGGTGGGCGATGTAGTCCTCATCCTTGATCCCAGTAGCCGACTTGCCTTTACCGCCACGACGCTGGGCTTGGTAGGCGGTCAGTGGTTGCGACTTGGCATAACCGGTGTGAGAGATGGTGACCACCCGCTCCTCTTCAGTAATCAAGTCAGCAAGGGTCAGGTCCAGTCGGTTGTCGAGAATTTCGGTACGACGGGCATCACCAAACTCGGCCTTAATCGCTTCCAGCTCTTCACGGATCACTTCCATCAGGCGCACGGCGCTGGTGAGGATGCGGATCAGCTCACCGATCTGGGTAAGAATTTCTTGGTATTCGGCCAGCAGCTTTTCATGCTCAAGCCCGGTCAAACGGTGCAGACGCAACTCAAGGATGGCCTGAGCCTGCTCCGGCGACAGGTAGTACTTGCCTTCACGCAAACCGTACTGCGGATCGAGATCATCCGGACGGCAGGAGTCAGCCCCGGCACGCTCAACCATCGCCTCAACTGCGCTGGATTCCCAGGCATTGGCAATCAGCGCGATTTTAGCTTCAGCCGGGGTCGGCGACGCCTTGATCAAGGCAATTACCGGGTCGATGTTGGACAGCGCAACGGCCTGACCTTCAAGAATATGCCCGCGCTCACGCGCTTTGCGCAGCTCGAACACGGTGCGCCGGGTAACCACTTCACGGCGGTGCAGAATAAAGGCTTCGAGCATGTCCTTGAGATTCAGGACCTTCGGCTGACCGTCGATCAGCGCCACCACGTTGATGCCGAACACGCACTGCATCTGGGTTTGCGCGTAGAGGTTGTTCAGCACCACTTCTGGCACTTCACCACGACGCAACTCGATAACGATGCGCATACCGTCCTTGTCGGACTCGTCGCGCAGCTCGGTAATACCTTCGAGTTTTTTCTCTTTAACCAGCTCGGCGATCTTCTCGATCAGACGTGCTTTGTTCAGTTGGTACGGCAGCTCGCTGACGATGATCTGCTGACGACCACCGACCTTGTCGATGTCTTCGATAATCGCGCGGGCACGCATGTAGATGCGGCCACGACCGGTGCGGTAAGCCTCGATGATGCCGGCGCGACCGTTGATGATCGCCGCAGTCGGGAAGTCCGGACCGGGGATGTACTGCATCAACTCATCGACAGTCAGCTCGCCGTTGTCGATCAGCGCCAGGCAACCATTGATCACTTCAGTGAGGTTGTGCGGCGGGATGTTAGTAGCCATGCCCACAGCGATACCGCTGGAGCCGTTGACCAACAGGTTGGGAACCTTGGTCGGCATGACCGCTGGGATCATTTCGGTGCCGTCGTAGTTCGGCACCCAGTCCACGGTTTCTTTGTGCAGGTCAGCCAGCAGCTCATGCGCCAGCTTGGTCATGCGTACTTCGGTGTAACGCATGGCGGCCGCGTTATCACCGTCCACCGAGCCGAAGTTACCCTGGCCATCAACCAGCAGATAACGCAGGGAGAATGGCTGCGCCATCCGCACGATGGTGTCGTAAACCGCGGTATCACCATGCGGGTGATATTTACCGATTACGTCACCGACCACACGGGCAGACTTCTTGTATGCCTTGTTCCAGTCGTTGCCCAACTCACTCATGGCAAACAGCACACGGCGGTGCACGGGCTTCAAGCCATCGCGTGCATCCGGCAGTGCGCGCCCGACAATTACGCTCATTGCGTAGTCGAGGTAGGACTGCTTGAGTTCGTCTTCAATATTGACCGGGAGGATTTCTTTGGCCAGTTCGCCCATGAGTAGCCTTGTTCCTTTTTCTGGTGAAACTCCGCGCCGCTCGTCCTGAGTGGTGGGGAGCCTGTCGCCGTGCTTTGCGGCTTACAGCGACTCACGACAAATCAATAAGTTATGCCATGTATCTGCGCAGGTAAGAGGCCCGCAATGGGCACCCTCGAAAACCGCCGGAGCTTACCACAATCACTGCCGCGCACCTATCCCCAGCGGCAGCGGACCGACTAGGTGCACATGACTGGAGAAAACCTCAATGCAGGCGCTTGCGACACATCAATTGCGCCATTTTTTCTGTATCCGGCCGGTCGACCACACCCTTTTCAGTGACCAAGAAGTCGATCAGGTCTGCAGGCGTCACGTCGAACACCGGATTGAGCGCGTTGATGCCACCGGCAATACGCTTACCACCCAGCTCCAGCAACTCTGCGGCATCGCGCTCTTCAAGCACGATGTCATCGCCGTGCTCCATGGTCATATCGATGGTCGAACTCGGCGCCACCACCATAAAACGCACGCCATGGTGCATGGCATTTACCGCCAACTGGTAAGTGCCGATTTTGTTGGCTACGTCACCATTCGCCGCAATGCGATCAGCGCCAACGATGACCCAGGTGATGCCACGGGTTTTCATCACGTGCGCAGCGGCTGAGTCAACATTGACCGTGACCGGGATGCCATCTTCCGCCAATTCCCAAGCAGTCAGACGCGAGCCCTGCAGCCAAGGCCGGGTTTCATCGGCATACACACGCTCAAGCAAGCCGTCGTGAAAGGCCGCGCGAATCACCCCGAGCGCCGTGCCAAAGCCCCCCGTGGCCAGGGCACCAGCATTGCAATGGGTCAGCAAGTTTTGCTGATTAGCCTGATGCTTACGAATCAGCTCAAGGCCCAACTGGGCCATGGTCAGGTTGGCCTCGCGATCACTCTGGTGAATGCCGATGGCTTCGGCCTCAAGCAGTGCCAGCGCATCATCACCCGCTTTGAGCCGATCCAGCCGCTCACGCATGCGACCGAGCGCCCAAAACAGATTAACCGCCGTCGGCCGCGAGGCGGCCAGCAGGTCGAAATCCTCTTGCAGCACCGCACGCCAATCGCCGCCAGCTTGCAGCCGCGCGCGCAAGGCCAGGACAACCGCATAGGCCGCGCTAATACCGATGGCCGGCGCGCCGCGCACCACCATGCTGCGGATTGCCTCTGCCACATCCGCTGCCGAGTGATAGCTAAGCCAGGTTTTCTCGAAAGGCAGCGCGCGCTGATCGAGCAGGTGCAGAGCGCCGTCACGCCACTCGATGGCCTTGACCGTCTCTGCCGCTAGCAATTGCTCGCGCATCTCACACCTCCGTCGGAAAAAGCCGACCATTATACGCACAGCGCCCTGCCTATCACGCCAGATCAGGTGCGCGTGCTTCAAGCCTAGGGCGTTCCCCTATAAACTCGCGACTTTAATGATCGCCGGAAGCCGCTCTTATGCCCCAAGCACCGCTCGACCTTCTGCTCCTGCCCACTTGGCTGGTCCCGGTCGAACCCGCTGGCGTAGTGCTACTGGAACATGGCCTGGGCATCCGTGATGGGCGCATCGCCTTGATCGCACCACGGGCCGAAGCCCTTACCCACAGCGCCCTGCAGGTTATTGAGCTGCCAGGGCGACTGCTCACGCCCGGCCTGATCAACGCCCACGGGCATGCCGCCATGACGCTGTTCCGCGGCCTTGCCGATGACCTGCCATTGATGACCTGGCTGGAGCAGCACATCTGGCCGGCCGAGGCCAAATGGGTCAACGAACAATTTGTCCAGGACGGCACCGAACTGGCCATCGCCGAACAGCTCAAGGGCGGCATCAGCTGCTTTTCTGACATGTACTTCTTCCCGGAAACCGCCAGCCAACTGGTGCATAGCAGCGGCATCCGCGCACAGATCACCATTCCCGTGCTGGATTTCCCGATTCCCGGCGCACGCGACGCTAACGAGGCGCTACGCAAAGGCCTGAGCCTATTCGACGACCTCAAGCATCACCCGCGTCTGAAAATTGCCTTCGGCCCCCACGCGCCTTACACCGTGAGCGACGACAAGCTGGAAAACATCCGTATGCTCGCCGAGGAGTTGGACGCCGGCATCCACATGCACGTGCACGAAACCGCCTTCGAGGTGCAGCAGAGCCTTGAGCAACGCGGCGAACGCCCATTGGCACGCCTGGCACGCCTCGACCTGCTCGGCCCGCGCTTCCAAGCCGTGCACATGACCCAGATCGACGATGAGGATGTGGCCCTGCTGGTGGCAAGCAACAGCCACGTGATCCATTGCCCAGAATCCAACCTCAAGCTGGCCAGCGGCTTCTGCCCAGTGGAAAAGCTCTGGCAAGCCGGCGTCAACGTCGCCATCGGCACCGACGGCGCAGCCAGCAACAACGACCTCGACCTGCTCGGCGAAACCCGCACAGCCGCGCTGCTGGCCAAAGCGGTTGCAGGTTCCGCCACCGCCCTGGACGCCCATCGCGCGCTACGTATGGCCACCCTTAACGGTGCCCGCGCCCTCGGCCTGGATAGCCAGATCGGCTCACTGGAACTGGGTAAAGCGGCCGACATAGCGGCATTCAACCTTTCCGGCCTGGCCCAGCAACCGGTCTATGACCCGGTATCGCAACTGCTCTATGCCGGCGGACGCGCCTGCGTCGAACACCTGTGGGTGGGCGGCAAGCAACTACTGGACGCCGGCCAACTGACGCGCATGGATGAACAACGAATCATCGCCAACGCCCAAGCGTGGGGCGCGAAAATCGCTGCAAAATAAGCGCAAGCTCAGGAAATACGAGCACTGCGACAAACTGACATATATTGATCGCCCAACAGGCGTCCAATCCACCCGGCGAAACTGGCAACATGGGCATCTTGCGCCCACCACCTCGCCGCAGCCTGACTCAGGGATTTATATGAGCAACGTCGACCACGCCGAAATCGCCAAATTTGAAGCCCTCGCCCATCGCTGGTGGGACCGCGAGAGCGAATTCAAACCCCTGCATGACATCAACCCGCTGCGGGTCAACTGGATCGACGAACGCGTCGGCCTGGCCGGCAAGAAGGTATTAGATGTCGGCTGCGGCGGTGGCATTCTCAGCGAATCCATGGCTCAGCGTGGCGCAACCGTCACCGGCATCGACATGGGCGAAGCACCGCTGGCAGTGGCCCGACTCCATCAACTAGAGTCAGGCATGAACGTCGAATACAGGCAGATCACCGCCGAAGCCCTGGCCGATGAAATGCCCGGCCAGTTCGACGTGGTCACCTGCCTGGAGATGCTTGAGCACGTACCCGACCCAGCCTCGGTGATTCGCGCCTGCTACCGCATGGTCAAGCCTGGCGGCCAGGTGTTCTTCTCCACCATCAACCGCAACCCTAAGGCTTATATGTTCGCCATCATCGGTGCCGAGTACCTGATGCGCTTGTTGCCGCGCGGCACCCATGATTTCAAAAAATTCATCCGCCCTTCCGAACTAGGCGCTTGGAGTCGCGACGCCGGCCTGCAGGTCAAAGACATCATCGGCCTGACCTACAACCCGCTGAGCAAACGCTACAAGCTGGAAGCTGATGTGGACGTCAACTACATGATCCAGACCCTGCGCGAGGAGTGATGCGCATGCGCTTACGAGCAGTTTTATTCGACATGGACGGCACCCTGCTCGACAGCGCGCCGGACTTTATCGCCATCAGCCAGGCCATGCGTGCCGAGCGCGGCTTACCGCCGATAGCCGACAAACTAATCCGCGATCAAGTATCCGGCGGCGCGCGCGCCATGGTTGCGGCCAACTTCGCTATGGACCCGGAAGCCGAAGGCTTCGAAGCATTGCGCCTGGAGTTCCTCGAACGCTACCAGAGCCACTGCGCGGTATTTACCCAGCCATTCGATGGTATGAGTGAACTGCTCAATGACATCGAACAAGCCAAGCTGATCTGGGGCGTGGCGACCAACAAACCGGCGTGCTACGCCGAACCGATCATGCAGCAACTTGGTCTGGCGCAGCGCTCGGCTGTACTGGTCTGCCCGGACCACGTAAGCCGCAGCAAACCTGACCCGGAAATGATCCTGCTGGCCTGCGCGAAGATGGGTGTAGAGCCCGCCGCCACCCTGTTTGTTGGCGATGATGAACGCGATATCGAAGCCGGCCGTGCGGCAGGCTGCAAGACCGCAGCCGTCACCTACGGCTACATCCACCCACAGGACAATCCACGCAACTGGGGTGCCGATGTAGTGGTGGACCATCCACTGGAACTGCGCACAGTGCTCGACCGTGCATTGTGTAGCTGCTAACACCGCACACTGATCAATCAAGACCGGGCGCAACGCAAATCCGGTCGTTCCTGAAAAACGAGGCTTTACCCATGTTCGACTATTCCGTTCGCCCCGACTTACTCAAGGGCCGCGTGATTCTGGTGACCGGTGCCGGTCGTGGCATTGGCGCAAGCGCTGCCAAGACCTTCGCCGCCCACGGCGCAACGGTGTTACTGCTGGGTAAAACCGAGGAGAACCTCAGCCGGGTATACGACACCATCGAAGCGGCCGGGCACCCGCAAGCGGCGGTAATCCCATTCAACCTGGAAACCGCCCTACCGCATCAGTACGACGAACTGGCGGCAATGATCGAAGCCGAATTCGGCAAAGTCGACGGCCTGCTGCACAACGCCTCGATTATCGGCCCACGCACACCACTGGAGCAGCTGTCCGGCGACAACTTCATGCGCGTCATGCAGGTCAACGTCAACGCCATGTTTATGCTCACCAGCACCCTGCTGCCGCTGCTGAAGCTCTCAGCGGACGCCTCAGTGGTGTTCACCTCCAGCAGCGTCGGCCGCAAGGGCCGCGCTTACTGGGGTGCCTATGCGGTATCCAAGTTCGCCACCGAAGGTTTGATGCAGGTATTGGCTGACGAAATCGACGGCATCTCCAGCGTGCGCGCCAACAGCGTCAACCCAGGCGCAACACGAACTGACATGCGCGCGCAGGCCTATCCAGGAGAAAACCCAGCCGCCAACCCACTGCCCGAGGAGATCATGCCGGTGTATCTCTACCTGATGGGCCCGGATAGCGCAGGCGTTAATGGCCAGGCATTTGACGCGCAATAAACCCTGACGAATGCCGCCAGTTTTCCGGCGGCATCCACCCCACTGGCATCAAACTGCCAGCAACCATGCCGGTTAACCGGCAAAACCTTGCCGCATCCAACCTGGAATACGCATAACTAATTGAAATAAAAGGAATTTATAAACACATCCAAGATTGGCATGAAATTCGCTCTACCCAAGCTATCGCCGCGTACTGCGCTAGAGGTAGAGCTTCATGGCCCCGCACAACCAGTCCAACACTATTGATTTCGACGCCGCCAAACTGCAGCGCCTCGGTTACGCAGGACGCCTGCAGAAAACCTTGAAACCAATCAGCCTGGCGCAACTGCGTCAACAGCTGAACCTGCGCCTGCAGACCTGCCTGGAAGCCGAACGCATTCTTGAGCTGTTTTTCACGGAAGTGCAGCGCCTGGTACCACTCTGCGCAATGAGCTACCACCTGGCTTCTTGCGACTTGCGTTTGGACCTGGGTGAGCGCGCTAACCACTCGGCGGGCTATCGCCTGAACCATGACGGCGAATACTTGGGCGAACTGACTTTTCGCCGCAATCAGCGCTTTAGCGAAAACGAGCTTGGCCAGCTTGAGTCGTTGCTTGCTAGCCTGCTGTTCCCACTGCGCAACGCCTTGCTCTACCGCACAGCTGTGCAAAGTGCACTGCGCGACCCGCTGACAGAAACCGGCAACCGTATCGCCATGCAGCAGACGCTCAAACGCGAAGTGGACATCGCCCGACGCAATCAGCAGCCACTGTCCGTGCTAATGGTGGATATCGATCACTTCAAACGCGTTAACGATGAGCACGGCCACATAACTGGCGACCAGGCACTAAAAGCCGTTGCCAGCGCACTGAAAGATAGCCTGCGCAATGTCGACATGGTCTACCGCTACGGCGGCGAAGAGTTCGTGGTGCTGCTTTCTAACACTAGCCGCGAAGCTGCGTCGATGGTTGGTGAACGTCTGCGTCTCGCGGTATTGGGCATCCAATACCTAGTCGAAAATCGCGCCATCGAACTGTCTGTCAGTCTCGGCTGTGCCACCCTGCTACCGGGCGAATCCATGGACAGCCTGCTACGCCGCGCCGACAGCGCGCTCTACGTATCCAAGCGTGACGGCCGCAATCGCTTGTCGATGGCTGGGTGAAAGCCCCACGTAATAAAAAAATGGCCGGGAGACATTTTTAACGTCGCGCAGCGACGGCCCGCAGGGTGACCGCCATGTATCGCAGGACATAAAAAAGGCGACCCGTGGGTCGCCTTTTTATTACCTACAATCCATGACAGCGCCGCAAAGGGCTACTGCGCAGCAGGACTATTCCGACTTAGGACCACGACCAAAGCCCGGGCGCTGACCTTCGCGGGTCGGCTGGCTACGACGCTTAACTGGCGCACCGGCTGGTTTTCGCGCTGGACGATCGGTCAACTCAACGCTTGGACGCTGCGCACCAGGCTTAGCCGGGCGCTTTTTGTTGACGTCACGTGGGCGCTCGGCAACCGGCGTACCCTTGCTCTGATCATCACGCGGCGCACGTGGGCTACGTACCGGACGCTCGCCACGCTCAGCACCTTCACCACGCGCAGGACGCGAACGGCCCTGATCACTGCCCGCTGCCGGGCCGCTGCCATGAGCAGGACGCAAAGTCCGCTCTGGACGCGCGGCACGACCAACTGGCTTAGCCGATTTGCGCTGCAGACGGTCAATCTTGTCGCGGGCTTTTTCCTTCATATCCGGCAAAGCCACTGACTTGAGGCCGACTTCCTCGCTGAGGATATCCACTTCGCGCTGGCTCATTTCGCGCCAACGGCCCATGGTCAGATCCGAGGTAATAAATACCGGACCGAAACGCACGCGCTTCAGACGACTGACCACCAACCCTTGAGACTCCCACAAGCGGCGCACTTCACGGTTACGGCCTTCCATCACTACGCAGTGGTACCAATGGTTAAAGCCTTCGCCGCCTGGCGCTTCCTTGATGTCGGTGAACTTGGCTGGACCGTCTTCGAGCATCACGCCGGCTTTCAGGCGCTCAATCATCTCTTCATCGACTTCGCCACGCACACGTACGGCGTACTCGCGGTCCATCTGGTAGGACGGGTGCATCAAGCGGTTAGCCAGCTCACCATCGGTGGTGAACATCAGCAAACCGGTGGTGTTGATGTCGAGACGACCGATGTTGATCCAACGGCCATCTTTCGGCCGTGGCAGACGGTCAAACACCGTCGGACGGCCTTCTGGGTCGTCGCGGGTGCAGATCTCGCCTTCGGGCTTGTTGTAGATGATCACGCGGCGCACGCTTTCGGCGGCTTCTTCGCGGCGGATCACCTTGCCATCGACGGCAATCGCGTCGTGCAGGTCAACACGCACGCCGAGACTGGCAACCGCACCGTTGACCTTGACGCGGCCAGCACTGATCCAGTCTTCGATTTCACGGCGTGAAGCCAGGCCCATGCGCGCCATGACTTTCTGTAGTTTTTCGCCTGCGGGGCTGTATTCTTCGATTTCACTCATCTGGGCACCTCCCGGTGTTATCTCTAGTGATTAGGACGACATAGCAGAGTGTGCTATTCGTCGAAGGGGCGCGGAGCATACGCGAAACACGGCGCTTTCGCACGGATTGAGGCTAGCTGATCGCTGGCCGTCAGCTTTTCTTCCGACCAATGGCAGCCAGACTCAACAAACGCATATCCGCCTCAGCCAGCACAGCTCGCCGCGCCTCCTTGCCAAGCTTCTTCCAACCTTTGATCTCGGCCTTGCTGCGCCCACAACCGCGACAGATATCACGCTCGAACTTGCACAGTTTGATACAAGGATCTTTCACCGTAGCAACCCCTCGCTGACGCGGCATATGTCAGTCAGGCAGTTGTTCTTTATCCAGCGTTTGCTGGTGCTCATCAGCATCGACATCGGCAAGCGCTTCGTCCTGCTCGGGCAAATCGTCGAAGTCGGTCTTCAGACCCTGCTCCATCGAATCGAGTTCAGCCAGCAGGCTACTGAAGCTGGTTTCCTCGCCCGCCTCGACCGCCGGCTCATCGGCCAAGGCCATATCAGCACGGGCCTGCAAGCTTTGTGGTACTTCAGGGTCATCCTCAAAGGCCAGTGCCGGTTCGGGCTCCAGCTCACGCAAGGCAGCCAACGGCGGTAGTTCGTCGAGGCTTTTCAGATTGAAGTGATCAAGAAAGGCCTTGGTGGTGGCAAACATGGCCGGTTTACCGGGTACATCGCGGTAACCCACCACGCGAATCCACTCGCGCTCCAACAGGGTTTTGACGATATGGCTGTTAACCGCCACACCACGCACATCCTCAATCTCGCCACGGGTGATCGGCTGGCGGTAGGCAATCAGCGCCAGGGTTTCCAGCATCGCCCGCGAGTAGCGCTGCGGCCGTTCTTCCCATAGACGACCAACCCAAGGCGCATATTTTTCGCGCACTTGCAGGCGGTAGCCAGATGCCACTTCAACCAGCTCAAAAGCACGTCCATCACAGGATTTGCCCAGATGCGTCAGGGCCTTCTTGAACACCGCAGGCTCCGGCCGCTCGGCCTCTTCGAAGAGTTCGAACAAACGCTCCAATGATTGCGGTTTACCGGATGCCAGCAGGAAGGCTTCAAGCAGACTGGCCAGTTCACGCGGTTCGTTTAGGTTCATGCTTACTCAGCCCGTGCACGCACATGAATTGGTCCGAAAGCCTCATTCTGCACAAGCTCGACCAGCGATTCCTTGATCAATTCGAGTACTGCCATAAAGGTCACCACCACACCAAGCTTGCCCTCTTCAGCGCTGAACAGGCTAACAAAGGGCACAAACGCGCCGCCCTTGAGGCGCTCAAGCACTTCGCTCATACGCTCGCGGGTCGACAGTGCTTCACGGGTGACCTGGTGGCTTTCAAACATATCAGCGCGGCGCAGCACCTCGGCCATCGACAGCAACACCTCTTCCAGGCTGACATCCGGCAGCAGCTTGCGCGCCCGAGCTTCGGGGGCATCCAGGCGCGGCACGGTCAGGTCACGGCCAACCCGGCTAAGCCCGTCAATACCTTCCGCGGCGGCCTTATATCGCTCGTACTCCTGCAGGCGGCGGATAAGCTCAGCACGTGGGTCGTCTTCCTCAGCCTCAATCTCACTGGAGCGAGGCAGCAACATCCGCGATTTGATCTCAGCGAGCATGGCTGCCATCACCAAATACTCGGCGGCCAATTCCAAACGAACGGATTGCATCAGCTCGACATAGCCCATGTATTGGCGAGTGATTTCCGCCACGGGAATATCCAGCACATCAATGTTCTGTTTACGAATCAAGTACAGCAACAGGTCCAACGGCCCCTCGAAAGCTTCTAGAAAAACCTCCAGAGCATCCGGCGGAATGTACAGATCCAGCGGCATTTCGGTAACCGCCTGGCCATACACCAAGGCAAATGGCAGCTCTTGCTGGGCATTGGCCTGATCCTGGGGATGGCTATCGGGGTGTTCCTGGGCGGGCACGCTGGACATGGTCACTCTCGACAGTAGGCTCAGCGGTAATTCAAGCCAAGGGCAAGACGCACTTCACTGAGGGTTTCGCGCGCTTCAGAACGCGCACGCTCAGCGCCGTCGGCGAGGATCTGCCGAACCAGGTCAGGGCTGTCCTGATAATCCGCCGCACGCGCCTGCAGTGGTTGCAGTTCCTGCTGCAGCGACTCGACCAGCGGCCCCTTGCATTCGAGACAACCAATACCCGCACTGCGACAGCCTTGCTGAACCCATTCGCAGGTTTCATTGCTGGAATACAGCTGATGCAGCGACCACACGGGGCAATTGGCCGGGTTGCCAGGATCATCGCGATGCACCCGCGCGGGGTCGGTGGGCATGCGGCGGATCTTCTCCTCAATCACCGGGGCGCTGTCGCGCAGGAAAATCGCGTTGTTATTGGACTTGGACATCTTGCTGCCATCCAGCCCGAGCAACTTAGGCGACTCACCCAGCATGGCCTGCGGCTCAATCAGCAGAATTTTGCCACCGCCCTCAAGGTAACCATAGAGACGCTCTCGATCACCCAAGGTAATACTTTGCTGCTCTTTGAGCAGTGCCCGCGCGGTTTCCAACGCTTCGCCATCACCTTGTTCCTGATAGGCCTTGCGCAGGTTGTTGTAGAGCGTGGCGGTTTTCTTACCGAGCTTGATGATCGCGGCCTCAGCCTTTTCCTCAAAACCTGGCTCGCGCCCATACAAATGGTTGAAGCGCCGCGCTATATCGCGGGCGAACTCGATATGTGCCAGTTGGTCACTGCCCACCGGCACCACACCGGCGCGGTACAGCAGAATGTCCGCAGCCTGCAGCAAGGGGTAGCCAAGAAAACCGAAAGTACTCAGGTCCTTGCCGTGCAGCTGCTCCTGCTGTTCCTTGTAGGAAGGCACGCGCTCCAACCAGCTGAGCGGGCAAATCATCGACAGCAGCAGGTGCAACTCGGCGTGCTCAGGTACTTGCGACTGAATAAACAGCGTCGCCGAGCTGGGGCTGACACCGGCCGCCAGCCAATCCACAGCCATGTTCATAACCCGCTGCGGCAACGGGCCGACATCATCATAGTCAGTGGTCAGGGCGTGCAGATCGACAATGCAGAAGAAGCATTCATAGCTGTGCTGCAACTTCACCCAGTTTTTCAGCACACCCTGATAATGCCCTAGGTGCAGCAGCCCACTTGGGCGCATGCCAGACAGCACGCGACGTTCAGCGTCAACAAGACTCAAAACTGGTTACCTGAAAACTCGAAAGAACTGGATTATATAGAGCCAAGCTCAAAGATCATCCGTAAAAGGCGACGGATCACCGCAACCCACCCGAAACACCTCAGGCTCATCATCAAGCAAGCTGACCACGGTGGACGCTT
Organism: Pseudomonas sp.; assembly: GCF_046581935.1. Lineage (GTDB taxonomy): Bacteria > Pseudomonadota > Gammaproteobacteria > Pseudomonadales > Pseudomonadaceae > Aquipseudomonas. The sequence continues at coordinate 208,640 of NZ_JAYGFK010000012.1, forward strand.
CTAAGCCACCAAAACCGCCATCGATGATCAGATCGACCTGATGTTCAAGCATCTGGCGCATCTCATAAGGGTCGCTCATTGGTAGTGTTTCGCCAGGCAAAATCAGGCTGACGCTCATCAGCGGCTCATCAAGTTCAGCTAGCAAAGCCATGGCAATCGGATGACTAGGCACCCGCAGGCCGATGGTGCGGCGCTTGGCATGCAGCACCATGCGCGGCACTTCACGGGTGGCATTGAGAATAAAGGTGTAAGGCCCGGGCGTGTGGCTCTTGAGCAGGCGAAAAGCTGCGGTATCGACCTTGGCAAAGGTACTCAGCTGCGACAGATCGCGGCACACAAGGGTGAAATTGTGCTTGTCATCCAGCTGGCGCAAACGACGGATACGCTCCACCGCGTTTTTGTCGCCAATATGGCAGCCAACGGCATAGGAGGAGTCAGTCGGATAGACCACAACCCCTCCGTTGCGGATAATTTCCACGGCCTGTTTAACCAGGCGCGCTTGCGGGTTTTCCGGATGAATCTGGAAGAATTGGCTCACACTTGGATCCTGGTCAAATGGCGGTAGGCTGCTGGACATGTTGAAACCGTACCCACAAGGGCGGTAGATCCTCGGGCACCGGGCGGTAAACACCCAGCTCAGACCACTGACCCGGCGCATGGAAATCACTGCCTGCGGTGACGAACATGCCAAATTCCCTCGCCAGAATCGCCAGACTACCCACCTGTTCGGCCGGCTGCATACCATTCACAACTTCCAACGAATGCCCACCCGCGCCAACAAAGTCAGCGATCAATTTACGGCGTTTACTCCGAGTAAAGTCGTACTGCCAAGGATGTGCCAGGCTGACCCATGCGCCAGCGCGTCGCAGGGTATCGACGGTCTGCGCAAGCTCTGGCCAATGCTGTTTAACATCGCCCAATTTGCCCGAGCCCAACCACTTGCGAAACGCTTCAGCGCGATCCTTCACATAACCGCCGCGCACCAGAAAATCTGCAAAGTGCGGGCGCGCCGGGGCATTACCACTGTCACCCAATTCCTGCTGTAGCGCGCGCGCACCTTCAAGTGCTCCGGGCATACCCTTGGCCGCCAAGCGCTTACCGATTTCTGCGGCACGCAACCAGCGCCCCTCATGCAGCTCCGCAATAGACTGCTGCAGGGCTGGCGCATCACGGTTAAAGGCATAGCCCAACACATGGATAGTGGCACCGCCCCAGGTACAAGACAGTTCTATGCCATTGACCAACTGCATGCCCAACGCTTGGGCGGCAGCAGCGGCCTCATCCAAACCATCAAGCGTGTCGTGATCGGTCAATGCGAGCATACGCACACCGCGTTCGAACGCCCTCGCCACCACCACAGCAGGCGCAAGTGCGCCATCCGAAGCGGTGCTGTGGCAATGCAAATCAACGTCCATAGGTGGCACTTTCCGAGTTATTTATGTTTGTTATTATGCCGGCAGATGTAGATTCTTGCTGGCTTACACCAATATTTCCTCGACTTTGCCCAAGCAGGCTGCTTTTCTCCCCTAACTTCGTTCTGTACTTACCACGTTATTAAGGATTGAGATGCTCTACGCGATCATTGCCACCGATGCAGAAAATTCCCTAGAAAAACGCCTGAGCAACCGCCCAGCACACCTCGCTCGCCTGGAACAGCTGAAAAGCGAAGGCCGCCTGATCCTTGCTGGCCCGCACCCGGCCGTCGACAGCAACGACCCGGGCCCAGCAGGCTTTTCCGGCAGCCTGATCGTTGCGGAATTTGAGTCGCTATTCGCTGCGCAGCAGTGGGCCGATGCCGATCCTTTCCGCACCGCCGGGGTGTATGTCTCGGTGGCGGTAAAACCCTTCAAGCTGACGCTGCCTTGACTCCACCCAACTGAACACCCACAACCGCCACCAAGATAGGAGTTCCGATGCGCTCAGGCCTGCTGCTCTTACCCCTGTTGTGCTTACCGCTTATCACCCAGGCCGAAGAAAGCGCGCCTCAGCCCATATCTGAAGACACGTCAATGCAGGCGCAAATTGATGAGTTGCAACAACGTCTGGCGCTCAGTGAGGGACAGCGCGAAGCGCTCAATGCGGAATTGCAAAGTAGCGCCAACGAACGTGAAGCGGCCCAGTTACAGCGCCTGCGCCAGGAAAATCAGCGACTCAAGCTGGAACTGAAAAAGGTTCAAGCCAGCTCGCCGCAACCCCTGATCAGTGAGCAGCAAATGTGGTTTTCGATTGGCACCGCTGCCGGGCTACTCGGGGTATTGATTGGCGCACTGCTGCGCCGTGGCCGGGGTTCGCGTAGAGAGTGGCTCAATTGACGCCATGAGCAACTTATTACTTATCGACGACGACGTAGAGCTCTGCGAATTACTGACCAGTTGGCTGACCCAAGAAGGCTTTCACGTCAGCGCCTGTCATGACGGTAACAGCGCCCGTCAGACACTCGTCGAGCACAGCCCAGATGCCGTCATACTGGATGTAATGCTGCCCGACGGCAGCGGCCTGGAACTGCTCAAGCAACTGCGCAGTGATCACCCAGAACTGCCGGTATTGATGCTTTCGGCACGCGGCGAACCACTGGATCGAATTCTCGGTTTGGAACTGGGGGCCGACGACTATCTAGCAAAACCCTGCGACCCCCGCGAACTCACCGCCCGGTTACGCGCGGTATTGCGCCGCAGCCTGCCCGTTACCCCGGCTAACCAGTTCGACCTCGGCGACCTGCATTACAGCCAGGCCCGTGGCACGGTAAATCTGGGCGAGCAAGAAGTACTGCTGACCCTGTCGGAAAGCCGCATCCTCGAAGCGCTTCTACAGCAGCCGGGCGAACCGGTGGATAAACAGGAACTGGCGCAACTGGCCCTCGGCCGCAAACTGACACTGTATGACCGCAGCCTGGACATGCACGTCAGCAACCTACGCAAAAAACTCGGCCCACATGCCGACGGCCGCCAGCGGATTTTGGCTTTGCGTAGCCGCGGCTACTACTACAGCGCTTGAGTAAAGCTGTCGCGCTGCGCTCTTTACCTAAGCTTTACCTTGCCCTGACCGCCCTTGACCTTGACCACCCTAGACTGAGCTCATCCGGTATAGGCCGGTTTCAGACAAGGAGATACACCATGCGTAAAGCCCTGACTGCAGTACTGTTCGCCATGACCCTGCCAACCCTGGCCATGGCGATGCCAATGTCCATGCCTGAAGGCGGCCCACGACACGGTGGACCCGAGGCGGGCATGTTCAAAGAGCTCAACCTGAGCAAAGAGCAGCAGCGTGAAATCCGTAAACTGATGGGCGAGCAGATGCATGGTCGCCATGAAATCACCCAGCGCTACCTGGCAAAACTTTCCGCCACCGAGCAGAAAGCCATGCAGGACGAGCTGAAAGCAGCCAAGGACAAACAGCACAGCGCCATCCGCTCACTATTAAATCCTGAACAACAGAAGGCGTTCGACGAGCATCAGAAAAAGATGGAGGAGCGCCGCGCTGAAATGGCCGAGTTCAAGGCTTGGAAAGCTGAGAAAGCGCAAAAGGCTAACTAATATCTGAGTGCAAGCTCTTAGCCCACCCCAACCGCCGAGCCACGATGGCCCGGCGGTTTTTCTATGAGGAATCCCCGTGCGCTCACTGTTCTGGCGTATTTTTGCCAGCTTTTGGCTCGCTATCGCGCTGGTAGCGGGGCTGTCTATGCTGCTTGGGCGCATGCTCAATCAAGATGCTTGGTTACTCAGCCAACACCCAGCCCTGCAGGACTTCGCCGAGCACTGGGCACAAAGCTATGAAACACAGGGTCCGCGAGCCGCACAGGCACTGCTGGAGCAACGCAAACGTGAGTTTCGCATCGATGTGCAGGTACTCGACGACAGCGGCCAGCCACTGGTCAAAGGTACTTTTCCACCTCGCGCCGCCGCTTTTGAGAGGCGTCACGGCAATGAAAAACACCTACCCTGGCGACGCCTGAGTGCCGAATACACCAGCGCGCAAAGTGGTGAAACCTACCTGTTGATCTACCGCATCCCTCAGCCAGAGGTCGATGCCTGGCAACACGAAAGCCTACTCTGGCCCTTGAGCGCACTCGGCATCGCCATGTTGGTGCTGACCTTGTTCAGCCTCTGGCTAACACTCTCCATAACCCGCCCCCTGAACCGTCTGCGCGGCGCGGTACACGACCTCGGGCAAACCGCTTACCAGCAAAACAGCCTGGCTCAGCTAGCCGGACGGCGTGATGAACTCGGGGTATTGGCAGCCGACTTCAACCGCATGGGCGAACGCGTACAGGGGCTGATCAGCAGCCAGCGACAACTGCTGCGTGATGTTTCCCACGAGCTGCGCTCACCCCTCGCCCGCCTACGCATTGCCCTGGCACTGACTGAGCGCGCGGATGCTGTCGAGCGCGAAAAATATTGGCCACGCCTGAGCCAGGAATGTGATCGGCTGGAAGCGCTCATAAGTGAAATCCTCGCCCTCGCCCGCCTGGATGCCGAACCCGGTGCAGCCCAAACGATCAATCTCGATGAAATGCTGCACAAACTGCAAGAAGACGCTCACCTCGATGCCCCTGAGCAACAGATCAACATTCACCTGGAAAGCGGCCTGCAACTCAATGGCTGGGCGGATATGCTGCAACGCGCACTGGATAACCTGCTGCGGAATGCGCTGCGCTTTAACCCAGCTGCTCAGCCCATTGAAATCAGCGCATGCAAACAGGCTGGCCACTTGGAACTGAGCATCCGTGATCACGGCCCAGGCACCGCCGCCGAACACCTGGCGCGCCTTGGCGAACCCTTCTTTCGCGCCCCAGGCCAGACCAGTAGCGGCCATGGCCTGGGACTCGCCATCGCCCGCCGCGCCGCCGAACGGCATGGCGGTCAGTTGGAGCTGAGCAACCATGCGCAAAGCGGCTTTGTCGCCACCTTGCGCCTACCCCTCACTCAGCCGCAGCAACCGGCGGCCAAGCCCTGACAAAGTCACTGGGTTGGACTTGAGGCACCGCACGCAATTCGCGCTCAGGGGTACCCAGATAAAGGTAGGCGATCAGTTGCTCATCGGCAGCCAGGCCCAAGCCCTCGGCCACCTGCCGGTTGTAGGCCATATCGCCGGTGCGCCAAACCGCCCCGATGCCCTGGGCATAAGCTGCCAATAAAATGCCGTGAGCGGCGCAGCCTGCCGCCAATACCTGCTCCTGCTCCGGCACCTTCAAGCCAGCCTGCACACGAGCAATCACCAGCACCAGCAAAGGCGCACGCAAAGGCATGGCACGCGCCTTGGTCAGCGCCTCAGGGCTGGCGTTGGCAGGTAATGCAGTGGCAAACAGCTCGCCCAGTTGAACCAAGCCCTCACCTTCCACCGTAAGAAAGCGCCAAGGCCGCAGTTGGCCATGATCAGGCGCACGCAAAGCGGCACGAAACAGCAATTCCCGCTGCGCAGCATCGGGTGCCGGCGCCATCAGGCGCGGCGCGGATACACGGTTTAACAACGCATCAAGAGCGTCCATCAGCCACCTCGTAGATTGAGTCAGGCGAGCATTCTAGTGCCTGCGCTGCGCAGAGGGGTAACCCCTACTCAGGCCACCCGCTCCGGTGAAACGCTCGGCGTAACAGGCGGCATCAACGGCGGCAAGCCATGTGCGGCGCGCGCCGTATCACAGTTCGGGTTATGTTCGCCGTTGACCCAGGAGGCCTCGAACTCGCGACAAGTGCTGGAGCGCTCCTGATAGAGTGTGCAGCGCACACCCTGGCCCACATCACCCAGCAGAGCCGTACATCGCGTAGGCTTGCTTTCCGTACCACGCATGGCCACACGGTGCGGGGTGATCAGCACCACCTGATCGTCTGGCATCAAACCTCCAGCCGATTGGCACTCACCCCAGAAAAATGACACACGAAAATGCGCGCAGCACGCGCCACAGCTAAGACAAGGATTGTTATCGGACATGATTTTGATAGGCTCAGAAACCGGCAAGGGCCGGCACCTGGCGGCTATTCTATGCGCAGCCAAGCGCTTGTAAAGCGCGTATTTCAGCTGCTGTACAGCGGCTGCAGCACGGGTAGAATAGCGACCCTTTGCCCCAGAGCCTGAGCCGAATCCATGTCATTGCCGACACTGCGCGTCATTGCTTTTATTCTCGGCATATTCCTGATCACCCTGGCCGTCAGCATGCTGATTCCCATGCTGACGCTGCTGCTGTATTCGCGCACAGACGACATCAACGCATTTCTCTGGTCCAGCCTGGCAACGGCCATCGCCGGCCTTGCCATGGTTATCCCTGGCCGGCCCACGGACGCACAGCTGCGCCCGCGTGATATGTATCTGCTGACCACCTGCAGCTGGCTGATTGTGTGCATCTTCGCTGCCCTACCCATGGTGCTGACCCAACATATCAGTTACACCGACGCCTTCTTCGAGACCATGTCCGGGGTCACGACTACCGGCTCAACCGTGTTGGCGGGCCTGGATCACGCCTCACCGGGGCTGCTGATCTGGCGCTCCATGCTGCAATGGCTCGGCGGCATCGGCTTTATCGGTATGGCGGTGGCGATCCTGCCGCTATTACGGGTAGGTGGCATGCGCCTGTTCCAGACGGAGTCATCCGATTGGGGCGAGAAAGTCATGCCGCGCTCACATATGGCGGCCAAGTACATCTTGTTCATCTACCTGAGCCTGACCTTGAGCGGCTTCCTCGGCTTCTGGTTCGCCGGAATGAGCCCCTTCGACGCGATCAATCACGCGATGACATCAATCTCTACCGGCGGCTACTCGACGTCAGATGCCTCGCTGGCCAACTGGAGTCAACCAGCGGTGCACTGGGTGGCTGTAGTCCTGATGATCAGCGGCGGCCTGCCATTTACCCTCTACGTGGCGACGCTGCGCGGCAACCGTAAAGCGCTGCTCAAAGACCACCAGGTACGCGGCTTTCTCGGTTTTCTGCTGGCAACCTGGCTAATCTTCGGCACCTGGCTGTGGCTGCACTCGGAGAACAGCTGGCTGGATGCCTTCCGTATCGTCGCGGTGAATGTCACCTCGGTGGTCACCACTACAGGGTTCGCGCTGGGCGACTACACCACATGGGGTAGTTTCGCCGTACTGCTGTTCTTCTACCTGACCTTCGTTGGCGGCTGCTCGGGCTCGACCGCTGGCGGCTTGAAGATATTCCGCTTCCAGGTGGCCTACGTCCTGCTCAAGGCCAACTTGCAGCAACTGGTGCACCCACGCGCGGTGATCAAGCAGCAGTACAACAACCACAACCTCGACGAAGAAATTGTCCGCTCGCTGATCACCTTCTCCTTCTTCTTCGCCATCACCATCGGTGTGATTGCCCTAGGGCTGGCGCTGATCGGCCTGGACTGGGTTACTGCGTTAACGGGAGCCGCCACGGCCGTGTGTAACGTAGGCCCGGGATTAGGCCCGACTATTGGCCCTGCGGGGAATTTTGCTAGCCTGCCAGACTCAGCCAAGTGGCTGCTGGCACTTGGCATGCTGCTCGGACGCTTGGAAATTCTTACCGTGCTGGTGCTGGCAACTCGGGCATTCTGGCGACATTGAGGAATACTTGAGCAAACAATAAACGCTCACGCGCAAGCACAGCCCTCTAGACTCTTGCTATTAATGGAATGGAACCCGCTTAGATGGCTTGGCCAACCTTACGGATCATCGCGTTTATCAATGGCATTTTTCTCCTAACGCTGGCCATCAGCATGGCCGTGCCAATGCTGACCTTGGTGTTGTTCGATCGTCATCAAGAACTCGATGCCTTTCTCTGGTCCAGCCTGATCACCTTTGCCGCCGGCATCACAATGATCGCCCAGGGACGACCTGAAGATGTGCAGCTGCGCCCGCGCGACATGTACATGCTGACGGTATCCAGCTGGGTGCTGGTGGGGCTCTTCGCCGCCCTGCCCTTTATGTTCTCCCAACACCTGGGGCTGACCGATGCGGTGTTCGAAAGCATCTCGGGCATCACCGCTACTGGCGCTACCGTGCTGGTTGGCCTGGACAGCATGTCACCGGGCATTCTGATCTGGCGCTCGCTGTTGCACTGGCTTGGTGGCATCGGTTTTATCGCCATGGCCGTGGCGATCCTGCCGATGCTGCGCATCGGTGGCATGCGCCTGTTCCAGACCGAGTCGTCGGATCGTTCAGAGAAAATCATGCCGCGCTCGCACATGGTCGCCAAGTACATGGTCGCCGCCTATCTGGGCATTAGCCTGATCGGCTGCCTGTCGCTATGGCTGGCCGGCATGAGCCTGTTTGATGCGATCAATCACACCATGTCGGCGATCGCCACCGGCGGTTTCTCCACCTCGGATCAATCCGTGGGCAAATGGACAGAGCCGGCGGTGCACTGGGTCATCATCACGTTGATGATTCTTGGCAGCGTGCCGTTCGTATTGTTCGCCTCAATGCTGCGCGGCAACTACAGAGCGCTGATCAACGACCAACAAGTGCGTGGCTTCCTCGCCATTCTGCTGAGCACCTGGCTTGCCCTCGGCACCTGGTACTACTTGAGCACCGACCTGCATTGGTTGGAGGCCATCCGTCACGTCGCGTTCAACACCACATCCGTGATGACCACTACCGGCTTTGCCCTGGGTGACTACACGCTCTGGGGTGGTTTTGCCGGCATGCTGTTCTTCTATCTGGGTTTTATCGGCGGCTGCTCGGGCTCCACCGCTGGCGGGCTGAAGATCTTTCGCTTCCAAGTCGCCTACACCCTGCTCAAGGCCAACCTGATGCAGCTGGTGCACCCGCGCGCGGTGATCAAGCAGCAATACAACGGCCACAACCTCGATGAAGACATTGTTCGCTCGATTCTGACCTTCTCATTCTTCTTCACCACCACCATCGCCATCCTCGCGTTGGGGCTTACGCTGTGTGGCCTGGACTGGATAACCGCACTCAGCGGTGCAGCCAGCACCGTCTCAGGTGTCGGCCCTGGCATGGGGCCAATTATCGGCCCGTCGGGTAACTTCTCTAGCCTGCCAGGCACGGCCAAGTGGCTGCTGACCTTTGGCATGCTGCTAGGTCGCCTGGAAATCCTCACCGTCATGGTGCTGATGCTCCCGGCCTTCTGGAAACATTAAGGGCGCATCAGCGCGCAGCTACAACCGCGCGCGGTACTCGCCCGGCGTGGTGTCAAACCAACGGCGAAAGGCACGGAAGAAGTTGCTCGGATCAGAAAAGCCCAGCAGGTAGGAAATCTCCAACAGGGTCAGGTTAGCCTGACCAAGGTACTGCCCCGCTAACTCACGCCGGGTGTCATCGAGCAACTGCTGATAGCTGGTACCCTCATCCTGCAAACGCCGCTGCAAAGTCCGCTCAGACAACAATAATGCCTGCGCCACGGCTTCGCGCTTGGGCTCACCTTGCGGCAGCAAACGGCACAACACCTGACGGACCTGATGGATCACCCGCGTGCCGGAAAATCGCGCCAGATAATCACCGGCAAAACGATCATGTAATTGTGCCAATGCCTCATTGGCCGATGGCAGCGGCGCATCCAGATCAGCCCGTTCAAACAGCAGCGCATAGTGCTCGGCGTTGAACTTCAGCGGGCACTGGAACACCTCTTGATAGGGCTGCAGATCCTCCGGGGCAGGCCCCATAAAACTGACAAGTCGCGGTTTCAGCGGCTTGCCCGTCAACCAGCGGCAGAAGGCCAAAGAGTGCGCCAGCGAGGCTTCCGCACTCTGCCGCGCTGACGGCAAGCGATCACCATGGATCGCCAGGAGCATTTCATAACCTTCATGAGTCGGGTGAAAACTGAGATCGGCGCCCTCAGCAATAATCCGCTGATAACGCACCAAGCGGGCAAAACCCTCCTGCAGATTGCGGCTACTCATCACCGCGTAACCCACCACATTAAACGCCGATGGTCGTTGAATTTTCGCCATATTCAGGCCAATTGCCGGGTTACCGGAAGCCTGCACCGCCAGATGCCAGAGCCGGGTCATGGCATCCTGAGCAAAACGCGCATCAGGGTCGCTCAGCGCGGCATAGTCGAGGCCTAGTTGGGCAAACAGGTTATGGCAATCAACGCCACCCAGCTCCAAGGCTGCAACAATGCCCGAAGCCCAGCTGGAGGAAGTGGTTCGTTCGCTCATCAGTTGTTCTTATTAGGGTAAGAAGGACGACAGAAGGATACTAAACTGGCACCGAATGTCAGTGGCCCGGCACGCCAGGCAATCTAGACTGCTAGCAAGCCGCTGGCACTGCAACCCCGGCGGCTGCCAGAACAATAAGAGGAGCCCCAGCATGACCAGCGAAACCCACGAACACTTCAACAGCTTCGCCGAGTTTTACCCCTACTACCTGCAAGAACACAGCAACAGCACCTGCAGAAGGCTGCACTTCATCGGCACAACGCTAGTCTTGGCGATTCTTGCTTATGTGATAGTCACAGGCGCGCTCGGCATGCTTATCGCTTTGCCCTTTGTCGGCTACGGATTCGCCTGGATAGGCCACTTCTTCTTCGAACACAACAAACCCGCCACCTTTCTCTACCCACGGTGGTCGCTGATGGGCGACTTTGTCATGTTTAAAGACATGTTGATCGGGCGGGTAGCGTTCTAATATCTGAGCACATAAATAAAACCGCAGCAGACATGAGTGACAGTGCTCATTGTCCGCACTGCCGTTCAGCTGCTGCACTTGGCGGCGTTGGTGGGCTTGGTTATGATCCCTGGCTATTTTTCACGCCTGCTACGGCGTGTAATCCAGGCACCCGCTAGAGGTGCATGAGAACGCAGTAGGGATAGCCCCATCGGATGAATGTCAAAAGCCTCACACGACTTCCGGCATTGCCCGTATCGCCGCTACGTGAGTACTACACGCGCGTATTGGCTTATATCGCCATGGCCGCCAGTATTGCCGCGGGCACCTACACCCAACACTTTAGCTACGACATCCTCTGGATGGTGCCCTACGCGCTGCTTTACCCGCACCTGGCACACCACCTGAGTCTACGTTTCAAACGTGATCAGCCGCAGCGCACCACGCTCAGCCTGCTGTTTCTCGACGCCCTGCACTGTGGTGCGGCGCTAACTCTACTGGGCTTTTCAGTGGTTCCGTGCCTGATGGCATTGCTGATTATGACCTTTAGCGCACTGGTGATTGGCGGCCTGCGCTACCTCGGGCTTTCCGTGCTGATTGCCTTCAGCAGCGCTGTATTAACCCTCGCCCTGGTCGAAATCAAACCGAATTTTGACACTCCATCGCTGGTGTCCCTGGTCAGCATTGCCTTTACCGCGCTGTATATCTGCATCACGGCCTACTTTGTCCACCAGCAGAGCATACGCTTGGCCCAGGTGCGCATCGAAATCAGCCGCGAGCAGGAGAAAGCCGCCCGCCTCGCGCGCAACTTGGCCAAATACCTGTCGCCACAGGTATGGGAATCGATCTTCACTGGCAAGAAGAACGTGCGCCTAGAAACACAGCGCAAGAAGCTCACGGTGTTCTTCTCCGATATCAAGGGCTTTACCGAGTTATCCGAAGAGCTGGAAGCTGAGGCCCTGACGGACCTGCTCAACACCTACCTCAATGAGATGTCGAAGATCTGCCTGAAATATGGCGGCACAATCGACAAGTTCATCGGCGACTGCGTCATGGTGTTCTTTGGTGACCCCAGCAGCAAAGGTGCGAAAAAGGATGCGGTGAACGCGGTGTCCATGGCCATCGCTATGCGCAAGCACATGAAGGTGCTACGCCAGCAATGGCGCGCCCAGGGCATCACCAAGCCGCTGGAAATTCGCATGGGGCTGAACACCGGCTACTGCACTGTGGGTAACTTCGGTGCCGATACGCGCATGGACTACACCATCATCGGCCGTGACGTAAACCTCGCCAGCCGCCTGGAAAACGCCGCCGAATCCGGCGAAATCCTGATTTCCCACGAGACATATTCGCTGATCAAGGACGTGATCATGTGCCGCGACAAGGGCCAGATCACCGTCAAGGGTTTCACCCGCCCGGTGCAGATTTATCAGGTGGTGGATTTCCGCCGCGACCTGGGCGCCACCTCCAGCTATGTCGAACATGAGCTGCCGGGCTTTTCCATGTACCTGGACACCAACGGCATCCAGAATTTCGACAAAGAAAAGGTTATTCAGGCGCTCAATCAGGCAGCCGATAAGCTGCGTGACAAGGTAATCATGTAAGCGCCTGATCACGCCCTAATGCGTGTACGTCCTGCGCAACCGGTATGCAAAGCTCACCATCGAGCAACGGCTGCTGTGCGAGAAACTCCAACGCCGATGCGCGCCAGGACTGGCGCGCGGCTAACTCGGCGCAGCGCGCACGATCCAAGGCCAAGGCCGCTATACAGGCTGCACGCAAATCCTCATCCATGACCCCGCTAACACCCGCCTGCAACACATCCAACGGACCAGCTACCGGAAACGCCGCCACCGGCGTGCCGCAAGCCAGCGCCTCAAGCATCACCAACCCATAGGTGTCCGTGCGCGAAGGGAATACCAGCACGCTTGCCTGCTGAAAAGCCTGCGCCAGCGCCTGACCGTGCTGATAGCCGAGAAAGCGCACCTGTGGATAGGCCGCTTGTAGCGCATCACGCTGCGGCCCGTCGCCAACCACCTGCTTGTGCCCCGGTAAATCGAGGGTTAGAAAGGCCTCGATATTCTTCTCCGGGGCGATGCGGCCGACATACAGAAAGACCGGTTCAGCCACGCTCGGCGGCATTGATGATCGGCGAAACAATTGCGTATCGACACCCTTGCGCCAGAGCACCAAACGCTTGTAACCCCAACCCGCAAACTCGTCACGCATGCGTTCGGTGGTCACCAGCACGGCCTGGCTCGGTCGATGGAATGCTCGCAGAAAGGCATATCCCCAGCCCAGCGGTATCCAAGGCCAGCGGGTGTGCACGTATTCGGGGAAGCGCGTGTGAATGGCGCTGGAGAACGCCAAGCCGCGCTTGCTCAACCAGCGCCGCGCGGCCCAGCCCAGCGGCCCTTCGGTGGCCAGGTGGACACAATCCGGCTGGAACGCCTTGATCGCTGGCCCTACCCGCCAGAGGTCCCACACCAGCGGAATCTCTGGGTAACTGGGGCATGGCAGCGCGCGAAAATTAGCCGGTGACAACAGCTTGACCTGATGCCCCAAGCCTCGCAGTTCACTGATCAGTGCCTGCAAGCTAGTGACCACGCCATTAACCTGCGGCGACCAGGCATCGGAGACGATCAGAATCCTCACAAGGCCGGCTCGACAGCGGCAACTGACGATTCTTGCAGCTGCCGGGCCTGATCATCAGCTAGGCGATAGAGTTCAATGCTGCCATCCAAGTGTTCAATCAGTGCCGTGCAGGACTCCACCCAATCACCGCAGTTCATGTATTCCACCTCGCCCATCGGGCGAATTTCAGCATGATGGATATGCCCACAAACCACACCATTAAAGCCGCGTTTAGCACACTCATGCACGATGGCTTCTTCAAAGTCACTGATAAAGCTCACCGCCGTTTTGACCTTGTGCTTGAGATACGCCGACAACGACCAGTAACCGTAGCCATAACGTCTGCGCCAGTGATTCAGCCAACGATTGAGGGTCAGCGTGAACTCGTAGGCCGAGTCGCCGAGGAAGGCCAGCCAGCGGTGATAACGGGTAATCACATCGAACTGGTCACCGTGAATCACCAGCAGTCGGCGGCCATCAGCCGTGACGTGTTCAGCCTCGTCAACCAGCTGAATATTGCCGAGTATCAGGCTGGAGTAACCGCGCAGAAACTCGTCGTGGTTGCCGGTGACATAAATCACCTCGGTGCCACGCTTACTCATGGTCAGCAAACGGCGAATCACATTGGTATGCGCCTGCGGCCAATACACCCCGCTGCGTAGTTTCCAACCGTCAATGATGTCGCCCACCAGGTAAATCTTGTCGACCTGATAACGCTTGAGAAACGCTGCCAGGTGTTCCGCCTGACAGTCCCGGGTACCCAGGTGCACATCGGAAATCCACAAGGTGCGGACACGTTGTTTACGGCTGGGCTTGGCGAGCTGAGCGCTGGTCATGGGCGGCCTCCTGCTGGGTTTTTTCGAGTCTGCGCAGCCGCGGTGAAACGTGCATGACAGTGCCATGGCAATTCAGTGACAACGCACCGCTAACCTGCAACACCACGTCGACAACCCATATCGTCGTCCAACAGCCTGTTAGACTTGCCGACCTGAACAAGGAGCCCACCATGCCCTCGCTGCTCTCGTTGCGTCACTACAGTCATGACCTGCTCAGTCACAGTCATGACCACGCACAATTGGTGTTTGGCCTGAGTGGCTTACTGGATTTCGAGATTGCCGGGCATGGCAGCCAAGTAATCCGTCAGACCCTGGCAGTGGTGCCCAGCGATGCCCAGCACGCATGCGGCAGCAAGCGTGGCAGCCAATGCCTGGTGCTTGATGTGCCCTCCGAGAGCTGGTTGCAGCAACAGTTAGGCAAGCACCTCGACAGCACTCGCCGCCTACTGGAAAAGCCTGCAGCACTCAGCCTCAATCCCGCCCAAAGCCAGCTGGTGAGCTGGCTGGCGGCCAGCCCGATCAATGACCCGGTAATTGCCCAACAAGGCGCGGCGCTGCTACTGGCCAGCCTGGCCAATCAAGGCGTGCCGGCCCATGAAAGTAGTCGCCTGCCGCTGGCTGCCGTGGATGCCCACATCGACCAACATGCCGCCCATCCGCTGCAGGTTAGTGATCTGGCACGCCTGGCCGGCCTATCGGCGGCGCGTTTTCATGTGCGCTTTCTCAGCGAAACCGGGCAAACGCCCATGGATTACGTGCGCCAGCGCCGCCTTAACCTGGCGCGCCAACTGCTGCAAAGCAGCAACCTGGCGATCGGTGAGATCGCCGCACGGGTTGGCTACAGCTCGCAAAGCGCCTTTACTGCCGCCCTCTCCCGACAGTTCGGGCTGTCCGCGCGCGCCTTACGTTTGCGCCGCGAGTAACGCGACAAGCGCCGCAAGTTCTGCGACAGACTTCTACCCAGCCACACCCTAGACTGCAGCCATCAGTCCGAGGAGCCGTGGCATGCAACAGATCGAGTGGGAAGACTTTCAACGGGTGGAGCTGCGCGTCGGCACCGTGCTGTCCGCAGAGGTCAACGAAAAGGCCATCAAGCCGGCCTACGTGCTGCAAGTCGACCTCGGCGAGTTAGGCGTTAAACAATCCAGCGCCCAGCTAACTGCCCATTATCAATGCGCGCAATTGGTCGGTCGCCAAGTGCTTTGCGTGTGTAATTTTGCTGCCAAACGTATTGCCGGCATACGCTCCGAAGTACTGGTGACGGGCGTGTATGACGCCGACAACAAGGTGGTACTGGCCAGCTTCGACAAACCTGTAGCCAATGGCGCACGCCTGGCATGAAGCAACGTAACGCGCTGTGGGCCATCCATCTTGGCGCCCTGCTGTTTGGCTTGTCGGGCATTTTTGGCAAGCTGGCCAATACCACTCCCCAGATGATTTCTGCCGGCCGTGCGCTCTTCGCCGTTGTCGCATTGCTGCTGTTCGCCAAACTGATCAGCAAGGCTCGCTTGGTGCGCCTAGGCCTGCGCCAGAGCAGCTTGCTGGCGCTCGGTGGGCTGTTGTTGGGTGGCCACTGGTGGAGCTTTTTCGAGTCGGTACACATCTCCGGCGTGGCCATCGCCACCCTCGGCTTTGCCAGCTTCCCGGCCTTTACCGTACTGCTGGAAGGCTTGCTGTTCCGTGAGCGTACCCGAGCGGTTGAGTACGCCATGGTGGCGCTGGTATGCCTGGGCCTGGTGCTGGTTACCCCGGAGTTCAACCTGAGCAGCCAGGCCACCAGCGGCCTGCTTTGGGCTGTGCTTTCGGGTTTTCTGTTCGCCTTGTTGTCCTTGCTCAACCGCGCCAGCACGCGTGGCATCGAGCCGGTACAAGCAGCGCTGTACCAGAACCTGACGGTGTTGCTGGTATTTATGCCACTGGCTTGGCCAACTCTGCCCAGCGTGCAGGCACAGGACTGGCTGTGGATAGCGATGCTGGGGATTTTCTGTACAGGCCTGGCACATAGCCTGTTCGTCGCCAGCCTGCGGGTGCTCAAGGCGCGGACTACCGCAGTAATCTTCGCCCTGGAACCGATCTACGGAATTGCCTTCGCCTGGCTGCTGTTCAGTGAAGTACCGACGCTGCGCATGCTCGCTGGCGGCCTGCTGATCGTCAGCGCAATCTTTCTTTCGGCGCGACTGGCCAAGTAATTCGGGGTTTACTTACTAGCCCAACACTCAGTTCGCAGGGCGGTCGCTATGGCCTAAATCCCGGGCTGGGTCGATCTGATCGCGCAGACGCTGCTTGAGTACTTTGGCCTCAGGGAAACCAGCATCGGCCTTGCGTTCCCATATCTGCACACCGTCGCAGGTAATACGGAACACGCCACCTGTGCCCGGTTCCAGACTGACTCTGGACAGGTCATCACTAAAGGTTGAAAGCAGCTCCTGAGCTAACCAAGCCGCGCGCAGTAACCACTGGCACTGGGTGCAATAAGTAATAACCACTTCAACTTTGGGACTGGACATAGGCGCTCTCATAGTAAGTTAAGCGGAGATAATACGCCCCTGCCGGTAACAAAAACGCCCGCGTACCAGAGGCACGCGGGCGTTTATTAGCCTGGCAACAATCAGGCGATTTTTGCCAGCAGCTGACGCGCTTCCTGTTTCTGCTGCTCGTCGCCGTCATTGATCACTTCATTAAGTATCTGGCAGGCGCTGTCCAGGCTGCCTTGATCGATATAGGCCAGCGCCATATTCAGTTTGGACAGGTTGTCATGATTACCGGCCAACTGATCGAGGTCATCAAGCAGTTCGCCGCTGAACTCATCATTGTTCCAGTCGTCATGGGAGGATTCCTCCACCAACATGCTTTCAGCAAACGGGCTGCGGACGTCACGGTGACCAGAAAAGTCCAGGATCTCAGAGGCTTTTCGCTTGGCTGGCGTATCAGCACTGCTGCTTGCCTTGCCAACAATCTTGCTCGGTGCAAACGGACTGACCAGATCCCAGTCAGCATCTAGAGACAGATCATCCAAGTTGAGTTGGCCGTCATTGACCTCTTCCTCAGACACCGGCGACAGCTCAATTTCATCGAGTTGCAACACAGCATCGTCGAGCAAGCTGGCCGGCGGTGCACTGAACAACTCAGCGTGCCGGGCCTTCAGTTCATCAATACGCGACGGCGTAAAACCCGCTTCCCGCACGCGCACTTCTTCGGCTACAAAACCTTGTGCATCACCTAGCAGAGCCAGCACTTCAAGCAAACGAAAGCCGATATCGCTGCGTTGTGGCTGGTCTTCCCAGGCGTTACGCAAGGTATCTGCAGCCTCACTCAGACGGCCATAGGCGATATACACATTGGCACTCTGCAGTGCATCGTCCCCTTCAGTTGGCCACACCGGCCCGCCACGCGGCACCTCCGGTAATTTCGGCGCTAGCGCGGCTGGTGCGGCGACAACGGCTACGCTCGGCGCAACCGGCATAGGCGCAGCATGCACAGGTTCAACAGATGCTGGTAATGGTGCTCGTGCTGGCGCATCGACTTTTCTGCCGCGCCAAAACAGACCGACAACACCTGCCAATAGCAACGCCAGCAAACCGGCAATAATCGCCAGCCAGTTACGGTCTGAATCAGCCGCCGGAGGCGTCAGCTCAGTAGGTACAGGTGCAGGACTGACGTCGGCCTCTACCCGCCGAGCAGCCAATTCAGCTTGCAAGCCAGCAATCTGCTGATCACGCACCTCCATTTGCGCTTGCAGCTTTTGCATCTGCACACTCAACTCAGCCAAGCTCTGCTGCAGTTGCAGGGTTTCGTTAATCTGCCCAGCCAACTCCTGCTCGACGCGAGTCTGCTCCTGCTGTTGCAGCTCATCGACGGGGGCAAGCGGCAGCTCAGCATTGGCCTCAGGAGCGGTTTCAGGTTCCACTACGGTAACGGTGGCAACAGCCTGTTGCTTAGCTGATGCAGCGGCCAAGCTGTCTGGCAGTAATAAGCGCGCGCCGGCACTCAGTTGGCTACTATCACCGTTGATAAAGGCTTGGGGATTGAGTACATAGAGGTCGTCCATCAGCGCAGAAACAGCAACCTGCCCACCAGCATCTGCCGCCAGCCGCGTAGCAATTTTCCACAGACTGTCGCCACTCACCACGGTATAGCCGTGCCCCTGCTGCGCCGCTGGCAATACCGCTGGCCGAGCACGTTCAGCGGCGCTTACGCGGGGCGCCGCTGATCCAGCAGGCGCGATGGGTGCGGCAAGACCGCGATAAGCCGTGGAACTGGGTGGGTCCAGCAGCACAGTGTACTCGCGGTACAACTGGCCATTGGGGCGCGTTACTTCAACAATAAAGTTCAGGTAAGGCTCGCGCACCGGCTGGCTAGACACCACCCGAATCACGCTCTTGCCGCCACGTAGCAACGGGGTAAAGCGCAGGTCATTGAAGAAATACAACCGATCCACCCCAGAGCGGGCAAATACATCGGCGGGGGCCAGACGCACACGCATATCAGCGTCGGCCAGGTCACCCGCATCAAACAATTCGATTTCGGCATCCAGCGGCTGACTGAGCGCCGAATGCAGGGTGATTTCACCCAAACCCAGGGCAGGAACCAGCCCAGAGTACAAGGCCGAGCTAGATGCCAGGCCAATTAGCAGTTGACGAACATTTGCCATAAAAACGCTCCCGGTGAATCCGTCTCCTGAGCCTGCGCTACTACACGCCGCAAACGTGCACCTTCAGCATTTGTGAAGGGTAGAAGACAGCAGATGCTAGCGTGAGAAATACGCTCCATGTCGAGCCCGGCTTGTGCATGGCAATAGTTACGGTGAACTGAATACAGAAATGCTAATAGCCGTTTGGCAACACGTCATCACAGGCGTGAAGCATAGGCTTGCAGTCAAGAAAATGACAAGTACGTCACACTATCGAGCCCCGTCAGGCCCTAGTCGACTTAACGCCCCAAGCAGCCACAACGGTAATCGTAAACACCCCTGCCACCAGCCAAAAACTCTGCTTGAAGGCGAGCAGTTCCGCCCATTGATCGCCACCTTCGGCGCTGTGTCGCCACTCCAGAAAGAAGGTCAGCAAGTTGACCCCAAACGCCCCACCCAATTGACGAACAAAGGTAATAGCCCCTGCGCCCTGCGCCAGCTCTTCCGAACTGAGAATATCTAACGAGCCTGTACTCAGGGCCGGCAGCAGGACGCCAAGGCCGATACGCCCCACGCAAGCCCAGAAGCACAGGAGGACAAACGAAGCGCCCTGTCCAACCCAGGCTAATCCAGCCGCTGACAGGGCAAAAATCAGCAGACCAGCACTCAGCAGCACCGCAGCGGAAAGCCGGTCGCTAAGCCAACCACCAAAAAAGGATGCCATTCCCATCAACAATCCGGCCGGCAACAACAGCATGCCCGCTCGTCCGGCACTGAACCCTTCGACAGTCTGTAGATAGAGTGGTATCAGGTAAGTCGAACCATATAGACCTAGCCCCAGAGTAAGAGCGACCCAACTGGCACTGCGAAATCCGCCATGCCGCCACAATGTGAGAGGCAACAGCGGCTGAGTGGCGCGACGGCTACGCCAGATAAACAACCCAACCGTTATCACCGCCAGGGCACCCGTTAGCCAGACGCGGGGCGCTATCCAAGCAAAGCGCTGCGCTTCAGCCAAAAAGCCCAGCGCAGCAAAGATCGCTACACAGAGTAAAACGAAAGCCAGGACATCCAGGCGCGGAGTGCTGCGCAGGCGCTGGTCAGGCAACAACCATTGCCCCGCCAGCATAGCCAGTAGACACATCGGCAACGGCATCCAGAAGATCGCCGCCCAACCGAAGTTATCGACCAGATAGCCACCAATAGCCGGCCCCAGCGAGGGAGCAAGCATCACACCCAGTCCGTAGATACCTAGCGCCATACCGCGTCCGCCATCGGCAAACACACGAAAAATCAGCACCATGGCCAACGGCTGCACAATCCCAGCGCATAGCCCCTGAACAATGCGTAGAGCAATCAATTGCCAGGCCGCAAACGCGACCAACGCCAGCAGAGAGCTGATGATAAAAAGCAGCAAGCCACATTGCGCCGTACGCCGCGCGCCAAAGCGTGCCTGGGCCCAGGCAGCCAGCAGCAGACCAGCAGTCATCGAAGCGAGAAAGCCAGTCGATAGCCATTGCGCCAATGGCCGGCCAATGGCGAAATCCGCCATGATCGCCGGCAGAGCAACATTGATGCTGGTAGCGGCCAAGATCATGGCCATGCTGCCAACCATCAAAACCGCTAGCAGCCACTGCGGATAACGCGGACCAAAGCGCTGCTGCAACGTCTGCAGGTCATCCCCCATCAGCGTTTTTCCAGATTGCTCAATACTTGGGCATGAACCGCCTGACAGCGACGCAATTCATCTTCATCGATGCCGGCAAACACTTCCGCCCGCAGCTGTGCAGAGATGGCCTCAATCTTTTCAATCAACGGCTGAGCTTGCGGGCTGAGGGCAATCTTCTTGGCGCGACGGTCTTCGGGTACGGCCTGGCGGCTGACCAACCCCTGAGCCTCCAGACTGTCGAGCAGACGCGCCAGGGTCGGCCCCTCAACGCCGACGCTCTGCGCCAATTCACGCTGGGTCGGCAACTCAGCAAAGCGCCCCAAGTGCAGCAGCACCAACCAACGAGCCTGGGAGAGTCCCAGGCCGACGAGGCGGCGATCCAGTTCAGCGCGCCAGGCTCGGGATAGTTGGGCGACTTGCATGGCGAAACGGTGTTGATCGGTATGTGACATAGAAGCGGCTCTTAACTATAAAAACTAATTATTAGCCAGCTAACCATAAGCCCTTTAGCGAGGCAAGCCTGCAAAAGGTTTCACCACTTTACATATTGATCTTCGACAAAGCCCCAGAGGTTATCGATGCGTACTTCGGGGCGACCACAAGGGCGTAACACCCCGCTGAACTGGCCAAATACCTGTTTGAAGTTGCTCGCTAGCAGCCCCACATTCAAGCGTTCCTTGTGCAAGCCACGCCCTTCGAAACGCAGCTCCACCTGACCGTCATGGGAGTAAATCATCCAGGGCTGCAGCGGCTGGTCGCGATCAAAAGCAAAGCGCACCGTATCAACCTTAAGCAGTTCACCGTCAAGCCAGAAACAATTCTCGGTAAAACTGGTTTCATTGACTCCGCTAGACAGATTCAAGCCCACCCGCAGTTCGCCAACCTGAGCGGACAAACACGCCCAGTGCCAATGGGTTTCAGGCCGCATATAACCAGCTGACCAGTCGTGATGGGCGAAAGCGTCAATCTGCGCCAAGTCGAAATTCCCCAGCGCACTGCGCACTTGCCCCGTGCAACGTACACCGGCCACCTTTTGCGCATAAACCCAGCCATTGGCCCCAGCCTGCGTATTGATACACATCGGCTGGAACGCCGGCTGCGCTTCGGAGAAACATGCATCAATACGCGTGCCGTCATCCAACTCAACCAGCAAACGCTTCTCCTTAGGCATTGCGCTGTTCTCTAAACGCAGCAAATTGCCGCCACTGCGTAACTCACACACACCCTGATCCGGGGTTTGCGAAAATCGGCTACCAAAGGCCAATGGCAGCTTGAACTGTCGCTCAATCATCCGTCCGCTGGCGGGATGAAACAGATAGACAAAGCCAACACCCAGCAGGCTTAAGTTGGCCAACGCACAGCCGCCAATCAACTCATCGCTGATCAACCCGAAATACTGGAACTGATGAAACCGCCGCCATTTGGCGAACACTCCCAGCTTGCGCCCCATGGGCGAGCGAAAATCAAAATTGCGGTAATTGATCAGCACCGGCGCTGCGGGAAAGATGCCGTAATGGGGTTGGCCATTGGCTTGAATCAAACGATCCATTGGACTATTCATTCGAAGGGAAGCCCAGGATCCTAGCACCGGCACTTGCGCTCCGGCACTCACCTGACGCGCCAAACACAGCGACAAAATCGGCCATGCTCAAGGCTGAACAACAACGACTAATCGCACTGAATATTGGGCTTAGCCGATACGTGATTCAGCCTACGCAACGACCTGGTTACGGCCAAAAGCCTTGGCCTCATAGAGCGCGCGATCAGCGTGCTCATACAGCTGCGCAAGTGCACCGCCTTCATCAGGCTGGATGCAGGCAATGCCAATCGACATGGTTAGCATACTTGCTGTGCTGGACCCTTCATGCTCAATATTCAGGGCCAGCAAGGTCTGGCGCAACGCTTCAGCGTGGTTCCGCGCTTCAACCTCAGCAATGTCATATAACAACACAGCAAACTCCTCGCCACCCAAGCGAACGGCCATGTCCAACGGACGCCTCGCGGCATCCTGCAACAAACCGCCTATACGTTGCAGCACGTTGTCCCCGGCTTGATGGCCATAGCGGTCGTTATAGGCTTTGAAATGATCGATATCGCACAGCAACAGCGCCAGACTGCGCTGCTCACGCTGAGCCTGACGCCACAGCCGCTCGAATTGTCGGTTAAAGCTACGCCGGTTATTTAACCCGGTCAGGCTGTCGTGGTCAGCCAATACACGCATAAGCCGGCTAATCAGAAAATGCTCACGAGACTTGAACTCCAGCAGGTAACAACCCACCGCACCGACCAGATTTCCGGACAGTAAAAACAAGCTGTTGTTGATCAAACGAGCCAGGTCCACGCCACCCATAGTCAACTCGACAGCGATATACAACAGCATGACCAGCAAGGAACAACAAAGCGCCTCGCTCAGGCGTAACCCGGCCAAAAAGTATGCGGCCATGCATATCAACAAGAGCCCCTCATAGGGGTAATTGGGGTCAACACGATGGGCAATACCGACGACCAAAGATGCTGCGGCCCCCAACGCAAGCAAGCTGGCGAGACTAAGCGGCTGCAACAAATAAGTGTACTTGCGCTGAATCAGCAACCAGCCGAATAGACACAGAAGCAAGAGCACCCCCATGCGGATGGAAAAAATCCACCAGACTTCAGGTGCCTCGACCAAGACAAAGTCAAATGCGGCAAAGGCCAGCCATACCAAGATGCCAACGCTAAGGGCGATACGCTTCAGCTCGAGGCTATCGCCACGTAGGTAATCTCGATATTCCTGCTCTAGCGGCCGAGAGAAACGCAACCAACGAAACCCCAAAGCGAGTTGATCCGCATAGGGGCTGGGGCGTACATCGTCTAGCCAGGCATGAGAAAGCGGCACCGGAACCTCGAAGCGCAAGATAGCTCAAACCACCTTAGCTACTCACACACGGTGCCACAAGCGCTAACAGCGCTGAAAATAGCCGCCGAAGCAACCGGTCTCAGGCTTCGAACTCAGACTGCAGAGCCGCACGCACACAGTGCAAAATACCCAGTTCAACACGCCCGGCAAACTGCTCGCTGATTGTGGCGACTGGCGGTAACTCACCCTCACCATCGAGGAAAGCATCCTGAATTTCGCCGAGCAGTTGCTCCGGCACATCCAGGGCTTGCTCTAGGGAAAGCTGCTGGCGGCCAATGGCTTCAGCCAGCAGACCATAAACATTTTTTTCGCTGCAATTGAGCTGACCGGCGATCTGCGCAGGCGTCATCCCGGCACGGGCCAGGCTGACCAGTTCGTGACGTAAATCAACCACGGCGCGCGGCGCTTCATCTGCCGCGCCGAGCACGTTGAGGAAGGCCTCGCCGTAACGCTCTAGCTTACGCGCACCAACGCCACTGACCTGCGCCATCTCGGCCAAGGTGCTGGGCTTGCTACGCAGCATTTCCAGCAAGGTGGCATCCGGGAAAATCACATACGGCGGCACGCCATGCTCTTCCGCCAACTTGCGCCGCAAGGCACGCAACGCCTCCCACTGGCCACGTTCCTCGCCACGGACCAATTGGCTGGCAGCGCTACTGGAAGCCTTGGCGCTTTGCTGCGGTTTCAGATCGCGGCGTAGCTGCAGGCTGACCTCGCCCTTTAGCAAGGGCCGGCAACTGTCAGAAAGACGCAAACCACCAAAACCGTCGAGATCGACATCGGCCAAACCCCGCGCCACCAACTGGCGAAACAACGAACGCCACTCGCCCTCAGCCATTGCCTTACCGATGCCGAACACCGCCAAATGTTGATGACCGACGGAGCGAATCTTCTCGTTATCGCGCCCCAGTAACACATCAACCAGATGCCCCACACCATAGCGCTGCCCAGTACGATAAACCGCCGACAGCGCCTGGCGTGCCGGCTCGGTGGCATCCCAGGTTTGCACGCCGTCCATGCAGTTGTCGCAATGCCCACAAGGTTGCGGCATGTTTTCATCGAAATAGGCCAGCAGCGCCTGACGCCGACAGCGGGTTTCCTCACACAAGGCCAGCATGGCATCCAGCTTGTGCTGCTCCACACGTTTGTGACGCTCATCGCCTTCGGAGTTGTTGAGCATCTGTTTGAGGAAAATCACATCCTGTAGGCCATAGGCCATCCAGGCATCCGCCGGTAAACCATCGCGACCGGCACGGCCAGTCTCCTGGTAATAGGCTTCCAGAGATTTGGGCAGGTCGAGGTGGGCAACGAAGCGCACGTTGGGTTTATCGATGCCCATGCCGAAGGCAATGGTCGCCACCATGATCAGCCCTTCCTCGTTGAGAAAGCGCTTCTGGTGGTAAGCGCGCAGCTCATTGGCCAAGCCGGCGTGATACGGCAATGCAGGAAAGCCCTGCTCGGAGAGGAACGAGGCGACCTCTTCAACCTTCTTGCGCGACAGACAATAGACGATACCGGCATCGCCTTTGCGCGCGGCGAGGAAGTTCAGCAACTGCTTGCGCGGCTGCTCCTTGGGCACGATGCGGTAGAAAATGTTCGGCCGATCGAAGCTCGACAGAAAGCGTTCGGCATTCTGCAGATGCAGGCGCTGGACGATTTCCTCGCGCGTACGCATGTCCGCCGTGGCGGTCAGAGCGATTCTCGGCACGTTGGGGAACAGTTCGGCGAGCTGGCCCAACTGCAGGTATTCCGGGCGGAAGTCATGCCCCCACTGCGACACGCAATGCGCCTCATCGATGGCGAACAAGGCAATTTCAAGGCCCTGCAGAAAGCTCAACATGCGCGGCTGCACCAGCCGCTCCGGGGCCAGGTAGAGCATCTTGATCTCGCCTCGCTTGATCCGCTCGGCGATTTCACGCTGTTCGTCAGCACTCAAGGTGGAGTTCAGTGCGACGGCGGCCACACCCAACTCATCAAGGGTGGAGACCTGATCGTCCATCAGCGCAATCAGCGGCGACACCACCACTGCCAAACCATCACGCAGCAGGGCCGGCACCTGAAAACACAACGACTTACCGCCCCCGGTGGGCATCAGCACCAGGGCATCACCGCCACTGGCCACACGCTCGATAATCGCACCCTGCCGGCCACGGAAGCTGTCGTAACCGAATACGTCTTTAAGGATGCGCTGTGCGTGCTCGAGCATGAAAGGTCTCCGAAACAAGCGGCGCATTATACGCAAGTGCCGGAAGGCACGCGCAGCAGTGACCGCGTTTGATCTGATTTTCACTTGCCAGGGCCGCAGCTATGGCCGCTATGGCCGCTCTAGACTAGAATTCAGCCTCGTTTACTCCTTCAAGGTAGCCCCCGATGTCCTTCGCCGAGCAACTCTCCCGCCTGCAAGCCTTCCTCGATGCCGATGAGCTGCATGAAGAGGCACTGGACTACATCGCCGCCCATGGCTACCTGACCGCCCTGTCGATTTGCCCGGAGCAGGTTGCCGAGCGCGAATGGATCGACGCCCTGTTCTCCGAGCCGCCGCATTACCGCAGCGACGCCGAGCGTGAAGAGATCGAAGCCACCCTGATCCAACTGCAAAGCCACATCGCCCGCCAACTGGCCAGCGACGATGAGCCGGAAGTACCGTGCGATCTCGACCTCGGCGATGAGCCGGACGATTCCGACCTGCGCGGCTGGTGCATCGGCTTTATGGAAGGGGTATTCCTGCGTGAGTCGGTGTGGTTCGACGACGCTGAAGATGAAGTCAGTGAACTGCTGCTGCCGATCATGGTGGGTTCCGGGTTGTTCGACGAGCAGCCTGAGTTCGCCGAGATCGCCAGTGACCGCGACTTGGTCGACAGCATGGTCGAGCAAATCCCTGAGCTGCTAACGGCGCTGTTTCTTCTGTGCAATGCGCCAGAAGAAAAACCAGCGCTGTTGAAGCCGCGTCACCACTAAGACTGCGCCATGGCGCGCACGATCCAGGAACAACGCAACCCAGTTATTCGCTACGCTTTGCTGGCCATTGGCTGGTTGAGCGTAGCGCTGGGGGTGATTGGTATTTTCCTCCCCGTCTTGCCCACCACCCCGTTTCTACTGCTGGCTGCCGCCTGTTTTATGCGCAGCTCGCAGCGTTTCTACTTGTGGCTAGTCAATCACCGGCAACTTGGCCCGTGGATTGTCGACTACCTTGAAGGCCAGGGCATCCCGTTCAAGGGCAAGGTTTACGCCATCAGCCTGATGTGGCTAAGCATTGGCCTGTCGTGTTACCTGGTGCCGCTGTTCTGGGCCAGGGCTTTTATGCTGACCAGTGCGGTTCTGGTCAGCCTGTACATCCTCAAGCAGAAAACCCTGGTCAAACCCTGAACCAGGTTTCTCGTCAGCCATATTGAGTGCCGCATAAACACGCCATAGCAGGCGCTCATTCACCCCAGCAAAAACCCGCCCCAGCACCTAGACTTCTCGCATCTCGGATCGAGGCGCGGTACATGCAACCTCGTCAGCTCATTCACGGATGGTTCAAGCGCCTTAATCGAGCGTTACTAGGTGGCTGCATCCTGCTGATTGGTTTAGCCAGCGCGTTGGCCAACTGGGACTTCGAGCTGATCCTGCAAAAGGCCGAAAGCCGCTACGGCAACCTTGGCCCAGGCAAACAACGCATTCAGGCCTGGCAAGCGCAAATCAAGGCCAGCAGCGCCAGCAATGAATTGGACAAACTCACCGAGATCAATCGTTTCTTCAACCGGCAGATCCGCTTCTCCGACGACATCAACGTCTGGCAACAGAATGACTACTGGGCTACCCCCGTCGAGATGCTGGTTAAGGGCGAAGGCGACTGCGAAGACTTCTCCATCGCCAAATATTTCACCCTACGCCAGCTCGGCATCCCCAGCGACAAGCTGCGTATCACCTATGTCAAGGCACTCAACTACAACCAGGCGCATATGGTGCTGACCTACTACGCCAGCCCCAGCGCCGAGCCACTGGTGCTGGACAATCTAATCAACCAGATCAAACCGGCGTCGCAGCGCCGCGACCTGCTACCGGTCTATGCATTCAATGCCGAAGGGCTCTATCTCCCAGGCTCCAGCAGCAAAAAAAGCGACACCAAGAAACTCTCGCGCTGGCAGGACCTGCTTAAAAAAATGCGCACGGAGGGCTTCGCCATCGGCGAAGGCTAGGAGGAACCTATGTCTCTACTCAAGCAACTATTTCTCGCCATCTGCCTGTTCTTGGTCGTGGCCTTTACTGGGAGTTTTATCGCTGGGGTAGAGAGCTCGCGTGAGCAACTGCTCAGCCAACTACGCTCGCACGGCCAAGACGCTGCCACTGCGCTGGGCCTATCAATAACGCCACACGTAGATGACCCGGCGATGATTGAACTGATGGTCAGCTCGATCTTCGACAGCGGCTACTTCACCAGCATCCGTGTCGTACGCATTCCCGGTAACGAGGTGATTATCGAGCGGCGCAGCAGCGATGCCAGCGAAGAAAGCGTACCGGCCTGGTTTAGTCAATTGGTTGACCTGCAGCCGCAAGGCGGCGATGCCCTAATCATGCGCGGCTGGGAGCAAGCGGCACGAATCGAAGTACTCAGCAATCCGCAGTTCGCCCTGGCCAAGCTCTGGGACAGCGCCATCGGCAGCCTGCTCTGGCTACTGCTCTGCGGCATTGTCAGCGCAATACTCGGTGGCTGGCTGCTACGTACGCAATTGCGCCCACTGGACAACATGGTGCAACAAGCCCAGGCAATCTCCCGCAGAGAGTTTCTCACCCTGCCCAAGGTGCCGCGCACGCCAGAACTCAAACGCGTGGTCACCGCCATGAACCAGATGGTGGAGAAGCTGAAAACCCTGTTTGCCGAGGAAGCCGCACGCAGCGAAAAACTCCGTGAAGAAGCCTACCAAGACAGCATCACCGGCCTAGCCAATCGCCGCCTGTTCGATATTCGCTTGGCCAACCAACTGGTCGTCAGCGAACAAAATGCCGAGGGCTACCTGATCTTGCTGCGCGTCAACGACCTCGGCGGACTCAACCAGCGCCTCGGTAGCCAGCAAACCGACGCGCTGATTGCAGCCATCGGTGAGCTACTCAAGCGCCTGCTCAGCCAAACCCGTCGCTCTGACTGGCTGGCTTCGCGCAGCCGTGGCGGTGAATTCAGCCTGCTTGCACCCGGTATTGCCAGCGAGGAAGCCGACCTACTCGCCAGCGAACTGCACAACGGCCTGGAAAGCCTGCGTCAAACAGGTGCCAGCGATTGCTCCCCGGTAGCCCACATGGGTATTGCCGCGTTCCGCCCAGGCGAAGAACCCAACCAGGTCATCGGCCGCGCCGATCAGGCCCTAGCGCAAGCGCAGAACGACCCAAGCCGCGACTGGGTGCGTCTGGACGATTACCACGCACAAGCGACTCAGGGCCTGCATGACTGGCGCGGCTGGATTGATGAAGCCCTGAGCACACGCAAGCTGCAGCTGTACTTCCAACCGGTCATGTTATGCGCTGAGCGCAAACAGGTACTGCATCACAAGATACTCGCCCGCCTGCTTGACCCGCAGGGCGAGGCAATCGTTGCAGGGCGTTTTCTGCCCTGGATTGAGCGCCTGGGCTGGACCGCCCGCTTTGACTTGGCCATGCTCGAACACAGCTTGGCGCACCTGAGTGCGCATGCCGCACCCCTGGCCCTCAGCCTATCTGCCGCCACCCTGCGGGATACAGCAACGCTCAAACGCATACTGGACATTCTCAAGCAGAACCCCCAGCAGGCTGGCCGATTAACTCTTGAGGTGGACGAGCGTCACCTGCCACCTGCAGCTGAGCTGGAGGCGCTCAGCCAGCGTATTCGCGATAGCGGTTTCAGCCTCGGCTTACAGCACTTTGGCGGGCGTTTCAGCCTAATCGGCAATCTGACGCACCTCGGCCTGGCCTATCTGAAACTTGACGGCACCTATATCCGCGCCATCGACCAGGAAAGCGACAAACGCATGTTTATTGAGGCGGTATTCCGCGCCACTAACAGCATCGACTTGCCGTTGATCGCAGAAATGGTGGAAACCGAAGGGGAGCTTGCGATGCTCAAAGAGCTGGGCTTATACGGTGCTATGGGCCGCCTGCTGGGTGCACCGATGCCGTGGAAGGATTAATCAGAGTCGTAGCCGGATGTAATCCGAGGGAAATCTCGAGGATCACTCCCGGATTGCATCCGGGCCACACAAGCACTCGCGATCAGGCGTAGGGGGATGACGCTTTACCCATCCACCAATAGCGACCTTATGGTGGATAAAAAGAGCGTCATCCAGCCTACAGCTCTACAACATGCAGGCATGCTTGAATGCAGTAAGCCGAACCCTGCCTACTTAGCTGGCAAATAAATAGCTCTCTACATCCATGCCCGCATCACGCATCTGCGCCAGCTTGTAGCGCAGGGTACGCGGGCTAATGCCCAGGCGCTCGGCAGCCTCCTTACGGCGACCGCGTTCGGCACGCAGGGTATCGATGATCATCTGGAACTCATGCCGGCGCAGGTCATCGCCCAGTGCGCCGGCTTCTGCTGCCGCAGTCTCCTGCAGCTCAGGTGCTCTATTAGCTACCACAGCCAACAACGGCTGCACTGCCGGTGCCAGCGCAGAACCGATAGGCGCTAGCAGGCAGAGGTCCTGCGGCTGAATCAAACCACCCTGCTGCAGAATCAGCGCACGCTGAATGGCGTTATCCAGCTCACGCACGTTACCCGGCCAGCTATGGCTTATCAGGCTCATCTGCGCTTGAGGGGAAAGACGAATCGGCGCGTGATTCATTTTCTTCACATACTTGGCCAGCAGACGTTCGGCCAGTGGCACGATGTCCGCAGGACGCTCACGCAACGGCCGCCAAGCCAATGGGAACACCGACAAACGATAATAAAGGTCTTCGCGGAAACGCCCCGCCGCCACTTCCGCCGCCAAGTCGCGGTTACTAGTGGCCAGCACGCGAATATCCAAGATGATTGGCTTACGTGCGCCAACACGCTCCACCTCACGCTCCTGTAGCACACGTAGCAGCTTGGCCTGCAGCCCCAGCGGCATCTCGGAGATCTCGTCGAGCAAGATGGTGCCACCTTCGGCCAGTTCGAACTTGCCTGGCGCGCTGGCAATCGCGCCGGTAAATGCGCCCTTCTCATGCCCAAACAGAGTCGCTTCCAACATGTTGTCCGGGATCGCCGCACAGTTGATGGCGATAAAGGGTTTATTCGCCCGCGGAGACTGCTGATGAATAAAGCGCGCCAGCACCTCTTTACCGGTACCGGACTCACCAGTAATCAGCACCGTGGAGTCGCTCTGCGCCACCCGCGTGGCCAAGGCCAACAGCTGCACGCTGGCCGGCTCCTCTGCAACCGGGCCATCTTGCTCGCTTGCCGCCACGCGCCCCAGCGCATGGCGATCGACCAGGCTCAGCAACGCCTTGGGCTCAAATGGCTTAACCAAATAGTCTGCTGCGCCCTGACGCATGGCATCCACCGCCCGCTCAACCGCGCCAAAAGCAGTCATCAACAATACCGGTAACTGCGGCAGACGCTGACGAATTTGCGCAAGCAACTGATGGCCATCCATGCCAGGCATGTTCACGTCACTGACCACTAGGCTGAAGGACTCTTCAGCGATAGCCAGTAACGCCGCTTCGGCGCAATCAACCGCGCGGTAATCATGCCCACCCAGCGCGAGGGTATCGGCCAGCGCCTCGCGCAGTGCGCGGTCATCTTCGACCAATAGAATTTTGTTCGCCATGGATGGTTACTCCTGAATCAAAGGATGCACAGCACCGAGCAGTGGCAACGTCAGAATGGCGCAGGTACCGCGCCCCGGCCGCGAGCGCAGCTGCACGTCGCCCTGATGGGCCCGCGCCACTGCCTTGACCACGGCTAGGCCAAGGCCAGTGCCGGTGGTTTTGGTAGTAAAGAAGGGTTCACCGAGCCTCGACAACGTCGCGCTATCGATACCAGGCCCGTTGTCGCTGATGCACAGCCGCACAGTCTCGCCGCGCGAATAAAGATGAACTTTTAAGCGAGCTTCACGACCTGCTGCCTGAATCGCATTCTCGATCAAATTGAGCACCGTACCGACTAGCGTGTCGCGATTGCACAACAACTCACCGGCACGGCTATCGCACTGCCAGCGCACCTGCATATCCAACACATGCGGTTCGGCAGCGCTACGTAGGGCATCGAACAGCGCATTGGGTGCCAGGCGATCCGGCAGCGGCAACTCACCACGGGCAAAGATCAGCATGTCGCGCACCTGATGCTCCAACTCGTGCAAGCGCTCTTTCAAGCGACCGGCAAAACGCTGTTGCTGCTCCACCGGCAGAACGTGCTCGGTAAGGTGGCTGGCATAGAGTAAGGCAGCAGAAAGCGGCGTACGAATCTGGTGAGCAAGGGAGGCCACCATGCGCCCTAAAGCAGACAAGCGCTCGTGACGAGATAGCTGATCCTGCAAGCGCCGGGTTTCTGTCAGGTCAGTCAGCAGCACCAACTGCCCTGGCTCAGCGCGCAGTGAGCGGGTGGCGATCGACAGACGCCGGCCATCCTTCAGGGAGATTTCGTGCCCATCATCCTCGCGTGGAGCAAAGTTACGGGCGATTACTTGACGCCAGAGCATGCCAACCAGGGGCTGGCCCAGAAGATTGCGGGCAACCGGGTTGGCTTCACGTACCACGCCCTGGCCATCAATGACGATCACTCCACCAGGGAGCAAATCCAGCAGGCTCTGCAGACGGTTGGCCAAGCGCTCCTTTTCGGCCAACTCCTGCATTCGCTGGGCACTGACCAGAGCCAGTTGACCTTTAAGCTCGGTTACACGCGCTTCCAGCATGCTGTAAGAGCTGCTGAGCTGGGTCGACATTTGGTTGAACAAAGCAAAGGCGTGCTCAAGCTCGGCACGGCTGCCCTGCTCCACAGGTAACGCAGGCGCTTCAGAATGTTCAGGGCGTTGGAAGTTGCTGTTCATCGTTATCTCTCGCGCAGCGAGCCGTCATAAGACAGTCAGTTGCAAGAGAGTTAGCAATACCCGTGCCTGAAAAAATATCCTTTAAAATCAATGTGGTAAAAATAAAGCCGAGGGATTCGTCAATCCTTCGGCTTTATTTGACAGGTAACCGCCAAGTCACTGACGAATGAAGGAGGAAAACTTCAGTCGTCGAGCCCCTCGTCATCGCGCCGGCTCATGCCGTACTTGCGCATTTTCTCGACCAGCGTGGTGCGGCGAATACGCAAGCGCTCGGCAGCACGCGCGACCACACCACTGGCATCATCCAGCGCCTGCTGAATCAAGCCTTGCTCAAGGTTGCCCAAGTAGTCTTTAAGGTCTAGCCCTTCAGGCGGCAACATGGCGACCGAATCTACGCCTGGCAAACCGGCGATGATCGCACAACGCTCCTCGAGCTCATCGCGTAGGCCGGCAACCATACCCTCGCCTTCATCATCCACATGGCGGAACTTCTTCGGCAGCTCGCCCACGCCAATGACGCCATAAGGATGCATGATCGCCATACGCTCGACCAAGTTGGCCAACTCACGTACGTTGCCCGCCCAATCATGCTGACAGAGCGACATAATGGCTGCCGAGTTGAAACGGATAGAGCCGCGCTTCTCGAACTCCATGCGCGAGATCAACTCGTTCATCAATAACGGAATATCTTCAATGCGCTCACGCAGCGGAGCCATTTCGATGGGGAACACGTTCAAACGGTAGTACAGATCCTCACGGAAACTGCCGTCCTCAATCATCTTCTCGAGGTTTTTGTGGGTGGCGGCAATGATCCGCACATCGGCGCTCTGAGTTTTGTTGCTACCCACACGCTCAAACGTGCGCTCCTGCAACACACGCAACAACTTCACCTGCATGGGTAGTGGCATGTCGCCGATTTCGTCGAGAAATAGCGTGCCACCATTGGCCAACTCAAAGCGCCCGGCACGGCTGGTAATAGCGCCGGTAAAGGCACCCTTCTCATGTCCGAACAGCTCACTTTCCAACAACTCGGCGGGAATAGCCCCACAGTTGACCGGTACAAACGGTGCCTCGCGACGCTTGGAATGGTAATGCAGGTTACGCGCGACCACTTCCTTGCCAGTGCCTGACTCACCCAGAATCAACACGCTGGCCTCGGTATCGGCCACCTGCTGCATCATCTGCCGAACCTGTTGGATAGCCCGACTGGTGCCAACCAGGCTACGGAAAAGATTCGTCTCGCGCTGACGGCCGCGCTCACGAGCCTGGTCATACATTTCACGGTAGACCTGGGCGCGGTGCATCGAGTCGAGCAGTTTATTGTAACTCAGTGGCATTTCCAGTGTTGCCAACACACTGCGACGCTGCTCTTCAGGCCACTCAGCAGCCGCGTGCTCATTGAGCAACAAGGTCGGTAAAAACTCATCCCAGGCAGCTAACTGCTTGAGCATCTCCAGTACACCGCCCTTGGTTTTCACCTCCCCGAGCAGAACGCTAAGCACCTCGCGACTAGAGCCAAGTTCTGCAACACACTGCTGCCAGCCCTGGCTATCACA
This sequence comes from Pseudomonas sp., assembly GCF_046581935.1. Classification (GTDB taxonomy): domain Bacteria; phylum Pseudomonadota; class Gammaproteobacteria; order Pseudomonadales; family Pseudomonadaceae; genus Aquipseudomonas. Next base: position 242,378 of record NZ_JAYGFK010000012.1, read on the forward strand.
CGCTAAATGCTCTTCACCTAAAAAATTCAGGATTACCGTCAGGTCGCGACGGCGCTCACTGTTGTCGTCAATCAGGAGGATTTTGGTTTCACGCCACATAGTTTTATTTGCTGATCCTGGAGTGAAGAACATGCCACTGACAAAAAACTCAAGCCAGTTCCGGCAACTGCGCCACTAGTTAAGTCATTTTCCTGCTCGTAGTCAATTTTATGGCGTGCTTTTTATTCTGCCTTAGAAGCAGTCTAGGCAGCCGCTTAGATCAAAGAAGGAAAAATAGCAGAAGTCGACACCGAACGACGTCGACCGGGCGGACCGCTCAACCAAATAGCTGGTAGACCTTCGCACCTTGTTGCGACTGATTCAACTGAACCAGTTCCTGAGCCAAACGCTGCTGCTCAGCCTGACAAACAGCAACCAGCTCACGATAGAGCTCCAGCAATTCCTGCATTCGTATACGCAAAACGCCTTCATCACTAGCAGACTCCACCATAGCTTCATCAACCACTTGGCGGCACTGCACGTCCAACTCGGCAATAACTGCCCAGTTACGTGTAGCCAGAGCATCGCGCATTGCAGTACCGGTGTCTTGTAGACGCTGCACAGAGGTAGTCATCGAAAAGCTCCCAAAAGGCTCTGGCGGCTTATTGGCTAATAGCATCCCAGCCAGTTTTTACGTTGCGCAACAGATCCGCGACTTCGTCAAGCGGCTCTGGTACGTTCTTTACATTGGCTTCAAGCAGGCGGGACACCATATATTCGTACAAGCTATCCAGATTAGCCGCCAACTCACCGCCAGCACTCATATCCAGACCGTTACGCAAACCACCGATGATGCCAATGGCCTTACCAATTAGCTCACCTTTGAGGGCAGTTTGCCCACGATCCATGGCACCACGCGCCTGAGCCAGACGCGTCAGACCGCCCTCCATGAGCATCTGAATCAAACGATGCGGCGTTGCTTCAACCGCTTGTACGTGGGTGTTCACATGCTGGTATTGGCGTAGGGCTGCCATTGCGTTCATCGTCACGTCTCGCTGTGCTGGATGCAGATACTTCTATATCGACACCCAACCCGGAAACTTTAATCCTTTCAGCCCGCCAAAGGCTCTACTTCGGCCCCTATCGCAAGCCAGGCGTCTTGCAACTGAACCAACAGCCCTTCAACCTCTTCAAGACTGCCGGCTTCGCGCTCAATGGCCACACCCGCCAAACGGCGCGTCATGTAGGCGTAAAGAGCATCTAGGTTTTCGGCAATTTCACCACCGAGCTGCTTATCCAAACTGGCCTGCAGAACACCAAGGATGGTAATAGTAGTGCCGACAGCCATACCGCGCACTTCACTGTTACCTTCGCGCTGCGCCAGACGTGCCAGTTTCACACGTTCAACAGCCCCTTCAAGCAGCAGAGCCACCGCACGGTACTGCGAGACCTCCTGACTGGTTTTAACCTTCTTGTAAGTATCGATTGGGCTTTTCATGGGTTAATTACCTTTTTTTACAACACCCGGCAGGCTGTCCAGCGCACTGGCCAGCGAATCACTGGTTCGGGTCAGCTGCCCCACCAATGAATCCATGGCATTGTATTGCTTGTAAAGCCGCGCTTGGATGGCTGCAACGCGGGTTTCCAGATCGGCTTTCTGCTCTTTAATGTCAGCATCGGTTTTCTGCAAACCATCAATACGCTGCTGCAGTACTCCGCCCGTTTTCACGTAACCATCAACGCGCCCACTGAGACGATTCATTAGCCCATTATCGCCAGTGATAAACGCCCCAACCGCATCGTAATTATCCTCAAGCGCAGCCGTGAGCTTGGTGTCGTCGATGGTCAACTTGCCATCCTTCTGTGTGGTAATCCCCAGATCAGCCAAGGCACGGAAAGCATCGCCGCTTTGACCTGCCGAGATATCCGTCAATTCCGAACGCAAGCCACTAAGCACATTGCGCACCGAGGAATCACCGACCAACCCTCCGACCAACGGTTCCTTGCCTTCACCGACAGATACCACACTGGTTAAACTATTGGTCGTTGTGATGAGTTTGTTATATGCATCAACAAACTTCTTCAGACTGTCCTTAACCGCAGACGTATTCTCACCCACGTTAAGCGTGGTGCTAACGCCTTCCTCGGCCTTAGCCAAAGTAAAGGTCACACCTTCAATCGCTCCACTGACTTCATTGGTAGCGCTTTCGAGAGCAAGCCCATCGATCGTGAACTTGGCATTCTGCGCCTCGCTAAGCGCAGCCGGCATGTCAGTTACCAGCCCTTGCAGGTCGGCCCCCGTTGCCGAAAGCGTCAAATCGTTGCCAGCACCAGTTTTACTGGACGAGAGAACCAGCTGCGACGTCCCGCCGGCAGGATCACTGACGATATTGGCACTAATACCCTTTTCACCAAGTTTGGTATTAATGGCATCGCGAATATCTTTTAGCGTGGCACCAGCCGCGACATCGACATCAAAACTATCGTCCCCCAGAGCAATGCTCAGGGTACCGCCAGAAGCGAAAGTACTACTCGAGTCGCCACTAACACTGCCCGAAGCGATCTTAGACGAACTGGCAAGCTGGCTGACCTCAACACGGTAAGCACCTGTGAGTGCTGTTTTCTCGGCACTGGCTGCTACACGTGCAGCATCGGAAGATGTAGCCTTGCGAGTACCGAACAAACTGGCATCATTTAGGTTTTTGGCCGCTGTCTGAAACTCACTCAGGGCACTTTTGAAAGTACCCAGCGAGGTAATTTGCGTTGTCGTCTTGGTCGTTAGTCGTTCCAGCTGCGCGTCCTTGGGCGCACGCTCAGCCGCGACAGACGCCTTGACGATTGCATCAATGTCGATGCCTGACCCTATACCTGTGATACCAGCCATGTTAGTTGCCTCGCCAAAGGGTTGACACCCTATTCCTGTTACCTAAGCGGTAAACAAGTTTCATGCCACTGCACTTATGCCTCAGCCGTAAATAACAGACTACGAACCTCCGTTAGGTTCTCGGCTAGCTTGAGTGCTTCCTCCGATGGTATCTGTCGAATCACGTCGCCAGAGGTGGCGTCAGTCACTTTTACTACGACGCGACCATTACCATCATCGAGGGAAAAATTGAGATCGCGCCGCACGGACTGCACGAACTCCTGAATATTGCTCATTGCAGTTTCCAGCTCGGCTCGACTTGCCGGCTGCTGCTCAGCCTGTTGCTCAGCCGCCACCTTAGCCTGCGCTGTATCTGCAACTGCCGACACAGTACTGCCCTTATCTGCCACATCAGTGGGCCGCGGCTTGACTGCCTCTGGTGCCAAACCACTCTGTACCTTCGAATCACGTATCGAACTAATGTCCATAGTCTTTTCCTCAAAATGAGGGAATGGGGAGGCAGGTCACCCTGGCTCCCCATCGATGCTACCCCGGACTTAGCCCAGCAGGCTAAGCACTGCTTGCGGCAACTGGTTAGCCTGGGCCAGGATCGCAGTACCTGCCTGTTGCAGGATCTGGTTCTTGGTCAGGTTAGCAGTTTCCGCAGCGAAGTCAGTATCCTGAATTCGACCACGGGCTGCCGACACGTTCTCAGCAATGTTTTGCAGGTTACCAATGGTGTTTTCGAAGCGGTTCTGCACCGCACCGAGGTCTGCTCGCTGGGAATCGATCGTTTGAATCGCCTGATCGATTACCAACACAGCCTCCTGAGAGTTCTGCACGCTGCTCACGTCAATATCGGAAATCTTATCCGTCGTCACTGCACTGGCAGCGCTATAAGTGCCTGCAGTGATGCCAGCAGGAGCGCCGCTAAAGGTAAGTGCAGTCAGCTCGTTAGCACCATCAGTTTGTTGCGAGATGATCTTCATAGTGCCGTCATCAGCGACGAAAGCACCCACACCCAAGTTGGCATCGTTGATTGCTGCACCCAGTTGACGCGCAGCTTCAACAGCGGTTGCACCGCTGGCGATATTGGTTGTGACAGTGACGGATTTACCATCAACGGTCATGGAGACAGTCGCCTCCCCAGAAGCAGTTGCTGTACCCGAGGTAGCCGAGACACTGCCCTCGTAATATTTACCGGTCAACGAGTCAGTACTCATCTCGTCGATTTTCACACTGATGGTTTCGTTCGCGGCACTACCCACCTGGAAGGTAGTAGTTTCGAAGGTACCGTCAAGCAGCTTCTTACCACCGAAGGTGGTGGTGTTGGAGATACGATTAAGCTCTTTCTTCAGCTCGGTTACTTCCGAGTTCAGCGCGGTACGCTCATCATCGCTGTTGGAACCGTTAGCCGATTGCAAAGCCAAGTCACGCATACGCTGCAGAATGCTGGTGGACTGCTGCAAAGCACCTTCTGCGGTTTGCGACATGGAGATGCCGTCATTGGAGTTCTTGACTGCAACGTTTAGACCGTTGATCTGGCTGCTCAGGCGGTTGGAAATCTGCAGGCCGGCGGCATCGTCCTTGGCACTGTTGATTCGCGAACCCGTGGACAGACGCTGCAAGGAGGTGTCCAAGGCCTTCGAGGAAGTGTTCAAGTTGCGCTGAGTGTTGAGGGACGCAATGTTCGTGTTGACTGTAAGAGCCATGATGTATGTCCTCCATCGGACCTAGCTTGTTTGCCTGAGGCTGCGAAACCCGACTCTGCAGTTCTCAGACAGCCATTGAGTTCGCATTCGTAAATCTTATCGGCCTGTGTTGCGGGAGCTTTAGGGACAAAGTGAATTTTTTTTCATCTCGCCTTGACAGCACCCGTACATCTCACCCGCGCATTAGATCTATCGGCATAACTCGCAACAGCTTTAAACAAAACTTGAAACGCATCAGGCCGCTCGGTAGCGGCCTGATAGGTTCTCAATCGGGAAGCCAGGCCGCTCGCCAGGCCCGCAGGTTCTCGCCCTCAAGCATCCAGTCACGCCGCACCGCGCTACGTAGCGCGTCTCCTGCTTGCGCACAGGCATCAAGATCAGCGACATGCATACGAATGGCATCAACCCAATCGCGGAAACGGTTTTTCACCCGTGTAACAGGTAATGTGCCTTGATAACAACGCACATCACTGCTAATCACCGGAAATCCACAGGCACCGTATTCCAACAAGCGCAGGTTGCTCTTGCACTCATTGAACAAATTCTGTTCAACAGGTGCCAGGGCAAGGTCCAGATTAAGAGCGGCAAGGGCCTGCGGGTAGCGGTTAATCTCCACACCAGCATGGAACTCTTTCACCAAAGGACGAATTACCTCCGGGCACATACCAAAGAACACCCAGTCCACCTCCCCTGCCAGCTCCTTGACAACGTCAATGATCATTTCCAGATCACCGGTATGGCCCGCACCACCAGCCCAACCGACCCTCGGCCGTGCAGAAGTTCGTCGCTGACTCTTCAAGTCGCCCCACCAGTGGGTGGGCAGCATGTTGCGAATAACCCTGATCTGCTCATGCGTGCCAGCGAACGCCTCCGCCAACATATCAGTGGAAACCACAAAACGATCCACACATGCAAAACCCTGACGCAGAGAACGCAAGATATCCTTGGGCATGTGCTGACGATGAGCATTCTTCAGTGGCAGGTTGGGCAGGTAGTCATCCAACTCGTAGACCTTGAACGCCGACGAAAACGCTTTCATTCGTCGCATGGCAGCCAACCGCTCATCACCAACCTGACGCTGCAACAGAATGACGTCGGGCTGGAAGCGCTCAAGCTCGGTTAACGGCAACAAACTGGTGGACATTGCCCCTTCCAGCAAACTGGCATCCTCCAGCGCCTTGAATGGCTGAACGACCCGATAGTGACCGCAACCGGATAGATCGGCCGGGTGAGCAAGAATTCGCGGTAAGGGCCGCCATGATTCCAGCGGACGCCAAGCCAAACCGGGATCGGCCAGCTTGAAACCGCCAGGCTGCATCAAGGAGAAATTAGGGTTGTATGCGGGGTCCCTGGCTAGCGCAGGCAGCCAGCGGGCGTAGAGATCATCTTCCTCCTCAGCACTGGCACTAACCATCGCACTGGCGTCCAACATTAACGTCGCATTGGCCGCCCAAACAGTCAGATAGCCGGCCTGAAGTGCCCGCAGGCAAAGGTCCGCATCGAGGTAGCGGTCGGGCAAATCAGGCGCGCAGCCTCCCAATTCGCTGTAAAGCTCGCGAGCGATCATCAGGCACTCGCGGCTGACGGCACTGTAATTCTGGTCCACCCGAAGACGCTGAAGATAACCGGGCGCATCGAGCCCTTCGCCCACGAAAGGCCGCCCCACCGGCCCATCCAGCCCAAGGACCAAGCCGGCATGGCGAATCGAACCATCCGCTGCCATCAGCTTGGCACCTACCACTCCCACTTCAGGGCGCAGAGCATGGTTGATCAGTTCGTCCAACCAGCGCTCGTCAATCACTGCAGTTTCTGGCGACAGCAGCAACAGGAAATCACCTCCAGACTGAGACGCTGCCAGATTAAGGGCCGCCGCAACACTCAACTGCGAGGCATCTGGCCAGACGGCTCTCAGGCGAGGCTCGCCCAACCCGGACATTGCGGCTAACCATTCATGGACCTCGCGTGCAGCCGGATCGCTCTCAATCAGCAGCAACTCGTAATGGGGATAACGCGTACTCTCCAGCAGGCTTTCCACGCAGCGCTGCAACTGCGCCAACTGGCTACCCGCCAACATAAGTACCGATACTAAGGGCTGCTGGGCATGCCCGTAATGAATGCGGTACTGCCCCGGCTGGCTCGAGTCGATTCGCGACTGCTCATAACCCCGCCCCTGCAGGTGACGCAGGATTGCCAAGCGCTCATGCTCCACATCCATGAGCAGCGGTGTATCCGTTATCAGCAGCGGCTCAGCGACATGCCCAAGCCCGACAAGGCCATCAGCGTTAATAAAACGCAGAATCATATCCAGCTCAACGGCGCGGGGCAGTTCGATATCGAACCCGCCCTCTTTAAGCAGAAGATCCCGACGGAACATCCAGTGATGAGCCATACCGGCGGGAAAGCTCAGCAGATAATCCAGATTGAAGGCAGGACGGAAACCGGCCACCAGCCCGCCGTCGGCCTGACGATAAGCCTGATCGCAATATATCGCTCGGCAATCGGGCGCTGTCAGCAGTTCCAGAGCGGCCATTAGCAGGCCATTAGCAGTGAACTCCTCACCCGCATTGACCAGTACCAGCCAATCGAAATCGGCCTCTTGCAACACTTGGTTAAGCGCGACCACCCAAGCCTCGGCAGTCACACTAAGCACTTGGCAATCACAGCCCTGCGACGACGGCTCGACGGACAAGAGCAATGGACGTAGGTTGGCGTAGCCATTACGGGAGGGTGCTAGGGAATCCAGGGTACGCGTTGCAGCAGCGTTATCACCCTTCAGGTCCAGCACCACCACCCCGATGCAAGGACCGCCCGCATGTTCCTGCAGGCGCTCCTCAACCAGTCGCTGCTGAGTCGGATTCAGCTGCCGCGCTTGCAGCCACCCCTGCATACCAGGCTTGCGTGGCGGCACAGCATTATTCGCCAGCCCCAAGCGCCTGAGCATATCCTCACGACCGAGGCGCACCCGCTCACTACCAAAGTCGCCATGGCGTCGATACAGCTCCTGATAGAGCACTCCGAAATTTTTCTGCTCACGCCCAAGCATGTGATCAGAACCGGTATTCGGCGCGTCTCGCAGACGCACCTCGGCGGTTATCCAGGGCTGGTGTACAAAGGGATAACGTGCAGCTAAGCGCAGCAACATGTCCCAGTCTTCAAACGCCGATAGACCGATATCGAACTCGCCGACCTCCGCTAGCATGCTGCGCGGATGAGCCCAAGTATTCACCGGAATGTAGTTCTGGACGAACAACCGATCCTTATCGAAGGCTTCATGAACGAATGGTGCCTGACGACCAAGTTCGATTCGCACATCTCCTTCCAGCCGCTCGTTGACGTACTCGACCCCGGTATAGGCCACGCTCTGCGGCTCGCGCTCGAAAGCGGCAGCCAGGGTCGCGAGGTGTTCGGGCAAATAGACGTCGTCATCATCCAGGTAGCAAATGTAGCGGCCGCGCGCCAACCTGAGCCCAGCGTTACGTGCCGCCGACAAGCCTTGATTACGCCCCTGGTAGAGATAGGTAATAGGGAAATCAAACTCCGCCAGCAGCGATTCCACGGGATCACCGTGGTCGTTTACCAAGATCACCTCAAAGTCACGCAGGCTTTGCTTACCCAAACTGGCCAGGGCATGGCGAAGCAATCCGGGCCGGTTGTAGGTAGTCAGAATGATCGAGAAGAGTGCTGCCTCCGACTCTCGTGCCTGACTTTCCAGGCGTTCACAGAGCTCGCGAGCCTGCTGACCCAGCTCTGTATGCTGCTCCTGTGGGTACTGCGCGAGACGCCGGTTGATATGCGCCGCCACCTCGCGTTCGCGCCCCTTGAGACAACCTTGCGCGTCGCGATTGAATACCCCCTGGACGATGGCGAGGTGCGCGGCCAAAGGCTCGGACGATGCGTAAAACTGGGTCGAGGCCTGCCCGCCATGCCAGCGATAGCTGACTCCGGGGGCATCCACATAGGCGAAGTCTGGATAGCGTTCGGCCATCTGCACGACCATTTCCCAGTCGCCAGCACTGTAGGTCTTGTCGGGGTTCCAGGTAGTGCAAAAGGCTATACGTCGATAGATAACGGCGGATGGGGCCATGTAGCAATCATGGATCAGCAGGTCAGCAACCTCGTTGCGCCCGCCCACATAGTCGCCACCGCGATAACCCGGATGACGGGGTTGGTTCAACGGCTGGCCGTTACCATCGACCCACGAGATGCCGGTGTAACCCACCGCAACACTAGGCTGCTGTTCCAGAACAGGTAGGAGACGCGACAGGTGACCAGGATTGAAATAGTCGTCCGCCGACAGGAAGGTCATGTAGCGCCCACGAGCGATCCACATACCATTACGCCAGTTGAAACCAGGCCCATAGTTATAACGGTTACGCATGAAGCGAACACGCGGATCACCGGCAAATGCACTCAACACTTGCGGGGTATCGTCAGTGGACGCGTTGTCCAGCACCAGAATCTCGATGTCAGCAAAACCCTGATCCAACACTGACTGGATGCACTGCCCAAGAAAGCGCCCGTAGTTATAAGTCGGAATGATCACGCTAAGCAGCGGCTCGTCACCCCGCAGTTTCGCCGCATCAGCAGCGATGACGGAGGTCACACGATGAATCCAAAAGTCGGCAGAGCGGTTATAGGGCAGAGAATAATCACGTTCCTCTGCATCCCGAGAAATCGCCCACTGCTCAGCGTCAGCGCTGGCGGGGTCGGTTAACACAAGAGAGTTCAGGTAGACCAGTCGCTCATCCCAGAAAGGAACCAGCGCAGGTAAGAACAATGCTGTGAAGCCGGCCTCGTTCTCCAAGTTATCCCACTCGGAGCGTTCCTGAAGGACCAAGTAACAGCGCAGATCAGCGGCCGGACTTACCACCACCTGGCCACGATACTCACTGGCAATCAGCAACAACCCAGAACACTCGGCAAGCGGTGTATCAGTGAGACGTTCGAATGCCAGGCCATTACCTCGACCGTAACTTGCCAGAGGATCAAGCGGCATCCGCTGCTTAAGCTCGCACCAGTCTTCCTCGGATAACAGGAACACCTGCTGGGCGTTCGTGTCGAAGCCGGCAATTGCCACATGCCAGGGTTGCTTACAACGCCCCCCTGCGATCAAGGCCCAGTCCGTCATGCTTTACCACCTAGGTTGGAGCTATCAAATTCTATTTGCTTATCAATTGACCGAAGGGGGAGGTGCCTGCGTCAATCAACAGCGTTTCCCGGCTGGGGTTAAACCTGTTCCAGCACTGCGCACAAATTACCGGCTGAGGAACTGAGAGCACCAATCGGTAACACCGCATCACCTGCCAGCACGTCCAAGGAGAGATTCACCAGGGCCTTCCAGGAGACAATCAACGCCTCACTGTCCAGGTTTTGCCTGATAAGCGCCTCGATGTAATGCTCATGGTCTCGCTCGGAGCTTATTACGATGACATCAGTGGCGCGGACATTCTCACGTATCCAAACCAGCGGCTGGATAGGTACGCCCAAGAGCCTGCGACCCTGCCGATTGACATTGGAGTCCAGGCACGCAAGCACCTCGCCACCGTTCTTGCGCGCCTCAAGCACGAGTAACGCTGCGATAAAGGCACTGCCAAACACCACAATACGCCGCCCGGCAACAGCAGCCAAAATACTCGCGACCGGATCAGCTTCATGCCTCTGCGCCCAGCGCAACAGTTGGCGTGTGGCGCTGCCATGTCCCTGCGCCGACAACGTATGCAATCTGTCAAAGCGCTCAGTTGGCGAGAGCATGTTGTTAAGCAATACGATCGGTAATCCGGCGAGAAATGCGTCGGATGAAACATCAACGTTCATCTTTAGCTTATGCGTTGCTCGAGCGATTTTGTCCAAGATACGTTTGCCGACAACGGGACGCTCCTGGGTAGTAATTACCTCTTGGATATCAAAGCGCTCCACGAATGCATCGAAATGCAAGACGTCAGGACGACTGCCGGGAACCTCATTGGCGATTTTTTTTAGCCGGCGGTAGAGGTACAGGCCTGGACGAGACAGGCTAGCTAAGTGCGTGAACTGATTGGTATGAATGCGGCGGCGCAGCAGCGGCGAACAGATATAGCCAATCGAATGACGCTTATTGACGCGAGCCGGCAACAGCACATCGGCAATCCCCGCGATATCCATTGGGTTTCGCACTGACGACGCAACGCGAAATGGCGAGTCTACGGAATAAACCTTTGGAAGATAAGCGCGCTCCAACATCACACCGCTGGGCATAGGCCAAAGACGCTCCTTGAGGAAGCTGGCGATATACTCCCCTGGCCCGAACACACGGTCCTCCGCCGACTCAGCAATGCCTGCAACTATCGGCCGGCCATCTTGATCGATATCGCTGACACAGCTCCAGACCAAACGCACTTCGGGGCGAGCATCCAGAAATGCCATCTGCAGTGCCAGCATATCGGGCTCCATGATGTCGTCGTCATGGGTGACGATTACTCGCTTGCCGATAGCAATATGGAAAGCCGAGCAGCAATTAAACTCTACAGTTGAATAGTTCGTAGAATTGCGCACGTAACGAATTCTCGGGTCCTGTAAACCCAGAATGTAAGCCCCGCTTCCGTCACTGCTGCAGTTGTCCAATACCAGCAACTCAAAGTCCCTGTAGCTCTGATTGAGGATCGCCTCAATGGACTCCCTCAGATAATGCAGTCGGTTGTAGGTCAACAGGGCAACCGTAAGCGGCGGTACGGACAGCCTCATAAAGAGCCCCCTAGGTTTGCATCAAAAGAGATATAACAATGCGGCTCCGCGTGAAGAAAGACTTGAATATTCCAATAGGTCATAAAGTAAGAAGAAGGACTCATTTTGTAGGCGCGAAAATTCATTAGGGTATATGCCGCTAGGCAATAGAAGCTGCTCAGCATCATCTGATCGGGAATATCACTGGCAAAAGCGAAACTGCACGTTTGGCAAGCCACCACATCGTAGTGCACGGCCTGCGCCTGACTTGGGAAAAAGAAATGCTGATAAGGGGTGAGATCCATATCTACGCCAGCGCAAACTTCACAAGGTCTTGTGGACAAAGCTTGGCACCTCAGGCGCTCAATCGTTCAACCAACGATACAAGGGGGATCCCGCTACTATCTGGGAACGATACTGCTCCAGAGGAACCCGGATTGGATCGCCCACCAGGTAGTAAGAATGTCGGGTTACGGGATGCTCGATGCTTTGTACCCGAACCAACTCCGAAAGCTGAACAGCAGCCTCCTCAAGGATTGACCCGTACTGCGCACGACTCTGTGCAAAGTGCTCCTGGGCGACGGCATACAACATCGCATCATATGCCAACGCCTTAGCCAGACGCGCCCGGAGTTCAGGGCTAATCGTATCGCCAGCATCAGGACGCACATTACTTAGCTGTGGAACAACATGCCTCCAGCCGAGCTTCTTCGCCATGATCAGCAACGATATCTCGAAGTGCTCGCTGAGGCCGACGAATTCACTGCCCCACAAATTATCGATGGCAACCCCAAGCTGCATCATGGAAATCGTCTCAGTGGTAAAAGCGCCGCTCACATAGTGGGTCATATTGTTTCGGTAATAGGTGATGTCCAATGCTTTGCTGATGCGTTCACTACTGGAAAGCTTTGGTTCGGCAAGCACTTGATGATACCCATGACTGTCATCGCGTACTGCATGGGCGACATCAGAGAGAAAACGTGCAATGGGCTCCCGTAGAAATGTGAAATAACGAGGATGGCGGACGCCCAAGAATCTATGAGTACCATAAGGCGTATGCCCCTGGACAAGTCGCACCCCCTGCATCTGGCCAATATTCAACGCCGTCGTCGCCAAAATATCCTTAGGATCGCCATACAGACTAAGAACTTCGTCCGGCTGGTAGTTTTCCGTAATAAGCGTACGTAGGGTGCTGCCGGCCGTCTTCGGTATGTGAATAAAAATGGGCATGGACATGTTGGTGGTAGTAACTCCATTTCAAGATGTGGCGCAATTATCGATGAAGCGTACGGGGCCACCCACGCCCCCCCGGCAACGTCTGGAGTAAATGCCTGAGCATCCTAATGCCCCCCGATTCAGGGCAATGAACGGGCTTTATCGATATCGCCTTTGAAGACCTGTGGTGGCAAATCACAGTAGGTACCGAACAGATCCGGTATCGTACCCGGGCAAAAAAGCCCCCTATACAAAGAATCATCAGCATCCATAGCCACGACTCCGAGCCCAGTTAGCCATGCTATCGATTGAAGTATCCAACGACGTCCATACATCCAACCCAAGCCCCCGCGCAAGTGATATGTCCGGCACATAAAACGAACGCATAGAGCCATCAGGCTGCCCTAGTATCTGCACCGGCTTTTCTGGCGCAATCCTGGCTGCCACACGACGAGCAAGATCGGCGATACAGATAGCCTGGTCGGAACCTACGTTGTAGGCCATCCCTGCCTGCCCGCGGGAAAGCAGTGTCAGTAGCCAACCTGCCAGGTCAGCACCATGCAGATAACTCCGTAGCGCTTTACCATTGGATTTCAACACAATGGCATCTTTACACAGCGCATCGCGAACGAAGTTACCGATTGCGAAATGCCCATCCAACGGCAATCCAGGCCCTGAAAACGCAAAACAGCGCGCCATAACCACGTCCAGTCCATGGCACTTGACATAAATCGCGCCAAGGGTTTCCTGCGCGCGCTTGGCCTCACCGTACACACTGTCAACAGCATTACTAGGGCACGCCCCCGGGTAGTATTCGGTAACAGCCTGAATATCGGATAGGGCGCCGTACTGAGCACCTGAGCCTGTTAAAAGAACGCGCCTGATTCCGCTGCGAACGGCCAAGTCGAGAACGTTTCGCGCACCACCGACAATACTATCGAACAGCTCAAGTGGCTGGGCATGGGCAGCGGCGGACGTATCAGCAGCAGCATGTAAGATCATGTCAGGCGGCCGTCCCGATAACTCCTGGAGATCACGAACATCACTCGTTAGCCATTGCAGCCAAGAGCAATGCAGGTACTCAGGGTTATCAGCAAGAAAGCGTGCCGGACTGCGCGAAACGACCGAAACCTGGATGAACACGCCTTGTTGATTGAGCTGCGCCAGCAGAGCCAGTAGCCACTTGCCAAAAAAACCAGTTGCACCAGTCAGAAGCAGATGCTGCTCCGCCAATACCTCACGCAGACCTAGACTCTCTGGTACCAGCTGCAAATCGGCTTGAATCTGAGCCGAGCCTGCTATTTGATGAAAGCTCTTCATCTCATGCACGCCTCGCCAACACACCCATCACCTCTCCTTGACGCCAACCTAAGTTGACTGGAAGAAAGTAACTGTCCACCAGAACCAGTCCAGCCCTATCGAGCAAGCAATGCAAAGACTGCTCACTGAAAAAGTTGACGTGCTCATGCCAGTGCCGCTTTAACCGAGCAAGATCCAGGCTGCCTCGATGCTCACGCATCAAAGCTTCATGCGGAACCTCTAGATACAACAATGTTTGCGGGCCAAGTGCAGCATGTATCTCTTCTATCAACGCCAAAGGGAACGACACATGCTCCAACACCTGGCTACAGACGACCAGATCATATCGTCCTTTAACGACTTGCTCGGGCCCTACTCGCTCAGCCCCTTTGACCAACTCTACTGCAGAAATATCATGCACATGAAGCAAGCTGTGCTGTAGAAGAAACGGAGTATTGATGCCACTGCCGCCGCCCCAGTCAAGCACGGCAGGTAACGCTGGCAAATGCGGAGCAAGCCAAGCCTCGACATCGCTGATATAAGCCTCACGCCCCCGGTAATGCTCGGCCACCGCCGCATATCCCGGCTCAAAGTGGTTGCGCTGGCGCGTATATGACTCGTCACGGTAACCCTGGTATAGCGCAGTCATCTGCTTATCGGTAAATCGGTAGTCGAGAAACAAAGCACCACAACCCTGGCATTGCAACGAATTACAAAGGGTATAAGCCATACCCTGACGCAAATCACGTAAGCCCCAGTCAGCAGTAATCTCCAGCGGCTCATGGCCAAACACCCTCAAAGCAACAAAGGGCATCAGCACAGCAGGGGATTTGCTCAACCGATTACCATCACAACAGATACAAGACCCTGCGATCAGTTCAGGACTCTCCATATGTTCCGGGCTCCATTCATTATAAGTGTTAGACCAAAGGAACTCAGGGGAGCTCATAAATGCTTTCAAGACCGATAATTCGCTCCGGAGCAATGCCCATAGCGATCAGGTTTTTCTTTATCTCCGCTACAAATCGGATGGAGCAGACAAGTATCAGCAACTCCTTATGCTTATGCTCATCGTAAGCCCCAACACTATGACTACCGAAGTGCTGCCCCCACTTGCTCGGTGACGAATCCAGCAGTGCCTGAATATCCAACGACTGGGCCAGCGGTGCCACGTAATTGAGAAAATCACCACCGATACCGTAGACGGCAAACGGGCCGTCAATTTTGTCGCGAAAGCGTTGTATCAGCTGACGCTTCTGACAATCCTCTGTGAGTTGGGCCCGCGCGACAACCCGGAGCGAATCGGAATAAACCGGCGACTCGTAATGGCCCACGGACAGCTCATGGCAGTCAAAGCCGCAGCGGGCCAGCAAGATGGTTAGAGAGGCCGAAGTGAACTGGTGCAGATGCTCAGGATTATGGTCATTACCCAGTAGCGGATGACCTGATCGATTGGGCACCTCGATCAGTATGCGTCCATGCTCCGAAAGCAGCCGCGACCAGGCTGCCAGCTCCTGCTCCGGCTGGGCGATATGCTCCAGCACATGGAAGGATGCAATCAACTCATAGGGTAACGTGCTCAATTGGCTCGCCGGCGTTTGAAAAACCTGATCCAGCTTTTGCTCGGCAATTTCCCTGTCGCGGGAGAGCTCTACACCGTCATAGACGACGTTAAATCGCGCTTTGATCGCCGCGCCCAACTCACCTTCAGCGCAACCAACTTCCAGCACCCGCTGCACACCGGACTCAAGCAGCACGGACAGTGCGGCCACACGCTCAGCGATTTTGCGCCTAAACCAAGGTGCCTGTGGGTCGTTACGCGCCACCAGTGTTTCGTAATAGCCGGCCCCAGCCGTCTCTAGGGGTAAACGCCAGCGGTGCCCACAGCGCATGCAGTGCGTGTAAGCCGGACTGGGCAAAAGCACTGCACCAGCGCAGCAACAGGGGCATGCACTGGCTGCAGATGACGGCGCAGTCACACCGCTCATGCGCTCACCAGCCGCTCCAGCAACTGCTGCGGCGAATGCAACGGCTGCTCCTGACTGGCAAAACGCCCGTAGCCCCAGGCTACCGGCCAAAAATCCACGGCATTGGCGGCAGCAGCTCGGCCATCCTGTTCGGTATCCCCGACATAGATAGCGGCTTGCGGCGCTATCGCAGCATCGTGCAGTAAAGCGGCGATCATCCCAGCCTTGTCGGTATAGCGTTCAGGGTAAGAGTCGCTGGCGAACACCTCGGCAAACAGCCCTTCCCAGCCCAAAGCGGCAATGATCTTACGGGTAGGTAACAGGCGTTTATTGGTTGCAATCGCGAGGGTAAAACCGAGCTCACGCAAACGTTCCAGACTAGCCTGGCAGCCTGAGTATGCGGGCGTTTCCAGGCACGCCTGGGTATCGTAGATATCCTTGAAGCTGGCGCTCAGGGCATCAAGTAATGCGGGATCACTCTGCCCACTCAAGGTTGCCAACGTTTGCCGTAAAGGCGGCCCAATCAGGCTCGCCTCAATGACACGGCAAGCGGTCAACCCATGTGCCTGCAGCACGCGGCTGAAGCAGGCAAGAATAGCCGGTGCTGAGTCAACCAGAGTGCCGTCGAAATCAAACAGAATATGGGTCTTCATCGGGCCACCTGACGCGACACCTCGGCAAGCCTGCCGTCCATTTCCGCCTCAAGGACCTCAAGCGGCAACAGTGGGCTCATATCCTCCAACGGCATTGAGGTCATCGAGCCATTGGCCTGCGGTATGGCAGCGACTTTAGGACTCAGTACCTCATCGTTCATTAGCATCACCTCAACGATCATCGGTCGCGGCTGGGCCATCGCCTCTCGTAAGCCCTGGGCCAGTTCAGCGGCATCGCTAATGCGCTTGAACGGTAAATGGTAGGCGCGGGCCACTTCTTCCAGATCGGGCAACCACAGACCCGCTTCCGGCCCAGTACCAACATAGCGGCCTGCAAAATAATTACGCTGGGTATTGCGGATCGAGGCATAGCCGCCGTTATTCATCACCACCAAACAGATCGGCAGAGCAAAACCGCGCAAGGTAGCCAGCTCCTGGATATTCAGTTGTAGGCTGCCATCACTTTCTACCGCCACCATCGGCTGGCGGCCATTAGCAAAACAGGCACCAATCGCTGCTGGCAGACCATAGCCCATGGCACCAAGCCCCGAGGTGAGAAATACCCGCTGGCCTGGCCGGTTACGGAATACGGTGTAGAACACCTCGACCGCGAGCCCAGAGCTGCCGGTACTAACCAGCGTGTTGGCAGGCACCGCATCGGACAGCGCATCGGCAAAGTGAAAGTGGCTGATTGCCCCAGTTTCAGCGAACGCTCGACCATCGTTGACACTGTAACGACGCTTCCAGTCCTGGCAGCGCTCGACCCAGCTCGTATATGGCCCGGGAACATTTACCAGCAGCGGTTGCAAGGCCTTTAGAAAACGTTTGGCATCACTGACCAGCGCTACGTCGATGTCCATATCCAGCTTATTCAGCTCGTTAATGTCGACATCGACCACGACTTTCTTCGCCCCACGAGCAAAGTCACGCGGCGCATAGGCAGTAATGATGTTATCCAGACGACAGCCGATGGCTATCAGCAAGTCAGCATTTTGTACCGCAAAATTAGGCGCGCGTAGCGCCACCACACCGGGGCGGCCAACGTACAGAGGATGCTCATGGGGTAACAGGTCCATGGCATTCCAAGTGGTCACCACGGGTACGCCCAAAGCCTCCACCGTCTGCTTAAAAAGCGTTGCACCGCCACTCAGGCGCACGCCATGACCAGCAAGAATAAGCGGTCGTTTAGCCTGGCTCAGCAAGCCAGCGATAGCGGCCAGTGCCTCGGCCGGCAAAGCAGCTTCAACCGCCGTATCGTCATGCCAGCCAACCAAGGTCAGCGGGTCAATCGGCGCGCCTTGTACATCAAGCGGCACATCAATCCACACCGGCCCCGCTCGCCCGCCACGGGCCAGGGCCACAGCACGTTCCAACTCACAGCGGATATCTTCAGGACGCTCCACGGTAACCGCGTACTTGGTAATCGGTTTCACCACGCTGACGATGTCAACTTCCTGCACACCCTTCTGCCGCAGCGGCGCACCGCGCAACATGTCCTGGCGTTTGACCTGACCAGAGATCACCAGCAACGGCACTGACTCGATCCAGGCACCGGCCACGGCAGTGACTGCGTTGGTTGCGCCAGGCCCGGTAGTGACCATGCACACCCCGATGTTTTCGCTAATTCGGCAATAAGCTTCAGCAGAGATCGCGGCAGCCTGCTCGTGTAAGCACGCTACAACTTCTAGCTTTGGGTGTTTGCCGACAGCGTCGTTAAGAAACATAGCGCCGCCGCCAGGCAGTAAAAACACATGCTCGACTCCCAGACTGGAGATGAAGTCGGCAATGTAATCGGCAACACGATAAGGGGTCGGCACTTTAGTCCATCCAATAACTAAGAAGAGTCTTGCGGTCGAGGTTGGCGTTAATCGTCTCGTCTGTGTAGAAGGAGTCATTACGCAGGTGGGTCGAGGAAATTTCCTCGATGATCGCCCCATCCGTTGAGCTGAATGCATGACGCACGCCGGGCTCCACAGTGGCTACATCACCCGGCAGACAGATGCGCTCAACACCATCCAGAACTAGGCTCACTTCGCCTTGCAGAACATGAAAGGTCTCTTCCTTCTCAAGGTGATACTGCTCGGGATGCCGTTGCCCAGGGAACAGCAGCAGCAGTTTCTTGCAATACCCACGATTGATGATGGTCAGCATGCACAGCCCAAATTCGTCGAAACGGTCCAGCCCATAATGGTGTGAAATTTCCAGGGTAATTCGCCCTGGCACCACCACACGCCCATCACGCAACTGGGCCTTGACGCGCTGCACGATGTCCCAAACCTTGTCACGAACACCGCGTACCTGCGTATTGCCGCCATCCAGCGGAGCATCCGCAGTAATCGCCTGGGAGGCCGTGAAGATGCTGTATTTGGAAAAGTCGTTGGCGGTTAACTGGCCTTCCTGAGGCGGGAAAGCAAAATAGACATCGCTGGCCTGCACAACCTCGCCAGCGGCAATTGCACGACGCGCAAACATGCCACGACGTAATGACTGCAAACTTGCCCGTTCGGCCTGATTGAGCGGCAGACGCTGCGCGCCCTCACCACAAAGTAGCAAGGTGGTTTGTACCGCCTCAAGCCACGTATTCACCTGCTCGGGACTGGCCGAATAGGCATTCAGTGGATACTGCGTGGTCGGGAGGCCTACATGTTTCTCGAATATCTGCGCGCCTTTGGCCAGCGCGATCTTAACGATATCTGTGTTATCGGGGTTTTCATGGGTGGAAAAGCCGATGTGGACATCCGGGTAGCGTCGACGCAAGTAATCAATCTGCGACAAATGCATATTGGCGTCGGGCGTCGGGTACTCACCGACACAATGCAATACAGCGAAGGTTTTCTCGCGATGAGCCAGGAAGCTGATGACTCGATCAATGTCCTCGATACTAGAACCGGCGGTGGAAACAATGATCGGCCGGTCACTTTGTACCACCCGTTCCAACAGCGGCCAGTCCGTCATCGAGCAACTGGCAACCTTGATGCAATCGAGCCCCTGCGCCTCAATCACTTCCACCGAGGCCTCGTCGAATGGCGTAGCCATAGCCAGGAAACCGTTAGCGCGGATCTCCGCCACCAAGGTATCGAACTGGTCGCGGGACAAGCGCGTCTCACTGAAGCGCTTGATGTACTTAACGTCATCGCGCCCCTGCATCGCCGGGTGGATAAAGGTGTCGAGATCGCGGTACTGCAATTTAAAAGCAAAGGTAAAAGGGAAACGTCGGCAGACCTCACCAAACGCGCGAATGACCTTAATACCGTGGTCAACATCGCCCATGTGGTTGTTGGCCATTTCCAGAACGAACATCGGCAGAGCAAAGGGGGCAGTCATGGTTTTCTCGCTCGTCAGGTGGGCACTCATCGCGCGCTTCCGAGGCTGAACCAGGCCTCTAAATGCGTCGCCACATGATTCAGGTGATCGTCGGTCAATCCAGGCCAAACGCCCAGCCAGAACGTATCGTTCATCACCTTATCGGTAACGACCAACTCACCACAGGTTCGGTAATTTTGGCTCTTCATGTAAGGCTGACGAGTCAGGTTACCGGCGAACAGCAGCCGCGTACCAATTCCCTGGGCATCAAGGTAGCGCAACAGCTCAACCCGCGAATGGCGCTTGCCGTCACGTAGCGTAAGAGGAAACCCAAACCAGGATGGCTCGCTACCAGGGGTTGCCTGCGGCAGGATCAAATGCTCGCTGCAGCTAGCCAAACGCTCACTGAGCCAAGCAAAATTACGCTGACGGGCCGCGATAAAATCATCTAGCCGATCCATCTGTGCCAATGCACAGGCCGCCTGCATGTCGGTGATTTTCAGGTTATAGCCCAGGTGCGAGTAGGTGTACTTGTGGTCATATCCCTCAGGTAGATCACCCAACTGCCAGCAAAAGCGTTTACCGCAGGTATTGTCTTCGCCAGGCGCACAATAGCAATCACGGCCCCAGTCACGGAACGACTCCATGATGCGTTTTAACAGCGGGTTGTTGGTGAAGACCGCACCTCCCTCACCCATGGTGATGTGGTGCGCGGGGTAGAAGCTCAGGGTGCCGATGTCGCCAAAAGTACCCACACCTTTGCCCTCAAAGGTCGACCCCAGGGCATCGCAACAATCCTCGATTAGCCACAGGCCATAGCGATCGCACAGCTCGCGAACCACTTGCAGGTTGAATGGATTACCCAGCGTATGGGCCAACATTATGGCCTTGGTCCGGGGGCCAATAGCCGCCTCGATCAATTGCGGATTGATGTTGTAGGTGGGTAGCTCGATATCGACGAATACCGGCACGGCCCCGAACTGCAGGATGGGATTGACCGTTGTCGGAAATCCCGCAGCCACTCCGATGACCTCATCATCCTTACCAATGGCACGATCACCCAGCCGTGGCGAGGTCAGAGCGGAAAACGCCACAAGGTTCGCCGATGAGCCGGAGTTAGTCGTCAATACACTGCGGCATCCCAGATAACGGGCTAAACGCCGCTCGAAGGCCTCATTGAAACGGCCAGTGGTCAGCCAGCCATCCAGCACAGCCTCTGTCATGGCCTGCAACTCAGGCGCGCCAATCACCTTGCCAGATGGCGGTACTTTGTCTTGTCCTGCGACAAACGGTTTCGGCGCCATTTGCAATTGCGCATAACGCCCGACCAGTTCGGCAATCTGCATACGCAACTGCTGCGCTGCACTGTCACTCATAACGTTTCGCCTTCATAGGCCGCTATCTGTGCGCGGCTAAATTTCTGCATATCATCAGCCGCTTGCCAGGCTTGATGCCATGCAAGGGTCTGCGTCAAAACCGTGCTCAGCGGCCAGGATGGGCGCCAGCCAAGCTGCTGACGCGCCTTGGATGAGTCGAGAGCAAGCAACGATGCTTCGTGCGGTTGCGCCGACGGGCATAATGCCCAGTTCGCGTCACCGCCCCATTGCTCAGCAAGTTGACCAACAATCTCGGCAACCGTGGCAGTGCCATCGGCATCAGGTCCAAAATTCCAAGCCGAGGCATAGGCATCGCCCCTTTCGATCAGCGCCTGCGCCAACAACAAGTAGCCCTTTAAGGGGTCCAGCACATGCTGCCAGGGACGCGTAGCGTGGGGATGACGCAACGTAACGGTTTCCTGCTGCTGCCAGGCGCGCAGAATATCGGGAAGCAAACGCTCTGGCGACCAATCGCCACCGCCGAGGACATTTCCCGCACGCGCGGTAGCGAGCGCAACGCCGGCCTTACGCAAAAATGACTCGCGATAAGACGCACAGAGCAACTCGACACATGCCTTGCTGCTGCTGTAGGGGTCGTGTCCACCAAGCGCATCATGCTCACGGTAGGGCCAGAACCACTCACGATTTTCATAGCACTTGTCGGTTGTTACCACGACAACTGCGCGAACAGCATCGCACTGGCGCACAGCTTCCAGCAGGTTGAGTGTGCCCATGACGTTCGTGGCATAGGTATCGGCAGGCGTACGGTAGGACTCCCGGACTAACGGCTGCGCCGCCAGATGGAGGATCAGCTCAGGTCTGAAATCACTGACCGCTTGGCACAGCTGTGCAGCATCACGGATATCAGCGAAACGCCCTGTAATACTCGCCTCCAGGTTTGCGCTCTGCCAAAGCGACGGAGTAGTCGCCGGGGGCAGTGCATAACCATAAACCTCAGCACCCAGCTCACGTAACCAGAGCGCCAGCCAGCCGCCCTTAAACCCGGTATGTCCGGTCAGGAAAACCTTACGCCCGGACCAGAACGCGGCGCTCAGCGCCATACTTGCCACTCTGCCTTGCCACTCTGCCAGCGTTCTTCCAGAAGGACACGGTCGCGTAGCGTGTCCATTGGCTGCCAGAAACCACGGTGTAGGTGACTCATCAGTTGACCATCACGTGATAATCCGCGCATGGGCTCATGTTCCCAAGTCGTGGCGTCAGCGCTGATATAGTCCAGAACTTGAGGCTCAAGCACAAAGAAACCGCCATTGATCCAGCCACCATCGCCCAATGGTTTTTCCTGAAAGCCAATGACTGACTGCCCCTGCACATCTAGCGCGCCATAACGGCCAGGTGGCTGCACTGCGGTGACCGTAGCCAGCTTGCCATGCTGACGGTGAAACTCGATAAGAGCCGGAATATCAACGTTGGAAACACCATCACCATAGGTAAAACAAAAAGTCTCATCACCCAAGTAATCGCGCACCCGGCGCAACCGGCCGCCGGTGCCGGTGCTCTCCCCGGTATCAACCAAGGTGACACGCCACGGCTCGGCATGACGCTGGTGGATGTGCATGCTGTTTTCGACCATGTCGAAGGTCACATCGGACATGTGCAAGAAGTAGTTGGCGAAGTACTCCTTGATTACATAGCCCTTGTAGCCGAGGCAAATCACAAAATCATTGATGCCGTAATGCGCATAGATTTTCATGATGTGCCAGATGATGGGCTTACCGCCTATTTCAATCATCGGCTTGGGCTTGAGATGGGACTCTTCACTGATCCGTGTACCCAATCCACCCGCCAAAATCACAGCCTTCATCAACCTCTCCAGACAGGTAAACAGGGCAAGATCATGCCTAAAACATAGTCCATTACTAGGCTGCTAAGATGCCATAAAGCACTATTTAATAAGTGCTTTTTCTCGAAATAGCGCGGTTATTTTTATCGAGCCATAACCGTGAACAGCTCAAGATTCACTCAAAACGGGGCGAGCCATTGTGCTGACCAACACCAGCAATCAAGCGTAATACGAATGGATATGGAGGAAGCAAAACTGACACAGCCATGCAACCACAAAACAATACCTAATATAAGAACGACAGTTTCTGAGTAAACGCCTTGGTCGCTCCTGACGCGTCAAAGCTTATTAAACAAATTCAAACTGGCAATCTTCACATAACTCTGCTGCGACGCCTCTAGGATGATCGTTTGGAACGACAGCCGCGATAGGGCCTCAGCATAGTCCAGCTCACGCAAGTCAGCCTGGATGCCTTTATTAACCAAGGTGACGTCTTCGTTGTCAGTCTTAGTGGTTTCGATGATATTGCGCCGAGCGCCGATGGTGCCTCGCACGCTATCCACATTAACCATGCCGTTATCCAGGTTGGTGAGGCTTTCAGCCACGCTGTCGCGGATCTGCGCATTGGTACTGGAGGGGTCTTCCAATGCGCGACGCAGGGTAGCAATGGTGTCGAGAATGCCTTGCTTCTGCTGCGTAGGATCAAGCGTAACCTGCAAGCTTTCACCACCGACTGGAACGCCGTCAAACTGGATGCTGACGCCACGAAAAACCAGTTGATCCGTGGTGTCCGGATCATCGTCGAGCGTACCACTGGCCAAAACCGGGGCGGGGGCGGCAGCACCAATTTCGAATACTTCGTAGCTAGTAGGGTCAGGGTTACCAAAGATGACCTCCACCCCTGCGTCAGGAAACGGCGGCGTACTGCCGAAGGCTACTTCATCCTGCACCAGCGGCGTCGAGGCGCTCAGGGTCGAACCGGGCGCGCCGGTAAGGTCCAAGGCGCCATCCAAACGACCGGCGTTGGTGATGTTTTCGAAAATAGCCTTGCCACTGTCGCTGATGGGCACCTGTAGAGAGCTGGCAATCTGCAACTTGCGCTGGCCTTCATCACCTTGATAGCTATAGGTGCCGTCAGCATCGCGGACAAACGCCTGACTCTTGCCCTGAAAACCAGAGAACAGGTATTCGCCTCGCGCATTGCGCGTATTGGTCAGAGCAAAAAGCTCTTCTTCACGCTCACCAAGCTCCGCCGCGATGGACTCACGGTCCTCCTTACTGAGGGCGCCATTACCAGCCTGCACGGCCAACTCACGGACACGCTGCAGCACCGTATTGACCGAGTTGAGGGTAACTTCTTCCTGGGTCAGGCTGCTGTCGGCGGCGGTGAGGTTTTCGTCGTATTGCCCCAGTACACTCTGCTGCTGCTCAAGCTGCAGCAAGCGCACAGACGCGACCGGGTCATCCGCAGGGGTAAGGATGCGATTACCGGTACTGATCTGCTCTTGTGTACGGGTCACGTCGGCGTAGTTGCGCTGCAGGCCGGACACACCGTTATTGAACGCCTGAATAGTGGAAATGCGCATAAAACCTCACCTCATGGATGGCCGGGCTATACCCGACGTCCGCTAGCGGATTGCCAGTAACCTGGCGCTATAACAAAACCTGTTCAGCGTTTATCTGAAAGCGCCAATCAGGGTATCGAACAATGAGCGCGCAACTTGAATAACCTGAGCCGAGGCATTGTAGTACTGCTCGAATTTGATCAGGTTGGCAGCCTCTTCGTCGAGGTTGACCGCCGACAACGAATCACGATTGTCAGTGGCTTGTTTAAGTATCGAACTGGTCGCCAGGCTGTCTTGCCGCGCTTGAGCGGTCAGGGTGCCAACACGCTCGACGGTGTCGCCATAACTGTCGACGAAGCTACTCCCGGTACTTATACCGGTAATAGTCGAATCAATGCCCACCGTCGCCTTGCTCTGCAAGTCAGCCAGGGCCAGAGCGTTGCGGTTATCCGATACGCCATTCTGGTTAAACGAAACATTGAAGGTGTCACCATTTTCGGGACGCCCACTGAGCGTCATACGAACCCGGCTGCCGTCGCTTAATTGCAACTCATAGGTATTCTGCTGACCGGACTGGAAGGTCGCCGGAGTAGCTGCCGTACCGTCATTAGGATTGATGCGCGTCAGCGTAGCGCCTGCCGGTACGGTGAAGTCAGAGGTTGCCGTATCAAAAGTCAGGGTGACAGGTAACGCGGCCTGCAACGTAGTCGGGTCAATATTACTGCCGGTGCTTTGCAACGCTGGCTGGCCAATGGTCGCGGTGCCACGGTTCTGCACATTGGCATCCGCGCGCACCGGGGCGGCGAAGGCCAGTTGATCTGGCTGATCGAGAACTGCAGTAATCGCTGTGGCACCACGTCGGGTTGGCTGCAACAAGTAGCGGTCATTAGCCGCTGGAGCGCTATCCAGCGCAATCTCAAAGCCCTGATCGCGACCGCTGGCATCGGTGAAGCTCAGCGCTGCAGGGTAGCTGCCCGGCGGATTGGGGTTGACGGTCAGGGTTGCGCCATCGCTCAAACGCCTGGCTGAGTATTGCGTACCATCAAACTCCAAGCGGTAGTCGCTGGTAGTTAGCACGCTGCTATCGGTGATGTTTAGCGCGGGCTGCACGTTGCTGGTATTACCGCTGGAAGCGCGCACCCGTAGCTGCGCAGTGGCCAGGTCATTGAAGTCGCCGAACAGGGCCGTTCCTACCTGGCCCTTCAAATCCAGCCCTTGCCCCAATTGACTGTTTACTTGATCGGAGACAGCCAGCGCCAAACGACCGATGGAGTTGAGCGTCGGATCTAGGGTTTCGCTGCGATAACGAATCAACCCACCCAGCTCGCCACCGGTCAGCAATGATGTAACGCCTTGGCGCGAGCCGCCGCTAACGAACTCAATTTCAAAACGGGTTGGGTCATCACTGCCTGCGACAGCTTCCAGGCGGCTGGCGGTATTGCCTACCACCAGCGGCTGACCTGAGCCGACAAACACGTTCAGCGAATTATCGTCTTGCGCCACCACACTCACGCCAACGTAAGTGGCCAACTGACGCACGGCCTCCTCGCGGGCATCGAGCAGGTCATTGGGCTGCTTACCATTAGCGGCTGCGATGGAGATAGCGTCGTTATAACTGGCAATCGAGGTGGCGAGCCGGTTGACCTGCTCGGTCACGGCCGACATCTGTTTGTTGATGAACTCGTTCTGCTCGCTGATGCGGTCGTAGACCGTATTGAAGCGTTTGGCCAAGCCCTCGGACTCAGACAATACCAACTGCCGTGCCGGAATGTTCGCGGGGTCCTCAGCAGCGGTTTGCAAGGCAGAGAAGAACGACTGCAGCGACGGCGTGATACCCGTGGTAGAGCCGGCCAGTAAGGAGTCGAGCTGCTCAATCTGTGCTTTATAAGACTCCACGTCGGCGCTCAGCGCCGTGCTACTGCGCACCTGGGTAGTGAGGAACTCACTGTAGGTACGACGGACATCCACCAGCGTCGTACCGGAACCGATATAGCCGACACCACTGAACTGCGGCACGCGCGTAGCCTGTACGGCGTCCTGTCGCGAGTAGCCGGGCGTGTTGACGTTGGTGATGTTATGGCCGGTAACTGACAGCGAGGTCTTGTTCGCAGACAGTCCTGAAAGGCCAATATTGAGAAGGTCAGCCATGATTCATCATCCGCTAGTGGACGGCGTACTGACTGCCGCAACTGTTTGATAGGTCTGCATCTGCCGCGCTATCTGGGCAATCTTGCGGGCGTACTGCGGGTCCGTGGCATAGCCGGCCTTTTGCAACTCACGGGCAAATTGCTCAGGCTTATCAGTGGTAGCCAAGGCTTTTTCGTAACGACCATTGCCCTGCAAAAAACTCACATAGTCGTCAAAACTGTGCGCGTAAGACTCATAAGCACGGAAGGTCGCTGCCTCCTTAACCGCCTTACCGTCCTCGAACTCGGTAGTCAGCACCCGCGCAGATTCACCATCCCAACTGTTGTGGGTTTTGATGCCAAACAGGTTGTGGCTGCTGGTGCCATCCTGTTGACGGATGATCGACTTACCCCAGCCAGTTTCCAGGGCGGCCTGCGCCACCAGGTAACGGGGATCGACACCAATCTTGTCAGCGGCTTTCTCGGCCATCGGTAGCATGGCGGCAATAAACTCGTCCTTAGAACCGAAGGCAGCCTTGGCAGGAGCCAATGGCGGCTGAGCAATCCGCCGGCCGGTAATGGCATCAGTACCATCCAGCCCCAGCGCCGTATCAGCCGGCGCGGCAAAAGACTTAGCGGGAATCCAGTCGTTCTGCGCCAACGCCTGGCCATCAGTTGCGCTAGCGGAAGGCACGATACCGGCTAGCAACCGATCAGTGAGTTTGCTTGGAAGCGCCAGACGACGCTGATTGAGCAACGAGGAATCATCACGACTGCTATCGACCTTGGCCAGCGGCTTGCTTGGCGCACTCGGCACCGGCTCGTCAACTTGGGCAAAGGGATTTGGACGGTTATCCGCCTGTTTCATCTTCGACATCTGCCGCACCAGCACATCCGCCAGCCCGATACCGTTCTGATGATTAGACAGAGTTACCGATAGCTGCTGGTCGTACATATCCTGATAGGTTTTGCTCTCGTTGCTGTTCATGAAGTTACCTTCACCGAACGCTTCGTTGGCTGAGCGCATGGCCTTGAGCATTTCATTGAGAAACAGCGACTCGAACTCCTGAGCCACTTTCTTAATGTTTTTTTCGCTGTCGCCGCCCACTTTGAACTGGTTGAGACGATTCAGATCGTTATACGAGCCACTGTCGACGGTGCTGGTACCGCCGAGCAACCCGGCTGAAAGTCGAGAGTCCATAGTGTGCGCTCCCTTAAATCACGATCAGATCGGCCTGCAAGGCGCCGGCTTGCTTCAGCGCCTCCAGGATGGCCATAAGGTCGGAAGGCGAAGCGCCAACCTGATTCACCGCACGGACAATTTCATCCAATGTGGTGCCCGGGCCGAATTTGAACATCGGCTTTAATTCTTGATCAGCATTGACCTTAGAGCGAGGCACTACAGCCGTCTGACCACCGGACAAAGCATCCGGCTGGCTGACAATCGGGTCCTCGGTAATGGTCACAGTCAGGCTGCCATGTGTCACCGCAGCTGGCTGCACGCGCACGTTCTGGCCAATCACGATGGTGCCGGTGCGCGAATTGATGATGACCTTTGCAACCGCCTGACCAACCTCAACCTCGAGATTTTCCAGGATCGACAGGTAGTCCACCCGCTGATTGGGATCAAGCGGTGCACTCACGCGAACTGATCCGCCATCCACCGCCTGAGCCACGCCAGGGCCAAGCAGCGCATTGATATGGTCGACGATATTTTTTGCGGTGGTGAAATCCGGGCGATTGAGATTGAGCGTCAGGCTATTGCCCTGATCGAAACCGCTTGGCACCGGCCGCTCCACCGTCGCCCCGCCGGGGATACGCCCGGCCGACGGCACGTTGACGGTAATCCGCGAACCATCTGCACCACCGGCATCAAAACCACCCACAACCAGGTTGCCCTGAGCAATCGCATAGACGTTGCCGTCAATCCCTTTGAGCGGGGTCATCAACAGGCTGCCGCCACGTAAGCTCTTGGCGTTACCAATCGAGGAGATGGTGATATCGATGGTTTGTCCTGGTTTGGCGAAAGCCGGCAGGTCCGCATGGATCGACACTGCCGCCACGTTCTTCAACTGCACGTTGCCGCCCTCCGGCACCTTGATGCCAAACTGCGCCATCATGTTGTTGAAGGTCTGTACGGTAAATGGCGTTTGGGTGGTTTGGTCACCACTGCCGCTCAAGCCAACCACCAGGCCATAACCGATCAGTTGGTTACTGCGCACACCCTGAATGCTGGCGAGGTCCTTGAGGCGCTCGGCCTGAGCGACAGAAGCTAGCAACAGAGCAGCAGCGGTGATCAGGTATTTGCTAAACGTCATGTTGGCCATCCTCAGAACGGCCACATTGGGCTAAGAAAGAAACGGCTCATCCAGCCAGGCTGGGTCGCATCGGCAAACGCGCCAGTACCCGAGTAAGTGATGCGCGCATCGGCAATACGAGTAGAGGAAACGGTGTTGTCAGTAGCGATGTCATCAGCCCGAACCAAGCCGGCAATACGCACCAGCTCATCGCCAGTATTGAGGGTCATCCACTTTTCCCCGCGCACTAGCAGAATGCCGTTAGGCATCACTTCAGCGACCGAGACGGTAATCGAGCCGGTCAAGCTGTTGCTTTGCCCGGCCTGACCAGAACCATCCGCCGAGCGCGTAGCATCGAAGCTGGCATCCAAGCCCAGCGTGTCATTGGTCATGCCCAACGCACCAATCGATGCCAACGGGTTCTTCGGCGAAACCGCCATACCGAACAAATTAGGTACACCGAGATTTGCAGAGCTGTCCTTGCTGAGCTTGCTACTGCTGTTCTTGCTGGCCTGAGTTCGCTCATTCAGGGTAATGGTGATGATGTCACCCACGCGGTAAGCCTTACGGTCACTGAACAGACCGTTTTCAAAACCGGCTTGATAAATCGATCCGTTGTTTTGTGCTGCTGGCAGTGGCGTGCGCGGCATGACCGGGGCGTAATAGGGATCATCCGGCTTAGCCGCTGGCGCCATGCAGCCGCTCAGGGCTAATGGGCCAAGCAGTGCACTTATGATTATCAGCCGGTTCATATCTACTACCTCATGCGTTGCCTGGGGTGGCGTTTGTAACGAGAGCCACCAGTGCCAGTTCAAGCGATTCCTTGCCGTATTCAAAGCCAAACCAATCGCTGCGCGACTAGCCAAACTTACTTATCAAAGGTTCTGCGAAATAAAGCCGAGCATCTGGTCAGCGGTCGAGATGACCTTGGAGTTCATCTCATAGGCGCGCTGCGTGGTAATCATGTTCACCAACTCTTCAACCACACTGACGTTGGAGTTTTCCAAGGTGTTCTGCAGTGTGGTACCCAAGCCGTTCAAGCCCGGAGTACCAACCTGCGGCGCGCCACTTGCCGCGGTTTCCAGAAACAGGTTGTTACCGATGGCTTCCAACCCAGCCGCGTTAATAAAGTCAGCAGTTTGTAGGTTGCCGATAACTTGCGGCTGGGCATTACCAGCGGTGGTCACCGACACCGTGCCGTCTTCGCCCACAGTAAAGGTGCGCACCTCGTTGGGCAGCACAATGGCGGGTTCCAAGGCATAGCCGTTGGACGTCACCAATTGACCATCGGAATTAAGATGGAAACTACCGTCACGGGAATAGGACACCGTGCCATCGGGCAGCAACACCTGAAAGAAGCCGCGACCGTTAATCGCCATATCCAACGGCTGCTCGGTGGTCTGCAGGCTACCGGCAGTAAAGATCTTCTGCGTACCGACAATCCGCACACCAGTACCCAACTGCAAACCGGATGGCAGTTGGCTGTCTTGACTGGTCTGACCGCCAGGTTGCCGACGGATCTGATACAGCAAATCTTCAAACTCGGCGCGATCGCGCTTGAAGCCAGTAGTCGATACGTTGGCCAAGTTGTTGGAAATGGTGGTCAGGTTCATGTCCTGGGCGGACAGACCGGTCTTGCTGACCCAAAGTGCCGGAAGCATATAAATTCTCCTCGGGTGTCGTTTTAACGACGCCGCGTGCTGGTAATTAGCTCATCTGCAAGACGCGCGCCATGGCCGACGAATTGTCTTCGGCGGTGCGCATCATCTTCACTTGCAATTCGAATTGGCGAGACAGCGAGAGAATTGCCGTCATTTCTTCCACGGCATTAACGTTGCTCGACTCCAGGAAACCCGAGGTGATTTCCGTCGTTGCATCCGCCAGAACCGGACCTTGGCCCTTGAAGCGAATCAAGCCATCAGTACCCTTCTCCATCTGCTTAAGATCAGGGTTAACCAGCTTCAGGCGATCTACCTCAGCCAGTACGCTTGGCGCCTCACCGAGAGCACGAATACTGATGGTGCCGTCCTTGCCGATCTCGATTTTCTGCTCTGGCGGTACAGCAATCGGCCCAGCGTTGCCCATCACCGGCAAGCCATTGCCGGTGCGCAACATACCCAAAGCATCGACATTCAGACTGGCAGTACGCACATAGGCTTCGCTGCCGTCAGGGGCTTGCACAGCTAACCAACCCTTGCCACCTACCGCCACGTCAAGATCACGGCCGGTTTCCTGCAGAGAGCCCGGAGTGAAATCAGTACCCGGGCGCTCACTCATGGCGTACACCCGCGACGGATAACTGTCACCAAAGATCGGCATCGAGCGCGCCTGTTCAAAATCCCGACGGAAGCCGTTGGTGGATATGTTCGCCAAGTTGTTGGCGTGGGCACGCTGAGCCAGGGTGTTGTTGTGGGCCCCAGTCATGGAAACGTACAGCATCTTGTCCATGGTCATTCTCCGAGTTGGGCTTGCCGCCCGTTGCTCTATACAAGCTATAAAGCAATGGCTATGCCAGCATTCAGAAAATAATCATAAGCATCTGAAATAAATGAATTTTTAAATAAAAAAAGGGCTCCAAATGGAGCCCTTTTGATAGTGTAGTGGCGTATTTTTGCCGCCTATAGCAGCCCGCTTGCCGGCCGCCTAGCGCCTATCAACGCAAGTTGATAATGGTCTGCGTTACCGCACTCTCGGTCTCAATGGTTTTCGCGTTAGCCTGATAGTTGCGCTGCGCCACAATCAGGTTGACCAACTGGTCCGACAGCTCCACGTTAGAGTCCTCCAGCGCACCTGCCTGCAACGAACCCAAGGTACCGCTGCCAGGCGGGTTACGCACCGGCTCGCCCGACTCGAAGGACTGCACCCACTGAGTCTTGCCTACCGGGGTTAGCCCCTGCACGTTAGCAAAATTCGCCAGAATCACCTGCCCTTGCACCTTGGACTGGCCATTGGTATAGCGCGCGAACACTACTCCGGTCTCGTCAATCTCAAGGCCCGCCAACTCGCCAGTGGTGTAACCGTCCTGGCTAACGCGATTGACCGCGAAAGCGCTGGAAAACTGCGTCGAACCACGCATATCAAAGGTAAAACCACCCGGATTACTCTGCGCCCCGTTGAGCGACCAACCGGTCGGCGAGCCCGTATCCGGCGCGGCCGGATTCCAAGTAGCAATGGTGAACTGTCCAGCCGGAGTGATCGGAGCCCCCACGGTCGGCGGGACGGTGGTGATATCAGTAATCTGTGCCAGCGAGCTGATCTGCCCAGCAGCATCAAAATTCAACTGATAGCGATCCGGCTCAGTGCCAGTGGGTACCGCAGCAGCAGGATCGGACGGGCTACGACCATCGATCAGGATATTCATCTGCCACTCGTTCGCACCACTCTTGACGAAGTACTGCGTCATGACGTGGGCATTACCTTGAGTGTCATAGATATTGGTCGAGGTGGACGAGTTGTATGTAGTCGGATCACCCGGGTTGAACGGTGTATTGGTCGGACTCGTTAAGGTCGAATTGAGGTTGAAGCCTTGCGTCACACTGGTTGTGGCCTTGGGCTCCTGGCTGGCAGTCTGTATTTGCAGATTACCCACCACCCCCTGCTGCAACACGCCATTGGCATCGGTCGTATAGCCCTGCAGGTTGTAGCCGAAGTTATCGACAATAAAGCCATCACGGTCCGTACCAAAATAGCCAGCCCGCGTGTAACTCAAGGCGCCATTGTTACTCACCTGGAAGAAACCATTGCCATTGATCGCCAGGTCCAGAGCGTTCTGTGTGTAATTGATGTTGCCCTGATTAAACAACTGCGACACATCACCCAGTAGCACACCGCTACCCTGAGGGTTTTTGCCAGTACCCAGCACTGACGAAGCGTAAACATCGGCGAATTCGGCGCGCGACTGCTTGAAACCTGCAGTACCGGCGTTGGCGATGTTGTTGCCTGTCACGTTTAGATCATTGGTAGCTGCGCGCAGACCGCTAAGACCGATATTGAACGCCATGGATGTCTCCTTGTGCCGGAATCCCGACGACTAAGCTTATTAGTTATTGACCAATGACCTGCACCTGGGAAAGCGCAACGCTGCCAACTCCCGCCAGATTGAGCATCAATTCGCTACCACCAAGGACCACGCTGTCGACATTGGCTGGCAGCATGGTGTAAAGCCCCTTCGCCTCGCCGTCATAGGTCGCCTGCGCTTCAAATTTGTAGGTGCCAGGCGGCATCAGATTGCCGTCGCTGTCCTTGCCATCCCATATAAAGCTGACGTTGCCGGCTTCCTGCGCACCCAAATTGACGCGTGAAACAACCGCACCAGCCGAGTCATAGACATTGACGTAGACATTGCTGCTGCTCACCGGCAGAACAACACTGGCCTTGAAGCTCTCACTGGTATCGACCACCGCCTTGTCCGTCGCGACGATGACCTTGCGCCCCACCAGCGACGATGCTTGCAGCGCTTGGGACGACTGATAGCCAGTCAGCAACGACTCCATACTGGTGTTGAGCTTCTCAATACCCTCAACCTGGCTGAACTGCGCCAACTGGGCAATAAATTCACCGTTCCCCTGAGGTTCCAGCGGATTCTGGTTATTCAATTGTGCAACCAGCAGGTTAAGAAACTCGTTCTTACCTAGGTCATTGCTCTTCGTGCCACTGTCCTGTTTTACCTGATACTGATCCAGAACCGAGCTAGTGCCGCTTACTGTACTCATCGTCATCGTCCTCGCTGGGTTACTGACCCAGAGTCAATACGCGCTGCATCATCTGCTTGGCGGTGTTCATCATTTCAGTGTTGGTCTGAAAGGCGCGACTGGCAGAAATCATGTCCGCCATCTCTTCCACCACATTGACGTTTGGGTAGTACACGTAGCCGTTTTCATCAGCAGCCGGATGATTCGGCTCGTAACGCGGCATCAAGGAGCTTTGATCCTCGACCACACCCAACACTTGAACGCCTGCACCGGAACTATCCTGGTCGGCAAACAGCGAGCCACGATCATTACCCTTCGCTGACTGATACACCGTGGCGAACACCGGATGACGCGCCCGATAAGTCTGGTCAATGCTCGAGGAAACCGTCTCGGCGTTGGCAATGTTGCTGGAAATGGTGTTTAGACGAGTGCTCTGCGCACTCATGCCCATCCCGGCGATATCGAAAACACTGGCAAGTGACATGGCATCAGACTCCTATTATTCGCCGCGCAGGGCGCTGACCAGGCTTTTGAATTTGCTGTTGAGGAGAGTGAAACTCGCCTGGAACTGCACCGCGTTTTCGGCGTAGTTGGACTGCTCAATCTGCAGGTCGACAGTGTTCTGATCAATCGATGGCTGGAACGGCGTGCGATACGCCAGACTGGCATCAGCGACCACTGCCCCGTCAGCAGGAATATGCTGGCTATTGGTACGGTTCAGGCTGACCTGACCACGCTGCCCCTTAGCACTCTGCTCAGCCAACACGCTGGCGAACTCAATATCACGCGCCTTGTAGTAAGGCGTATCAGCGTTGGCGATGTTATTAGCTAGCACTTCAGCACGCTGAGTGCGAAAGCCCAGTGCCTGCTCGTGAATACCGAGTGCCCGATCAAAACTGATGCTCATGGTCAGAAACCTTTGCCGGTTGGCGTTGCTGTTTTCCGTGCAAGACCATAAGCAAAGTGTATGCCATTATTTTTTTATGTTATTTATCAGATACTTATGAATAACTTTATGCATTGACCCATGAGAAGCGGCAAAGGCTTTCCGCCTACTGGCAAAGAAAGCGGCAATCGCAGCTCGCCCTATCCAGCAACACAGACACGATCTTGACAGCACGCCGGTATTGCGCCGGCAAACCAAGACAGTCAGACACTGAATAAGAGACATGCCCGCCCACAACTCAATCGATAATGCTTAGAAACAACAGCACGACGCACTGACCCTGAAGGCCGTAGCAGATTGAAATACACCATTCATCAGTCAATCACATACATTTTTGACAAGCATTCTCATTAACATTAGTATCCATCTCATCTTAATCCTCCTGTCACGAGCCTTAGTCATGTACGTCTGTCTCTGCGAAGGTGTTACTGATGGTCAGATTCGCGAAGCTATCTATGAAGGTTGCTGCAGCTACCGTGACGTGCGCGCCACCCTCGGCGTTGCAAGCCAATGCGGTAAGTGCGCCTGCCTGGCCAAGCAAGTGGTACGTGAAACCCTGAGTGAAGTGCAAAGCGGCCAAGCCGCACTCGCCTATCCGGCAAATTTTGTTGCCGCCTGACTCAGCGCTATTTGAAAACCGGACCTCGTGTCCGGTTTTTTTATGCCCGTTATTTATGATGAGCCCACTCAGGCGCGTCGTGGCGTGACGCTGAATACGCCTGGCAAATTTTTATAGTTTTAATTCAATACCTTAGCGCCAGGATGCAGAACTTAAACATTCGCATTCATATTAATTTTAACTTTAGATTCAAACACTTAGGTTTGACAGCCGAAAATCATCGGCCCAGAATTTAGCGCTAAATCACTTACAAGGCAGGCCCAGACATGAAAGGCGACAAGAAAGTCATCCAGCATCTGAACAAGATCCTCGGTAACGAGCTGGTCGCGATCAACCAGTATTTCCTACATGCACGCATGTACGAGGACTGGGGCCTAAAGAAACTCGGTGAGCACGAATATCACGAGTCCATTGACGAGATGAAGCATGCGGACAAGCTGATCAAGCGCATTCTGTTCCTCGAAGGCCTGCCCAACCTGCAAGACCTCGGCAAAATCCTCATCGGTGAAAACACCAAGGAAATGCTTGAGTGCGACCTGAAGATCGAACACAAAGCACACATTGATCTGAAAGCGGCGATTGCCTACTGCGAGAGCATCGGCGACTACGCCAGCCGCGAGCTGTTAGAAGATATTCTCTGCTCCGAAGAAGAGCACATCGACTGGCTGGAAACTCAACTCAGCTTGCTCGAAGCGGTGGGCCTGCAAAACTACCTGCAGTCGCAGATGGACGAATAAACACAAAACATACAGTCATAAACAACAAACCCCGCACTTGGCGGGGTTTGTTGTTTATGCACGGCCAGCTTATGCGCTGGCTTTCTGCATTGCGTCCTTGATCAGGGTCTGCAGCTCACCCTTCTCGAACATTTCTACCAGGATGTCGCTGCCGCCGACCAGTTCGCCACCAACCCACAATTGCGGGAAGGTTGGCCAGTTGGCGTACTTCGGCAGATTAGCGCGGACTTCCGGGTTTTGCAGGATGTCGACATAGGCGAACTTTTCGCCACAGGCCATAACAGCCTGCGCAGCCTTGGAGGAAAAGCCGCACTGCGGAGCGTTCGGCGAGCCTTTCATGTACAGCAGAACAGTATTGTTAGCGATCTGCTCTTTGATGGTTTCGATGATATCCATTGGGCACCTCAGGACTTAACTTCCCGACTCACGGGTCGGCACGGTGGCCGCATTGTAGCGAAAAGCCGAGCGCAATGCTCGGCCTTCCCCGCGACTTTCCTACGCATTAAAAATAGCAATTTAGAACCTGTTTTATGGGCTCGCGAGCTAGAGCCATGCAAGGCAAAAACAGGCGAGGAAGCGGAGTGTGCTGTTGCACATGAGCATTCTGAGCCTGTTTTTAACGCAGCAGGGCCGACGCGCAGCAGCTCATAACCGGGTTCTCAGGCGGCCTCAACCTCCACAGGCACACCATTAAGCGCAGCATTACCAGATAACGCATCGAGTTGCCGCTCATCAGTCAAGTCATTGGCACTGGCACCCGGTTGTTCGCTGGCGATAGCCATCTTCACCCCCGGTCGCGCATGCCCCCAACCATGCGGCAGGCTCACTACGCCGGTCATCATGTCTTCACTCGCGGCCACTTCCACCTCAATCACTCCAATCCGGGAACGCACACGCACACGCTGCCCATCAGCCAGCCCACGCTGACTTAAATCGGCTGGATGCATTAGCAGTTGATGGCGCGGTTTGCCTTTAACCAGGCGGTGATAATTGTGCATCCACGAGTTATTGCTGCGCACATGGCGACGTCCGATCAACAGCAGCTCGCTAACCGCGGCTACCGGCTGCGCTGAAAAGCGCTGCAGGTCAGCCATGATCACCGTGGGCGCGGCCTGCACGTGCTTGTTTGCGGTTTTTAGCCGTCCGGCCAGATTAGCCTTTAACGCACCTAAGTCGAGTCCATGAGGGTGCTCGCGCAGCGTCGCCAGCGATAGTTTGTGTTCTGACTTATCGCCGTAAGCACCAAAACGTAGACCCATGTCGATCATCTGCTCAGGGGGCATAGTCGGCTTGAGCTCTCCCCCAGTTTTGGCGGCAAAGGCCTTAGCCAGGCCGATAAAGATTTCCCAGTCATGCAGTGCATCCACTGGCTTTGGCAGAATGGCCTCATTGAAGCGGGTGACATTGCGTACGGCGAACACATTGAAGGTGGTGTCGTAGTGATCGTGCTCCAGCGGCCCGGTTGGCGGTAGGATCAGGTCGGCATAGCGGGTGGTTTCATTAATGTAGAAGTCGATGCTGAGCATGAACTCAAGGCCATCCAGCGCCTGCTCTAACTGCCGGCCGTTGGGTGTCGACAACACCGGGTTACCGGCCACTGTAACCAACGCACGCACCTGCCCTTCACCCTCGCTGAGCATTTCCTCAGCCAGCGCCGCTACTGGCAATTCGCCGCCGTACTCCGGCAAACCCGATACCCGGCTTTGCCACCGATTGAAATGCCCGCCAGACGTCGAGGCCACCAGATCCACGGCAGGCTCGGTACACAGCACACCACCGACCCGATCCAGGTTGCCGGTAACCAGATTGATCAATTGCACCAGCCATTGGCACAACGTACCGAAGGCTTGAGTGGAGACGCCCATACGGCCGTAGCACACAGCGGATTCAGCGGCAGCAAAATCACGCGCCAACTGGCGAATCGTCTCAGCTGGCACACCGCAACGCGCACTCATCGCTTCAGCGCTAAAGCCGGCAATGGCATCACGCACCTCATCAAGCCCGTCAACCGCCAAGTGGCTGCTGCGCCCGAGGTTTTCCTCAAATAGGGTATTAAGCAGCCCGAACAACAGCGCGGCATCCTGACCTGGCCGCACGAAAACATGCTGATCAGCAATCGCTGCCGTTTCGCTACGCCGAGGATCAACCACCACAAGCTTACCGCCGCGTTTCTGGATGGCTTTCAGGCGTTTTTCCACATCCGGCACGGTCATGATGCTGCCGTTGGAAGCTAGCGGGTTACCGCCAAGGATCAGCATAAAGTCGGTGTGGTCGATGTCCGGAATCGGAATCAATAAACCATGGCCGTACATCAGATGGCTGGTCAGATGGTGCGGCAACTGGTCGACCGAGGTGGCCGAGTAACGGTTACGGGTTTTCAGCTGGCCGAGAAAGTAATTACTGTGGGTCATCAGGCCATAGTTGTGCACACTCGGATTACCCTGATACACCGCCACGGCGTTTTGCCCATGCTGCGCTTGAATTGCGCTCAAGCGTTCGGCAACCAGCTCGAATGCCTCATCCCAATCAATAGCCTGCCACTCATCACCCACACGGCGCATCGGCTGACGCAGGCGATCCGGATCGCTCTGAATATCCTGTAGGGCTACCGCTTTAGGGCAGATATGGCCACGGCTAAAGGTGTCTTGAGCATCGCCCTTGATCGAGCGGATCAGTACATTGCCGTCAGGCTGTGTTTCGGTTTCGATGCTAAGGCCGCAAATAGCCTCGCAGAGATGACATGCACGGTGATGAAGGGACTTGCTCATGGCCTGGCCTCTTGTTCTGACTCGAGACGACCAGTCGGGTCGCCAGAATTGAACTATGGTGCCAGCCATGAAAGGACACCAGTAGGCTTTGTTCTATGAATCGGCAGGCATCATGCCCACCGATTCATTACAGCATCGAGACCTTAACGGATCGAAGTGATAGTGCCTTTGTTGCCAGTCACTTTGACGTTAACAGTCTTGTATACGAAGTAATCCTGCACATTTACTTCATAACGCGGGGCAACGATCACGTCAGCACCCGATGCTTTAACAGCCTTGTAGGCTGCTGCGGACTTAGCGGAAGCAACCGGATCAAGACCCAGTGCAAAACCACCTTCACCGCCACCGTAAGTTACGCCATCAGCAAACTGTGTATCGCCACCCAGCTTGAATACGCTGAACAGGATATTTACCGAGGACTCACCGGTGATGGTTTCGCCGACTTTTACATCTGCTTTCAAACCAGTTTTGACTGCGCCGCCCAGCGGCAGAGTTGGTTGGCTGACGTTCTGGCTAGCACAGCCAGTCAGCAAGGCAAAAGCGGAGATAGCGGCGATAGATGCAAAATGCTTCATATAAATGAAACTCCGTTTCATTACGTTCCATGGATACCCCATTGCGGGGCAATGCATTGCCTCGAAAAGGCGTCGGCATCCTAAGTAACGGATATATCGACTTCAACCTCAGATGTCATTTTTATGACATCTCTCACAGCGATCTAGGCCCAGGCTTACAAAACAGTTACAGCCGGTGTAGTCGCGAGTGGTTTGCGCCTACTCGTCATTTCCTTATAAGATCGCGCCTTCCCCGTTTCGTCGCATAGTGCGGCCCCAAGCCGTAGGTTCTGCCGTTTTCTCGATTATTTATGGCTGTTGAACCTGCGCCTCTGCTGTCAAAAGGTAGTTAACGATGAGCGCAAGACACTTTCTCTCGCTGATGGATTGCACACCGGACGAACTGGTGGGGCTGATCCGCCGCGGCATGGAGCTGAAGGACTTGCGTAACCGCGGCGTACTTTTCGAGCCGCTGAAAAATCGCGTACTGGGCATGATCTTCGAGAAGGCTTCAACGCGTACCCGCCTGTCATTTGAGGCTGGCATGATCCAGCTCGGCGGCCAGGCCATCTTTCTCTCGCCACGCGATACTCAACTGGGCCGTGGTGAGCCGATCGGCGATGCAGCCATCGTCATGTCGCGCATGCTTGATGCGGTAATGATCCGCACCTTCGCCCACAGCACCCTGACTGAGTTCGCCGCGAATTCGCGCGTGCCGGTGATCAACGGCTTGTCCGATGATCTACACCCCTGCCAGTTGCTGGCAGACATGCAGACCTACCAAGAACATCGCGGCAGCATCAAAGGCAAGACGGCGGTGTGGATCGGTGACGGCAACAACATGTGCAACTCCTACATAGAAGCGGCCATGCAGTTCGACTTCCAACTACGCGTAGCTTGCCCTGAGGGTTATGAGCCGAGCGCAAGCTTGCTGGCACTCGCCGGTGAGCGCGTGCAGGTACTGCGCGACCCACTTGAAGCCGTGGCCGGTGCCCACTTGGTGAGCACCGACGTATGGGCCTCCATGGGCCAGGAAGATGAGGCAGCTCAGCGCATCAAGCTGTTCCAGCCCTATCAGGTTAACCGCGCCCTGCTCGATGCTGCCGACAAGAACGTGCTGTTCCTGCACTGCCTGCCGGCACACCGCGGCGAAGAGATCAGCGAAGATCTGCTCGACGACCCACGCTCGGCAGCCTGGGATCAGGCAGAAAACCGCTTGCATGCACAGAAGGCGCTGCTCGAATTTTTGGTTGAGCCGGCGTATCACCACGCATGAGCCTCCCCCTGCTGAACCTACGCGAGCTGAGCTGTGGCTACCCTGAACACCGAGTGGTGCAACACCTCAACCTGCACCTGAATGCCGGCGATATCGGTTGCCTGCTTGGCCCGTCGGGCTGTGGTAAAACCACCACGCTACGCGCTATTGCAGGCTTTGAGCCGGTTCTGGAGGGGGAAATCCAGCTGGCTGATCAGGTTATCTCCAAAGCCGGCTACACCCTGGCCCCCGAGAAACGTCGAATTGGCATGGTTTTTCAGGATTACGCGCTGTTCCCGCACTTGAGCGTGGCCGAGAACATCGGCTTTGGTATCCGCAAGCAAGCAAACTGCGAGCGCGTTACTCAAGAACTGATGGAGCTGGTGAAACTCGGCCACCTGGGCAAGCGCTACCCGCACGAACTGTCCGGCGGGCAACAGCAACGCGTCGCCCTAGCCCGGGCACTGGCGCCCGAGCCACAGCTACTGCTGCTCGACGAGCCCTTCTCCAACCTCGATGGTGAATTGCGTCGGCGCTTGAGTCATGAAGTACGCGACATCCTCAAGGCCCGTGGCACCAGCGCCATTCTGGTCACCCACGATCAGGAAGAAGCCTTTGCCGTAAGTGACCACGTAGGTGTGTTCAAGGAAGGCAAGCTGGAGCAATGGGATACCCCATTCAACCTCTACCACGAACCGCTAACGCCATTTGTCGCCAGTTTTATCGGCCAGGGCTACTTTATTCGCGGCCAACTGCTCAGCCCGGACTCGGTGCAGACTGAACTGGGGCTGATTCGCGGCAACCGCGCCTACACCTGGCCAAGCGGTAGCGCAGTGGATGTATTGCTGCGCCCGGACGACATCGTTTATGACCCGGAAAGTACGCTAAAAGCCTTGATCGTCGGCAAGACCTTCCTCGGCGCGGCAACCCTATACCGCCTACAACTGCCTACTGGCAGTCAACTGGAGTCAATCTTCCCTAGCCACTCCGACCACCTGCCCGGCCAGCAGGTCGGCATTCGCGTCGCCGCCGACCATCTGGTGGTATTTGCCGCTCCGGGCAGCATCGCCGCCCAGGTTAACCTCGGTGAGTCAGGCGTGCGGCGTTACAGCAGCGACAGCTAGGGTCTTAACAGGGCTCTAGCTCGCTAGAACGTAAGGAGGCTCTAAGTGGCTGACAACAATAGCCGGCCACTGGCAATCAACAGCGCCTGACCAGCGATTTTCACCCGCTCACCCGCAAGCTCGCAGTGCAACTCACCCCCACGTGCCGAACACTGAAATGCGCTAAGCGCCTGCTTGCCAAGTTGCTGCGCCCAATACGGCGTAAGAATGCAGTGAGTCGAGCCGGTAACCGGGTCTTCATTAATGCCGATAGCCGGGGCAAAGTAACGCGAAACAAAGTCGTGCTGCTCGCCGGGCGCGCTGATCAGCAGGCCCAACCCTGGCAACCGAGCCACCGCCGCCAAATCCGGCCGGCAATCGCGCACTGCAGCCTCCGAAGCCACAATCGCTAGCAACTCCTGAATGCCCGGCCCTTCATGTAACGCCAGCACATGCTGTACTGGTAGGCCCAACGCCTGCTCGACCTCTGCGCGCAACTCACAAGGCTGTGCCCGCCGTACCGGGAAATCCAGCACCAGCTTGCCGTCGAGGCGACTGACCCGCAGAGCACCAGACAAACAGGTGAAATCGAGCACATCACCCGGCTCACCATACAACTCGAACAGCACATGGGCGCTGGCCAACGTGGCATGTCCGCACAATGGCACTTCCGCTGACGGGGTAAACCAGCGGATATGCCAAGCCGCACCCTCTTTCACCACAAAGGCGGTTTCCGCGAGGTTATGTTCGGCGGCAATCTGCTGCATCAGGGCAGCATCAAGCCAGCTGTCGAGGCGATAGACCATCGCCGGATTGCCACTGAAAGGGCGCGTGGTGAACGCATCGACTTGGTGAAATTCAAGCTGCATGGGCTGGGCTCCTGATTGATCGTGCCCCAGAGCATGCCCAAAGCGAACGCGATATACCCGCTACAGCCGTCAGCAATTGCAACAGTACAGTTTTATATTTATCGAATTCATGGAAATACTGTTATGGCTTTTGCACGCCATAGGCGGTTAAAAGTGTTTGTAAGCGACCATTAGCACGGTAGCGCTGCAAACCTTGTTCGAAGAGCGCGGCATAACGCTTACTGGACTCCAGCGCTGGAGAAAATGCCAGATAGATCGGTACATCAGGCACACGACAACCCGCCTCGCGCAGCTCGCCGACACGCGCCTGTCGAGCCAGCAAGGCCTGGATCACCCAGGCGTTCTCCAGCACCGTATCAACCCGCCCCAGCCTCAGTTTGCGAATGCTTAACTCCAGCGCCCGATCGCCAGCCGCCACCTGAATACGATCACTGCGATGACGATAACGCTCGATGTAGGCATTCAACTGGTCGCCGTAGCTGTAGTCATTGATCACGCCGAGTCGCTGCTGAGCTAATGACTCGGGGCCAGTGAATAACCAAGTGGAATCCTGCCGGGTATAGAAACAATTACGCGAGAGCGTCACCGGCGTGGCACTAAAAATAAAATCCGCAGCATCTTCAACGCCTGCGCCGATGGCCGCATTCACTTCGCCGCGTCGCACCAGTTGCAGAGCACGCGCCCAGTTGAGGGCCTGGTAATGCACCTCAACACCGGATTCGGCAAAAATCTGCTGGGCTAGCTCTACGAAAATCCCCGGTCGCTCAGCACCTGGCTGGCAATTGATCGGGCACCAAACATCCCCGGCAATCACCAACGTTTCTGCCTGCGCCAACTGGGCGCCAGCAAATAGCAGCAAGAGCAATCCACGAGCGATAAGCAGACGGCACAGCAACATGCAGGGGTCCATCATCCAAAATAATACTTGACCGAGGTTTACCACCCTCAGCCTTCGCTGCGCACCCTTTTCACCGCATCCAACCAGCCGTCATACAGTGTGCGGCGATGGCTATCAGCCATGCCCGGCTCAAAACGCTGTTGCCTGTGCCAGTGCTGCGCGATGCTTGCCAGGTCCGGATAAAGCCCGGCTTGCAAACCAGCCAGGTAAGCCACGCCA
The DNA here is from genome assembly GCF_046581935.1 of Pseudomonas sp. Lineage (GTDB taxonomy): Bacteria > Pseudomonadota > Gammaproteobacteria > Pseudomonadales > Pseudomonadaceae > Aquipseudomonas. The sequence continues at coordinate 285,892 of NZ_JAYGFK010000012.1, forward strand.
AGCGCCGTGGTTTCTGTCACTTCAGGGCGCTCCACCGGCACCCCGAGGATGTCAGCGAGAAACTGCATAACCCAGTTGTTTTCCACCATGCCGCCATCCACCCGCAACGCACTGGGTTCGGCAGCGCCGTCCTGGCGCATGGCTTCGAGCAGATCACGAGTTTGGTAGCACACGGACTGCAAACCAGCGGTGACGATTTCCTTGATGCCGGTATCGCGGGTCAAACCGAAAATGGCGCCACGGGCTTTCGGGTCCCAATACGGCGCACCAAGGCCAGTAAAAGCTGGAACCAGGTACACCCCGCAGGCATCGCCGGTCTGCTCAGCCATGGCTTCCGAGTCACGGGCATGACTGATCAGCTTGACACCATCGCGCAACCACTGCACGGCAGCGCCAGCAACGAAGATGCTGCCCTCCACCGCGTAGGTCACCTGACCATTGAGACGATAGCCAACAGTGGTCAGCAGGCGGTTCTGCGAAGTGACCGGCGTAGTGCCCGTGTTCTGAATCATGAAGCAACCCGTGCCGTAGGTGCTTTTCACCATACCGGGCGTAAAGCAGGCCTGGCCGATCAGCGCGGCCTGCTGGTCACCCGCCATACCCAGCACAGGAATTGCAGCACCGAGCAGATCAGCCTCGGCAACGCCAAAATCAGCGGCGCAATCAAGCACCTCCGGCAGCAGGCTGACTGGGATCTCGAAGAGTTTGAGCAGCTCCGCGTCCCATTGCTGGGTATGGATATTGAACAGCATGGTCCGCGAGGCGTTGCTGGCGTCCGTCTTGTGCGATTTACCGCCGGTCAGACGCCACAAGAGGAACGAGTCCACCGTGCCGAAACGCAGTTCACCGCGTTCAGCGCGCTCCCGCGCACCTGCTACGTTCTGCAGAATCCAACGCAACTTGGTCGCCGAAAAATACGGATCAATCAGCAGGCCGGTTTTGCCCGCCACTGTAGGCTCATGCCCAGCGGCTTTAAGCTCAGCGCAGTAATCCGCGGTGCGCCGATCCTGCCAGACAATCGCCGGATGAATCGGCGCACCGCTCTGCGCATCCCACACCAGCGTGGTTTCACGCTGGTTGGTGATGCCGATGGCGGCTATATCACCAGCACTCAAACCACTCTGTTTAAGCGCCTCACGGCAGACATTAAGGGTACTCGACCACAGTTCTTCACCATCATGCTCAACCCAACCATCTTGGGGAAAATACTGCTTGAACTCCTGCTGCGCGCGCGCCACAGGCAAACCTTCAGCACTGAAAACCATCGCCCGACTGCTCGTAGTGCCCTGGTCGATAGCCAGCAGGTAGTGAGACATGCGAAGTTCCTTGTTCTTATAGGTTTAAAGGTTGAACGACTAACCGCGACCAATAGATGCAAACAATGCCTGCGTCAGCTGCGCCAGCACGGCGGCATCCAACTGCACTTCTAAGCCACGCCGACCGGCACTGACGTAAATGCTGGGAAACTGCTGCGCGGACTCATCAATAAAGGTGCGCAAGCGCTTCTTCTGCCCCAGCGGGCTAATACCACCGAGCAAATAACCAGTGGCCCGCTGCGCCGCAGCCGGGTCGGCCATATCGGCCTTTTTCACCCCTGCAGCCTGGGCCAAAGCTTTTAAGTCGAGCGTGCCCGCCACCGGCACCACCGCCACTAGCAGCTCGCCTTTCTCGCTAGCGGCAAGTAGCGTCTTGAACACTTGTGCAGGCTCAAGCTTGAGTTTTTCCGCCGCCTCCAGGCCATAGGAAGCCGCCTTGGGGTCGTGGTGATAGCTATGCACCTGATGCACAGCCTTGGCTTTTTTCAGCAAGTCGATGGCAGGAGTCATGTTCGAATGTGAAAATAATCTGACAGAGTTGGCATACCTTAGCCGAAAATACAGCCAGGAACAGTTTTTAACGTCACGCAGCGGCGGCCCACAAGGTGGCCACGATGGATGGCATGGCAATAAAATCCACCCGCCGACAGCCCATAATCTCGCGCCCTTTCAAGGAGCTTTCATGACCCTGCCACCGCGCCAACACAATATTCTCGAGCGTACTCGGGAACGTGGTTATGTCAGCATCGACGAACTAGCTCAGGCATTTGCCGTTACCCCACAAACCATTCGCCGCGACATCAACCAACTCGCCGAACAAGGCCTACTGCGTCGCACCCATGGCGGCGCAGCGAGTGAAGAAAGCTCCAGCACGCAAAACACCGCCTACAGCATGCGCGCCGGCCTGATGCGTGATGAGAAACAACGCATAGCCGCCGCCATCGCGGCGCAAATCCCCAACCACGCGTCGCTGTTTATCAATATCGGCACCACCACCGAAGCGATTGCTCGCGAGCTGCTGGGCCACAAGGGCCTGAAGATCATCACCAATAACCTGCACGTGGCCGCCCAACTTAGCGCCAAAGCTGACTTTGAGGTCCTTCTGGCTGGCGGCACGGTGCGCAGCGACGGCGGCGTGGTAGGCCAGGCGGCGGTGGATTTTATCCACCAGTTCAAGGTCGACTTCGCCCTGGTCGGCATTAGCGGTATCGATGAAGACGGCAGCTTGCTCGATTTTGACTACCAGGAAGTCCGCGTCTCGCAGGCGATTATCAGCAATGCTCGGCAGGTGTTCCTGGCAGTCGACTCCAGCAAATTTGGTCGCAATGCGGTGGTGCGCCTAGGCTCGATAGCGCTGGTTGATCGGTTATTCACTGACGCGACACCATCCACCGCGATCAGCCGTTTGCTCACCGAGCACAAGGTTCACTTAGAGTTGGTGTAAAAAAATCTAACCGTCTCTCGAGAATCAATGACCACTGAGCACAAAGGTGCATTGCCCAGTGGCAAAGCCACGCTTATTCGACTAGCATATTTTCGGAAGTGAACATAAAGCGTTCAATAATGACCTTTCGGTACCGCCATGCCTACTCGCCCCGCCAGCCTCACGCCAATTGCTGAAGTCTATGACCTTGCCGTGATTGGCGGCGGCATCAATGGTGTCGGCATTGCCGCCGATGCGGCGGGACGCGGCCTATCCGTGTTCCTTTGCGAAAAAGACGACCTCGCACAGCACACCTCGTCAGCCAGTAGCAAACTGATTCATGGCGGCCTGCGCTATCTCGAACATTACGAATTCCGCCTGGTGCGTGAGGCGCTGGCCGAGCGTGAAGTGCTGCTGAGCAAAGCGCCGCATATCATCAAACCCATGCGTTTTATCCTGCCGCACCGACCACACCTGCGTCCGGCCTGGATGATTCGTATCGGACTATTTTTGTACGACCATCTGGGCAAGCGCGAGAAACTGGCAGGCTCGCGCAGCCTGCATTTTGGTGCTGGCAGCCCGTTGCGCGCCGAGATCAGCCGCGGTTTCGAATACTCCGACTGCTGGGTCGACGATGCTCGCCTAGTCGTCCTCAATGCCATGGCCGCACGCGAGCAAGGCGCGCACATTCACAGCCGCACCCGCTGCGTAAGCGCGCGGCGCAGCAAGGGCCTGTGGCATATCCACCTGGAACGCAACGATGGCAGCCTGTTCTCGATTCGCGCACGCGCCCTGGTCAATGCGGCCGGCCCCTGGGTAGCGCGTTTTATTCGCGAAGACCTAAAGCAAGAGTCACCCTATGGCATCCGCCTGATTCAAGGCAGCCATATCGTCGTATCGAAGTTATTCGATGGTGAGCAGGCCTACATTCTGCAGAATGAAGACCGCCGCATTGTCTTCGCCATTCCCTATCAGGAGCGCTTCACCCTGATCGGTACCACAGACCGGGAATACCAGGGCGACCCGGCCAAGGTAATGATCAGCGAAGAAGAGATCGACTACCTGCTCAAGGTAGTCAACGCGCACTTCAAAAAGCAGTTGCAGCGCAGCGATATTCTGCATACCTACACTGGCGTGCGGCCGCTGTGCGACGACGAGTCAGACGATCCATCGGCAGTAACCCGCGACTACACCTTGTCACTATCCTGCCAGCCCGGCGAGGCGCCGTTGCTCTCGGTGTTTGGCGGCAAACTCACCACTTACCGCAAGCTCGCCGAATCGGCACTGGTACAACTGAAGCCTTTCTTCCCCAAGATGGGCCCAAGTTGCACCGCCAGCAGCCTGCTACCTGGCGCTGAGCAACTGGACAGCCCAAGCGCTTTGACTGACGCCCTATGCACACGCTTTGGCTGGCTACCCAACTCACTGGCGCGACGCTGGGCAAGCAGCTACGGCAGCCGCACGTGGGTGATGCTCAAAGGCGTAAACAACCTCAGCGATCTAGGTGAGCATCTCGGCGGCGGTCTGTACGCCCGTGAAGTCGATTACCTGTGCCAAGAAGAGTGGGCGTTGCAAGCGGAGGATATTCTCTGGCGGCGCAGCAAACTGGGCCTGATAACCACCCCAGCGCAGCAAGCCAAACTGCACAATTACCTGCGCATCGAGTCACCCCGCCGGCAGGAAAATGCTCACAACACTTAGCATCGCCAACCGATAAATTGCAGGCATTAAAAATGATCGTGAACCATTTCTAATGTCACACAGCAACGGCCGCTGGGTGACCATCCCAGGTGGCAGGCCATAAAAAATGATCGGGAATCATTTTTAACGTCGCGTAGCGACGGCCCGTGGGGTGGCCGCCATGGATGGCAGGCCATAAAAAAAGGCGACCGAAGTCGCCCAAATTGCCTTGCGTGCCCCTTGCTCCAGCAAACTCAGCTTTGCTTGCGCTTGTGCGAGTCCTGCCAGATGAAATAGCCAACACCGGCGAAGAAGGCGACCATCAGTCCGACTGTGCCGATACCTGCTAGAACTACGACATCGATAAACATGGTTGCCTCCTGCTTGAAGCCTGTGTGGGAATGGCTTCAAGTTAACAGGGGCAGCAAGGGCGCTATTGACCCAGATCAACAACGGGCCAGCGCGAGATGGGTGAGGCGGTGCTTAGCTGATCCAGATCAACAAATCAGGCCAAGTAGCGCCGTCTTACGGCTTTTTCGGCTTGCCCTTGGACTTTTTCTTGCCTTTACCCAGCGGCATGGCCTGCTCGAAAGCATCACGCATCTCGTTGAGTTTTTTGTCACGCAGGTCATGGATGCGCTTGTCGCGTTCGGCGGCGAAATCAATCAGCTTGTCGTCTTTGCTCATGGGCTCGGCTTGATCAAACGAAAGGTCAGGTTCAGGCGTGGCGCACAGGCACTGCGCGTCTTCGCCACTTGGTGTTGCCAATGATGCTGGGTTGGCCCGCGCATGACCAGCAGCGAACCATGCTGCAGCACTAATGAATGCTCAATGCGCTTCTGCCCTCTACGGCGCAGATCGAAACGCCTGGCACCACCAAGGTTAAGTGAGGCGATCAGCGGATTAGTTCCCAACGCGGCTTCATCATCACTGTGCCAGCCCATGGAATCCTGGCCGTCACGGTAATAGTTGAGCAGCACAGCATTCAGCGGCTGCCCCACTGCTTGCACCACCCGCTCGCGGATCGACGCCAGCAGCGGCGTCCAAGGCAACGGTTGGTGGGTCAACCCCGAGTAGCGGTAACTGGCCTCGGCATCGCCATACCAGGCCAGCAGACGCGGCACCGGCAGTTGCCGTCCATAAATCTGCACCTGCGGCTGCTGCCAAGGCACTTGTGCCGTCAACTCGGCTAACCAGCTGTCGGCGGTTGCTGCATCCAACCACTGCGCATCCAGCTCAAGCTCGGCGTCGGGTAGTTGCAAGGGGCTGTCGTCAAATAAACTCACGGATACAACACTCAAACTTCCACATCTACCCACAGCCCCTGGCGAGGCAATTCATTGATTACGGCTTCGTCCGCCTCGGCCACTTCACCTTCGGCCAGTTCCTCAGGGCTATAACCCTGACGGCGCTGACGCCGGCGCTGCTCCTCACGCAGCAACACTTCAGCATCCTGCGGGTGCCGTTTGTCCAGGCCCACACCGCTTTCCTTGGCGCTTTCAGCGGTGGGCGTAACCGGCGGAACTTCCGGGCGCGGCTTGATCACGTCCTGCTGAACGGTCACGGGAACCAGGCTATGAGGAATCGGCGGCAGCATCTATTAAGCCCTCCTTTGGTCAGACTGTCGGCCAGTCAAGCCACGACTTGAGCGTCACCTCGCTACACTTTTGAGCGACCGAAACACACAAAGTGCCCGATACGCTGCAATGCGCCTTTGGCCATGGCCCGACGCTGCGTTAACATAGTCGGCTTTTTCACGCGGGAGACAAGCATGGCGCAGTATGAACCGGGGCAACGCTGGATCAGTGACAGCGAAGCGGAGCTGGGTTTGGGAACCGTTCTGATGCAGGACGGCCGCATGCTCACCGTGCTCTACCCGGCCACCGGCGAAACTCGCCAGTACGCTCTGCGCAATGCGCCGTTGACCCGTGTGCGCTTCTCGCCGGGCGATGAAATCACTCATTTCGAAGGCTGGAAGCTGACCGTACAGGAAGTCGACGATATCGACGGCCTGCTGGTCTATCACGGCCTCAATGCGCAGCACGAGAGTGTCACCCTGCCGGAAACCCAGCTGTCGAACTTTATCCAGTTCCGCCTGGCCAGTGACCGCCTGTTTGCCGGGCAAATCGACCCACTGCCTTGGTTCGCCCTGCGTTACCACACGTTGGATTACACCAGCCGCCAATTGCAGTCCACGCTTTGGGGCCTCGGCGGCGTACGTGCGCAACCGATTGCCCACCAGCTGCACATTGCCCGCGAAGTCGCCGACCGCATCGCCCCACGCGTATTGCTGGCCGACGAAGTAGGCCTGGGTAAAACCATTGAGGCCGGTCTGGTGATCCATCGCCAGTTGCTGTCCGGGCGCGCTAACCGCGTGTTGATCCTGGTACCAGAGAACCTGCAGCACCAGTGGCTGGTAGAGATGCGCCGGCGCTTCAATCTGGACGTTGCCCTGTTCGATGAAGAGCGCTTTATCGAAAGCGACGCCAGCAACCCGTTCGAAGACTGCCAACTGGCGCTGGTCGCACTGGAATGGCTGTGCGACGACGAAAAAGCCCAGGACGCGCTTTTTGCCGCTGGCTGGGATCTGCTGGTGGTCGACGAAGCGCACCACTTGGTCTGGCATCCGGAACACGCCAGCACCGAATACGCGCTGGTTGAGCAACTGGCCGAAGTCATCCCAGGCGTGCTGCTGCTGACCGCAACCCCAGAGCAACTCGGCCAGGACAGCCACTTCGCCCGCCTGCGCCTGCTCGACCCGAACCGCTTTCATGACCTTGCAGCCTTCCGCGCGGAAAGTGAGCACTACAAGCCGATTGCCGAAGCCGTGCAGGAGCTGCTGGATAAAGGCAGCCTGTCCGCCGCCGCCCACAAAACCATCCATGATTTCCTCGGTGAGGGTGGCGAAGAGCTGCTCAATGCTGTCAACAGCGGCGATAGCGAAGCCTCAGCGCGCCTGGTACGCGAACTACTCGACCGCCATGGCACCGGCCGCCTGCTGTTCCGCAACACCCGCGCAGCGGTGCAAGGCTTCCCCGACCGCGAACTGCACCCCTACCCACTGGCCAGCCCAGTCGAGTACATGGAGCTGCCCATCGGCGAGCATGCCGACCTGTACCCAGAAGTCAGCTACCAGGCGCAAGCCGATGTTGATGAAGACCAGCGCTGGTGGAAGTTCGACCCGCGCGTCGAGTGGCTGATCGACACCTTGAAGATGCTCAAAAAATTCAAGGTACTGGTGATCTGCGCCCACGCCGAAACTGCCATGGACCTGGAAGACGCCCTGCGCGTGCGCAAAGGCATCCCGGCTACCGTGTTCCACGAAGGCATGAGCATCCTTGAGCGCGACCGCGCCGCGGCCTACTTCGCCGACGAAGAGTTCGGTGCCCAAGTGCTGATTTGCTCGGAAATCGGTTCGGAAGGCCGCAACTTCCAGTTCGCTCACCACTTGGTGCTGTTCGATCTGCCGGCGCACCCGGACCTGCTCGAACAGCGCATCGGCCGCCTCGACCGGATTGGCCAGAAGCACCGCATTCAGCTGCACGTGCCGTACCTGGAAAACAGCCCGCAAGAGCGCCTGTTCCAGTGGTATCACCAGGCGCTCAACGCCTTCCTCGCTACCTGCCCGACCGGCAACGCCCTGCAACACCAGTTCGGTAGCCGCCTGCTGCCCATGCTGGAAAGCGGCGACGATGGCGAATGGCAAGCGCTGGTTGACGAAGCCACAGCCGAGCGCCTGCGCCTGGAAGACGAACTGCATGCGGGCCGCGACCGCCTGCTGGAACTCAACTCCGGCGGCGCTGGCGAAGGCGAAGCACTGGTCGAGGCAATCCTCGAACAAGACGACCAATTCGCCCTACCGATCTATATGGAGCAGTTGTTCGACGCCTTTGGCATCGACAGCGAAGACCATTCTGATAACGCGCTGATTCTGCGTCCTAGCGAGAAAATGCTGGACGCCAGCTTCCCGCTCGGCGACGACGAAGGCGTGACTATCACCTATGACCGCGACATGGCGCTGGTGCGTGAAGACATGCAGTTCCTCACCTGGGAGCACCCTATGGTGCAAGGTGGCATGGACCTGGTGCGTTCAGGCTCGATGGGCAACACCGGTGTCGCGCTGATCAAAAACAAAGCGCTGAAACCTGGCACCGTTCTCCTTGAGCTGCTCTACGTCAGTGAGGTAGTAGCCCCACGCGCTCTGCAACTGGGCCGCTACCTGCCGCCCATCGCCCTGCGCTGCCTGCTCGACGCCAACGGTAACGACCTGGCCGCCAAGGTCTCGTTCGAGAAGCTCAATGAACAGTTGGAAACCGTGCCGCGTGCCAGCGCTAACAAGTTCGTCCAGGCCCAGCGTGACAGCCTTAACCCGCTGATCAATGCCGGCGAAAGCAAGGTCGCACCACGCCATAACGATCGAGTCGAAGAAGCCAAGCGTCGCCTGGCCGCCGAAACCGATGAGGAACTGGCCCGCCTGATTGCCTTGCAAGCGGTCAACCCGAGCGTGCGTGACAGCGAACTCAACGCCCTGCGCCAACTGCGCGAACAAGGCCTGGCCATGCTCGACAAAGCGGCGTTGCGTCTAGAAGCCATCCGTGTACTGGTAGCGGGCTAAAAAGTCTTACTCCCCATGCAACAAAAAGCCCGCAATTGCGGGCTTTTTGTTATGTAGCGTTTGGTCTCAGGCCGGTACAACCTCAGCCATCCCCCGCTGCATCCGTGCAGCATCCGTCACAAAGCAGCGTGACGCTTGCAGCAGAGCCAGCATGGTCAGTAGCAGTGCCACGGGGATCAGGTACATGGCGTTGTGCAGGCCGACAGCTTTAAAGGTTTCATTCATTTCACTGGCCCCTGCCACCAGCATCGCCGCTTGCGAGTAGTGATCAGACAGCATGCCGACCGCAACAGGGCCAAGCCCGCCGCCGAGCAGGTACAGCCCGGCGAAGAACAACGCCATGGCGGTCGCTCGCAGACGCGGCTCAATAACATCCTGAATAGCCGTGTAGACACAGGTATAAAAGTTATAGGCAAACAACCAACCGAGGCTGAACAGTGCCACAAATACTGCAATTTCAACGCGACCAGCGAACAAGGCATAGCCGGTGGAAAGCGCCGCAATCAGCATGCTCAGCGCGGCAAATAGCAGCCGCCCCCTCTGCCAGCGCTGATGGATCTTGTCCGCCAACCAGCCGCCCAGTGTTAGCCCGACAAGACCGGTCAAGCCGACGATCACCCCAGTGGCCATTGCGGCCTGCTCCAGCGGCATTAAGAAATAGCGCTGCAGCATTGGCACCATGAACGAGTTGCAGGCATAGGTGGCGAAATTGAAGGTCAGCCCGGCCACCACCAACCACCAGAACGTAGGAATCGCCAGCACCTTGCGCACGGGTTTATCCACCGGCGTCAGCGCCGACTTCACCTGCTCGGCAGCGCCGCGCGTGGGTTCCTTGATGAAGAACATAAACAGCGCCAGGATCACCCCCGGTACCGCGGCAATAAAGAACGGCGCGCGCCAGCTGTCGAAGGCCTTGACCATTGCACCGATGGTGAAAAAAGCCAGCAGCAAGCCAATCGGCAGGCCAAGCATAAAGATGCCCATAGCCCGGGCACGCTTGTGCGCCGGGAACAGATCGCCGATCAGCGAGTTGGCCGCTGGCGCATAACTGGCCTCGCCAATGCCGACGCCCATGCGAATCAGCAGGAAACTCCAGAAGTTCCAGGCCAGACCGTTGACTGCGGTAAGCCCACTCCAAACCGCTAAGCCCCAGCCCATGATTTTGCGCCGCGCACCGGTATCCGCCATGCGCCCCAACGGCACACCGGCAATGGCATAAACAATGGTGAACGCCGTACCAATCAAGCCCAGCTGCAAGTCGCTGAGGCTCCACTCCATACGGATCGGCTCAATAATGATCGCCGGAATGGTGCGGTCGAAGAAGTTGAATAGATTTGCCAAAAAAAGCAGAAAGAGAATGCGCCAGGCATTCGTTGCTTGTAGGGACTGCTGCATGAAATCGATCTCTAATTGTTGTTATCGAAGCACGTCCGTGGCGCGTTGCCAGCAGTCGTACCCAGCACGTACAAGGGCAATCTAGAGCCTCGCGCACGGCCTGTCTGTGACTATTTGTAGCGTGTATGCCGGACAATCGGCGCGCAGGCAAGCACGCCCGTCACAGAGCCACGGTGAAAAAAAGTAAATATGCGTAAGTAAAACCCGGCGAAACAGTGAGGTTTTTCATCTTTGTGCTACAAACAAGCATACAGAGTGCAATGTGGCCACTTGCCCCTCCTACTTGCTAGCCGCCGGACTGTCTCAAAATGAAAACAAAAAAAGACGCTGTGACCGCCCCCGTGACCGAAGCCACTCTGGCCAACCTGGCAGATACGCTCCTGGCCCCACTCGAACCACTGCCGCCACCCGCGCCGCAAGCACTGGCGCACAGCGACAGCAGCGACGAGCAGTACATGTATTTCACCGAGCGCGACATTGATCGCATCCTCGACAACCTCGACGGCCTGCGCAGCCTGGTGTTCCCACCCGCCCCGCAGGATGAAGACAACGAACGCCGCGTGCAGCATTTCCCCTCCGTCTGCCTGATCGGCCTTGGCCGCTGCGGCTCGAACATCGCCTTGGACGTTGCCTCACTGGTGTACAACGCTCGGCAGTTCTACCTGAGCGAGTTCAACAGCGAAGAAAAGGCCGTAGCCGAGCAAGATTTCCGCCCCACGCGCTGGATCCGCAGCAACCTGCTGCGTGCACCGAGCAAAGACAGCAAGCCGGTTTTTCTGATCGAACCACTGGTAATGCTTGGCGACCTGGACAAAGACATCGAAGGACGCATCCGCTTCTCGCGTAAGGGCGAAACCAGTGGCTTCCTCAACGACTACAGCAAGATGAAGATCATGGACCTCTCCGAGGTACATGCCGGTGGTGCGGGCAACGCGCCGATTCTCGGGCAGTACCTAGCCAAGATCATCCTCAACAAGGACACCCAGCGCTTTACCAATGAAGACTGGAAGTTCATTCACAGCTACTTGATAGACTCCTGCGGGATCAAAGCCAACCAGTCGCGACTGTATTTCTATATCTTCAGCGCCGGCGGCGGCACCGGTTCGGGCATGGCCTCGGAGTTCGGCCTGGCCCAGCAATTTGCTTATATGAGCAAGACCTTCGACACGAAGATCTTCGATGACAGCCCGGAAAACCGCGACCACAGCTTCGTCTTCGAGCCAATCTTCACCAGCGGCATCTGCATCCTGCCGAACATTTCCGACCAGCGCAGCGAAATGTCAGAGGCCCTGCACATCAACGCAGGGCGCTTGCTGTGCAAGTACCTCGCGGAAGAGTGGGACTTCTCCTACAACTTCGACAATGAAGAAAACAGCGAAGAAAGCGTGATGCGCCGCATCCGCCCATGGAACGCCATGATGCTGATTTCCAACGACATCATGCGTTACGCCGAAGAGAGCGATGACGGCAATATCCAGAACATCGACGTCAACGCCATGGAGCGTCACGCCAACCAGTACATTTCCCAGCAAATTTTCAACATTCTCACCGCCCAGGCGGTAACCACCGACTACGACCAGAACTACTTCCGCCGCGCCGGCATCGACATCGGCGAAACCATCCGCCTGGACGCCAACGACCTGTTTATGAGCCTGGCCGGCCCGGTGGCGGTGGCCTATGCCGAGTCCGTAGTGCCAGAGCAAAGTGCTGCGGCATTAGACAAGTTCCGTGTGCTGGATAAAGAGCCGTCGCGCCTGAATATCGACGACCTGTTCTTCCGCTCCATCGACCTGCCGCACTTCAACAAAGTGACCCAAGCCATTGAGGGCATCAGCCTGCTGCCGATCGAGTCCAAGCGTTACCGCGAAGCGCTGGAGGAGTACAAGAAGTCCGATTACAACGCCAGCAAACTAAGCGACCTGCACTTCTTCAAGAACTGCTCCTCGGTGGTGTCGATTGTCTCCTTGCCGAAAGACTACAAACTTTCCTATATGGATCTGAACCGGCTGAAAACCCACCTCAACAGCCTGTTCCCCAACACCACCTTGAAACGTTATGCACTGGTCATCGGCGCGTCGGCCAACCTCTCGCTGACCACCTTGATCGCCAAGAGCCCGTGCCTGTCGGATGATTTTCTGACGCTGATTGTGGCCTTTATCAAGCGCTGCTTCGCCCGCGATCCGCACCGCTTCGATGAAAGTCTGGACAACGCCATTCTCGACTTCATCATGAGCGATGAGTTCGACGAAGTGCGCGTCGACGCCATGCTCAATGAGTACGAAAATCCGGCGAAAATCCTCGACACCAACTGGTACGCGATCAAACCGATGTACGAGAAGAAGTACCGCGAGCTGATCCACGATCAGGACAAGTTCGTGTCGATCAACGACATTCGCCTGTCACGCGACAGCGTTAAGAAAGCCATCAAATACCTACGTGAGATCTACCGCCACCGCATCGGCAAGACCCGGGTTATCTCGCTCAACAAGTACCACGAAGATCCGCAAGACTAGGATCTGTTGCCGTTTCATCGCGAGCCGCGTTGCAGTGAGTGAAACGGCACAGACCCTAAACGCAGAACACCTGTTGCGCAGCAGCCACTGCCGCGCAACAGGTGCAAGCGCTTACACCGCCCTCAGCTCTGCGCCAACAACTCACGCCACTTATCAAGCCACCCCAGGCTCTGCTGAGTGCCCGCCTCATCCGGTCGATACTCAGCCGCCAGCCAGCCCTGATAAGCCGTTTCACGCAAGGTCAGCAGTAACGGGGCAAATTTCACCTGGCCGCTTCCCGGCGCACCGCGACCAGGATAATCGGCAAACTGTACATGACCGATACGCCCCGCCAGTAAGGTCAACCCGGCCTGCACATCCAACCCCTGACGTGCCATGTGATAAAAATCGTACTGCGCCGTTAAATTCGGATGAGCCACTGCCCCAAGCAACACATCCAGTTGTTCAGGGGTATTGATCAGGAAACCCGGCATATCCAGTGGGTTAATCGCCTCCACCACCACACCAATACCCAATAGTTGAAACGCCTCAGCGGTCTTGCGCAGATTGCTGATCAGACACGTCAACGCTTGCTCAGGCTCAAGACCTTCGGCCAACCGCCCAGGCAACACATTCACCAGCGCCGGGCGCACCATAGCGGCGTAGCTCAAGGCCTCCTGCAGTGCGGCGTCGAACTCGGCCTGACGAGCAGGCACCGCGGCCAAACCGGCGCCGCCACTCATCAGGTCACCTGCGGGCAGATTGATCAAACGCAGCGGCATACCAGCAGCATCCAGCGCCTCTTTCAGGCGGATAGCCGGCAACTCGTAGGGAAACTGGATTTCCACGCCATCAAAACCGGCAGCAGCCGCAGCCACCACCCGCTCGACAAGGGGAAGTTCGGTAAACAGGAGTGACAGGTTCGCGGCGATTTTCATGTATTGGGCTCCCGATAAAGCTGCACAAGCGTAGCCGGATCACATTCAAGATTGCCCTGACGGCCGTGCTGGCGCATCAGTTGCGCGGCCAGCCCAGTGAGCGGCGTAGCCGAACCGATCTGTTGTGACAGCTTGACGGCCGTATCCAAGTCTTTGAGCAAGGTGCGTACATGCCACTTGACCGGCTCAAACTGACTCTCAGCCATCTGTGGTGCAAGAATCTGCAACGGTTTGGAGTCAGCGAAACCACCTGCCAGCGCTGGAGCAATCAAGCTGGCATCAACCCCGGACTGTTCGGCCAAAGCCACCACTTCGGCGATCACCAAGGCGTTGCAAGCCACGATCATCTGGTTGCATACCTTGGTCACCTGACCCGCCCCTACATCGCCCATGCGCGTCAGGCGCTGCCCTAGGTGAGCAAGAATCGGCCGCACACGTTCGATATCCTCAAGCCGCCCACCGGCCATGATCGCCAGCGTGCCATTGGCCGCGCCGAGGGTGCCGCCAGAAACGGGCGCATCAACCCAATGCATACCGCTACGCGCATACAGCTCGGCGGCCATATTACGGGTGGCGGCTGGCTCCAGGCTGGAAAAATCCACCAGTAACTGTCCAGGTTTGGCTGTCTCGGCAATGCCACCACTGCCGAACACTACATCGCGCACCACCTCGGTATTGGCCAGGCAGAGCATGACGATGTCCGCCTGCTGACACAGCTGCGAGGGGGCGTTTAGCGCTTGCGCGCCCTGGGCTTGTAGCGCAGCACACTTCTCAGCGGAACGGTTCCAGACCACCAGCGGATAGCCCGCGGCCAGCAGCCGCTGAGTCATGGGCAAGCCCATCAAGCCAATACCCGCGAAGGCCAATGCAGGAAGAGCGATGGGCATAGGCAAACTCCAAATTAGTGATAAGCGCTATCTAAACGCAGCGTGTTCGCAGACCTGCCCTGGCAGCGTTGGCCCCTAAGCAGGCACGAGCTGCAGTCAACGGCTGCGCTCGCAAGAGGCAGATAGCCTATAAGCCATCCTGCTGTAAATGATCGAGGTTTACCGGGTCGCCACTATGGGCACCAAGCTTGGCGCGAATATCCTCAAACATATGATCGTACTCAGCATGGCCATGCATGATCAGGCTGTTATTGGTCGGCAAGCCATGCTTGTGTGCGAGCCGGGTAGCCACACTGGCGAAGTTAAACGCCGTATCGCGGTGCAGCTCAAAAACCTCGTCAAACCCTTTGCCACTCACCTGCCCTTGTAACTGCATGTGCAGCATCGGGCCTTCGACTGGGTCTTGGCGCACGTGGTAATGCAGATCAATGCTGAACACTGGCAGATCAGCTGTGGCCACACTATTACCGCGATGCAAATGACCGGGTTCAAACATACTGGTAACCCCTTTATCTAAGTTGCAGCGCTGTCGGTGCTATGCCGGCTGGGGACAACGCTCCAAATCAGTGCAGCGCTGCACGCTCACTGCGTTCCTGCGCCAACACCCAGGGCGCAACTACCACCGCCCACAGCTCTGGGTCGCGGGTTAGCAGGTCTTCGGCATGGCGATCATCAGCCCTGTTCAACTGTCCCGCAGCCAACCACGCAGAAACTTTTTCCTGATCATTCTGCGCCACAGCCTGCGCCACTTCGATCAGATCCTGCGCACCGTCAACCAGTAGCAACGCGCCACGGGCAAACACAGGTTGCAGCTCCTGCCAGGTAATAGATGCAGTTTCACCAAGCAGCTTGGCATAGAGGGTGCTAGGTTGTTCTGTCATGGGGAGTTCAGACATGGATTACCCTGTTATCAATGGCCGCTTTACGAATCGGTCACCATGATAGCGCCGAGCAGCCTGCAGGCAAATTCACCCTGCTGCTCGCGACGCTACCAGCGGCACCTAAGACACGCCGTTTTTTTATACGTTTATTACGTTAAAGCGACACCCCAGGGTTTTGCCCCCAGCATGCTGCTTTTCAAGCCGCAAAGCCGCGCTCTACACTGCACCGGTACAGTTGCCGGGGGGATAACCGGGGGACAACCCGGTTCTGCAGCTTTGGCCGCCAGGACTACAACAATCAAAACCAATAAGAGTGGAGCATTATGAACAAGGCTACTAAGCAGATTTCCAAGCTGTTTGCCGCCATGGCCATGGCAGGTGTTGCCAGCTACTCGGTAGCGGCTGACACCATCAAAATTGGTCTGGCTGGCCCAGTCACCGGCGCAGTCGCGCAGTATGGTGAGATGCAATTCATCGGTGCCAAAATGGCCATCGAGCAGATCAACAAAGCCGGCGGGGTGAACGGCGCACAACTCGAAGGCGTAGTTTATGACGATGCCTGCGACCCTAAGCAAGCAGTGGCCGTGGCCAACAAAATCGTCAACGACGAAGTCAAATTCGTGGTTGGCCACCTGTGCTCCAGCTCCACTCAGCCAGCGTCTGACATCTACGAAGACGAAGGCATTCTGATGATCACTGCGGCTTCCACCAGCCCAGAAATCACCGCCCGTGGCTATGAACTGGTATTCCGCACCATCGGTCTGGACAGCCTGCAAGGGCCAACCGCCGGTAACTTCATCGCCGACCACATCAAACCGAAAGCTGTTGCCGTGATCCACGACAAACAACAGTACGGCGAAGGTATTGCCACTGCGGTCAAACAGACCCTGGAAAGCAAAGGCACCAAAGTGGTTCTGTTCGAAGGCATCAACGCCGGCGATAAAGACTTCTCTTCGATGATCTCCAAGCTAAAGCAAGCGAACGTGGACTTCGTTTACTACGGCGGCTACCACCCAGAACTGGGCCTGCTGCTGCGTCAAGCGTCCGAGAAAGGCCTGAAGGTCAAGTTCATGGGCCCTGAAGGCGTCGGCAACAAGGAAATCTCGGCCATCGCTGGCCCAGCTTCTGAAGGCCTGCTGGTAACCCTGCCGAAGTCATTCGACCAGGACCCACGCAACCAAGCCCTGGTTGATGCGTTCAAAGCCAAGAACGAAGACCCAAGTGGTCCGTTCGTGTTCCCAGCCTACGCCGCTGTTCAGGTTATCGCCGAAGGCATCACCAAAGCTGGCAGCACTGACACAGCCAAAGTGGCTGCTGCACTTCGCGCCAACAGCTTCGATACCCCGACTGGCAGCCTGGCCTTCGACGAGAAGGGCGACCTGAAGGACTTCAGCTTCGTGGTTTACGAATGGCACCAGGACGGCACCAAGTCCGAAGCCAAATAAGCACGCCCCACGCATGAATCCAAAACCCACTGCCCAGCAGTGGGTTTTGTTTATTAGAAGAATCCCGGTTGCACGCTGCGCCACAAGCGCCGCCTTGCGTGACAGCCCAGGAGTTAGGCAATGCCTGATCTTTATCACTACCTACAACAGCTGGTTAACGGTCTGACCGTTGGCAGCACCTATGCCCTGATCGCCATCGGCTACACCATGGTTTACGGCATCATCGGCATGATCAACTTCGCCCACGGCGAGGTTTATATGATTGGCTCGTACGTCGCCTTTATCGCCATCACCCTGCTGGCCATGATGGGCATCGATAGCCTGCCACTGATCATGATTTGCGCGTTCGCCGCGAGCATCATCGTCACCAGTGCGTTCGGCTATAGCATCGAACGGGTGGCCTACCGACCGTTACGTGGAGGCAACCGGCTAATCCCATTGATTTCCGCGATAGGCATGTCGATCTTCCTGCAGAACGCCGTGATGCTTTCTCAGGACTCCAAGGACAAAGCCATCGCCAACCCACTCCCAGGCAATTTCGTGTTTGGCGAAAGCGCTATGAACGGCGTGGTAATTTCCTATATGCAGGTGCTGATCTTCGTCGTCACCTTCGTCGTCATGCTTGCTTTGACCCTGTTCATTTCCCGCTCACGCCTGGGTCGTGCCTGCCGCGCCTGTGCTGAAGACATCAAGATGGCCAATCTATTGGGCATCAACACCAACAACATCATCGCCCTGACCTTTGTCATCGGTGCTGCCCTGGCTGCCGTCGCGGCCGTGTTGCTGGGCATGCAATACGGCGTGATCAACCCCCACTTGGGCTTCCTCGCCGGCATCAAGGCGTTCACCGCTGCGGTACTTGGCGGTATCGGCAGCATCCCAGGTGCCGTACTCGGCGGCCTGGTACTGGGTGTGGCCGAAGCATTTGGGGCCGATATCTTTGGCGACCAATACAAGGACGTCGTGGCATTCAGCCTGCTGGTATTGGTGCTGCTGTTCCGCCCTACCGGCATCCTCGGCCGTCCGGAGGTTGAAAAGGTATGAGCAAGAACCTCAAAACTGCCCTGTTCAGCAGCATCCTTCTGCTGCTGATCGCCTACCCGATTCTTGGCCTCAAACTCAGCGTCGTCGGCATCAGCCTGCAGGTACAAGGCGCCAGCGCGCAAACTCTGTGGACCATCGGCATTGCCGCTGCATTGCTGTTCATCTGGCACCTGCTGCTGCGTGACCGCCTGCTCGGCGGTGAAAAGCTCAAAGGTGCCCTGCCCAGCCTGCCGCAGAACCTGAAAAACGCCATGACCCTCCCCAGCGTGCAGCGCTGGATCATGCTCGCGTTGTTCGTCGTGGCGCTGGCCTGGCCGTTCTTCGGTTCGCGCGCAGCGGTGGATATCGCCACACTGATCCTGATTTACGTAATGCTGGGCATTGGCCTGAACATCGTGGTTGGCCTCGCCGGCCTGCTCGACCTGGGCTATGTCGGCTTCTACGCAGTAGGCGCTTACACCTACGCACTGCTGGCCGAGTACGCAGGCTTCGGCTTCTGGACGGCATTGCCAATCGCCGGCCTGATGGCTGCCACGTTTGGTTGCTTGCTGGGCTTCCCGGTACTCAGGCTACGCGGTGACTACCTGGCCATCGTGACCCTCGGCTTCGGCGAGATTATCCGCATCATGCTGCGTAACCTCACCGACATCACCGGCGGCCCGAACGGTATCAGCTCGATTCCCAAGCCAGAGCTGTTCGGTCTGTCGCTGGACCGTCGCGCACCGGATGGTGGCCAGACCCTGCATGACTTCCTCGGCATCGCCTACAACTCCACCTACAAGGTGATCTTCCTCTACCTGATCGCGTTGCTGCTGGTACTGCTGGCCATCTTCGTGATCAACCGCCTGATGCGCATGCCGATCGGCCGCGCCTGGGAAGCCTTGCGTGAAGACGAGATCGCCTGTCGCGCCTTGGGCCTGAACCCAACTACTGTGAAGCTCTCCGCCTTTACCATCGGTGCCAGCTTCGCCGGTTTCGCCGGTAGCTTCTTCGCCGCCCGCCAGGGGCTGGTGACACCGGAGTCGTTCACCTTTATCGAGTCGGCGATGATCCTCGCCATCGTCGTACTGGGCGGCATGGGCTCGCAGCTCGGGATTATCTTCGCGGCGATCGTGATGACGTTGCTGCAGGAAATGCGCGACTTCAACGAGTACCGCATGCTGATATTCGGTCTGACCATGATCGTGATGATGATCTGGCGTCCGCAGGGCCTCATGCCCATGCAACGCCCACACCTGGAGTTGAAACAACGATGAGCCGCCCTATTCTCGAAGTGAGCGGCCTGTCCATGCGTTTTGGCGGCCTGCTGGCCGTCAACGAGGTCAGCCTCACGGTCAATGAAAAACAAGTCGTGTCGATGATCGGCCCAAACGGTGCCGGTAAAACCACAGTGTTCAACTGCCTGACGGGCTTCTACAAACCAACCTCGGGTAGCATCCGCCTGGCGGGTGAGCAGATCGAGGCTTTGCCTGGCCACAAGATCGCCCGCAAAGGCGTGGTGCGGACTTTCCAGAACGTTCGCCTGTTCAAGGAAATGACCGCGGTGGAGAACCTGCTGGTTGCCCAACATCGCCACATCAACACCAACTTCCTCGCCGGTCTGTTCAAAACCCCAGCGTTTCGCCGCAGCGAGCGCGGAGCCATGGATTACGCGGCGCACTGGTTGGAGCAAGTCAACCTGACCGAGTTCGCCAACCGCCCAGCCGGCACCCTGGCATACGGCCAACAACGCCGCCTGGAAATCGCCCGCTGCATGATGACCCGCCCGAGCATCCTTATGCTCGACGAGCCAGCAGCCGGCCTTAACCCGCGGGAAACCGACGACCTAAAAGCGCTGATCGGCATGCTGCGTAACGAGCACAACATCACTGTGTTGCTGATCGAACACGACATGAAGCTGGTCATGAGCATTTCCGACCACATCTATGTGATCAACCAGGGCACCCCCCTGGCAAACGGTACGCCGGAGCAGATCCGCGACAATCCGGACGTGATCAAAGCCTACCTGGGGGAAGCGTGATGCTGTATTTCGAGAACGTTTCCACCTTCTACGGCAAGATCCAGGCGCTGCATGATGTCAATGTCGAGGTTCGCCAAGGCGAGATCGTCACCCTGATCGGTGCCAATGGCGCTGGTAAATCGACCCTGCTGATGACCCTGTGTGGTAACCCGCAGGCCACCAGCGGCAGAATCCGTTATCAAGGCGAAGAGCTGATCGGCCTGGAAACCCCAGAGATCATGCGCAAAAGCATCGCCGTGGTACCAGAAGGTCGTCGCGTATTCGCCCGCCTGACCGTGGAAGAAAACTTGGTAATGGGCGGGTTCTTCGGCAGTAAAACCGACAACCAGGAACAGATGGACAAGGTTCTGCACCTGTTCCCGCGCCTGAAGGAACGCTTCGCCCAGCGCGCGGGCACCATGTCCGGTGGTGAGCAGCAGATGCTCGCCATCGGCCGCGCATTGATGAGCAAGCCTACCCTGCTGCTGCTCGATGAGCCGTCACTGGGGCTGGCCCCCATCATCATCCAGCAGATCTTCGACATCATCGAACAGCTGCGCAAAGACGGTGTAACCGTGTTCCTGGTCGAGCAGAACGCCAACCAGGCGCTCAAGCTGGCCGACCGCGGCTACGTGCTGGAGAACGGCCGCATCGTTATGCAAGGCAGCGGCCATGAACTGCTCAATGATCCAAAGGTGCGCGACGCCTATCTAGGCGGCTGAACACCTGCGAGGACAAAAGACCGCTCCTCGGAGCGGTTTTTTATCGCCGGCAATTTATCGCAGCCACTGCTGCAGGCCGTAATTAGGTAAGCATGAGCATCTTTCCTGGCAACTTTATCTGCGCCATTCGCCCGATGATCCGTGCACTTGCAGCATGGCCAGTTACAATGGTCGCCCTTTTTTACCGATGACTGCTGTTATGACCGACCCGATTCGCCTGTCCAAACGCCTGATCGAAGTGATCGGCTGCTCGCGCCGTGAGGCTGAGCTGTATATCGAGGGCGGCTGGGTGACGGTGGATGGCGTGGTCGTCGAAGAGCCGCAATGCAAAGTTACTGAACAACGCGTCGAACTGCTGCCCCATGCAGTCGCGACCCCATCAGAACCCGTCACCTTGCTGCTCCACGTACCCGCTGGGCACTACCCGGACCGCGCCATCGAGAGCATCAGCCCGGCCAGCCATTGGCAGGAAGACAGCTCCGGTATCCGCCCACTAAAAAACCATTTTGCCCGCCTCACCAGCTGCGCGCCGCTGCAAGTGGGCGCTGACGGCCTGCATGTCCTGACCCAAGACTGGCGCATCGAGCGTAAGCTCAAGGACGACCTGAGCAAGCTTGAGCAGGAATATGTGGTCGAAGTCGTCGGCACGCTCAGCCCCAGCCAACTGCAACGCCTCAATCATGGTTTGACCTTCAATGGCGTGGCCCTGCCTCCGTGCAAGGTCAGTTGGCAAAACGAAACCCGCCTGCGCTTCGCCTTGAAGAACCCA
This sequence comes from Pseudomonas sp., assembly GCF_046581935.1. Classification (GTDB taxonomy): domain Bacteria; phylum Pseudomonadota; class Gammaproteobacteria; order Pseudomonadales; family Pseudomonadaceae; genus Aquipseudomonas. Next base: position 307,498 of record NZ_JAYGFK010000012.1, read on the forward strand.
CTGCCTGGCCAATTGGTATTCATGTGCAACAGCGTCGATCTTAAAGTGCTGGGCATGAAGCGCATCCGCATTGGCGGCGTGCCAATGGCCAAAGTGCAACCAGGGCAATGGCGCTACCTGGCCAGCAAAGAGCGCTTCTAACTATTTTTTCAGCGGCTGCCCTCAGGCAACCGCCCTCTTCAGGATCTACCAATGCTTAACAACGACGTACTGCGCAGCCTGCGCTACACCCTCGATATCAGCGATGCGCAAATGGTCGAGATCATCCAACTGAGCGGTAAACAGGTCACAGTTGCTGAGCTCAGCCCAATGCTGAAGAAAGAAGACGAAGAAGGTTTCACGGCTTGCGATGACGAGCTGATGGCGCACTTTCTCGACGGTCTGGTGTACTTCAAACGTGGCAAAGATGACAGCCGTCCGGCTCAGCCGTTCGAGCTGCCGATGACCAACAATATGGTGCTGAAGAAACTGCGCGTGGCCTTCGAGCTGAAAGAAGACGACATGCACGCGATCATGAACAGCGTCGACTGCCCGGTATCCAAACCTGAGATGAGCGCCCTGTTCCGCAAATTTGGCCACAGCAACTACCGCACCTGCGGTGATCAATTTCTGCGTAACTTTCTCAAGGGCCTGACCCTGCGCGTACGCGGTGAATAACCCTAAGCCATCTCCTGCATGGCGATGTATTTCCACGGGCAATAGTGCCTGCCGCATGGCAGGCACAGGATTAGGCTAATGGCATTCATCCCCTGAGGATTTGCCATGCACCCCTACTTTTCCCTGCAAGGTCGCACCGCTCTGGTTACCGGCGGCACCCGTGGTATCGGCAAGATGATCGCCAAAGCCTTTGTCGAAGCCGGTGCCACCGTCTACGTCTGTGCACGTGACGGCAAAGCCTGCGCACAAACCGCCGCCGAACTGTCAGCCTTCGGCATCTGCCATGGCATCGCAGCCAACCTGGCCAGCGAAGAAGGCGTGCAGATGCTTGCCGAGCAATTGGCCGGCAAGATCGACAGCCTGGATATCCTCGTCAACAATGCCGGTACCACTTGGGGCGCACCGCTGGAAAGCTACCCGGCCAAGGGCTGGGAAAAGGTCATGCAACTTAACGTGACCTCGGTGTTCAGCTGCATCCAAAAACTGCTGCCGCTGCTGCGCAAAGCCGGCAACGCGGACAACCCGGCACGGGTGATCAATATCGGCTCGGTGGCCGGCATCACCGCCCACGGCGAAGACGCCTATGCCTACGGCCCGAGCAAAGCGGCGCTGCACCAGCTGTCGCGCATGCTCGCCCGCGAACTGGTCAGCCAGCACATCAACGTCAATGTGATCGCCCCAGGCCGTTTCCCGAGCAAGATGACCCAGTTTATCGCCCAGGACGAACACGCCATGGCCGAAGACTGCGCGCTAATCCCAATGCAGCGCTGGGGCCGTGAAGAGGAAATGGCCGCCCTGGCGATCAGCCTGGCCAGCACCGCTGGGGCCTATATGACCGGCACGATCATCCCCATTGACGGCGGTTTTCACCTTTAGTCAGGTACTATGGCGGCGTTTTCACTCGATTACGTCGCCATGCCCTACTCCGTTTCCCCTATCGGTTTTGTCCGTTCCTGCTTCAAGGAAAAATTCGCCATTCCGCGCCAGCCACAGCTCGCACCGGCCGCTCGTGGCGTACTGGAGTTGCTCGCACCCTTTGATAATGGCGATGCCGTACAAGGCCTGGAACAAGTCAGCCATGTCTGGCTGCTGTTTCTATTCCATCAGGCTTTAGAAGACAAACCGCGCTTGAAAGTACGCCCGCCGCGCTTGGGCGGTAATCAATCCGTTGGGGTATTCAGCACGCGTGCGACCCACCGACCCAATGGCATCGGCCAGTCGGTGGTCAAGCTGGATAAGGTTGAAGCAGGCAAGCTATGGCTGTCGGGTATCGACCTGCTCGACGGTACCCCGGTACTGGATATCAAACCCTATGTGCCGTATGCCGATAATGTTGCAACGGCCTACAACCGCATCGCCGACAGTGCACCGCTACTGATCAAGGTCACCTGGCAGGACCAAGCACTCGCTCAGGCACATAGCCACGGGCAACGCCTCGACGAGCCGCTAGTCGAACTGATCGACCAATGCCTGGCCCAAGACCCGCGCCCGGCCTACCAGCAACCTGGCCCAGAGCGCCGCTACGGCGCCCGCTTCTGGGATGTCGATGTGCATTGGCATTACCCGCGAAGTGACACCATCTGTGTATTGGAGATAGTGCCGGCAGATTGACCAGAATGCGCGACACCACGCGCTAGAAACAAGCGCAGCCCATCTGCCCTCCTATACTCCTGAAAGTACTCCTGAAAGCGCCTAAATCCCTGATAAGGAAAAACTAAAACCAAGCTGATTACTCGGTACTGATTTTATAGGCGGCGGCTACAGGCAGGCATTCACGGCCTGCAGCCAAACAAGTATGGTGAGTTCAAGCGCTATGCTATTAATTAGCCAGCATGACTAAGCACAACTAACACATGAAAGCAGGCGTACTGTGAACGCATGAAAATCAATAACTACGCCCCTAGCGAAAACCTTGTTGACCTACTCCTCGACGCCATCTGCGTTGTCGACAAACAGGGCCATTTCGTCTTTGTCAGCGCAGCCTGCCAACGCATTTTCGGCTACCGCGCCGACGAAATGGTCGGCCAAGTCATGATCGACTTGGTACACCCCGAAGATCGCGCAAAAACCCTGCAAGCCGCCAATGAAATCATGGCCGGCGCGCAGCAGACGCATTTCGAGAACCGTTACCTGCGTAAAGACGGAAAAATCGTCCACATTCTCTGGTCTGCACGCTGGTCAGAGAACGACCAAGTCCGCGTTGCAGTGGCCCATGACATTAGTGAACGCAAGCGTAGCGAAGCATTGCAGGCAGCGTTGTACGGTATTTCCGAGGCAGCGCACTCCTCCAAAGACCTGCTCGGGCTGTTTCAACAAGTGCACTTGTTTGCCGGCGAACTGTTGCCGTCAATTGACTTCTCGGTAGCGCTCTACGATGAACAAAATGACCAACTGAGTTTCCCCTATTCCAACCGAACACCCGCTGAACAAGATGAAGGGTGGCAGGCGCATGTGTCTTCACTCAGCCAAGAGGTGATTCGCAATGGCAAAACCCAGCTAACAACCTCGGCTTTGTCGCAACAGCTTGCACCAGACAGCACCGAGCATTACTGGCTAGGCATCCCACTGCAATCGCACAAGGGCATCATTGGCGCATTGCTCGTGCAAAACAGCTCAGCCACACGCTATGACGAGCATGATCAGGAATTACTGCACTTTGTCTCAACTCAGGTGGCGACGGCCATCGAGCGCCAACAGATGCTCAGTCGCCTACAGTTTATGGCGCAGTATGACCAGCTCACCCAGCTACCCAACCGCGAACTGCTAAACGATCGACTGCAGACGGCCCTAGCACGAGCGCGCCGCGAGCAGTCGCAGGTGGCCTTGCTGTTTCTCGACCTGGACAAGTTCAAGCAAGTTAACGATACCTTCGGCCATGCTGCAGGTGACCAGTTGCTACAAGGCGTAGCCCAGCGTATTCGGCAATGCCTGCGTGAAGTCGATACGGTGGCGCGCTTTGCCGGTGATGAATTCGTCATACTCCTGGAAGACTTCCACGCCCCCGACCACGCCAACGGTGTCGCCGAAAAAATCCGCCTGACCCTCAACCAGCCTTTCGAGTTGCTTGGCCAAAGCCAGACCGTCCTACCGAGCATTGGCGTCGCGCTCTACCCCCAGCACGCCCAAGATGAGCAACAACTGCTGCAGCAAGCCGACAACGCCATGTACCGGGCCAAACAGAACGGCGGCAACTGCTTTAAAAGTGCTATGAACCCCGAGTAAAAGTACATAAAAAAGCCCGCCTAATAGCGGGCTTTCTACTGCAAGAGCACTTACTTCTCGACGAAGGCCCGCTCGATCAGGTAATCACCTGGTTCGCGCATACGCTGGGAGACCTTCAAACCAAACTCGTTCAGCACTTCACTGGTTTCGTCGAGCATGCTTGGGCTGCCGCAGATCATAGCGCGGTCATCCTGCGGGTTGATCGGCGGTAGGCCGATGTCCTGGAACAACTTGCCACTACGCATCAGGTCAGTCAGACGCCCCTGGTTCTCGAAGGGCTCGCGGGTCACGGTGGGGTAGTAGATCAGCTTGTTCTTCAGCGCATCGCCGAAGAACTCATTCTGTGGCAAGTGCTCGGTGATGAACTCACGGTAGGCCACTTCGTTCGCATAACGCACACCATGAACCAAGATGACTTTCTCAAAACGTTCGTAGGTCTCCGGGTCCTGAATCACGCTCATAAAGGGCGCCAGACCAGTGCCGGTGCTGAGCAGGTACAGGTGTTTACCAGGGTTGAGGTCATCCAATACCAAGGTGCCAGTGGGCTTCTTGCTGATGATGATCTCGTCGCCTTCCTTAAGGTGCTGTAACTGCGAGGTCAGCGGGCCATCAGGAACCTTAATGCTGAAGAATTCCAAGTGTTCTTCCCAGTTTGGACTGGCAATCGAGTACGCGCGCATCAGTGGGCGGCCGCTTTCCTGCTGCAGGCCGATCATCACAAACTGACCATTCTCAAAGCGCAGCCCCGGATCACGCGTGCACTTGAAGCTGAACAAAGTATCGTTCCAATGGTGAACGCTAAGGATGCGCTCGGAATTAAAGTTGCTCATGTGCTCGGGGGCTCCGAAAAGTGTAAGGTCGTCTGCGCGCCTGCGCCTAATAGGCCGGCATTGTAAAGAACGCCATAATATCTGTTAACTTGATTATCAAGATATGGGTTATCGGTTATATAGATATGCGATTTACACTCAGACAACTGCAAGTTTTCGTCGCCGTCGCCCAGCAGGAAAGCGTCTCCCGCGCTGCTGATTCCCTAGCCCTGTCGCAGTCGGCAACCAGTACTTCACTCAGCGAACTGGAGCGTCAGTCCGACTGCCAGCTGTTCGACCGCGCCGGCAAACGGCTAAATCTCAACGCCCTAGGCCTCCAGCTTCTACCTCAGGCTGTCGCCCTGCTCGACCAAGCCAAGGAAATCGAACGTCTGCTGGGCGGCAAAAGCGGTTTTGGCTCGCTGAATGTCGGCGCCACACTGACCGTCGGTAACTACCTGGCCACCTTGCTGATTGGCAGTTTTATGCAGCGCCATCCAGAATGCCGGGTCACCCTGCAAGTGCATAACACCGCCCATGTGGTGCAGCAGATTGCCCACTATGAACTGGACATGGGCATGATCGAAGGTGACTGCCAGCACCCTGATATCGAGGTGCAGCCCTGGGTTGAAGATGAATTGGTGGTGTTCTGCGCGCCACAGCACGCACTGGCGCAACGCGGCGTAGCAAGCCTGGAAGAGCTCGCACACGAGGCCTGGATTCTTCGCGAGCAAGGCTCTGGCACGCGCCTGACCTTCGATCAAGCCATGCGCCACCACCCTCGCAGCCTCAATGTACGCCTGGAACTGGAGCACACAGAAGCGATCAAGCGCGCGGTGGAGTCGGGTCTAGGCATCGGCTGCATTTCGCGCCTGGCGCTGCGCGACGCGTTTCGCCGAGGCAGCCTGGTGGCCGTGGAAACACCGGAACTGGATCTGCGCCGGCAGTTCTACTTCATCTGGCATAAACAGAAGTACCAGACCGCCGCCATGCGCGAGTTCATCGAACTATGCCGCGCACTAACCGCCAACGTCACGCGTAGTGACCAGATCGTTTTACCCGCCATTGCCTGACGCGCGACGACTCAGCCCAGCAGAATGACCGCCCATACCAAAGCGATCAGGCTAAGGGCGATGAACTGCGCGGCACTGCCCATGTCCTTGGCATTTTTCGACAGCGGATGCAGCTCTAAAGAGATACGGTCAATTGCCGCTTCGACCGCTGAGTTGAGCAACTCAACGATCAGTGCCAACAGGCAGACTGCAACCATCAACGCGCGCTCTACGCGACTGACATCCAAGTAGAAAGCCAACGGCAGCAGCACTACGTTGATCAGCAGCAGTTGACGGAACGCGGCTTCACCAGTGAAAGCAGCACGCAAGCCAGCTAACGAATAACCGGTGGCATTCAAGATACGTTTTAGGCCGGTTTGGCCCTTGAAAGGAGACATTAAGGATCATCGCAACAGGAGGAGGAAGACAGCGCAGGCAGTCTGACGGTGAAAGATTAACGGATGCTTAACCGTTAGCAGGCGCTGGGATCGACTCCAACTGCTGCAACAGCAAGGCGGCTTGGGTTCGGGTACGCACGCCCAGCTTACGGAAGATTGCCGTTACATGAGCCTTGACCGTCGCCTCGGAGACCGTCAGTTCATAAGCAATCTGTTTATTCAGCAAGCCATCGCAAACCATGGTCAACACGCGAAATTGCTGTGGAGTCAGGCTGGCCAGGCCCTCACTGGCGGCCTTCGCTTCGGCCGAAAGGGCAATCGCTTCTTGGCTCTGCTGCGGCCACCAGACGTCACCATCAAGCACCTGACGCACGGCTTGTTGAATGGTTTCCAACGGGCTGGATTTGGGAATAAAACCGCTGGCCCCAAACTCTCGCGAACGTGCGACGACGGACGCTTCTTCCTGGGCAGAAATCATCACGACCGGTATATGCGGGTATTGCCCGCGCAACAAAACCAGACCGGAGAAACCATAAGCACCTGGCATATTAAGATCGAGCAGGACCAGATCCCAATCGGTCTTCTGTGCCAGACAGGCTTCCAACTCGGCAATGCTGGCCGCTTCAACTAGCCGTACATCCGGCCCCAGGCCCAGCGTCAGCGCTTGCTGCAAGGCGCTACGAAACAAGGGGTGATCATCAGCAATGAGGATTTCAAATGCGGCCATGGTGAATCCTGTTTTTGTTATGTGGATACCCGCGACGGGTAGTGTCCAAGGCACGTAAACAGCACGTGCAGGGCGCTGGATGTCCACGCGAACAACCCCAACAGCGCAGAAAAGCGCCCCAGCATGCCGAGCGCTGACGGGGTGGTCAAGCTCGACGCTTTACGGCACAGTTCGCAACCTTGCGAATGAGAGCCTGAAATGCCTAACCACGCCCTACGCGCCGATCTGTTGATGCTCGTGACCGCCATGATCTGGGGCTCAGCTTTTGTCGCGCAACGCCTGGGGATGGATAGCATCGGTCCCTTTCTTTATAGCGGATTACGCTTCGGCCTGGCAGCACTGATTTTGCTGCCGGTATTGCACCTGCTACAGGGCCGTGAAAACAGCCCGGCGGTCGCCCCATTGAATCGGCAACTGCTGCGCGGCGGCGTACTGATGGGGCTGGCCCTGGCCCTGGGGATCAATCTGCAGCAGGTCGGCCTGCTGTTTACCAGCGTGACTAACTCCGGGTTTATCACCGGGCTGTACGTGATCGTCGTGCCGCTGCTCGGTTTATTCATCGGTCACAAGACCGGCCTGGGCATTTGGCTGGGGGCAGGCCTGGCGGTGGTTGGCATGTTCTTGCTCAGTGTCGGTGACGGTTTTCAGGTCGCGGCCGGAGATTGGCTGCAACTGGCCGGGGCCCTCGTCTGGGGTGTGCACGTACTGCTGGTGGGGTTCTTTGCCAGCCGCCATGACCCGCTACGTCTAGCGCTGGTGCAATTTATCACCTGCGCGGTAATCAGCCTGGTGATGGCCGTGATTTTCGAAGAGATTCAACTGCACGCGATCGTCGCCGCCAGCCCGGCGATTCTCTATGGAGGGATATTTGGCGTGGCCATTGGCTTTACCCTGCAGGTGGTGGCGCAAAAACACGCTATCGCCTCCCACGCCGCAATTATCCTGTCCCTGGAAGCCGTATTCGCCGCTATCGCCGGCGCTTGGTTGCTCGGTGAGTCCCTGGAGTTACGCGGCTACTTCGGCTGCGCACTGATGTTCAGCGGCATGTTGATCGCACAACTGTGGCCAAAGAAAGCGCCCTAAAGCCGTTTACAAAAACTCGCGCAGGCGCTCATGCGCGAGGTCATCCAGCACCACTTCGCGCTTCATTTTGGCCGCCAAGTAGTGCTGACTGAAGACATCCAGATAAGCATTCAAGCCATCGGCCGCACGCTGCTCGCCGGCCAGTTCCAGGCACATGGCGGCCACTTCGGCCGTGCAAAAGTGGTCGTTACGCTTGGATCGGCGCAAGCGATAGCGCGACAAGTGCTCAGGCTGCAAGCTAAGCACCGGTAAGCTCTCCAGATAGGGGCTTTTGCGGAACATCTTACGGGCTTCGGTCCAGGTCGCATCCAGCAGGATAAACAGCGGTCGCTTGCCCTCCTCCATCGCCACCTCAGTGACGACCCGCTCCGGCGTCACAAACTCCCCGGGGAACACCAAGTACGGCTGCCACTGCGGATCACTCAGCAGGGCCAGAATTTCTGACTCCACCTCAGTACGAAACCAACGGTAGGCAAAGGTATCCGCGACCAGATCGGCAATCAGCCAACCGGTATTGGTCGGTTTAAGCGGTTCCACATCGTGCATCAGCAACAGCATGCCAGCCTGCGTCGCGACCTTTGGTCGCCAAGCGCACAAACAATACTCAGGCACGACTCGGCAACGTTCGCAGCGCACGGCCTTGGAGCCACGCGCAATAAACGGCTTGGTACTGCTCTGCAAACGCTCGGCCCGCAGACGCGAAACGGCGTGACTCATAGCAACCTCTGAAAGCAGGCAGATAGCAAAACGCAGAGCATGGGGCAGTGTCCGACCAGTAGAAGAAGGCCGGCGAGTCTAGCAGAGGCGCAGGATAAAGCCGCCAGGGAGTGGACCTCTGGCCGCCGCGCGCATAACACCCACGGCAGCCGATGGCTTAAAACGTTTGATTGAAGGCCAGGCCAATAAAATGGATGCGGGTCTCGTACTCGCCTTTGAAGTTACCGCCGTTACCGGTGCAGCGCACACCACTATCGACATACACACCCTCGGCCCCTGGTGCCCAACCGGCTGGGGAGCAGCCATCCTGATAGTCCATTTTGCCGCTATTGAACTGCACATAGCTGTACGCCAGATCGATAGAGGAGTCTTGATCCAACTTGTAGTTGGCTCCCACTGACAGCCAGTACCGATCAGCATCAGGGAACGCGGGGTGGCGCTCGCTACTGCCATTAACCGGCGATTTGTCGTAGGCAACACCAGTACGCAGCATCAGGTCCTTGTCCCATTGATAGTTCATGCCGAGGGAGAGTTTGTAAGTGTCGTTCCAGTCTTGCTTAACCGTCGCATCGCCCTCCGTCACACCATTCAGATAGGGATAGCCTTCTACCTGATCCAGTTGAATGTCCACGGTGTCCAGACGTGAATGACGCGTGAACGTCAGGTCGGCCATCAACGCCACTTTGTCATTCAACTGATGAAACGCGTTGAAGGACAGCGACTCGGGGGTATCAATATTGGTTTTCGCATCTGAATTTGGGTGTAACCGCGAAGCGGCCAGTGCTGCTGGACTAATCCAATTGTCAGGGTCCAACACTTGCGCCAGTTGATCCCGAGGCGGCAGGTTAACTAAACCCAATAAGTCACTACCGGGGGACAAGTCGGTAGATGGGTCAGGTGCCGAGCCGCTGACCCCGGCAAAGCTCCATTTCGACTTACCCTCCATCGTGTGTTTGATGTGCGAGCGATAAGCAACGCCAAAGCGGGTGTTTTCCGTGGGTTCCCACAGGTAGCCGATGTTCCAGCCATAACCCCAGTCATCACCCTTGACGCGAAAATAGCCGTCACCCTCAACATTGTCGGCGAAATTCTTCGCCACGCAGTCAACAAAGCCATCACCCGATTGCCCATCGCAGCTGGCAATTTCCTGAGGTACGGTCAAGCCGCCATACAGCAAAGGAATACCAATCTGGCCGATAGGTGAAGCCGCCAGCTCGGTGAGTTCCTGGTTATTTTTCACGAACTGACCGGCCAGTTGCCGAGTAGCCCCCTGCACGTCTGCGGCACCGCGCTGAATCGACTTGATGTACTGCGCAGACAAGCCAAAACCAATGCTGTGGTGCTCATTGAAACGGTAAGCAATGCTCGGGTTGATATTTACGGTTTCCAGATTGGCCGACTGAATGCCATAACGACCGGTCCAGTCTTCGTTGTAATCCAACTTGGCACCAAAAGGCACGAAAATCCCCAGACCCACAGTGACCTTATCGTTGAGCTGACTGGAGAAATAAAAGTCGGGAGCGGCGGCGGCATCCGGTAAAAAAGAACCCGCACCGGAACCCTGTACGGGCTGACCAAAAACATCGGTGCTGCCAGTGTCCTTGAAGCTGCCTCGCGGAATCACCACGGTGATGCCGTTGGTTACCTGCGTTCCGGGCAACCGGGCCAGACCCGCAGGGTTATAGAAGATTGTCGACGGATCGACTGCCTCCGCACCGTTGGCATTGGAAGTGCCCTGGGCAGAGATCGACTGCGAACCGAAGTGGTACCCGGAAGCCAAGGCTCCGGAGCTGAAAACCAACACCAAGCCACCGCCAACAACTGCGGTGTGCCAGCATGATGGGCGAGTTCTTATCATTGTTCTCGTCTCCTACATGTTCGATAAACCTGAGCACGCACGCCACCAGCCCTACGCCAAAAGCGTGCCGTCCCAGTCGATAAACCGACGTTTCTGCACGAAGTTGTGACCCAGCACGGTTGCCCGACGATCCCCCATCCTTCGTAGTGGTTACGGCCTAATCAGACTTGCAAGCGGGTGACACCAGCATTGCTCAGGCCGCACTGCACAGCGTCCCCAAGAGCAACGGCACTGCATCGGAGGCTCTACGCCGATATTTTTTAATGAATGCGAAGCGTTACCGATCCACACGAAAGCGCTTGAAGATGGATGAGCACATCCATTCAAAAAATCGAAACGATGTTTTCCAGAAGCCTTTTTGCCGCAGTTATCGAATGGGCTGAGCCCGTGCAGCGGAAATATTTGTGCGGACTTTCATCCGTATGACGGGACCACGACGTGGCAATAAGAGCAGTCAACATGCAGGCATATAACAAGGACAGGCCGCCGCAGACTTGATCTCACCGCAAGCCAAGGTCAGGATGCAGCGCTGTCCCTGCTAGCACATTCGCAAACAGGCTGAACACCAGCGCCTGATAAGTGTCAGACGAGGCAGTTAACGTCGCTCTACCGATATGGAGATTCACATGCTGCGCTTTATCGCCCTGGCCTTTTGCTTTGCCCTACCCGCTGCGCAAGCAGCTTCGTTACAGGACTTCGAACTGAACAAACTGCTCAATCAAGTCGCTACGCAAAGCAGTGTGGGCACGCCACGGGCAATTAACGAAAACATTCTCGACCAGGGCTACACCGTCGACGGTAATGTGCTGATCAACCACCTCAGTGTGCAGCCTTCGCACGCCGTGCAAATGCGCGCTAACCCAGAGGATGTGCGCAAGCAACTGGGTGCCAGTGTTTGCAATAATGCGGGTTTCCGCACACTACTCGCCCGTGGTGCCGTACTGCGTTATCAGTTCAGCGAGTACAAAACCAACAAGCCCATCACCGCCGAGAATTTCGGCAAAAGTAATTGCGCCATGCAATAAGCCCCACCGATATAAGCAGCCAGGGTTGCCTTGCTAAGTTGGCACTGCAGCCAAGGCGGCGCCTGGTTGTGCGTCTTGAGCCTACCTAAGTACCAGTCAACGCTAGACTCATGCCTAAGCCCAGTTCGGCACACTCAATAGTGCCTGCGAAAATCCAGAAGGGCATCGCCCTCTGCTAATCCTAGCTTCACCAACGCACTAAACAGGTACAGCAATAACAAGGAGCCGTTGCATGCCTTACGAAGCGGATGACTACCTAGCCCGCCAGCTACAAACAAGCGGCATCGACGTGAGTGAAAAGCTCGATGAGTTGCTAGCCCTCACAGCCCCACAGAACAGCCAGAATCTGCCGCTCTATCGCGACATGCTCAACAGTGTTTTGCGCACCGCCCAGGCCGACCGCAATCGCTGGGACGCCAAAATCATGCTGCAGACCCTACGGGAAATGGAGTACGCCTTTAGTGCATTAGAGCCGTTCAAAAACCGCCGGAAAGTCACGGTGTTTGGCTCGGCACGTACACCAGTCAATCACTCGGTCTACCAATTAGCTAAAGACTTGGGGGCGGAACTGGCGCGTCAAGACATGATGACCATTACCGGTGCTGGCGGCGGCATTATGGCGGCAGCCCATGAAGGTGCCGGCCTGGATCATAGCCTTGGTTTGAATATTCGCCTGCCCTTTGAGCAGAACGCGAACGCCACCCTACAAGGCAGCACCAACCTGCTGTCGTTCAAATTCTTTTTCCTGCGCAAACTGTTCTTCGTTAAAGAAGCCGATGCCCTGGTGCTCTGCCCTGGTGGCTTTGGCACATTGGATGAAGCGCTGGAGGTGCTGATGCTGATCCAGACAGGTAAAAGCCCACTGGTGCCGGTGGTACTGCTAGATGAGCCCAATGGAAGTTTCTGGCAAGATGCCCTCGCGTTTATCCACAAGCAGCTGGAAGGTAATGGCTACATTTTACCCAGCGATATGCAGCTGCTGCGCCTGGTGAACTCGGTGGATGACGCTGTAGGGGAAATCACCCACTTCTATGCCAATTACCACTCCAGCCGATGGTTGAATGATCGTTTTGTTATTCGCCTGCAACATCCAGTGCAAGATCACCTGATAACAGATTTGCCTAAGCTATTTGGTGATATCTGCAAGGGTGGCAGTTTTATCCAGCAGCAGGGGCCGCTTGCTGACGAGGGCAATGAGCCTGATTTGAGTCAGCTAACGCGTCTCACCTTTGCCTTCAACGGCCGTAACCACGGGCGCCTACGTGAACTGCTCGATACGCTAAACCAGTCTCAGCATTGGCTTAAGTCGACTTAGGCCCGGTATAGCGCAAAAACAGCGAGACGAAACCGCAGTGTCTACAGGCTTTTACTAGAGAGCTGTGGTTTAACGGCTATTGCAGCAAAAGAGTGCCTGTAAACACGACCCGTAACGTCGACACGCCAACCGCACAGCCCAAATAAAAACGCCACACGCAGGTGCGTATGGCGTTTTTAATTTAGGTCACACTCAGCGAGTTAATCGTCGCACTGCGCACCGCTTAGCAAGCGTCCAATCAAATCAGCCGGATAACCCCGATAGCTGAGAAAGCGCCCCTGTTGGGCACGCTCACGTATATCGCGGGGCAACTCGCCGGCAAACTTGCGCTGCCAGGTTGCCTGCAGATGTTCACGCCAATCGATACCACTGTCACGCAAGGCCTGCTCTACATCGCCGCGAGCCAAACCACGCTGGGTTAGCTCTTCACGGATGCGTAAAGGTCCATAACCGGAGCGCGCACGATAGCTGACAAAGGCTTCCAGATAGCGTGCCTCAGACAGCAAACCTTCTTCTGCCAGGCGATCAAGGGCGGCTTCGATCAGCTCATCTGCCGCCCCACGGTTACGCAATTTACGCGTCAACTCGACGCGGCCATGCTCACGCCGCGCCAGTAGATCCATAGCTACCCGCCTTACAGCGACGGGACTATCAAGAACGATGGGCATAACGCGACAAATCAGGCGTCGGCATCAGCCAGGTCATCAGCCGTGGAGTTGGCCTTGACCACAGGACTGACCACCAACAGTTTTTCGCGAATCAAACCCTCAACAGTGCGCGCCACTTCTGGATTGTCTTCCAGGTACTTGGCCGAATTGGCTTTACCCTGACCAATCTTGCTGCCCTGATAGCTGTACCACGCACCAGATTTTTCCAGCAGACCGAGCTGCACGCCCAGGTCAATGATCTCGCCATTACGGTAGATGCCCTTACCGTAAAGAATCTGGAACTCAGCCTGACGGAACGGCGGCGCAACCTTGTTTTTCACTACCTTGACGCGGGTTTCACTACCAACCACTTCGTCGCCTTCCTTCACCGCGCCGGTACGGCGGATGTCCAAGCGAACCGAAGCGTAAAACTTCAGGGCGTTACCACCAGTGGTGGTTTCCGGACTGCCGAACATCACACCGATTTTCATACGAATCTGGTTGATGAAAATCACCAGACAGTTGGCGTTTTTGATGTTGCCGGTGATCTTACGCAGCGCCTGGCTCATCAGACGAGCCTGCAGGCCAACATGCATATCGCCCATTTCACCTTCGATTTCCGCCTTCGGCACCAGGGCCGCCACGGAGTCGATCACAATCACGTCGATGGCATTGGAGCGCACCAGCATGTCGGTGATTTCCAGAGCCTGCTCACCGGTATCCGGCTGCGATACCAGCAGATCGTCAACGTTTACCCCGAGCTTGCCAGCGTACTCCGGGTCGAGCGCATGCTCGGCATCGACGAAAGCGCACGTGGCACCGAGCTTCTGTGCTTCGGCGATCACCGACAGGGTCAGGGTGGTTTTACCGGAAGACTCCGGACCGTAGATTTCAACGATACGGCCTTTAGGTAGACCGCCAATACCAAGCGCGATGTCCAACCCCAGCGAACCCGTAGAGATCGCCGGAATAGCCTGACGATCATGGTCACCCATGCGCATAACCGCGCCTTTACCGAATTGTTTTTCAATCTGGCCTAGGGCTGCCGCCAAGGCGCGCTTCTTATTCTCGTCCATTTAAGTCCTCACGTAATCAAGAAGGGCCATCTAGCGGCCATCAACAACTGTATAAGTAGACAGTATTATTCCACAGGGCAAGTCGCACGCCTACCCCGCGTTTGGATTTTCTTGCGCAAGCAGGCGCAACAGCCCAGCCAGTGCGGCCTCGACCGTTTGTCGGCGCACCTCATTGCGGTCACCAGCAAACTGCCGGCGCACACTGAATACCTGTTCGCCATCCCCCCAAGCGAGCCAAACAGTACCAACCGGTTTCTCCACCGAGCCACCACCGGGCCCAGCAACACCACTGACTGCCACGGCAAAACGCGCCCCACTATTAACCTGGGCGCCGCGCACCATGGCCTCAACCACCTCGCGACTTACTGCTCCAACAGCGTCAAACAGCGCCACTGGCACGCCCAGCTGCTTGCTCTTCTGGGCATTGGAGTAGGTTACATAACCGGCTTCAAACCAGGCAGAACTGCCAGAAACGCGAGTTATCACCTCGGCAATACCACCACCCGTACAGGATTCTGCCGTCGTCACCTGGGCGTTGATGGCCAGCAGTTGCACACCCAACTCACTCGCTAATTGGGTCAAGTCACGCTCATTAACAGTCATCTGCACTCCGGGGTTAAAGCCAGCTATGCCGATACCGTACACTAGGCGCTTTTGCGATTCAGCCGGACAGTTAAAACGATGAGCCAAAGCGACCTCAGTTCTCACACGCCGATGATGCAACAGTACTGGAGACTGAAAAATCAGCATCCAGATCAACTGATGTTCTACCGCATGGGCGACTTCTACGAGATCTTCTACGAGGACGCAAAAAAGGCCGCCAAATTACTCGACATCACCCTGACGGCCCGCGGCCAATCCGCCGGCCAGGCAATTCCCATGTGCGGTATCCCCTACCACTCGTTGGAGGGCTACCTAGCCAAGCTGGTCAAGCTTGGCGAATCAGTGGTGATCTGCGAGCAGATCGGCGACCCAGCTACCAGTAAAGGCCCAGTGGAACGCCAGGTGGTGCGCATCATCACCCCCGGCACAGTCAGCGACGAGGCCCTGCTTGATGAGCGGCGCGACAACCTCCTGGCGGCAGTACTCGGTGATGAGCGCCTGTTCGGTCTGGCTGTACTGGATATCACCAGCGGCCGCTTCAGCGTGCTGGAGATCAACGGCTGGGAGAATCTACTGGCCGAGCTTGAGCGCCTGAATCCGGTTGAGCTGTTGATTCCCGATGACTGGCCGCAAGGCCTGCCCGCAGAAAAACGCCGCGGCTGCCGCCGCCGCGCACCCTGGGACTTCGAGCGCGACAGCGCGCACAAGAGCCTGTGTCAGCAATTCGCCACTCAGGATCTAAAAGGCTTCGGCTGCGAAAACCTGACCCTGGCCATTGGCGCTGCCGGCTGCCTGCTGGCGTATGCCAAAGAAACCCAGCGCACCGCTCTGCCGCACTTGCGCAGCCTGCGCCATGAGCGCCTCGACGACACGGTGATTCTCGACGGCGCCAGCCGGCGCAATCTGGAACTGGACGTCAACCTATCGGGCGGGCGTGACAATACCTTGCAATCGGTGGTCGATCGCTGCCAAACCGCCATGGGCAGCCGCCTGCTCAGCCGCTGGCTGAATCGTCCACTGCGCGACCGCAGTATTCTCGAGGCGCGCCAGGAGTCGATTAGCTGCCTGCTAGAACGCTATCGCTTCGAAACCCTGCAGCCGCAGCTAAAAGAAATCGGCGACCTGGAGCGCATTCTGGCGCGGATCGGCCTGCGCAATGCCCGCCCTAGGGATCTAGCGCGCCTGCGCGACGCCCTGGCCGCATTGCCCACGCTGCAAATGGCCATGACCAATCTAGAGGCACCGCACCTGGCAGAGCTGGCTGGAGTAGTCAGCACCTACCCGGAACTAGCCGAGCTGCTAGCCCAGGCCATTATCGACAACCCGCCGGCGGTGATCCGTGATGGCGGCGTCTTGAAGACTGGCTACGACGCCGAGCTGGACGAGCTGCAATCGCTCAGCGAGAACGCCGGCCAGTACCTGATGGACCTGGAAACCCGCGAGAAAGCCCGCACCGGCCTGGCCAACCTCAAGGTCGGCTACAACCGTGTGCACGGCTACTTTATCGAGCTACCGAGCAAACAAGCCGAGTCCGCTCCGGCTGACTATATTCGCCGACAAACCCTGAAAGGCGCCGAGCGCTTTATTACCCCGGAACTCAAAGAGTTCGAAGACAAGGCGCTATCCGCCAAAAGTCGTGCACTGGCGCGCGAAAAGATGCTCTATGAGGAATTACTCGAACGCCTGATCGGTCACTTGGGGCCACTGCAAGACAGTGCTGCCGCCCTGGCCGAGCTGGACGTACTGAGCAACCTCGCTGAGCGCGCGCTTAACCTTGACCTCAACTGCCCACGCTTTGTCGATGAACCCTGCATGCGCATCGATCAGGGACGCCACCCGGTAGTCGAGCAGGTGCTTACCACGCCGTTCGTAGCCAACGACCTGAGCCTGGACGATGACACGCGCATGCTGATCATCACCGGACCGAACATGGGTGGTAAATCTACCTACATGCGCCAGACCGCACTGATCGTGCTCCTCGCCCACATCGGCAGCTTCGTCCCAGCGAAAAGCTGTGAGCTATCGCTGGTCGACCGCATCTTTACCCGTATCGGCTCAAGCGATGACCTGGCCGGCGGCCGTTCGACCTTTATGGTGGAAATGAGCGAGACCGCCAATATCCTGCATAACGCCACAGAGCGCAGCCTGGTATTGATGGACGAAGTCGGACGCGGCACCAGCACCTTCGACGGCCTATCGCTGGCCTGGGCTGCTGCCGAACAGCTCGCCAAACTGCGCGCCTACACCCTGTTCGCCACTCACTATTTCGAGCTAACCGTACTGCCGGAAAGCCAGCCAATTGTGGCGAACGTGCACCTCAACGCTACCGAGCACAATGAACGTATCGTGTTCCTTCACCATGTACTGCCTGGCCCCGCTAGCCAGAGTTATGGCTTGGCCGTAGCGCAACTGGCGGGAGTGCCCAATGAGGTTATCCTACGAGCCCGTGAACACCTGGCCCGCTTAGAAACCACCAGCCTGCCCCACGATTTGCCCTCTGCACAGCCCGACCAGACAACCGGGCCAATGCAAAGCGATATGTTTGCTAGCCTGCCGCACCCGCTGCAAGAGGAATTGCGCAAGATCAATCCCGATGATCTGACTCCGCGCAAAGCGCTGGAACTGTTATATACATGGAAGACACGCTTCTAACGCTATTGCGCGTGAACTGTTAAACTCGCGCGCATTTTTATGACTGCCCGACTTAAAGCCTGAGCCGTGGCCAATACACCTAGCCTGCTAAAGCCCGCGTAGAACGGGGCAGGCTGGCGCCCGAGGAGAGAATCAGAAATGACCTTCGTCGTTACCGACAACTGCGTCAAATGCAAATACACCGACTGCGTAGAAGTCTGCCCGGTGGACTGTTTCTACGAAGGTCCGAACTTCCTGGTAATCCACCCGGACGAGTGCATCGACTGCGCACTCTGCGAGCCTGAGTGCCCTGCACAGGCGATCTTCTCAGAAGATGAGGTGCCGGAAGATCAACAGGAATACATCGAGCTGAACGCTGATCTCGCCGAAGTATGGCCAAATATCACCGAGAAGAAAGAGTCCTTGCCTGATGCTGAAGAGTGGGACGGCGTGAAGGACAAGCTGCAATACCTGGAGCGCTAGTACGCACTAACCCTGCCGTACAAAAACCCGCCTTGCGCGGGTTTTTACTTTTCTACAGCCCTAAATACCTGAGGTGACTTTTGGCTGACTCTGCAGCGAGCCCAGGATGTTTGCCATAAATTGCAGGCAAAAAAAGGGGCAGCTTACGCCGCCCACTCTTTTGTCCCTAGTCCCTGTATTTCCCAGCTCATCATCCTGATGAATCGCTCCTTACGATGTCCTGATTGTCTCCCTGACAACCTGTGTTTGTCCCTAAACACAGTTGCAATACTAGCGGTTCCCGTGTGTCTAACAAGCGCTGAAGTTATGCCGGCGAGCTGATCAGCCCCAAAATAAAAATATAATTAACCTTAAAAATCAATAACATATAAAAAATAGAGCATTTTATAGATCAGCTTTCACACCAAAAGCTTACGAAACCTGTAAGCGATGACTTACATGAGCGCTCACAAATCTTCTGAAACCCGTCAAGCGTTGCGCCGCACAGTTCTGTGCCACAAAAAACCCGGCTAAGGCCGGGTTGAGTGTGAGCGCATAAGACTCATTGAAATAATGAATCGCTCGATAAGCCGTTCTTTTCAAAAATTTCGCGCAAACGTTTGAGTGCTTCGACCTGGATTTGCCGAACTCGCTCACGAGTCAAGCCAATCTCCTGGCCAACCTCTTCCAGGGTACAGCTTTCATGACCACGCAGACCGAAGCGACGAATCACCACCTCTCGTTGTTTCTCAGTCAACTCAGACAGCCACTGATCAATGCTTTGCGACAGATCATCGTCCTGCAGCAATTCACAGGGATCCGTCGGACGGTCATCCGTCAGGGTATCGAGCAAAGTTTTGTCCGAGTCTTGCCCGATAGAAACATCTACCGAGGAGACGCGCTCGTTCAGACCGAGCATGCGTTTAACTTCGCCTACAGGCTTCTCCAACAGGTTGGCAATTTCTTCTGCGGACGGCTCATGGTCAAGCTTCTGTGTCAGTTCGCGGGCGGCTCGCAGATATACGTTGAGTTCTTTCACCACATGAATGGGTAAACGAATCGTACGGGTCTGATTCATGATCGCCCGTTCGATAGTCTGCCGAATCCACCAAGTGGCATAGGTCGAGAAACGGAAGCCGCGCTCAGGGTCGAATTTTTCTACCGCGCGGATCAGACCGAGGTTGCCCTCTTCAATCAGATCCAGCAATGACAACCCACGATTGACGTAGCGCCGAGCAATTTTCACCACCAGACGCAGGTTGCTTTCAATCATGCGCTTGCGGCCGGCAGGGTCGCCCTTCTGCGCTAAGCGCGCAAAGAACACTTCTTCTTCGGGGGTCAGTAGAGGGGAAAAGCCGATTTCGTTGAGGTATAGCTGAGTGGCGTCGAGCGCGCGGGTGTAGTCGATATACTTATGCTGCTTGCTGCTGGTCGCGGATGCTTTAGCTTTGCTGCGGGAAAGAGTTGGTTGCGCCTCTTCGTCTGAATCATCGTCAAGGACAATAGCGGGCTCCATCAGGAGCACTTCATCATCGACGTCAAACCCCGGCGCTTCTTTTTTATTGAGAGCCATTTTTTGTTATTCCTTGCTGAGTTCGACAGCAAGCCCTAGCGTGACCAAGTCCCTGGTTACACCCGAGCCCATCCCACCCACGTGGTGGAGACAGGCTAGCTCTAGATCAACGTCGCGGCAGGTATTGCAGCGGGTCGACAGGTTTACCTTGGCGACGGACTTCAAAATGAAGCTTCACCCGGTCGGTCCCTGTGGAACCCATTTCGGCAATTTTCTGCCCGGCTTTGACCTGTTGCCCCTCCTGCACCAACAGCCTGCGATTATGACCGTAGGCGCTTACGTAGGTATCGCTATGTTTGATGATTATCAACTCGCCGTAGCCCCGTAAACCACTCCCGGCGTAGACAACTGAACCATCAGACGCGGCCAAAACAGGCTGTCCCAATTCCCCGGCGATATCAATGCCTTTATTCAAACTACCGTTTGAGGAAAAACGTCCGATAACCGCACCGCTGGATGGCCACAACCAGCCAGAAGCAGACTTCTGTGTAGGCGGTAATGCAGTTACGGCTGGCGCAGTCTTGATTGGGGCTGGCGTCTGCGGCTTTGTCTGCACGGGCGCACTTGGCCGGCCCGATGGAGCGGTAACAATCACTGGCGCACTAGCAACCACAGGCGGACGACTAACTGACTGCCCATCAAAGCGAATGATCTGACCAACCCGGATCAGGTAAGGTGGAGCAATACCATTGCGCATAGCCAAAGCCTTCCAGTCCCAACCGAAACGGAAAGCAATGGAATACAGCGTATCGCCACGCCGCACCTGATATTGCCCACTCGTAACCGGCTGACGGTGTGGCATTTGGCTAGAGCCAACACTATGGCTACGGTCAACCACCTTCACGCCACCCGGCGGCGGGCTTGCACAAGCGCTCAACAGCACACTGAGGACAAGACCACTCAACAGGCTACGGGCACCGCTGGCGCGATTCGGCAATTGAATGGCTGTGAAACTCACCTACATCCCCCTCAGGTATAACTGACTACATTTTGCGGCCATGCATTGTGCCGCAATCATGGGTTATCACCAGTGCTTTGCAGATTGCGCCCTGCCAGCCACTCTAGGCCCAGTATCAAAACAATGCCTGCAATGAGCATAGTAATAGCCAAAAACACCTGCGGATCCTGCCCGCTGATCTCGGCGAAACGCTCAGGCCAGAGGTTTGTCTGCAGCACAGGCACCTGCAGCCCATGACTGTCGGCACGCCAGCTCAGGGTTTCCTTCCAGGGCCAGACCTTGTTCAGCGAGCCGAGCATCAGCCCGGTCAGAAAGGCCAGTGCCAGGTCGCGCCAGCGCGCCAGCAACCAGCGCAGCAAGCCGGCAAAGCTGACAATACCGACCAAACAACCACTGGCGAAAATCGCCAGCACGGTGATATCCAGCCCTTTTACTGCAGTCATAACAAAGCTATAGAGCCCCATCAGCACCAGCAAAAAACTCCCCGATATACCGGGTAAAATCATCGCGCAGATAGCGATAGCACCGGCCAGGAATAGGCTCAGAGGGTCATGTCCCCACTGCAATGGCGACGCGACGGTAATCCAGTACGCAAACGCAGCGCCCAGGATCAGACTGACAACGCGCGTCCAGTTCCAGCACTGAATCTCTCGCACTACCAAATGCGTCGAAACCAGAATCAAGCCAAAAAAGAATGACCACACCGGAATCGGATGCTCGGCCAGCAAGTAGGTAATCAGTCGCGCAAGGCTCAGTACACTGGTGGCGATACCCAGCAGCAGCACCAAGAGAAAGGTAGCATTGGCCGTTTTCCAGGCGTCTGCGATACGCCCGCGCAACAACAACCCCAGAGCCGCCGGCACGCTGGAGATAGAGCGCAACAGCTCGTCATAGATACCACTGATAAAGGCGATGGTGCCGCCCGAAACGCCAGGCACTACGTCGGCCGCGCCCATGGCAATACCTTTGGCGTAGAGCAGGAAATACTTCTTCATGGGTCCATCCGCAAACAATCGAAAATCAGGCCAATGGCCCATTCAGCAGGGGCACAAAGCGCACTGCATCCAGCACATGCCGGGAGAAGCCGTCTTCTTCACGGACAATCAGCAACAGCTCCTGCACATCCCCCGCACCAACCGGAATCACCAGACGCCCGCCTGGAGCCAGTTGGTCAAGCAACGCCTGCGGCACATTGGCCGCCGCTGCCGTGACGATAATGCCGTTATAAGGCCCCAAGGCATTCCAGCCTTCCCAACCATCGCCCCAGCGGAACACCACATTGCGCAGATTGAGTTGAACCAGGCGTTCCTTGGCTTTTTCTTGCAGATTCTGGATGCGCTCGACGCTGAATACCCGCTCGACCAACTGGGCCAGGATCGCCGTCTGGTAACCCGAGCCAGTGCCAATTTCCAGCACCTTGTCCAGAGGGCCGGCAGCCAACAGTAGTTCACTCATGCGCGCAACCATATAGGGTTGCGAAATGGTCTGGTTGTTGCCAATCGGCAACGCGGTGTCTTCATAGGCGCGATGGGCCAAGGCCTCATCGACAAACAAGTGGCGCGGCGTGCGGCGAATGGCTTCTAACACATGAGCGTTGGACAGCCCTTCTTCGTAAAGGCGCTGAATCAAGCGCTCACGCGTGCGCTGCGAGGTCATGCCAATACCGCGATGCTGTAACTCATCCTGCTCACGACGGATCACAGCAGCCCCTCCAGCCAGGGTTGCAGACTGTTGAAGCCCTCTTGAAAAGTGCGGTCAAGCTGCAACGGCGTGACCGAGACATAGCCCTGCATCACCGCATGGAAATCCGTACCGGGGCCGCCATCGTCCGCATCACCCGCCACCGAAATCCAGTAACCCTCTTTACCGCGCGGGTTAACGACTTTCACCGGTGCGGCAGCCCGCGCGCGATGGCCCAGACGGGTCAACTGAATCCCGCGGATATGCTCCAGCGGCAGATTAGGGATGTTCACGTTGAGCACGGTACACGGCGGCAGATCGAGTTGCTCATGCGCCTCGACCAGCTTACGGGCGAAATAGGCCGCCGTCGCCAGGTTATCCGGCTGACGTGACAAGAGCGAAAAAGCAAACGCCGGGCGCGCTAGAAAGCGCCCTTCCAAAGCCGCCGCCACAGTGCCGGAATACAGCACGTCATCACCCAGATTGGCGCCCAGATTGATACCCGACACCACCAGATCCGCCACCTGCGGCAACAAGCCATTGAGGCCCAAGTGCACACAATCGGTCGGGGTACCGTTGAGGCTGATATAGCCGTTGGCCAACGTGGTCGGGTGCAGAGGCCGGTCGAGCGTCAGCGAGCTACTCGCGCCACTCTTGTCCTGGTCGGGTGCAATCACCGTGCACTCGGCATAATCAGCCAGCGCCGCGTGCAGCGCAGCCAAGCCTGGCGCAGAGACGCCGTCATCATTAGAAATCAGAATACGCATGGGTTGTCCGTCTGCCCTGCAGGCAACAGATCGACAAGCTCACGCACCAAGACGGTGGCGAAGCATCCAGCCGGCAGGACGAATTCCAGTTGCAGAATGTCAGACTCGGGATAATGCCACGACAGGCCGCTAATGGGGAGGCGCAGAATTCGCCGTTCGTGTGTCATGCCTGCTTCTGCCAACCAGTCGACCAAGACACTCTCGCGTGCCGCTAGGTCCTGCTCCAGCGTCTGAGCAATACCTGAGGCAGACGAGGCACCGGCACCCCACAACGGCCCAGTAGGGTGTAGATCGAGGATCGCCAGGCGTGGATCAACGCACTCGGCTTCACCGGCCGCGAAGAAACTACGGCTGTCAGTAAAAGCCAGCAGATCACCCAGCAGCGCCTGATTCCAGGTGCCGGCACGAACTCGCTCGGCCAGCACCTGATTGAATAAGTAACTGCGCGCCGCCGAAAGTACCCGCGAGCGCACATTGCGTTTCTCAGGCAGGCTTTTATCCATGGCGAAATGCCGGGCATGGGCAACATTGCCACCTTCATGACCAAAACGTTGCAAGCCGTAATAGTTAGGGATGCCCTGCGCGGCAATTTGTGTCAGGCGTTTATCCAGCACTTCACGGTCAGCGCAAAGCTGGGTCAGACGCAGGGTAAAACCATTGGCGGCATGAGCGCCGCGCTGCAATTTACGGGTGTGGCGCAGCTGCTTGAGGATACTTAGGCTGGCATCTTCGGCGCCACTCAGGTCAGGGTTGGCCTTGCCCGGCAGATGCAGACTGAACCACTGGCGCGTCAGGGCCTGACGATCCTTGAGCCCCGCATAGCTGATCAGCCGTAGCGACACACCGGCAGCACGCGCGATACGCTTGGCAGCTTCTTCAGTATTCAGCTCGCGCTTTTCCACCCATAGCCAAAGGTGCTCGCCTTCGCCCGCCAACGGGATATCCAGCACCTCATCGACCTGAAAATCTTCCGCCACAGCCTTGAGCACTGCAGTGCCGCAGGGTTCGCCATGTGCCCTAGGGCCTAGCAGTTGAAGTTCATTCATCGAGCAACCAACAGCGCAACGGCATGCACGGCAATACCTTCCTCGCGTCCAGTAAAACCGAGCTTCTCGGTCGTGGTGGCCTTTACATTGACCTGATCCAGGCTCACTTGCAGGTCCTCGGCAATGCGCGCGCGCATGGTCTCGATATGCGGGGCCATCTTCGGCGCCTGGGCAACGATGGTGGCGTCGACATTGCCGACTTGCCAGCCTTTGCCGTGAATCAGGCCGAGAACATGGCGCAGCAACACGCGGCTATCCGCACCTTTGAAGGTCGGATCGGCATCAGGGAAGTGCTTACCGATATCACCCAGCGCGGCCGCACCCAGCAAGGCATCAGCTAGGGCATGCAACAGCACATCGCCATCGGAGTGGGCCAGCAGGCCGAACGCGTGAGGAATTTGCACACCACCCAGAGTGATGAAGTCACCTTCGCCGAAACGGTGCACATCGTAGCCATGACCGATACGCATACTGAGAGTACCTTGCAGAAATAAGACCGCGATTCTACCCGAAGGCCAGCCACAGTGCCGGCAACGCACTTGCTCAAACAGATCCAGGGGCATAAAATGATAAAAATTCTCATTTGCAACAATTACTCACATGGCTCATACCCCCGCCGCTCTGCAAACCCAAATCACTCAGATATACCGGGATCACCACCTCTGGCTACGAGGCTGGCTGCAGCCTCGCGTCGATTGCCGTGACCTTGCGGCTGATCTGGTTCAGGACGTTTTTGTACGCGTGCTAAGCGCTGATAACGCGGCCGGTAAGCTGGAGAGCGTGCGCGAACCTCGGGGCTACCTAGCGACCATCGCCCGCCGCCTGATGATCGACCACTTCCGCCGCTCTCGCTTGGAGCGTGCGTGGTTACAGGCCTTGTCTGAACAACCGGAGACCTCAACCATCTCCGAGGAAACCCGGGCCATCTTGCTGGAAACCCTCCATGAACTAGATGACATGCTCGCCGGGCTAGGGCCCAAAGTGCGCAAAGCGTTTCTGCTCTCGCAGCTCGACGGGCTGCCCTACAAGCAAATTGCTCAGCAACTCGACGTGTCACTGATAACCGTCAACCGCTACATCGCCAAAGCCTTGCAGCACTGCATGCTCTTCAACCTACAGGCCGAGCAAGCATGAGCATGATCAACGCCCAGCAACATGCAGCCCTAGAGCAGGCTGCGCAGTGGTACGCCCGCCTGCAGTGCGAAACGGCACAACCTAGCGACCACGCCGCCTGGCAAAGCTGGCTACAGGACGCGCCGCTCAACGACTGGGCCTGGCAACAAGCTGAGCGCCTGCAGCAACGCCTGCAACACATACCCAGCCGAATCGCCGGGCGCACGCTCGATCTCGCCGCTAAAACGCACTACAACAGCCGCCGTAACGTGCTCAAAGGCTTCGCCCTGCTATTAGGTGGCAGCGCTATTGGCTGGACGGGTTATCGCCAGGCCAGCGATGGCCCCTGGCTGGCGGACTACCGCAGTGAGATCGGCCAGCGTTTGCCTGTGACCTTGGCCGATGGCGGGCAGTTACTGCTCAATACTGACAGCGCGCTTGATGTGCGTTACGACGCACGCCAGCGCCTCATACACCTGCGCCAGGGCGAAGTCATGATCAGCACCGCCTCGGATGACGCCAACCGGCCTTTCTATGTACAAACACCTCAGGGCCTGATCCAAGCATTGGGGACGCGGTTCTCAGTAAAAATTGAGGACAATCAAACCCACGTCGCCGTCTACGAGCACCGTGTACGCATCACCCCGACTCGTGGCCTAGCAACGCTGCTGGAGCCGGGCCAGCAAAGCGCATTCACAAACCTTGAGAGCGATATCACGCAGCCGCTGGATGCCGCCCAAGGGGCGTGGAGCAAGGGCCTGATAATCGCCAACAACCAGCGCCTTGATGCCTTCCTGGCCGAGCTAGGCCGCTACCGACATGGCTGGCTGCGCTGCGATCCAGCCATCGCTGGCTTGCGCATCAGCGGTACCTTCCGCCTCGACGACAGCGCGCAGACCCTACGCGCCGTAGCCAGCGCCCTGCCCGTACGCATCGAACAACGCAGCCGCTACTGGATAACCGTAAGGCCGGCATAATTCGATTCGTTTTCAATGCAGATGATACTTCTTCTCGTTCTCGTTCGACTTATGGAGAGCAGCCTCGTGCAGCTCTTCTGCCAACCATAAAGAGAATGTGAAATGACAACCGCTTGTCGCCCTCAGACGCTCACGCTATCGCCCCTCAGCACCAGCATCCGGCGGACGCTGGTTTGCTCAGCCTTGCTCAGCGCCATCATCGTAATGAACGTTGTGCAGGCCGATACACCCCCACAACATGAGTACCACATTGCTCAGGGTGACCTAAGCCAAGCATTGACCGGCTTCGCCGCCGAAGCGGGCATTGTGTTGTCGTTCGACTCCAGCCTGACACACGGCAAAACCAGCCCCGGCCTGAATGGACGTGCCAACGTTGAGGATGGTTTACGCCAACTACTGGTCGGCAGCGGCCTGCGGGTAGTGCGCGAAGACGATGGCCGCTACTCGCTCGTCGCGACGGCTGACCAATCCAACGTACTTGAGCTGGGCGCAACAACCATCGTCGGCAATCAACTCGGCACAGTCACTGAAGGCACCGGCTCCTATACGCCGGGCACCATCGCCACCGCCACGCGCCTGGTGTTGACGCCGCGG
This sequence comes from Pseudomonas sp., assembly GCF_046581935.1. Lineage (GTDB taxonomy): Bacteria > Pseudomonadota > Gammaproteobacteria > Pseudomonadales > Pseudomonadaceae > Aquipseudomonas. The sequence continues at coordinate 334,488 of NZ_JAYGFK010000012.1, forward strand.
GAGACGCCGCAATCAGTCACGGTCATCACCCGCCAGCACCTCGACGATTTCGGTCTGAGCAATGTCGATGATGTGATGCGCCATACGCCCGGTATCACGGTCTCCGCCTATGACAGTGACCGCACCAATTACTACGCCCGTGGTTTCTCGATCAATAACTTCCAATACGATGGCATCCCCTCAACAGCCCGTAACGTGGGTTATGCCGCGGGTAACACACTGAGTGACATGGCAATCTACGACCGGGTTGAAGTGCTCAAGGGCGCCACCGGATTACTCACCGGTGCAGGCTCACTGGGTGCGACGATAAACTTGGTGCGCAAGAAACCAACCCATGAGTTTCAGGGGCACTTCGAACTGGGCGCAGGCAGTTGGGATAACTACCGCTCCGAAGTGGATGTCAGCGGTCCGCTGACAGAGTCCGGGAATGTACGCGGCCGTGCCGTTGCCGCGTACCAGGACAAACACTCTTTCATGGATCGCTACCAACGCAAAAACAGCGTGTACTACGGCATCCTCGAGTTCGACTTGTCCGAAGACACCCTGCTTACCGTCGGTGCCGACTACCAGAACACCACACCGAAGGCGTCCAGTTGGTCAGGTACATTCCCGTTGTTCGACGGCGAGGGTAACCGTAACAATGTTTCCCGCTCCTTTAACAACGGTGCCAACTGGAGCAGCTGGGAGCAGTACACCCGCACGCTGTTCGCCAATATCGAACACACCTTCGCAAACGATTGGGTGGCCAAGGTGCAGTTGGATCACAAGATCAATGGCTACCACGCGCCGCTGGGCTCGATTCAGGGCTCCTATCCCAACACCGACGGCAGTGCCGGAATTTACCCGGCCAAGTACGTGGGCAAGACCACCAGCGACTCCATCGAGCTATACGGCAGCGGCCCGTTTCAACTATTAGGCCGCGAGCACCAGCTGGTAGTTGGCGCGTCTGGCTCGGTCTCGCGCTGGCGCGGTGACAGCTACTGGAGCCCAAACGCCTACGACAGCAGTGTGTCAAGCTTCGACAACTGGAACGGTGATATCGCAGAGCCCAACTGGGGCAGCGTGTCACAAAAAATCAGGGATACCACTCGCCAGGTGGGCACCTACACGACAGCCCGTTTCAATTTCACCGATGAGCTGAACGTACTGATCGGCGGCCGGTTCGTCGACTACAGCGTGACCGGCCGGGCAAGCAAAGAGAGCGGACGCTTTATTCCTTATGTGGGCGCCACGTATGACCTGAACAAAAACTTCTCGCTGTATGCCAGCTACACCGATATTTTCATGCCGGCTGACAACTGGTGGCGCGACCGCAACGACAAGATCCTCGAACCGGACGAAGGCCAGAACTACGAAGTGGGGGTAAAGGGCGAATTCTACGAGGGTGCGCTCAACGCCAGCCTGGCCTACTTCGAAATCCACGAAGACAACCGGGGCGTGGGTGACGACGAATACAACTTCCTCAACCCGATGGAGTATGCCTACAAGGCCATTGCCGCAAAGACCAAAGGCTATGAAGCCGAAGTGTCTGGAGAGTTGGCGCCTGGCTGGCAGGTACAAGCCGGATACACCCACAAGATCATTCGCGAGGACGGTGGCGGCAAGGTTTCTACCTGGGAGCCGGAAGATCAGGTCAGCGTTTATACCCACTACACATTCAAAGGCAGCCTGGATCGCCTGAGTATCGGTGGCGGTGCGCGCTGGCAGGGAAAAACCTGGCAGGCGGTGAACAACTACCCGCAATCGACCGTGGAAGATTTCGATCAGAAAAGCTTCTGGCTGGTCGACCTGATGGCGCGTTACCAGATCACCGATAACCTGTCGTCCACGGTTAACGTCAACAACGTGTTCGACAAAACCTACTACACCAACATGGGCTTCTATCAGTCCGGCACCTACGGTGAACCCCGTAATTTCATGGTAAATACCCGCTGGGACTTCTGACCCTGAATGCAAAGAGGCGCCAAATGGCGCCTCGTCTCTTTATCGGCTCAACGCCTCGGCATGGTGACGCAGGTGATCGTCGATAAAACTGGCGATAAAGTAGTAGCTGTGGTCGTAACCCGGCTGCAAGCGCAGGGTCAACGGATGCGCTACCGCCCTAGCCACCGTTTGCAGTGCCTGGGGCTTGAGCTGGCCTTCGAGAAAATCATCGCGATCGCCCTGGTCAATCAAAATCGGCAGCTTCTCCTGCGCTTCGGCCAGCAACGCACAGGCATCCCACTCGCGCCAGCGCGCACGGTCACCCCCTAGATACCCGGAAAACGCCTTCTCGCCCCACGGACAATTAAGTGGATTGGTGATGGGTGAAAAAGCCGACACCGATTGATAACGCCCGGGGTTCTTCAGCGCACAGATCAGCGCACCATGGCCGCCCATGGAGTGCCCGCTGATCCCACGCTTGGCGGAAACCGGAAAATTAGCCTCAATCAAGCTTGGCAGTTCTTGCACCACGTAGTCGTACATACGGTAGTGCCGCGCCCATGGCTCTTGCGTCGCATTGAGGTAAAAACCGGCACCGAGCCCAAAGTCGTAAGCACCGCCGGCATCGTCCGGCACACCCTCACCGCGCGGACTGGTATCCGGTGCGACGATAATCAAGCCAAGCTCGGCGGCCATACGTTGCGCGCCGGCCTTCTGCATGAAGTTCTCGTCGGTACAGGTCAAACCACTCAGCCAATAAAGCACCGGTAGCTTGGCCCCATGCTCAGCCTGGGGCGGCAAGTAAACGGCAAACACCATGTCGCAATTGAGTGTGCTGGAGCGATGGCGATAGCGCTTGTGCCAACCGCCAAAACTTTTGTTACTGGAAACAATTTCTAAGATCACGGGTAAATCCTCTCGCGGAGGGTGGAAAGCCGCGAAGCGGCTCCACCGGAGCGGGTGGATGCAGAAGCGCCATCCACCCTACGAAACCCAGATCAGAAGTGGATAACGGTGCGGATGCTCTTGCCTTCGTGCATCAGCTCGAACGCCTTGTTGATGTCATCCAACGGCATGTTGTGGGTGATAAAGGTATCCAGCGGAATTTCACCCTTCTGCGCCTTCTCCACATAGCCAGGCAGTTCGGTACGACCTTTCACCCCACCGAAAGCCGAACCACGCCAGACACGCCCGGTGACCAACTGGAACGGACGGGTGCTGATCTCTTGCCCAGCAGCCGCCACACCGATGATGATGCTCTCGCCCCAGCCCTTGTGCGCACACTCCAGCGCGGCCCGCATCAGCTGCACATTGCCGACACATTCGAAGGAATAGTCCACACCACCATCGGTCATCTCAACGATGACCTCTTGAATTGGCTTGGCAAAATCTTTCGGGTTAATGAAGTCGGTCGCGCCCAGTTCACGCGCCACATCAAACTTCGATGGATTAATGTCGACCGCAATAATTCGCGAGGCTTTCGCCATCTTCGCGCCGATGATCGCCGCCAGACCAATGCCGCCCAGGCCAAAGATAGCCACGGTCGCGCCCTCTTCCACTTTGGCGGTATTGAGCACCGCACCGATACCGGTGGTCACGCCGCAGCCGAGCAGGCAAACCTTTTCCAGCGGTGCTTCTTTGGGGATCACCGCCAGGGAAACTTCAGGCAGCACGGTGTATTCAGAGAACGTTGAGCAGCCCATGTAGTGGTAGATCGGCTCACCCTTATAAGAGAAGCGGCTGGTGCCGTCCGGCATCAGGCCTTTGCCCTGGGTCACACGCACCGAGCTGCACAGGTTGGTCTTACCGGAGGTGCAGAATTTGCAGGTACGGCATTCGGCGGTATACAGCGGGATCACATGATCGCCAACCTGCACCGAAGTCACGCCCTCACCAATAGCCTCGACGATGCCACCGCCTTCATGGCCAAGCACCGCAGGGAAAACACCTTCAGAATCCGCACCCGAAAGGGTGTAGGCGTCGGTGTGGCAGACGCCGGTGGCGACTATACGCACCAGCACTTCACCAGCCTTAGGCGGTGCAACGTCGATTTCGACAATCTGCAACGGTTCGTTCGGGGCAAAAGCTACGGCAGCACGGGACTTGATCATGGTCGCTCTCCAGCGGATTAAACGTGGCGCGAAGTGTAGATCAGTGCCCCAGATAAATAATCCATCAAAAAACAAAACATTCTTGCTATATAGGGACAATCAATCCCCATTCAGGACACGTTGATGAACCGCTGGGAAGGTCTCGATGAATTTGTCGCCGTCGCCGAGTGCGGCCAGTTCACCGCCGCAGCCGAACGCTTAAGCCTGTCTTCATCACAAGTCAGCCGACAAATCGCGCGTTTAGAAGAGCGACTGCAAACCCGCTTGTTCTATCGCAGTACCCGCCGGGTGGCGCTGACGGAAGCCGGCCAGACCTTTTTGCAGCATTGCCAACGCCTGCAGGATGCTCGCGAGGAAGCCTTGCGGGCGGTGGGTGACCTCAGTAGCGAGCCCAAAGGCCTGCTGCGCATGACCTGCGCGGTGGCCTATGGTGAGCGTTTTATTGTGCCGCTGGTGACTGACTTTATGGTGCAACACCCGCAGCTGCGGGTGGATATTGAGCTAAGCAACCACACCATCGACCTGCTGCACGACGGCCTTGACCTGGCCATCCGCCTTGGTCGCTTGCAGGACTCGCGCTTGATCGCCACACGCCTGGCACCCCGACAAATGTACCTGTGCGCCGCGCCGAGTTACTTACAGCACTACGGCCGCCCGCACTCATTGTCCGAACTAAGTAGGCACAACTGCCTGATCGGCAGCTCGGACCTCTGGAGCTTTCAAGCCAGCGCGCGTGACGCCAGCGTGCGGGTGCAAGGTAACTGGCGCTGCAACAGTGGTCAGGCGGTATTAGAGGCAGCTCTACGCGGGATTGGCCTGTGCCAACTGCCGGACTACTACGTGCTGGAACATCTGCGCAGTGGCGCCTTGGTGTCCCTGCTTGACAATCAGCAACCACCCGACACCGCCGTATGGGCGATTTACCCACAGCAACGGCACTTGTCGCCCAAGGTGCGGCAGCTGGTGGATTTTCTCAAACAGGGATTGGCGCAGCGTAGTGAGTATCGCCAAGAAGCCAGTTAACCGGCTGTTGGAAAATGTAGGAGAGGCAGACAGGACAACTAAGGTCGTTTTCCAACCGCCTGCTAGGAGCGGCCCTGCCACAGGCGATTAAGGCTGAGCAGATCTTCCGGACGCGTGACCTTGAGGTTATCCGAACGACCTTCGATCAGGCGCGGCGCCTGACCGGCCCATTCAATGGCAGAGGCCTCGTCGGTAATCGCTACCCCCGCCAGCAGCGCATCGGCCAGCGCGCGCTGCAACTCGCCCAGGCGAAACATCTGCGGAGTAAAGGCTTGCCAGATGCTTGAGCGGTCAACCGTCGCCAGCACTCGCCCATCTGCACCGGCGCGCTTGAGCGTATCGCGGGCTGGCACGGCAAGCAGGCCGCCTACCGGATCATCAGTCAGTTCACCGAGCAATAGATCCAGATCACTGCGTGCCAGGTTCGGCCGCGCCGCATCATGCACCAACACCCAGTCCTGTTCCTGCGCGCCTAGTTCATTCAGGCGCAGCAATCCGCTGAGCACCGAGTCAGCACGTTCGGCACCACCATCGGCACGCTGAATACGCCGATCATCGGCACAAGCCAGAGTCGGCCAGTACGGGTCATCGACAGCAAGACTGACCACCACCGCGCGCAACTGAGGATGCTCAAGGAAGCATTCCAGGGTGTGCTCAATAAGGCTTTTACCGGCCAGTTGCAGATATTGCTTGGGGCGGTCGGCACGCATCCGACTGCCGATTCCGGCAGCCGGAATCAGCGCCCAGAAAGGAGGGAGTTCGCAGGTATTCATTCAGTCAACTGATAGAGGGTTTCGCCCTCTTTAAGCATGCCAAGCTCGTGCCGCGCACGTTCCTCAACGGTTTCCATGCCGCTTTTCAGCTCCAGCACTTCCGCCTCAAGAATTCGATTACGTTCTTGCAGTTGCTCGTTCTCGCCCTTCTGCTCAGCAATTTGCTGCTGCAGTTGGTTGACCTGCGCCAAGCTGCCATCGCCGACCCACAGGCGGTATTGCAGACCGGCCAACAAGGCCAGCAGGACGATAAACACCCAGTACGCACGACTACGCATAGCAGTAAAAGACTCCGGATGAAAAAGGGGCGACTCGCGCCGCCCCTCTTTTAGCATGCCTGAGCTCAACCACGGAACTCGGCGCGACCGTTGTAAGGTGCCTTACCAGCCAACTGCTCTTCAATACGCAGCAGTTGGTTGTACTTGGACACGCGGTCTGAGCGGCACAGCGAACCGGTTTTGATTTGACCAGCAGCAGTACCCACAGCCAGATCGGCAATGGTGCTGTCTTCGGTTTCGCCGCTGCGGTGCGAGATCACAGCGGTGTAACCGGCGGCCTTGGCCATCTGGATGGCTTCCAGCGTCTCGGTCAGGGTGCCAATCTGGTTGAACTTGATCAAAATCGAGTTGGCGATCGACTCGTCAATACCACGCTTGAGGATCTTGGTATTGGTCACGAACAAGTCGTCGCCAACCAACTGCACTTTTTCGCCAATTTTATCGGTCAGGACTTTCCAGCCAGCCCAATCGGACTCGTCCATGCCATCTTCAATAGAGATGATCGGGTAACGCTGAGTCAGGCCAGCCAGGTAATCGGCAAAACCTTCGGCGTTGAAGACTTTGCCTTCACCGGCCAGGTCATATTGGCCATTCTTGTAGAACTCGCTGGAGGCGCAGTCCAAAGCCAGGGTGACATCATCACCCAAGGTGTAACCGGCATTGGCAACAGCCTCGGCGATGGCAGCCAGAGCGTCTTCGTTGGAGGCCAGGTTCGGTGCAAAGCCACCCTCATCACCAACAGAGGTGCTCAGACCACGCGCCTTCAGCACGGCTTTCAAGTGATGGAAAATCTCGGTGCCCATGCGCAGCGCATCGGAGAAAGTCTTGGCACCGACCGGCTGAACCATGAACTCCTGAATGTCGACGTTGTTATCAGCATGCTCGCCACCATTGATGATGTTCATCATCGGCACAGGCATGGAGTAAACGCCTGGCGTGCCATTCAGGTCAGCGATGTGCGCATACAACGGCACGCCCTTGGCCTGAGCAGCAGCCTTGGCAGCGGCCAGGGACACAGCGAGGATAGCGTTGGCACCGAGGGTGGCTTTGTTCTCGGTAGCGTCGAGAGCAATCATCGCCTGATCCAGAGCTTTCTGGTCAGTGGCATCTTTACCTAGCAGCAGGTCGCGGATCGGGCCATTGATGTTGGCCACAGCTTTAAGTACGCCCTTGCCCAGGTAACGGCTCTTGTCGCCATCACGCAGTTCCAGCGCTTCACGCGAACCAGTGGAGGCACCGGACGGCGCACAGGCGCTGCCAATGATGCCGCCGTCAAGGATTACATCGGCTTCTACAGTCGGGTTACCACGGGAATCGAGAACCTCACGGCCTTTGATGTCGACGATCTTTGCCATTGCGTGTAGCACTCCAAAAAATTGACGAGAAGGGTCGTACCTAGCTGCTAGTGGCGCTGAAGCCGAGACTCCAGCGCGCAACATACACCGCCTACAACATCAGGCTGTATACACAGGTGTTTAACCGAAGAATTACCGACTCAGGCAGTCTCAATCGGCGCAAAACTCTTGATCACATCATCCAGCTGTTTGAGCTGAGTGAGGAACGGCTCCAGCTTGTCCAGGCGCAGAGCGCAAGGGCCGTCGCATTTGGCGTTATCCGGGTCGGGGTGCGCTTCCAGAAACAGACCAGCCAGCCCTTGGCTCATGCCTGCTTTGGCCAGATCAGTAACCTGAGCGCGGCGACCGCCAGCAGAATCGGCGCGACCACCCGGCGTTTGCAGGGCGTGGGTCACGTCGAAGAACACTGGATAGTTGGTCTGCTTCATGATGCCGAAGCCGAGCATGTCCACCACCAGGTTGTTGTACCCGAAGGAGGAGCCACGCTCACAGAGGATCAACTGATCGTTACCCGCTTCGACGCACTTAGCCAGGATATGTTTCATCTCCTGGGGTGCAAGGAACTGGGCTTTTTTGATATTGATCACCGCACCGGTCTTGGCCATTGCCACAACCAGGTCGGTCTGGCGCGAGAGAAATGCCGGCAACTGAATTATGTCGCAGACTTCAGCGACAGGTTGCGCCTGATACGGCTCGTGCACATCGGTGATCACTGGTACGCCGAAGGTCTTTTTGATTTCCTCAAAGACCTTCATGCCTTCGTCCAGGCCAGGGCCACGGAACGAGGTAACCGAAGAACGGTTCGCCTTGTCGAAGCTGGCTTTGAAGACGTAAGGAATACCGAGTTTCTCGGTAACCCGCACGTACTCTTCACAGGCGCGCATGGCCAGGTCACGGGACTCAATAACGTTGATCCCACCGAACAACACGAACGGCTTGTCGTTGGCAATTTCGATGCTGCCAACCTTGATGATTTTCTGTGTCATGTCCCTATGCCTTCTTGGCTTTCTGCGTCAACGCCGCAGCAACGAAGCCACGGAACAACGGATGACCGTCGCGTGGCGTTGAGGTGAACTCGGGGTGGAACTGGCACGCGACAAACCACGGATGATCTGGCGCTTCAACCACTTCAACCAGAGCGCCGTCGCCGGAACGGCCGGTAACTTTAAGACCAGCATCGATCAGCTGCGGCAACAGGTTGTTGTTCACTTCATAGCGATGGCGGTGACGCTCGACAATCACATCCTTGCCATAGCACTCACGCACTTGCGAACCGGACTGCAACTGGCAATCCTGAGCACCTAAACGCATGGTGCCGCCGAGGTCGGAAGCATTAGTACGCTGCTCGGTCACGCCGGTTGCGTCCTGCCACTCAGTGATCAAACCGACAACTGGGTGCTGGCTGGCAGTGTCGAACTCAGTGGAGTTGGCATCAGTCCAGCCCAGTACATTGCGTGCGAATTCGATAACGGCGACCTGCATACCCAGGCAGATTCCCAGGTAAGGGATCTTGTTCTCACGGGCGAACTGCACGGTTTTAATCTTGCCTTCTACGCCGCGCAAGCCGAAGCCGCCCGGCACCAGAATGGCATCAACGCCTTCGAGCAAGGCAGTACCTTTGTTCTCGATGTCTTCGGAGTCGATATAACGCAGGTTGACCTTGGTGCGATTCTCGATGCCGGCATGGCTCATCGCTTCGATCAGCGATTTGTAGGCGTCCAGCAGCTCCATGTACTTACCGACCATGGCGATGGTGACTTCGTGCTCAGGGTTGAGCTTGGCATCGACTACGCGATCCCACTCAGACAGGTCGGCGCTGTTGCATTCCAGACCAAAGCGCTCAACAACAAAGTCATCCAAGCCCTGCGCATGCAGTACACCTGGGATTTTGTAGATAGTGTCAACGTCTTCCAGGCTGATCACCGCGCGCTCTTCAACGTTGGTGAACAGAGCAATCTTACGGCGCGAAGACACATCCACCGGATGATCGGAGCGGCAAATCAGCACATCAGGCTGTAGACCGATGGAACGTAGTTCCTTCACCGAATGCTGGGTTGGCTTGGTTTTGGTTTCGCCGGCAGTGGCGATGTATGGCACCAACGTCAGGTGCATCAGCATGGCGCGCTTGGCACCCACTTCTACACGCAACTGACGAATCGCCTCAAGGAACGGCTGCGACTCGATGTCACCTACAGTGCCACCGATCTCGACCATGGCCACATCAGCATCGCCTGCACCCTTGATGATGCGGCGCTTGATTTCATCGGTGATGTGCGGAATGACCTGAATAGTCGCGCCCAGGTAATCACCACGGCGCTCGCGGCGCAGCACGTCTTCATAGACGCGACCCGTGGTGAAGTTGTTGTTCTGGGTCATGGTGGTGCGGATAAACCGCTCATAGTGGCCCAGGTCGAGGTCGGTCTCAGCGCCGTCGTGGGTGACGAACACCTCACCGTGCTGGAACGGGCTCATAGTGCCCGGATCGACGTTGATATAGGGATCCAGCTTAAGCATCGTGACCTTCAGGCCCCGCGCCTCCAGGATAGCCGCCAATGAAGCCGATGCGATGCCTTTCCCCAATGAAGAAACAACACCACCCGTGACGAATATGTAGCGCGTCATAAAAACCCTAGAAGTCTGCGTTAAGCGGTCAGTGCCGCCGGGGAAAGCGAAGGAGTGCCCAAGCCATGTACTGCAGCTACTGCAATAAGCTAGCCCTGTCGAAACCTAAAGGAGTCAACAAAAGCACTAGTAAGACGGGAGCGTAGTCTACCGGAAAGGGCTTATCAGCTCAAACCTTGATCGCTCGTCGGCGGCTGCCAATTTAATTGCCAGCTGCCGTCAGCAGCGCCCTGCAAACCTGGCAGGTTAGCGACCGCTACAACCTGATTGTCCAGCCGCAACAACGGCAGCCGATCACGAACAAAAACCGGCACGCGTAATTCGTTGAATAAGCGCTTTAGGTCGCGATGCCCGCGCCCCGGCAACAGGATCTGCTCACCAGTCTGGCGGTAACCTAACTGCCAGTTGCCAGCCGGCAACATGCCGGCAATTCGCACACTGCCATTAGCCGGCAATGCCACGCACTGATCACCCTGAACAACCACGCCAAGCGCCTCAGGCGAGCGCAACCAATCATCCGCCAACCACCACAGCCGCCCATCGCTACGCCGCAACTCCCCTGCTGCCAGCCGCCAGACTGGAGAAGCGCCTGCTGCTGCATCACGCAGAGCCTGCCAACCAGCCCAGTGTTCGCTATCAGGCATCGGCGTTAACGGCCGCAGCCAATAACGCAGCGCATTGCGCTGCCGTGACTCACTCAAGCCGTGCAGCACAGATAACCCCAGATTTGGCAACGGCAACCAGGCGAACTCGGGCAACACCTCAGCACTCGCCAGATCCTGCTGCGCTAGCTCATCAAGCAACTGCCCCGCCTCACACAGATGCGCTGCGCTGCGCGACAAGCTAGCCAATGCCTGCGGCCAGCGATTGAGCAACACAGGCAACACCTGACGGCGCAGGTAATTACGCGAGAAGCGCTCATCAGTATTTGACGGGTCCTCGACCCAGGCTAGCTGGTGCTCGTCAGCGTAAGCCAACAACTCAGCACGCGAACAGTTCAGCAGCGGCCGAAGCAATTGCCCAGCGCCCAGTGCACGACTTGCCGGCATACCTGACAAGCCTTGCACCCCAGCACCGCGCAGCAGACGAAATAACAGGGTTTCCGCTTGATCATCGCGATGTTGTGCAACGAGCAACACCTCACCCACAGCAAGGCGCGTCGCAAAAGCGGCGTAGCGCGCATCACGCGCCGCTCGCTCAAGGCTAGCCCCAGAGGCAACCTGAACATGCTCAACATGCAGGGGGATTGCCAATCCAGCACATAACTCACGGCAATGCGCCGGCCAAGCATCGGCAGCAGCCTGCAGACCATGATGAATATGGATGGCGGAAAGTGGCGGTAATGCCTCGCGTTGCGCGAGGCTAGCCAGCAGGTGCAGCAGCACCGTGGAGTCCAGCCCGCCGGACAAGGCAATATGCCAGGCCGGCGCTGTACGCCAGGGAGCCAGAGATTCCAGCAACCTGGCGTGCAGGCTCATACTGCAGGCCGTTTAAACATGTCGACGAGGCAGCCAAGACAAGGCAGAAGTGACCGAAAAAGCGGAGTGTACGAGTTGTACATGAGCATTTTGAGGCCACTTCTAACGCAGTATTGGCAACGCAGGTAGTGTTTCAACGGTCTGCTAGGCGATGCCGTAGCTCATCAAGCGATCATAACGACGCTTCAACAAGGTATCGGTATCGAAAGCCTTGAGCATGTCCAACTGCCCCAGCAATGCCTGACGGACCGATTCAGCCGCTGCCGCTGGGTTACTGTGCGCCCCACCGAGCGGCTCAGGGATCACTTGATCAACAATGCCCAAGCCTTTCAGACGCTCAGCAGTGATACCCATGGCCTCGGCAGCATCGGGAGCCTTTTCAGCGGTCTTCCACAGAATAGAAGCGCAACCCTCAGGCGAGATCACCGAGTACGTGGAGTACTGCAGCATGTTCAACTGATCACACACACCAATCGCCAAGGCACCGCCGGAGCCGCCCTCACCGATAACAGTGGCAATGATCGGCGTTTTCAGGCGCGCCATAACCCGCAGGTTCCAGGCAATCGCTTCACTCTGGTTGCGCTCTTCAGCATCGATGCCTGGGTAAGCACCCGGCGTGTCGATAAAGGTCACGATCGGCATTTTGAAACGCTCGGCCATCTCCATCAAACGGCAAGCCTTGCGGTAACCTTCCGGGCGCGGCATGCCGAAGTTACGGCGTACCTTTTCGCGAATTTCGCGGCCCTTTTGATGACCAATCACCATCACCGGCTCACCATCCAGACGCGCAACACCACCAACCAGCGCGGCGTCATCAGAGAAATGACGGTCGCCATGCAGCTCATCGAACTCGGTAAAGATGTGCTGCAGGTAGTCCAGGGTGTAGGGACGGCGCGGGTGCCGCGCCAACTGGGCGATCTGCCAGCTGCTCAGGTTGCCGAAAATGCTTTCGGTCAGCGAGCTGCTCTTGTCCTGCAGGCGGGTGATCTCATCGCTGATGTTCAATGAGTTGTCATTACCGACCAGGCGAAGCTCTTCGATCTTGGCTTGCAGGTCGGCGATCGGCTGTTCGAAATCGAGAAAATTCGGGTTCATAGTCATCCGTCTTGCGTCGACGGCCAAGTGGCCGGGAGCTGTATCCGTTATCGCGCCTACCTTATAGCAGCAGGCGCATTCAGGTCGACACCCGGTTCTGCAAGAAATCTTCAATACAGAACCCACTGGGCATCATGGCCAATCAACGAAGCTTGAGCCTCGCAAATTAGCGGTAGTGCAAAAAGACGTTGTCGCGGCCGAACTGGTCACGCAATGCCTGAATCAGACTGTCAGCCGGCTCAATTCGCCAGCCTTCACCGAACTGCAACAGCGCTTTGGCATCGCTGCCACTGTAGTCCACGGTGACCGGACATGCGCCGCGATGGCGGCCACACAGTTCGGCCAACCAACGCAGTCGGTCGCCCTGCAACGCACGGCTGGAAACCTTCAAGCGCAAGCTATCGGCCAGGCCGGTGCGCGCCTCTTCCAGACTCATCACGCGCTTGGCACGCAGGCGCAAGCCGCCCGAGAAATCGTCATTACTCACCTCGCCCTCAACCACCACCAGGGCATCGGTCTGCAGCAGGGCTTGCGCAGTGTTGAACGCTTCAGCAAACAAAGACGCCTCGATCCGACCGGAACGGTCGTCGAGGGTGATAAAGCCCATCTTGTCGCCCTTTTTGTTCTTCATAACCCGCAAATTGACCACCAGACCGGCAATCGTCTGATCACCACGCGCGGCTTTAAGGTCAACAATGCGCTGGCGAGCAAAGCGCCGCACTTCACCTTCATACTCATCAATCGGGTGGCCGGTGAGGTACAAACCGAGGGTATCTTTCTCGCCCTTGAGGCGCTCCTTCAGCGTCAGTTCACGGGCACGCAGGTGATTAAGGTAAACATCCGCGTCGGCATCGGCAAAAACCCCACCGAACAAATCCATATGACCGCTCTCGGCGCTACGCGCGGTCTGCTCGGCGGCCTGCACGGCCTCCTCCATCGCCGCCAGCAATACCCCGCGATTGCGGTCAATATTAGCCTTGTAGGCCTTCAACTCTTCGTGGAAGTACGGCCCCAGGCGATCCAGAGCGCCACTACGGACCAACGCTTCAAGGGTGCGTTTATTGATGCGTTTAAGGTCTACCCGCGCACAAAAATCGAACAGATCCTTGAATGGTCCGCCTTGACGAGCTTCGACAATGGCCTCGACCGGCCCCTCACCGACACCTTTGATCGCACCCAGGCCGTAAACAATCCAGCCTTCGTTGTTCACCGTGAACTTGAACTCGGAGATATTCACATCCGGCGCATCGAGGCGCAGCTTCATGCTGCGGCACTCCTCGATCAAGGTCACGACCTTGTCGGTGTTGTGCATATCCGCCGACAGTACCGCCGCCATAAAGGCCGCCGAATGGTGCGCCTTAAGCCAAGCGGTCTGATACGACAGCAAGCCATAAGCCGCGGAGTGAGACTTGTTGAAACCGTAGCCTGCGAACTTCTCTACCAGATCGAAGATGTTGCCTGCCAGGTTCGCATCGATGCCATTGTTGGCGCAGCCTTCGATAAAGCCGCCGCGCTGCTTGGCCATCTCCTCGGGCTTTTTCTTACCCATGGCACGACGCAACATATCCGCGCCACCAAGGGTATAGCCGGCCATAACCTGAGCAATCTGCATCACCTGCTCTTGATACAGGATGATGCCGTAGGTGGGCTTGAGCACCGGTTCCAGGCCAGCGTATTGATAGTCCTGGTGCGGGTAGGAGATCTGCTCGCGCCCGTGCTTACGGTTGATAAAGTCGTCCACCATGCCCGATTGCAACGGACCAGGACGGAACAACGCCACCAGAGCGATCATGTCTTCCAGGCAGTCGGGCTTGAGCTTCTTGATCAACTCCTTCATGCCGCGCGACTCAAGCTGGAACACCGCAGTAGTCTCGGCCTTCTGCAGCATGCTGAACGTCGGCTTGTCATCCAGCGGGATAAAGTCGATGTTCAGGTCCGGCAAGCCTTGCTTGGCCTGCTCGCGGTTGATGGTCTCCATCGCCCACTTGATGATGGTCAAAGTACGCAAGCCGAGGAAGTCGAACTTCACCAGGCCGGCGGATTCCACGTCGTCTTTATCGAACTGGGTGACCAGACCACCACCCTCGTCATCGCAGGCAATCGGCGAGAAGTCGGTGAGTTTGGTCGGTGCGATAACCACACCACCGGCGTGCTTACCTGTACCCCGACAAATACCTTCGAGCTTGAGCGACATTTCCCAGATTTCCCGGGCGTCTTCGTCGACCTTGAGGAAGTCGCGCAGCGGCTCCTCCATCTCGTAGGCTTTTTCCAGAGTCATGCCGACTTCGAAGGGAATCATCTTCGACAGGCGATCCGCCAAACCGTAGGACTTACCCTGGGCCCGCGCCACGTCACGGACCACCGCTTTAGCCGCCATGGTGCCGAAGGTGATGATCTGGCTTACCGCATTACGACCATATTTCTCGGCCACGTAGTCGATAACCCGGTCACGACCATCCATGCAGAAGTCGACGTCAAAGTCGGGCATGGAGACCCGCTCTGGGTTTAGGAAGCGTTCGAACAGCAGGTCATAGGCCAGCGGGTCGAGGTCGGTGATCTTCTGCACATAGGCCACCAGCGAACCCGCACCCGAACCACGGCCTGGGCCGACCGGCACGCCGTTGTTTTTCGCCCACTTGATGAAGTCCATTACGATCAGGAAGTAACCGGGGAAGCCCATCTGAATGATGATATCCAGCTCGAAATTCAACCGATCAATATAGACCTGACGCTTCTCTTCATAGTTTGGCGTAGTGGCCTTCGGCCAGAGCACGGCCAGTCGCTCTTCCAACCCCTCGAAGGACACTTGGCGAAAGTATTCATCCATGGTCAAGCCGGCAGGCACGGGGAAGTCTGGCAGGAAGTATTTACCCAGCTGCACTTCGATATTGCAGCGTTTGGCAATCTCGATGGTGTTTTCCAACGCCTCGGGCAAATCACTGAACAGCGCAGCCATTTCCTCAGGGCTTTTCAGGTATTGCTGATCTGAGTAGGTGCGCAGCCGGCGCGGGTCATCCAGGCTGCGTCCCTCACCAATACACACGCGGGTTTCATGGGCGGCAAAGTCATCTTCTTTTACAAAGCGCACATCATTGGTCGCAACCAGCGGCGCACCGAGCTTGTCGGCCAGCGCCACAGCCGCGTGCACGTGCTCTTCATCATTAACGCGGTTGGTGCGCTGTACTTCCAGATAGAAGCGTTCAGGGAACACGTCCATCCACTCCGTCAACAGGGCCTCAGCCTCAGCCAACTCGCCCTCAAGCAAGGCGTGGCCAACCTCACCCTCTTTAGCGCCGGACAAGGCAATCAGGCCTTCGGCCGCTTGCTTGATCCAGTCACGCTGGATGATCACCAGATCATTGCTCTGCCCATCACTCCAGCCGCGCGAAACCAGCTCAGTCAGGTTGCGATAGCCCTTGGCATTCATGACCAGCAGGGTCATACGACTCAATGGGCCATCTTCTTCAGCACTTGCCACCCAGATATCGGCGCCACAAATCGGTTTGATGCCGCCGCCCATGGCCGCCTTATAGAACTTGACCAATGAGCACATGTTGCTCATATCAGTCACGGCTACTGCGGGCATCCCAGCTGCCGCCACCGACTTGATCAATGGCTTGACCCGCACCAGCCCATCAACCAGGGAAAACTCGGTGTGCAAACGCAGATGGACAAATGAAGCAGTCATGGCAGTCCTATACAAAACACAAAAACGACAAGGCAGGGATTGTACAACCGCAGCAGTGCGCAACAAGCACTACCCGGCGAAGGATAACGGGGGATTTTGGCTAACGCTGCGTCAGTCGTCCAACAACGCGCGCACAGGTGCAAAGGAGCGCCGGTGGATCGGTGTCGGCCCTAAACGCCGCAAGGCCTCTAAGTGCAGCGCTGTGGGATAGCCCTTGTGTCCGGCAATCCCGTAGCCGGGGTATTGCTGGTCCAGTAGCTGCATTTCCCGATCACGACTGACCTTGGCCAGGATCGACGCAGCAGCAATAGCCGGCACCTGACTATCGCCCTTAACCACAGCCGCGCTAGGCACCTGTAATTGCGGGCAACGGTTACCATCGATCAGCGCCAGCTTGGGCGTCACACTCAGCCCTTCAACGGCACGCTGCATGGCCAGCATGGTCGCGTGCAGAATATTCAGCTGATCGATTTCATCGACCTCGGCACGGGCAATACACCAGGCCAGGGCTTTTTCACATATTTCGTCAAACAGCTTTTCTCGACGCGCCTCGGTCAGTTTCTTCGAGTCGTTGAGACCAAGAATCGGCCGCGCGGGATCAAGAATCACCGCCGCCGTGACCACTGCACCACAAAGCGGACCACGGCCAACTTCATCGACCCCGGCGACCAACTCTTGGACCAAGGTGAAATCCAGTCCGAGCTGCATCAGTTACGCCCAACCAATTGCAGCACGGCCTGCGCGGCCTGTACCGAAGCGTCACGACGCAATGCCCGGTGAATAACATCAAAGCCTTCAGTCTGCACCTCGCCACCCTCCAACAAAGGAGCCAGCAACTGAGCCAAGGCTTCTGGCGTGGCCGCGTCCTGAATCATTTCCGGCACGAGCAAACGCTCAGCCAGCAGGTTCGGCAGGGAAATATAGGCACTGCTCACTAGGCGTTTAAGGATTCTGTAGGTCAGCGGTGCAACCTTGTAGGCCACTACCATCGGCCGCTTGTACAGCAAAGCCTCCAGCGTCGCCGTGCCAGAGGCAATAAGCACAGCATCACAGGCCGCCAATGCCTCATGGGAGCGTCCATCAAGCAAGGTTAGCGGTAAATCACGCCCCACCAACATCTGCTCAATCTGTGCACGGCGCTCAGGGCTTGAGCAAGGCAACACAAACTGAATGCGCGGGCGCAGCGCGCGCAAACGCACAACTGCATCGATAAACAGATTGCCTAAGCGCGCCACTTCGCCACCACGACTGCCCGGCAACAAAGCTACCACCGGCTGATCCTGATGCAGATGCAGCGCTTCACGGGCTGCGGCGCGATCTGCCTGCTGCGGGATCACATCGGCCAATGGGTGCCCGACAAAACGCACAGGGACCTGATGGTCCTGATAGAACTGCGCCTCAAACGGAAACAGGGTCAGCATCAGGTCGCAGGCTTCGCGGATTTTCAATACGCGCTTCTGCCGCCACGCCCATACGGAAGGGCTCACGTAATGCACGGTTTTGATTCCAGCCTGACGCAACTTGAGTTCAAGGGTCAGGTTGAAGTCCGGCGCATCGATGCCGATAAACACATCCGGCCTTGCCGCTATCAACGTCTGGATTAGGCGCTTGCGCCGCGATAAAAGCTCGGGGAGGCGTCCCAGCACCTCAACCAACCCCATTACCGACAACCGCTCCATCGGAAAATAGGAATTGAGCCCCTGAGCCCGCATGAGCGGACCACCGACGCCGATGAACTCAATGTGTGGGTACTGGTTTTTAAGAGCCTGCATCAGGCCCGCACCAAGAATATCGCCAGACGCCTCGCCGGCGACCAGCGCGACACGCATCAGCTCAGTCATAAATTATCGGGTAATACCGCGGCTTGAAGCCTGAATGGAATCGCGGAAGATCGCGACTTCGGGGAACTCTGCAGAGGACTCAGCCAACTCCCCCATCGCCTGCTCAATGGTAAGGCCCTGGCGATAGACAATCTTGTAAGCACGCCGCAGCGCGGCAATCGCCTCGGCACTGAAACCACGTCGGCGCATTCCTTCAAAATTCATGCTGCGGGCTTCGGCCGGATTGCCGACCACGGTGACAAACGCCGGAACATCCTTGCCAATCGCCGTGCCCATGCCTGAGAAGCTGTGCGCGCCAATATGACAAAACTGATGCACCAGGGTGTAACCGGAGAGAATCGCCCAGTCGCCGATATGTACATGGCCGGCCAACGCCACATTGTTGACCAAAATGCAGTGATTACCCACCACACTGTCATGGCCAATATGGGCATAGGCCATGATCAGGTTATGGTCACCGACAGTGGTTTCATCACGATCCTGGATGGTGCCACGGTGCATGGTCACACCTTCACGGATGATGTTGTGATCGCCAATGACCAAACGTGTTGGCTCGCCCTTGTACTTACGGTCTGGCGTATCCTCACCCAGCGAGGAAAACTGGTAGATCCGGTTGTGCTTACCAATACGGGTAGGGCCCTTGATGATCACATTAGGGCCAAGTACGGTTCCCTCGCCAATTTCTACATCGGCCCCGACGATCGACCAAGGGCCGACGACTACGTCGTCAGCCAGCTTGGCACTGGGGTCAATGATGGCGCGAGGGTCAATCAAACTCATAGCTTGCGTTCCGCACAAATAATTTCTGCCGAGCAGACTTCCTTGCCATCAACACTGGCCCTGCACTCAAACTTCCAGATACTGCGCTTGCTGCTCAAGTACTTGGCTTCGAGAACCAGCTGATCGCCCGGCACTACCGGTTGGCGAAAGCGTAGCTTGTCGGAGCCAACAAAGTAATACAGGGTGCCGTCGGAGGGCTTCAGATTCATCATCTTGAAGCCAAGGACGCCTGCGGCCTGAGCCATGGCCTCAATAATCAGCACGCCCGGCATGATCGGATGCTCAGGAAAATGCCCATTAAAAAACGGCTCATTGATGCTGACATTCTTGTAGGCACGAATACGCTTGCCTTCAACATCCAGCTCAGCCACACGATCCACCAAAAGGAACGGATAGCGATGCGGTAAGTATTCGCGAATCTGGTTAATGTCCATCATGTGCAGAGGAGCCTGTAAGAGAAAAAAGAGAAACCGGCAAACACCGGCTCAGGCATCAGATGAAGTGTCGGCCGCCGAGGTCACGGCGGCTAACTGTTTTTCCAACTGTTGCAGGCGTCGCGCCATATCGTCCAACTGACGAATCCGCGCTGCACTCTTGCGCCATTCAGCAGCCGGCTGCATGGCGGTACCCGACGAATAGGAACCGGGTTCTGTGATCGACCGGGTGACCATGGTCATGCCAGTGACGAACACGTTGTCGCACACCTCGATATGCCCAACCATACCGACACCACCAGCAATCATGCAGTTTTTACCAATCTTGGTACTGCCGGAAATACCCGCGCAACCTGCCATAGCGGTGTTATCACCGATCTGTACGTTGTGCGCGATCATGATCTGGTTATCCAGCTTGACGCCATTACCAATCAGCGTATCTGAGAGTGCCCCACGGTCCACAGTGGTATTAGCACCAATCTCGACATCATCACCAATGGTTACACCGCCGATCTGCGCAATCTTCTGCCAAACGCCCTTCTCGTTGGCAAAGCCGAAGCCTTCGCCACCGATCACCGCACCAGACTGAATAACCACGCGCTTGCCGATATGCACATCGTGATACAACGTCACTCGCGGGGCCAACCAACCACCCTCACCAATGACAGAGCGCGCACCGACTACTGATTGCGCACCGACAGTTACGCCAGCGGCAATCTGTACGCCCGACTCAATCACCGCATAAGCACCAATACTCGCGCTCGGATCAATTTGCGCATCAGATGCAACCACAGCAGTGGCATGCACACCAGGCAAAGCCCGTGGTTTGCGATCAAACAGATGGGAGAGCTCGGCATACGCCAGGTAAGGATTAACAACAACCAGTGCATTACCGGCATAGCCTTCAGCATCAGCGGCAGTCAACAGAACTGCGCCTGCCTGACAGCCCGAGAGAAACTTGCGGTACTGAGGGTTGGCCAGAAAGCTCAACTGATCAGCGGAGGCTTCCTGCAAGGTCGCCAGACCCCTGACTGCCTTTTCTGCGGAGCCACACAGGGTGGCTCCCAGACGCTCGGCCAACTGACCAAGGGTATAAACCGTTGCGCTCATGATCAGCGCAGCTGGTTCATGCGCTCGATAACTTGACGAGTGATGTCAAACTGAGGCTTCACATCAATCACCGCACCGCGCTCCAGCACCAGATCGAAGCTGCCAGTTTTGATCACTTCTTCTACAGCCTTGTCCAAATTTGGCTTGAGCTTCTTCAGCATTTCACGGTCAGCAACAGCCTTAGATTCATTCAGCTCTTTGGACTGGAACTGGAAATCACGCGCTTTTTGCTTGAAATCAAGCTCCAGACGCTCACGCTCAGCGGTCTGCATTTTTTCGCCATCTTTTACCAAGCGGTCCTGGATCTTCTTAGCGTCGCTTTCCAGCGTTTTCAGCTTGGTCAGTTGCGGACCAAACTTCTTCTCGGCATCAACGGCATAGCGCTTAGCTGCATCAGACTCCAGCAAAGCCATCTGATAATTCAAAACTGCCACTTTCATCTCGGCAAAAGCCGATGTTGACAGCAGAGCAACACTTAACAGAACCAATTGGGTCAACTTACGCACGGTGCAACTCCTGCAAAACTGTTGGTATTCAATAATCTGACGCTTAGAACGTCTGACCGAGAGAGAACTGGAAAATCTGCGTATCAGCATCGTCAGGCTTGACGATCGGCATAGCCAGGCTGAAGCTCAGAGGGCCCAATGCGGTAATCCAGGTCAGACCAACACCTACCGAACTTGCTAACTGCCCTGGGTCGATATTGTTGCAACTGGTTTGAGTCTTACCGCAATTGGTATCAAACACATTACCAACATCCCAGAACAGTGCAGTTCGCAGTGAACGCTGGTCCTTGACGAACGGCATAGGGAACAGTAACTCAGCGCCACCTTGGATAAGCACGTTACCACCATACGGCAGCGGATCTTGGTCTGGATCCTCAGATGTGCCTGGGTTAGTCCCCTTGCTCGGCGTACTACGCGGCCCAAGACTGCTGTCTTTGAAACCTCGTACCGAGTTGAAGCCACCGGCGTAATAGTGCTCATAGAAAGGCAGGTCGGAAGTTGAGCCGTAGCTTTCACCAAAACCCAACTGAGTATGGAAACGCATGGTGTAGGTATCGCTCAACGGCTTGAAGACCTGACCACGGTAATCCACCTTGAAGAATGACAGGTCGCTGCCAGGCACTGTGGATTCAAACACCAGACTTTGCGAATGACCACGGTTAGCCAAGACACCGCGGTTAAGGGTCGACTCCGACCAGCCGATGGAAGCTTTCAGGTTGAGGTAGTTATCACCTTCAGCCTCGATAAAGTCGAAGATCTCATCAACGGTATAAACACCGGTATTGATGCGGTCATTCTGAACAGTCAGCCCATAGGTCAAACGCGAAGTATCACTGATCGGGTAACCAATACTGACACCAGCACCGTAGCTGTCCACGGCATAGCTGGAAACATCAGTATTCAACTCTTCGTAATCAGTCTCACGGAAGAACGCGTTATAGCCAAGACTTACGCCGTCCGGAGTCCAGTAGGGGTCAACAAAGCCGAAGTTGTAGTTGCTCTGGTACTCACTGCGGGTCAAGCCAAGGCTTACCTTGTTACCCGTACCAAGGAAGTTATTCTGGGTAATCGAACCACCCAAGATCAAGCCGGCGTTCTGCGCAAAGCCAACGCTGGCTGTGATCGAACCAGACGCCTGCTCTTCCACGCTATAGTTAACGTCAACCTGATCATCGGTACCCGGCACTTGCGGGGTTTCGACGTTAACTTCCTTGAAGAAGCCCAAGCGCTCAAGACGAGTCTTAGACTGATCAATCAGGTAAGTCGAGGCCCAACCGCCTTCCATCTGTCGCATTTCACGGCGCAACACTTCGTCTTCTGACTTGGTATTACCACGGAAATTGATGCGATTGACGTAAGCACGCTTGCCCGGGTCGACCACAAAAGTAATGGAGACCGTACCATCGTCATGCGCTTCCGGAACACCATTAACGTTAGCGAAGGTATAGCCTTCATTACCCAGGCGACGGGTGATCAACTCGGAGGTAGTCGTCATCACTTTACGCGAGAACACTTGACCTTCCTGCACCAGCAGTAATGCTCGTACTTGCTCCTCAGGGACTTTCAGCTCCCCGCTCAGCTTGACATCACGCACGGTGAACTTCTCACCTTCGTCAACGTTGACCGTGACATATACGTGCTTTTTGTCTGGCGTAATGGACACCTGGGTAGAGCTGATATCCATATTGATATAGCCGCGATCCAGATAGTAGGAACGCAGGCGCTCCAAGTCGCCGGAGAGTTTCTCACGGGCGTACTTGTCATCATTTTTGAAGAAGGACAGCCAGTTGGTGGTCTTCAGCTCAAACAGGCCAATTAGGTCCTCGTCAGAGAAGACAGTATTACCTACCACGTTGATATGCTGGATCGCAGCAACCGAGCCTTCGTTTATATTGATCTTTAGCGCAACGCGGTTACGCGGCTGAGGGATCACCTCGGCTTCAATTTCTGCGGAGTAACGACCTTGAGCAACGTACTGGCGTTGCAGCTCGTTACGCACACCTTCCAGTGTTGCCCGCTGAAAGATCTCGCCCTCAGCCAGACCCGACTGATTCAAGCCTTTAAGCAAGTCTTCGCTGCTAATGGCCTTGTTACCGTCGATCTCGATGCTGGAGATCGACGGACGCTCAACGACGGTAATAACCAGTACATCGCCATCACGCCCAAGCTGGATATCCTGAAAGAACCCAGTTTTAAATAGTTCGCGAGTAGCTTCGACCAGCGAATTGTCATCGGCTTTCGCCCCAACATTCAGAGGCAAAGCACCAAATACGCTACCAGCGGAAACCCGCTGCAGACCGGTAACCCGGATATCGGAGATGGTGAAGGACTCGGCGTGAACTTCGGTGATCATCAGTGCGGCAAGCACCGCAGGTAGCAGCAGACGTTTCATGAAGTCCTTTCTTATTCCAACTGACAATAAAAAATCTGCCGCTAATAGCGGCACTTTTGTGCGTACGTAGAGCGTAACTCAGCAGCGGTTACAGACGACTCAGGTCGTTCACCAGGGCCAGTAACATCACCCCGACCACCAAACTGATGCCGATCTGCATCCCCCAACCCTGTACCCGTTCAGACAGTGGGCGACCACGCACCCACTCGACCAGATAAAAAAGCAGATGCCCCCCATCCAGCACGGGGATAGGCAGCAAATTAAGAACCCCCAGGCTAATGCTTAGGTAGGCGAGAAATTTCAGAAAATCACTCAAGCCCGACTCAGCGGAAGCGCCCGCCACTTTAGCAATGGTTATCGGCCCGCTCAAGTTTTTTACCGAGAGCTCACCAAACAGCATTTTCTTCAGCGAGTTAAGAGTCAGAACGCTCATGGTCCAGGTATTCCTGGCACCTTCTGCAACAGCCTCTAGCGGGCCAAAGCGCACCTCACGCAGCATCTCCGGCGGCCACTTGCCACCCGCAACGCCTGCCCCCATATAGCCAGTTTGAGCTTGCGCTTCGCCCCGTGCGGCCAAAGTCAGTGGCACATCCAGCTGCCGACCTTGGCGTTCAACCAAAAGACTGATGCTCTTACCTGGCAAACTTCGAACCTGATCAACCAACTGCTGCCAGTCGCCCAGCACCTGTCCGTTCAACGCCAGCAGACGATCGCCCTCCTGCAGACCCGCTGCAAACGCAGGACCATCGGGATCAATCTGGGCCAGCACCGGCTCCAGCACGGGCCGCCACGGCCGAATACCCAGCGAGGCGATAGGATCTGGCTCATCGGCACCACGCAGCCAGTTATCCAGCACGATCTGTCGCGGACTATCGACCGAAGAGCCCAGCTCGCGCACCGTCAGATCCAGGCGACCACTTTCACCTAAACGACTAACCAGCTGCAAATTGACCGCCGCCCAGCCGCTGGTCGGCTCGCCGTTTACAGCAACGATTTCCTGGCCAGCCTGTAAACCCGCCACATCACCCAAACTACCCGCTTCAATCGCACCAATAACCGGCCGCACCTGCTGGCTACCGAGCATTGCCACAACCCAAAAGAACAGCAAAGCCAGAAGGAAATTAGCCACAGGCCCGGCAGCAACGATAGCAATACGCTGGTAAACCGACTTTCGATTGAAAGACTGCCCCAGCAACTCAGCAGGGACATCGCCTTCACGCTCATCGAGCATCTTCACATAGCCGCCCAAAGGAATGGCGGCGACAACAAATTCGGTGCCATGGCGATCATGCCAACGCAGCAGCGGGCTGCCAAAGCCCACGGAAAACCGCAGCACCTTTACGCCACAGCGGCGTGCAACCCAAAAGTGGCCATATTCATGAATAGTCACCAGCACCCCAAGCGCCACCAAGGTGCCAACCAGCATATAAAGCGCACTCATCAAACTTCTCCGCGTCAGCGATCAGCGCCGACTCAGCCATTGTTCAGCCAGACCACGCGCCCGACCATCAGCAGCCAGTACCGTATCCAGATTCTCAACCGCCTGAGCGGGCTCAGCATGCAAAACGTCTTCGATAATACTCGCGATTTCCGGGAAACGAATCCGCCGCTCAAGGAAAGCCGCCACCGCCACCTCATTAGCCGCATTGAGCATGGCCGGTGCCGTGCCGCCAGCCTGCGCAGCCTCACGCGCCAAGCGTAGGCAGGGGAATCGTTGCTCATCCGGAGCTTGAAAATCCAGACGAGCAAGCGCAAACAGATCCAACGGCGCCACACCCGAATCAATACGCTCAGGCCAGGCTAAGGCATGACTGATTGGCGTGCGCATATCCGGATTACCCAACTGAGCCAGTACCGAGCCGTCTACATAGTCGACCAGCGAGTGAATCACGCTCTGCGGATGCACCACCACCTCAACCTGAGCGGGCGCAGCATCAAACAACCAGCACGCCTCAATAAGTTCAAGGCCCTTATTCATCATGCTCGCCGAGTCCACCGAGATCTTGCGCCCCATCGACCAGTTGGGATGGGCACAGGCTTGCTCAGGCGTTACAGCATGCAGTTGATCCAATGGCATTTCGCGAAAAGGCCCGCCAGAAGCAGTCAACAGGATTCGACGAACACCAACCTGCTGTAGACCACGAGCATAGTCACCCGGCAAGCACTGAAAAATCGCATTGTGCTCACTGTCGATAGGCAACAGCACCGCGCCACTGCGCTTGACCGCTTGCATAAACAGCGCGCCAGTCATCACCAGCGCCTCTTTATTAGCCAGCAGGACTTTCTTGCCTGCCTCGACCGCAGCCAGAGTCGGCGGCAAACCTGCCGCACCCACAATAGCCGCCATCACTGCATCGACCTCAGGGGCCGCCGCGACCTGACACAAGCCTTGTTCGCCATACAGCACCTGAGTGACAAGGCCGAGCGCGCACAAAGACAGTTGCAGCTGCTGAGCTGCGCGAACATCCGGCACTACGGCAAAACGTGGCCGATGCAGCACACACAACGCTTCTAATTCAGCCAAACGGCTAAAACCAGTAAGAGCAAAAACCTGATAGCGCTCAGGATGACGAGCAACCACATCCAAAGTGCTCAAGCCAATCGAGCCAGTCGCCCCAAGCACGGTTATCTGCTGCACATCACTCACTGCACGCCCCACCCTGCAAGCCACAGCAGCGCGGCGAACAGCGGAATCGCTGCGGTCAGGCTGTCGATACGATCCAGCACGCCGCCATGCCCCGGGAGCAAATTGCTGCTGTCTTTGATTCCAGCCTGACGCTTGAACATGCTTTCAGTCAGGTCACCCACCACAGAGATCAACACCACCAAAGCGGTACCGAGCAACGCCAGCACAAGGCTGACAAACGACCAGTCGCGATAGAGACCAACGCCAATACAGATCAGCAGTGTCGCCAACAGACCACCGAACACGCCCTCCCAGCTCTTGCCAGGACTGACCTGCGGAGCCAGCTTGCGCTTACCAAAGCGCCGCCCCGAGAAATAGGCACCGATATCAGCCCCCCAAACCAGCACCATAACCGCCAAAATCAGCCAATTCGCTTCAGGCCACTGCTTGAACAACACCAGGCCCTGCCAGGCCGGCAGCAAAATCAACAACCCGATCACCAACTTGACCGGTGTGCCAGCCCAGTATTGACTGCTTGCCGGATAGCCGAGCACGAGAAATGTGGCCCCCCCCCACCAGACGACACCAAGCAACAGCAACCAAGTGGATAACTCCGGAAGCTGGTAGAGGCCGAATAGCAGTACAGCCACCAGCAGCGCATAAGCAACACGCTGAGTTTGCGCAGTAAAACCTGCCAAGCGCGCCCACTCCCACGCACCCAAACTGACTACCGCACCGATAAACAAGGCGAATAACGCGCCCTCCAACAGAAAAAATCCACCCAGCGCAAATGGCAGCAGCACCAAGGCAGTGATAATTCGTTGTTTGAGCATCAGGTACGCGCCTCAGCTACAACCTGCTCGCTGGTTTTCCCAAAGCGACGCTGGCGGCTAGCAAAATCGGCCAGGGCTTTACGCATGGCGTCGTGTTTAAAGTCCGGCCAGAAGAGATCAGAGAAGTACAACTCGGTATACGCCAACTGCCACAGCAGGAAGTTACTGATGCGATGTTCGCCGCCGGTTCGTATGCACAAATCAGGCAGGGGCAAATCGCCGGTGACCAGGCAACTCTGCAGCAACTCAGGGGTAATGTCCTCAGCGCGCAAATGGCCACCTTGAACTTCACGCGCCAAGCGCTGAGCGGCCTGAGCAATATCCCACTGACCGCCATAATTGGCCGCCACCTGCAGGACAAAGCGCTTGTCACCCGCAGTTTGCAATTCGGCATCACGCATAGCGGCTTGCAGCTCAGGGTGAAAGCGCGAACGATCACCGATAATGCGCAAACTGATGTCGTTGGCATTGAGTTTTTTCGCCTCACGCCGCAGCGCGCCGAGGAACAACTCCATCAGCGCACTGACTTCCTCGGCTGGGCGCTGCCAGTTTTCACTGGAGAAGGCAAACAGAGTCAACACCTCAACCCCTGCCTCCGCGCAGACCTCAATTACCGCACGCACGGCATCAACACCCGCTTTATGCCCAGCAACGCCTGGCAACAGGCGTTTCTTGGCCCAGCGATTATTGCCATCCATGATGATTGCCACATGCCGTGGCACGGCAATTCGATTACCGTCGTTGGTTTTGTCCATGGCGATAATCTGACCGTTAAACGGCCATCAGATCCGCTTCTTTCTGCTTCACCGCCACTTCGATTTCCGCGACGAACTTATCGGTCAGCTTTTGCACGTCATCAGCCGCACGACGCTCTTCGTCTTCGCTGATTTCCTTCTCTTTGACCAAGTCTTTCAACTGGCTCAACGCATCACGACGGATATTGCGCACGGCAACCCGGCCATCTTCAGCGGCGTCACGAGCTTGCTTGGTAAAGCCCTTGCGGGTTTCTTCAGTTAGCGCAGGCATAGAAATCAGCAGCAACTCACCCAGGTTGGTCGGATTAAAACCCAAGCCCGAGCTCTGAATCGCCTTGTCGACAGCAGCCAGCATATTGCGCTCAAAGGCTACGACCTGAAGAGTGCGCGAATCCTTGACAGTGACGTTGGCTACTTGATTCAGCGGCGTGTCCGCACCGTAGTAAGGCACCATCACGCCACCGAGAATGCTCGGGTGCGCTTGACCGGTACGGATACGACTGAAGGCATGCAGCAGGGATTCCAGGCTCTTCTGCATCCGCACCTGGGCGTCATTCTTGATCTCATTGATCATGTTTATCTTCCTCAATCAGAGTGCCTTCAGCGCCACCCACTACAACGTTCAGCAGGGCACCGGGCTTGTTCATATTGAAAACGCGCAGCGGCATATTATGGTCGCGACACAGGCAGATAGCCGTCAGATCCATAACACCAAGCTTGCGATCGAGCACCTCATCGTAGGTCAGCCGATCAAATTTCTCGGCATGTGGATCCTTGAACGGGTCGGCAGTGTACACGCCATCAACCTTGGTCGCTTTGAGCACTACGTCAGCATCGATTTCGATAGCACGCAGGCAAGCTGCTGAGTCGGTGGTGAAAAAAGGATTACCAGTGCCAGCAGCGAAAATCACCACCTCACCGGTTTTCAGGTGACGCAAAGCCTTGCGACGGTCGTAGTGGTCGGTCACGCCCACCATGGAAATAGCCGACATAACGATCGCAGGAATATTCGAACGTTCCAGCGCGTCGCGCATCGCCAAGGCATTCATCACAGTGGCCAACATCCCCATGTGATCACCAGTAACGCGATCCATACCCGCAGCACTCAAAGCAGCACCACGGAACAGGTTACCGCCACCAATCACCAGGCCGACTTGCACGCCGATACCGACTAACTGGCCGACTTCCAAGGCCATACGATCAAGCACTTTCGGATCGATACCGAAATCTTCCGACCCCATCAGGGCCTCGCCGCTAAGTTTGAGCAGAATGCGCTTGTAGCGCGGTTGACGACCACTCATCTGCTGAGCCATTGCGAGTCTCTCCTGCGGCGTTTGAATTCTTTATGGGCATAACACCCACACTAGCGAGCGCTTTTACCACGCCCTGGGCTATTGGTGCGAACACTCAATTCCCCGTCTTTATTTGACAAAGAGGCCGCGCGCGTTAGCGGGCAGCCTCTTCGGGGCGACAGCTATTAACCGTCTTACTGCTTGCTGGCAGCCAACTGGGCAGCAACTTCTTCAGCGAAGTTATCAACCGGTTTCTCGATACCGTCACCTACTTTGAAGTAGGTAAACGATACGATTTCTGCACCTGCTTTCTTGGCCAGAGCACCGACCTTGATTTCTGGATCTTTAACGAAAGATTGCTCAACCAAGCTAGCCTCAGCAAGGAACTTGCTGATACGACCAGCAACCATCTTCTCGACGATTTCGGCTGGTTTGCCCTTGATCTTGTCTTCGT
Organism: Pseudomonas sp.; assembly: GCF_046581935.1. Classification (GTDB taxonomy): domain Bacteria; phylum Pseudomonadota; class Gammaproteobacteria; order Pseudomonadales; family Pseudomonadaceae; genus Aquipseudomonas. Next base: position 363,857 of record NZ_JAYGFK010000012.1, read on the forward strand.
TGAGACTGATGAATACGGCTTTTTCGCGCTCAATGGCTTCAGCGGAAACTTCCGAAGGCAGCAGGAACTCAGGGTTGCTGGCAGCAACGTGCATAGCGATGTCTTTAGCCAGCTCAACAGAGCCGCCTTTAAGAACAACAGCAACACCGATCTTATTACCGTGCAGGTAAGTACCGACCACGTCACCTTCAACGCGAACCAGGCGGCGAATATTTACGTTTTCGCCAACTTTACCCACCAGAACCAAACGATCAGCTTCACGCGATTCGATCAATGGAGCAGCGTCAGTCAGTTTGTCAGCAAAGGCTTGCTCAACACTAACAGCAACGAATGCCTTGAAATCCTCTTGCAGGGCCAGGAAGTCAGTCTGCGAGTTAACTTCAAGCAGAACGGCAGACTTGCCATCGTCTTTAACAGCGATCGCACCTTCAGCCGCCACGTTGCCGGCTTTCTTGGCAGCTTTGATTGCGCCGGAAGCACGCATGTCGTCAATGGCTTTTTCGATGTCGCCGCCAGCCTTGGTCAAGGCCTTCTTGCAATCCATCATGCCTTCGCCAGTACGCTCACGCAGTTCTTTTACCAACGCTGCAGTAATCTCTGCCATTTCAAAATCCTCTGGATAGGTTGTTAACCATTCCACCCGCAAAAGAACGGGCGCTCAATTCGTAACGCACTGCCGACTATGACCAGAAACATTTGCAACTGTATGTCGACAATGGTTTTCAAGGTGGCAAAAAGGGGGCTAAGCCCCCTTTTTGCGAACTAAGCAAACGCTATGCGCGTTTTACTTAGCCTTCAGCAACTTCTGCAACCGGGGCTTGCTCGACGAATTCGTCGGTGCCGCCGTTAGCGTTGGTGCGACCACGGATTACCGAGTCAGCCATTGCACCCATGTACAGCTGGATGGCGCGGATGGCGTCATCGTTACCTGGGATGATGTAGTCAACGCCTTCCGGGCTGCTGTTGGTATCGACGATGCCGATAACTGGGATGCCCAGCTTGTTGGCTTCGGTGATAGCAATGCGCTCGTGGTCAACGTCGATAACGAACAGAGCGTCTGGCAGACCGCCCATGTCCTTGATACCGCCCAAGCTGCGATCCAGTTTTTCCAGATCACGGGTACGCATCAGCGCTTCTTTCTTGGTCAGTTTGGTGAAAGTACCGTCCTGAGCCTGAACTTCCAGATCACGCAGACGCTTGATCGAAGCACGGATGGTTTTGTAGTTGGTCAGCATGCCGCCCAACCAGCGATGATCGACGTACGGAGAACCGCAACGAGCCGCTTCATCAGCAACGATTTTGCCAGCGGAACGCTTGGTGCCAACGAACAGGATCTTGTTCTTGCCAGCAGCCAGCTTTTCAACAAAGGACAGCGCCTCGTTGAACATTGGCAGGGTTTTTTCGAGGTTGATGATGTGAATCTTGTTACGCGCGCCGAAAATGTATTTACCCATTTTCGGGTTCCAGTAACGGGTCTGGTGGCCGAAGTGCACACCGGCCTTCAGCATATCGCGCATATTGACTTGGGACATGATAGTTCCTTGATAAGTCGGGTTAGGCCTCCACGTATCCCGATCTCCAACCCTGCGAGCTTGTCGCAAAGCACCCAGGAAACCGTGTCGATACGTGTGTGGGTTTAAGCTTCCGGGCACGCAGCCCGTAAAGCGGCGCGTTTTATACCATAAAAGATAACCCCAAGCTACATGCATCATCAGCAAACAGCAGCACTCCCTCACGTGCGCCTTATGGCTAGCAGCCGGTAGCTGTTAAGATACCGGCCTTTCCTGTTCGCGCCCGAGAACCGCATATGACCGTTACCATCAAAACGCCCGACGAAATCGAGAAAATGCGCGTAGCCGGTCGCCTGGCTGCCGAAGTGCTGGAAATGATCGGCGAACACATCAAGCCCGGCGTCACTACCGAAGAGCTCGACCGTATCTGCCACGACTATATAGTCAACGTGCAGCAAGCCATCCCTGCACCGCTCAACTACAAAGGCTTCCCTAAGTCGATCTGCACCTCGGTGAACCATGTTGTCTGTCACGGCATCCCGAATGACAAGCCGCTGAAAGAAGGCGATGTGATCAACATCGACATCACCGTGATCAAAGACGGCTACCACGGCGACACCAGCAAGATGTTCATGGTTGGCAAAGTGCCAGAGTGGGCCGAACGCCTGGCCAAGATCACCCAGGAATGTATGTATAAAGGTATTGAGCTGGTAAAGCCGGGCACACGCCTAGGCGACATCGGCGAAGTGATCCAAAAACATGCTGAGAAGAATGGTTTCTCAGTGGTTCGCGAATACTGCGGCCACGGCATCGGCGCCGTATTCCATGAAGAGCCTCAGGTATTGCACTACGGTCGCGCCGGCACCGGCATGGAATTAAAAGAAGGCATGACCTTCACCATCGAGCCGATGATCAACCAGGGCCGTCCGGAAACCCGCACCCTGGGTGACGGCTGGACCGCAATTACCAAGGACCGCAAACTCTCGGCCCAGTGGGAACACACCATCCTGGTCACTGCCAACGGCTACGAGATTTTCACCCTACGCAGCGACGACACCATCGCCCGCACCTCAGCCTGACCAGCCAAGGGCTCTCGCCGCGCTTGTTCTATTAAAGGAAAGTTGTCATGCCGCAGGTAGACCCGGAGCTGTTCGACCGCGGCCAGTTCCAGGCGGAACTGGCCCTCAAGGCCAGCCCTATTGCCGCCTTCAAAAAGGCTATCCGACACGCCCACGAAGCGCTCAATGAGCGCTTCCGGAGCGGCCGTGACATACGCCGGCTAATTGAAGACCGCGCTTGGTTTGTCGATCAAATCTTGCGCGAAGCTTGGGATCGTCTGCCATGGAACAAAGATGCCGACATCGCCCTGCTGGCGGTTGGTGGCTACGGCCGTGGCGAGCTGCATCCTTTTTCAGACATCGACCTGCTAATCCTGCTCGACAACGCTGACCACGAAATCTTTCGCGAACCCATCGAGCAGTTTCTCACCCTGCTCTGGGACATCGGCCTGGAAGTCGGGCAAAGCGTGCGCAGCGTTGACGAGTGCGCCGAAGAAGCGCGCGCCGACCTGACGGTCATTACCAACCTGATGGAGAGCCGTACCATCGCTGGCCCCGAGCGGCTGCGTCAGCGCATGCAAGCGGTCACGAGCAGCGAGCACATGTGGCCAAGCAAAGACTTCTTTCTGGCCAAACACAAAGAGCAACGCGCCCGCCACAGTAAGTACAACGATACCGAATACAACCTGGAACCCAACGTCAAAGGCTCGCCAGGCGGCCTGCGTGACATTCAAACCATTCTCTGGGTGGCACGCCGACATTTCGGCACACTGAACCTGCACGCCATGGTCGGCCAGGGCTTTTTGCTGGAAAGTGAATACGCCCTGCTCGCATCTAGCCAGGAGTTCCTGTGGAAGGTGCGCTACGCCCTGCACATACTGGCTGGCCGCGCCGAAGACCGCCTGCTGTTCGATCACCAGAGCAAAGTCGCCGAACTGCTTGGCTTCGATGAGAGCGACAGAAAGCACGCCATCGAACGCTTTATGCAAAAGTACTACCGCGTAGTGATGGCAATTGCTGAACTCAGCGACCTGATCGTCCAGCACTTCGAGGAACAAATTCTGCGCGCTGGCCAAATCGGCAAAGCCACGCCAATCAATAGCCGCTTCTTGCTGCGTGATGGCTATATCGAGGTGGCGCACCCCAATGTCTTCAAGCGCACGCCGTTCGCCATCATGGAAATTTTCGTCTTGATGGCACAACTGCCGGATATCAAAGGCGTGTGCGCCAACAGCATTCGCTTGCTGCGTGAGCACCGCCACCTGATCGATGACGACTTTCGCAGCGACATTCGCAACACCAGCCTATTCGTTGAGTTATTCAAAAGCCCCCAAGGCATTCACCGCAACCTACGGCGCATGAACCGCTATGGCATCCTTGGCCTGTACCTGCCGGAGTTCGGTCATATCGTCGGGCAGATGCAGCACGACCTATTCCATATTTATACGGTCGACGCCCACACCCTTAACCTGATCAAGCACCTACGCAAGTTCAAGTGGGTTGAGCTGGCGGAGAAATTCCCCCTGGCCAGCGAACTGATCGACAAACTGCCTAAGCCTGAGCTGATTTATATGGCCGGGCTCTATCACGACATTGGCAAAGGCCGTGGCGGCGATCACTCGGAACTCGGCGCAGTGGATGCCGAAGCATTCGGCGTGCGCCACCAACTGCCCAAGTGGGACACCAAACTGATTGTCTGGCTGGTGCAAAACCACCTGGTGATGTCCACCACAGCCCAGCGCAAGGACCTGTCCGACCCACAGGTGATTTTTGACTTCGCCCGCCTGGTAGGTGATCAGACACGCCTGGACTATCTCTACGTGCTGACCGTGGCCGACATCAACGCCACCAACCCCAGCCTATGGAACTCCTGGCGCGCCAGCTTGCTACGCCAGCTATACACCGAAACCAAACGCGCCCTGAGTCGTGGCCTGGAAAACCCACTGGACCGCGAAGAGCAGATCCGCCTAACGCAAAGCGCAGCCCTGGACATCCTCGTGCGCGCTGGCATTGATCCAGACGATGCAGAGCAACTCTGGTCGCAACTCGGCGACGACTACTTCCTACGCCACAGCGCAATCGACGTAGCCTGGCACTGCGAGGCCATCTTGCAGCAGCCGACTGACGGAGACCCGCTGGTACTCATCAAGGAAACCACCCAGCGCGAGTTCGAGGGTGGCACGCAGATCTTTATCTACGCCCCAGACCAGCATGACTTCTTTGCGGTAACCGTGGCGGCTATGGCGCAACTCAACCTGAACATCCACGACGCGCGGATTCTCACCTCCACCAGCCAATTCACCCTCGACACCTACATCGTGCTTGAGGCCGAAGGCGGCTCAATTGGTGACAACCCGGCACGCATCAAGGAAATCCGCCAGGGACTGGTCGATACCCTGAAAAATCCGGACGAGTACCCAAGCATTATTCAGCGTCGCGTACCACGCCAACTCAAGCATTTTGCTTTTGCCCCGCAGGTGACCATCCACAACGACGCCCATCGCCCGGTGACCATCCTTGAAGTCACGGCACCCGACCGACCTGGCCTGCTTGCTCGACTCGGACGAATCTTCCTGGATTTCGACCTATCACTGCAGAACGCCAAGATCGCCACTCTGGGCGAGCGGGTAGAAGACGTGTTCTTTGTCACCGACGCGCACAACCAGCCGCTGTCTGACCCTGAGTTGTGCACGCGCCTGCAACAAACCATCATCACCAAGTTGTCCGCAACCGGCAGCCCAACGCCGCAACAAATCAGCATCTAAGTAACAACACGAGCAGGCCTCACCAAGAGGCCTGCTGCATCACCCTCAAATCCTGAAACTGTCCACCAACTGCTTGAGCCGGCCAACCTGTTGATCCAGCTCAGTACAGGCGCTGAGGCTGGACTGCAGGTTGCGCACACCGTCCTGGTTCAGCGTGTTGATCTCGGTGATGTCCATGTTCAGACTCTCGATCACCGACGTCTGCTCCTCGGTGGCGGTAGCCACGGACTGGTTCATGCCGTCGATATCACCGATGCGCCGGGTTACGCCACGCAGGTTCTCGCCCGCCTGCCCGCCAATACGCACGCTGTCATCGCTGAAGCGGCGGCTCTCGCCCATGGTCGTTACAGCATCACGGGCACCAGCCTGCAACTGCTCGATCATCTGCTGGATTTCCTGCGCCGAGCTTTGGGTTCGCTGCGCCAGGTTGCGCACCTCATCCGCGACGACCGCAAAACCACGCCCTGCCTCACCAGCACGGGCCGCTTCGATGGCGGCGTTGAGTGCCAGCAGGTTGGTCTGCTCGGAAATACCCTTGATTACATCGAGAATCTGCCCGATGTCATTGCTCTTCTGGCTCAGCACCTCAATATGACTACCGGAGGCCTGGATCTTGTCCGACAGCTCGCCCATAGAACTCAGGGTGCGCTCGACCATACTCTGCCCCTCTTCAGCATCACGCCGCGCATCACTGGCCTGCACCGAAGCATCAGCGGCGTTGCGGGCGATTTCCTGAGCGGCTGCACCGAGCTCATTGATCGCTGCGGCCACACTGTCAGTGCGCGCGGCCTGCTCGCTGGAGTTACCCATTGAGGCATTGGACGCCTCGACCACTGTACTCACCCGCGCATGCACTTCGCGCGTCGCCGAAGCCACTTCACGGAACGACTCGTGGATGCGTTCAACGAAACGGTTGAAAGCGCCTGCCAGCTCGCCAAACTCATCACCAGAGGCGATCGTTAAACGCTGAGTCAGGTCGCCCTCGCCTTCGGCGATACCGCCCATCGCGTGACTCATGACATGTAGCGGGCGCAGCAAAATACGAATCAGCGCACCGAGAAGCAGCAGAATAACCACCACCCCAATCACCGCCGCCATCAGAGCCGAAAGGCGAGACTCACGCAGCGCAGCGAACGCTTTGCCCTCATCAACGGACAGCCCTACATACCAGCGCACGCCTGCCAGCCCCTGTACCGGCAAAAAGGTCACGATACGCGCACTGCCATCGACAGCCGCTACATTCTGCAAGGCGGACTCAAGACGCGGCGCACCACTGGGGAACAGATCGGGCAGTTTTTTCAGCACCAAACTCTTGTCCGGATGCAGCAGCACAGTGCCCTTGTCGTCGACCAAGAAGGCGAAGCCCATGCCACCCAGGTCAAAGGAATTGAGAATATCGTCGATCGTCTGCAACTTGAGGTCACCACCCACTACGCCTTGCAGACTGCCCCCGGCACTCACCGGACGCGTAATGGTAATAAGCAGGCCATCCCGCGGATCAGCCGCCAGATAGGGCTCAGTCAAACCCGGCCCACTGTTGCCAACTGCACTTTTGTACCAGGGCCGCTGACGCGGGTCGTAGCCAGCAGGAAGTTCACTAATGGGAAACTGGGTATAAGTGCCATCAGCCTGACCGTAGTAGGCATACAGAAAGGCCGCAGCAATGCTGCGATGCTGCAGGTTTCTAGCCAGTGGTTGCGCTGCGCTGTCGTCCTGGATCGACTCAGCAAGGTTCTCCAGCAGTTGCATTCGCCCATTAAGCCAGTGCTGAATATTGCCGGTGGAGACCTGGCCGACATCATTGAGATAGTTAGCCAGGTTGGCGCGAATTGAGGTGCGCTGCAAATAATCGTTATACAGCGCGAATGATGCAAAAGCTGCGATGACTACCAGAGACGCCGCCAGCATAATTTTGTGGCTGAACTTGAGAGTGCGCATAGAAGGTCTCGCTAAAAGAAAGGTCGAATATGTATTGCGATCAGCGTATCGGCTTGAAGCAACCAGCCTTTAGAGCCTCAAGCATCAGCATAGCGACACAAAATGATGCTCATCGGACAGGTGAAAGGGAATTTTCCTAGAGCCACCTCACGTGCTAGTGTCAGCAGCTTTTTCGCCGCCCTACAAAGGACACGTCGGATCACCATGAACCACGCCCTCGCCCAGCTGCAGCCTTACCCGTTCGAGAAACTCCGCGCCCTGCTCGCTGGCGTGCAACCCGCCGCCGACCGCTCAGCCATCGCCCTGTCAATTGGCGAGCCTAAGCACCGCTCGCCGGCGTTCGTCGCCCAGGCGCTGACTGATAACCTCGAACAACTGGCGGTTTACCCAACCACGCTGGGTATTGCGGCGCTGCGCGAAGCCATCGCCAACTGGTGTAGCCGGCGCTTTAATCTGCCTGCCGGGGTGCTCGACCCTGCACGCCATGTGCTGCCGGTGAACGGTACCCGCGAGGCGCTGTTCGCCTTCACCCAAACCGTGGTTAAACGCGATGTCGGCGGTCTGGTGATCAGCCCCAATCCGTTCTATCAAATCTACGAAGGCGCAGCCCTGCTCGCTGGTGCGCAGCCGCACTACCTGCCCTGCTTGGAAGAGCATGGCTTCAACCCAGATTTCGACGCAGTCAGCGATGACACTTGGCAGCACTGCCAGATTCTCTTTCTCTGCTCACCCGGCAACCCCACCGGCGCGCTGATCCCAATCGATACGCTTAAAAAGCTGATCGCCCTGGCCGACAAGTTCGACTTCGTGATCGCCGCTGACGAATGCTACAGCGAGCTGTACTTCGATGAAGACCACCCACCAGCAGGCTTACTAACCGCCTGCGCCGAACTGGGCCGCAATGATTTCAAGCGCTGCGTGGTATTTCACAGCCTGTCCAAGCGCTCCAATCTGCCAGGCCTGCGTTCCGGGTTTGTTGCCGGCGACGCCGATATTTTGAAAGCCTTCCTGCTCTACCGCACCTACCACGGCTGCGCCATGCCGGTACAAACGCAACTGGCCAGCGTGGCCGCCTGGAACGATGAAGAACACGTCAAAGCTAACCGCGACCTATACCGCGAAAAATTCGATGCGGTGCTGGCCATTCTTGACGGTGTACTGGATGTACAGCGGCCTGATGGCGGCTTCTATCTGTGGGCCAAAACACCAATAGACGATGAAACATTTACCCGCGAGCTGTTCGCACGCGAGCATGTCACCGTGGTTCCCGGCTCCTACCTGTCGCGCGAAGTGGATGGTTTCAACCCAGGCGCAGGCCGTATACGCATGGCCCTGGTTGCACCGCTAGCTGAATGTATCGAAGCCGCACAACGAATTCGGCGCTTCGTCAGCAATCAGTAAACGCCCCACTTATCGCCGCCAGCGCGTTGCTATCGGGCAACGCAGCGGCACTCGACACCTCGCTAAGGCGCTGCCCACAGGACAGCGCCCGCCAGCAATCCTCAAGCGCCAGACTTAGTGTCGCAGGACACGTTCAGCAACCAAGCCACCCTGCCCACTGAAGACTCGTTTGTTAAGGTAGCCGCGTAAAGATCCTGATTAACCCCAGAGGAGCGGCATGAACGACCTGTACAACAACGCCCAGAATTGGCTTGAGCACTATCCTGAACTCTACAGCCTGACCGGTTTAACGCTGTTGTTACTGGCCGCCTGGCTAGCCAACTGGATGGTCAAACGCATCCTGCTAAAGGGGCTGTACCGCGCACTGAAAGCCACACCCATAGGTCAGAACGGCACCCTGCATGACTCACGGGTTACCGCGCGGCTTGCCAATGTTGTACCGGCAATGATCATCTCCGCCGGCATTTCCCTGGTGCCTAACCTGCCAGAAACTGCCGTCGCGGTAACACGTAATGTCTGCAGCGCGATTATCGTGCTGACCATTGCCCTGGCCATCAGTGGTGCCCTGACGTTACTCAACACACTTTACGAGAAACGCCCGAATGCCCACCTGAAACCGATCAAGGGTTACGTGCAGGTGGTGAAAATCCTGCTCTTTGCGATTGCCACAATCCTGATGATCGCCAGCCTGATCGATCGCTCACCGCTGATCCTATTGTCCGGCCTTGGCGCAATGGCCGCCGTATTGATGCTGATATTTCAAGACACCTTGCTGTCACTGGTGGCCAGCGTACAGATCACGTCCAGCGACATCATTCGCGTTGGCGACTGGGTTGAAATGCCGCAACTGAACGCTGATGGCGATGTCATCGACATCGCCCTGCACACCGTCAAGGTGCAGAACTGGGATAAAACCATCAGCACCATCCCAACCAAGCGTTTTATCAGCGACCCATTCAAGAACTGGCGCGGCATGCAAGAAGCCGGTGGCCGGCGGATCAAACGTAGCCTGCTGCTCGACCAGACCAGCATCCGCTTCCTCTGCCCAGAACAAATCGCCCACCTGCAGCGTTTTCTACTGCTCGGCCAGTACCTAAGCAGTAAACAGAGCGAGCTGCTCAGCTGGAACAGCGAACTGGCTGAAGCCAGCAAAGAGCCGGCAAACACTCGCCGCGTCACCAACATTGGCACCTTCCGCGCTTATATCGAGCACTACCTGCGCCAACACCCGAGTATTCACCAAGAGATGACCCAATTGGTCAGGCAGCTGGACCCGACAGCAAATGGCCTGCCGCTGGAGCTGTACTGCTTCACCAACACCATCGCCTGGGCCCGCTACGAGGCGATCCAGTCGGACATCTTCGACCACTTGCTAGCGATCCTGCCTGAGTTCGGTCTACGGGTTTTCCAGCACCCCAGTGGGGCCGATATGCGCGAACTGAAAAACGCCACGCAACCGGCTAGCCAAGGCTGACTAAAGAACGGGTGGCGATGACAGCAAAGCCGCCCGCAATTTTCACAAAGCCCAAAGCCTTTTACAGGCATAAAAAACAAACAAAAGCGTATTGCGCAACGATAAACACCAATTTTTTTCGCATTGCTTGCCAGCTTTTACCTCAGGGATTAGGGTTGGCGCTATGAACACTCACCACACCCTCATCCTGCTGCGCCAACACGCCAACCTCTGCTTGGTCAGCCAGCGACTGCGTGGCTAATTTCTAACGCCAGCGCCTCAATTTTGTTTTAGCTTTCGCCCGGTTCGCCATCTGCAACCGAGCCCAAAAGGACTCCCCATGAGCATGCTCAAAGATCCATCCAGCAAATACCGTCCGTTCACCCAAATCAGCATTCCAGACCGCACTTGGCCGGACAAAATCATCGACAAAGCCCCTATCTGGCTCTCCACCGACCTTCGCGACGGCAACCAGTCGCTGATTGAGCCGATGGACGCCGAGAAAAAGATGCGTTTTTTCAAATGTCTGCTGGCGGTGGGTCTGAAGGAAATCGAAGTGGGTTTCCCGTCCGCCTCGCAGACCGACTTCGACTTCGTCCGCGAACTGATCGAAGGTGGCCACATCCCGGATGACGTGACCATCCAGGTGCTGACCCAGGCGCGTGACGACCTTATCGAGCGCACCTTTGAGTCGCTCAAGGGCGCGAAGAAAGCCATCGTGCATTACTACAACGCCTGCGCGCCGAGCTTTCGCAAAATCGTCTTCAACCAGGACAAAGCGGGCGTCAAAGCCATCGCCGTGGCGGCTGGCACCACCATCAAGCGCCTGGCCGATGCCGCACCGGAAACCCAGTGGGGCTTTGAGTACTCGCCAGAAGTTTTTAGCAGCACTGAAACCGATTTCGCCGTTGAGGTATGCAACGCGGTGATCGCGGTGTTCCAGCCAACCCCGACCAACCCGCTGATTCTCAACCTGCCCGCGACTATCGAGTGCGCCACGCCGAACAACTACGCCGACCAGATCGAGTGGTTCGGCCGCCATATCGACAAACGCGACAGCGTGCTGCTCAGCGTGCACACCCACAATGACCGTGGCACTGGCGTCGCGGCTACCGAGCTGGCGGTAATGGCCGGCGCGGATCGCGTCGAAGGCTGTCTGTTCGGCAACGGCGAGCGTACTGGTAACGTCTGCTTGGTAACCGTCGCGCTGAACCTCTACACCCAGGGCGTGAACCCACAGCTGGACTTCTCCGACATCGACGCCGTGCGCAAGGTCGTCGAAGACTGCAACCAGATCCCCGTGCACCCTCGTCATCCGTATGCCGGTGACTTGGTCCACACCGCGTTCTCTGGCTCACACCAGGACGCCATCCGCAAAGGTTTCGCCCAACAGAAGAGCGACGCTGTTTGGGAAGTGCCGTACCTGCCAATCGACCCGGCCGATATTGGCCGCGATTACGAGGCGGTGATCCGCGTTAACAGCCAGTCCGGCAAAGGCGGCATCACCTTCCTGCTTGAGCAGGAATACGGCATCAACCTGCCACGCCGTATGCAGATCGAGTTCAGCCAGGTAGTGCAACGTGAAACCGACCGTCTTGGCCTGGAGATGACTGCTGGGCAAATCTACAAATTGCTCGACAGTGAATACCTGCAAGCCACCACCCCTTATGCCCTGAAAGGCCATCGCCTGCAGGAAGAGAACGGCACCAGCGCGGTCGATGTGGAGATTGTCTGCGAAGGTGAAACCCAGCACTGGCGCGGCATCGGCAAAGGCCCATTGGAAGCGCTGGTAGCCGGCCTGCCGGTCGCAGTGGAGATCATGGACTACTCCGAGCACGCCATTGGTGCCGGCACCAATGCCAAGGCAGCCGCCTATATCGAGCTGCGCGTCAACGGTGGCCGTGCTCTGCACGGCGTGGGCATCGACGAAAACCTGACCACGGCGAGTTTCCGTGCGCTGTTTAGCGCACTCAACCGCGCCATTGCTCAAGCAGCTGAACAAGCCGCCTAAGCACCACCTAGCAAGCCGTCAGCCCTGCTTTACGGCAGCTGACGGCGCGCTGGCCAGGTAACCCGCTGTCGCTTGTAAGGCTTGGCCGATATCTGGCCAAGTCAGTTGGTGTCGCTGAACGAATGCTTCGGTCGCAGCGGTATCGAAGCGCGTGGTCTGGATAAAATCCAGCGACTCGGCATCGGTGCGCAACAAACGCGGAACACCCGGCACCTTTAACAGCGTGCGCAATAAACCTATCGATACATGACGGCTCGGCGCAGGCACCCTCAGCGCCTGCGCCAACAGCTGCAACATGCCTTGTAAGTTGGGTGTATGTGCATCCAACGCCAATATCTCCTGCCCGGCCTGATGCACATCAAACGCAGCCGCCACCATCAACGCCGCCAGAAAGTCCACAGTCACCAGCGGCAGCCAATGAGCTGTTGATCCGGGAATTGCACTCAAGCGGCCGCCGGAAAGATTTTCGATCAAGCCAGCCAAGGGCTGCGCAGGCAAGATATGCCCGCTCTGGCTATGGCCACAAACGGTTGCAGGATGCACCACGGTCAACTCGGCGTTCAGCTCACGCATGGCGGCCACGACGCGAAAATGCGCCTCCAACTTGCTGCCTTCATAGCCGCCGGTACGCCGATAGAGCCGATCCCAGTCAGTATTCAGCGGATTAGCCAGATCAATACCAACACGCTGTAAGTGCCCATGATTAGCCAACATATAACCACCGACCATCAGCAAGCGACTACCCTGCTGCGCGGCCAACTCAGCCACTGCCAAAGCCCCCTCGACATTGACCTGGCGCGCCTGCCCGGCAGATAGCCCCCAGGCAAACTGCGCGCCCAGATGGAACACCACCGCCACATCGCGTATCTGCTCACGGGCCGCGGCATCCAATCCCAGGTCCGCACGCGCTAAATCACCTGTCACAGCCGCAAGCAACTCACCGTCACCACCCAACTGATTGATCTGTAACCGCAACGCCGACAAGGCTTGCGGTTGACGCATCAGCAGCGTGACTGAGTACCCCTTACGGGTCAGCACAGCCAAGAGGTGCTGGCCGATAAAGCCGCTGCCGCCGGTTACCAAACAGTGTTTATGCATGATCAATCCACCCGAGCCGTTAATAACCCGAGCACGCTAAACTATCGAGCACACTCTACAGTCAAGCGAGATTTTCATGCGAATTGGCGAGTTGGAAAAACGCAGTGGCGCAAGCCGGCACACCCTGCGCTATTACGAAAGCCTGGGACTGATCAGCACCGGACGATCAGCCAACAACTACCGCGAATACAGCCCACAAACACTTGATGACCTGAGTTTTATTCAACAAGCACAGAGCATGGGTTTTACCTTGGGCGAAATCGGCGAGATTCTCCAGGCCAGGCGTGAACAACAAATGGACTGTGCGCAAGGTGCGCGACTGGTCACGCGCAAGCTGGCGGAGGTTGAGCAGAAGATTGCCGAGCTGCATCAGTTACGCGAGTTTCTACACAACGAGAAGCTACGACTGGAAGCCAGCGCTGCCGCGCAAGCAGCACTGGCCAAGCAGCCCACACGCTAAGCGAGACCACTCAAAATAAAATCATCGGCATCCATATATGCAGGGAAGCGCTGCCGATAAGCAGCCAGTTCTGCCGCTTTGAGTGTCGTGCGGAACACTCCATCTGCACCTTGCGGCATAAGCAATGGCTCACCCTGAAAGTCCAGCACCTGGCTGTCACCGCTGTAGGCATAACCGTTGCCGTCTTCACCGATGCGGTTAACCGCCGCCACATAACACAGGTTCTCGATCGCCCGCGCAGGCAGTAGACGATTCCAGTGATTACGCCGCGCCGCCGGCCAGTTAGCGGTGTACAGCAACAGATCAGTCGCCTGCGAATCTCGACTCCACACCGGAAACCGCAGGTCGTAACAGATCAACGGCCGCACCTGCCAACCTTTCACGTCCAGTACAACTTGCTGCTCGCCAGCGCGGTAATGCTTATGCTCACCGGCCATGCGGAATAGATGACGCTTGTCGTAATGCACCAAACTGCCATCCGGCCGCGCCCACAGCAGGCGATTGCGGTATGAACCGTCAGCAGCCTGAATAATCAGGCTACCTGTGACCACAGCCTGTAGCTCCTGGGCCTGCTCAAGCAGCCACTGGCTGGTCGGGCCATCCTCAGGCTCGGCCAGGGCAGCAGAATCCATGGAAAAGCCGGTGCTGAACATCTCCGGCAAGACGACCAGATCTGCCCCCTTTGCCTGCTGCAGTAACGCCTGAAAGTGCGCGCGATTGGCTGCTGGGTCTTGCCAGGCCAGCGTGGTCTGGATCAGCGCCAATTCCAGATCGGGCAACCGGGTTAAATCGCGCATAGTTTTTCCGCCGCCTGGCTCAGGGTTTCTTCACGTTTGGCAAAGCAGAAGCGCACAAGACGTAAATCCTTGGGTGGCTGCTGGTAGAACACCGATACAGGGATTGCCGCCACGCCATGCTCGCGGGTCAGCCATTCAGCCATCGAAACATCATCCAGATCGGGGCGAATATCCGAATAGTCGGCCAGCTGGAAATAGGTGCCGGCGACGCGGGTAAAAGCAAAGCGCGAGTCAGCCAGCAGGTCGCAGAACAGATCACGCTTGGCCTGGTAGAACGCCGGTAGCTCGTCAACGTGCTCAGGATGCTCAGCCATGTAATCCGCCAACGCCCATTGCAGCGGCGTCACACCACAGAAACTGACGTACTGATGCACCTTACGCAACTCCGCACTCAAGGCGGGTGGCGCGATCACATAGCCAGTTTTCCAGCCGGTGACGTGATAGGTCTTGCCGAATGAACTTACGACAAAAGCGCGCTGATACAACTCGTCATGAGCCAGCACACTGGCGTGCTGGCGACCATCGAACAGCAGATGCTCATAGACCTCATCGCTGATCAGGTAGATATCGCGCCCGCGAATCAGCGCAGCGAGTTGATCCAGTTCTTCTCGGCTAATCAATACACCGCTGGGGTTATGCGGACTGTTAAGAATGATCAGCCGCGTCTTGCTACTCAGCGCTTCCTGTAGCCGCTGCCAGTCGATAGCGAAATCAGGCAAGGCCAGCGGCACATGCACGCAACGCCCGCCGGCCAGTTCGACTGAAGGTTCGTAACTGTCGTAGCAGGGATCAAAGACAATCACTTCATCGCCTGGGTGGACCAGAGCCTGTACCGCGCAGAAAATTGCCTGTGTGGCACCCGGTGTGATGGTGACTTCACTGTCGGCACTGACGACTCGGCCATAACAGCGGGCGATTTTTGCCGCTACCTGCTCACGCAGGGCCGGCAAGCCAGTCATCGGCGCGTATTGATTATGCCGGGCAGCGATATGCCGGGTGACGGCATCACGCAGCCCCTGCGGACCATCGAAGTCCGGAAAACCTTGGGACAGGTTTAGTGCGCCGGTTTCGGCGGCAAGTTGCGACATGCGAGTAAAGATGGTGGTGCCGACGTTCGGCAATTTGCTGACAATCATTAAAGCGGCATCCAGCTTGAGCGCGAGTGATGCAGCAGAATAGCCGATCCCCCAGATACACAAAAGGCACCCGAAGGTGCCTTTTAAGAGCGTTTTAACCCAAGCTTAGCGCTTGTCTTTACGCTTTTTCTCAGCCTTCTTGTGGTGGCTCATCAGGCGACGCTTCTTGTTCACCTGACGATCCGTGAGGGTGTTTTTGTTGCCCTCATACGGGTTATCGCCGCCCTTGAACTCGATACGGATCGGCGTACCGACCAGTTTGAGCACACGGCGGTAGGTGTTTTCCAGGTAACGGATATAGGACTTGGGCACCGCCTCGACCTGGTTGCCGTGAATAACGATCAGCGGCGGGTTAGCACCACCCAAGTGGGCATAGCGCAACTTGATGCGGCGGTTTTGCACCATGGGTGGCGCGTGATCGCTGACGGCGTCTTCAAGAATCGTAGTCAGACGGTTGGTCGGCCAGCGGGTGATCGCCGACTTGAATGAGGCCTGCACCGACTTGTACAGGTTGCCCACCCCGGTACCATGCAGCGCTGAGATAAAGTGGATATCGGCGAAGTCGACGAAGAACAGTCGGCGTTGCAGTTCGACCTTCACATAGTCGCGCTCGCTGGGTTCCATGCCGTCCCATTTGTTCAGGGCGATTACCAGAGCGCGGCCGCTTTCCAGCACGAAGCCGAGCAGATTGAGGTCATGGTCAACCACACCTTCGCGGGCATCCATGACGAATACAACGACGTTAGAGTCCTGGATCGCCTGCAGGGTTTTCACCACCGAGAATTTTTCCACCGCCTCGAAGATCTTGCCGCGACGACGTACGCCGGCAGTGTCGATCAAGGTGTACTTCTCTTCATCACGCTCGAACGGGATATAGATACTGTCGCGGGTAGTGCCGGGCTGGTCATAGACGATCACCCGGTCTTCACCCAGCATGCGATTGACTAGGGTCGATTTACCGACGTTGGGCCGACCGATAATCGCCAGCTTGATGCCATCCTTCTCGCTCGGGCCGGGAATACGTTTAGCTTCCTGACCTTCAAGAACGACTTCCTCTTCCTCGCCCTCTTCCGGCTCGCTGGCATCCTTGGGGAAAGAACCCAGCACGGCTTCGAGCATCTGGGTGATACCGCGACCATGAGCACCGGCAATCGCTAGGGACTCGCCCATGCCCATACTGGCGAACTCGGCGCGAGCCAGATCAGTATCGATGTTGTCGACTTTGTTGATCACTAGAAAGCTGCGTTTGTTACGACGACGCAAGTGCTCACCAATCATCTGGTCAGAGGCAGACAAACCTGCGCGAGCATCAACCAAGAACAGTACGGCATCGGCTTCTTCAATAGCCTGCAGCGACTGCTCGGCCATTTTCGCGTCAATGCCTTCTTCGTCACCGGAAATACCACCAGTGTCGATGACGATGTAGGTTCGCCCCTGCCACTTGGCCTCGCCGTATTGGCGATCACGGGTCAGACCAGACAGGTCGCCGACAATCGCGTCACGGGACTTGGTCAAGCGGTTAAACAGGGTGGACTTACCGACATTCGGACGGCCCACCAGGGCAATTACGGGAACCATTAGGCTCTCCACTTCGTTATTTCAGAAAATACAAAAGCCGCTGCAGAGGCAGCGGCCGGAATTAATTGCACTGGCTATGCTGCACAACCCTATGTGTTGGGCAGCATAACCAAAGCGTCAGCGAACAATCACTTGATGGTCAGCGCCACCAGTTTGCCGCTGTTGCCAAAGGCATACAGCCAGTCGCCCACTACTAGCGGGCGAGCACGCATGCCATCGCTGTCAATGCGTGTACGACCAACGAAACGACCATCCACCTGACTAACCAGATGCAGGTAGCCTTCCAGATCACCGAATGCTACATAGCTAGAGAACACTTCCGGTGCCGACAGTTGGCGGCGTGCTAGAGCATCATTGCTCCACAGTGCCGACGCCGAACGCTCATCGATACCTTCAACAGTACCGCTGGCCAGGTTGACATAAACGCTGCCATAACCCTTGGCCACGCCTACTGAGCTGGATGCTTCACGCTGCCAAAGGATGCGCCCGCTTTCCAAATCCATCGCGGCGACGCGGCCCTGGTAGCTGACGGCATACAGCGTGCCGCCCGAAAGCAGCAAACCACCGTCGATATCCACGACGCGATCCAGCTCGGAACGCCCCTGCGGAACAGCTACACGCTGCTCCCACACAGGAATGCCGCGCTGCGCATCCAGAGCAATCACCTTACCGGTCGACAGACCGGCAATCGCGAGGCGGTTGGTCAGTACAGGACTACCGGTACCACGCAGAGTCAACACAGCCGGAGTGTTTTCGAAAATCCAGCGCTGCGAACCCGTGTTCGCGTCCAAAGCGATCAAGCGATCATCCTGGGTTTGCACCAGCACCACATCGCCATTCAACGCAGGTGCAGCCAGCACCTCGCTGGTCACGCGGGCACGCCACTTCTCTTCACCTGTAGCGATGTCCAGGGCAATGATCTCGCCTTTCAACGTACCGACCACAACCAAGCCATAACCTGCAGCTACGGCACCGGAAACTGGCAGTTCCAGATCAGCCTTCCAGATAACCTTGCCGGTCATGCGATCCATGGCCACGACCAAGCCTTCGACGTCTGCGGCATAAATCTGCTCGCCATCAATGGCCGGCACCAGCATGTTGAAGGTTTCGCCTTGGCCATCGCCAATTGAGCGGCTCCACTCTTTTTGCAGCTGAACCTCTTCCTCGAACTTAGGCAGATCGGCCGGAGGCAGTTCCTTCTTGCTATTGCTGCTGCAACCTACAGCCAGAACGGCCAGGGCCAGCAGTGCGGCATTCTTCCAACGCATCACGTCACGCATCCCCTTTTGCCAGATCATCCAGCTTCATTTGTAAACCCCCGACAGCAGCATCGTCAGAGAGCGCAGCTTTGGCTTTTTCGTAGGCGGCATGGGCATCATCGGCACGGCCGAGTTGCACCAAAACATCACCTTTAACCTCTTCGCGACCGGCTGCAAACGCTGGGTCAACCTTGGCATCCAGCAATTTCAAGGCATCTTCGGGCTTGTTCTGAGCAGCCAAAACACGCGCCAGGCGCTGACGCGCCAATTCACCCAGGCTGTCGTCAGCCGGCTTATCGACGATGGCCTGTAGCTCGCTAGCGGCGTCATCCAACTTACCCGCCTCGACCGCCACTTTGGCCACGAATAGGCTGCCGTATTGGGCGTATTGAGTACCGGCATAATCACTTTTCAGGGTGTGGGCCAGTTCTGCAACTTTACCAGCGTCAGGCTTACCGCTCGGATCCAGAGCGGCTTCTAGCAATTGCTGATAAACCAGCGAGGCACCATGAGCCTGATTACTCTGATACCTCTGCCAGCCCTGCCAGCCGAATACCAGCACTAACGCAAGCGCAACACCGGTCAGCAGTGGCATGCCGTTACGCTGCCACCAGTCCTTGATTACCGCCAGTTCTTCATCATCAGTACGCGAAACCACCCCAACACTCCTATTCGCTAAATCACTTAACAGGCGCTCAGGCCTAATTGGCGCAAGTCGCCAGATGATCGGCGAGTGCCGACCAGGCAATACTTTGTTGCTCGCCCTGACCGCGCAACGGCTTGCAACCTACCACTTGCTGGGCCAGCTCGTCTTCACCAAGAATCAAAGCGTACAACGCACCACTTTTATCGGCCTTTTTGAACTGGCTTTTGAAGCTGCCAGCGCCGGCATTTACCTGTAGACGCAAACCAGGCAACTGATCACGCAGTCGTTCGCTCAAAGCCAGCGCGGCCAACTCAGCAGGCTCACCGAAAGCGCACAGATAGACATCGACCGTGCGGGCGATTTCAGCCGGTACTTTACCTAGAGTTTCGAGTAACAGCACCAAACGTTCGATACCCATGGCAAAACCCACACCAGTGGTCGGCTTGCCGCCCATCTGCTCGACAAGGCCGTCATAGCGGCCGCCGGCGCAGACAGTACCTTGGGAGCCAAGCTGATCGGTGACCCACTCGAAGACCGTCTTGCTGTAGTAATCCAGGCCACGCACCAATTTCGGATTGATTACGTAAGGCACACCGACCGCATCGAGGCGGGCTTTGAGGCCTTCGAAGTGGACCCGCGATTCCTCATCCAGGTAATCCGCCATCTTCGGCGCATCTTGCAACAGCGCCTGAGTCTCTGGCGCTTTGCTGTCGAGCACACGCAATGGATTGCTAACCATGCGCCGACGACTGTCTTCATCTAACTGGTCGGCATGCGCAGTCAAAAACTCGACCAGCGCATCACGGTACACCGCACGAGCAGCGCTGGTGCCCAGACTATTGAGCTCAAGCTTCACGGCATCACGAATGCCCAACAGACCCCATAGACGCCAGGTCAGAACGATTAGCTCGGCATCAATATCCGGGCCATCGATATTGAAAACTTCCACACCAATCTGATGAAACTGGCGGTAACGGCCTTTTTGCGGACGCTCATGACGGAACATCGGACCGATGTACCAGAGTTTCTGAGTTTGCCCACCACCAGACAAGCCATGCTCAAGTACCGCACGTACGCACGCAGCGGTACCCTCAGGACGCAAAGTCAGGGAGTCGCCATTACGGTCATCAAAGGTGTACATCTCTTTTTCGACGATGTCAGTGACTTCACCTATCGAGCGCTTAAACAGCTCGGTGAACTCAACGATGGGCATGCGCATCTGCCGATAGCCATAGCCATCCAACAGACTAGCCACGGCACCTTCAATGTAACGCCAAAGCGGAGTCTGCTCGGGCAGGATATCGTTCATGCCACGAATGGCTTGCAGGGGCTTGCTCAATTTACTTCCTTAATAGTCCTAGCTGCGCACGATAACTGCGGCGTCAGCAGCGACCTTATCAGCCGCTTTCTGGCGGATCAGTTTTTCCAACTCATCAACCAGGTTGTCATTGCCCAGCTTTTGCGCTGGTTTGCCATCGATATAAATCAGGTTCGGCGAACCGCCGGTAAGGCCAATATGAGCCTCCTTGGCTTCGCCAGGACCGTTAACTACGCAGCCGATCACCGCCACATCGAGCGGCACCAAGAGGTCTTCAACGCGCTGTTCCAGCTCGTTCATAGTTTTCACAACATCAAAGTTCTGCCGCGAACAGCTCGGGCAGGCAATGAAGTTGATCCCACGCGAACGCAAGCGAAGGGACTTCAAAATATCGAAGCCAACCTTGATTTCCTCTACAGGATCAGCGGCCAAGGAAATACGAATCGTGTCGCCAATACCCTCGGCCAGCAACATACCCAGACCGACTGCGGACTTGACGGTACCCGAACGCAAACCACCCGCCTCGGTAATACCCAAGTGCAGCGGCTGCTCGATTTGCTTGGCCAACAGGCGATAGGCCTCAACGGCCATAAATACGTCGGAAGCCTTTACGCTGACTTTGAAATCAGGAAAGTTCAAGCGATCTAAATGCTCGACATGGCGCAATGCAGACTCGACCAGAGCAGCAGGGGTCGGCTCTCCGTATTTTTTCTGCAGATCTTTTTCCAGCGACCCGGCATTCACACCAATACGGATCGGAATACCTTTGTCGCGCGCAGCTTCAACTACGGCTCTGACCCGATCTTCGCGGCCGATATTACCCGGATTGATGCGCAGGCAATCAACCCCAAGCTCAGCCACGCGCAAAGCGATCTGGTAATCGAAGTGGATATCGGCCACCAGTGGAACATTGACCTGCTGCTTGATCCGACCAAAAGCTTCAGCGGCATCCATATCTGGCACCGAGACCCGCACGATGTCGGCACCAGCAGCTTCAAGGCGACGAATCTGCGCGACAGTCGCAGCCACATCATTGGTATCGCTATTGGTCATGCTCTGTACGGCAATTGGCGAGTCACCGCCAACAGGTACTGAACCAACCCAGATTTTGCGTGAAATACGACGTTTGATTGGCGACTCGCAATGCATGTTATTGCCCACCCAATTTTAGGCGTGCGGTTTCTCCAGAGACAAAAGGAGCAACATCAACCGGACTACCATTCACACTGACCTGTGCGCCGCGAGCAAAGCCCAGGCGCAATTCCAGTGGAGCCCTGCCTGCAAGCTGCAAGGTGTCACCTTTGCGCTTGAGAGCACTAAACAGCACCTTGCCATTGGCATCAGTCAACTGTGTCCAGCAATCAGCGATATAGACCACTGTCACCGACACCTCACCAGCAGCAGCCTGAACCGGCGTTGCAGCAACCACCTCTGGCACAGCAACGGGGGCTACAGGACTTGTTACTGGAGCAGAAGGCTGTGAGCCGGTAGCTAACTGGGCGTCAACACCAGCAGCCGCACTAGGCTCCGAGTTGGTTGCAGAATCAGGAGTGCTTACAGTCTCCTCATCCAGCATCAGAGGCAGTTCAGCATCGTCTTCGGCCTGCCCTGCTTCTACCGCTTGGTCTTCAGGCTCATCAAGCGGATGAATCTGCGTCATACCATCAGCCCCGTCGACCTCGACATGCTCAAGGCTGGTCGAAGCAAGATCCTGTGCACGACGCTCAGACTGCTCTTGCCACCAGAAAAAACTCAACCCGGCCAACGCCAACAGCAGGACAAAACTGACTAAACGCAACACGTGCTGCGAATAGCTCACAGGCTCTTCAATCCGCCCCAGGCTATGCACGTTACTGCCAACGGCGTCACTCCCAGTAAACTGATCAAACTCCAGCACTAAGCGGTTTTGATCGACTTCCAGCAACTTCGCATATGCACGGACATAACCACGGGCAAAGGTATGTCCAGGCAACTTATCGAACGCACCTTGCTCTATCTGAGTCAGGCGTTGCGAGGTCAGGTTAAGTTGGCCAGCGACTTCAGCAATGGTCAAACCGCGACTCTCACGCGCCTTGCGCAAAGTCTCACCCGGATTAACACGGGGAACTGCTAGCACTTCAGGATGCGCCGCTTTCATCATTGCTCCGACAGATATTGCTGATATTCCGGCGTGCCCGGATAAAGTCGCTTCAACTGCAAACCGAGGCTCGCTGCATTGTCACGCTCCTCAAAAATCTTTGCCAAACGAATACCTAATAACAGGCTGCGTGCGTCATGTGGTGCCAAAAGCAGATAGTTTTCGTAGTAACCACGAGCGGGGACGTATTGCTTATCCTCATAGGACAGCTGAGCCAACTCCATTAATGCTCGGGGCTGGCGACTGTTCAAACGCAAAGAGCGTTCCAAATACGCCTTGGCTTGCTCACGCTGCTTCAACTGTAACGAGACCAAACCGAGGTTTTCAAAAACTCGCGAACGCTCTGGGTAAAGACTGTCCTGAGAGGCCTGGGTGAAACGCTCTAAAGATTCCTGATAGCGCTGCTGTTCAAAGAGGAAACTTCCGTAATTATTCAGTAGCCGAGCATCGTCGCTGCGCAACGAAATAGCCTTGCGAAAGTGATCATCTGCCAGTTTCGGTTCCATCTCAACCTGAAACACCAAGGCCAGAGCGGCATGCGCATCAGCATTGGAGGAGTCAAGTTCCAGTGCTTTTTTCAATGGCACCTTGGCGCGCTCAGTAGAACCCTGCTTTAGATAGCCAATACCTAACTGTATATAGGCATCGCGAGCTTCGTCGCGACCCTTGCTGGTTTTCATCGGATCAACAGTGCCGGTAGTAACACAACCGGCTAATAGACTGGCGACCAACAGCAATAACGCGGGACGCAAGGTCATCGGTATCCTCCCCTTTGGTTCAATTGGCGGCGGAACTTGGCGTTTCGGCCTCGCTACTCAATTCACGCACAGCAATATAGCGCTCGCTACGACGGGTACGGTCCATAACCTGGCCAACCAACTGACCACAGGCCGCATCAATATCTTCCCCGCGCGTGGTGCGTACGGTGACATTGTGCCCTGCTTTGTGCAGCAGGTCCTGGAAACGGCGGATTGCATTGTTGCTAGGTCGTTCGTAGCCCGAGTGCGGGAAGGGATTAAACGGAATCAAATTGATCTTGCAAGGCACATCATTGAGAAGTGCGATCATCTCCTCAGCATGGGCAACCTTATCGTTCACATCTTTAAGTAAGGTGTACTCGATAGTCAGTACGCGCTTCTCGCCAAGACGTGAGACATAACGTTTGCAGGCAGCCAGCAGCATTTCTAGCGGGTACTTTTTATTGATCGGTACCAGCTGGCTGCGCAATTCATCATTAGGCGCATGCAGCGATAACGCCAGCGACACATCAATCACCTCGCCTAGCTTGTCGATCATCGGCACTACGCCTGAGGTAGATAGCGTCACCTTGCGTTTGGAGATGCCATAACCGAGATCGTCCATCATGATTTTCATGGCGGCGACGACGTTGTCGAAATTCAGTAACGGCTCGCCCATGCCCATCATCACTACGTTAGTGATGGCTCGATCGACCTTCGCCGGCACACTACCGAACGACTTGTTAGCGATCCACACCTGACCGATCACTTCGGCAGCAGTGAGGTCGCTATTGAACCCCTGCTTACCGGTTGAGCAGAAACTGCAATCCAACGCGCAGCCGGCCTGCGACGACACACACAAGGTGCCGCGAGTACCCTGGGGGATATACACAGTTTCTACGCAACTGCCTGACGCCACGCGCACTACCCACTTGCGTGTGCCGTCAGTAGAAATATCTTCGCTGACCACTTCTGGGCCGCGGATTTCAGCACAGGCCTTGAGCTTCTCGCGCAAGGCCTTGCTGACATTACTCATGGCATCAAAATCATCGACACCAAAATGGTGAATCCACTTCATCATCTGACCGGCGCGGAAACGTTTCTCCCCGAGCTGTTCGAAGAACTGTTCCATTTCTGCCTGGGTCAGACCCAACAGATTGGTTTTGCCGGTCGATGCGATCATGATTTCACCCTCACTCAATTCGCTTAGCGAATGCGAGCGCAAACTTCGGTGGACGCGAAGAAGTATGCGATTTCGCGAACTGCAGAAGCTTCCGAGTCAGAACCATGTACGGCGTTTTCGTCGATGGAAACGGCGAAGTCAGCACGAATGGTGCCAGCAGCAGCTTCTTTTGGGTTAGTAGCGCCCATCAGGTCACGGTTAGCCAGAACAGCGTTTTCGCCTTCCAGAACCTGAACGATAACCGGACCGGAAGTCATGAATGCAACCAGGTCCTTGAAGAAACCACGCTCGCTGTGCTCAGCGTAGAAGCCAGCAGCTTCACGCTCGGACAGCTGAACCATTTTCGAAGCAACGACGCGCAGGCCGGCTTTTTCGAAACGGCTAGTGATCTCACCGATTACGTTTTTAGCAACAGCGTCAGGCTTGATGATGGAGAAAGTGCGTTGAACAGCCATGTGAAACTCCAGAAACAGTAGTTAAAGCGAAAAATTAAACCCGCGAATTATACGCGGGTTTATAGGGATTGCCTAACAGCGTACAGGCCAGACTTAGTCTGCCTCTTCAATCCAGGCGGCCTGAACCGCCTCCAGCACCTTCTCACCACCGCGCGCAGGGTCATCACTGAACTCCGGCAAGGCCAGAATCCACTTACGCAGATCGACAAAGTTCACGTAGCGCGGATCAACATCAGGCTTGGACTCAGCCAACTGAATGGCGACCTCCAACACATCAACCCATTTCAGGCTCATAGCAAACTCCCGGGATCAGTGCGGCGCTTCGGCAGCGTGGTTAAGCGAATACTTGGGAATCTCGACGGTCAGATCCTCATCGCCGACAATCGCCTGGCAAGACAAGCGTGATTGCGGCTCAAGCCCCCAGGCCTTATCCAGCATGTCCTCTTCCAGCTCATCAGCCTCAACTAGCGAAGCAAAGCCCTCACGGATAATGCAGTGGCACGTAGTGCACGCGCAGACACCACCACAGGCGCTTTCGATTTCAATATGGTGCTCATGCGCCAATTCAAGTACTGAAGTACCTGGCGCCGCGTCAACGACCAAACCATCCGGACACAACACAGCGTGAGGCAGAAAAATAATCTGCGGCATGCTTATTCCCCAATCTCATTAAGACTACGGCCCGCTAATGCAGCCTTGACCGTGGCATCCAGGCGACGCGCAGCAAAGGCATCGGTCACCAGGGTTAAACGTTTCGTCTGCTGCTCGATAGCCAAACCATCGTTGCCGGCCATCAGCTCACGCAACAACTCTATCTGCGCTTCAATAGCCAAGCGCTCATCAGCGTCCAGCAGGCGCTCACCATCGGCCAGCAACGCGGCTTCCACAGCTTCAATCAGGCGTTTAGCATCAACCTGCTGCTCACGCAGCACACGAGCAGCTTTGTCGTCACCCGCGTTACTAAAAGAGTCCTGCAGCATTTTGGCAATTTCGCCATCGGTCAGCCCATACGACGGCTTAACCTGAATGCTAGCTTCAACACCCGAGGCCAACTCACGCGCTGCCACACTGAGCAAACCGTCCGCATCGACCTGGAAGGTCACGCGAATTTTCGCCGCCCCAGCGACCATCGGAGGAATACCGCGCAACTCGAAACGTGCCAGGGAACGACAGTCGCTAATCAGCTCGCGCTCACCCTGCAGTACATGAACCATCATGGCCGTCTGACCATCTTTATAGGTGGTAAAGTCTTGGGCGCGCGCAACAGGGATGGTGGTATTGCGCGGAATCACCTTTTCCATCAACCCGCCCATGGTTTCCAGACCAAGCGACAATGGAATAACATCCAGCAGCAGCAGTTCTTCACCGTCGCCACGCTTATTGCCTGCCAGGGCATCAGCCTGGACCGCAGCGCCGATAGCCACTACTTGATCAGGGTCAATGTCGGTCAACGGCTCACGCGCAAATAATTCCGCCACCGCCTGGCGCACGCGCGGCACACGAGTAGAGCCGCCAACCATCACGACAGCCTCAACCTCATCAAGCTCAATACCGGCATCACGGACTGCGCGACGGCACGCTTTGAGGCTACGCGCCAGCATTGGCTCGATCAGCGCATCAAACTGCCCACGACTTAACTGCCCCTGCCAACCGGCATAGCTAAGTACTGTCGCAGAGCTGTCAGTGAGCGCCTCTTTAGCCGCACAAGCCGTCTCCAGCAACAGACGCTGTTCACCCGGATCGAGATCAGCCGAAACACCGGCCTGCTCAACAACCCAACCCGCTATCGCATGATCAAAATCATCGCCGCCCAGCGCGCTATCACCACCAGTAGCCAACACCTCAAACACGCCACCGGTAAGACGCAGCACGGAGATATCGAAGGTGCCACCGCCCAGATCATAAATAGCCACCACGCCTTCAGCGTGCTGATCGAGACCATAAGCGACAGCAGCGGCGGTAGGCTCATTGAGCAAGCGCAGCACATTCAGACCAGCCAGACGCGCAGCATCTTTGGTGGCCTGACGCTGGGAGTCATCAAAATAGGCCGGCACGGTAATCACCGCCCCCACCAACTCACCACCCAGAGTCGCCTCTGCTCGCTGACGCAACACTTTGAGGATATCCGCCGACACCTCAACAGGGCTTTTGGGCCCCTGTACCGTTTCAATGAACGGCATATGCGACTCGCCGCCAACGAAACGATAAGGCAGCTGCTCACCAAGCTGCTTGACGTCAGCCAGGCCGCGCCCCATCAAGCGCTTAACCGACAACACGGTATTCAACGGGTCACCCGAGGCCGCCGCCTTGGCCAGCTCACCGACTTCGACGCGATCAGCGTGGTAGCGCACAGCCGACGGCAAGATGACCTGGCCATCAGCATCAGCCAGCGGCTCGGAGAGCCCACTGCGCACAGCAGCAACCAGCGAATTGGTGGTACCCAGATCAATCCCCACCGCCAGTCGACGCTGGTGTGGCTGGGGGCTTTGTCCGGGCTCAGCGATCTGCAGTAAGGCCATGATTAGTCAATGCTTAGATATCAGGCGCGCGACAACAGGCGCACGAGTGTTAATCGTCGAGGCGCTCTTCGAGCTGGCGAACCTCGTGGGAAAGCTTGTCGAGGAACTGCATACGGCGCATCAGGCGCTCGGCCTCTTCGCGCCGTGCAGCGTCATTCCAACAAACGGCAAAACTCTGGTTAAGCTCATCCTGAGCCACTTTCAAACGCTGCTTGAACCGCGCGACACCAGCCAGATCCGCACTTTCATGCAAATCCTCCAGCTCTTCACGCAACTGCATTTGCTGCATCAAGAAGCTCGGATCCTGCACGGTGACTTCCAGCGGCAACTCAGGACCACTCAAAGCCAGCAGGTAACGCGCACGCTGCGGCGGATTCTTTAGCGTTTGATAAGCCTCATTGAGACTAGCCGAACGCTCCAGCGCCAAGCGCTGGTCACGCTCGGAAGCATCAGCGAAACGATCCGGATGAACCTGCCCAGCAAGCTCACGATAGCGACTTGCCAGCAGTTTCAAATCCAGATCAAAACCTGGCTGCAGATCGAACAGTGCAAAGTGACAAGGACTGCCCACGAGCACCTCAGATATTGAAACTTTCGCCGCAGCCACACTCGCCGCGCACGTTTGGGTTATTGAACTTAAAACCTTCGTTCAACCCCTCTTTAACGAAGTCGAGCTCAGTACCATCGAGATAAACCAAACTCTTGGGATCAATGATTACCTTGACACCATAGTTCTCGAACACCTGATCTTCGCTGGCGGCCTCATCGACAAACTCCAGCACATAAGCCAAACCGGAACAGCCCGTGGTGCGCACACCCAGGCGAATGCCTTCGCCCTTACCACGTCCGTCGAGGGAGCGACGCACGTGCTGAGCTGCAGCTTCGGTCATGCTGATAGCCATCGACAACCTCCTTAAAGCAAGCCTTTCTTCTGCTTGTAATCGCGCACGGCCGCCTTAATGGCGTCCTCCGCAAGTACCGAGCAGTGGATTTTCACCGGTGGCAGAGCCAATTCCTCAGCCAGCTGGGTGTTCTTAATGGTTTCTGCTTCATCCAAGGTTTTGCCCTTCATCCACTCGGTCGCGAGGGAGCTGGAGGCAATTGCCGAGCCGCAGCCATAGGTCTTGAACTTGGCGTCTTCAATTACACCCAGCTCGTTAACCTTGATCTGCAAACGCATCACATCACCGCAAGCCGGCGCACCGACCATACCGGTGCCAACACTTGGATCTTCCGCGTCCATCTTGCCGACGTTGCGCGGGTTCTCGTAGTGGTCAATGACCTTTTCACTGTAAGCCATGCTGGTATTCCTTCCTCATCAGAGAGTCGCTCTTGCTCGGCGACTACTTAGTGCGCCGCCCACTCGATCTTGGAGATGTCGACACCGTCTTTGTACATATCCCATAGCGGCGATAATTCGCGCAGCTTGGTCACCGCCTCGCACACTTTCTGCGCGGCGTAATCGACCTCTTCATCAGTTGTGAAGCGGCCGAAGGTAAAGCGAATGGAGCTATGCGCCAACTCATCATTGCGGCCCAAGGCACGCAACACGTAAGACGGCTCCAACGAAGCAGAGGTACAGGCCGAACCGGAGGAAACAGCCAGATCCTTGAGCGCCATAATCAGCGACTCACCTTCGACATAGTTGAAGCTCAGGTTGAGGTTGTGCGGCACACGGGCAGTCATGCTGCCGTTGATGTACAGCTCTTCCAGACCATCAACCTGCTTGAAGAAACGGTCACGCAACGCCAGGATGCGCTGGTTTTCTTGGGTCATTTCTTCCTTGGCAATACGGAATGCCTCACCCATACCTACGCACTGGTGAGTCGCCAGGGTGCCGGAACGCATACCACGCTCATGACCGCCGCCATGGGTCTGCGCCTCAAGACGCACGCGCGGCTTACGACGCACAAAAAGAGCACCAACCCCTTTAGGGCCGTAGGTCTTGTGTGCAGAGAAGGACATCAGATCGACCTTAAGCGACTCCAGATCGATTGCCACTTTGCCAGTGGACTGTGCCGCATCGACATGGAAGAACACACCACGCGAACGCGTCAACTCACCGATCGCGGCGATATCGTTAACAGTGCCAATCTCGTTATTCACGTGCATAGCCGACACTAAAATGGTGTCCTCACGCAGCTCTGCCTCGATCATGGCCGGGGTAATCAGACCGTCTTCGCCAGGCTCTATGTAAGTCACTTCAAAGCCTTCGCGCTCAAGCTGGCGCATGGTATCCAGCACCGCTTTGTGCTCGATCTTCGAAGTGATCAGGTGCTTACCCTTGGCTTTATAAAAGTCAGCAATGCCTTTGATCGCCAAGTTGTTCGACTCGGTAGCACCGGAGGTCCAAACAATTTCACGCGGGTCGGCATTAACCAGCTCAGCCACCTGACGACGAGCGTTCTCGACCGCCTCTTCAGCCTTCCAACCGAACACGTGCGAGCGCGACGCAGGGTTACCAAAATTGCCATCGACCAGCAGGCATTCGCTCATTTTTTGCGCAACACGCGGATCAACCGGCGTGGTGGCGGAATAATCGAGATAAATCGGCAATCTCATCAACTTTCTCCTAAATCAGGTATCAGGCCAGCGCCTTACGCTCAGTCAATAGCGGACGCTTCGATCTTATCCAGCAGCGGCGCCCGGCCATTGCAGCGGCGCTGATCCTGGCGCTGGGCGACCTCTTGCACTTCGTGACGGCTCACCAAGTCAGCGAGACTGATGCCACTTAGAAATTCGTGTATCTGCTGACTGAGGTCACACCACAAGTGATGCGTAAGACAGGTATCACCAGCATGGCAATCACCCTGCCCTTGGCAACGCGTAGCATCAACTGACTCGTTGACCGCATCGATCACCTCAGCCACCTGGATACCCTGCATATCTCGCGACAGCTGATAGCCACCGCCAGGTCCACGAACACTGGAAACCAAGCTACCGCGACGCAACTTGGCAAACAGCTGCTCCAGATAGGAAAGGGAGATACCCTGCCGCTCGGAAATGTCCGCCAGTGAGACCGGGCCACGCTGCGCGTGCAACGCCAAGTCAAGCATGGCAGTGACGGCATAACGGCCTTTGGTGGTTAATCGCATAAGGTATTACCGCGTGATCGCAATATGCCGCGAGTATGCAATTCCCGAGCATTTAAGTCAACTATAAGACCAAGTAATTTAGTCGGGATTAAGCTAAGTGAGGGTCCGAATCATAGCAAAATATCCAACCTCATACAGCAGACTCACCACTCTGCTCCTTGCACACACCGGCAAAATCCTCATCGCGCAACTGCGGCAAATCCTTCGCGCAATAATCACTACCGAGCGACTTCAACGCGCCACACATACCTTCTAAGCGACCGTCAACTGCATGCAGGTGATCAAGCAGCTGACCAATGGCACGCGCAACAGGGTCAGGCATATCCTGACTGACGCCATAAGCGTCAAAACCGAACTTCTCGGCAATAGCCTGGCGCTTAGCTTCCTGCTCATCATCCAAGCGAACAATGACCCGCCCCGGAATACCAACCGCCGTAGCGCCAGCCGGTACTGCCTTGGTCACCACGGCATTGGAGCCAATCTTGGCCCCAGCACCAACGGTAAAAGGCCCAAGCACCTTGGCCCCAGCGCCAACAACAACCCCATCCTCCAGAGTCGGATGACGCTTACCCTTATTCCAACTGGTGCCACCCAAGGTCACACCCTGGTAAAGGGTAACGTCATCACCGATTTCCGCGGTCTCGCCGATAACGATGCCCATACCATGGTCAATAAAGAATCGCCGACCGATTTTCGCCCCGGGATGGATCTCAATCCCGGTCATCCAACGCCCGAAGTTTGACACCACGCGCGCCAACCACTTCCAACCAGCCACCCACAGCGCGTGCGCGACGCGATGCAGCCAAACCGCATGCAGCCCTGGATAGCAAGTGACCACCTCAAAGGCATTTCGCGCCGCCGGATCGCGATGAAATACGCTCTGAATATCCTCTCGCATGCGCTCAAACATCTACCTTCTCCTGCTTCTGGTGCTGACCACGCGCAGCCTTGATGGTTTCCGTCAAGATACCGCGCAAAATATTCATTTCCAGCTTGCTCACCGAACTACGCCCATACAAACGACGCAAGCGACTCATCAAGCGTCGAGGCCTAACAGGATCGAGAAATTTGATCTCAATCAGCGCCTGTTCAAGGTGGGCATAAAACGACTCCAGCTCATCTGCCGTAACAGGCTCATCATCCTGCTCGACTACGACCTCCGGCCTCAGCGGCAGCTCTTCTGCCGCCAACCAGGCCATACGTACTTCGTAAGCTAATACTTGAACCGCCGCTGCCAGATTCAACGAACTAAACGCAGGGTCAGAGGGGATATGTACATGAAAATGACAGCGCTGCAGCTCCTCATTAGTCAGGCCGGCATATTCACGCCCAAACACCAACGCAACCTGCGCGCCCTGTTGCGCCTGCTCACACGCTGCAACACCACACTCGCGTGGCTCCAGCATCGGCCAGGGAATATGTCGATCCCGCGCACTGGTGCCCAAGACTAAACGGCAACCGACCAGCGCCTCCTCAAGCGTGCCAACCACCCGAGCACTGTCCAGAATATCAGCAGCCCCTGAAGCTCTGGCAACCGCCTCAGCGCTGGGAAAGTCCTGCGGATCAACCAGCACCAACTGCGATAACCCCATGTTCTTCATGGCCCGCGCCGCGCCGCCGATATTGCCCGGATGACTGGTATTGACCAAGACCACACGAATATTTTCCAGCAACACGAACACCCACAGACAATGCATAGAGCAGCAAATCTTACAGAAGCCACCTGACTTACGCCACGCAAGGCGCAGGTTGCACTTCATCCGCGACACTTTTCTGCTAACATGGCCGGCTTTCTTTAACGACCCAGGTGACAATCCATGCAGCCCATGCTGAATATCGCGCTGCGCGCAGCCCGTAGCGCCGGCGAAATGATCTTCCGCTCGACCGAACGCTTGGACGTCATCTCGGTCGACGAGAAAGAAGCCAAGGATTATGTGACTGAAATTGATCGCTCTGCCGAACAGCTGATCATTCAGGCTCTACGTAAGGCCTATCCAACCCACGGCATTCTTGGCGAGGAAAGCGGCCTAAGCGAAGGCAGCGGCGATGGTGCAGATTATCTGTGGATCATCGACCCGCTAGATGGCACCACCAACTTCATTCGCGGTATCCCGCATTACGCCGTAAGCATCGCCTGCAAATACCGCGGCCGACTTGAGCACGCTGTAATTATCGACCCGGTTCGCCAAGAAGAATTTACCGCTAGCCGTGGCCGCGGTGCTGCGCTCAACGGCCGCCGCCTGCGCGTAGGCAGCCGCAAGAGCCTGGAAGGTGCGCTACTGGGCACTGGCTTTCCATTCCGTGACAGCCAAATGGAAAACCTCGAGAACTACATTGGCATGTTCCGCAGCCTAGTCGGCCAGACAGCTGGCGTACGTCGCGCAGGCGCAGCAAGCCTAGACCTGGCCTACGTTGCGGCAGGCCGTTTCGACGCATTCTGGGAGTTTGGCCTGTCCGAGTGGGACATGGCAGCAGGCGCCCTGCTCATCCAGGAAGCCGGCGGTCTCGTCAGCGACTTCAGCGGCGGCCACGACTTCCTTGAAAAAGGCCAGATCGTTGCCGGCAACACCAAATGCTTCAAGGCTGTTCTGACAGCTATTCAGCCGCACCTGTCAGCCTCATTGAAGCGCTAACTATACGGCAATAAAAAAGCGCCTTACGGGCGCTTTTTTATTTAGCAGTTCAACAAGCCAAGCGACTTATCAATCACTTAGCAGCCTCATCTGACAGCACCAATTGACCATCCTTGACCGGGATTTTTCGACCCGGATCACTGGCCATACGCACCTGACCCACCTTGCCATCCAGGTCGTACTTAACGTCATAACCCACCAGCTTCTCACTGGCGTCGGTTACCGTACTGCAACGCGTTTCAGTGGTGGTGTAGGTATCGCTGGCCTGCATATTTTCCTGCACCTTGTTGCCTGCATAACCACCGCCTACAGCACCAGCAACGGTGGCCAGTTTCTTACCGTTGCCACCACCCACCTGATTACCCAGCAAGCCACCCACTACCGCACCAATAGCTGTGCCGGCAATCTTATGCTGATCCTTTACCGGCGCCTGACGCGTAACCGCCACATCCTTGCACACCTCACGCGGGGTTTTGATGGTTTCCATAACCGGTTTCACAGCAAGCACTTCGGCATACTGTGTCGCATTGACAAAGCTGTAGGTCGCCACAGCGCCACCCGCCGTCACGCCAACAGCCCCCAATACCGCACCAACCAACAATGACTTATTCATATATGCCTCCTTGACCTATTGCTGCGGCGCTCATTGCGCCTTACTCCCAGCCTTGGAGCATAAAAAAACCGAGCAAGTTCAACACCGCCCGGTTCTTTCAATAAATTGCGACTGAACACCCAGTATTAGGGGCGATCATCAACCTCTTCGGCCACTACCGGCGGAATCAGGTCATCAACCGTCAGATCCAACCAAACCAGCACAACGTTAGCGATATAGATCGACGAATAGGTACCCGCCGCCACACCGATAAACAGCGCCACCGAAAAACCAAACAGGTTGTCGCCCGCGAACAGCAGTAGCGCGGTAATAGCCAGCAAGGTAGAAAGGGACGTAGCCATGGTACGCAACAGCGTTTGTGTCGTAGAGATATTGATGTTTTCAATCAACGTCGCCTTACGCAACACGCGAAAGTTCTCACGAACACGATCGAAAACCACGATGGTATCGTTCAACGAGTAGCCAATAATGGCAAGCAACGCCGCCATCACCGTCAGGTCAAACGTGATCTGAAAGAACGACAGAATGCCCAACGTAACGATCACGTCGTGAATCAGCGAGATAATTGCCGCCACACCAAACTTCCACTGGAAGCGGAACGCCAGATACAGCATCACGCCACCCAATGCCAACAGCAGGCCGAGCCCACCCTGGTCGCGTAACTCCTCACCCACTTGCGGGCCGACGAACTCGACCTTTTTCACCTCAAGCTGCTCACCAGCCTGGCGCAGCACAACGGCCACCTTATTACCGAGCGCAGGATCATTACCCTGCATACGCACAACCACATCAGTGGTAGCGCCAAAACTCTGCACCACAGCATCAACATACCCAGCAACAGACAGTTGCTCACGGACTTTGCCCAAGTCCGCAGGCTGCTCATAGCTCAGCTCGATTTGCGTACCACCGGTAAAATCCAGCCCCAGATTCAACCCTTTGGCAAACAGGCTAACCAGCGACAGCACCGTCAGCACCACGGTGAAGGCAAACGCAATATTGCGCACCCCCATGAAGTTGATCGTACGATTCATAACAGCCCCTTAAATCCACAACTTCTTGAAGTCACGCCCACCGCAGGTCAGGTTGACCATGCAGCGCGTTACCAGAATGGCGGTAAACATCGAGGTGAGGATACCCAGCGACAGCGTCACAGCGAATCCCTTGACCGGCCCCGTACCCATGGCGAACAGTATCCCGCCCACCAACAGAGTCGTCAGGTTAGCGTCGACAATCGCCGAATAAGCCCGATCAAAACCCTCATGAATGGCGCGCTGGATCGACATGCCATTGGCGATTTCCTCACGAATACGCGAGAAGATCAGCACGTTGGCATCCACCGCCATACCCATGGTCAAAACGATACCGGCAATACCCGGCAGGGTCAGCGTGGCACTGAGCAGTGACATCAGCGCCAGCAGCAGCACCATGTTCAAACCCAGAGCAATAGTGGCCAGCACGCCAAAGAAACGGTAAATGGCAATGATAAACAGCGAGACAAACAGCATTGCCCATAGCGACGCGTTAACACCCTTGGTGATGTTGTCAGCACCAAGACTCGGACCAATAGTGCGCTCCTCAGCGAAGTACATCGGTGCAGCCAGACCACCAGCCCGCAGCAGCAATGCCAACTCGGACGACTCACCCTGACCATCCAAGCCAGTGATACGGAACTGGCTACCCAGCGGCGACTGAATCGTAGCCAGGCTAATGATCTTCTTCTCTTCGCTGAAGGTCTGTAGCTCAACTTCTTTCTCGACACCATCCACAACCTGGCGCACGGTTCGAGCGACTGGCTTCTGCTCGATAAAGATTACAGCCATGCTGCGCCCAACATTATTGCGGGTCGCACGATTCATCAGGTCACCGCCACGGCCATCCAGACGGATATTGACCTGCGGACGGCCGTTTTCGTCGAAGCTCGCCTGCGCATCAGTCACCTGATCGCCGGTGATGATTAGATCTCGCTCCAACTGGGCTGGCGGACGGCCCTCTTGGCGGAATTCAAAACTCTCAGTTGCAGCCTTGCTCGCATCCGGTGCAGCAGCCAGACGGAACTCTAGATTGGCGGTTTTACCGAGGATGCGCTTAGCCTCAGCGGTATCCTGCACACCCGGCAGCTCAACCACGATGCGATTAGCACCCTGACGCTGCACCAGCGGCTCAGCCACACCCAACTCATTCACCCGGTTACGCACCGTGGTCAGGTTCTGCTTAATTGAGTACTCACGAATTTCTTTCATCTTGGCCTGTGTAAGCGCCAAGCGCAGCACCTGCTGCTCGCCGCGCGGCACAGCAGTCAGATCAAAATCATTGAAATCCTTACGAATCAACTGCCGGGCCTTCTCCAACGTTGCTTCATCGGTAAAGCCCAACTGAATAGCACCATCAAGCTCAGGCAGACTGCGATAACGCACACGCTCCTTGCGCAGCAGGGTCTTGACCTCACCCTCATACACCTTGCGGCGTGCATCCAGAGCTTTGTCCATGTCCACTTCCATAAGAAAGTGCACACCACCAGACAAGTCCAAACCCAGCTTCATCGGGCTGCCACCCAGGTTACGCAACCAATCAGGCGTGGTCTGTGCCAGGTTCAGCGCGACCACAAAGTCATCACTCAAAGCCTTGCGCACCAGGTCTTTGGCTGGCAATTGATCTTCAGCACTGTTCAGACGCAGCAAGCCAGCACGACCCTGCTCGGCCAGACTAGTCGCCTTTACACTGATACCTGCCGCATCCAGAGCGCGAACGGCGCGATCCAGGTCGGCCTGCTCGACGCGCAAAGCGGAGCTGTTGCCACTGATCTGGATCGCCGGATCGTCCGGGTACAGATTGGGCACGGAATAAAGAAAGCCGACTGCCAGTACAGCCAGAATCAGCAGGTATTTCCAAATAGGGAATTTGTTGAGCATGACGCCGCCCGTTATGACGCGGGGCGCATTAAGCGCCCCGTCGAATGGTAAAGGTGTGTTGCTTAGATCGCTTTCAACGTGCCTTTAGGCAGCGAGGCGGCAATCGCCACTTTCTGGATTTTCAGTTCGACGGTATCGGACACTTCAATAACCACGAAGTCATCAGAAACCTTGGTGACCTTGCCAGCAATACCGCCGCTAGTTACCACTTCATCACCCTTCTGCAGGCCGCCAAGCAAACCCTTGTGCTCTTTTGCACGCTTGGCCTGAGGACGCCAGATCATCAGATAGAAGATGACCAGAAAGCCGACCAGAAACACCCATTCAAAACCACTACCAGCAGGACCGACAGCCGGTGCGGCACCATCAGCGAACGCTGCGGGAATAAAAAAGCTCATGTAACACTCCTGTATTAAAGGTACTTATAAGGTTAAGAAATCAGTCCAGAGGCGGCGTTGGCAGCCCGCGCTTGGCATAGAAGGCATCGACAAAGGCGGCCAATGTACCCTGTTGAATAGCCTCGCGCAAACCAGCCATAAGCACCTGATAATGCCGTAAGTTATGGATTGTATTGAGCATGCTGCCGAGCATTTCGCCACACTTGTCCAAGTGATGCAGGTAGGCGCGGGAGAAATTTTTACAGGTGTAGCAATCGCAGGTCGGATCCAGCGGAGAATTGTCCTGCTTATGGAAGGCGTTGCGGATTTTCAGCACACCGGTATCAATGAACAAATGGCCATTGCGCGCATTACGGGTCGGCATCACACAGTCAAACATGTCCACGCCACGACGCACACCTTCAACCAGATCCTCTGGCTTACCCACTCCCATCAGATAGCGCGGCTTATCGGCCGGCAACTGAGCAGGCAGGTAATCCAGCACCTTGATCATCTCCTCTTTCGGCTCACCAACTGACAACCCACCAATGGCATAACCGTCAAAACCGACCTGTTCCAGGCCATCCAGAGAAACTTTACGCAACTCTTCGTACATGCCGCCCTGAACGATGCCAAACAGCGCCGCTGTATTGTCGCCATGCGCCTCTTTCGAGCGCTTGGCCCAACGCAAGGACAACTCCATCGACTTTTTGGCCACATCAAACTCGGCCGGATACGGTGTGCACTCATCAAAGATCATCACGATGTCAGAGCCCAGGTCGCGCTGTACCTGCATCGACTCCTCAGGCCCCATAAACACCTTGGCACCATCAACCGGAGAAGCGAAGTACACACCCTCTTCCTTGATCTTGCGCATGGCCCCCAAGCTGAACACCTGAAAACCACCCGAGTCAGTGAGAATTGGTCCCTGCCACTGCATAAAGTCATGCAGATCACCGTGCTTCTTGATCACCTCAGTGCCAGGACGCAGCCACAAGTGGAAGGTGTTACCAAGAATGATCTGCGCACCAATGGCCTCGATATCGCGCGGCAGCATGCCTTTGACCGTGCCGTACGTACCTACAGGCATAAATGCCGGAGTTTCCACCACACCACGCGGGAAGGTCAGCCGACCACGTCGCGCTTTACCCTCGGTCGCCAACAATTCGAAAGA
Organism: Pseudomonas sp.; assembly: GCF_046581935.1. GTDB lineage: Bacteria > Pseudomonadota > Gammaproteobacteria > Pseudomonadales > Pseudomonadaceae > Aquipseudomonas. The sequence goes on from NZ_JAYGFK010000012.1 coordinate 402,118, forward strand.
CATGCGACAGGTGCGCGTCATAGCTGTTCCTCTGGCCCGCGCGGCGCGGGATTGCGGGTGATGAACATGGCATCACCGTAACTGAAAAAACGATAATTCCCGGCAATTGCCGCCTGATAGGCAGCCATAGTTTCCGGGTAGCCAGCAAACGCCGACACCAGCATCAGCAGGGTCGATTCCGGCAAATGAAAATTAGTGACCAGCGCGTCGACCACATGCAGCGGCCGACCAGGGTAGATAAAGATGTCGGTATCACCACTAAAGGCCTTGAGCACGCCATCGCGCGCGGCACTTTCCAGTGAACGAACACTGGTGGTGCCCACCGCCACCACCCGGCCACCGCGCGCGCGGCAAGCGGCCACGGCATCGACCACATCCTGGCCGACCTCCAGCCATTCGCTGTGCATATGGTGATCTTCGATCCGATCCACCCGCACAGGCTGGAACGTTCCCGCACCCACGTGCAGGGTCACGAATGCCTGTTCAACACCCTTTTCAGCAAGCGCCGCCAGCAACTGCTGATCAAAATGCAGCCCTGCGGTAGGCGCCGCGACAGCACCGGCACGATCCGCATAGACCGTCTGATAACGCTCACGATCCGCCTGCTCATCCGGCCGATCAATATACGGCGGTAACGGCATATGCCCGACCCGCTCAAGCAGCGGCAGCACTTCTTCACTAAAACGCAGCTCAAACAACGCATCATGACGGGCGAGCATCTCAGCCTCGCCACCACCATCAATCAGAATGCTTGAGCCAGGCTTAGGCGACTTGCTTGAACGCACGTGAGCCAACACGCGATGACTATCCAACACCCGCTCAACCAGAATCTCTAGCTTGCCGCCTGAGGCCTTCTGCCCAAACAGCCGCGCCGGAATCACTCGGGTATTGTTGAACACCATCAAATCGCCTGGCCGCAGATAATCCAGCAGGTCACTGAATTGCTTATGCGCCAGCTCGCCAGTAGAGCCATCGAGCACCAGCAGGCGGCTAGCACGGCGTTCGGCAAGAGGGTGGCGGGCAATCAGAGCATCTGGCAGCTCGAAATTGAAGTCGGCAACACGCATGGTCGGAAAGGAGTCATCTGGCAGGGCGGCAAAGCTTACCGGAAATCGCACATTCTGGCCACGCAATGGATTGACCAACCCAAAAACCATCTCTATACTCCGCCGCCATTGTGCCCCGGTGGCGGAACCGGTAGACGCGGCGGATTCAAAATCCGTTTTCGAAAGAAGTGGGAGTTCGAGTCTCCCCCGGGGCACCATTAGATTCTGTCAGGACGTACCGAAACGACCTGAAACCCCTAGAAAACCGGCCTCTGAGCCGGTTTTTTTATTGCCTGGAATACCCTCAAGCAATGCTTATCAGGCCAGGTAAGCTGGCAGCCAGCAGCCCCCCCCCCAAAAAAAACACAGCCGCAAGAAAGGCATCAATAAATGGCCTCTCAGCCCACCACCAAAACTGTCAGCAAAATATCTTGGCTCGCGACTCTTCTCCTGCTCTTGGGGTTAAGTGAACTCTGCACAGCCGCCAATCACCCCTGCTCCGGCAAGAAAGGTGGCATCGCCCGCTGCGACGGCGAACTGTTCGTGTGCAATGACGGCTCAATCAGCGCCTCAAAGCGCAACTGCAGCACTGAGCGGCACAGCGGTAACGTGGCGCCGTTAAGAACAATAGGCAACAGTGGCGGCTGCCCATGTGGCGAAGGAACGCTCTGTACCGGCCCAAAGGGCGGGCAATATTGCATCACAACCAGCGGCAACAAGAGCTACAGACGCAAGTAATCTGCAACCAGCAACAGCAGCATTCAAGCCAGCACAACCACACCACTGATGCGCGCATCCCAGCAGTAAACAACCAAAATAAACACCCAAAAGCACTCGACCAACACCGGCATTAGCATGGCGTTCAGGGGTTGGCATTTGCCTAATAGTTGGCGTAAAGTTTCGGCCACTGTGTTTGCATGGGTCGCCGAAATTCGTGACCTGGTGCAGTAGATCGACCCGATCCGCTACATCCCGCTCGACGTCGCATAACTCCTTGCAACCAGTATTCAGCCCCTCATGTCGAGTAGCGGCTGTCATCAACTTTAGGTTCAAGGAAATACAATATGTCGAATCGTCAGAACGGTACCGTCAAGTGGTTTAACGACGAGAAAGGTTTTGGTTTTATCACGCCCGAAAGCGGTCCGGACCTATTCGTGCATTTTCGCGCCATTCAAAGCAACGGCTTCAAGAGCCTGAAAGAAGGCCAGAAGGTCAGCTTCATCGCTGTGCAGGGCCAAAAAGGCATGCAGGCTGACGAAGTGCAGATCCAGGAATAATCCTGCCGAGCTGAAGAACCCCTGATGGCAGCATCAGGGGTTTTTTTATGCCTTCGGATACCGCATTGTTACCGCCCCTTTCGACAGCCCGATGAACTAAAGAGCCAACCATGCCGAAACACCTGCTGCACCCGCAGGGAGACTTCCCCCACGCCGGACTTATCCGCCGGTTCGCCGCGATGTTCTATGACCTTCTGCTGTGCATTGCATTGCTGATGGTGGTGACCTTTATCTACAAGCTGATCCTGATGGGGTTCTACGGCGAGGCTCAGCTCAAGCAAATGTCGGACGCTGGCGCACTGGATGGCGACCCACTGTTATCGACACTGCTGTTTTTCAGCCTATTTGGGTTTTTCGCCAAGTTCTGGACGCATACCGGGCAAACACTGGGCATGCAGGTTTGGGGTGTACGCATCCAGAACAGCGACGGCACGGCGATCAGCCTGTGGCAGGCGCTGCTACGCTTTCTGGTCTCTATCGGCTCCTGGCTGTTATGTGGCCTGGGCTTTCTCTGGGTGCTTTGGGACAAGGAGAAGCGCAGCTGGCACGACATTTACTCAGGTAGTCAGGTGGTGCAGCTACCAAAGAACATCCACAAGAAATAGATCGATAGTGACAAGCATGACGCGACGCTACGTCTCACGCCACCCATAAGCTCCCGAAGCTCCCGAAGCTCCCGAAGCTCCCGAGCACAAATTACACGCACTAAAAAGCCGGCTTGCGCGCACTGCGCAAGCCGGCTTTTTTACGCCGAGATCAGATCAACCGGCGCGGCGCAGCAACCAGACACCAGCAAGGGCACAAATACCCGCAGGAATCAGCACCGCCAGTAACGGCGAAAAACCGAACACCAAACTCGACGGCCCGAGCAGATCCTGACTGATTTTGAACACGAAACCGACCAGCACACCGGTAAAGATTCGCTGCCCAAGGGTCACGGAACGCAGCGGCCCGAAGACAAAGGAGATGGCCATCAACACCAATGCCGCCGTCACCAAGGGCTGCAGTACTTTGGTCCAGAACGACAACCAGTACTGACCATTATTCAGGCCTTGATCCGCCAGGTAATGGATGTAATTCCACAACCCGGTTATCGACAGAGCTTCCGGTGATAGCACCACCGTTCCGAGCAACTGTGGCGTCAACTCAACATCCCAACGCTCATGGTCCTGCTTGATGACTTCACTGCTGCGCTCGCGGAAATACGTAGTAGCAACATCCTCCAACTGCCAGTAACCGCCTTCGTAATGAGCGCGCCGCGCAAAGCTGGAAGACTGCATGCGCTTTTGATCATCAAAGCGGTAGCGGGTAACCCCAAACAGCACACCATTAGGTTGCACGGCGTTGATGTGCACATATTCCTGCCCCTGGCGATGCCACAAACCACGCTTGGCTGATTGCGCCTCACCACCACCTTGAGCCATCGCCCGACTGGCTTGGGCCTGATTCTCGGCATAAGGTGCCAGGTACTCACCGACCAGCACACCGACGAGCATCAACACCAACATTGGTTTCATCACTGCCCAGACGATGCGCCCAACCGACACACCCGCCGCACGCATGATGGTCAATTCACTGTTACTGGCCAAAGAGCCCAAACCAATCAAGCAGCCGATCAGCGCCGCCATCGGCAACATCTCATACAAACGGCGCGGCGTAGTCAGAAACATATACCAGAGCGCATCAAGCAGACCGTAGTTGCCCTCAACATCACCCAGCTCATCAATAAAGGCAAACAGCAGGGCCAGGCCCACAAGAATCCCTAACACGCCAAGAATGGCGGTAAATACCTGCGAACCGATGTAGCGATCCAACTTAACCACGGGCCACCTCCAACACAGCACGACGAGCGGCCCAACGTAAGCGCAGAGGCTCCCAATAAAGCAGTAACAATCCAATCAAGGCGAACATCCCATGCACCCACCACAAGCCCAATGCAGCGGGTATTTTTTCTTTATCCAGCGCGCCGCGTGCCGCGATAAGCAGGGCTAGATACGCCATATATAAAAGGATGGCGGGTAACAGCTTGAGGAAGCGCCCCTGCCTTGGATTGACTCGCGACAATGGCACTGCCAGCAACGTGACCACGAACACCAGCAGCGGGATAGACAGCCGCCACTGCAACTCAGATTGCAATTTGCGCTCATCACTGCCGATCAACTTACTCGTGGGAATGGCTTCGCGCTCGGTGACATCTACCGCCACGTCAGGCTTGGGCAGCAACACACCATAGGTGTCGTACTTAATAGCGCGGTAGTCGGCCTGCCCTGGATTACCGTCGTAACGGTAACCGTTTTCCAAAATCAGGTAGCGACTGCCATCTGCTTGAATCTCTTGGCGACCAGAGTCGGCGACCAGCACCGAGATACCACGCTCCTTGTCACCTTTGCTCGACAGTTGCTTCTCGGAGATAAACACCCCGCCTAGCGAGCCACGATCCTTGGACAACTCCTCGGCATAGGTCACCCGCGTACCATTCCTCATGGACTGGAAGCGCCCCGGCACCAATGTATCCAGTTCGGTCATGGCACTCTGCTGATTGAGAATCCGCGCCACATGTTCAACGCCCTGCGGAGCCAAACCAAGGCTTAGCCAGCCGGCCAGCAGCGCGACAACAGTGGCCGGCGCCAGGCTATAGGCGAACAAGCGCTGCTGGCTCATGCCAGTGGCGGCAAGCACGGTCATTTCGCTGTCCAGGTACAAGCGGCCATAAGCCAGCAAAATGCCAAGAAACAGTCCCAAGGGCAGAATCAACTGCAAAAAACCCGGAATCCGGTACGCCATAATCAGCAGCAGCACGCCTGGGTCGAGAAACCCCTGAGCGGCCTGGGCCAGATAGCGAATAAAGCGACCACTCATAATAATGACCAGCAGCACCGCGCTCACGGCACTCAGGGTCAACAACACTTCACGGGACAGATAACGGAAGACGATCAAACCAGACACTCCAGGGTTGTCAGGCTCAGGTGGCTAAGATCAAACTAGCCACACTGCTTGCCGGCTCGCCCAACTGGCGAACCATCGAAAAATTTGCCGGCATTATCCTGCAATACCGACTCGTTGTCTTGGGGACTCCACGTAATGGAATTTATTGTTAAAAGCGCTAGCCCGGAAACATTGAAAACCGCCACCTTGGTTATCCCGGTCGGAGAAGGCCGCAAACTCAGCGAAACCGCCAAGGCGGTCGACGCCGTCAGCGCCGGCGCACTAAGCGCCCTGCTCAAGCGCGGCGACCTGGCTGGCAAGATTGGCCAAACGCTGCTGGTACACAACCTGGCCAACCTCAAAGCCGAGCGCGTGCTACTGATCGGCACCGGTAAAGAAAGTGAACTGACTGCCCGCCAACTGCGCAAATTGATCACTGCTGTTTACGCCACGCTGAAAACCCTCGGCGGCAGCGATGCTACCTTGGCACTCGACGAACTGCTGGTAAAAGGCCGCGACACCTATGGCAAGACTCGCCTGATGGTGGAAAGCCTAGCTGATGCTGGCTACTGCTTTGACCAGTTCAAGAGCCAGAAGGCCGAAGCCGGCGCACTGAAAAAAATCACCCTGCTCAGCGACAAAGCCGGCCTGGCCGACGCTCAGCGTGCCAGCACCCATGCTCAGGCGATTGCCACGGGCATGGCGTTCACCAAAGACCTTGGCAACCTGCCGCCGAACCTCTGCCACCCAAGTTTCCTCGCGGAAGAAGCCAAGGCACTGAGCAAGGCCTACAAAAACCTTAAAGTTGAAATTCTCGACGAGAAGAAGCTTAAAGAGCTCGGCGCCGGTGCCTTCCTCGCCGTCGCCCAGGGCAGCGACCAGCCGCCACGCATGATCGTGCTTAACTACCAAGGCGGCAAAAAGACTGAAAAACCTTACGCCCTGGTCGGTAAAGGCATCACCTTTGATACCGGCGGCATCAGCATCAAGCCAGCCGCCGGCATGGATGAAATGAAGTACGACATGTGCGGTGCTGCCAGCGTCTTCGGCACCCTGAAAGCCGTGCTCGAACTGCAATTGCCAATCAACCTGGTATGCCTGCTGGCCTGTGCTGAAAACATGCCAAGCGGCGGCGCGACTCGCCCTGGCGACATTGTCACGACCATGAGCGGACAGACCGTGGAAATCCTCAACACCGACGCCGAAGGCCGCCTGGTGCTGTGCGACACCCTGACCTACGCCGAACGCTTCAAGCCGCAGGCAGTTATCGACATCGCCACCCTCACCGGCGCTTGCATCGTCGCACTGGGCAGCAATGTCTCCGGCCTGATGGGCAATAACGACGAACTGGTACAGCAGATTCTCGGTGCAGGCCTGACCGCCGACGACCGCGCCTGGCAGCTGCCGCTGTATGACGAGTACCAGGACCAGCTCGACAGCCCGTTCGCGGACATCGCCAATATTGGTGGCCCCAAAGCCGGCACCATCACCGCCGGCTGCTTCCTCTCGCGCTTTGCCAAGAAATACCACTGGGCGCATTTGGACATCGCTGGCACCGCCTGGATCAGCGGCGGCAAAGACAAAGGCGCGACCGGTCGTCCAGTGCCAATGCTGACGCAGTACCTGCTAGATCGTAGCAACGCCTAAGCGTTGACCGGCAACGACGAGGTGCGCAGCGGCTGCATAGTTGCGTACCTCGCGCGCTCCAGCTCGCGAAATCCGCAACAGCTTCTACGCCCCAGGCACATTGCCGGAGCGTTGACTGATAAGCTGCGCGCCTGACAGCAAGCCGCTCCTGCACTTAACGCCGAAACGTGTCGCCATGCCCCGAATTGAATTCTACGTACTCTCCACCGCGCAGCCGGGTGACCGCCTGCGCGCGGCCTGCCAACTGGCGATGAAAGCCTGGCGAGCTGGCCTGCCGGTATTTCTGCGTGGCAGTGATGCCGCGCAGTGCGCGGAGTTAGATAACTGGTTGTGGCGCTTCAAAGCGGAAACCTTTGTACCGCACAGCTTGCATGAAGATGATGGGCACGCACCCGTGGTAATCGGCTTGGACGAAGAGCCGACAAATACCCAAGGCGTGCTGATTAACCTTGGCAGCACGCTCTCCCCACAGGTTGAGCGCTTCAGCCGGGTAATCGAAATCGTCAACCAAGAACCCGACCTGCTGACCGCCTGCCGGGAGAATTTCCGCAGTTACCGCCAGCGCGGGTATGATCCAAAACGAGTCGAACTCTAGTTGCACACCATGGACAACCCAAAGCCGCCACAAAAACCTGCCCACCTGCTGAACGACCTGGAGTCGATCCGCCAACTGCTGGGCGATGAAAATCTCGAACCGCCACTGCTGATCGATTCACTCGACCCAGACAGCATTCCCCTGCTCTCCGAAATCGTCACCCCGCCGTCCAGCCTGGCAGCCCCAGCAGCTGCAGCGAAGGGCACGTCTAACGTTGCGCAAACACTGCGCGAGACGGTCAACCAAAGTATCGGCCGTGACAGTGAATTGAATCGTCTAGACAGCGAACTGCGCGCCGCTGCCCAGTTGATCCTGCAGGATGTGATCGACGATTTCGTCCCACAAATCGAAGCCGAACTGAAGCGCCGCCTGGAAGCCCGCTTGCCTCGCCTACTGCCGCGCCGTAAATAACGCCCAACCCGAAGCCTGGATAAGCCCCAGCGCAATCCGGGGAGACGCTGCCCCGGATTACATCCGGGCTACAAGTAACGCCATACAGCCTTACACCCACCAGTCAGCCGCACCAAGCACGCCCTTACGTCGCACAGGCCATCCCCGCTATACTTGCCGGCTTTTCCGTCTAGCCGTCATGAGGGTCCCGCCGCGCATGGACAAGACCTACCAGCCGCACGCCATTGAAACCGCCCTGTACCAGAACTGGGAGGCGAACAACTATTTCGCCCCGCAAGGTGCAGGCGAGCCGTACACCATCATGATCCCGCCGCCGAACGTCACTGGCAGCCTGCACATGGGTCACGGTTTCAACAACTCGATCATGGATGCACTGATTCGCTTCCGCCGCATGCAGGGCCGCAATACCCTGTGGCAACCGGGCACCGACCACGCAGGTATCGCTACCCAGATGGTGGTTGAGCGCCAACTGGCCGCCGACGGCATTGGCCGCCACGACCTGGGCCGCGAGAAATTCCTGGAGAAGGTCTGGGAGTGGAAGGAACAATCCGGCGGCACCATCACCCGGCAGATCCGCCGTTTGGGCAGCTCGGTGGACTGGTCGCGCGAGCGCTTCACCATGGACGACGGTCTGTCCGAGTCGGTGAAAGAAGCCTTCGTGCGCCTGCACAAAGACGGTCTGATTTACCGCGGCAAGCGCCTGGTCAACTGGGACACCAAGTTCCACACCGCCATCTCCGACCTCGAAGTGGAAAACCACGACGAGAAAGGCAACCTGTGGAACCTGCGTTACCCGCTGGCCGACGGCAACAAAACGGCTGACGGCAAGGATTACCTAATTGTCGCCACCACCCGCCCTGAAACCATGCTCGGCGACAGCGCCGTAGCGGTAAACCCGAGTGACGAACGCTACCAAGCGCTGATTGGCACCTTCGTCGAGCTGCCATTGGTGGGTCGGCGCATCCCGATCATTGCCGACGACTACTGCGACCCGGAATTCGGCACCGGCTGCGTGAAGATCACCCCAGCCCACGACTTCAACGACTATGAAGTCGGCAAGCGCCACAACCTGCCGCTGCTGAACATCTTCGACAAAAACGCTGCGGTACTGGCGCAAGTCCAGGCGTTCAATATCGACGGCAGTGTCAACAGCGACATCGACGGCAGCCTGCCCGCGCAATTTGCCGGCCTCGACCGTTTTGAAGCGCGCAAGCAGATCGTTGCCGCCTTCGAGGCTGCTGGCCTGCTTGAAGGCATCGAGCCGCACGCCCTGAAAGTGCCGAAAGGCGACCGCTCCGGCACCATCATCGAACCCTGGCTGACCGACCAGTGGTACGTCAGCACCAAGCCGTTGGCCGAAAAAGCCATCGCCGTGGTCGAGAGCGGTGAAATCCAGTTCGTGCCCAAGCAGTACGAAAACATGTACTTCAGCTGGATGCGCGACATTCAAGACTGGTGCATCAGCCGTCAGCTCTGGTGGGGCCACCGTATTCCTGCCTGGTACGACGATGCCGGCAACGTCTATGTCGGCCGCGACGAAGCAGAAGTGCGCGCTGAACACAACCTTGGCGACGCCAACCTGCGCCAGGACGAAGACGTACTGGACACCTGGTTCAGCTCCGGTCTGTGGACCTTCTCCACCCTCGGCTGGCCTGAGCAGACCGATGCATTGAAAACCTTCCACCCGACCGACGTGCTGGTGACCGGCTTCGACATCATCTTCTTCTGGGTTGCCCGGATGATCATGCTGTCCACTCACCTGACCGGGCAGACTCCGTTCAAGACCGTGTACGTGCATGGTCTTGTGCGCGACGGTCAGGGCCAGAAGATGTCCAAGTCCAAGGGCAACGTGCTCGACCCGCTGGATATCGTCGACGGCATCACCCTAGATGCTCTGCTGGAGAAACGCACCACGGGCTTGATGCAGCCTAAGCTCGCCGAGAAGATCGCCAAGCAGACTAAAGCGGAATTCCCTGACGGCATCGCCGCCTACGGCACCGACGCCCTGCGCTTTACCAACCTGGCGCTGGCCTCCACCGGTCGCGACATCAAGTTCGACATGGGCCGAGTTGAGGGTTACCGCAACTTCTGCAACAAGATCTGGAACGCCGCCAACTTCGTCATCGAGAACACCGATGGCCAGGACACCGGTATCAACGGTGAAGAAGTTGAGCTGTCCTCGGTGGACCGCTGGATCATCTCTGCCCTGCAGCGCACCGAAGCCGAAGTGACCCGTCAGCTCGACGCCTTCCGCTTCGACCTGGCCGCGCACGCGCTATACGAGTTCATCTGGGACGAGTACTGCGCCTGGTACCTGGAACTGGTCAAGCCAGTGCTGTGGGACGAGAACGCGTCCATCGAACGTCAACGCGGCACCCGTCGCACCCTGGTACGTGTACTGGAAGTCGCGCTGCGCCTGGCCCATCCGTTTATGCCGTTTATCACCGAAGAAATCTGGCAGCGCATCAAAGCGCAGGCTGGCGTCAGCGGTGAAACCATCATGCTGCAGGCCTGGCCAGTAGCAAACGAAAGCCGCATCGATGCCGCTGCCGAAGGCGATATCGAGTGGGTCAAGCAACTGATGCTCGGCCTGCGGCAGATCCGTGGCGAGATGAAAATCTCCATGGCCAAGCGCATCGACATCATCCTGCAGAACGCCAGCGCGGAAGACTTACGCCGCCTGGCCGACAACGCGCCGCTGCTGAACAAGCTGGCCAAGCTGGAGTCGGTACGCGTGCTGGAAGCTGGCGAAGAAGCACCGATGTCCGCCACCGCCCTAGTCGGCGACATGCAGGTGCTGGTGCCGATGGCTGGGCTGATCGACAAGGACGCCGAACTGGCGCGCCTGGATAAAGAGATCGCCCGCCTGGATGGCGAAGTCAAACGCGTCGGCGGCAAGCTGGCCAACGAAGGCTTCGTCGCCAAGGCCCCAGCCGAGGTGCTCGATAAAGAGCGCGCCAAGCTGGCCGAGGCTGAGCAAGCCCTGAGCAAGATGGTTGAGCAACGCGGCAAGATCGCCGCGCTTTAACCATTAGCAACACCCAAAGCCCGCGCCCTCAAAGACGCGGGCTTTTTTGTGGGAGGGGCTTTAGCCGCGATCAACGCGCCGTCGCGGCTAAAGCCCCTCCCACACATCATTTACGCCACGACATATTCGTAGCGGGCGCGACGCCCTGTCGCATAACCACGCGGCACAGCGCTGCTAAAGCATCCAACCCCGCGAAACCAGGGCGCGGCAGCCCTCATTGCAGTAGCCAGCAAAAGCTGATTGAAGCTCGCCCTAAGCGGCTACGTTGTAAATCCGCTGCCAATTTCTGCGTAATTCAGGCATCTTCTGCGACGCTGCAAACGTTGCAGGCACTTCTAACGCAATAAAAAAGCCCTGAAAGTGGAATCCTGACCATGTACGCATTAATGGCGTTGATCTTTGTCCTCGGTTATCTGTGTATCGCCCTCGAACACCCGCTGAAGGTCGATAAGGCCGCTTCGGCGATCCTCACCGCCGTTATCTGCTGGACCATTCTGGTGCTGGGCGCAGACAGCATTCTACCGCTCATCGGTGCTGCGACCGCTGGTGCCAGCGGCAATGACCACCATGTCACCGAAGAGCTGCGTCATCACCTCGGCGAGATTTCCGAGATCCTGTTCTTCCTGATGGGGGCGATGACCATCGTCGAACTGATCGACGCCCACGAAGGGTTCAAGGTCATCACCGACCGCATTCGCAGCAATAAGCGCGTCACCCTGCTCTGGGTAGTGGCGCTGATCACCTTCTTCCTGTCGGCAATGCTGGATAACCTGACCACCACCATCGTCATGGTCTCGCTGCTGCGCAAGCTGGCCGCCGACCAGAAAGAACGCTGGTTCTACGTCGGCATCGTGGTGATCGCCGCCAACGCCGGCGGGGCTTGGTCGCCGATTGGCGACGTGACCACCACCATGCTGTGGATCGGCAACCAGGTCACCACCAGCGGCATTATCAGCAGCCTGTTTATCCCCAGCGTCGTCTGCTTGCTGGTGCCACTGCTGGTACTCAGCATGACCATGAAGGGCGAAATCCAGCGCCCGCAAGTCAGCGCGCTGGATGAAGAACGTCGCGACCCGACCACGCCTTTCGAGCGTAATCTGGTGTTCGCCCTGGGTATCGGCGCACTGGTCTTTGTACCGGTATTTAAAACCGTGACCCATCTGCCGCCCTACATGGGCATCCTGTTTGGCCTGGGCGTGCTCTGGGTGGTGACCGAGGTGATCCATCGCGGCAAGAATTACGAAGACAAACACCCGTTGTCCGTAGTCGGTGTACTGCGCCGTATCGACATCACCAGCGTGCTGTTCTTCCTCGGCATCCTGCTGGCGGTTTCCAGCCTGGCCACTGCTGGCCATCTAACCCAAGTCGCCACCTTGCTGCGCGAAAACCTGGGTGACGTCTACGCCATCAACATCGCCATCGGCCTGCTGTCATCGGTGGTGGATAACGTGCCGCTGGTTGCCGGGGCCATGAAAATGTACCCACTAGCAAGCCCTGCAGACCTCGCACTGGCGGGTGCGGACACGGCCTGGCTAAGCAACTTCCAGGCTAATGGCGTGTTCTGGGAAATGCTCGCTTATTGCGCCGGTACGGGCGGCAGTTGCCTGATCATCGGCTCGGCTGCCGGGGTAGCGGCCATGGGCATGGAGAAAATCAACTTCATCTGGTACTTGAAGAAGATCAGCCTGCTGGCGTTTCTCGGTTACATCTCCGGTGCAGCCGCCTATATCGCGATTGCCACACTGGGCTGACTTTTAACCAGGCCGTGTGCCCTACACACGGCTGCGTGCCAGGAACCTTGCCATGGACGTGAGCAAAACCAAAACCAGCTTCTATCGCCGCCTGTATGTGGCCTGGCTAATCGACAGCGGCAGCGCCAGCAGCGTGCCGGCACTGATGGAAGCGACCGGCATGCCCCGGCGCACAGCGCAGGACACCCTCAGCGCCCTGGTTGACCTGGATATTGATTGCGTGTTCGTGCAACAGCCTGGCGAGCGCAACAATGCCGGGCACTACGCGATTCACAGTTGGGGGCCGTTCGACAAAGGCTGGATCGCCGCCAACCTGCAACAGATCAAGAGTACCCTGGGTTATCCCTGAGACAATCGCCTTCCATTTGTCACGGATGTTGCGATGAACCCCGAGTTGCTCTGGGTGCTTGGCCTGCTAGCCGGTGCCGTTACCCTGTTCGTTATTGGCAAGCCACGCATGGACGTGGTCGCTCTGCTACTGATCCTGGCGTTGCCGCTGTGCGGGGTGCTCGACATCCAGCAAACCCTGGCCGGGTTCAGCGATCCCAGCGTGGTTCTTATTGCAGCGTTGTTCGTGATCGGTGACGGACTGGTACGTACCGGCGTCGCCTATCGCTTGGGTGACTGGCTGGTGGCCAAGGCCGGTAGCAGCGAAACGCGCCTGCTGATCCTGCTGATGCTTGCGGTCGCCGGCCTCGGTTCGATAATGAGTTCCACAGGCGTGGTGGCGATATTTATCCCTGTTGTGCTGGGCGTGGCAGCGCGCCTGCGCATCGCCCCTGGCCGACTGATGATGCCTCTGGCCTTCGCCGGACTGATCAGCGGCATGCTTACCCTGGTGGCCACGCCACCCAACATGGTGGTGCACGCCGAACTGCGCCGCGCCGGCCTGGATGGTTTTAACTTTTTCGCCTTCACCCCAATCGGCCTGGTTGTGCTGGTACTGGGTATCGGCTACATGCTGCTGATACGGCATTGGCTCGTGCGCGAAGACACCAGCGACCAAGACAAGCTGCCGCGCCTGACCCTGGCCGACTTGGCCGAGCGTTACCAACTGAGCGGCCGCGAACGCCGCCTAAAACTACGCAGCGATTCGCCGCTGGCCAATCAAGTGCTCAACGAGCTGACGCTGCGCCGCGACCATGGCATCAACGTGATCGCCGTCGAGCGCCGGCAACGCCTGCGCACCCTGCTTCTGGTCGCTAGCGGAAACACCCTGCTGGAACCTGGCGACGTACTACTCGTGGACATCGCCAGCCCCACCATTGGCCTGCTGGGTACTTACCAGGTACTGGGTCTGGAGCCCATGCAACTGGCGAGTTCCTACTTCAGCTTGCACGCCCACGTCTTGGGCATGGCCGAAGTGGCGCTACCACCGGAGTCGCAGCTGCCGGGGAAGACCATTCAAGAGTTGGGCTTTCGCTCGCGGCACAAACTCAACGTAGTCGGCCTGCGCCGCCAAGGCCAAGCGCTGGAGGGCGTACTGGTGGACGAGAAGCTCAAAGCCTCGGACTGCCTACTGGTGGCCGGCGACTGGAAGGACATCTACCGCCTACAAGGACAGAACCGCGATTTCCTGGTGCTCAGCCTGCCTGCCGAGGTGGCCGAGGTCGCACCTGCTGCGCGCAAGGCACCTTATGCCTTGCTCAGCCTGGGGATTATGGTCGGCCTGATGGTCAGTGGCCTGGTGCCTAACGTTATGGCGGCGCTGATCGGCTGCCTGCTGATGGGGGCATTCCGCTGCATCGATATGGACAGCGCCTACCGGGCGATTCACTGGCCTACGCTGCTGCTGATTGTCGGCATGCTGCCCTTTGCGCACGCCCTACAAAAAACCGGCGGCGTCGACCTGGCAGTCAACGGCCTGGTCAGCCTGTTGGGTGAAGCGAACCCCCGACTCCTCCTAGCCTGTCTATTCAGCGTTACAGCGTTGATCGGCCTGTTTATCTCCAATACGGCCACAGCGGTGTTGATGGCCCCGGTGGCCATTGCCACGGCACAAGCGCTGAATGCCTCGCCCTACCCCTTTGCGCTAACCGTCGCCCTGGCAGCTTCGGCAGCCTTTATGACACCCATTTCCTCGCCGGTGAATACCCTGGTGCTCGGCCCCGGCCAGTACCGCTTTGGCGACTTTGTGCGTATTGGGGTGCCCTTTACTCTGCTGGTGATGCTGGTCAGCGTGCTGATGGTGCCCTGGTTGTTCCCACTCTAGCGCCAGCACCGACACGCAGCAGATCGCCAACAGCTGCTGACGGAATATCCTGCAGCCGCGCGCCAGCTGTGGGAAAATCCCGCGCCCCAAGCCTGCGATCTGCCTGCCATGTCCCTGCCGCCGAAACGCCCCAGCCGTAACCCCGCAGAGCCGCGCCCTGCTGCCAGCAAGCCTGCCGCAGCCAAACCAGATGCAGCCAAGGGCCAATTGCACCCGCGCAATCGTCATCAGGGGCGTTATGACTTCCCCGTGCTGACCAAGGCCAGTCCGGAACTGGCAAGCTTTGTGATCCTCAATCCGTATGGCAAAGAGAGCATCGACTTCGCCAACCCGGCAGCCGTCAAAGTGTTTAATCGGGCGCTGCTGAAACAGTTTTACGGCATCAATCATTGGGATATTCCGGCGGATTATCTGTGTCCACCGATCCCTGGCCGTGCCGATTACCTGCATTACCTGGCCGACCTACTGGCGAGCAGTAACGCCGGCGAAATCCCCCGTGGCGCCAAGGTGCGCGCACTGGATGTCGGCGTTGGTGCCAACTGCATCTACCCGCTGCTGGGTAACCGCGAATACGCCTGGCACTTCCTCGGCTCCGATATTGCCGCCAGCGCCATTGCCTCAGCCAAGACCATCGTGCAGGCCAACCCGGGGCTGAGTGAGGCGATCGAACTGCGCCAGCAGAACGACAGCACACATATCTTCCAGGGCCTGCTGCGCAGCACTGAGCGCTTTGATCTAACCCTGTGCAATCCACCCTTCCACGCCAGCGCAGAGGAAGCCAGCAGCGGCAGCAAGCGTAAATGGCGCAACCTGGGCAAGCTCGACCCCAAGCGCAAACTACCGGTACTGAACTTCGGCGGTCAGGCGGCAGAGTTGTGGTGCAAGGGTGGCGAAGCGGCGTTTGTCAGCCAGTTGATAAGGGAAAGTGCCGAAGTCGGCCAACAGGTGCTGTGGTTTAGCAGCCTGATCTCCAAGGCCGGCAACCTGCCGGGCGTTTACAGCGCGCTGAAAAAGGCTGGCGCGCTACAGGTAAAAACCGTGGAAATGGCCCAAGGCCAAAAACAGAGCCGCTTTGTTGCCTGGACCTTCCTGACGCCGGAACAGCAACAGGCTTGGCGCAAAGAGCGCTGGAAGTAAGTCGTAGTCGTAGGGTGGGTTGAGCGCAGCGATACCCATGCCGCCTAGGTGCCCGTGAAGGGTTACGCCGCGCCTAAGTCTCAGAACGTAGCCCGGATGCAATCCGCGAGCGGATCTTACAACAAGCAAAGCGCCCCGGATTGCATCCGGGCTAGGGGTTACACCTACCAGGGCAACCAGCCGCCCAACACCAGCCATAGCCCTGCCAGGCTGATGCTTAACAAGGTAACGGGGAAACCACTACGAGCGAAGTCGACAAAGCCTAACGGCACACCTTGACGCCCTGCGCTTTCGGCGACGATCAAATTGACCACACTGCCGATCAGCAGCAGGTTGCCGGCCAGCGTCGACATGATCGCCAACCCCACCAACAAGCTCTCGCTAGCATCGGGCAATACGCCCAACAGCAACATCACGTAGGGCACATTGCCGATCAGGTTGCCGCCCAGCAACGACAGGCTTGCCAGGGAAATCACCCCATGGGGCAGCAGGCCCAGCTCGGCCAGTTGCCTGGCCACTGCGGCTACCTGCGGCAGGTCCATCGCCGCACCAGTCACCACAAACAGCCCGACAAACAGCAGCAACAGGTTCCAATCGACCTTCTGCACATAATCGCGGCTATCCACTCGGCGCGAGATCATCACCAGCACGGCAATCAGCAGGGCGGAAAGCTCGCGCGGCATGCTGGTGGAAAACAGCCCAATCAACACCAGGCTGGCGAGTATGGGTTTGAGATAACTACGCGCCCCATAGATATGCTGCACCGGGGTTTCTTCCTGAAGCGCTGGTTTGGCCACCCCCCACCGCTTACGCCATTGCAGCCAAATCACCAGGTAGGTAATGGCCAACGCCGCCAGCGCAGGAGGCCCGGCAATCCAAGTGTATGACCAAAAATCCAAGCCGCCGGCCTGGCCGATCAAGATGTTCTGCGGATTACCTATCAAGCTAGCGCTTGACCCGGCATTGCACGACAACGCCAGGGCCAGAAGAAAGGGCCGCGGATCAAGACCACGCGCAAGCAAGCTATGGCAGAGCAGCGGGGTCAGGGCAAAGGCGACAATGTCATTCACCAGCAGCGCCGAAAGCACACCCCCTAACAGCACCACCCCGAGCAGCAACAATGCGGGCCGCTCGGCAGAGAGGCTGAGGCTCTGGTTGAGCCAGCTGTACACGCCGGAAAAATCGAATTGTGCCGAGATAAGCATCAACGCAAACAACAGCAACAGCGCACCGGCATCCAGATGGCTGGCCGCTACGGCGGGTGTCTGCGCACCGCTAACAAGCAATAACACCGCCGCGCAACCGGCAATCCAACTGCGGTCGACACGTAAGCCGCGAATACCACCAGCGGCCATGCCCAGGTAGGTCAATATGAACAAAATTGCAACAACCCAGAAGGTCATGCCTCGCCATCCCTTGTTATCCGCCCGATTGCGCTGCCGCACTCTAGCAGGCCGTTTTAAAACAACCTACGCCGCCTGCTAACGGGGGATAACGCGGGGAACTAGCAGCCATGAAAAAGCCGGCACAATTGGCCGGCTCAACAACGGTTCGGGATCCGCTACCTGTCAACGTAGGTCACAGTACGGCACAGCCTTGCGGTCACGAGAGCGACCTAAACGGCCGACCAGATCAAGCACTGCATCTGGCCGGCAACAGGCTTGTTACTTAACCAGCTCGAATAGTGCGACGTTACCGCTCTTCTCCAGGCCAGTAACCAGAAAGTGCCGACCGTTCTGCTCGACATGGGCCAAGCCTTCCGGTGCTAGCAAGCCAGAACCCGCGCCCTCGCCGGCGCCAATTACCTGCAGCACCTTAGGCTGTGCCGGCTGATCGAGATCAATCAGCGCCAGGGAATCGGCGCGTTCCAGGGTGGCCACGGCGATGCGTTTGCCAAAAGCATCGAAGCTGACCACACCTTCCGGCTCGCTGCCTTTGTTAGGGCTGCGCGCATCCGGATAAACACCGGCCTCGGCGGCTTTATCGTCCAACTGGCTGGCGGTATCACCGAGCAGCTTGCCGCTCAGAGCATCGAATACACTGACCGTGCGGCCACCACCACTGGGCAGGCCGGGCTTGGTCTTAGCGATTTTCGGATCGCTATCACCTTCATCGGCGCTGATCAGGTAACGGCCATCGGCGCTCACTGCCAGGGCATCCGGCTCGCGCAAGGCGAACAGCTCGGCACTAGGATCGTATTTGCCATCATCAACAATATCCGCAGCATGGCGCACGGTGCCCAAGCCAAAGACTTTATCCAACTTGCCTTGCAGTACATCGACCACTGCGATGGCGTTGTTTTCCTGCAGGCTGACATAGGCGCGCGCGCCATCCGGGCTGAAAATCACGTATTCCGGCTCGATATGTTCGGGGCTGGTACCGAAAGGAACCTTCAACTCCTCACCATCAATCACCCGTTCCAGCAGACGTTGATGCTCCTTCTGGGTCGCGCCTTCAACACCTGCCAGATCCGGCAGTTTGATTAAGGTGTGCTTGGCCGCTGTCACGCCGCCACGCAAATCAATCAAGCTGATCGAGCCTTCGCCGCTACGGAAGCCCTCGCCATCACGTACGTAACCCTCACCTTCGTTGGCTACTACAACGAAATCACCGTTCGGTGAAAACGCCACACTGTCCGGCCAGATACCGATCTCGACTGACTTCAGCAGCGAACCATCAGCCGCTGCACGAAACTCGACGTGACCACTCTTCAGCCCGTCGCTGTCGCGCACGCAGACGGCGAAGATATCTTCACGCGGGTGAAACGCCACCGAGGTAATTTCCCCCGCGCCTTCAGCCACCAGCTTATGCCGGGCGATACGCTCAAGCCCCTTGGCAGGATCTAGCTGCAAAATATCCACCAGGCCTTCGGCACTATTGGACACAGCAACGCGCATACTCGTGGCCTGCACGCTAACAATTTCAGTACCGGCGGCAAAACCGCTCTGGTAAAGCGCCAGGGGTTTCAGCTCAAGGGCCGAAGCCAGTGGCGCCAAGGCAAAGAGTGCACATAAAGCCGGGATTCGCAGCACAGCAACTATCCTTATGCAAAGACATGGGAATTGAACAAATCCGCAGCAGTCTTAACCCGCAAGATGACGCTTTGATGAAGAATTGAAGACGTTTAACCTACGACGCCGCGACCATCCGCCCGGCACCACGGGATGCATTCACAAGCAACACAATGCTATTACTAACGGGTGAACATGCCGGAATAGACAGCCCGCTGGAGTTAGAGGTCGATCAATGATGTTGAAAAGCCTGCTCGTCGCCGTGTGCTTGCTGTTGGCGCTAGCCGCACAAGCCTACGAACAGCCAGAGCTGAAAATAAGCCTCGGTGATTGGCCGCCCTATCTGTCCAGCGATCTGAAGCACAACGGCGTGATTGCTCACCTGATCAGCGACCTGTTGGCCGATGAAGGTTACCGTGTCAGCTTCCAGTTTCTGCCCTGGCCACGCGCCTATTCGGCTGCTGCGGCTGGCCGCTTCGATGCCACGGCAGTGTGGATGCACAAAACTGAGCGCGAGGCGGACTTCCTCTTCAGTGCACCACTACTGAACGAGCAGTTCGTGTTCTTTCACCTGAAAAGCCTGCCCTTCGACTGGCAGAGCTTTGATGACCTAACCGGCATGAACCTCGGCGGCGGCCTGGAGTACAGCTACGGCCCAGCCTTCGATACGTTTCTCGCCCAGCACAAAGTGAAGATGGAGCGTGTCTCCACGGACATGCAGAACTTCGAGAAGTTACTCAAAGAGCGAGTGGTTCTCTACCCACAGGAAATTCATGTCGGCTATGCCGCACTGCGCAGCCATTTCAGTGCAGCGGATCAGGCACGTATCACCCATAATCCGAAGCCGCTGCTAACTAACGCCAGCTACTTGATGCTGCCTAAAAGCCTGGCGGGCAGCCCGGCATTGCTCAAGCGCTTCAACAAACGCTTGCAGCTCTACCGCGACAATGGGCGTTACCAGCGCTATTTCGACGACTTGCAGCAGGGTAAATACCAGCCTGAGCCGGTAGCCAGCACACCCAATGCGCAAGAGTAGAAACCCTTTCCCCATAACGGACTACAGTGTTCCAGAGATACCAATGCCGCTGCTCCTGATATGTACCCACAATAACAACCGCTCAGCGGCCGCCCCCAGACGCGACCATTGCTTATGCCGAGGAACCCACGGATGACACTCCGACAGCTGCTGCACAGCCTTGCTGTCACCTGTCTTCTGCTGTCGCCCTTCGCGGCCACAGCAGAAAATGGCGTTAGCGCGACAGAGCTTCGCGTAGGCATGGTCAACGCCCAGAGCGGCCCAGCTGCCGACCTCGGCCTAGGCATGCACAGCGGGGTCCTTGGCTACTTTGCGCGGATCAACGCCGCCGGCGGTGTGCACGGTCGCAAGCTGGTACTGATCAACATGGATGACGGCTACGAGCCCGAACGCACCGCCGAACAGACTCGTCTGCTGGTGAAAACGCACAAGATATTTGCCTTGCTTGGCTATGTCGGCACACCCACATCGAGAGCCGCACTGCCAATTGCCCAGCAAGCTCAGATGCTCTACCTGTTTCCACTCACCGGCGCGGAATTTCTGCGCACACCGGCCAAGCCTGAGGTTTTCAACATTCGCGCCTCATATATTGAGGAAGCCGAGCGCCTGGTTCAGCACGCGACTGAAGACCTTGGCCTGCAACGTATCGCCATCCTGATGCAGGACGACTCCTTCGGCGAGGCGGTAAAAAGCGGGCTAAGCGGAGCCCTGCACAAACGCGGTTTGCAGATTGACGCGCAAACGCGAATCCAGCGCAACTCACTGGAGGTCGACAAAGCCATCGAAACCTTGCGTAGCACGCAACCGCAGGCGGTGTTCTTTGTTGGCACCCACCGACAACTGGCAGCGGCGATTAAAAAGGCCAAAGCCGTTGGCCTGAAAACGCGCTTTATCACGGTGTCATTTATCGGCACGGAAGAATTTATCCGCGAAGCCGGCAGCGACGCGAACGGTGTCTACATCAGCCAAGTCGTGCCATCGCCGCATGACCGATCGCTCAAACTGGTCCAGAAC
This sequence comes from Pseudomonas sp., assembly GCF_046581935.1. Taxonomy (GTDB): domain Bacteria; phylum Pseudomonadota; class Gammaproteobacteria; order Pseudomonadales; family Pseudomonadaceae; genus Aquipseudomonas. Next base: position 423,208 of record NZ_JAYGFK010000012.1, read on the forward strand.
TACCAGGCCGACGTCGACCCGCAGAACATCAGCCATGCGTCGCTGGAGGGCTATATCGGTGCAATGGTGTTTGTCCAGGCCCTGCGCAATGCCGGCAAGGCACCAACCCGCGAGCGTTTTATCGACGCACTGGAGCATACCGACAGCGATCTAGGCGGCTTTAAAGTGCGCTTCTCGCGCACCGATCATCAAGGTTCCGAGGCTGTGTTCCTAACTCGGGTAGAAAATGGCCAGGCTATCACCGTAGACAAGATGCGCGACTAAACCACGCGCACTGCTATCAAGGTTGCGCACGGGCGAGGAACGCCTGCACCTGCTGTTGATACACCGTCGACTCACGCTGGCGCTCTATCTCATCCCAAAGCTCACTGGCCTGCTGCGGGTGAGCGGCGACATACCCATTGGACAGCATCAGGTAGTAGGCCTTGTCCTCTAACGGCAGCTCCAACTTCTCCAACTGCGCCGCCAAGTCCGGATTAGCCAGCAGGACAAAATCGCCTCGTAGGCTCTGCAAGGCGGCGGCCTCGATACGCTTATGACTAAGCATGCGCAGCAGTGCCACGGGGTCACGATTGGTCTCATCCACCTCTGCGCCCTGCGCCCGGATAAAGTCACTGATCGAGAAACCGCTCAACGAGCCAATACGCCCATGCAACTGGCGAAATTCCTGGCCATTCCAACTGACCGTACTGCCCTTGCGCCGGTAAAGGGCATAAGTTGAGGTGTGCAAACGCTTGCGCTCATCCAGCCGGCCATCGGCATCCAGTGGATAGCGCCCCAAACTCAAACGTTCCGCCTTGAAGCTGGCGGCAAAGGCACCGTCATAGACACCCTGCGCAAGCCCCGCCAGGCAGCGCTTCCAAGGTACCGCAACGAGGCTGAGTTGAATGTGCTGAGCACTGGCAACCAAGTGCAGTAGCTGCAAGTTGAGCCCGCTGCCGTCGGTCATGACCCACGGGTAGGAGTTCTGATCTTCATAACACAGCGTCAAAGCCTGCCCCAAAATAGGGGCTGCTATGGCATTGCTCGCCAGACAGCAGCAACACAGCAAACCGCACAACGCTCTGATCAAATGCAACGCTCCAAGACATACCTCGATATGTACCGATACCGCAGTGACTAAAACGCATCGCTACGCAGTATAGGTAAGCATGTACGGGAAGCCCTGCGGTAAATCAATCTCTGCCAGTGTTGAGCGCAAAACGCCGGTCCAGCGTGCTGTAGCCCATACCGACCGATTTGTGCACTTTCAGCTGTACCGGAATGCGCTCTTTGAGCGCCGCCACATGGCTAATCACGCCGATCATCTTGCCGCTGGCGTTGAGGTTGTCTAGAGCGTCCAGCGCCACCTCTAGGGTTTCGCCGTCGAGGGTGCCGAAGCCCTCATCAAGAAACAGTGAGTCAATGCTGGTCTTGTGACTGACCAGATCAGACAGTGCCAAGGCCAAAGCCAGACTAACCAGGAAACTCTCGCCTCCAGACAGGGTGCGCGTGTCACGGGCGGCATCCGCCTGCCATGTATCGAGCACCTCCAGTTCCAATTCGCCGCTGCTGCGACGTGCCAGTTGGTAACGACCGTGCAAGCGTTCGAGTTGCTGATTGGCCAGATAGACCAGGTGATCAAGGGTCAGGCCCTGAGCAAACTTGCGGTATTTAGCGCCATCGGCCGAGCCAATCAGGCTGTTGAGTTGCTGCCACAGGTCGTACTCGCCCTGCTTGGCGCTGATGGCGGCGAACAGGCTTTGCTGGCCCTGGCGACGCTCCTCATCCCCCGTGAGCTGGGCGCGGATTTCCCCCTGACGCTGGCTCAGCCCACGCAATTGCGCGCTCAGTTCTTGCAACTGCTGCTCCAGCTGTTCAAGGCTCAACGCGTTATGCGGCAACGCCTGCAACTGCGCCAGCTGTTGTGCACTGGACAGCTGCAACGCTTGCGCTTCGGTCAGGGCTTTTTCCAAGCGCTCCTTGAGGGAGCTCAGTTGCGCCTGTTGCTCATCACTGAGTAACGCCGCCTGATAAGTCGCTTCATCGGCAAAGGGGCTAAGGGCTAGCGCTGCGTCCCACGCCTGTTGTTGCTGATCCAGAGCCGTTTGCGCCTGACTCAGCAACTCGCCGAGGGTTTGCTGCTTGCCCTGCAAAGCACTGACGGTCTGCACTGCGTCATCGTAGCCTTGCTGGGCAGCCGCCAAGCGCTCACGGGCATCGGCGACCGGCGGTAGAGCCGGCAAAGCGGGCAGCACTTGCTGATGCAGACGCTGCTGCCAGAGCTCGGCCACCTCCTGGCTGCTGCTCAGGCCGTGCTGCTCATCGCGCAGGCGCTCTTGCAGTTCATGTAGCAGTTGCTGATCCTGCTGCCAGTGCGCCCACTCCTGCTCGCGCTGCTGCAGCCAGTCTTCGCCCTGTTCCGGCAGGCTGTAGTCAAACTCGGACAAGGCGGCCGCGAGCTGCTCCTGCTGTTGTTGCTGTTGCTGTTGCAGGTGCTGCAACTGGCTGTCGATGCTCTGTTGCAGGCTCTGCTGGTGCGCCTGCTGATTGAGCAGCACGGCCTGATCGGCGCGCCGTTGTTGCTGGGTTTTCTCCGCCTGCTGGCTGGCCGCACGGGCGCTGTCCACGGCAACTTTAAGCAGTTCGAGTTGCGCCAGACGCGCCTGCAACTGCTGCACCTGCTCGGCGTGTGTATGCAGTGCGGCCTTGAGCGCGGCGGCATCGGCCAGCGGCTGGCCAAGCAACGCGGTTTGCTGCTGCCATAGCTCAGTCTGTTGCTGACGCTCCTGCTCTACGCGCTGTGCTTGCAGCTGTTGTTGCTCGATGCGCTCACTCAAGGTAGCGACGTCGCTGCGCAGGCTTTCGCCTTGCTCAGCCAGGGCTTGCAACTGCTCGCGCTTGAACTCTAATGCGGCCGCAGTGGCCGAGCTATCCAACGTTTGATACGCCGTTATCGCTGGGTGATCCAAGGAGCCGCAAAGCGGACAGGCCTGCTCGGGCTGCAATTGCTCGCGGTACTGTTCCAGGGCCTGAATGCGTTGCTCCTGCAACAACAGGGTTTCCTTGTCGCGCACCTGTTGCTGCACATCGCGGTACTGCTCACGCAAGCTCAGCAGAGCCTGCTCCTGGATGGTTTTTTGCTGCGTTTGCACCTGCAAGGCATCGCTCAATTGCCCCGCCTGCTTGCTCAGTTCCTGCCGGCGTTGGGCAATTTGCTCCAGACGCTGCAACCCATGCCCCTGTTCCAGCAAGCGCTGCCAGTGCGCGTGCAAGGTCGCTTCCGGCTCCCCGGCCAACAGTTGTTCCAGCTGCGATTGCTGGTCACGCTCGCGGTCCTGCGCGCTAACCAGCGCCGTATCCGCCTGCGCCAATTGCGCGTGCAATTGCTGCTGTTGCTCTGCCAACTGCACGCCAGCCGCTCGTTGCTGCCGCTGCCGGGCCAGCTGTTCGGCCACGGCCACAGCCAACTGTTGGCGCGCGACGAACTGCTCGCGCCAAACACCCAATTGCGCCCCCAGCTGAGCGCGCTGCGGGTGCTGAGCCAGTTGCGCTTGCACCGCCTGCTGCTGGTCACTGAGCTGAGTAATGGTGGCCTGCCTGGCCGCCACCAGTTGCTGGCTAAGCTGGCTGGCCTGCCACAACTGCTGCGTCACCTGCTCCTGCGCCTGCTGCTGGGCACTGGTATTGCGCTGCAGTTCAACCTGACGCTGCGCGAGCAGTTGCTGAGCGTGCTGCCAGGCCTGATGCGCGGGCTGTAGTTTCAGCGCGGGGGCGCACGCCGCGAGTGCTTGCAGCGGCTCTTGGGCAGCCCGCCAGGCTTGCTGTGCCTGTTGCGCCTGTGCCTCGGCCTGCTGATGGTGGCTGTGGGCTTTGGCCAGGTCGAGCGCATGCTGGCGTTGCTGCTGGCAATCTTGCTGCTGCTGGTTGAGGGCCGCCTCCTGTTCACTCAGTAGGCTGGCGTCATCGCGTAACTGCTGGCGTTGCTCCTCACTCAGCAACTCGATACCCGATGCCTTGGCGCTGAGTTGCTCCAGCTCGTTCTTAACCGCGCGGGTCTGCTCAAACACGCGCTGAGAAATCTGCCCGTAGATATCGGTGCCGGTCAGCTCTTCCAGCAACTCAGCGCGCTGATTGGCATTGGCCTCAAGAAACGCCGCAAACCCGCCCTGGGCCAACAGCATGGATTTGGTAAAGCGTTCGAAATCCAGGCCGGTCAGGCGCTCGGTTTCGCGCAGTTTTTCGTTGATCTTGTCAGTGATGATCTGCCCATCGGCACACGCCAACTCAACCTTGGGTGCTTGCAGCGCACCATCAGCCTTATCGCGGGCGCGGCGCTGGCTCCAGAAGGCGCGGTAACCGACGCCCTTGACCTCAAACTCGACCTCGGCCAGGCAATCGGTGGTGTGCCGGCTCATCAGCTCGTTGGCACTGGCCGACACCGTGCTCATACGCGGCGTGCGGTGATACAACGCCAGGCAGATGGCATCGAGCAGCGTGGTCTTGCCCGCCCCGGTCGGCCCGGTAATGGCGAACAGGCCGTTGTCCTTGAACGGCTCGGCAGTAAAATCGATCTTCCATTCGCCCTTGAGCGAGTTGAGGTTTTTCAGGCGCAGACTAAGAATCTTCATGCCTCGCCCTCACGCAACTCACTCACCACCTGCTGATACAACCCCAACAGTTGCGCCTGCTCGGCGTCATCCAGGCTTTCGCTGCTCAAGCGCTGGGCAAACACATCCTCCACACTCAATTCATCCAGGGTTTCCCTGGCCTGGCCCTGCAGGCTGGCGCTGGAATTGCCGCGCTCGCGGCGGATACGCAGCACCTCCACCGGCAAGCCCTCACACATCGCGGCGATGCGCTGTTGCAAGTCACTCAGGTAATCGTCGGTGCCAACCATCACCTCCAGCCAAACCGGCTGCTTAGCACTGCCTTGCTCGGCGGCTTGTTTAATCTGTACGTCTAGCTCTTTCAGCGAACCACGCAGCGACAACAACGGCTGAAAACGCGGCACCGGCAGCGCGGTGATCTGGCTCAGACCGTTGCCATCCAACTGCACCAGCAACACTTCCTTCTGCTGCTTGGCTTCATCAAAGCTCAGTGGGATCGGCGAGCCGCAGTAGCGGATATGCTCCAGGCCACCGACCTTCTGCGGCCGGTGGATATGCCCCAAGGCGATGTAGGCGGCCGGCGGGAAGGCGCTGGTGGGAAACGCCTCCAGACTGCCGACGTAAATTTCACGCACCGAATCGCTGGCACTGGCACCCACAGTAGTCAGGTGGCCGGTGGCGATAATCGGCAGCTCGTCGCCTAGCTCGGCGCGTTTGGCGATCGCCAGGGCATACAAATCCTGGTAGTGCTGTTGAATCGCCTGCTGCAGCGACTGCTGCTTATCCTGGGCGCTCTGCCCGGCCTGGCTGAGCAACACATCGCGCGGGCGAATAAAGGGGATGCCGCAAAGAATCGCCCCTGGCGCACCATCACGCGTATGCAGCACCAGCAATTGTTCCTCAAGCTGCTCACAGACACCGGGAATTACCCGCGTGCCGAGCTGCGCCAGCAGGGTTTGGCTTTCACCGAGCATGGCCACCGAATCATGATTGCCACCCAGCACCACCAGTTCACAGCCGCTGGCGCGCAGCTCGACGATAAAGCGGTTGTACTGCTCGCGGGCATAACTGGGCGGCGCGCCGGTGTCGAAAATATCACCAGCGATCAGCACGGCATCCACCGCCTGCTCGCGCACCTGCTCGATCAGCCAAGCGCAAAAGGCCTGGTGCTCGGCCTGGCGGGTCTTGCCCATAAAGTGCTGGCCGAGATGCCAGTCAGAGGTGTGCAGAATACGTATGGGCTGAGTCAAAACTGCCAATCCTTAACCACCATATGGGTTTTCACCTTCTGCATGCCGGGGAAGTTTTCGATCTCGCCACGCACTTCGCTGAAGCGCAGCATTGATGGCGCTTCGATATACACCAGCAAGTCGGTCTCACCGCTAATGCCACTGCAACGGCGTACTTCCGGGAACACCCGCATCAACTCGACGTAGTGTTCGCAACGACCACCGCTATAGAACAGTTCCAGATAGACCTTGATCGCCGCCTCGCCCGGCGTCGCGACCTGAGCGTGATAGCCACTGATCACACCGCCCTCTTCCAACTGACGAATGCGCTCACTGACCGCCGAGCGTGACAGGCTAACCTCGCGCGCAATCTGGCTGACGGGTAAGCGCGCATCGGCACGCAACAGAGCGAGTATTTGCTGATCAAACTTGTCCACGGGGCTTTCTCAGAAAAAGGTAATTCGACGGCTAATTCCGTCACTTTGCCGGATAACGCCGACGCTTCTACAGCGGCGCTTTGCAGGGCTTAGCCCTACCATAGCCGGCAAAACAACAGAGCATACAACATGAGTCGTCTGAACCAGGAACTGGGCCTACTGCAAGGGATTGGCCTGCTGAGCACCTCACTGCTTGGCACCGGAATTTTCGTCATCCCTGCACTAGCAGCAACGGCAGCGGGCGAAGCTTCGTTATGGGCCTGGATGCTGCTGATTGCCTTGGTGCTGCCAGTGGCGTTTACCTTTGCTCAACTAGGCCGTCGCTTTCCCCATGCTGGCGGCGCACCACACTTGATTGGCCGTGCCTTTGGCTCACGCATGGAGCGCATCAGTGCATGGCTGTTCCTCGCCGTGCTACCGGTAGGTTTGCCGGCAGCGCTGAGTATCGCCAGCGGCTTCTGGCAGGCGCTATTCGAGCTAAGTAGCGGACAAGCACTGATCATTCAACTGGCCACCCTGGCCGCGATCCTGTTGCTTGGCCAACGCCCGGCCAAGGCCTCCGGCTTGATCCAGGGCGCTATCGCCGTGGCGATTATCGGCACCATCGCGCTGATCTGGTGGGTTGGCGATCTACCCAGCAACAACCAGCCGCTACTGCCCACGATCAGCGGCTCTTGGCACCTGCTGCCGGCAGCGCTGGGGGTGATGTTCTGGTGTTTTGTCGGCATCGAGGCTTTTACCCATATGGGCGAGGAGTTCAAGAACGCCGAGCGCGACTTCCCCCTCGCCCTGCTGTTCGGCGTACTACTCGCCGGCCTGGTGTACTGGGCGTGCTCGGTCGCGGTATTGAGCTTCCATGCCTACGGCGACGTACAAACCGACGCCGCCTCGCTACCGCGCCTGCTCGACCTGCTACTGGGCGAAAAAGCCCGCTGGCTGGCGGCGACTGTCGGTTACCTGGCCTGCTTCGCCTCGATGAACGTCTATATGCAAGGCTTTGCCCGGTTGATATGGAGCCTGGCTGACGAAGGCAAACTGCCGACTAGCCTAGCCCAGCGCAACCATCACGGCGTGCCTGCCCGCGCCCTGCTGCTGGTGGTAGTGAGCTGCGCCCTGTGCGCCAGCCTGGCTGCCCTGTTTAACCTGACGGTGGATGACCTGATCCGCTACGCCAACGGCAACTTTGTCCTGATCTATCTGCTGAGCATGGCCGCCGGCTGGGTGCTCCTGCGCGGTATATGGCGCTGGCTGGCGGCATTCAGCGCGCTGCTGTGCAGCTTGGTATTGCTGATGCTCGGCATGGATGCCGGCTATGCCCTGGCCTTGCTCCTGGCGCTCGGTCTACTAGACCGTTGGCGCGAGCAGCGCAACAGCCGGCTAGCTACAGGGCAGGTAATACGTAGGGTGGGTTAGGCGCATGGACACGGACTAGCGGCGTACCCATGGTCAGTGGCGCCGTAACCCACCGGACAGGGCATTTAGCTTGGCCGCTTATTGCGGCTATCCTCAGCCCATGTAATGACAAGGACTGACCATGCGCCGCATTCTCCGTGACCTGAAAATCCTTATTCTTACCAACCTCTGGCTCGTGCCCGTAATCGCCGGCCTGGTTGGTGCACTTTTCTACTTTGTTGCGCCACCACCGCCGATGCACGCGCGCATGGCCACGGGTGCAGAAGGCGGTGGTTACCACGCGTTTGCTGAGCGCCTGCAAGCTGAGCTGGCGTTACAGGGATTCAGCCTGGAACTCGTGCCGAGCGCAGGCTCTGCAGACAACCTGAGCAAACTGGGTAGCGGCGAAGTGGAGCTGGCGCTGGTGCAGAGCGGCCAGGAACTGACCCTCAGTGACGAGGCGCGCGACAAGCTCAGCGGCCTGGGTGTGATGTACCGCGAACCGCTGTGGCTGTTTCTCGGCAACAAGGTCAAGTTCGAGCGCCTGGCCGATCTGCTAAAACTCCGCCTGGCCATCGGCTCGCCAGGCAGCGGCACCCAAGCGGTAACCGCTGCGCTATTCGCCGCCAACCAGATCGACCAGCCGCAGTACCCCGAGAGCTGGCAGCAACTGGGCGGTAGTCGCGCCGCCGATGCACTGATTGACGGCAAGCTGGACGCAGCCTTCTTTGTCGGCCCAGCGGAAAACGCGCTAATTCAGCGCCTGGCGGCTGAACCGAAGGTGCACCTGGTCAGCCTGCGCCGGACCGAAGCCTACCTGGCGCGCCTGCCTTACCTGAGCCAGTTACAGGTGGGCGAAGGCATGCTCAACATGGCGCACAACACCCCGGACCACAAAATCGTCACCCTTGGCCCAGTCGCCACGCTGGTGGCCGGCAAGGAGTTCCACCCGTCACTGACGCCACTGATTCTCGAAGCGGCAAAAACCGTGCTGAAAAACGGCAGCCTGCTTGATCCAGCGGGCAGCTACCCGGCCAAACCACCGCTGTCGCTGAACACCCTGAGCGAAGCCGATTACTACTACGACAAGGGCCTGCCGATTCTGCAGCGCTACCTGCCCTTCCGTATCGCCTCACTGGCCGACCGCTACATCATCCTCGCCATTCCGTTGCTGGTATTGCTGTTCCCACTCTTCAAGGCCATCGGGCCGATCTACCAGTGGCGCATCCGCGCGCGCATCTACCGTTGGTACAAGCACCTGCGCGAGATCGACCAACAGCTGTACAAAGGCCAACTGGACAGCGATATCGGTGCTGAAATCGAGCGTTTGGAAAAACTCGAAGACGAGCTCGCCCGTGTGGAGGTGCCGCTGTCCTACTCCAACGAGCTGTATGAACTGCACATGCACCTGCGTTACATGATCGAACGCCTGATCGCCTACAAGCGACGCACGACTACCGCAGCGAAGGTCGGGTAACATGCGCGCTTTCCGTTCACGTACCACGAGGCCGCTATGCCGATCCGCCACTGTATCGTCCACCTGATCGACAAAAAGCCCGATGGCACCCCCGCTGTATTGCATGCACGGGATACCGAGCTGGCGGCCTCACAGGCGATCGAGAACATGCTCGCCGACCTTAACGAGAGCTATAACGCCAAGCAGGGCAAGGCCTGGGGGTTTTTCCATGAGGAATCCGGGGCCTTCCCGTTCAGCGGCTGGCTCAAGCATTACCTGAATGAAGGTGAGGATTTCGCAGCGTTCAGCCGTCAGGCCGTAGAGCAACTGCAAAAACTGATGGAAGAATCCAACCTGTCCACCGGCGGCCATGTGCTGTTCGCCCATTACCAGCAAGGCATGACCGACTACCTGGCCATCGCCCTGCTGCATCACAGTGATGGCGTGGCCGTCACCGACACGCTCGACGTGACCGCCGCCAAACACCTGGACCTCAGCCAGCTGCACCTGGCCGCACGCATCAACATCTCCGAGTGGCGCAACAACGCCAACTCCAAGCAGTACATCTCGTTTATCAAAGGCAAGAACGGCAAAAAGGTCTCGGAATACTTCCGCGACTTTATCGGCTGCCAGGAAGGCGTCGATGGCCCAGGCGAAACCCGCACCTTGCTCAAGGCCTTCAGCGACTTCGTGGAAAGTGAAGACCTGCCCGAAGAACAAGCCCGCGAGAAGACCAAGACCCTGGTTGGCTACGCCAGCAGTCAAGCCAAGATGGGCGAGCCCATGACCCTGACTGAACTCTCAGGGCTGATCGACGAAGAACGACCGAAAGCCTTTTACGACCATATCCGCAACAAGGACTACGGCCTGTCACCGGAAATCCCGGCAGATAAACGCACAATCAGCCAGTTTCAGCGTTTTACCGGGCGTGCCGAAGGCCTGTCGATCAGCTTCGAAGCGCACCTGCTGGGTTCGAAGATCGAATATGACGAAAGCAGCGATACCCTGGTGATCCGCAACTTGCCGACGCAGCTGACCGATCAACTCAAGCGCCGCAAAAACTAGCGATGACACGCCTGCCAGACCACCTGCTGGATGCCTGCCGCTGCGATCCCAGCGCACCCTTTGGCCAAGATCCGGCACGCGACTTCGGCCTCAACAAGCAGGAATCGCAGCAGGCCCTGGCAGAGCTGCGGCCCTGGCTCAACACCCAGCAGCGTATGCTCTGGGCCAACCGCCGTAATGCGCTGCTGCTGATCTTGCAAGGCACCGATTGCTCTGGCAAAGACGGCGTGATCCGCCGAGTGATTAGCAGTTTCGATCCCCAAGGGGTGAGCATTCAAGGCTTTCAAAAACCTGATGCCTGCGAACAGCGCCACGCGTTTCTCTGGCGCTACCAACGCCGTCTGCCAGGGCCTGGTCTGCTCGGCGTGTTCAACCGTAGCTACTACGAAGGGCTGATCAGCGACCCGCTGGACGGCCTGTGCAGCGCCGCCGAACTGCCCGCACGCCAGCAGGCGATTGCGGCCTTCGAGGCGCACTTGCTCAGCGAATCAATTCGGCCACTGAAGTGTTTTTTGCAGATTTCCAAAGGCGAACAAAAGCAACGCTTACAGGAGCGTCTGGAGCAGCCGCATAAACGCTGGAAGCTGCACAGCAGCGATCTGCAGTCCTACCGCGAATTCGATCTGCGCCAGCAGCGCTGGGCCGAGCAACTGAGTGCCAGCCACACGGAAGCTGCGCCGTGGTATGTGATCCCAGCCGACCATCGCTGGTTACGCGACTGGCTGATCGCCAGCCTGCTGACCCGCGAGTTGGAACAACTACAACTGGACTGGCCAGACAACCCGCCACCGTTCAGCGCGGAAGCGTTACAACAGCTATAAAAAATCGCGGGCTTACCCGCGATTGTTCGCAGCCCTACAACGCCTTGATAGCAAAGCCCATGCGCGGGAAGTGCACATGCACAGTGCCGGCACGTGGGTCTTCGCGGCGCAGGATCAGCTCTTCAGTGCCGCTGAACACCAACTCGCCCTCTACCGCATCAACCCCATAGTCGATGGCGGAAATGGCCACCTGTTGGCCAATGGCAAAACCATTCGGGTCAACCAGCGCCAGATCCGGCAGCGCAGCCGGAGTCGCCTCGCGGGCAATATTGATGGCTTCTTCACCGCTCATATCGCTGAAAGAACCGTGACCAAAATCCAGCACCCGCGCCAACCAACTGGCCACTGCCGGATAGTCATCGACCAGTGGCGCAGTCACCGGCGTACCGCGCAAAAACCACAGCGGATGGGCCATGGCGATATCCGCCAGCGATGGTTCGCCGAAGAGGAAGTCACCAGGTTCACGCTCAAGCTGCTGCTGCAAACGCGCCATCAGTGTTGGCCATTGATGTTTGGCCACGTCTAAGGGAACCCGAGTGGCCAGCCCGCCGTTGAACAAGGTCGAGCGGTCCGCAATAAAGGTTTTTATAAACTCCGGCGGCAGCTTGCCGAAGCGCACGGCGATGGATTCTGGCTGAAACACCAGACTTACCGCATGCAGAAATACCTGGGAGTCGGCCCATTGCGCGAAGCAGGCGACATTGAACGCCTGGCCTTCAGGAAACAGCGCTGGTGTACTCTTTTCGGCCTCCAGGCGGCGGGCGATCAACGCGGTATCGCAGTAAATATCAGCACCTACTTGCAGCACCGGGGTTTTGCGATAACCACCGGTCAGGGCAGTCAAATCCGGTTTGGGCATCACCGGCGGAATCATCACCGAGCGCCAGGACAACTGCTTGAAACCAAGCATCAGCCGCGCCTTTTCAGCGAAGGGCGAGGTCGGGTAATGGTGCAGGATCAACTCATGCATGGCAGGCTCCGCAAGGATTCAGGTAGACCAGCAGCTTAACCGCCTAGGCGCTGGCGGCCTACCCGCTTAGCCTGATGGCGCGTTATCAACCGGGGCGATAACAGCGGCACTGACGACCAGGGCTTCTTTGGCCAACTTGCTCATGCCCTTGACCGCCCGCTCGCGGCGCAGCGCATCGCCTTTGCCCGCGCAGGTTTCGATATACACCAACGCCTGCGCCGGACTGGAATGGAAGAAGCGCGCGCCCTTGCCGCTCAGGTGCTTGGCAAAGCGCTTGTGCGGATCATCGCTGATGCCGCAGTACAGCGCGCCGTTAGCCGCCCGCACCAAGTAAACAAACCAGGGTTTACCAGCGGGGGCGACAACAGCAATTGAGGATTCAGGCATCAGTCAAATCGGCAGGCGGTAAATACGGCCACCGAGCTTAACGGCTCTTCTGGAAAGCCGCCAAACCTTTGGCCGCCTGCTGGCGAATGGCGTTCTGTACAAACGGCGCCCACCCTAGCAACAAACCTTTAACGCCCAAGGCCTGACGCGACCAGCGCCATAGATCGAATTGATCGTGATGCTCGCAGATCTTGCCGTCACGCAAGCGAAAGCTCGCGTCGATGTAGTTGACCACCGTGTTACCGGTTTGGCTGAAGGTATAAGTGGCGACCCAACGTGCTCGCCCGGAGTGATCATCTGCGGCTACGTCAGTAAACGTCAGCGAAAAATCCTGCGCCTTGGTGCACAGCATGCGCCACATGTCGCCGGCATCCGCACCGCGCAAATCAGGAAAAACCGGATCGCTAAAACGCACGTCAGCGGTATACAAGCTGGCCATGGTCTCGGCATCCAGCTGCTGAAAGGCCTGGTAGAAACGGCTAATCAACTCGGCGTTGGGATGGCTCATGGGGCAAAACTCCGTATGGGAACTGCAGCCAGTATTGCCCTAAAAACCCAGAACTGCGATTGGCGTAAAAGACAGCTTTGTGTCAATAATCGCCAAAACCTGCCAGCGATAACACGCCATGCTGAAGATTGCCCTGTACGTCTGCCCGCAAACCGTGTGTTCCAGCCTCAGCATAGCGATGGATGCCTTTACCCTGGCCAACCGCCTGGCCAAGCAGCCACTGTTCGAACTTCAGCGTTTTAGTCAGGATGGGCAAGCGGTCGATCTAGGCTTTGCGCAGATCCAGGTCGATGGTGATTTGCGTCTCGCCGAAGCCGCCAACCTGATTCTGCTGCCCGCCAGTGGCAGCGCCCTCGACAGCACCCTCGCCAACAATGCCCGGTTGTTGCCCTGGCTGGCGCAGCGCCCGGCGCAACAACAACTCGCAAGCCTGTGTAGCAGCGCGGTGCTGCTGGCCGCTGCCGGCGTACTCAATGGACGCCGCGCAACCACTCACTGGGCGCTGGCCAGCCAGTTTCGCCAGCGTTTCCCGCAGGTCAATCTGCAGATCGAACAGCTGATTTGCGAAGACGGCCATCTGCTCAGCTCCGGCGGCGCGCAAGCAGGCCTCGACCTGTGCCTGCACTTGATCGGCCAGCATGGCGGCGACGGGTTGGCGCAGCAGGTGGCCAATGCCCTGGTGTTCGACACCCAGCGCGGCCAACAGTCGCGCTTCGCTCCGCTGCTACCGCCAGCCAGCAACGATTGCCCGCTCGCCCCACTGCTGCAGTGGATGCACAGCCACCACGCCGAGGTGATTGACCTTAATCGCCTTGCGGCTCAGGCCAACTGCTCGTCACGCACCCTGTTACGCCGCTTCAAAACCAGCACCGGGCTGACCCCCAACGACTACCTACAGCGCGTACGCATCAGCGCCGCGCAGCGCGCCCTGCGCAGCCCGGCGTCGCTGGAGCAGATAGCCGAGCAAGTCGGTTATAGCGACCGCGCCACCTTCGCCAAGCTGTTCAAGCAGCTCTGCGGCGAAAGCCCAGGCGCGTTTCGCAAGCGCCTGCGTCAACCGCTCTAGGGCAAACGCCGCAACAACGGCATAAAGCGACAATTTCAACGGCTCTCAGCAACTACGTGTAAGCCCCGTCATGCTGCGTATCTGGTGAAGCGACTGCCTGTAAAAAACCCAAGCTGCTGCCAGCAAAAACGCTGTTCCAGAACAGTCTTAAGTCCTCATTAAGTACAAGGTTTCTGTCCTTCAGCTTGGCTTCAGAATTGGGGGCTAAGGTTGCGCCATTCCCTACGGAGGTTCAGATGAACAAGACCACTCTCACCCTCGCTTTAGCCGGTTTGGCGGCACTGCCCGCGCTGGGCCAGGCCCGCGAAATCACCCTGCAAACCACCTTGAAAGAGTACCGCGGCAACGATGCCTACCTGGTGTTCTATGTCACCGATGCACAGGGCAATTACCAGCGCACGCTGTGGGTCTCCGGCAAGAAGGCCAAGTACTACAAGCACCTGCGTGACTGGGTGCGTGACGGTAACAAGCCTGCCGAATACGACGGTCTTACCGGTGCCAGCGTTGGCAGCGGGCAAACCTTGAAGGTGGCGGTTGAACTGGAAGATGCGCTGATTGATGCCGGCTATGAAATCCGCATCGACAGCGCCGTCGAGAACAAGCAGGACAATCGCGCCGAGATCAAAGTGCCGCTCACACAACAGCCCACACCAGTCAGCGGCAGCACAACAGGCTACGTCAACACCTTCAGCTACCAGTTTTAACCCAGGAGCCCGCTCATGCTGCAACGCACCCACGTGGTACTCAGCTTGCTCCTTGGCGTCTTGCTGATGGTCTCGGCGGCCACCGGCCTGGTGTTGTCCAGCAGCACCCTGGTTGCACACCTGCAAACGGCACCTGCGGCTGGCGAGAATGTCGCCGACGTTGCCGCGCGTATCGCCGACCAGGTGCAAGGTATCGAGCGCATCGAGCGGGCACCCAGTGGTGAGTTGCGCGTCGCGCTCAGCACGGCAAACGAGAACAGCACCGTGGTGGTTGATCCGCTCAGCGGCTCGGTTATCTCGCCCTACCAGCCTTCCGCCCTGCTTGCCTGGACGCGCAACCTGCACCGCGAGTTGCTGCTTGGCGAGTCGGGCCGCTGGTTCAGTGGTCTGGCGGCGTTGGCCTTGCTGATACTGGTGGTCACTGGCGCTTGGTTGTTAGCGCGCCGACTCGGTGGTTGGAGCCACCTAGTGCGGCCTATTCCAACCAGCAGCGGGTTGATTCACTGGCATATGGTCGTGGCCCGCTGGACGCTGCCGGCCCTGGCGATTCTTGCCCTGAGTGGGCTTTATCTGGCGGCCATCAGCCAGGGCTGGATCAACGATGGTCAAGACGCCTCACCGACCTACCCAGAAGCCAGTTACTCAGCACCGGCTGCCGAGTTGAGCAGTCTTACTGCTCTGCGCAACCTGGACCAGCAAGACTTGCGCGAGCTGGAGTTTCCCAACGACCCGGATGCCAATTTTTACACCGTGCGCACGGCGGCGGGTGAAGGCTTCATCAATGCCAATACGGGGCAATGGATCAACTATCAGCAGCACGGTTTTGCCACGCGCCTGTACGAGAACATCTATGAACTGCACACCGGCGCGCATTCGCCACTCTGGACGCTGATCCTCAGCGGCTCCAGCCTGGCCGTGTTGTTCCTCAGCGGCTTCGGTCTGCTTTCCTGGGCGCGGCGCAAGCGTCTGGCTGGCGCACGGCCTGATAACACGCCGGCCGATCAAGCACAGATCATTCTGCTGGTTGGCAGTCAGGGCGGGGCTACTTGGAGCTATGCCCGGCAGTTGCAGGAACAATTGCAGAGCCAGGGCCTGAGGGTGCACTGCGCCAGCATGAATCAGCTGCAGCCGCACTACCGCCAAGCCAACCAACTGCTGCTACTCACCTCGACCTATGGCGATGGCTAGGCTCCCGATTCGGCCAAGGCGTTTCTCGGGCGCTTGCAGCGCAGTGAGCTAAACCCAACGCTGCAAGTCGCGGTGCTGGGCTTTGGTGATTCGCAGTTTCAGCACTTTTGCGGTTATGCCGAGCAAGTCGAGCAATGCCTGCAGCAAAAGGGCTTAGCGACTTTGCTGCCCTTGCAGCGCATCGACCGCAACGCCTTGGGCGAGCTCAACCAGTGGGCGCAGCGGCTTGGTCAGGAACTCGACGTTGCCCTGCACTTCACTGCGCACGCCAGCCGCGAAACCCCACAACAGCTGCAGCTGCTGAGCCGCGAGCTTTACGGCGAGGGCAGCGAGTCACCGGCCGCCGTTTTACGCTTTGCCGTATCGCCCGCAAACAACAGCCGCTTCGCGCCCGGCGACCTGCTGGCTATCCGTCCGGGTACTGATCTGCCGCCTCGCTTCTACTCGATTGCCAGCGGTGATGAAGATGGTGTGCTGGAAATCTGCGTGCGTAAACAGCCCGAGGGCGTTTGCTCAAGCCTGCTGCATAGGCTGCAGGTGGGTGAATGTATTGAAGGGGTTATCCAAGCGCACCCCGAGTTTCGCCCGACTGCCGGCCAGCACCCGCTGATTCTGGTGGGTGCCGGCACTGGGCTGGCGCCGTTGATTGGCTTTGTCCGCAAGAATGCCCATCAGCGTCCGCTGCACCTGTACTGGGGTGGCCGCAGCGCGCAATCGGACTTTCTTTATGAAACGCAACTGAATGAGTACCTGGCTGACGGACGCCTGAGCCAACTGGGCCTGGCATTCTCCCAGGCGGCTAAGCCAATGTATGTGCAGGACCGCCTCCTGCAGGACGCCGACAAACTGGTGGCGCTGTTGCAACAAGGCGCTCAGGTGTTGGTATGTGGCTCCCGCGACATGGCAGCCGGGGTGCGCAACGTGCTGGAACCCTTGCTGCAGCAACTGGGCTTGAACATCGACCAACTCCGCCAACAAGGACGCTACCGTGAAGATGTCTACTGAGACCAACGCAGCGCAGCGCCACAACTTGAGTGGTGCCACCATGGGCACGCGCTGGAGCGCGGTGCTGTATGCACCGGCCGAACTCGACCTGAGCGTGATCAGCAGCGAGCAGCAACAGGCGGTCGGTCAGGTTGACCAGCAAATGTCGACCTGGAAGCCCGACTCCGACCTGATGCAACTCAACGCGGCCAACTGCGGCCAGTGGCTGAGCGTGCCCGATGAGCTGCTGTGGGTGCTGAGCAGCGCACTGCGCATCAGTGCCGAGTCCGAAGGCGCGTTCGAGATTGGCGTCGGCGCGCTGGTCAGTGCGTGCGGCTTTGGCCCACACGCGCCGCTCAACACCTGGCCGGACAAGCAAACCAGCGCGCGCGAGGTGCTGGAAGTCGACTCGGATAACGCTCAGGTACGCAAACATGCGCCCATCACCCTGGACCTTAACGGCATCGCCAAAGGCTTTGCCGTGGACCAGATGGCCCGCTGTCTGGCACGCCACGGCATTACGTCCTACCTGGTTAGCATTGATGGCGAGATGCGCGTCAGCGGCGTAAAGGCCGATGGCAGCGAATGGTCAGTCGCCCTGGAAAAACCCAGCAAAGGCCAGCGCGAAGTGCTTGGCTCGCTGGCCCTGAGCAACACCGCCATCGCCACCTCCGGCGACTACCGCCACTGGCGTGAGCAGAACGGCCAGGTGTTTTCCCACACCATGAACCCGCACACCGGCGCCCCGCTGCTCTCTGACCTCGCCTCGGTGTCGGTGCTATGCACCAGTTGCATGTACGCCGACGCCTGGGCAACCGCACTGATGGTGCTCGGTGTGGAGCGCGGCACGCAGTTGGCCAAAGCCAAAGGGTTGAGCGCCATTTTTGTTCTGCGCGACGGCGATGAGTTGCGCGAGGTGACGGTTGGCCTTTAAGCCGCAGGCGTTATCAATTCCTACCGCCGACAATCCAGCGCACAGGCGATACACGCCCTCAGCCCGCGACAATTGAGCCGTCGACATGCAGCGGCGGAATAAGCCATTCGCCCGGCGATAGGAACTTGTGTAACGTCTGTCATCAGGATCGGGTTAACTCGACCGCATTGATAGAGCTTAAGGAGTCACCGGGATTGCGTGCTTGGCGTATTAACTGGCAGAAAATTGCTGAAAAGAACCGATCCTTTGCACCACAGTTGCTTGAGCAGAACATACGACGCCTGCGGCTTGCAGCGCCCTGGATTCCGCCAATCAACCTGCTGCACATCTGGCTGTTCTGGCAACAACAACCCGAATCGGCGAATGAAGCCTTATGGCGTCAGGGCATTCTCGCCACGCACACCGGGATGCTCGTGTTCTTCAGCGCATTGGCGCTGACGGCCTGGTATCTAGAGCGCCGCCCCGAGCAGGTTCGACTGCGTGAAATCAGCGTCAGTGTGGCTGCACTCGGGGCCTTGTGCTTCGCCGCCCTCATCAGTGCAATTGATCAACTTATAACCAGCAACATCACCCCGCTATTGATCGGTTGCACCTTGGTCGCGCTGGTTTTTCTGCACCGCCCCCTCTCGGCCTTATGGTTATTTAGCCTGACCCTGGCGCTATTTCTGTTTGGCATACAACAGACCCAGAGCGCCCCAGCAGTGCTGCTGAGCAATCAGGTCAACGGCCTCTCCTCCTGTTGTATCGGCCTGCTGCTGGCGTGGCTGCAATGGCGCTACTTCATCCGCATCAACACCCAGGAACAGCGGTTGCAAGCGCAAGCGCAGCTCCTTGAAGAGCAAAACCACAAGCTCAGCTACCTCGCCGAACACGACCCGCTCAGCGGTCTGCTCAACCGGCGGGCATTTAGCAGCATTGTCGAGCACGAATTGATACGCAGCCAACGCACGCAACAACCCTTGTGCTTGCTGCTGCTAGACCTCGACCACTTCAAGACCATCAACGACCGCTTCGGCCACCCGCTGGGCGATGCAGTGATCAAGCGCGTGGCGGCCCTGCTGTCCAGTCAGGTACGCAGTCTCGATAGTTTGGCGCGCTTGGGCGGCGAAGAGTTCATGCTGCTACTGCCAGACAGCAACCGCGAGCAAGGTCAGCAAGTTGCCGAAAAATTGCGCCAATTGCTGCAGTCGCAGTTACAGGAAGTAGACGGTGTAGCTGTAACGGTTACCGTCAGCATTGGCATGAGCTACCTGGATGCCGGCCAGTCGAGTACGTACGACAGCCTCTACGTGGCCAGCGACCGAGCGCTATACAACGCCAAGCACGCCGGACGTAACTGCGTAAAGGTTGCTGTAGCCAACTAAAACCGCGCCTAGGATCTGCAGCAATGACCACACAACCGCCGACATATCACGCTTAGAGCTTCATCCCCACAGCGAGTCGGTTAAAGGCATTCATCAAGGCGGCGGCCAACGTCAGATCAGAAATCTCGACATCGTTGAAGTGGCCACGCAACGGTTCGTACAAATCGTCTGGCGCACCCTTCTCACTGACGTAGGTTAGCGTCTCGGCCCAGGCCAGAGCCGCGCGCTCGCGGTCGTTGAACAGTTCGCTGATACGCCAGCCAGCCAGGCAATCCAGCTTCGCTTGCGTCACCCCAGATTCGCGCAGAGCCTGCGAGTGTTTACCCAGGCAAAACGCACAGCCGTTGATCTGCGAGATACGCAAATACACCAGTTCAAGCAGCGGTAAGCCTAGCGAGCTAGCGGCAAGCGCCGTATTGCTGGCGATCAGACCTTGATAGGCCGCAGGCGACAGGGAGGAAAACGGCAGTCTAAGTTGGCTCATGGTGAAACTCCGGTGTAGAGAAATGGGTCAGGCGCTGTTCAGATGGCTGAACAGCGGTTCCAGTGCCAGCCGGGCACGGGCAGCGTCGAGCGTTGTACTCACCGCGTCATCACCGCAGACCAAGCCCTGAAGGTAGGTGACGTGCAGGTTGAACAGCCCTAAAGTGTTAAGCACGTGGCGCAAGTAAGACGTCAGAAAGTCAGCTTGGCTGGCCGAGGCACCTTGGTGAAAACCGCCAGAACCAACCAGCAGGTAAACCGGCCGATCGCTCAGCAGACCGACCTTACCCTTGGGGCCAGAACTGAATGTGCGGTGTATACGCAAGACGTAGTCGACCCACAGCTTGAGCGCAGCGGGAAAGGTAAAGTTGTGCGTGGGGGTCGCGATAAGCAGGATATCGCTGCGTTCCAGTTCACCGATCAAGGCTTCGGAAACCTCGAACACCGGCGAGTCAAATGGCGTTGCCGTGGTCAGCGCTCGGACATAGTCCATGCTCAATACTGGCAACGGATACGCAGCTAAATCACGCTCAACCAATTCAAGCTGCGCATAGCGCTGCTGCAGACAAGCGCACAACTCTAGGGCTAACTGATTGGCGTGAGACACCGCGCCCTGTGGACTGGCATTGATCAATAGAACATTGTTCATGCGTGAAGGCTCTGCGTGAAATGCATGCCACGGGCCAACAACCCCTGACGGAAATAGAAACGCTGGGCCAACGGCATATGCAGGCCGGTATCCAGTACCAAGTGATCACAGCCGCGCTGTACGGCTTGCGCCCTAACCGCGCTCAATAGCTGCGCACCCAGGCCACTGCGCTGGAGCGTGGGGCTCACGACGAGATCATCGACGTAGATAAAACGTCCATAGAGCAGGTTTTCCAGTTCGCGGTAACCGGCCAGACCAACCAGTTGCTGAGCCTTGCACAGCGCGAGCAAGCGGTAGCCCTGTTCGACCTGTCGAAGCAGTTGCGCCACATAAGCAGCCGGTTCGCTCATATGCGGCCGCAAGACCCGCATCAGGTCGAAACTGGCGGCAAAACCCGAGGCGTCTTCAAGGTGTTTAAGGGTGTATGTCATGTTCATCGTCCGCTGTAGCGATGACTTACTTTAGGGGCGTAATGACATAAGCTACAGGGCCGAAAAATGCACAAACGACTAGGCCATGATTCCTCACTTAGAACTGGACCGCAGCCACTCAGCGCCGATTTATCGCCAGCTCTATCAGCGATTTCGTCAATCCATTGCCGACGGCCGTTTAAAGCCAGGAGATCGGGTGCCTGCCGTTCGAGCGCTGGCAGCAGAGCTAAACCTAGCCCGGGGCACGGTGGAAGCGGCCTACCAGTTGCTGATTGGCGAGGGCTATTTGATTGCTCGCGGAGCAGCCGGAACGGTTGTTACACCGCAACTGACACTCGCACCCTCGCCCAAACCTAGCGCGCCAGTGGCGGCGACGGCGTATCAATCCACCCATTCCAGCACGCTGCCGCTCGCTTTACAGATGGGCCTGCCCGCATTGGATGCCTTTCCGCGCAAGCTCTGGACACGGCTGGCCGGCCGACAACTGCGACAGGCCGGCCTCGAAGGGCTCGTTTACCCAGACCCATGCGGCCATGCGCCCTTACGCACAGCAATCGCGGCTTACCTGGGCATTTCGCGGGGCATCACCTGTCAGCCTGAACAGATATTTGTATGCGCCGGCTATCGTGCATGCCTGGATCTGATTAGCCACACACTGATGCACCAAGGCGATAAATGCTGGCTAGAAGAGCCCGGCTACTTCATGGCCAGAAATGCCCTATTAGAAGCAGGTGCAGAGCTGGTGCCCGTTGCGGTGGATGATCAGGGGCTGGACGTCGCACAAGGTATTGCCCATGCCGCAGATGCGCGCTTTGCAGTGGTCACCCCGACCCACCAAAGCCCACTGGGTGTATCGCTGTCATTGCCGCGTCGGTTAGCGCTACTGAACTGGGCCGACAGCCAAGGCAGCTGGATCATCGAGGACGATTACGACAGTGAGTATCGCTATCAGGGTAAACCGCTACCCGCTCTCAAAAGCCTCGACCAACAGGGCCGCGTGCTCTACACCGGCACCTTCAGCAAGGTACTGTTTCCTGGTCTGCGTCTGGCCTACCTGGTTGTACCGGCCGAACAGAGTGAGGCATTCGCCCGCACGGCGGACCGCTTGCATAACCACTGCCCACACGTACTGCAGGCAACCGTCAGCAACTTCCTCAACGAGGGTCATTTTGCCCGGCATTTAAACAAGATGCGCAACCTCTACGCCCGCCGCCGCCAATGGCTCGTCGAGGCACTCCAGCAACAGTTTGGCGAACGTCTACTGCTCAACCATCAAGTAGGTGGCATGCATCTGCTCGCGGGGCTTCGCGAAGGTGATGATGTCGCATTCGCTCAACGTGCCCGCCGCGCAGGCCTGGCTGTCGAACCGCTTTCACGCTGGTATATAGGGGCCAAGCCTAGGCACGGCCTGCTTCTTGGGTTCACCAACATTGCCAGTGCACAGCAAGCGATGGCAGTGGCTACGCGCTTGGCGCAAGTCATCTAGGCAGTGGGCTGAAGCCTGACACCTATTCAGCACCGTACAATGCCCGCTTTACCAAGGAGTTCAGCCGATGCAGCAAGCAGTTTACGGTGTAGGCGATGCCTCTTATCAGGCGGCGGGTGGCATTGACGGCTTACGCCTGTTGGTTGGGGACTTTTACCGGTTGATGGATGAGCAGCCAGAGGCCGCAGCGTTGCGCCGCTTGCATGGTGCAAACCTGGAACTGGCGAGTGACAAACTGGCCTGTTTTCTCAGCGGTTGGCTCGGCGGTCCACGGCTATTCAGCGAGCGCTATGGCTCCATCGCTCTGCCGGCTTTTCACGCGCAGTGGTCGATCAACGAGCAACTCAGCCAAAGCTGGCTCAGCTGCATGGCCCAGGCCATTGCCCTGCAGCCTTACACAGCGGAATTTGCCGAGTACCTACTAAGCCAGCTGCGCGTGCCCGCCCAACGCATCGTGCAGGCCAGCCGTAATCGCCATGGTTCAGCCAGCGAATAATAGAAAGCCGCGCACTTCGCGGCTTTCTGCTTCGCCATGACAGCAGCCTAGGGCTGCTGTTTCCAGCGCTCTAAGGCGGCCTGATCAGAACCACGGCCTTCGACCCAGCGCGGACCGTCGGCGGTGTCTTCTTTCTTCCAGAACGGCGCGCGGGTTTTCAGGTAGTCCATGACGAAGTTGCAGGCATCAAACGCGGCCTGGCGGTGGGCGCTGGTGGTGCCAACAAACACGATTGGCTCGCCCGGTTCCAGGCGGCCGATGCGATGGATGATCTCGATGCCCAGCAACGGCCAGCGCTGCTCCGCTTCTGCGGCGATCTTGCTCAGGGCTTTCTCGGTCATGCCGGGAAAGTGTTCAAGGAACATCCCAGCAACTTCGTGCCCGTCATTGAAGTCGCGCACATAGCCAACAAAGCTGACCACCGCGCCGATGCCCAGGTTGGCGGCATGCAGGCTATTGAGTTCAACGCCCGGATCGAAGGGTTGCGGTTGGACGCGAATACTCATGCAGATGCTCTCTGTGGGGGGGCGTAGGGTGGGTTAGCGGCGCAAAGCCAGGCTGGCAAAACCACCGCGCAATCCGTGCGTCGCGTAACCCACCATGGATTTAACTGGCGGCATGGGTATCGCTGCGCTCAACCCATCCTACAAATTACCTTTAACCACCGGTTACCGTGGGGAAAAATGCCACTTCATCGCCAGCCTGCAGTGGCTCATCCAGGCTGCAGAGTTCCTGATTACGCGCGCACATCAGGTTCTGTTCAGCCAACACTTCCCACACACCGCCACGGGCCAGCAGGTGCTGACGTAGTTGTTCAAGGCTGCTGAAAGCAGCGCTTAGTTGCTCGCCATCCAGCCCCAAGACCTCGCGGTAACGGGCGAAATACTGCACGCGAATCATGCCTCGCCCCCTGCTACAAAGTGGCCGCTCTTGCCGCCAACCTTTTCCAGCAGGCGTACGCCTTCGATCACCATGCCGCGATCAACTGCTTTGCACATGTCATAGATAGTCAACGCGGCAACGCTGGCGGCGGTCAGAGCTTCCATCTCCACCCCGGTTTGCCCGGTCAGTTTGCAGCGCGCGGTAATCCGCACCGCGTCAACGCCTTCAGGCTGCAACTCAACCTTGACGCTGGTAAGCATCAACGGATGGCACAGCGGGATCAGCTCACTGGTTTTCTTCGCGGCTTGAATACCGGCAATCCGCGCCACGGCGAATACATCGCCCTTGGGGTGGTCGCCTTGGGCAATCATCTGCAGGGTTTCAGGGCGCATGCGCACCAAGGCTTCAGCCACAGCTTCACGGACGGTCAGGGCTTTATCGCTGACGTCGACCATATTGGCGCGACCTTGGGAATCGAGATGGGTTAACACGGACAGGCTCCAGAAAAGGATGGTCCGATTGTAAACCCACCGGTCAGGATATGGCAGGCATAAAAACGCCCCTTGCCGCTGGGCAAGGGGCGTATGGGCTCGCGACTAAAGATGATCCTACAGGTAGGTGACGTTAAGTATGAGTACCAGCACAAGGCCAGGCCCTGCAGACACCGAATCTTTTCAGATGCTCATCCGTCTCATGAAACTCGCCTCCACCGGCCCATTGAAAGCGAAGCGTCACCAAACACTCACTCTCATCAACCACCTCAAGGTTTTGCACTCCCGGAATTGAAGACAGCCCGTTCAACGCATCGGTACCAACGCTAGATGACGACAGGAAACCTCGTATGTCATCACTTCGCTGAACCTTAATGATGTAGTCGTTCATGACGATGTAACCCTCGCTATAAGTTTTTAACTTATGTTCGTCAGTCAAACCTCCTTTACATATGGGTTTCGGCGTACTCGGCGAGGATCGAGCGTGGCACCCCTTGCAGGGTGATATGTACGCCATGCTCAAAGTCTTTGAAGCGCTCCGTCAGGTAGGTCAGCCCAGAACTGGGGGCCGACAGATAAGGTGTATCGATCTGCGCCAGGTTACCCAGGCAGACCACTTTGGAACCGCTGCCGGCCCGGGTGATGATGGTTTTCATCTGGTGCGGCGTAAGGTTCTGGCATTCGTCGATAAGGATCAGGCTCTGCTGGAAACTGCGGCCACGAATGTAGTTGAGGGATTTAAATTGCAGCGGGACCTTTTGCAGGATGTAGTCGACGCTGCCGTGGGTGTTCTCGTCGTCCATGTGCAGGGCTTCGAGGTTGTCGGTGATGGCTCCGAGCCAGGGCTCCATCTTCTCGGCTTCGGTGCCCGGCAGAAAGCCAATTTCCTGATCCAGCCCCTGCACACTACGGGTGGCAATGATGCGCCGGTAACGCTTGCTAACCATGGTCTGCTCAATGGCCGCCGCCAGGGCCAGAATGGTTTTCCCGGAGCCGGCCGCGCCGGACAGGTTGACCAGGTGAATGTCTGGATCAAGCAAGGCGAACAGCGCCAGTGACTGGTAGATATCCCGTGGGCGTAGGCCCCAGGCTTCTTGGTGCATCAACGGTTCTTGGTGCATGTCGAGAATCAACAGCTCGCCGTGCTTGATGCCCTTGATCCAGCCGACAAAGCCCTGCTCGTCGATGATGAATTCATTGACGTGCACCGCCGGCAGATTGTCGGTGAGCTGAACGCGATGCCAGGTGCGGCCGTGGTCCTGGCGGGTTTCCACCTTGTTCACGCGATCCCAGAAGGAGCCGTCCATGTTGTGGTAACCCTGCGACAACAGCGATACGTCGTCGACCAGTTGGTCGGTGTGGTAGTCCTCCGAGTCGATGCCACAGGCGCGTGCCTTTAGGCGCATGTTGATGTCTTTGGTGACCAGCACCACATTCAACCCAGGGCGACGGGACTTCAGTTCGACCAGTTGGTTAATGATCTTGTTGTCGTTGAGGTCTTCCGGCAGCCAAGTAATCGGGGCTGCACTTTTGCTCATGAGAATCGACAGAAAGCCGCATGGCCCGCTCTTGTCGCGTTGGATAGCAACGCCGTGCTCCACCTCCTCCGGATTGGCGCTGCCGAGGATCTTGTCAATCAGACGGATGGCCTGGCGGCACTCAGCGGCCACCCCCTGTTTACCGGTTTTAAGCTTGTCCAACTCCTCCAGTACGGTCATGGGAATGGCGACGTGGTGCTCTTCAAAATTCAGCAGCGCGTTGGGATCGTGGATCAGCACATTGGTGTCGAGGGCGTACAAGGTTGGGGCGGTGGGCTTGCAGCGTCCGTGGTCATCCATACTCGGTCACCTTGTTGTAGTAGCCAAGCGGCGCAGGGGCGAATGCGTCGCGGGGGGCCGCCAACTCCTCAGTTGCCGGGCTGAGGAGGCTGCAATTAGGTGAGGGCCAATGGCCGCCACCTGTCTGCAGGGTTCGGCGGTCTTAAAGGATGCGTCTTCTTGATACTCCAAAAAAGATGACAGAAAAACGTATTTTTAAGTTTTTTCAGGTTTATTTGTCGGGCCGATAAATAGCGCTTGGCGACCTGCGCAGTCGCCGTTAAAGTCGATAGTCCCACCGGCCTTCGGGCCTGCAAAGATTTCCCTCCCCCGCGCAGTTCCTCAAGCTCAGCGCCACCAAAGCGTATGGCGCAAGCTACCCGGCCAATCACCTAGCCTGCGTATCACTAATCGCCCTAATAGGTAGTCTCAGCCGCCGTCAGCTTCTAGAATCGCCGCAGACTTTCAGGAGCAGACTTATGTTGATGGTGATTTCCCCGGCCAAGACCCTCGATTACGAGACGCCGCCGGTAACCCCGCACTTTACCCAGCCAGAACACCTCGACCATGCCCAGGAGCTGATTGTGCAGCTACGCGAGTTCAGCCCGGCGCAGATCGCCGAATTGATGCACCTTTCAGACAAACTCGCCGGCCTCAACGCTGCGCGCTTCGGCAGTTGGCAGCGGCCCTTCAACCCGTCCAACGCCAAACAAGCGCTGCTGGCGTTCAAGGGTGACGTCTATACCGGGCTGAATGCCGAGGATTTCAGCGAGGCCGATTTCGACTTCGCCCAAAACCACCTGCGCATGCTCTCAGGTTTGTACGGTGTGCTGCGCCCGCTCGACCTGATGCAACCCTATCGCCTGGAAATGGGCACCAAGCTGGCCAACCCGCGTGGTAATAACCTCTATGACTTCTGGGGTGAGCGCATTAGCGGCTGGCTCAATGAGGCGCTGGCGGCCCAAGGTGATGACGTACTGCTCAATCTGGCGTCTAACGAGTACTTCAGCGCGGTGAAACGCAAAGCGCTGAATGCGCGACTCATCAACACCGAGTTCAAGGATCTGAAGAACGGCCAGTACAAAATCATCAGTTTCTATGCAAAAAAAGCGCGCGGGCTAATGGCGCGCTACGTGCTCAAGGAACGCCTCAGCGACCCGGCAGGCCTCATGGATTTTACCTACGAGGGTTACCGCTATTCGGCCGAAAACTCGAAACCAGACACCCTGGTTTTCCT
Source organism: Pseudomonas sp. (assembly GCF_046581935.1). Classification (GTDB taxonomy): domain Bacteria; phylum Pseudomonadota; class Gammaproteobacteria; order Pseudomonadales; family Pseudomonadaceae; genus Aquipseudomonas. The sequence goes on from NZ_JAYGFK010000012.1 coordinate 450,274, forward strand.
CCGCGACCACCCTCAGGATTAACCCCTTCCTCCCTCTGCGGGCCGCGAAAACGGCCCGTCCAGCCATATATCCCAAACTCTCCAAGCCCGCCCAAAACACCCAGCCTTATTGAACTAATCATTCACGATTGAACTTTTCCCAACATATACAGACGACACGACTTACTTCACCAAATCATTTCATATTGCCATCACCGCATAACTACCAAGCAGTTCTCATTTCTCCAAACAAGTTGACGAACGGTAGGAACCATCAGAAAAGCAACAGACTCATAGCGACACGATGTTTATCTTCACGCAACTTGCACATGACTAACTTCAGCATTAAACGCTGGTATGAATCCGGCATTTAAAGCCCGGTCAAAATAGAACCGGGCAGAAAAGGAGATGCACAGCATGGAACTATCAAATTCTTGAAGGCTCTGTAAAACCCTAACGCTAGAGCCCTGCAATCTGCTTGCACGGCAAATAGCATAGGCACCACAACTATAATTAAATCTCTGGCAAGCACTTCGCCTTGCTAACCAACCATTATGCCTAAATTAGTTCACACGGCTTAACAGCCAGAACTAACGAACAACTGTGCCTAATAACTACCAATCAACTGTGCAACAAATGGACGAGGTAAATACAATGCGAATTAGCATATTTGGCTTAGGTTATGTTGGCGCTGTTTGCGCAGGCTGTTTGTCGGCTCGCGGCCATCACGTGATCGGTGTCGATATATCCGCCAGCAAGATTGACCTGATCAACAATGGCAAATCGCCAATCGTCGAAACGGGGCTGGAAGAACTGCTGCAAAAGGGCTTGGCGTCTGGCCATTTGCGCGGCACCACCGATGTCGCCGACGCAGTACGTAACAGCGATATTTCTTTCATCTGCGTGGGTACGCCAAGCAAGAAAAACGGCGACCTGGAGCTCAACTACATCGAAGGCGTATGCCGCGAAATTGGCCTGGCCATGCGCGACAAAGCCGAGCGTCACACCGTTGTGGTACGCAGCACCGTATTGCCTGGCACGGCTAAAAATGTCGTGCTGCCCATTCTGCAAGACTGTTCCGGCAAGCAGGCTGGGGTCGACTTCGGCCTGGCGGTAAACCCGGAGTTTTTGCGCGAAAGCACCGCGATCAAAGATTACGACTTCCCGCCCATGACCGTTATCGGTGAGCTGGACCAAGCCTCTGGCGACATGCTGGAAGCCATCTACAGCGAGCTCGACGCGCCGATCATCCGCAAGAGCATCGATGTAGCCGAGATGATCAAGTACACCTGCAACGTCTGGCACGCTACCAAGGTCACTTTCGCCAACGAAATCGGCAATATCGCCAAGGCGGCCGGGGTGGATGGCCGCGAAGTGATGGAGGTGATCTGCCAGGATCACAAACTCAATCTCTCCAAGTACTACATGAAACCCGGCTTCGCCTTTGGTGGCTCGTGCTTGCCCAAAGACGTGCGCGCCCTGTCCTACCGCGCAGGCAGCCTGGATGTTGACGCACCGCTGATTGGCTCGCTGATGCGCAGCAACGGCATCCAGGTGCAGAACGCCTTCGACATCATCGCCGGTTACGACAAACGCAAAGTGGCCCTGCTCGGTTTGAGCTTCAAGGCCGGCACCGATGACCTGCGTGAAAGCCCGCTGGTTGAGCTGGCGGAAATGCTTATCGGCAAAGGCTACGACCTAAGCATCTTCGACCGCAATGTTGAGTACGCCCGCGTTTACGGCGCGAACAAGGAGTACATCGAGTCGAAGATCCCCCACGTGTCCTCGCTGCTCAGCAGTGATTTCGATGCCGTGGTGGAGAACGCCGACATCATCGTCCTGGGCAACAGCGATATGCACTTCGCGCCACTCGCCCAACAAGCCCTGCAGGATAAACACGTGGTTGACCTGGTCGGCTTTATGCCAACGGCATCGCGTGCGGGCAGTGAAGGGATCTGCTGGTAAGCGCAGCAGCTCGTTAGCTGAAGCAAGCCCTGGGCAGGCAACGCCAGCCCAGGGCTTATCGGGCACAAACGATGGATAGGCTCATGCAATCACAAACGCTGAAAAGCGCCCTCAACCAAGCCGCTGGCTGGTTGTTCTACATATCACTGCTGATGCTGCTCGCGCTGGCGTTGCCCAGAAGCGTGTTCGACCCTGAGTCGCGCGACTACCTGCTGCTGATCGGTGCGGTGGGCATCTGGCGTTATTCCATGGGTGCAGTGCATTTCGTGCGCGGCATGCTGTTTCTCTATGTGGTGTTCCCTTACTACCGGCGCAAGGTAGCCAAACTCGGCAAAGCGGCCGACCCGTCCCAGGTATTTTTGCTGGTCACCAGTTTTCGCATCGACGCCCTGACCACGGCTCAGGTGTACCAATCGGTGATTCGCGAAGCGATTGACTGCGGCTACCCCACAACCGTGGTCTGCTCAATCGTCGAGCTGTCCGATGAGTTACTGGTGAAGGGCCTTTGGGCACAAATGCAGCCACCGCAACACGTCACCCTAGACTTCGTGCGGATTCCCGGCACCGGCAAACGCGATGGCCTGGCCTATGGCTTCCGTGCGATTTCCCGGCAAATGCCCGATGCCGATGCGGTTGTGGCCGTTATCGATGGCGACACCGTGCTCGGCGAAGGCGTGGTGCGCAAAACCGTACCCTGGTTCAAGTTGTTCCCGAATGTCGGCGGCCTCACCACCAATGAGTTCTGCGAGGTACGCGGCAGCTACGTGATGAGCGAATGGCACAAGCTGCGCTTCGCCCAGCGCCACCTCAACATGTGTTCGATGGCCCTGAGCAAACGCGTGTTGACCATGACCGGACGCATGTCGGTGTTTCGCGCCGAAGTGGTGACTGATCCCGACTTTATCGCCGACGTGGAAAGCGACCACCTCGACCACTGGCGTCTGGGCCGTTTCCAGTTTCTCACTGGTGACGACAAGTCCAGCTGGTACAGCTTGATGCGCTTGGGCTACGACACGTTTTACGTGCCGGACGCGGCCATCAACACGGTCGAGCATCCACCAGAAAAAAGCTTTATCAAAGCCAGCCGCAAACTGATGTTTCGCTGGTACGGCAATAACCTGCGGCAGAACGCTCGCGCCCTGCGCTTAGGCGTGCGCCGCCTGGGTGGCTTCACCAGCGTGGTGCTGTTCGACCAACGCGTGTCGATGTGGACCAGCCTGCTCGGCCTGAGCGTGGCGATTATTGCCAGCATCAAATATGGCCTGGGGTTCTTCCTGGCCTACCTGCTGTGGATCGGTCTGACCCGTCTGGTGCTCAGCCTGCTGCTAAGCGTCACCGGCCACCACATCGGCCCGGCTTACCCGCTGATTCTCTATTACAACCAGATCATTGGTGCACTAGTGAAGATCTACGTGTTCTTCCGCCTCGACCAACAATCCTGGACCCGCCAAAACACCAAGCTCGATCGTGGCCTGGTGAGTTTTCAGCGCTGGTTCAACACATGGTCCTCACGTGCCATGACTTTCTCTGCCGCCAGCCTATTCGTCGCCACCCTAATGGTCCTGGTGTGACGATCGCGACCCTTTTGAACAGGAATTTGCAAGCATGAATACAGCCGCCAACGTCAATGTGGTCCATGAATCCGAAGCCCAGCGCCAACATGCCCGGGTGAAGATCCCCGCTCAGGTGCACTACCTGAACAAGAGCCGCGAGCCTATCGAGTTATCGCTCAGTGATATCTCTGCCGGTGGCTTCAGCGTCATCGACAAACAGCACGCCCTGCAGATCGGCGACTTTCACAAAGCCCGCCTGCAATTCAAGCTCGACAGCTTCAACCTGGGCATCGACATCGAATTCCAGGTGCGCTCGCTGGACAGCGACAGCAACCGTGTCGGCTGCCAACTGCACAACCTAAAACCGCGCGAGCAAGCCACCCTGCGCCACCTGATCAGCGCCTACCTGGGCGGTGAACTGGTGAGCTCTGGCGACCTGCTCAGCACCTTACAGCGCGATAACTTCACCAAGGCGCGCAAGAACGCCAGTGGCGGCAACGCCATGGGAGTGTTCGGACGGCTCAAGGCCGTGACCTTCAGCCTGGCGATCTTCCTGGTTGGCTTGGCCGCGTTCGGCTTTATCTTCAAATCGGTATACGGCCTGTACTTCGTCACCCACGCCCAATCAGCGCAGGTCAATGTGCCCAGCCTGCAGGTCACCATGCCGCGTGAAGGCACGGTGCAGAGCCTGATCGGCGTAGACGGCAGTGTCGCTAAAGGTGCGCCCATTGCATCGTTCTCGGCGAGCATGCTGGAAATGCTCAAAGGCCACCTGAATGACGAGCAGCTAGACCCAGCGAATGTCGAAAGCCTGTTCGGCAAGCAAGTTACCGGCACGCTGACCAGCCCGTGTGACTGCAAGGTAGCGCGCCAGTTAGTCGCTGACGGCCAGTTCGCCAGCAAGGGCGATGTGATCTTTGAATTGGTCCCGCAGAACACCCGCGCCACAGTGCTGGCGAGCTTCCCCTTCCGTAACTTCGCCCAGGCCCGTATCGGCAGCCGCGCCAGCTTTCTGGTGGCCGGCGAAGACACCCCGCGCCACGGCAAGATCGTCAGAAGCAGCCTGCATGAAGGCGGCCTGAAGTCAGACATCCGCGTAGAGATTGAGCCGGAGCAAGCCTTGAACAGCAGCCTGGCCGGGCAACCGGTGGAAGTGGTGCTCGACCGTGGCCCGTCGTTCGACTGGATGATCGACCAAGCCCTGGCCGCTGGTCGCTAAGGAGCCGCCGCATGTCGAACCTCAACGCCCGCCCACTGGCCACGCCGCTGCTCACGCTAAGCCTCGCGCTCGGTTTGAGCGCCTGCGCCAACCTGCCTGACCAGCGCCTGGCTATGGAGGCGATGCAGCAAGGTGATAACGCCACCGCTGAGCAGAACTTCCGGCAGTTGGCCGAGTTGGGCTATGTCGACGCGCAAATTGGCCTGGCCGATCTACAACTGGCCAGCGGCACCGCAGACGGTCTGCAACAAGCCGAGCAGACCTACCGCCGCGCCCTCGGCGGTTCACCACGGGCCCAGGCGCGGCTGGGCAAATTGCTCGCCCGCAAACCAGACGCCAGCCACGCCGAGCGCCAGGAAGCGGCGCAGTTGCTGGAGCAAGCCTTCGCCGCCGGGGAACCCGGCAGCCTGCTGCCGCTGGTGATGTTGTACCTGCAATACCCACAGGACTATCCCGATATGAACGTACAACAACGTATCTCCACCTGGCGTCAGCAGGGCCATGCCCAGGCTGACCTGGCGCAGATTCTGCTGTACCGCAGCCAGGGCAGTTACGATCAGCACCTGGACGAGATCGAACAGATCTGCCAGAACCTGATCAACCAGACCGACGTGTGTTATGTCGAACTGGCCACCGTGTACCAAAAGCAAGGCAGAACCAAGCAGCAGAACAACCTGGTCAAACGCCTGATGGCCAGTTATCGCAGCGGCGCAGTCCCGGCCCAGCGCGTCGATGCCGTGGCACAAGTGCTCGCCGACGCCGAGCTCGGCAAGCCGGATGAGGGCCAGGCGCAGGAGATGCTCGAAGCCATTGCGCCGGACTATCCCGCCGCCTGGGTCAGCCTGGCGCGCCTACTCTATGACTACCCAGCGCTAGGTGATGTTGAGCAAATGCTCGGCTACCTCGAACAAGGTCGTGCCGCCGCCCTGCCGCGTGCTGAATTGCTCCTCGGGCGGCTGTACTACGAAGGCAAGTTGCTCCCACAAGACCCGCACAAAGCCGAACAGCACCTGCGCAAAGCCGCGCCCAGCGAGCCCAGCGCTAACTACTTTCTCGGGCAGATTTACCTGCGCGGCTACCTCGGCGACATCTACCCGCAACAGGCGCTCGACCACCTGCTCAGCGCGGCGCGCAACGGCCAGATCAACGCCGACTTCGCCCTCGCGCAGATGTACTCGCAAGGCAAAGGCATCCTGCCAGACCCGGTTAACGCCTTTGTCTTCAGCCAACTGGCCTTGCCGAAAAACACCCCCCAGGCCGACGAACTGGCCCACAGCATTGAACAACAACTGAACGCCAGTCAGCGCGCCAAGGCCGAGCAACTGCTCAGTGCCGAACGCCAACTGCGCGGTACGGCCTGGCAGGCTCAACCTACTCTGCAGGCGCATAACCTATGACATGCAGCGCAATGCAAAAACTCAACCCCATTCGCCTCGCCATTGGTCTGTCGCTTGTCTGCGCCAGCCCCGCGTGGGCCGTGCAAACGGATGCCCTGAATTTCGGCAGCGACATCAAAATTACCGCGCAATCGGAAGAAGACCGCGACCTCGGCACCCGCGATGGCGGCGACGTCAACGGCATCGCGTTCGATGTGCGCCCCTGGCTGCGTGCAGAGCGCGGTGACTGGAGCGCCTTCGCCATGGGCCAGGCTGTGGTGTCCAGCGACATCATCCAGACCGATACCCTGGAGTCATCCAGCGGCGAAACGTCGTCCAACCAGAACGACGGCCGCACGCGCAAAAAGAACTACCTGGCGCTGCGTCAGTTTTGGGTCGACTACGCCGGCATTACCGCCTACCCCGGTGAGCATCTGCGCTTGGGCCGCCAACGCCTGCACAACGCTGACGGGCAATGGCGCGACACCAATATCGAAGCGCTGAACTGGAGCTTCGACACCACCCTGCTCAAGGCCAACCTCGGCGTTGCCGAACGCTTCAGCGAGTACCGCAGCGATCTTGATGAGCTAGCCCCGGAAGACGACGGCCGCCTGCACCTGTTCGGTGATATCGCCGGGCAATGGCAACCCGGTCACTGGGTTGGCTTGCGTGTTCACCACTCGCGTGACGATGGTTCGCTGGCCGACCCCAATCAGCCGATCGACTCCCTCGACAAGCGCAGCAACGGCAACCTGACCTGGCTGGGCCTGCACGCCGATAGCGATGCCTATAACTTTCGCAACCAGCAGCGCCTCAACTACTGGGCCAGCCTTACCTCGCTAACCGGCGAGCGTAATAGCCTCAACAACACCGAGGATGGCGAAACCGCCCGAGGGCAAAGCAGCACCGACCTCAACGCCTGGGCCACGGACTTAGGGCTGCGCCTGCGCCTGGACCCGCACTGGCAAATCGGTGCGGCCTATGCACGTGGTAGCGGCGGTGGCGATGCCGACGGCAACGGTAATGACAACTATCGGCAGACCGGCCTGCAGAGCAACCGCTCGACCTTTACCGGCACGCGCAGCAGCGTCAATCGCTTCGGTGAAGCCTTCCGTGGCGAGCTGAGCAACTTGCAAGCCGTGACCCTGTTCGGCTCCTGGCAACTGGATGACGAGTACGACGCCAGCCTGGTTTATCACCACTTCTGGCGCGTTGATGCGCACCAGCAAATCGGCCGCAGCGGTATTAATGCGCGCTTCGATGACCCACTTAGCGACTCCGATCCGGCCCCACAAGTCGCGCTGGTCGACGGTGAGAAAGAACTCGGCCAAGAGCTGGACCTGGTCGTCAGCAAATACTTCAAGCAGGGCCTGCTACCAGCAGCAATGAGCGAAGCCATCGACGAGCCAGCCGCACTGGTACGTTTTCGTGGCGGCGTATTCAAGCCAGGTGATGCCTACGGCAGCGATACCGACTCGCTCATGCACCGCGCCTTTATCGACGTTATCTGGAAATTCTAAGGACCCGCGCCATGACGCCACGCCCCAGCAAACTCAAACGCGCCTTCGCTTTCGCGCTGCTGTGCCTCGGCATTCTGCTTGGCGTGCTGCAACTGGCTGAGCCATCGATTGCTGCGCCGCTGACCAGCCAACCAGCAAGGCAGGCATCGGCGCAGCAGAACTACAGCGTCAGCAGCGCGCCCATCGCCGAACTGAAGCTGGCCACGCCGCAATTGCCAGACCTCAGTGGCTACACCAGCGCCGCCGTCGAAGCCAAAATCAAGCGCACACCCGGCGGCAAAGTAGTGGTGCGGCGCATGCTGCAACAGGACGCTTTGAAGGACTTTATCGGCGGTAACGAACGCCTGCGTGAATGGGTTACCCGCCAGCGCGGCATGCCCCAGGCGATCTTTGTCGAAGGCGGTTACGTCACCGCCAAGGACCTGGCCAACGCCCTGCCAGACAACCAGTTCAGTGAAGTTGAACCGGGGGTTTACCTGGCGCGCCTGCCTATCGTAGTGGCCCAAGGCGCAACCCTGCACATCGGCAAGGACGTCAAAGAGCTGCGCCTGTCGCAAGAGCGCGGCAGCTTTATGGTCAACGACGGCCAGCTGTTTTTCACCCACACCCGCCTCACCGCCTGGCGTGAAGCAGACAACGGCCCGGCCACCTTCCGCCGCCCGGATGAGTTCCGCCCGTTCCTGGTGTCCTGGGGTGGCAGCGAGCTGTATGTCGCCGCCAGCGTGTTCACCAGCCTGGGCTACAACACCAGTAAGTCTTATGGCGTGAGCATCACCCAGTACACCTCCGACCTGCAGGAGCGCTTGCAACGCCCGGAGCCGAGCGGCTGGTTAATCGATTCAGAGTTTGTCGACCACTGGTACGGCTTCTACTGCTATGAAGCGCAAAACGTGGTGATCAAAGGAAACACCTACCGCGACAACATCGTTTACGGCATCGACCCACACGACCGCTCGCACGGTCTGATCATTGCCGAGAACACCGTGCATGGCACCAAGAAGAAGCACGGCATCATCATCTCCCGCGAGGTGGATGACAGCTGGATCATCAACAACAAAAGCTACGACAACAAACTCTCCGGCATCGTTATCGACCGTAACAGCGTCAACAACCTGATTGCCTACAACCAGGTGTACCGCAACCACAGCGACGGCATCACCCTCTATGAAAGCCCGGACAACCTGCTGTGGGGCAATAAGGTACTGAACAATGCCCGCCACGGTATTCGCCTGCGCAACAGCTTGAATATCCGCCTGTACGAAAACGTCTCGGCGGCCAATGGCCTGAGCGGGGTGTACGGGCACATCAAGGATCTCTCCAACACCGACCGCGACATGCAGCTCGACCCCTTCGACGCCGAAGTGTCGATGATTGTGGTCGGCGGCACCCTCGCGGCCAATGGCTCTGGGCCGCTGTCCATCGACTCGCCACTCTCGGTTGAGCTGTATCGCGTGGACATGCTCGCACCGAGCAAAAGCACCGGTATCAGCTTCAGCGGCATCCTCGGCGAAAAGCAGGAAGAAATCCTCGACCTGATGGTACGCCGCGAGCTGGCGGTGCTGATTTCTCCCGCAGAAAGCCAAGCCGAACTCCAGGATTAAGGAACGACAACGTGAGCACATTGCCCTTTAATTTTCGTCACCTGGCCCTCGCTGGCTCCCTGCTGGCCGCCGCTGCTAGCACGCAGGCGGCAGAGCCGCAGTATCAGGTGCAACGGGTCGGCCCGCTGTGCCCCGCCGCGCAGGACCCAAGCCAGTACAACACCAAATACCTGAGCTTTTTCACCGCCTTGGTGCAAGGCCAAGGTGACTGGTTGTTCCGCAGCCGGTATGACCTGCGCACCGACTTTGGCACCACTGCCGAGGGCTTGCGCCAGTTCAAACGGCTGCGCGATGCGCTCAAGCGCAAAGGCGTGGAACTGCTGATCGTCTATCAACCGACGCGCGGCCTGGTCAACCGCGAAAAACTCACCGCTGAAGAGAAAGCCTCGTTCAACTTCGACCTGGCCAAACAGAACTACCTAAAGGCCATCAATGACTTTCGCCAGGCAGGGATCTGGACCACCGACCTGTCACCGCTGTTTGATGAGCAAGGCCAGGATATCGATTACTACTTCAAAGCCGACCACCACTGGACGCCCGCCGGTGCCGAACGCACCGCCAAACTGGTGGCGCAGACGCTCAAGGAAATCCCCGCCTTCGCCGAGATTCCTCAGCAGGAGTTTGAAAGCAGCGTCACCGGCCTGCTGCCCAAGGCCGGCACATTGCACAAAACCGCGGCTAACTTCTGCGGCACCAGCTATGCCACGCAATATGTCCCGCGTGTAGAAACCAGCCTGAAGGGTGAGGCCGATAGCGACAGCCTGTTCGGTGATGAAGCCGACCCGCAGGTTGCCCTGGTTGGCACCAGTAACAGCGGCCCGGCTTATAACTTCGCCGGTTTTCTGCAGCAGTACAGCCATGCCGAAGTGCTCAACCGCTCGGTCAGCGGCGGTGGTTTCGACAGCGCCTTGCTGCAGTACATGAGCAGCCAGGACTTCCACGACAACCCGCCGAAAGTGCTCATCTGGGAGTTCGCCACCCACTACGACCTGGCGCAAGCCAGCTTCTACCGCCAAGCCGTGCCCTTGGTAGACAACGGCTGCGACGGTCGCCCGGCCGTGCTGCACAACAAGGTGAAGCTAAAACCGGGAGCCAATCAGGTGCTGGTTAACGGTGAAAAAAGCCCCGTGCGCGACCTGCGCGGCGGCGACTACCTGGTCGACCTGACTTTTAGCGACGCCAGCGTACATCAGGCCCAAGCCACCGTTTGGTACCTCACGGGCCGCCGCGAAAACTTCAAGCTGGAACAGAGCGACCGCGCGCCAACCGACGGCCGCTATGTCTTTGAGTTGCGCAACGACGCCGACTGGATCGACCTCAACGTACTGGGCCTGGACATCCACAGCCCGGAGCAGATGCCCGCCAACCTCAGTGTCGAAGCCACCCTGTGCAAGCGCCCTGCCCCTGCGGGTAAAGCCCTCACGGCGCAAACCAACTGAGCGCACAAGGAGCCGCCATGAAACGCCACATCTGGATACTCAGCCCCCTGCTACTCGGCTCAGCCTTACTCGTCCAGCCCGTGCTGGCCAGCAATCTGCTGCCGCCAGCAGGTTACTTTGCCGCCGCCCACACAGAAACCGCCAAGCCGCGCAGTTGCGCAGCGCCGCCCAAGCCGTACACCGCCAAGCTGGAATTTCGCAGTAAATACGAAGGCTCGGACAAAGCCCGCGCCACCCTTAACACCCGTGCGGAAAAAGCCTTCCGTGACAGCACCGCCGATATCACCGAACTGGAGCGCGGAGTAAACCAGCAAGTGATGCGTTACATGCAGGACGGCGACCGCCAGCAGCTTGATTGCGCGCTGAACTGGCTAACTACCTGGGCCAAAGCCGATGCCTTGCTCAGCGAGGAGTACAACCACACCGGCAAATCGATCCGCAAATGGGCGCTGGGCAGCCTGTCATCGGCCTACCTACGGCTGAAATTTTCCGCGTCGCAGCCACTGGCAGCCTATCCGCAGCAAGCGCAAGTGATCGAAGCCTGGTTCAGCAAGTTGGCCGAGCACACCGTGCACGACTGGAGCAATCTGCCGCTGAAAAAAATCAACAACCACAGCTATTGGTCAGCCTGGTCGGTGATGGCCACCGCTGTGGTCACCAATCGCCGCGACCTGTTCGACTGGTCGGTTAAGCAGTTCCGCGTGGCGGCTAATCAAGTCGATCAAGACGGCTACCTGCCCAATGAACTGAAGCGCCGCCAGCGCGCCCTGGCCTACCACAACTACAGCCTGCCGCCGCTGGCGATGATCGCCGCCTTCGCCCAAGCCAACGGCGTCGACCTGCGTGCGGAAAACCATGGTGCCCTGCAACGCCTGGCCGAACGTGTATTGCGCGGGGCGGATAACCCCAGCGACTTCCGCAGTAAAACCGGCAACAAACAAGACATGGGCGAGCTTGCAAAACCCAGCAAATACGCCTGGCTCGCGCCCTACTGCTCACTCTACAGCTGCTCAGCCAGCACCCAGGCGCTGCAGAAAAACATGGGCCCGTTCAAAACCTTCCGCCTCGGCGGCGATGTGAGCCAGGTGTTCGAGGGTAAAGACAAGCAAGGCAGTTAATTCGCAGTACTTAGCGTCACTCGCAGGCCTGCAGCAGTGCCTGCAACAACCGTCTACGGACGTGTGCAACAACCGCCCGCTTGCGGGGGGGTAAGGGGGGGCTGTGAGCCCCGGAAGAGTTGCTACTCAACGGAGATCTACGGATGGTGTTTTCATCCAACGTATTCCTGTTCTTGTTTCTGCCGATATTTCTCGGTTTGTATTACTTGAGCAGTAATCGCTATCGCAACCTGCTGATCCTGATTGGCAGCTACACCTTCTACGCGTGGTGGCGGGTGGATTTCCTCCTGTTATTCGTCGCCGTCACCCTGTGGAACTACATCTTCGGCCTGCGCATTTATCAGGCAGGGGTTAAGTCAAAACTCGCGCAACGCTGGGTGCTCTGGGGCGTGGTCGGCAACCTGGCGACCCTGGGTTATTTCAAGTACGCCAACTTCGGCATGGCGAACCTCAACAAAGCACTGGAAAGCGCCGGACTTGAGCCGTTCCTGCTGACCCAGGTGATCCTGCCGATTGGCATTTCCTTTTACATATTCCAGTCACTCAGCTACCTGATTGACGTGTATCGCGGCGACACCAAACCCACGGAAAACCTGATCAACTTTGCCGCGTTTATTGCCCTGTTCCCGCAACTGATTGCCGGCCCGGTGCTGCGTTATAAAGACCTGGCCGACCAGTTCACCGAACGCAGCCACAGCCTCGACAAGTTCAGCGAGGGCGCTACGCGCTTTATGCAGGGCTTCGTCAAAAAGGTGTTTATCGCTGACAGCCTGGCACCGCTGGTTGACCACATCTTCGCCCTGCAAAACCCCAGCACCGGTGACGCCTGGCTGGGCATGCTGGCCTATACCGCGCAGCTGTATTTTGACTTCTCCGGTTACAGCGACATGGCCATCGGCCTGGGCCTGATGATGGGTTTCCGCTTTATGGAAAACTTCAACCAGCCCTATATCAGCCAGTCGATCACCGAATTCTGGCGGCGCTGGCACATCAGCCTGTCCACCTGGCTGCGCGACTACCTGTATGTGCCACTGGGCGGCAACCGCAAAGGCACCTTCAACACCTACCGCAACCTGTTTTTGACCATGCTGCTGGGCGGCTTCTGGCACGGCGCGAACTGGACCTTTCTGGTCTGGGGGGCGTGGCATGGCACCTGGCTGGCCATCGAGCGGGCTTGTGGAGTAAATGCCGCGCCGAAGGTGATCAACCCGCTGAAATGGGCCTTTACCTTCCTCCTGGTCATGCTCGGCTGGGTGATCTTCCGCGCCGAGAACCTCGACGTGGCCTGGCGCATGTACAGCGCCATGTTCAGCCCGGCGCTGTTCAGCAGCCAAGGCTGGGCGTTGAGTGAGCTGAACCGCGCGAGCATCAGCAACCTGCAAATCGCCACCCTGTTGCTGGCCTACGCGGTAATGGCCTTCTGCGGCATGCGCCAGTTCTACCGGCAGCGTGCGACAACCGCTGGTCCTGGGCTGTTCCCCAACAGCGCGGCACTGCTGATGTCCCCTACCAGCGCCAGCATCGCCCTGCCCCGCTACCTGGTGCGCGGCGCATTGCTGCTGTTGTTCTGCGCCTCAATCCTCAAGCTCTCGGCACAAAGCTACTCGCCGTTTCTCTACTTCCAGTTTTAAGGAGGACGACCATGACGCGCCCGTTACGCACACTCTATGTCGCCTTGTTTATTGGCGTGCTGAGCCTGTTGTTTGCCTGGTCCATGCGCGGGGTGCTGAGTTATCAGCTGCCCAAGCAATTCAGCGTTATTGATGGCGGCCTGGCCAAGACCTTTGAAAGCCACTACGACGAAAACTTCCCCGTCAAAACCCTCGGCACCAGCCTGTGGGCCGGTCTGGATTACCTGCTGTTCAATGAAGGCCGCCCCGGCGTGCTGATTGGCGAGCACGATTGGTTGTTCTCCAACGAGGAGTTCAAAGCCGAAGTCGACGGCCCACAACAGGTGCGCGAGAACCTGGCGTTGATCAAGGGCATCCGCGATCAGTTGGCGCAGCACAACGTACAGCTGCTGATGGCCGTGGTGCCAAGCAAGTCGCGCCTGTACCCGGAGTTTGTCGGCGACAACACGACCAGCCAGCTGCGTCAGGGGCTTTACCAGCGCTTTCTGGATGAACTGCACAACGCCGAGATCAGTGCACCGGATCTGCTCAGCACCTTGCGCAAGGGTAAAGCCAACACGGCCATGTTCCTGCGCACCGATACGCACTGGACACCAGAGGGCGCAGACCTGGCCGCTCAACAACTGAGCAACAGCCTCACCGACGGCACTCTGGATGGTGAACCACAGCGCTATATCACCACGCCAGGTGTAGCCAAACCCTACACCGGCGACCTCACGCGCTTTCTGCCGCTGGAACCGTTGTTCGGCTACCTGCTGCCGCCGCCCGACCAGTTGCGCCGCAACCAAACCCAGGCGGCCGAGCAGGTGATTGGTGACGACGCGTTGTTCGGTGACAGCGACATGCCCGTGGCCCTGGTCGGCACCAGCTACAGCGCCAACCCAGCGTGGAATTTTGCCGGCGCGCTGCGCCAACACCTGCAACGCGACCTCAGCAACCACGCCGAAGATGGCCAAGGGCCGCTGATACCCATGCTCAAGTACCTGCAAAGCGACGAGTTCAAGAACGCGCCGCCGCAACTGGTGATCTGGGAATTCCCCGAGCGTTACCTGCCCATGGCCAGCGACCTCAGCGACTTCGATGCGCAGTGGCTGAGCGCGCTTAAACAGCCTAACGACAACCGCCATTTCGCGGCTAACGCCAGGCCCTGAGCCTGACGCCGCAACCGCTGTATGACCTGGTCAAGAGACCGTTTTGCTAACCCATTGGGAGTTCTAACCATGCCTCAAGTAACCACCAAACGCTGGATGTCCTACGCCTGCACGGTCGCCCTGAGTCTGACCTGCCTCAACGCCACAGCCGGTGAAGGCGGCCTGTATGCGCCAACCGCGCCGAAGGGTTCGACCTTTATTCGCGGCTACAACGCCAGTAACAGCGAGCTTAGTTTCAGCGTCGGCAACACCGAACTCAGCGACATTGCCCCGCTGGCATCGAGTGACTTCAGCTTTCTCCCGGCCGGCAGTTACAGCGCCCAAGTCGGCAACCAGCACCTGCCGGTAAAACTCGAAGCGGAACACTTCTACACCCTAGTCAGCCAGGCCGGCCAAGACCCCAAGCTGGTGGCCGAAGCGCCCTTTAACAACAAGCGCAAAGCGCTGCTGCGGGTACAGAACCTCTCCGACAGCACCCTTAGCCTGAAAACCGCCGACGGCAAACCGGTGGTCGACGCCGTAGCGCCAGACGCCAACGGTCAGCGTGAAGTCAATCCGGTCAAGGTCAGCCTGGCGCTGTTCGACGGCTCACGCAAAGTCAGCGACCTCAAACCCGTGAGTCTGGCCCGTGGCGAAGTGGTCTCGCTGTACATCACCGGCAGCGGCAATGCGCTCTCGCCGGTCTGGGTCAAGCGCCCAGCACAAACCGAATAACCCCAAACAATTAAACGTGCTGGCACTGACCAGCACGAAGAAGCAGCGTCTTCAGTAGACGTTTTGGAGTGATACCCCCAGTGCACTAAACGCCTGGGTAACAGGGCATATCCGGCCTGATGGCGGCAACCCAACCAAACCAAACGTGCTTTAGGAGTACAACGCAATGATTCCAGTAATTCTTTCCGGCGGTAGCGGTTCGCGACTCTGGCCCCTCTCGCGCAAACAGTACCCCAAGCAGTTCCTCGCCCTCACCGGCAGCGACACGTTGTTCCAGCAAACCATCAAGCGCCTGCGCTTCGCCGGTATGCAGCCGCCCGTATTGGTGTGCAACCTGGAGCACCGCTTTATCGTGCAGGAGCAACTGAACAGCCAACAGCTGGAAACACAAACCCTGCTGCTGGAGCCCTTTGGCCGCAACACTGCACCAGCGGTGGCCATTGCCGCCATGCAGCTACTCGCCGAAGGCCGCGACGAACTGCTGCTGATTCTCCCTGCCGACCACGTTATCAGCGACCAGCAGGCCTTCCAGACAGCCTTGCAACTGGCTAGCCATGCGGCGGAAAAGGGTGAAATGGTGCTGTTTGGCATCCCGGCCAGCCGCCCAGAAACAGGCTACGGCTACATCAAGTCGGCAGCCGACGACAGCCTGCCCGCCGGCATTATTCGCGTGGCGCAGTTCGTGGAAAAACCCGACGAGGCTCGTGCCCGCGAATTCGTCGCCAGCGGTGACTATTACTGGAACAGTGGCATGTTCCTGTTCCGCGCCAGCCGTTACCTCGAAGAGCTGAAAAAACATGACGCAGACATCTATGACACCTGCCTGCTGGCGCTAGAGCGCAGCCAGATCGACGGCAGCCAGATCAACATTGATGCCGCCACCTTCTCCTGCTGCCCGGACAACTCCATCGACTACAGCGTGATGGAGAAAACCACCCGCGCCTGCGTGGTGCCGCTGGATGCCGGCTGGAACGATGTGGGCAGCTGGTCATCGATCTGGGACGTGCACCCCAAGGACAAAAACGGCAACGTACTCTCCGGCGACGTGGTGGTGCACGACAGCCATAACTGTCTGATACACGGCAACGGCAAGCTGGTCTCGGTGATCGGGGTTGAAGACCTGGTCGTGGTGGAAACCAAAGACGCCACCATGATCACCCACAAAGACCGCGTGCAAGACGTCAAGGCCATGGTCAATCAGCTCGATGCCGAAGGCCGTAGCGAAACCCAAAACCACTGCCAGGTTTATCGCCCGTGGGGCTCGTATGACTCGGTGGACATGGGCGGGCGCTTCCAGGTTAAACACATCACGGTCAACCCCGGCGCCACCCTCTCCCTGCAGATGCACCACCACCGCGCCGAACACTGGATCGTGGTGTCCGGCACCGCCGAAGTGACCTGTGATGACAAGGTCTTCCTGCTCACCGAAAACCAGTCCACCTACATCCCCATGACCGCCGTGCATCGCCTGAGCAACCCGGGCAAGATTCCTCTGGAAATCATCGAGGTGCAATCGGGCAGCTACCTGGGTGAAGACGACATTCAGCGTCTGGATGATGTCTACGGCCGCAGCGAAGCCACAACACTCAGCCTCACCGCCGGTTGACGCAAAAACCGCCAGTCCCAACCCCGGGGCTGGCGGCCAAAGCATGTACCCCGCCACCCGGCCTTGTGTAGGATGAACGTCTGTTTATCGACCAAGGCCATCTTCCCCCATGCTATTCGGCGCAATCCTGGTACTGAGCTGGCTGATCCTGCTGATCCGCTACCCGAGCAAAGCGCTGCCAATTTCCCTCGCCGCCCTGATCGGCCTCGGCCTGGTGTCCAGCTGGGTACTCTGGGAAGAAAGCCGCGAAAACCGCCACCTGGCGCATCTAGAGCTGCGCATCGACTACGCGCCCAATAGCTGCCCGGCGGACCTCCCGTTGGCCATAAACCTAAAAAACAACAGCGAAGCCGTGCTGCTTGAGCTGCAATGGCAAATCGCTGCCTACCGCCCTGGCGACCGCATCAACCTGGCCGAGCGCCTGTATGAAACCCCGCGCTACAGCGGCCCCGGTGATTTACAGCCGGGTGCCGAATGGCAAACCTGCCTGCCACTGCCGACCCTGCGCAGCGGCTACCGCGCCAGTACCCTGGAATTCCGCGCCGAGCGCCTGCAAGGCAGCTTTAGCCATTAAGACCGTTCATATAACAACAAGGAATCCTGCATGACCCAGCCCAGCGTATTGATCACTGGATGTTCCAGCGGCATTGGCCGCGCCCTGGCCGAGGTGTTCCAGCAGGCCGGCTATCAGGTCTGGGCCACTGCGCGCAAAGCAGAAGACCTCGCCGCGCTGAGCGAAGCCGGCTTTCATGCCGTGCAGCTGGACGTCAACGATGGCCTGGCCTTGGGCCAACTGGCCGAGCGTCTGAAGGGCGAAATCGGCGGCCTCGACGTACTGATCAACAACGCCGGCTACGGGGCCATGGGGCCGCTGCTCGATGGCGGCGTTGAAGCCATGCGCAAGCAATTCGAAACCAACGTGTTCTCGCTCATCGGCGTCACCCGCGCGCTGTTCCCGCTACTGCGGCAGAACAAAGGCATGGTGGTGAATATCGGCAGCGTCTCCGGCGTGCTGGTCACGCCTTTCGCCGGTGCGTACTGCGCCTCCAAAGCCGCCGTGCATGCACTGACCGACGCCCTGCGCTTGGAACTGGCTCCCTTTGCCATCGAGGTAATGGAAGTGCAGCCCGGCGCGATTGCCTCCAGCTTCGGTGCCAATGCCAGCCAACAGGCCGAACAACTGATCGACGAAGCCTCACCCTGGTGGCCGATTCGCGAAGGCATCCGCGCCCGCGCCAACGCCTCACAAGACAACCCCACCCCCACCAGCCACTTCGCCCGTAACCTGCTGGCCGCCGTACAGAGCAAATCCCGACCGAATCTGCTGCGCTTAGGCAACGGTAGCCACAGCATGCCGCTAATCGCCGCCCTGGTGCCCAAGCGCCTGCTGGAAAGCGTGCTGAAAAAACGCTTCGGCCTCAATCGCAGCTTATAGGACGCCTCCCATGCACGCAGACAGCCCCCACAACGTACCGATCACCCACCTGGCAATCGGCGGCGTGGTGGCAGTATGTGTTCTCAACCTGGTGGTGCGTACCTTCGTCAAACTTGGCAGCGTACCCAGCACGTTGCTAGTTGCCGCCCTGGTGGCCGGCGGCATGGCCCTATGGTTCCACTGGCAACACAACCGCCGCCCCCTGCCCAGTGAACGCCGCCGCCTGGTCGCCCTATACGGCGGCATCCTCGCCCTGCTCTACCTAGGCCTGCTCGGCCTGATGTGGTTAAAAGACGAACCCGGCACTGTGGGGTTGTTGATCTTTGGCCTGCATTACTTTTGTTATCCGCTGCTGGCGTGGTTGGTGCTTGCCAAGGGGTTTAGCAAACATCAGTAGCTCTGCGGGCATGCGCATAAAGCCGCTAAGACGACTTGATAATTACTCTCTCTCCGACGCTATCAGCCTGCTGTGTAAGCTTGGTTTTACGCTTATCCAACGCGTATTCGGTATCGGCCAATGAATGGCCTAAAAACTCGCGAAGACTTGGCCCCGACTTCACCAATCGTGTATTACCGATGAACTCGGCCACTTCGTGAAACCACACCCGCCGGCCCATTTGCGTATACCAGCGCATGGCATGCCGAAAATCTGCGTCACGGTGAAAGAGCAACCGGCCCAGTGCCTTAGGTCGGGCCTGCATACAGACTTCGATCAATTTGAACCAGAGAAACACGCGCCAAGCAGGCACGCGTTTCACCTCCAATACCTGATGTTTGTAATCCCAACGGCGGGTGTCTGTTTGGATCACACGACGGTGCTCAGCCGTCTCATAAAAGGGCGTCCAGCGGTGTGGCGTCACGTAAAGCAACTGGATCTGATCAGGGTCGTAGCGCAGCAGATGTTTGAGCGACCTCCAATAGTCACGGTCCGTTTCTTCCTGAAAACCGACCACATAGGTTGCCATGGAAACAATGCCATGCTGACGCAGCAGCTCGATGGCCCGCTGGTCCTCCTTGACGCTGCCACCTTTGCGAATGGCCGCAAGTGTCGCCTCATCGTAGCTTTCAATACCGAGCAAGAAGCGGATCCCCCCCGCTTGACGATACAAATGCAGAATATCCGCATCGCGCACTATGTCACCGGCCCGGGTCGACCCTACCAATAACAACGGCACATTTTCGGCAATCAATGCTTCAAGAAACTGCTTCCAGAGCTTGCGCGACCCAGTAGGCAGCTCGTCAGCAAAATTGATTAACTCGACCCCGTCCTCACGGTGCAAGCGCGCCAGCTCCTGTGCCAGCTTCACCGGATCGCGGTGCCTCCACTGGGTCCAGAAGCCCCGCTGCCCACAGTAATTACATAAGTGCGGGCACCCCCGTGAAAACTGCACGACCACCGCACGTTTTCCTCCCCAGTAGGAATACTGGGCATGATCTATCAGCTCCCAACCAACCCGGTACTCATCAAGGTTGCGCAGCATTGCCGCTGCCGGCGTCGCGATCACCTGCTGTGCATAGCGTAATGCTATCCCCTGCACCTCTATTAAAGGCTCTCCGCGCTGCAAGGCCTGCAACAGCGACAACGCCGTCTGCTCGCCCTCCCCGCGGACGATAAAGTCGATCTCTGGGCAAGCCTGCAATATCTCCCGCCAATGGTAGGTCGGGTGAACCCCACCATAGATAATCGTCAAGCCCGGCAGCGACTGTTTGAGCAGCCTACAAAGTTTCAGCACAGTGGCATGTACCGAACTCGAACCGGAATGGCCGAGCAATACAACATCCGGCGCCGCTCCACGCACACGAGCCACTATCTGCGGTAATTCCAACGCCTCCCGGTCCGCATCCAACAATTCCACCCGGAACCCCGCATCGAGTAACGGACCACCGACGCAGAGCAAGCCAAGCGGGGGCAAATGCTCGCCGGGAATGCGGCTGCCTATGGCGGTATGCGGGGGATTGATCAAGACGACCTTGAACGGCAGCGCAGATAAAGAAGGCATTCCATGTCCTTGGATAGATGGGAAGTGACGAATTTATAGCGTCGCGAGGTGTGCGCACGATGGAGAGCAGATGGAGTTTGTGTGGGTATTTCGAGGAAGTAGAGCCAGTAGGATGGGTTGAGCAGCGCGATACCCATCGGCAATCGCGCACTCAACAACATCAGCCGTCCTGCTGAGGAACTTGATGGGTATCGCTGAGCTCAACCCAGCCTACGTGTGACTGATCAGCTTTAGCGCTTGATGGTCTTGAGCAAATCTTCCGGCGAGATATAGCCGACCATTCCGGCGTTGCTGGCGGCGCTGCCCGGTTGTGGTTGATGGAGGATATGGCCCTTCATCTTGCCGATGATGTGCATCTCACAAGGTTTACAGTCGAACTTCAGGGTCAGCACTTCGTCCTGATGGATTAGCTGCATATCCGAGACTTTGGTACGCACGCCGGTAACGCCTTTGGCCTGTTTCGGGCACAGGTTGAAGGAGAAGCGCAGACAGTGTTTGGTGATCATCACCGGCACTTCACCTGCTTCTTCATGGGCCTCGTAGGCCGCATCAATCAGCTGCACACCGTAACGTTTGTAAAAAGTGCGGGCCTTGTCGTTGTAGACGTTAGCGAGGAAGGTCAGGTGCGACTCCGGGTACACCGGTGCAGGCACGCTAACCGGCTTGCGCCCGCCACGCGGATGGACGGCGACGCGGGCCTGGGTCAGCGCGTCAATGGCTTCGCGACGCAGGGCTTTGAGCTGCGAGCCAGGGATAAACGGCACGGCCTCACAGTCGATCTGCACAGCGGTGCTGAAGTACATCGTGGTGCCCAGTTTGCTCAAGGTATCAGCCAGTTGCTCGCGGGACTGCTCGGCATCCTTGGCGGCGGCGAACGGCCCATCCAGGCTGACCTTGGCGACTACGCCCTCTTCGCTGCTCACGCTCAGCTGTAACTGATCCCCTAGCAACGCCACATGCCAGCTGACCGCGACGCGGCGCTCGGCTGAAGTCTTCTGCAGGGCCTGTTGCCAGTTATGGTCGAGGTTGCGATTAAGCGGGTGTTGCGGACGCACGCGCTGCATGGCCTCGGGCATTTCATTGGGCTCGACACGGTAGCGGTAGCGCTTCTCGCCGTCTTCCTCGAACTCGCCTTTCAGTTCGCAGATGTTGCTGCGAAAACCCACCACTTCGCGCTTGATTAACACGTTCAAACCATCGCCGTTGGACAGCGGCGTGTCGGTGACGGCAATCAGATCACGCTTGCCGACTTTCTCGACATAACCCACAGAAAGCCCGGTAAAAGTAGGCGAATCGAACGCGCCGATATCCACTTTGCGATCCGTCACGAAGTAGTCGGTACTGCCACGGTGGAAGGTTTTGTCGGTATCCGGGGTGAAGAAGTGCTCGGTGCGACCACTGGCAGCGCGGGCCAGGTGCGGGCGCTGTTCGAGAATCGCGTCGAGCTCGCGGCGGTAGTGCGCGGTGATGTTCTTCACGTAGCTCATGTCTTTGTAACGCCCTTCGATCTTGAACGAGCGCACGCCGGCATCCACCAGGTAGATCAGGTTGTCGGTCTGGTTGTTGTCCTTCATCGACAGCAGGTGCTTATCAAACGCCACCACGCGGCCCTGATCGTCTTTCAGGGTGTAGGGCAATCGGCAGGCCTGCGAGCAGTCACCGCGGTTGGCGCTACGCCCGGTCTGCGCGTGGGAGATATTGCACTGCCCGGAGAACGCCACACACAGCGCGCCGTGGATAAAGAACTCGACCGCCGAATCGACGTTCTTGCAGATATTGCTGATCTCTTCCAGGTTGAGCTCACGGGCCAACACCAGCTGGGAGAAGCCAGCTTTGTCGAGGAAACGGGCTTTCTCCAAGGTGCGGATATCACACTGGGTGCTGGCGTGGATTTCGATGGGCGGCAGGTCCATCTCCATCACGCCCATGTCCTGCACGATCAGCGCATCGATGCCGGCCTCGTACAGCTGCCAGATCATCTGCCGCGCCGGCTCCAGCTCATCCTCATGCAGGATGGTGTTGAGGGTGACAAACACCCGCGCATGGAACAGGTGGGCAAACTGCACCAGCTCGGCAATATCCGCCACGCTGTTGCTGGCGTTGTGCCGCGCGCCAAAGCCGGGGCCACCGATGTACACCGCGTCGGCCCCATGCAGGATGGCTTCCTTGGCAATAGCGGTATCGCGCGCAGGGCTGAGCAGTTCGAGGTGGTGCTTGGGCAGGGACATGGCGTGGGCATCGGGGCAGTCAATCAAGCCGGGCATTTTACTCTTAAATGAGGGTCTGTTCCCGTTTCATTCGCGGGCGCGCCGGAGCCTGCTTTTGCGCGAGGCAAGGCACGAGGAGCGCGGTTTGGTTGTTCCAAATAAGCGACGAGAAACGCTGCATCGCGCAAAAGCAGGCCCGGCCCGCAGGGTTGCGCGGGAAATGGCCCCCGCTGTTGTTGCAGGACTTGCCAAGGGAACACCATTACCTGCGTCCTGCGCCTAATCGGGGGCCATTTCTCGCAGCAACGCGCCTCGCGAATGAAACGGGAACAGACCCTGCTGTCTGTGCCCGCTGAGCAGCCGCTCTAACACTGTATAGGCATACAGACAAAAGCCCGCGTAGAATTGCCCGATCAACACAACCTGAGAACAACACGGTGGATTTACAACAGGGCTTTATCCTAACCCGCCACTGGCGTGATACGCCGGCCGGGACGCAGGTGGAGTTCTGGCTGGCCACCGACCACGGCCCGCGACATATCCGCTTGCCGCTGCAACCCTCGGTGGCGTTTATCCCGGCCGAGCAACGCGCCCAGGCCGAGGCGCTATTGGCCAACGAAAGCGGCGCGGAGCTGCGCCCGCTGGCGCTCAAGGACTTTCAGCAGCGCCCGGTGCTGGGCCTGTATTGCCAGCAGCATCGCCAGTTGATCGAGCTCGACAAACGCCTGCGCCGCGCTGGCGTAACGGTGTACGAGGCCGATGTACGCCCGCCGGAGCGCTTCCTAATGGAGCGCTTTATCACCGCGCCGGTGCTGTTCGCCGGCACGCCCGATGTGAACGGCATGCTGCTGGATGCGCAGATCAAGCCCTGCGTGGATTTCCGCCCCACCCTCAAGCTGGCCTCGCTGGATATCGAAACCAATGCCTTCGGCGAGCTGTACTCCATCGCCATCGAAGGCTGCGGCCAGCGTAACGTGTATATGCTCGGCCGCGCGCCCGAACAGCCGCCAGCCGTGGATTTTCAGCTGGAGTACTGCATCAGCCGTGAGCAGTTGCTCGAACGCCTCAACCACTGGATGGCGCAGCACGACCCGGACGCGATCATCGGCTGGAACCTGGTGCAGTTCGACCTGCGTGTGCTGCATGAACACGCGCGCCGCCTGGCCATCCCGCTGCGTCTGGGCCGCGCTGGCAGTGAAATGCAGTGGCGCGAGCATGGCAGCGGCAACGGCCACTTCTTCGCCGATGCAGCGGGCCGGCTGATTATTGATGGCATCGAAACACTGCGCTCGGCGACCTGGAGCTTCCCCTCGTTCAGTCTGGAAAACGTCGCGCAAACCCTGCTCGGCGAGGGCAAGGACATCTCCACGCCCTACCAACGCATGGACGAAATCGACCGTATGTTCCGCGAGGACAAACCCGCCCTGGCGCGCTACAACCTGCGCGACTGTGAGCTGGTGACGCGGATATTCGGCAAAACCGGCATCCTCGACTTCCTCTTGGAGCGCGCCACGGTTACCGGCCTGCCCGCCGACCGTAACGGCGGCTCGGTGGCGGCCTTCGAGCACCTGTATATGCCGCTGATGCACCGCAGGGGTTTTGTTGCGCCAAACCTCGGTGACAACCCGCCGCAAGCCAGCCCCGGCGGTTTTGTCATGGACTCGCAGCCAGGGCTATACGAGTCGGTGCTGGTGCTCGACTACAAGAGCCTGTATCCGTCGATTATTCGCAGCTTTCTGATCGACCCGGTGGGGCTGATCGAAGGCCTGCGCCAGCCGGATGACGCCCATTCGGTGCAGGGCTTTCGTGGTGCGCGCTTCTCGCGCAGCGAGCATTGCCTGCCAGCGATTGTCGAACGCGTGTGGCAGGGCCGCGAAGCCGCCAAACGCGAGCACAACGCGCCGCTTTCGCAAGCGCTAAAGATCATCATGAACGCCTTTTACGGCGTGCTCGGCTCCAGCGGCTGCCGCTTTTTCGACACGCGCCTGGCCTCCTCCATCACCCTGCGCGGCCACGAGATCATGGCCCGCACCCGCGCACTGATCGAGGCCGAAGGCTACGCAGTGATCTACGGCGATACCGACTCCACCTTTGTCTGGCTGCAACGCCTGCATGACGAAGCCGATGCAGCGCAGATCGGCCGCGCTCTGGTGGCCAAGGTCAATGCCTGGTGGGCTGAACATCTACAGAGCGAGTACGGCTTGAGCAGCGCCCTGGAACTGCAATACGAAACCCACTACAGCCGCTTTCTGATGCCGACTATTCGCGGTGCTGAAGAAGGCAGCAAAAAGCGCTATGCCGGGATGATCAGCCGCGCCGACGGCAGCCACGAGATGGTCTACAAAGGTCTGGAAACCGTACGCAGCGACTGGTCGCCGCTGGCTCAGCAGTTTCAGCGCGAGCTGTATGAACGGATCTTCCTCAACCAGCCCTACCAAGGGTATATCCGCGACTATGTCGAACGCACACTGAATGGCGAACTGGATGAGCTGCTGGTCTACCGCAAGCGCTTGCGCCGCACACTCACCGACTACGAACGCAACGTGCCACCGCATGTACGCGCCGCGCGCCTGGCCGACGAATACAACGCCGCGCACGGCCGACCGCTGCAATACCAACGCGGCGGCTGGATCAGCTACGTAATCACCACCGCCGGCCCACAACCGCTGGAAGCACGTAATGCCGCCATCGATTACGACCACTACCTGACCCGCCAATTACAGCCGGTGGCCGACGCCATCCTGCCGTTTGTCGATGACGACTTCGCTACCTTGATTGGTGGGCAGCTGGGCTTGTTTTGAGGATGACGCTCCCCCACCCTGGAACCCAAGTCGCAGCGCAAGGCCCTTGTAGGGTGGGTTAGCGCCGCCATGCCAGGTTATCCCAAAAGCACAGAAGAACAGACGCGGCGCGTAACCCACCAAGCGGTATTGGATAAACCAAAGCTGGTGGGTTACGGGGCGCACAACTACTACGGCGTCCACCCGATCAAGGTCAACGCCCCTAACCCACCCTACCCGGTTACCCGGCTAAAATTCTTCCCTTCAACCGTCAGGACGACATCGTATGCTGCACACCCTCGCCGTCGCCAACTACCGCTCAATCAACACTCTGGTGCTGCCATTGGGCAGGCTCAATCTGGTGACCGGGGCCAATGGCAGCGGCAAGTCGAATCTCTATCGCGCCCTGCGTCTGCTGGCGGAAACAGCCCAAGGCGGCGTGGTCAATGCCCTGGCCCGTGAAGGAGGGCTGGACTCCACATTCTGGGCCGGGCCAGAAACCATCAGCCGACGCATGCTCAGCGGCGAGGTACCGGTCCAAGGCGGCCCGCGCAAGGAGGCCAGACGCCTGCGCCTGGGTTTTGCCGGCGATGATTTCAGCTATGCCATTTCCCTAGGGCTGCCGGATTCCAACTCTGGTGAGAGCCGCGACATACCTAGCGCCTTCGCTCTCGACCCCGAGATCAAACGCGAATGTATCTGGGCCGGGGCCAGCTATCGCCCCGCCTCGCTACTGGTGGATCGCGCCGGGGCGATGGTGCGCATGCGTGAGGGACGAAACTGGCAGGTCATGGCGCAGCACTTGCCGAGCTTCGACAGCCTGTATGACCAGATCGGCAGTGACTCTGCCTGCCCAGAGGTTTCCCATCTGCGCGAACATATCCGCCGCTGGCGCTTCTACGATCACTTTCGCAGCGATGCCGAAGCACCGGCACGTCAACCGCAGCTGGGCACCCGTACGCCGGTACTGCACCACGACGGTCGCGACCTGGCGGCCGCGCTGCAGACCATTCGCGAAATCGGCGACCCGGCTGCGCTGGATGCGGCAATCAGCGACGCCTTTCCCGGCGCGCGTCTACGTATCGACTTCCAGCAAGGCGGGCGCTTTGCCGTGGAGTTACAACAGGAGGGACTACTGCGACCGTTGTCAGCCAGTGAGCTATCGGATGGCACCCTGCGTTATCTGCTGCTGGTCGCCGCCCTGCTTACCCCAAGGCCACCCTCGCTGATGGTGCTGAACGAGCCGGAAACCAGCCTGCACCCCGACCTGCTGCCCGCCCTTGGCCGGCTGATCATCGCGGCCTCGCAGCACACCCAGGTCTGGGTGGTATCCCACGCCAGCCGGCTGATCGCCACCCTGGAGCAACACCCTGAGTGCAACGCCATCGTCCTAGAAAAACAGCTGGGGCAAACCGTTATTCAGGGTCAGGGCATGCTTGATGAGCCGGCCTGGAAGTGGCCGAGTTAAGCCTTAGCGGCCAGTGCAGCCGCTGCCGGTAGCGCCTTGGGCTTACGAAATACCAGCACGTTACCCAACATCACCAGCACCAAGCCGAACAGCGCCGGGGCCGTCCACTGATAGCCTTCGACAAACACCGAAATATTCAGCGCCACTACCGGGAACAGCACGGTGCAGTAGGCGGCGCGCTCCGGGCCCATGCGCCCGACCAGGGTTAGGTAGGCGGTAAAGCCGATCACCGAACCGGGAATCGCCAGGTACAGCAGAGTGCCGATATACCGGCTATTCCACTCGAAGCCGAACGGCGTACCACTGACCAGACAGATTGCCACCAGCATCAGCGCGCCATACAACATGCCCCAGGCATTGGTGGTCAGCGGCTTGAGGCCAGCCTTCTGTTGCAAGCTGGAGAGCATATTGCCGGCGGAGAAAAACAGCGTACCCATTAGCGCCAGACCGATGCCCAGCAGCGTTTCATGGCTGGCCTCCTGCCCGGCCAGTTCCGGCCAAAACAGCAAGGCCAAACCGCCCAAGCCCAACGCGCCGCCGACCAACACATTCGCGGCGATCTTTTGCTTAAAGAACAGCCGCGCGTTAATCGCATTCCACAGCGTTGCAGTGGAGAAAATCACCGCCACCAGACCGCTGGGTATCCACTGGCTGGCGGTGTAGAAGCACAAGAAATTCAGACAGAACAGACACAGCCCCTGCACCAGGCAGATCAACTGGCCGCGCTTGTCGACTTTTTGCAGACGGCCGCTGAGTAGCAGAATGGTAAACAGCACCAGCGAGGCCAAGGCAAAGCGATAGGCAATGGACGCGGCAATTGCCACCTCGCCCAGTTGCAGCTTGAGGGCGATCCAGGTGGTGCCCCAGATCAGTACGGTCAATAGATAGAGCGACAGGTTCATCAACAGACTCCCGATAGATGCTAAAGAGTCTGCGCCTGATCAGCCCTACAACTCTTGCAAAAACTTGCGCTTTTGTACGGCCTGCCATCCCTGAATGCTATCGGGTCAGGCAAAGACCTGTAGGAGCGGCCTTGGCCGCGATATTTTTGGAGTTGACGTCGATTCGCGTGCAAGGACTAGGCGTCCCCACCGTTCCTACAAGGGCTGAGCCAGTCGATGCCGTGGCAAGCCAAGAGAAATCAGTGCTGCCAGCAGTACAAAGGCCGAGGACACCCACAAACATGCCTCCAGGCCATACGCCTGATACACCCAGCCCGAGAGTAGCGTGCCAATCAGTCGGCCGAGGGCGTTGGACATGTAATAGAAACCCACGTCCAGCGACACACCGTCCTCTTTGGCGTAGCTGACGATCAGATAGCTGTGCAGCGAAGAATTCACCGCAAACAGTGCGCCGAATATCAGCAGCCCGCCGAGCAAGATCCACTGCGCCGACAACCCGCTGCTCAGACCAAGGGCGATAGCAGCTGGCACACCGGCCAGCACAGCAGCCCAGGCGAATGCCGCGCGACCATCCGGCAACTGGCCGCTGGTTTTGCTGGTGATGGCTGGGGCAAAGGACTGCACCATGCCGTAGCCAATCACCCAGGCAGCGAGAAAGCCGCCGACCATCCAGAAATCCCAACCAAACACGCTGGACAGGTAAACCGGCAGCGCCACCACAAACCATACATCGCGAGCGCCAAATAAGAACAAGCGTGCGGCCGAGAGAATATTGATCGCCCGACTCTTGGACAGAATGTCGCGAAACTTTGGCTTGGCCTTCGCCTTGCCCAGATCCTTTTGTAACAGCAGCAAACTGGCCAGCCAGACCAGCGCCAGCACAGCGGCCATGGCCAGTACCGCGCGGCTAAAGCCGAGCAGCGCCAGCAGTGCACCGCCCATAAAGAAGCCAACGCCTTTCAGCGCATTCTTCGAGCCGGTCAGGATCGCCACCCATTTGTACAAGGTGCCTTGCTGATTGTTCGGCACCAGCAACTTGATCGAGCTCTTGGCGCTCATCTTGTTCAGGTCTTTGGCGATACCCGACAGTGCTTGCGCGCCCATTACCCAAGGGATGGTCAGCCAAGCGGCCGGCACGGTGAGCATCAGCAAGGCCGCCACCTGCAGACCCAGGCCGATATTCATGGTGCGATTAAGCCCCAACCTTGCGCCCAAATAGCCGCCGACCAGATTGGTGACTACGCCGAAAATCTCATAGAACAGAAACAGCGCGGCGATCTGCAGCGGCGTGTAACCGAGGCTGTGGAAATGCAGCACCACCAGCATGCGCAGCGCGCCGTCGGTGAGGGTAAATGCCCAGTAATTGCCGGTGACCAGCAGGTATTGGCGCACCTCGGGCGCGAAGCGGGATAAGGCGTGCATCGAATGATGTCCTGTTGTTGCGCGAGTTATTTGATGGGTATCGCTGCGCTCAACCCATCCTACGAACCTCTGGCGTGAACGTAGGGTGGGTTAGCCGAAGGCGTAACCCACCAACCGGCCGCGAGGCCGGCCATCGCGATCATTCGGCCAACCCCACCATCCGCGCCAACTCAACAGTGCGGTTGGCGTAGCCCCATTCGTTGTCGTACCAGGCGTAGAGCTTCACCTGGGTGCCGTTGACCACCATGGTCGACAGCGCATCGATGATCGAGGAGCGCGGGTCGGTGCGGTAGTCGATGGACACCAGTGGCCGTTCCTCATAGCCGAGAATCCCAGCCAGCGGTCCAGCGGCGGCAGCTTTGAGCAAGGTATTGACCTCCTCCACCGTGGTGGCGCGATCGACCTCAAACACGCAGTCGGTCAGCGAGGCGTTAGCCAGGGGTACACGAACAGCGTGGCCATTCAGCTTGCCGCGCAGCTCGGGGAATATCTCGGCAATCGCTGTGGCCGAACCGGTACTGGTGGGAATCAGGCTCATGCCGCTGGCGCGGGCGCGACGCAGATCCTTGTGCGGCGTATCGAGGATGCTCTGGGTGTTGGTCAGGTCGTGGATGGTGGTGATCGAGCCGTGACGGATACCGAGGTTTTCGTGGATCACCTTGACCACCGGGGCCAGGCAGTTGGTGGTACAGGACGCCGCGGTGACAATGCGGTGCTGCGCCGGGTCGAACAGCTGCTGGTTAACGCCCATGACGATATTCAGCGCGCCCGGCTCTTTGACTGGCGCACAGACCACCACGCGCTTAACGCCTTGGTCGAGATAGGCCTGCAGCACCGCGACGGTTTTCATCTTGCCGCTGGCCTCGATCACCAGATCGCAACCGCTCCAGTCGGTCTCGCTGATGGATTTGTTAGCCGTGACCTGAATGCGCTTGCCGTCGATCACCACCGCATCGCCGTCGCTACCGGCCTCGTGCTGCCAGCGGCCATGCACCGAGTCAAAATTCAGCAGATGCGCATGGGTTGCCGCATCGCCGGCCGGATCATTGATCTGCACGAATTCCAGTTCCGGCCAGCCCCAGGCGGCACGCAGCGCCAGACGACCGATACGACCGAAACCGTTGATGCCTACTTTGATAGCCATAAAAGATCTTCTCGCTAAATGATTAAACCGAACGCGGGGCGAACATGATGATTGCCATGCCGAGCAGCGCCACGGCGGCCCCTAGCAGGTCCCAATGACTCGGACGAATACCATCCACCAGCCACAACCAGACAATCGCCGTCGCCACATAAACCCCGCCATAAGCGGCATACACCCGCCCAGTCGCCGTCGGGTGCAGGCTTAACAGCCAAACAAACAAGGCCAACGACGCAGCGGCTGGCAGCAACAGCCAGATGCTTTTGCCCTGTTTAAGCCACAGGTACGGCAGGTAGCAGCCGAGTATCTCGGCCAATGCAGTCAGAGCAAATAACCCCAGGATATTGAGCATGCTTACCTCAATAATCTTGCAATACGAAGAAACGGCCAGGCAGCAACGAGCGACGACTCAACCGCACAGGCTCTGTCGCTCAGGGCGATTGCGCATGCGTTGCAGCTTGTCGGTGTTGGCGGCAAGCCAGGTTTGGTTGGCCTGCAGGGTCACTTGCAGCAACTGCTGCGCCCACTCAGGCAGCTGCGGATGCAGGCGGTAGTACACCCATTGGCCACGCCGCTGATCTTCCAGCAGGCCGCAGTTGCGCAACTGCGCCAGGTGGCGGGAGATCTTCGGCTGGCTGTCCTCCAGCGCGGTGGTCAGCTCACATACACACAGCTCGCCTTCGGCCGTGATCAGCAAGGTCATGCGTGCGCGGGTTTCATCCGCCAGGCATTTGAAAACAGTCGCGGGGTTTAAGGGTTCAAGCATGCTCACCTCTGCTGCTGCGCGCAGGCATCGCCGCGCCACAGAAATACGATTCGGCGAATATATTTAAATCCATATATCTTGTAAAACGAATATCCTGCAAACACAGCGCTGTGTCAGTGCCGCCACTTAAGGACAGCAGATGCAATGGTTCACATGGCTAAATGATCAAGTGCTGCGCATGGATTGGCTGGCCTGGTTGGTGCGTGCGCTGCTGGAGGACGGCTTCGGTCTAGACATGAGCAGCCGCGTCGGTGCCAGCCTGCACTTCTTCATCTACGACGTGATCAAGATATTCATCCTGCTCGCCGTGCTGATTTTCAGTATCTCCTGGGTGCAGAGTTATTTCCCGCCGGAGCGCACCCGGCGCATTCTCGGCAACATGAGCGGCTTCAAGGCCAAGCTCACTGGGGCGCTGCTGGGCACCATCACACCCTTTTGTTCCTGCTCGTCGATCCCGCTGTTTATCGGCTTTACCAGCTCCGGCCTGCCGCTGGGGGTGACCTTTGCCTTTCTGATCTCCTCGCCACTGGTGGACCTGGCCTCGGTGATTCTGCTGGCGAGCATCTTCAATTGGTCGATTGCCATTGCCTACGTGCTGATCGGCCTGGTGCTGGCAGTGCTCGGTGGCACGCTGATCGGCCGGGCGAAGATGGAGCGCTATGTCGAAGCCTTTGTGATGCACAACCCGGTGCTCGACATTCCGCAAGAACAACTGACGCGCCGCGATCGCGCGCAATTCGCCTGGGCGCAGGTCAGCGATATTTTCACCCGTGTGTGGCTGTACGTATTGATCGGCGTCGGCATTGGCGCGGCCATTCACAACTGGATTCCCGCCGGCTGGATCGAAGCGCTGCTAGGCCAGGAAAACTGGTGGTCGGTACCGCTGGCGACTGTGCTCGGCATCCCGATGTATGCCGATATTTTTGGCACCCTGCCGATTGCCGAAGCGCTGGTTGGCCAAGGCGTCGGCCTGGGTACGGCGCTGGCGTTCATGATGGCGGTTACCGCGCTATCACTGCCCTCGCTGATCATGCTCAAGAAAGTCGTCAAAGCGCCGCTGCTGGCGTTGTTCTTCGGCATCGTGGCCGTTGGCATTGTGTTGATTGGCTACCTGTTTAACGCGTTCGCCTACCTGTTTATCTGACTGATGGAGCACAGCATGATCATTAAAATCCTCGGTTCCGGCTGTAAGAAATGCATCGCCTTGGGCGACAACACTCAAGCGGCGCTAACGAACCTCGGCCGCGAGGCACAGATACTCAAGGTGACCGACATCGCCGAAATTGCCGCCCATGGCGTGATGTCGACTCCCGCGCTGGTGATTGACGACAAAGTGGTATCGGTCGGCAAAGTGCTGAGCACCGGCGATGTGGAGAAACTGCTCGGCGCCTGACTCATGCGCCGCCTTGCACAATCTTGCGCTTTTCTACGCGCAGGGGCTGGCACAGCAAAACACCAGGCGTAGCATGGGGCGACGGAGGATTTATGTCGCAACTTGAGCACTTACAGGTTTTCCAAAGCATGCACAGCTCACCGCACACTCGCCTGCACCGCAGCGCCGAGTTGGGCGATGGGCTGGCTGCGGCTGTGTGGAGCAACCGCCACGATGCCCGCGACTATGAAGCCCCCAGCCACCACACGCTGTCCTGCTACCTGGCCGGCGGCACTGGCACCTTCCGCCGCGAAAGCCCGCACAGCAAAGGTGCGCCGAACAAGCTGTGCGTTCTACCGGCCGGACACCAGTCAGCCTGGGTGATCAATGGTGAAATCCAGCTGGCGCACCTGTACACCAGCCAAGAGCAGTTCGCCCTCGCCGCCGTCCATCTGCTGGATAGTGAGCCACGTGAATTAGAACTGCGCGAAGGCACCTTCCTCGATGATGCGCAGCAGGCCCAACGTTTTCGCCAGCTTATCCAGCTCGATTGGAGCGAACCGGGCGAACGCATGCTCAGCAGCAGCCTGGCTCATGGCCTGATCAGCCATGCCCTGTTGTCCCAGGTCGGCCGGCGCGAAGGGTTGCGCCTTAAGGGAGGGCTTGCGCCCAGCCAGCGCCGGCGGGTGCGCGAATTTATCCAGGCCAATCTCAGTGAGCCACTTAGCCTGGGAACCCTGGCCGGCTTGTGCGCCCTCTCCGAGTACCACTTCGCCAGAATGTTCCAGCTCAGTTTTGGCGTACCGCCTCATCGTTATGTGCTGGCGCAGCGCTTGCGCCATGGCCAGCAATTATTGCAACACAGCCATTTGCCACTGTCGGAGGTCGCTCTGGCCTGCGGCTTTGCCAGCGCCAGCCACTTCAGCAACCGTTTCCGCCAGGCCTTCAGCGCCACACCAGGGCTATACCGCACGGTGCTGCAACAACCCGCAGGCCGCAAGCGTTAATGCAGCGCCCCGCCCAGCAGAGACACAACTGATCACAACCTGAAACCGCAAACCATCTGCTAATCCCTTGCTGGCTGTGCAAGAATCATCGGCTGCCCTTGAGAAAGCTGCCCATGTCACGACTCATTTGCTCGCCAATGCGGTGCCACTGATGCCCCTCGACATCCTCCATCTGCGCTTGGAAGACTGGCGCGCGGAGTTTGGCGTGGGCGATCTACAGCGCGGCCAAGGCTATGCCGCGCAAGGCCGCAGCCGCTTGCTCAGCCTCAAGGACAGCACCCTGTTGGCCAGTTGCCGTGGCTCTGGCGCGCAAACCTATCAGCAACGCATCACCCTGCACCATTACGGCCAGGGCTGGGGCGTGACGGGCAATTGCAGCTGCCCGGTGGGCTTCAACTGCAAGCATGTGGCCAGCGCCCTGCTCACCCTGCAAACCCAGCAAGAGCAAGGCGTCGACCTCTCGCCACTGATCATCAGCAGCCCAGAAGCCCGCGAAGAACGCCTGGAGAACCTGCAACCGAGCCCAGTTCTGAGCCTTGGCAGCCTGGTGCGTGTGCACTTCGATGCGCGCAAGGGCCGCATGCAAGAACAAACCCAACACCGCGCGGCACTGGCCTTCGAGTATCAGGGCCACCTGGCCTCAGGCAAAAATGGCAAAGACCTGCTGGTCAAACAAAGTCCCAGCCGCAGCCTGCGTATCGTGCGTGACTTCGACACAGAGGCGCAGCTGCGCAAGCGCCTGCAACAGACCGGCATGCAGGTTTCCCTCAGACAAAGCGAAGCCCTGCCAGAAAGCGCCGGCGAAGCCTTTGAGCAAGCCAACGAAGCCGCCTGGCTGTTGTTTGTGCGTGAGCAACTGCCGTTGCTGCGCGAGGAAGGCTGGCAGATTCGCATGCAGGCGGATTTCCAATACAACCTGGCGCAGGTCGATGACTGGTACGCAGAGGTTGAGGAAGACCCCGAGCAAACCTGGTTCGACCTGGAGCTGGGCATTGAGGTCGAAGGTCAGCGCATCAGCCTGCTGCCGATTCTCCTGCAGGCCATCCGCCACAAGCCCTGGCTGCTCAATGGCGAAGCCCTGAACAAGCGCGATGACGATGAAATGCTGCTGGTCAGCCTGCCGCACAACCACAAACGCGTAGCCTTGCCACTGGCCCGACTAAAGCCGCTGCTGGCCACCCTTGGCGAATTGTTCGTGCGCGAGCCCGGCGAATCCAGCCAACGCCTGCGCCTGTCACGCATGGATGCCGCACGACTGAGTCACCTGGAACAAGGCCCTGCATTAAGTTGGCAAGGCGGCAGCCAGTTGCGCGACTTCGCCCAGCGTCTGCAACAGCTGGACAGCGCTACCTTGCAAGCACCCGCTGGTTTGCAGGCCGAGCTACGGCCCTATCAACTGCAAGGCCTGGCCTGGATGCAAGGGCTGGCCGAGCTACAAGTCGGCGGCCTGCTGGCCGATGACATGGGCCTGGGCAAAACCTTGCAGACCCTTGGGCATATCCTCTGCGAGTACAACGCCGGACGTTTGCAGCAGCCGGCGCTGATCGTCATGCCCACCAGCCTGATCCCCAATTGGCAGGACGAAGCTGCACGCTTCACCCCACAGCTCAAGGTGCTGGCGTTGCACGGGCCAAAGCGTCGTGCGCTGTTCAAGCAAATTGCCGAACAGCAGATCATCCTCACCACCTATGCCCTGCTGCCACGCGACCTCAAGGCCTTATCCGCACACAGCTACCGCCTGCTG
The DNA here is from genome assembly GCF_046581935.1 of Pseudomonas sp. Classification (GTDB taxonomy): domain Bacteria; phylum Pseudomonadota; class Gammaproteobacteria; order Pseudomonadales; family Pseudomonadaceae; genus Aquipseudomonas. The sequence goes on from NZ_JAYGFK010000012.1 coordinate 485,390, forward strand.
ATCCTCGATGAAGCACAAAACATCAAGAACCCGCGCAGCAAAGCCGCCATTGCCGCCGGACAAATACAGGCTGGGCAGCGCCTGTGCCTTACTGGTACTCCGCTGGAAAATCACCTGGGCGAGCTGTGGTCGCTGTTCAACTTCCTTATGCCCGGTTGGTTGGGTGACGGCAAAAGCTTTACCCGCGACTACCGCACGCCGATTGAAAAAAACGCCAACGAACAGCGCCTGGCGCACCTCAACGGTCGCATAAAACCCTTTATCCTGCGCCGCACCAAAGAGCAGGTGGCCAGCGAACTGCCACCGAAAACCGAGATAACCCAATGGGTTGAACTTAGCGCGGCGCAGCGCGACCGCTACGAAACCCTGCGCCTGGCCATGGATAAAAAGGTGCGCGACGAGATCGCCCGGCAAGGCCTGGCGCGCAGCCAGATCGTGATTCTCGAAGCGCTGCTGCGCCTGCGTCAGGCCTGCTGTGACCTGCGTTTGCTCGGTGATGAAGGTGACAGCAACCTGACCAGTGCCGACTCGGGCAAACTCAGCGGCCTGCTGGATATGCTGGAAGAGCTGTTCGCCGAGGGTCGGCGGGTGCTGTTGTTCTCACAGTTCACCTCGATGCTGGCACTGATCGAAGCCGAGCTGAAAAGCCGTGGCATCGCCTACGCCAAACTCACCGGCAGCACCCAGGACCGACGCACCCCGGTGCAGCAGTTCCAGGCCGGTGAGTTGCCGATCTTCCTGATCAGCCTGAAAGCCGGTGGCGCGGGCCTGAACCTCACCGCCGCCGACACCGTAATCCACTTCGATCCCTGGTGGAACCCAGCCGCAGAAGCCCAGGCCAGCGACCGCGCCTACCGCATCGGCCAGGACAAACCGGTGTTCGTCTACAAGCTGATTGCGCGCGGCAGCGTTGAAGAGAAGATCCAGCAACTGCAGCAGGCCAAAGCCAACCTGGCCCGTGGCGTACTGGAAGGCGGTAGCCAGACCCAACTGCAACTCAACGAAGATGACCTGCAGGCGCTGTTTGCTCCGCTAAACGACTAAGTTCCGTTAGTCGTCGCTTTGCGTGTCGTCCCTCTCCGCCGCATCGTCCTCCACGTTGCGTTTGCGCCGTGGGCCAACGGCCTGCACCGAGGGGAAGCGCGCGGATGCATAACGCACCACCAAAATCGCCAGCGCCAGCAGCAGAATCGCCCCGGAGACCATCACCACGCCCATGTCAGGTTTATGGTTGTGCGAAATGTCGGAAATCATCAGGCGAGTCAGCGCGGTAATCGCCACATAAATCATGAAGCGAATTGGCATATGGTTGGTCTTGAAATAGATCCCCACCATCGCCGCCAATTCCAGGTAGATAAACAGCAGCAGGATGTCATCGACGCTGATATGGCCCTTTTCCAGCATGCCGATAAAAGCCATCACCGCCGCCCAGGCCGTGACCGCCCCGATGGCAAACAATGCCAGGTAGTGAAACCCCTCCATCAACAGATTGCCCAGCGACCCCGCCAAGCCATGCATGTATTCACGCATCTGCTCAGCCCAGTTTGGCTTACCCATGAAATCTCCTTGAACCCAACAAACGACAAGCGCCCCATGCGACCAGCCTCTGGCACTCGCGCATGGAACTGCAGTAGAAGAAGCTTCGCGCTCGGTAAAAAGCACTTGCAACAGATACGCCAGCAACCGACAGCGCAGGATAAATAGTTTTCCATATAGCCATGACACTCTATGGCTATTGCACAAGCCGGGTCATACACGCCATAAGCACTGTTTTACCCTTACGCGTTATGCCGTTCGCTTTAACGCAGGCCCTCACCGGAGATCACCCATGGCTCTATCACTATCGCTCGCACGCCAAACATTGCGTGCCGCTGCCGTAATCAGCTGCACCGCCTTCGCCGCACTTATTCCCCTGAGCGCCAGCGCCGCCCCGGTGGCCATGCAGCAAACTCAGGTGCCTGGCTACTACCGCATGGCCGTGGGCGACTTTGAAGTAACGGCGCTATACGACGGCTACATTGACCTCGATAAAAAGATCCTCAGCGGCGCCAGTGCTGAAGATATTCAAAGCCTGCTGACGAAAATGTTTATCGACTCCAGCAACGGCGTACAAACGGCGGTAAACGCTTACTTGATCAATACCGGCACTAACCTGTTGCTGATCGATACCGGTGCAGCAAAATGCTTCGGCTCCACCTTGGGCATGGTACAGAGCAACCTGAAAGCGTCGGGATACAGCCCTGAGCAGGTCGACAGCGTACTCCTCACGCACCTGCACCCTGACCATGCTTGCGGCCTGCTCAGCGCCGACGGTAAAGCGGCATACCCCAATGCCACGGTGTATGTACCGCAAGCCGACGCCGATTTCTGGCTCAGTGATAAAGCCGCCAGCCAAGCGCCCCAGGCATCGCGCGGGATGTTCAAGATGTCGCAACAGTCGGTTGCGCCTTACATCGCCCAGCAACGACTCAAGCGCTACAGCCCCGATAGCCAACTGTTCGCTGGCGTCAGCGTCATCGCCAGTAACGGCCACACCCCTGGCCACAGCTCCTATCTGCTCAGCTCAAAAAACCAGAGCATGCTGGTCTGGGGCGATATTGTGCACAGCTATGCCGTGCAGTTCGCCAAACCAGAGGTGGTCATCGAATTTGATACGGACAGCGCCAAAGCACTAGAGGCGCGTAAGAAGCTCTTCGCCGAAGCCGCACGCGACAAACTCTGGGTGGCCGGAGCGCACCTGCCCTTCCCAGGTATCGGCCATGTACGCACTGAAGGCAGCGGCTATGCTTGGGTCCCAGTGGAGTTTGGCCCGATCCGTAGCGATCGCTAAGTTCACTCACGGCCAGTCAGTTGCTCATTCGGCAACCTGACTGGCTGCCATAAAACAGCAGCGAATCGCGTGTAAGGTTATCCGGCAAGGAAATTGCTGCTGTTCAAATGCCCGCGAGTTCTTTATGCTCGCAACCACTGTACAAATAAACAGTTTATTGCAACTTATCAGCGTGAAGGCGTAGAGGTGATGAATGGCCGTCGAAGTGGTGTACCGCAGCAGCCGGGATTTGGAGCGTTTATTCATGGATAAAGCCGAAGCCGATCGTCATGACAAAATGCTCGAACTGGCCGAATTACTGACCGATGTACTGCAAAAAGCAGTGCCTACGCTCAATGAAACCCAGGGTGAAGAACTGGGGATTTACATGGCCAAGAACCGTGAAATCTTCGCCAAGGCCTTCAAGAATCAACCCGATGCCTTGAGTGAACTGAGCGGAACCGCTGCTGAGTAATCTAGGGTCTGTTGCCGTTTCATCGCGAGCCGCGTTGCTGCGAGAAACGACAACAGCCGCTAACGGCAGTCAACAAAACCCCAGTCCGTGACTGGGGTTTTGCATTTCTGGCGCATGCCACTGCCCTGTAGGAGGCGCTTCAGCGGCGAGTTTTTAGTCGGTTAAAGCCCCTAACACAGGCGGCTTCGCCAAAAATCAGCCATACAGCAAGCGCTCGGCAATAGTATCGGCGACCCGTGCCGGTGAGCGTTTGTCCGCTTGGGCATGACCGAATACCTCCGTTAACCGCCGGCTGATTTGCGTCAGGTGGGCGGTGATCGCCACTAGGCTTTCGCCCTGATGCTTCAACGCCACATAGATCAGCCCGCCAGCATTGATCACATAATCCGGCGCATAGAGAATTCCCCGGGCCTGCAAGCTGTCCGAGATATCGGCACTGGCCAGCTGGTTGTTCGCCGCCCCCGCCACGGCCGAGCAGCGCAGTTGCCCGACCGTTACGTGGTTCAACACCCCACCCAGACCACAGGGCGCGAGGATATCGCACGGCGTGGCAAGCAAGGCCTCACTGGCTACTGGTCGTGCGCCTAGCTGCTCAACCGCCAGCTGAACGCGGCCGGGGTCCAAATCGCTGACCAATAATTCGGCGCCCGCAGCGTGCAGTTGCTCGGCCAAGGCATAGCCAACATTACCCAAGCCCTGGATGGCCACGCGCAGGCCTTCCAGATTGTCACTGCCCAAGCGTGCCAGCGCAGTGGCGCGGATACCGGCAAACACGCCCATGGCTGTGTGCGGCGATGGGTCACCTTCGGCCGTGGTACTGGTGACGTGCTGGGTAAATTGCGCGATGCAATCCATATCGACGCTGGAAGTGCCGCTGTCCATGGCGGTGATGTAGCGACCGTTGAGTGTTTCGATAAACCGGCCAAAGGCCTCGAACAGCGCACCACGGTTCTCAACATGCGCGGGCCGGATGATCACCGCCTTGCCGCCGCCCTGCTGCAAGCCGGCCAACGCGGCCTTGTAACTCATGCCTCTGGCCAGACGCAGCGCGTCCTCCACGGCGCTCTGCTCATCGACATAATTCAGGTAACGGCAACCGCCCAAGGCCGGCCCCAAGCGGCAATTATGGATGGCGATAATCGCCTTGAGACCGCTGTGCGGGTCCTCGGCAAAGTGCAGCGACTCTAGCCGGGCGTTTTCCATCATGGCGAACATGTTGTGGCTCCCGTACTGATTTGCAGATCAGTATAGGCAGCAACCCAGTCGCCCACTTCCCGGCGGTCAGTTCGCCAATCCCGCGCCTTGCAGCGGATTGCTCGTACGCGCGAAAACACAGCACTGGACTCAGTACCGTAACTTGACTACAAAGCCAGAGACACCGGGAGACTGCCATGGACCCACGCGCTGCCTGCCTCGCTTGTTTGGAGCAACAACCACCCGCATTGTTCGAGGCGGCGCTGTGGATTGCCGTGGAACATCAACCGCATCTGCAGCCCACGGAGCTGCTGCGCCAGCTCGACAGTTTGCAATTACAGGTGCGCCAGGGCTTGCCCAACCTCCCCGCGCGGGAGCTGGCGCAACCGCTGCTACGCCGGCTTAGCGAACTGGACTTCCACGAAGACGAGCAATACCCGCTACGCCCGCAGGCCGCCTTACTCAACCTGGTGCTGCAGCGACGCCGAGGCCAGCCGCTGTCCCTTGCGTTGATCGCCATCGAACTGGCCAGACGCCTGGAAATCCCCCTGCAGGGCGTGAATTTCCCGGGGCGCTTTCTCGTGCGTGTACCGGGGGCCGACCACCTGCTCGACCCTTGCAGCGGCAGACGCCTGCATACCCGCGAATGCCGCGAACTGCTGCAACGCCAGCATGGTCCCAACGCCGAGTTGAGCGCCAGCCACCTGCATGCCTGCGACGCCCGCAGGATGCTGCAGCGGCTCTCGCGTAACCTGCGCCAGCTGCACCAGCAAGCAGATGAACCACTGGCCGCCCTGCGCGATGCCGAACGCGTGCTATTGCTCGGCCCGCCGACGCTGCATGACCACCTGGCCCGCGCCGACATTTATCAACAACTGGAGTGCCCGCAAGGCGAACGCTTCGATCTGCAGCGCGCCTTGCTGCTCAGCGATGACCCGGCGCAGCACCTGCAACTCAGCCAGCGTCTGCGCCAACTCAGCGCCAGCCCGGCGCGGCATTGAGCTAAAAGAAACCCAGCGCCTTGGCCTTAGCCACTGCCTGGGTACGCCGCGCCACGCCCAACTTGCCGTTGATCCGCCGGGCGTGGGTCTTAACCGTATGCAGCGAGATAAACAACTGCTCGGCGACTTCCTGATTGGAACAACCTTGGGCGATTAAACGCAACACGGCGAGCTCACGCTGGCTCAGTGCATTGGCTGGTGCTGCCGGCACCCCGGCGCACTCACCGACGGGTTTGGCGACCGTGAACCAGAGATGCTGATAACCCAAACGACGACGCAGTAGCTGCCCTGCCTCGCGCGCACGCTCAGCCGCTGCCTTATCAGCAAACGCCGCACAGGCTTCGGCATAAATAAGCCAAAGCTCACTCGCAAGCGCCTGCCGGCCCTGGTTCAAGGCCTGATCCAGCAACTGCTGCAAGTCCTCGCGCACATCTTCGCCCTGGGCCAGATCCATTTGTAGCAACAGCAGCTGCAAACGGGGAATTAGCTCGGGAAAGTTAGGGGTTGGCAGAATAGCCTTGACCCGCTGCGAGTAAGCCAATACCCGGCCAACCGCCATGCGCGCTCGTGCATGGTGTCCTTGGGCAACCCAAAGGTGGCTGCTGGCCAATAACAGTGTGCCGCGATAGAGGGTTTCACTGACGTGCTGGCGTTGCATCCACCGCTCACCCTCACCGAGATGAGCAAAAGCGCCAGCAAAATCGCCTTGGGCCATGGCCAACTCAGCCAAACCAAGATAACCGTGAAATGCCCCCGGATCGCCACAACTAAGCGCATTTTCAAGGCCTATTGGCAACCAGTGCGCAGCTTCTTCCGGTCGCCCCTGACGCAACTGCACGCGTGCCAAACGCAGCTGCAGGCGTGCCAAAACCGGGGTACTGCGTAATGCAGCGGGGTTGGTTGCCGTCAGCACCCGCTGCAACAGCGCCTCCGCGCGGGCAAACTCGCCGCGCGCTTCCAGCAACAGGGCATGGTCCAGCTCCAGCAGCGCCTCGAATACTGAATTACCGTGCAAGCGCGCTTGCTTCAATGCCTCGAAACTAAGCTTTTGTGCCAGTTCAAGATTGCCTTCGCCAATAGCCACCAGGGTCAGCGCCGAACGGCACAGCAAAGACTGCGCCCAGGCACTTTCCGGCAAGCCCTGCAGCGCCTCAAGCAGGTGGCTGCGGGCACCGACCGCACACACCCGGCCATAGGCGATGATGCCCTGGATAGCCTGCCAATGAGAAAACAGCTCGCGCGTGCGCGCACCATCACTGCGCGGCTGAAACCTGGCCAACTGATCGATACAGGCCTGCGCCTCATCCAAGCGCCCCACCAACAACAATACCCAGGCATTGAGCAAAATCAGCCTTGGCGTGCTGCACAACAGGCTTTCTGGCAGCTCGCTGCGCCAACGCAGAATCAGCGCCAGATCCTGTCCTTGCAGCACCTGCTCTTCGGTAAAGCGCTCAAGAAAACTACTGGCCACCTCTGGTTGCCCGGCCAATAGCGCGTGCTCAACCGCCGCACGAATGTCGCCCTGACTGGCAAACCACTGGCTGGCATGCACATGCAGAGCACAGCTAGGAATACTCAAGGTGAGCCGCTGCAACAGCCTGGCAAATGGTGCAAACAAGACAAACCAGCCTTTGGCTGCTTCATCCTCCTGAATAAATAGGCCACGTTCGATCAGCATGCGCAGCCAGTCCGCACCCTCACCCACACCAAACAAGTGATCACATAACGCTGGGTTGAAGCGTGGCAGTTGGGCGAGCTGATAAAGCATCTGCAGCAGTTCATGCGGCAGCCCTTGCAACACCTCGCGCTCAACATACTCAGCGAGCAAATGATCGTGCAGCCCATCCCCAAGCGCAGCAACCTCGCCAGGCTCAGCTTGAGCGGCCAACAACCGTAGGCGCAACGCTGCCGGCCAGCCGAGGGTATACGCATGCAGCTCATGCGCCCAAGCACTGTGCGCTGGATCTAGCTGTTGCAACCAGTCGGCCACCTCAGTCTCGTTAAACGACAGATCAGTCGCTGCCAGTTCAAGTAACTCGCCCTCCAACAATAAGCGCGACAGATTGCAGACTGGACGACGACGGCTAGCCACCCACCAGCAAACGCTGGCAGGCGTCTGCATAAGTAATTGATTGAGGTAATCGTCTAGAGCGTTATCGGGCTGGGCCGGGTAATCGTTGAGCATGACCCATAGCTCACGCGGCTCCTGCGCCAGGGCCATCAATACCTCATCAGGCGTCAGTTGTGCCGCGTAACCCAGCAACCGCCCTAACTGCTGGGCGAATTGCTCGACCGGCATACCGTCAGCGGCGCAATTAAGCCAAACCACGTGGCAGCCTGCTGGACATTCACGGGCGCAGTCGGCCAGCAGTACGGTCTTGCCAAAGCCGGCAGGCGCGATCAGCAAGCGCAGCCGCCAGTCTTCGCCGAGTAGGCGTTGCTGCAGGGCTATACGGGAAATATGCCCGGGTGGTGGGCGCTTAACGCTACCGCAGGATGGCCCTGCGACGCTCAGCGAGAAAGGCGCTAATGCGTTCATGGCGGCTCGTTTTATTGTTCTACGGGAACCGGATCCTTGCAGGCTAAACCTCAACGCCTGTGGTTTACAGCTCTATCACGCTAGGTTATGCGCAGCGATAAAAAAAGCGGCCCGAAGGCCGCCCAATCATGGAGTAACAGGTGCTGTATTGGCTTAGCGAACGCCGGAGCTACGAAGGGCGGCTGGGGTGTAGTCTGCAGCCGAGGCTTTAAAGCCAAAGTTGTACGCTGACTTTTCTTCGTTTTTCATGCCCAGAGCCAAGTAACGACCGGCCACCAGGTCATACAGTGCTTCAAGGGTGTAACCCGGTACTTGATGGTTGTAGTACTGCTGCGCATGGCCTTCGGCAACACGCCAAAGCTGGCCACGGCCGTCGTAATGATCAACCAGGGCAATTTGCCAGCTGTCCTCGTCGACATACATATGACGCTTGGCATAGATATGCCGCTCACCGCTCTTCAGGGTGGCAACCACTTCCCAAACCCGATGCAGCTCGTAACGAGTCAGGTCTTGATTGATATGCCCGGCCTTGAGCACGTCGTCGTATTTCAGCGACGGCGAATCAAGCTTGTAGCTGTTATAGGGAATGTACATTTCCTTCTTGCCAACCAACTGCCAGTCGTAGCGATCAGGCGCGCCGGAGAACAAGTCGAAGTTATCGGCCGTACGCATACCATCAGCGGCGGTGCCCGGCCCGTCGTAAGCCACCTGCGGCGCGCGCCTTACCCGGCGCTGACCGGCGTTATAGATCCACGCCAAGCGCGGTTCTTTAACCTGATCGATGGTTTCGTGAACCAGCAGCACGTTACCGGCCAGACGTGATGGTGCGGTTACTCGCTGCTTGAAATACAGCAGCACATTACTGCCCTTGGCCGGATCAAGGTCTGGCATATCCGCCGGGAAGGCCACCTCATCCTCGAACTTCACCAAGCTGTAAGAGCCATTGGTCTGGGGGGTAGCCTGCGTGACCACACGACGGGTGTTACCACCGCGGTAACGGGTGATGTGGTTCCAGACCACCTCAACGCCAGTCTTGGGAATGGGGAAGGCGTAGTAGCGGCTGGCATTAAAGTTCTGCAAGCCGTTACCGCCATCAACAGGCGTAGTGTTCAGCGCACTGACCTTGGCCGCATCACCAATCGCCGCAGGCACGGACGTGGTTCGATGAGTGGGGTAAACCGGGATTTTATAACTGTCGGCATAGCGCTTAAGCATGGCCATCTGACCATCTGACAGCTTGTCTTTGTACTGCTCGGCATTGGCCGCAGTAATGGTGAAGAGAGGCTTCTCGCTGGCATACGGGTCGGCGAGAAAGCCCTTGTCATCAACAGCCGCCGCGTTGGTCGCTAGACCGCCATCCCAGGCCGGAATACTGCCATCAGCATTACCCGCCATTTCACCACCCAGTGGCGTCAGGCTGGTGCCCAATTGAGCCGCTTCTTGTTCGGAGACTGCGGCCATCACGCTGCTGGCTAACAAAGTCAGCGCCAGCGCCCCAGCCTGCAGGATTCTTGTATTTTTCATTGTGTACGGATCCTTTTGCACTGCGTTGATCAGAAGTTCACACCAAAACTCAGGGCGACAAAGTCACGGTCGACGCTGGTGTTGTAATCACCACCGAAGAAGTCGGTGTAACTGAGGCTGGCGGTGTAGGTGTTCTGGTAGTCGGCGTTCAGACCAAGACTGACGGCCTTGCTACCCTCGTTGAAGTTCGGCCCGTAACCGTCGACGTCATGCGACCAAGCGATACTTGGCGAAAGGTTGACCCCGGCGAAAACGTTGCTGTAATCGGCACTGGCGCGCAGGCGATAGCCCCAAGAACTCGTGGTGAAGAAGCCATCGTTATTACACTGATCTGGGTTGGCGGTATTGAGTGCTGCCGTACAGGTTGCATTTGTGCCCAGTTCACCAAGGCCATAAACCGGATCGCGGCCAAAGCGCAGCTCACCAACATCATCGCTAATGCCGCTGATGTGGTTGTAACCCACCTCGCCAACCACGGTCAGGCGGCTGGCACCCAATACCCGGTCAAAGAATTGCACGGCACTGATCTGAGCTTGGGTAACTGGCTTGCGTACATAACCGGCAATTTCCTCGCCAGCGACATTTTGCGCATGACCACTGGTAAACACCGGTGAGTTGGGCAGCCCGACAGAGGCAAGCGTCAGATCTGTGGAGTTGATTGAAATCGGCATATTCGGCCGATAACTCAGCTCACCAGACAAGGCCGTTCCGTTGACGTTGGTTTGAAAGCTCACGCCATAGAGACGGATATCCTCGGGGTACTCAAGAAAGTAACGCGCGTTCGGCGCGCCGGGAATAAGGAAAGGCGATGGCGTTGTAGTGCGTATGAAGCTGCCGCTCGGGGTACGGCTGTGGTAGTTCATGGCATACAGACCGAACTCGGTATCGTTCAGCGACTCAGCAAACCAGCGCAGCGCCACACCGAACTGGCCACTGTCGCGCGCATCGCGGTCACCGGCACGCGGCACATAAAGTGGATTACCAGCGCTACCAGTATTGTTGGACTCACCAGGCGCCACATCAGCCCCAGCTACCGCCAAGCGGTCTTCACAGCCATCGGCAGCGGTGTCGCCGTTGGAAAAGAAAGTGCCGCAGTTATCGATAACCGTCTGATCCCACTCCAGTTGGTAAAACGCCTCCATGCTCACGCTGTCGGTCAGGCTCTGTGACACGTAAAGCATATTGACCGGGATCAGGCCCTCTTTAATCTCAGCCCCTGGCCGGCGGAAAGCGGCAGCATCGACGGGGTTAATCGAGTTAATCGAGTTACCGATAAAGGTACTTTCACCCCAACTAACCACTTGCTTACCGACCCGCACACTGCCCGGCATGCTGCCCAGGTTGTAGTTGTGATAGATGAAGGCATCGAGGATTTCCGCGCCAGAGGCCTGCGCTGCAGTCTTGCGATTGTGGTCATCGATGTCATACAGCAAGCGGCTTTCGTCCTTGGTCTCAAAGTCGTACCAGTACTTGCCGCGAATAAATACGCCGGTATCGCCGTACTTCAACTCAAGGTCGTGGATACCTTTGAAGATCTTCGAGAAGGTTTCACCTTTCTTGAAGTTCAGGCGGCCGTCATCGTTGGTCTGAGAAGACGCCTTGCCGCCGTTGCGCGTACCGATCAAGTCCGGATCGGCACCGCGAACGCTCCAACTGGCCCCCACAGAAAGGGATGAGTCGAACTGTGCTTCGACCTCACCAATATTGAACGTGACGGCCTGGACAGGCGCGACGCAGCCAACCGCAATGGCTACAGCCAATACGCTGGGCTGGAAGATGGCATGTCTTGTTGTTGTTCTCATGCGGCTCTCCTGGAGCGGGGTTCGTGTTGAGGCCCCAAGCTACCCAGCCGCCTTGAGCGGGATAAGCGCCCGAAAGAGGTATTTACCGTGTCAGCCGAAAGAGTGAATAGCGCTCTGCGGTGAACAGCTCCGCTGCCCTTATGGACCAATGCAATGGCGCGGCATAGCGTGGATGAATACCCAACCACACCCTTTGCCGAGCGTGTTTAGCAGCCTGTTGCGCAGAACATCACGCGTTATCGGGCAAGCATCGTAACGCTTTCAATACATCGTATTGAAAGCGACACAAACCATTCAACCCACGACAGCCGTGTCTTTACCCTGCAATTGCACGCCTGGCCCGCAGCTAGCGTATCGAATTCGCTACAGAGGCGATAAAGGCAACTCCGCTAAAAACTTATAAGTCATTGTTTTAATTAGTAAAAAATATAATGGCACCTACCTTGCTATGGTCTTTGGATCTTTCGTCCGCCGCCTGCGCGGACGCCCAGCACATCGCCCCCAGCAGAAAGGGCGAGTCATCACCCTTGAGGAGTTCACATGAGCGAATTGCGTTTTACCGTTGAGCACGAATGGCTGCGTCAGGATGCCGATGGCCTGGTTACCGTGGGCATCACCGCCTATGCCCAGGAAGCCTTGGGTGATGTGGTGTTTATCCAGCTACCAGAAGCCCAGAGCTACGCCGAGGGTGACGAAGTGGCCGTGCTGGAATCGGTAAAAGCCGCAAGCAACATCGCCATGCCGCTGGACGGTGAGGTGGTTGAAGTCAATGGCGAGCTAGAATCCAGCCCTGAGTTGGTCAACGAAGATCCCCTGGGCAAGGGCTGGTTCTTCCGCTTCCGTCCAGTCAATGCCAGTGCAGTTGCCGACCTGCTCGACCAGGCCGCTTACGAGCGCCTGCTCAACGCCAATGCTGACGCCTGAGAGATTGCAATGACCAAGCTGACCACCCAAAACGAATTTATCGCCCGGCACATTGGCCCACGTGAAGCCGATACCGCCGCCATGCTCGAACTGCTCGGCTACGCCAGCATCGACGCGCTGACCGACAAAGTCATCCCCGAGAGCATCAAGGGCTCCAGCGTCCTGGGCTCCCTGCCGGGCCTGTCGGAAGCCGACGCGCTGGCCAAGATCAAGGCCATTGCCGGCAATAACCAGCAATTCAAAACCTATATTGGTCAGGGCTATCACGGCACCCACACGCCGAGTCCGATCCTACGCAACCTGCTGGAAAATCCAGCTTGGTACACCGCTTACACCCCGTATCAGCCAGAGATTTCCCAGGGCCGCCTGGAGTCTTTGCTGAATTTCCAGACGCTGATTAGCGACCTCACCGGTATGCAGATCGCCAACGCTTCGCTGTTGGATGAAGCCACCGCTGCCGCCGAAGCCATGACCTTCTGCAAACGCCTGTCGAAGAACAAGGCCAGCAACGCCTTCTTCGCCTCGCAGCATTGCCACCCACAAACCCTCGACGTGCTGCGCACCCGTGCCGAACCGTTGGGTATTGAAGTGGTGGTTGGTGACGAAGCCGCAATTACTGATGCCAGCGCCTACTTCGGCGCGCTGCTGCAGTACCCGGCGAGCAATGGCGATATCTTCGATTACCGCGAACTGGTTGAACGCTTCCACGCCGCCAACGCGCTGGTTGCCGTCGCCGCTGACCTACTGGCCTTGACCCTGCTCACCCCACCCGGCGAGTTCGGTGCCGACGTCGCCCTGGGCAGCGCTCAGCGTTTTGGCGTGCCACTGGGCTTCGGTGGCCCACATGCCGCCTACTTCGCCACCCGCGATGCATTCAAGCGCGACATGCCGGGCCGCTTGGTCGGCATGTCCATCGACCGTTTCGGCAAGCCGGCCCTGCGCCTGGCCATGCAGACCCGCGAGCAACATATCCGCCGCGAGAAGGCCACCAGTAACATCTGTACCGCGCAAGTGCTGCTGGCCAACATCGCCAGCATGTATGCCGTGTACCACGGCCCGAAAGGCCTGACGCAGATTGCCCAGCGCACTCACCAGTTCACCGCAATCCTGGCCAAGGGCCTGCGCGCCCTGGGTTACAGCGTTGAGCAGGAATTCTTCTTCGACACCCTGAGCCTGGCCACCGGCGGCAAAACTGCCGAGCTGCACGGCAAAGCCCGTGCTGCCGGGATCAATCTGCGTGAAATCGATGGCGAGCGCCTGGGCCTGTCCCTGGACGAAACCACCGACCAAGCCGCCATTGAAGCGCTGCTGGCAGTGTTCGCCGACGGCAAAGCCTTACCGGCCTTCGCTGAACTGGCTGCTGGTGTGGCGGCGCAACTGCCGCAAGGTCTGCTGCGCCAAAGCGAAATCCTCATCCACCCAGTGTTCAATCGCTACCACAGCGAAACCGAGCTGATGCGCTACCTGCGCAAACTGGCCGACAAAGACCTGGCACTGGACCGCAGCATGATCCCGCTGGGTTCCTGCACCATGAAGCTCAACGCCGCCAGCGAAATGATCCCGGTGACTTGGGCTGAATTTGGCAACCTGCACCCCTTCGCTCCAGCAGAACAGAGCCAGGGTTACACCCAACTGACAACCGAACTGGAAGCCATGCTCTGCGCGGCCACCGGTTACGACGGCATTTCCCTGCAGCCAAACGCCGGCTCCCAGGGCGAGTACGCCGGTCTGCTGGCCATCCGTGCTTACCACCACAGTCGCGGCGACGATCAGCGCGACATCTGCCTGATCCCGCAGTCGGCCCACGGCACCAACCCGGCGACCGCCAGCATGGCCGGTATGCGCGTGGTGGTAACCGCGTGCGACAGCAGCGGTAACGTCGATATCGCCGACCTCAAGGCCAAGGCCGAAGAGCACAAGGATCGTCTCGCCGCACTGATGATCACCTACCCCTCGACCCACGGCGTGTTTGAGGAAGGCATCCGCGAAATCTGCCAGATCATTCATGACAACGGCGGCCAGGTGTACATCGACGGCGCCAACATGAATGCCATGGTCGGCCTCTGTGCCCCTGGTCAGTTCGGCGGCGACGTCTCGCACCTGAACCTGCACAAAACCTTCTGCATTCCGCACGGCGGTGGCGGCCCAGGTGTTGGCCCGATTGGCGTCAAAGCCCACCTGATTCCGTTCCTGCCCGGTCACGGCCATATGGCCCGCAAAGAAGGTGCGGTCAGCGCCGCGCCGTTCGGCAGCGCCAGCATCCTGCCGATCACCTGGATGTACATCAGCATGATGGGCGGCGAAGGTCTCAAGCTGGCCTCGCAGATGGCCATTCTGAATGCCAACTACATCGCCCGCCGCCTTGAAGAGCACTACCCCGTGCTGTATTCGGGCAGCAACGGCCTGGTGGCGCACGAATGCATCCTCGATATCCGTCCGGTTAAAGACAGCAGCGGCATCAGCGTTGACGATGTGGCCAAGCGCCTGATCGACTTCGGCTTCCACGCGCCGACCATGTCCTTCCCGGTGGCCGGCACGCTGATGATCGAGCCGACCGAAAGCGAATCCAAGGAAGAACTGGACCGCTTCTGCGACGCCATGATCGCCATCCGCGAAGAGATTCGTGCGGTGGAGCGCGGTGAGCTGGATGCCAACGACAACCCACTGAAAAACGCCCCGCACACCGCCCAGGAGCTGGTCGGCGAGTGGACGCATGCCTACAGCCGCGAACAGGCCGTGTATCCAGTGGCCAACCTGATCGAAGCCAAGTACTGGCCACCGGTCGGTCGTGTGGACAATGTGTTCGGCGACCGCAACCTGATCTGCGCCTGCCCGTCTATCGAGGCGTATCAGGACGCTTAAGGCGATGTAAACGTAGGATGGGTTGAGCGCAGCGATACCCATCACGCCGCTGGCCATCATCGATGGGTTACGCGGCGCTCAAGAGTGGTGTTGTCGGCATGTTCAGTGCCATGCACCGCTAACCCATCCTACGGTTTTGCTTACCCCAAGAATTTCGACTCACCTCTAACCGAGGCAAGTTTGCTGCACCCACAAGAACAACAAGCCTATCCAGACGTCCCTTCGCGATGCAGCTCTAGCAAGGGTCTAAGCTGTATGCAGAAGCGACGTAAAGCCTCTGATCATTACGAACCAAGGCTGGCAACAGGGTAAACAGCACACCCCGGAGCGAATCATGTCACTTAGCGTTTTTGACCTCTTCAAGATCGGCATTGGCCCGTCCAGTTCGCACACGGTGGGCCCGATGCTCGCAGCCCTGCGCTTTGCCGAAGGCCTGCGCCGCGATGATTTACTGAGCAGTACCGACAGCATCAAGGTCGAGCTATACGGCTCCCTAGGCGCCACCGGCAAAGGCCACGGCAGCGATAAAGCCGTGCTGCTGGGCCTGGAAGGCGAACAACCGGACACGGTCGACACCAATAGCGTCGACGCCCGCCTGGCGGCGATTCGCAGCAGCAGCGAGCTGAATCTGCTTGGCGAAAAGCCGATCCGCTTTGTCGAAAAGCAGCACCTGGCGATGATTCGCAAGCCACTGCCCTTTCACCCCAATGGCATGATCTTTCGTGCCTTCGATGCCGCCGGTTTGCAGATTCGCTCACGCGAGTACTACTCGGTGGGCGGCGGTTTTGTGGTGGATGAGCAAGCTGCCGGGGCGGACCGCATCGTCGAAGACAACACCGTTCTGCAATACCCCTTTACCACCGGTAAACAACTGCTGGCGCATTGCGCCGAGCACAACCTGTCCATCAGCCAGGTGATGCTCGCTAATGAGTCCGCCTGGCGGCCGGAAGCAGAAACCCGCAGCCGCCTGCTGCATATCTGGCAAGTGATGCAGGATTGCGTCGAGGCCGGTTGCCGCAACGAGGGCATCATGCCCGGCGGGCTCAAGGTCAAACGCCGCGCAGCGATCCTCTACCGCCAGCTGTGCAAACACCCGGAAGCCAGCCTGCGCGATGCCTTGAGCGTGCTCGACTGGGTCAACCTCTACGCGTTGGCGGTCAATGAGGAAAACGCTAGCGGCGGCCGCGTGGTCACTGCGCCGACCAATGGCGCGGCCGGTATCGTCCCGGCCGTGCTGCATTACTACAGCCGCTTTATTCCCAGCTCTAACGACGACGGCATCGTGCGCTTTTTGCTCACCGCCGCGGCCATCGGCATCCTTTACAAAGAAAACGCCTCGATCTCCGGCGCTGAAGTCGGCTGCCAAGGCGAGGTCGGCGTGGCCTGTTCGATGGCCGCCGGGGCGCTCTGTGAAGTGCTCGGCGGTAACGTCAATCAGGTGGAGAACGCCGCCGAGATCGGCATGGAACATAACCTCGGCCTGACCTGCGACCCCATCGGTGGCCTGGTGCAGGTGCCGTGCATAGAACGCAACGCCATGGGCTCGGTGAAAGCCATCAACGCCGCGCGCATGGCCCTGCGCGGCGACGGCCAGCACTTTGTCTCGCTGGATAAAGTGATCCGCACCATGCGCCAGACCGGTGCGGACATGAACAACAAATACAAGGAAACCGCCCGTGGCGGCCTGGCCGTGAATATTGTCGAGTGCTGATCCCGGCAACCCAAACAACCCTGCAGTTGCGCAGTGGCCGACTGTTCCGGCTCACGAGGCGTTCAGCCCGCTGCTGCCCACCTAACCGTTACCGACTTGGAGAAACGCATGACCACTGAAACCCTGGCGAAAACCCCGCTACACGCCCTGCATATCGGACTCGGCGCACGCATGGTGCCGTTCGCGGGTTATGACATGCCGGTGCAATACCCGCTCGGCGTGATGAAAGAGCACCTGCACACCCGCGCCGCTGCCGGCCTGTTCGACGTATCGCACATGGGCCAGATCGTCCTGCGTGGTGCAAATGCCGCTAAAGCGCTGGAAAGCCTGGTGCCGGTGGACATCATTGATCTGCCGGTCGGCATGCAGCGCTACGCCATGTTCACCGATGAAAACGGCGGCATCCTCGACGACCTGATGGTCGCCAACCTGGGTGACGACACCCTGTTCCTGGTGGTCAATGCCGCCTGCAAAGACCAAGACCTGGCGCACCTGCAACAACACATTGGCAGCCAGTGCGAAATCGAAAGCCTGTTCGAAGACCGCGCCCTGCTCGCCCTACAAGGTCCGCAAGCCGTCGACGTACTGATGCGCCTGGCACCAGAAGTGGCGAAGATGACCTTTATGCAATTCGCCCCGCTGCGCCTGCTCGGTGTCGATTGTTATGTCAGCCGCTCTGGCTACACCGGTGAAGACGGTTTCGAAATTTCGGTACCCGCCGAACACACCGAAACCCTGGCACGCAGCCTGTTGGCCGAGCCGGAAGTCGAGGCCATTGGCCTTGGGGCGCGTGATTCGCTGCGCCTGGAAGCCGGTCTGTGCCTGTATGGCCACGACATGAGCACATCCACCACGCCTATCGAAGCCGGCCTGCTGTGGGCCATCTCCAAGCCACGCCGCGCTGATGGCGCACGCGCTGGCGGCTTCCCGGGTGCCGAGCGGATCTTCGCCCAGCAGCAGGAAGGCGTCGCCAGCAAACGCGTCGGGCTGCTGCCACAGGAACGCGTGCCGGTGCGTGAAGGCGCAGAAATCGTCGATGCCGACGGCGCGGTGATTGGCTCGGTGTGCAGTGGCGGCTTCGGCCCTAGCCTCGCCGCGCCGGTGGCGATGGGCTATGTAAAGAGCAGCCATATCGCCCTAGACAGTGACGTGTGGGCCATTGTGCGTGGCAAACGCGTAGCGATGAAAGTGGCCAAAACCCCATTCGTAGCCCAGCGTTATTACCGCGGCTAACGCTTACAGTACTGCGCCAAACGCCAGGTTGGCGCAGCCTGATCCGCGCGGTGATACCGCGCGGATTTCACTTAGGCTCTGTTGCCGTTTCGTCGCGAGCCACTCAGTCAGGCAACAAGCAACTGCGCTTGTTACTGAACACCTCGCGGTCAATATCGCGCACGTCCAACGACAGCGCATTGACACTCGGCAAGCGCTCCACCAGCGCACGCACAACCTGCCGAGACAACAAGCGCTTCTGCTCATCCGTGCGCCCGGCCAGGATGTAGAAGATCAGGTGGACAAAATCCTCCTGCGTACCGCCCACGCTGAAGTGCTCATACAGACTCAGACGTAACTTGACCTCACCCGGCTGGAATAACTGCGTGGCGGCCGCCGCCTGTTCGACCAGCGCCAGTAATTCCGACGGTGCGATCAGTCGCGTCAGGGTTAGCGAGCCTTCAATCAGGCAGTGCGGCATGGGCGGCTCCGGAAATGCTGTTGAGTAAAACGCTTAATTTGTCATACGTTGTCGCACAACCAAAGCCAAATAATAGGCTGTACGCCTCCATAGGTAGAGGCTTACACAGCACGACTCACCGGCCCAGCGCAGCTTTTTCGATGCTAAAGCACTGCCACATGCCTTTAACCATAAGACATACAGCCTCAACCTCGATAACCAGCAGCGTTTTACCTATTCAACTTTGGTCTAGGCATACGTTGACAAACCCAGCAGAGGCTGTCGATAATCCGACCAATGTTGTATGACAACATACAACAAATCATAAAAACAAAAATCAAGGTCTCCGCATGATGACTGTCGCCCACGCCACATCGGCGTACCAGCACCCAAGCTCAGCCAACCTGTATGTGCAGCGCAAGCATTTGCGCGCCAACAGGGTGCTCCGACGACCCTCGTCCACCCCTACCGAATTCGCCGACGGCTAAGCCCGAAGCAGCAGCGTGCCCCTACTGAGGGTGCGCTGGTCGCCCTGGCATGGGGCAACTCACTCGTTCCTTACGCGCAGCTGGCAACTCAGCCTGGCAAGGGAACGGCTTGTTAAAAAATGGGAGCACAACAACAATGACTGCACGTACCGCCCTCTCACTCGCCCTGCTCAGCGCTGGCTGCATGGCCCTTGCCACACCACTCAGCAGCCAGGCTGCAGGTTTTGTCGACGACGCTAAGGTCACCGTCGGCCTGCGCAACTACTACTTCAACCGTAACTTTATTAACCACACCGGCGGCCAGGTTCAGGGGAATGACCAGGGCGAGGCCGCCGAGTGGACGCAGAGCCTGATCCTCGACGCGCGCTCCGGCTTTACCGAAGGCACCGTAGGCTTTGGCCTGGATGTACTGTCCATGGGCGCTATCAAGCTCGATGGCGGCAAAGGCACAATCGGCTCCGGCTCGCTGCCGGTTCATGACCTCAGTTCTGGGACTGGCGTTAACAGCAATCGCCATGCGCCTGACAGCTTCGGCCGCACCGCCGTAGCCGCCAAAGCTCGCCTGTCGAAGACTGAACTGAAAGTTGGTGAGTGGTTCGCCGTCCTGCCAATCCTGCGTGCGGACGACGGTCGCGCTGTACCGCAAACCTTCCAGGGCGCGCAGATCACCTCCGGTGAAATCGATGGCCTAACCGTGTACGGCGGACAGTTCTGGAAGAACAGCCAGCGTAACGATGCCAGCCGTGAAGAAATGAGCTTCGGCGGTATCGAAGGCGATGATTTCAACTTCGCCGGCGGTGAATACAAGTTCAACGGCAACAACACCATGGTCGGCGTCTGGCATGCCCGCCTGGAAGATGTTTATCAGCAGAGCTACGTGCAACTGACCCATAGCCAACCGGTCGGCGACTGGGTGCTCAGCACCAACCTCGGCTACGTCGACGGTAAGGACGAAGGCGCATCCAAGGCCGGCAAGCTGGACAACAAGGTCTATCAGGGCAGCTTCACCGCCAAGACCGGCAACAACGCGTTTACCCTGGCCTATCAGCACTTGGATGGCGACACCAAGTTCATGCGCATCGACGGTGCTAGCGGCGGCACATTGGTCAACGACGGTTTCATGTCCAGCTATGACAACCCTGAAGAGCGCTCCTGGCAGCTGCGTCATGACTACAACTTTGCTGGCCTCGGCATCCCTGGCCTGACCTTGATGAACCGCTACGTTAGCGGCGACAACATCCATACCGGCACACGCACTGACGCCGAAGAATGGGGCCGTGAATCAGAGCTGGCATACACCGTACAAAGCGGCGTGCTGAAAAACCTCAACGTGAAATGGCGCAACTCCGACATCCGTCGCGACGTAGGCGCCGATGCTAACGAGAACCGCCTGATCATCAACTACCCGCTGTCCCTGCTGTAATCCACCGCAACACCGGCATTGATTACTCCTTGTGTGTGAAACTTTCAGCCCGTCCTTGCGACGGGCTTTTTTCTACCCGCATTCACGGCAGTGTTCATACCATTCCCGCATATTCTTGTAGAGTCCCCCACGGCACCTAAACGTGCCGCTTACCGAAGCCTTTAACCACGAAACCAGCAGGAGATATTGCATGCATAAGGGCAGCTGTCTATGTGGCGCAATCCACTATGAGATCAACCACGAAATCGACAGCGTGCTGCTGTGCCACTGCTCGCGCTGCCGCAAAGCCAACGGTTCGGCATTCGCGGCCAATGCACCGGTGCCTGCCAAGGATTTTCGGATTGTTCAAGGCGAAGCGCAGTTGAGCGTTTTTCGCACCGCTGAGGGCGTACAACGGCTGTTCTGCTCGGTATGCGCCTCACCCATCATCAGCCGCCGTGAAAACGCGCCAGAGGTTGTCAGATTGCGTATCGGCACCCTGGATACACCTTTAGACATCAAGCCCTCGGCGCATATATTCACCGCGTCGAAAGCCGAGTGGCTGTGCATCCATGATGACCTCCCGCAGTACGCGGAACGCCCCTAGCTAGATAGTCCCAAGCAGGCGCTTAGCGCAAATCATCAACCATCGCGGCGACCACGCTGAGCACGTCCTTACCCAGTTGCATCGAGCGCTCGCCGTTCCAACCAGTGCATGGATCAGGCCGATCATCGTGGTCCTTAAAGGGCATCTCGATGGTGAAGGCCAGGCAATCAAACTCCATCCCAACGGCATTGCAAGCCAAGGTCGTGTTGGCCTGGCCGAACTGGTCGGGGGTATAACCGAAGGTGGTCTGAAACTCAGCACCGTTATCAATCAGCAACTGCCTGAACTGATGTTCAAGGCGCTCCAGGCGCGGGCTAAAGCCCGGATTGCCTTCGCAGCCGGCAGTAAATACATGGGGGATTTCTTCATCACCATGGATATCCAGAAACAGATCAACCCCGACCGCGCGCATCTGCTGCTGGACGAAATACACCTCGGGAGTTTCTGCCTCGCTGGCTGACTGCCAGGCACGGTTGAGGTCACGCCCAGCGAAATTGGTGCGCAGGTGACCACGGAAGGCGCCGTCCGGGTTCATATTCGGCACCAAGTACAGATCAGCCTTTTCCAACAGAGCATTCAGCTCGGCATCATCAGGGTTTTGCAGGCGCTCAATCAGTCCTTGCATAAACCACTCGGCCATATGCTCACCGGGATGCTGCTGGGCGATCAGCCAGATCTTGCGCTGTGCCTGTGAGGTGCGGCTGATGCGCAACAACTCGATAGCACGTCCCTCAAGGCTTGTGCCGCATGCAAACAACTCAGCACCGGCCAAGCGCTGCGCGTCCTTAATCAGCTGCGCATGGCGCTCGCGGCTGTAAGGCTCGAAGTAGGCGAACCAGATTTGCGCATGCAGCGGCTCAACGTCGAAATTCAGCGCCCCCTCTTCAAAGCGGCTGGGCACGCGAAACCAGGTGCGTTGATCGTAGGACGCCACGGCGTGATAACCCGACCAGGCATGGGGATAGGACGACTGCCCAGCATTACCCAGACTGAAGCCGTAGCGCTGCCCTGGTTGCAACCCAGCAACCTTGAAGTGAAACCACTGAAAATGCCCACTATTGAAATCAGGACGAATCGCCAGTCGCACCTGCTGCGGGTTGCTGGCGTCGATGACCTCGATATTGCCGCTGTCGAAGTTGGAGCTGATCTGCATGGGAACCTCAAAGCTCTGGGTAACGCAAAGATGGCCAAGAATCGCAGCTCCAGCGCTTATGCGAAACGCCGGAGACGACAAATCGATACGGATACTAGCGAATCAACACGGCGGATTGCTCGACGGCGGCGCAACTTGCATGCGAGCCTGCAGTCTTGTGTTTACCCGCCAGCTGTTCGGCGGCGCACTCACGATCACCCAAGGGAGCAACACTTCGCATGAACATTGCGCCATTACGTCATCGCTCACTGGCCTTATTGCTTTGTGGCGGCCTAATGTTAGGCGGCTGCGCGAGCAAGCCGGAAAACCAACCAGTAGAAAACCCCACGCAAGCAAGCGCCGGGCAAACTGTAGACGCTAGCACCGAAGCCAACCTACGCAGCCAGGCCAATCGCGGCGACCTCGACAGCCAGTTCCAGCTCGGTAGTCTGTACTTCGTGGGTAAACCGACAAAGGACCTCAAGCAAGCCGAATACTGGTGGAAACTGGCCGCCGACAAAGGTCACGCCATGGCCGCCGTCAGCCTGGCCTACCTGTACACCGGCCGTGACAACCCCGAGTTCAACAATCCAACGCAAATGCTCAAGTACCTCAACCAGTCGGCGGCCGGCGGCAACCCGATGGCCCAGCATATTCTCGGCAACCTTTACCTGCGTGGCCAACAAGGTGTACCGCAGGACGCCAACCAGGCCAGACGCCTGTTTACCAGCGCCTGCCAGCAGAACTACAGCGCCAGCTGTGAAGCGCTGAAAACGCTGCCCTGAGCAACAAAAAACGGCGCACTTGTGGTGCGCCGCTACAGCCAAGGTGTCAGTAAAACAGACGTAAGAGACCGAATCAGCGCTTGTGGCGCTGACCCGGATATGAGAACCAGTTTACGACCTAGCGAGCTAGAGTCAGGCTAGGCAAAAGCAGGTCGTAAACTGGTTCTGACGGATGCGCCGCACATGGCGCGCCCTCATATTGGGTGGGTCAGAGCGGTGTCAGCATCTCGCCCTTATCGATAAAAGCCTGCAGATTGGCCAGCACCAGCTCTTCCATCTGCAAGCGGGTCTCGTGCGTGCCGCTACCGACATGCGGCAGCAGCACCACGTTGGGCAGCCCGAACAGCGCTTCTGGCACAGCCGGCTCAGCCTCGAAGACATCCAACCCAGCACCGCCCAGAGCGCCGTCGAGCAAAGCAGTGACCAGCGCCGCTTGGTCGACCACGCTGCCACGCGCGATATTCACCAAAATGCCCGTCGCGCCTAACGCGGCCAACACATCGGCATTGATCAGGTGATGGGTGGCCGCACCACCCGGGCAGGCCACCACCAAAAAATCCGCCCAGCGCGCCAGTTCCTGCAGATCCGCCGCATAGCCATAAGGGCTGCTCAGATCCTCAGAGCGCTTGTGATAACGCACCGGCATGGCAAAACCTTCAGCACGCTGAGCAATGGCCTGACCAATGCGCCCGAGGCCGACAATGCCGAGCTTCTTGCCGCTGACTTTACGCGTTAGCGGGTAGTTACCGGTGAGCCATTGCCCGTCCCGCACGAAACGGTCAGATGCAGCCAACTGACGCGCGGTGTCGATGATCAAGCCCATGGCCAGGTCGGCCACGCAATCATTGAGCACGTCAGGCGTGGTGCTGATGGCAATGCCACGATCACGCAGCAACTCCAGCGGATAAGGGTCATAGCCCACGCCAAAACTGCAGATCGCCCGCAGATTTGGCAGGCATGCCAGTTGCTCAGCGCTACAGCCAAAACGCGCCGAAGACACCACTAACTCGAAGGCCGCGCCCTGCTCCTTGAGAAACTGCTGAGGGTCCGCCTGCTGCCACAGTGCGCTGACTTCATAGCGCTCAGCCAGCGCCTGATTGAAGCGCTCGCTCAACGCGCCGATCTGCAATACCTGGGGTTTGCTCATGGGGGCTCCTTGATAAATGGGTTACAGCAACTTGCCGGGGTTCATCAGGCCTGCCGGGTCTAAGGTTTGTTTGATGCTGCGCATCAACTCCAGCTCCAGAGGGTCCTTGTAATGGCGAGCCGCGTCGCGTTTCGACTGGCCCAGGCCATGCTCGGCGCTGATGCTACCGGCAAAGCTGGCAGTGACATCGAAGATCACGTGCATGATTGCCTGCGCCTGCGCCTTAAAACCAGCATCCTCAGCGCCCAGCGGTTTGCTGATGTTGTAATGCAGATTTCCGTCGCCGACATGCCCGTAAGCCACAATACGCACACCGGGAAAGGCCTGCTGCAAGCGCTTATCGGCCTCCGCGACGAAGGCCGCAATGCTGCTCACCGGCACGCTGATGTCGTGTTTGAGGCTCGGCCCCTCATGGTTCTGCGCTTCCGAAATACCTTCGCGTAGCGCCCACAGCGCGGCGACCTGGGACTGGCTGGAAGCAACAACTGCGTCGAGGACAGTTCCCTGCTCGAACGCCTCAGCCAAGCCGCGCTCCAACATGTCGTTCAACGGCGCATCGAACAAGGTGTCACTGAGTTCGATCAGCACATACCAGGAATGCACCTCGGCAAACAGGTCATTGCAGCCGGCCACATGGCGCAGAACAAACTCCAGGCTCTGCCGCGACATCAGCTCGAAGCCAGTCAAGCGGTCGCCACACAGGCTGCGCATCTGCCCGAGCAACTCGACCGCTGCCTGCGGGCTGGGCAAGGCCACCCAAGCCGTGGTCAGGCTGCGTACAGCGGGAAACAACTTGAGCACGGCGGCCGTGATAATCCCCAGCGTGCCTTCGGCACCAATAAAAAGCTGCTTGAGGTCATAACCGGTGTTGTCTTTACGCAAGCCGCGCAGGCCATTCCAGATGCGCCCGTTGGGCAACACCACTTCCAAGCCAAGGGCCAGGTCGCGCATGTTGCCGTAACGCAGCACGGCGGTGCCGCCAGCATTGGTCGCCAGGTTGCCGCCGACCGTGCAACTGCCTTCGGCACCCAGTGACAGCGGGAACAAGCGCCCCACCTCGGCCGCCGCTTCCTGCAGACGCTGGAGAACTACCCCAGCCTCGACGGTAATGGTTTCGTTGCCCACGTCGACATCGCGAATGCGTGTCATGCGGGTCAGCGACAGCACCACCTGAGCACCCGACTCATCGGGAATCGAGCCACCGCACAAACCGGTATTGCCACCCTGCGGCACCAGCGCAACGCCCGCTTCGCTGCACAAACGCACCGCCGCCGCGACTTCTTCAGTCGAGGCCGGACGCAGCACCAGTGCAGCCTGACCTTTGTAGGCATTGCGCCAGTCACTGAGGTAGCTGTGCATGCGCTCGGCGTCGCGGATCAGGCCGGCGTCGCCGAGCACCGCGTGCAGCGCCTGCAACAGGGAATTGGGCAAAACGCTCATATCAGGTCACTGGCGCCGGGTTGAATAGAGTCAGGTCGTTGTGCAGCTTGTGCTTTTCGGTCCAGGTGTGTTTTTTGCCGCTGGCAATGTCCAGATAGAGCCGGAAGATGTGCCAGCCCATTTCATCCAGGGTCATGCGCCCGGAAGTGATCTGCCCGGCATCGACATCGATCAGATCCGGCCAGCGCTCAGCCAGTTGGGTACGCGTGGCCACCTTGATGACCGGCACCATGGCCAAGCCGTAAGGTGTACCGCGCCCGGTGGTGAAGATGTGCAGGTTCATGCCCGCCGCCAGTTGCAGGGTGCCGCAGATAAAGTCGCTGGCCGGTGTGGCGCAAAACCACAGGCCCTTGCCACGAATCCGCTCGCCCGGTGAAACCACCCCGGCAATGCTGCTGGAGCCGGACTTGGCGATTGAACCCATGGCCTTTTCGACAATATTGTTCAGCCCGCCCTTCTTGTTGCCCGGCGTGGTGTTGGCGCTGCGGTCGGCCATGCCGCGCTGCAAGTAACTGTCGTACCAATCCATCTCACGGATCAGCGCATCGGCCACCTCCACCGTGGCGGCGCGCGGCGTGAGCAAGTGAATGCCATCGCGCACTTCGGTGTTCTCCGAGAACATCACCGTGGCCCCGGCGCGCACCAGCAGGTCCGCGGCCACGCCCAAAGCCGGGTTGGCGGTGATACCGGAAAACGCATCGCTACCGCCGCACTGCATGCCGACGCTCAGCTCGGAGGCCGGCACCGTCTCGCGGCGTCGCTCATTCAGCACCTGCAAGCGCGCCTCGATCATCTGCATGATCTGCTCGACCATGCCGGCGAAGCCGTTGCTGGAATCTTGCAGGCGGAACAGCCATTCCTCCTCGTCCATGCCATTGGTCAGCTGGTCGCCATCCATCAACTGGCTGGCTTGCAGCTTCTCGCAGCCGAGGCTGATCACCAGCGCCTGACCACCGAGGTTAGGGTTACGGCTGATGTTGTACAGCGTGCGGATCGGCACCACGGCATCTGGCGCGTTGATCGCCACGCCGCAGCCATAGCTGTGCGACAGCGCCACCACATCGTCAACATGCGGGTACTTAGGCAGCAGCTCCTTGCGCACCCGTTCCACGCAATGGCCGAGCACGCCGACCACGCACTGCACCGTGGTGGTCACGCCAAGGATATTGCGCGTACCGACCGTGCCATCCGGGTTACGAAAACCCTCGAAGGTGTAGCCTTCAAGCGGCTCAACCAGCGGGGCTGGCAAGGTGGCCTTGGGCAGATTGTCCAGCGCTGGCGGCTCGGGCATGCGCAGCTGCGCCTCGGTGACCCAACGCCCAGCGGCGATGGGTTCCAGGGCATAACCGATAACTTCGCCATAACGCACCACGTCGCCATTCAGGGCGATGTCTTGCAGCGATACCTTGTGGCTCTGCGGGATGCCTTCGATAGCCACGAGGCCATCGGCAAACTGGCCACCCGTGGCCACGCCCTGCTCATTGACCACCACACCGACGTTGTCGGCTGGGTGCAGGCGGATATAACGAGGCGAATCCTGATGGGGAATCAACTGCATGGATAAGTGCTCCTCTCGTACCAATCAGGCTGACGACTTAGGCGTGACCACGGGATCACCTGACAGGTCATCCAGCTCGATCCGTTGAATACGACCAACGATAAACAGGTAACTGATTACCGCCAGCAAAGCGTTAGCGCCGACATACACCAGCGCCGCATCAAATGAGCCCGTGCGGCTGACCAAATAGCCCACCACGATAGGCGTGGTAATCGCCGCCAGGTTGCCGAAGGTGTTGAACAGCCCGCCGGACAAGCCAACGATCTGCCGGGGCGAGGTGTCGGCCACCAGCGTCCAGCCGAGCGAACCAAAGCCCTTGCCGAAAAATGCCAGGGCCATCAAGGCCATCACTGCGCTGTCGCGTTCAACATAGTTGCTCAGCACAATGCAGCTCGCCAGCAGCATGCCAACGACGATAGGCAGCTTGCGCGCCAGGCTCAGGGAGTAGCCGCTACGTAGCAAACCATCCGACACCAGGCCACCGAGCACACCGCCAACAAAACCACTGATCGCCGGCAGCGAAGCGGCAAAACCGGCGTTGAGAATGCTCATGCCGCGTGCCTGCACCAGGTACACGGGAAACCAGGTGAGGAAGAAATAGGTGATCGCGTTATTGCAGTACTGACCCAGGTACAGACCGACTAGCGTGCGTTGCGTCAGCAACAATTTCAGGTAGCGCCACTGCGAACCACCCGCGCCGGCTGGTCGCGGGGCCAGGTCGATCAGGCCGCCGCCGTCTTCGATATGGACGAACTCGGCGGCACCAATATGTGGGTGTTCACGCGGGCTGTACATCCGCTTAAGCAACACGCCACAGAGCAGCAGGCCCAAGCCACCCAGCACAAAGAACACATACTGCCAGCCCATGTCCTGCACCACCCAGCCCATCAGCGGTGCAAATACCGCAGTGGCGGCATACTGCGCCGACGTGGACATGGCGGTGGCGGTGGCTCGCTCGCGGGTGGGGAACCAGGCCGCGATGATCCGCGCATTGCCGGGAAAGCACGGAGCCCCGGCAAAGCCTACCGCCAGGCGCAGCCCAAACAGGCTAACGATGGTCCAGGCCAGCGGCAGCATATCGACCAAGCCCTGCAACAGGGTGAACAACGACCAGCACAACAGCGTGATGAAATACACACGCTTGGCACCAAAACGGTCGAACAGCCAGCCACCGGGAATCTGCCCGATGACATAAGCCCAACCGAAGGCCGAGAAGATATAGCCGAGCGTGACGGCGTCGATGCCCAAATCCGCCTGCAGCGCTGCGCCAGCAATCGACAGGCTGGAACGGTCGGCAAAGGTAACGGTGGTAACGAGGAACAGTATCAGCAGGATGGAGTAGCGCACCTTGCCTGGTTTGGCTGCATGCATCTGGCGAACTCAACGGAAGATTCGAGTGAGACGGAGCCAGCGCTAACGGCGGCAAAACCACCGCAGCGCCGGCTCGTCGGTTCAGCGCACCATGCAGGGACGCTTATTGTCGAAACTCCAATTGGGGATCAGGTACTGCATGGCGATGGCATCGTCACGCGCGCCCAGCCCCTTGGCCTTGTACAGCTCGTGCGCCTTGGCCAGCGCGTCCCAATCCAGCTCGACGCCCAGGCCTGGGGTTTTCGGCACTTGTACCAAGCCACCCTCGATTTGCAGCGGGTTGTGCGTCAGGTACTGGCCGTCCTGCCAGATCCAGTGAGTGTCGATGGCGGTAACCTTACCCGGTGCGGCAGCCGCCACGTGGGTAAACATGGCCAACGAGATATCGAAGTGGTTATTCGAATGCGAACCCCAGGTCAGGCCCCAGTCGTTGCACATTTGCGCCACTCGCACGGAGCCGGCCATGGTCCAGAAGTGCGGATCGGCCAGGGGAATATCCACCGATTGCAGGGAGATGGTGTGGCCCATCTGCCGCCAGTCGGTGGCGATCATATTGGTGGCGGTCGGCAGGCCAGTGGCGCGGCGGAACTCGGCCATCACCTCACGACCGGAGTAACCGTTCTCGGCACCACAGGGGTCTTCGGCATACGCCAGCACGCCATGCAGATCACGGCACAGTGACACCGCTTCTTTTAGCGACCAACCACCATTGGGGTCGAGGGTGACGCGGGCATCAGGGAAGCGCGCGGCCAGCGCACGAATCGCCTCGACCTCAGCCTCGCCATGCAGCACGCCGCCTTTAAGCTTGAAGTCGTTGAAGCCATAACGCGCATGCGCGGCCTCGGCCTGACGGACGATGGATTCCGGAGTCATCGCGGCTTCGTTGCGCACGCGGCACCAGGCATCGTCGGCATCACGTTCGTTGCGGTAATCGAGGTCGGTCTGCTCGCGGTCAGCGATAAAGAACAGGTAGCCGAGCATTTCCACCGCGTCGCGTTGCTGGCCTTCGCCAAGCAGAGCAGCGACTGGTACGCCAAGATGCTGGCCGAGCAGATCGAGCAGCGCGGCTTCCAGGGCGGTAACCGCGTGAATGGCGATGCGCAGGTCAAAGGTCTGCAGGCCGCGGCCGCCGACGTCGCGGTCAGCAAAGGCGCGACGTGCCTGGTTGAGCAGCGCGTTGTAGTCGCCAACTGGCTTGCCGACCAGCATGGCGCGGGCGTCTTCCAGAGTCTGGCGGATGGCTTCGCCACCGGGGACTTCGCCGACACCAATATGGCCGGCGCTGTCCTTGAGAATTAGGATGTTACGGGTGAAATACGGGCCGTGAGCGCCGCTCAGGTTGAGCAGCATGCTGTCCTGGCCAGCGACAGGTACCACTTGCAGCTCGGTGATCAGGGGTGTGTTACCAGCAGTGTTCTGAGAATTCATGACCATTACCCTGTTGTTTTTATACATGTGTAACGACGGGTGTAAGTACGTGTGTAACGACGGGCGGTAATCGTGTTGCGTGAAACCGTAGGGTGGATGACGCTTTTTGCATCCACCGCTCTGACGCCACGGTGGATCGGTGAAACCTGATCCACCCTACCCAGCTGTGCGGGAGGGGCCGGGCGGCGAACCGCTTTAGCCGCGAGCTTTTTCGCAAACTAACAACAGCTCGCGGCTAAAGCCCCTCCTACGAATACCTGTAGCGTCATCTACCACACCAATGCCATGTTGGATCGATGCAGCGTTATCCACCCTACGCGGTTAAGACCGTAGCCTGGACGCAGTCCGGGATGGCTATTCCCGTCATGCATCCGAGCACAGGCTATTAACCGATATAGGTGGTCTTCACGGTGGTGTAGAACTCGGCCGCATAACGGCCTTGCTCACGCGAACCATAGGACGAACCTTTACGGCCACCGAACGGTACGTGGTAATCCACCCCGGCAGTCGGCAAGTTGACCATGACCATGCCCGCCTGTGAATGACGCTTGAAGTGGTTAGCGTACTTCAGCGACGTGGTGCAGATACCGGCAGACAAACCAAACTCGGTATCGTTGGCCATCGCCAGGGCGGCTTCGTAGTCGGCAACTTTCACAATGTTGGCAACCGGGCCGAAGATTTCTTCACGGCTGATACGCATATCGGCAGTGCTGTCGGCAAACAGTGTTGGGGCCAGGTAGTAACCGTCCTCCTCACAGCTCACACGCTCGCCGCCACACACCAGGCGCGCGCCTTCTTGCTTGCCAATCTCGATGTAGCTGAGGTCTTGATCAAGCTGAGCTTGCGACACGACCGGGCCGATATCCACGCCCTTTTCCTGGGCGTTACCCACCTTGATCGACTTCATCCGCTCGGCCATGGCCGCAACGAACTGGTCATAAATACCGGCAGTAACGATCAGGCGGCTGGACGCCGTGCAACGCTGGCCAGTGGAGTAGAACGCGCTCTGCACCGACAGCTCGACAGCGGTTTTCAGGTCGGCGTCATCAAGGATCACTTGCGGGTTTTTACCGCCCATTTCCAGCTGCACTTTGGCGCCACGGGCCACGCAGTTGGCGGCGATAGTGCGACCGACACCGACCGAGCCGGTGAAGCTGACGCCATCAACACGCTTGTCGCCGACGATGGCCTCACCGACCACACGGCCGCTGCCCATCACCAGGTTGAACACCCCGGCCGGGAAACCCGCGCGGGAGATAATTTCGGCAATCGCCCAGGCGCAACCCGGCACCAGGTCGGCAGGTTTCAATACCACGCAGTTGCCGTAGGCCAGCGCTGGCGCGACCTTCCAGGCAGGAATGGCGATAGGGAAGTTCCATGGCGTGATCAGGCCAATCACACCCAGTGGCTCACGAGTCACTTCAACGGACACACCAGGGCGCACCGAGGCCAGTAGCTCACCAGCCTGACGCAGGCATTCACCGGCGAAGAACTTGAAGATGTTACCGGCACGCCCAACTTCGCCGATGGCTTCCGGCAAGGTCTTGCCTTCTTCGCGCGCCAACAGAGCACCCAGCTCTTCACGGCGGGCAAGAATTTCCGTGCCGACTTTATCCAGCGCATCGCTACGCGCCTGGATACCGGACGTCGACCACGCCGGGAAAGCCGCGCGAGCAGCTGCAATGGCTTGGCCTACCTGCTCGGCGTCGGCCTGAGCGAACTCGCCGACCACATCAGACAGATCCGATGGGTTGATATTGCTTGAGTACTTGGCAGCAGCGACCCATTGGCCGTTGATGTAGTTGTCGTAACGCTGTGGATTGGCCACGAGTAGCCTCCTGATTGCGAAGCGGCGCACAAGGCACCGCTATGGAATGATGCGGCTTATTGCGCGCCCTGAGCTTCAATCAGTGCGGCGAGCATTTCGTACTCTTCCGGCAGCAAGTCGGTCAGCGGGGTACGTACTGGACCCGCGTCATACCCAACAATTTTCGCACCGGCTTTGATGATGCTGACGCCATAACCGGCGCAGCGATTGCGAATGGCCAAGTAAGGCAGGAAGAACTCGTCGATGTACTTGCCAACGGTGGCGTGGTCGTCACGGGCCATGGCGTTGTAGAAGCTCATCGCAGTTTTCGGAATAAAGTTGAACACCGCCGAGGAGTAAACCGGAACGCCCAGCGCCTTGTAGGCAGCGGCGTAAACTTCTGCCGTTTGCAGGCCGCCGAGGTAGCTGAGGCGATCACCCAGACGGCGACGGATGGAAACCATCAGCTCGATATCGCCGATGCCATCTTTGTAGCCAATCAGGTTCGGGCAACGATCCGCCACTTGCTCCAGCAGCGCTGCAGTCAAACGGCACACGCTACGGTTGTAGACGACCACACCAATATTCACCGACTTGCACACCGCCTCAACGTGCAGAGCAACGCCTTCCTGGCTGGCTTCAGTCAGGTAATGCGGCAGCAGCAACAGGCCTTTGGCACCCAGACGCTCGGCCTCTTGAGCCATTTCAATCGCCTGACGGGTCGGGCCACCGACGCCAGCCAGAATCGGCACGCTACCGGCGCAGGTGTCGACGGCAGTTTTGATTACGGCCGAATACTCTTTACCGGTCAGGGAGAAAAACTCACCTGTACCACCGGCAGCGAACAGTGCCGAAGCGCCGTAAGGCGCTAACCACTCAAGGCGACGGGCATAGGTATCAGGGCGAAAATCGCCAGCAGCATCAAAGTCGGTCACGGGGAAAGACAGCAGACCGGAAGAGAGGATGGACTTCAGTTCTTGTGGATTCATTATGCGAACACCCTATTAAAGCGAGTTGTGAGAAATAGCGTCAGCCGAAGCTGTAGAGATACGTTATCGTACAACAATAAAAAAAACACCACCTTTCCACATCACTTGCCTGTCAAAAATTTGCTTATGCGCTTTTCAGCCCTATCCTCGAAAAGCCTCATGAAGCCAATAAACCATTGATTTAAATATATTTAAATCGTCTATAAAAGCCCAAAAATGCTTACGACCATGATAATTCATCGCGAATTAAACACGCTCGCGACCATCGTATGCGTTGACAGTGAAAAGTACGGCTGGTACTAATTTAGCAAAGTCATACGACAACATATGACATCCAATAATAACAACAGCGAGATCCAGGTCATGTCACCGACCTCACCTGCCCAAGGCAGCGCCAGCGTGCGCCGCCCTCTGCCCGACAGCGACTCAGCGTGCTCGGCGCACCCTCTATACCAGCGCCCCACCTGCGAACCGCGAGCGGCGGCTGGCATTGCATCGACCTCGCCCCGCCATCTCTCTGCTTGGAGCTCCCGCCACGATGTATGACGCCACCTCAAGTGCAACGCCGCGCGTAGTCGATATGCAAGTCATCCCGGTCGCCGGCCATGACAGCATGCTGCTCAACCTGTGCGGTGCTCACGCGCCCTACTTCACCCGCAACCTGGTGTTGCTCAAAGACAGTGCAGGCAACACCGGCTGCGGCGAAGTACCCGGCGGCGAAGGTATTCGCCAGGCGCTGGAGCGCTGCCGCGACTTGGTCATCGGCAAGCCAATCGGGCGCTACAACCACACGTTGAATATTTTGCGCCAGGCGATTGCCGGGCGCGGTAACGGCCCGCAAACCACCCAGCACCAGGTCACCTCAGAGTCGGAAGCGCGCGTGCTGAAGCAGCCGCACGAGATCAACCTACGCCTGGATAACGTGATTACTGCCGTCGAGGCTGCCCTGCTCGACCTGCTCGGCCAGTACCTCGACGTACCAGTGGCCGAACTACTCGGTAGCGGCAAGCAACGTGACCAGGTGCCGATGCTCGCGTACCTCTTCTATATAGGTGAGCGCCAGCGTACCGACCTGCCCTACCTCGCCGGCCAAGGTACAAGCGATGATTGGTACAACCTGCGCCACCAGGCCGCACTAACGCCTGAAGCCATCGCCCGCTTGGCCGAAGCCGCGCACGCACGCTATGGCTTTAATGATTTCAAGTTGAAGGGCGGCGTAATGCACGGCGAGGACGAAATGGCAGCGATCCGCGCGATCAAGGCCAGCTTCCCCGACGCCCGCGTGACCCTCGACCCCAACGGCGCGTGGTCACTGGATGAAGCCATTGCCCTGTGCAAAGGCCAGGGCCACGTGCTGGCTTACGCCGAAGACCCCTGCGGTCCCGAGAACGGTTACTCCGGTCGCGAGATCATGGCGGAGTTCAAGCGTGCCACCGGCATTCCCACCGCCACCAATATGGTCGCCACCGACTGGCGGCAGATGGGCCATTCGTTACGCCTGGAAGCCGTGGACATCCCCCTGGCCGACCCGCACTTCTGGACCATGCAAGGCGCCGTGCGTCTCGGCCAGATGTGTGAAGAGTTCGGCCTGATTTGGGGCTCACACTCCAACAATCACTTCGATATTTCCCTGGCCATGTTCACCCACGCGGCGGCAGCCGTGCCGGGCCGCATCACCGCCATCGACACCCACTGGATCTGGCAGGAAGGCGAAGAACGCCTGACCCGCGAACCGCTGCAAATCGTCGGTGGCCAGGTTCAGGTGCCTGATAAACCCGGCCTCGGTATCGAGCCGGACATGCAGCGGATCATGGCCGCACACGAGCTGTACAAAAAAGTCGCCAATGGTGCCCGCGACGACGCTATGGCTATGCAGTACCTGGTTCCAGGTTGGCAGTACAACCCCAAACGTCCAAGCCTAGGACGCAGCAACTAACACCACACATTCACCCCGGAGAACTCCAATGACAAAAACAATCCGCGCCACCCTACTTTCTGCCCTGGTCGGCATGGGTGGCATTGCCGCTCAGTCGACCGCCTTCGCGGCTGATGCCAGCAACTGGCCAAATCGCCCAATCCAGGTCGTGGTCATCGCCAACCCTGGCGGCGACACCGACTTCAACGCCCGCATGATGGCTAAGTACTTCAACCAGATCACCGGCAAAAACATGGTCGTGACCAACGTCGCTGGCGGCGGTGGCACCCTGGCGGCCGAACAAGTGAAAGGCGCTGCAGCGGATGGCAACACCATCCTCTTCACCCACCCGGGCCAATTGATCGTCAATGAAGTCGCCGGCCTGTCCGATGACAGCTTTGAAGCCTTCGATATCGCCTGCATTGCCGGCGTCGATAAAGGCGCGGCATTCGTCGCCGCTACCGAGTCGGGTATAACCAGCGTTCAAGACCTGGTCGCCAAAGCCAAAGCCAAGCCGGAAAGCGTCACCTACGGCACCGAGATGGGCAGCTTCTCGCATATCCAGGGCCTGATGTTCGAGCAAATTACCGGCGCCAAGTTGAAGATGGTCGACGCCGGCACCGTATCGGAGAAGGTCGTCGCTCTGCTTGGTGGTCGTATCGACCTCGGCGCAATCAGCTATGGCTCCGTGCAGGACTACGTCAACGGCGGGCAAATGGTTGCCCTGGGCCAACCCAACGCCGAGCGCAACGCACTGCTGGGTGACGTACCAACCTTCAAGGAACAAGGCGTCGACTTCATCATCGACAAGCCCTACGTCGTAGCTTTCCCGAAAGGCACCGACGCGGCGATCGTGGCCAAGATGGCTGACATCATGAAGCAGATCACCGAACAGCCTGAATACGCTGAAGAGCTGAAGAAATTCAAGCAACCAGTGGCCTATTACGGCACCGCCGATGCCAAGGCAATCCTGACCAAAACCCGCAATGACTTTATGCAATTCAAGGACGTTTTGCGCCAGTCCAAATAAGTGATGCTGCTGGCCGGCCTGAGCGCCGGCCAGCACCTGGCCAACTCCCCGAGGTTCCCTGATGGCTACCTGCAAGAAAAAAGAGCTATTGATCGGCGTCGCCATGCTCGGCGCCGGGCTCACCTACTTAGTCCTTACGCTCAAGCTGCCGGGCCACTCCGGCATCGACGCGGCCTTCGTCCCCACCCTGCTCTCGGTACTACTCTGCATACTCGCCAGCATGCAGTTGTTCAGCGCGTTCTCAGCGCTAGAGCCCACGGCAAACGACGCCTCCACTGCCGATACCACTGCACCAGTGATTGGCAGCGACATAAAAACCGTGGTCAAAACCCTCGCCCTAATCGTCGGCTATATCGCGCTGCTGAACCCGGTCGGATTTCCAATCATGACCGTGATCTACCTGTACGTGCAGTTCGTGGTGCTGACCCCTGTCGACCACAAGGTCAACCACCTGACCTATGCACTGATTGCACTGATTTCCTCGGCCAGCATTTACCTGCTGTTCCGCGAGGCCTTCGACCTGATGCTGCCCGCTGGGCTGCTGAATTTTTAAAGAGGATCGACCATGCTCGATTTACTGCAGCAAGGCTTCGGTGCCGTCTTTTCAATCCACATCATGCTGCTGATGGCGATTGGCGTCGCCGTGGGCATCGTCTTCGGTGCGGTGCCCGGTTTGTCGGCCACGATGGCCGTAGCGCTGTGCCTGCCACTGACATTTACCATGGGCCCGCAAGCCGGTCTTTCGCTGCTGGTCTCCTTGTTTATCGGCGCCACGTCGGGCGGCCTGATCTCGGCGATTCTGCTGAAGATACCGGGGACGCCCTCCTCGATCGCCACGGTGTTCGACGGCGGCCCACTGATGGAGCAAGGCCATGGCGTTAAGGCGCTCGGCATTGGCATCGTGTTCTCCTTCCTCGGCACCATTTTCAGCATCGCCGCGCTGATGTTTATCGCCCCGCAATTGGCCAAGGTGGCGCTGCGTTTCGGCCCCCACGAATACTTCGCCATCGCCGTGTTCTCGCTCACCCTGATCGCCACGCTTTCGGCTGGCTCGATGGTTAAAGGCCTGTTTGCCGGCGCGCTGGGCTTCGCTGTGTCCACCGTCGGCATCGCCCCGGTCGAGGCCGTGCGCCGCTTCACCTTTAATATCACCGAGCTCAACGGCGGCTTCGCCATGCTCACGGTGATGATCGGCATGTTCGCCGTTGCCGAAATCATCAAGGTTGCCGAAACCGGCCGCCAAGCCCGTCAGGGCAAGGCTCAATCGGTGAGCATGAAGA
This sequence comes from Pseudomonas sp., assembly GCF_046581935.1. Taxonomy (GTDB): domain Bacteria; phylum Pseudomonadota; class Gammaproteobacteria; order Pseudomonadales; family Pseudomonadaceae; genus Aquipseudomonas. The sequence goes on from NZ_JAYGFK010000012.1 coordinate 522,282, forward strand.
ACATCAAAGGCTTTGGTTTCTCGCTCAAGGAGTTCCGCGAGCAACTGCCCAACGCCGGCCGCTCTGGGCTAATCGGCCTGGCCATCGGCATTTTGCCGGGCATCGGTGCTGGCACCTCGAACTTAGTCGCCTACATCATTTCGAAGAAACGCGCCAAAGACCCGGACTCCTACGGCAAGGGCAACATCGGCGGCGTGGTCGCCAGTGAAACTGCCAACAACGCTGGTATCGGTGGGGCCATGCTGCCGCTGATGACCCTCGGCATCCCCGGCGACACCGTTACTGCGATTCTGCTTGGCGGCTTTCTGATCCATGGCATCCAACCAGGGCCACTGCTGTTTATCAGCCAAGGTCCGCTGGTGTACACCATCTTCGCCGCGCTGATCGTCGCCACGTTCATGATGCTGTTTATGGAGTTCTACGGCCTGCGCCTGTTTATCAAGCTGCTCGATGTGCCCAAGCACATCCTTCTGCCGATCATCCTGGTGCTCTGTGTGGTCGGGGCCTTTGGCTTGTCCAGCCGCCTGTTCGACGTCTGGTCGATCCTGCTGTTTGGGCTGCTCGGCTATGGCTTCGTTAAAGCCGGCATGCCTGCCGCGCCGTTTATCATCGGCTTTATCCTCGGGCCGATGGCCGAAACCAACCTGCGCCGTGGCCTGATGCTCTCGGATGGCAACTTTATGGCCTTCCTCAGCAACCCGATTGCCGCGTGCTTCCTCGGTTTGGCGGCAGCCTTTATTGCCTGGCAGATCTACAGCGCCACCCGGCCGAAACACAACGCACTGAACGAGATCCTGCGCACCTGACGCAGCACGCCGCCCTCTCCCGCAACGGGAGAGGGCTTTGCGAGGCACCGGTTATAACTCGCTTGCCAGGCAATCGGCCCTGCGCATCAAGCCGTCTTCTTTAAGCCTGCGCTCAAGCCAGTAGCTGGGTGATCCAGCGGATCTGCTGGGCAAGTTCTTGCACCTTATCCTCGGGCACAGGCTGCTGCGCTCGGGCGACGTTGGCCAGGGTGCGCTGCTTCAGGCGCAACATGCGCTGCCACTTACCGAGGAACGCCGGGCTGCGCTGCACCAGATTCAGCGGACCGAAATACAACTGCTCTGCGCTATAGCGCACTGGCTCCATGCACTCAGCGACGATGATTTCGTAGTTGAAGCGGTTCTCCCGCAGTACCTCTTCGCAGAGGATGCCGTAGCCATTGTCCATCAGCCATTGGCGCAGTGGCTGCTCGCCGCCATTGGGCTGCAGGATCAGACGTTCATCGCCGCTCAGGCGGGCCTTGCCGCTATCGAGAATGTCGCGAATCCGCTCGCCGCCCATGCCGCACAGGCTGACCGCCGTGACCCCATCGCCCGGTTCGATTACCGCCAAGCCATCGGCGAGGCGCACGCTAATGCGCTGGCCCAGGGCGTTGTCACGCACGGTGCGTTCAGCCGCGAGAAACGGCGTCAACGCCACCTCACCAGCCACTGCAGTCGTGATTAGACCGCGGCACATCAACGCCACGGGCAGGTAGCCGTGATCCGAACCAATATCGGCCAGCCGCGCACCTAGCGGTACATACGCAGCTACGCGCTCTAGACGCATGGACAATGTCCGCTCGTTCACTTCAACCTCTTTCACCACAAGCGTCCGGCACGCAGGGCCGGATCGGCGCAAGAGTCTGCCGAGCAAGACGATGTAAGGCAAATGTTTGCGAGCGCAGCTGCGGATTGGGCTGCGCCTGAGAAACGAAGGGCCATGCGCGGTCGCCTTTGGTCATAGGGTGCAATCGACCAGAAGCGGTCGGTTACTAAGGGCAGCATCGACGCGGAATGATGATCGGCAGCATCGATATCCAGGTCTACTCCGATCATTCTTTCTCCCCCACCGCATCATTAAATCCCATTGGAGCTTTAGTTCATTTGACGCCTCGGCAGCACTATGTGACTTCTGACAATATCAGTGGTGTAAAGCAATGGATGAAGCCACTTAAGGCAAAGATCTCTAAGTGATCACAGACCTTCAAGAAACACATTTCCCTGCGACCTATGCTCGGTTTGTCGAACTACTCCAAGGAAAGCCTTGGCTGAAAACGACGGAAAAACATAAGCTGCAGATCAAAGCCAGTCCGCTCTCTCAAGACCAGATCTACAGAGATAACCGAGTTGCTTACGGACTATCTGAAGCGACCCTCGTTATGTAGGCATTCGATGACCGCTTTGACCAACAGCAGCCTGTTATTAGGATTTGTACGTCCCTAATCCATCACTGAACCATCAAGCCTCGTTAAGCCGAGAATGACTACGCAGCTTCGATTTTCAGCAAAGCGCTGCTCTGGCTATATAGAGCAGCGCTTTGCGCGCGACAGTTTTTTCCTCATACCCTCGTGAGTCAGTGGCAATCCTCAAGCTCTCAATCCCCATCCGGCGTAACAACCACTGCCTGAGCAGAAAGCAGTGCAGCGCCAGCGGCGTATTTTTCAGCGGCGGATATGTGGACAAAACCAATGAGATACGTTGTCGTACAACATTAGTCGTATATCAATACCGCCTAAGTCCCCGCCCAACACCCACAACACTCATTCGCCCCTTCGCATCGCCGCTATATAAGTCGCTGAAACTATTGATTTAGAGCCTCTACCACGTAAATATGGCAGCCTGCAAGCAACTATCTGTGTACAGTGGATCACTCAATTAAAACCGCAAAAAAACTGAATTTCCCACTTATGTCGCGTTGACATAAAGGCCAAGGGATGTCGATAATCCAATCAAGTCATACGACAACAGATGACAACCCAATAACAACAAGCAGAGAATCTGAGACTGCCATGACCACAACCTACACACCCTTCAATCGCCTGCTGCTCACCGGTGCAGCAGGCGGCCTCGGCAAGGTACTGCGGGAAAGCCTGCGTCCTTACGCCAACGTACTTCGCGTTTCTGATATTGCAGCCATGAGCCCAGCCACGGGCGAGCATGAAGAAGTCGAGGTCTGTGACCTTGCCGATAAAGCCGCCGTGCACCAGTTAGTCGAAGGCGTGGATGCGATCCTGCACTTTGGTGGTGTCTCCGTGGAGCGGCCCTTTGAGGAGATTCTCGGGGCCAATATCTGCGGCGTGTTTCATATCTACGAAGCGGCGCGCCGGCATGGCGTAAAGCGGGTGATCTTCGCCAGCTCCAACCACGTGATCGGTTTTTATAAGCAGGACGAAAGCATCGACGCCAACTGCCCTCGCCGCCCAGACAGCTATTACGGTTTGTCCAAGTCCTACGGCGAAGACATGGCCAGCTTCTACTTCGATCGCTACGGCATCGAGACCGTCAGTATCCGCATCGGCTCATCATTCCCTGAGCCACACAACCGCCGCATGATGAGCACCTGGTTGAGCTTTGCCGACCTGACGCAACTGCTCGAACGCGCCCTGTACACCCCGAACGTTGGCCATACAGTGGTTTACGGCGTGTCGGACAACAAGGACGTGTGGTGGGACAACCACCTGGCCGCGAACCTGGGCTTTAAGCCGCAGGACAGCTCTGAAGTATTCCGCGCGCAGATCGATGCACAGCCAATGCCTGCCACCGATGACCCGGCGATGGTTTATCAGGGTGGCGCTTTTGTCGCCTCGGGACCGTTCGGCGACGACTGATCGCACCACAGCAACACGCTACGCCCATAACAAAAACAAACCAGAGAACGAGCTGCCATGCATGCTGAATTGATTCTCGACGCCCGTAATGCCACTGGCGAAAGCCCGGTGTGGAGCGCTGCAGAACAGGCGCTGTATTGGGTTGATATCCCCGCCAAGCGCCTGCACCGCTGGAGTGCCGCCGACGGCCAGACGCAGAGCTGGGTTGCGCCGCAAATGCTTGCCTGCATTGCTCGCAGCCACAGCGGCGGCTGGATTGCCGGCATGCAGGATGGCCTGTATCACCTACAACCACAGGCTGATGGCCAACTGATCAGCAGCCTGCTCAGCGAGGTTGCGCACGCTCGCCCTGGCATGCGTTTCAATGATGGCCGTTGCGACCGCCAGGGCCGTTTCTGGGCCGGCAGCATGCTACTCGACATGAGTGCAGCCGCGCCGGTCGGTGCGATGTACCGTTACAGCGCCGAGCAAACCGAGCCACTGAGCGCGCAACTGAGTGACTTTATCGTGCCTAACGGCCTGGCATTCAGCCCGGACGGCCGCACCATGTACCTCTCCGACTCACACCCGCTGGTGCAGGCGATTTGGGCATTCGACTACGACATCGACAGCGGCACCCCACATAACCGCCGGCTGTTCGTTGACATGAACATCCATCCCGGCCGCCCAGACGGTGCGGCAATCGATGTCGATGGCTGCTATTGGATCTGCGGCAATGATGCCGGCTTGATCCATCGCTTCAGCCCAGATGGTCGCCTGGACCGCTCCCTCGCCGTGCCGGTGAAAAAGCCGAGCATGTGCGCCTTTGGCGGGCCAAACCTGGACACCCTCTACGTCACCTCGATCCGCCCGGACGGTATTGACCTTTCTGACCAGCCGCTGGCCGGCGGTGTATTCGCCGTCAACCCCGGTGTTTGCGGCCTGGAGGAGCCCCATTTCAATGGCTGAGGCGTACTTCTAACGCCTCAGCCCTCGCAACGCTGCACTCCCAACAACAACAAGACTGGAGATTTACCATGACCTTCAAACGCAAGTTGCTTGTCGCCGCCCTCCCCTTTGCCTTTTGCCTGTCAGGGCTGGCGCAGGCCACTACGACCCTGAAAATCGCCGAAATTCATCCGGCCGGTTACCCGACCGTGGTGGCTCAGGAAGCCATGGGTAAGAAGATCGAAGCGGCTACAAATGGCGAACTAAAATTCAATATGTTCTCAGGTGGCGTGCTGGGCTCGGAAAAAGAAGTGGTCGAGCAAGTGCAGATCGGTGCCGTGCAAATGACCCGCGTCAGCCTGGGCACCGTTGGTCCGGTAGTACCGGACGTTAACGTGTTCAACATGCCGTTTATCTTCCGTGACACCGCACACATGCGTGCAGTCATCGACGGTGAAATTGGCCAGGAAATCCTCGACAAGATCACCAATTCCGAATTCAACATGGTCGGTCTGGCGTGGATGGATGGCGGCGTACGCAACCTCTACACCAAGAAGCCAGTGCGCACCATTGAAGACCTCAAAGGCATGAAGATTCGTGTGATGGGCAACCCCCTGTTCATCGAAACCTTCAACGCCATGGGCGCCAATGGCGTGGCCATGGATACCGGCGAAATCTTCAGCGCCTTGCAAACCGGCGTGGTCGATGGCGCAGAGAACAACCCGCCGACCATGCTTGAGCACAACCACTACCGCAACGCCAAGTACTACAGCTTGACCGGTCACTTGATCCTGCCTGAGCCACTGGTGATGTCCAAAACCACGTGGAACAAGCTCACCCCAGAGCAGCAGGCCATCGTCAAGAAGTACGCCCGCGAAGCACAGTTTGACGAGCGCAAACTGTGGGATGAAAAGTCCGCCAGCAGCGAAGCCAAACTGAAAGAAGCCGGCGTTGAGTTCATCGAAGTCGACAAAAAGCCCTTCTTCGACGCAACCGCTCCGATCCGTGAGAAGTACGGCGCGCCTTACGCTGACCTGATCAAGCGTATCGAAGCAGTCAAGTAATCCGCTATCTCTGAAGAACCCCGTGGTGGCGGCTTAGGCCGTCGCCACGCGCGTGGTGAAGTCTCATGAAAAATTTGCTGTTACGCGTCAACGACGTGATTTACCAGGCCTGCATCTGGGTCGCGGGCACCGCCATCGTCGTTATGGCGCTGATCATTCCATGGGGCATTTTCGCCCGTTACGTACTGGGCAGCGGCGCTGGATGGCCGGAGCCAGTCTCGATCATGCTGATGGTGCTGTTCACCTTTATCGGTGCGGCCGCCAGTTACCGAGCTGGAGCGCACATGGCCGTAACCACCTTTACCGATCGCCTGCCAGCCGCCTGGCAACCCAGCATCAGCCTGTTGGTTCAGCTGCTTATGGCGGCCATTAGCCTGTTTATGGCCATCTGGGGCGTCAAGTTGTGCATTGCCACCTGGAATCAGTTCATGAGTACGCTGCCGACACTGCGTGTAGGCATCAGCTACGCACCTATTCCGATTGGCGGTTTTGTCACCCTGATCTTCGTACTTGAGCGCCTGTTTCTCGGCGACCAAAGCCACCGCCGGGTGGTCAACTTCGAGCTGGTTGAAGACAGCAAGGAGGCCGTGTAAATGGATGCCTTAATTCTACTTGGCAGCTTTATCGTATTGATTCTGCTGCGCGTACCCGTGGCTTACTCGCTGGGCCTCTCGGCCCTGGCCGGCGCTTGGTACATCGATATTCCGTTTCACGCCATCATGATTCAGATCAGCGGCGGCGTGAGCAAATTCTCCCTGCTGGCCATCCCATTCTTCGTTCTGGCTGGCGCGATCATGGCCGAAGGTGGCATGTCGCGGCGCCTGGTGAACTTCGCCAACGTGCTTGTGGGTTTCGTTCGCGGCGGTTTGTCGTTGGTGAACATCCTCGCCTCAACCTTCTTCGGTGCGATCTCTGGCTCATCCCTGGCAGACACCGCCTCGGTCGGCTCGGTGTTGATTCCCGAAATGGAAAAGAAGGGCTACCCACGCGAGTACTCAACAGCGGTAACCGTCAGCGGCTCGGTGCAAGCACTGCTGACACCACCGAGCCACAACTCGGTGCTGTACTCGCTGGCAGCAGGTGGCACGGTGTCCATCGCGTCGCTGTTTATCGCGGGCATCGGCCCGGGCCTGTTACTTAGCGCCGTAATGATGGGCATGTGCCTGTATTTCGCACGCAAACGTAACTACCCCAAAGGCGAGGTTATTCCGCTCAAAGAAGCGCTGAAGATCTGCGTGGATGCACTGTGGGGCCTGTTCACCATGGTGATCATCCTCGGCGGCATTCTCTCGGGCATTTTCACGGCCACCGAGTCGGCGTCTATCGCGGTGGTCTGGGCGTTCTTCGTGACCATGTTCATCTACCGCGATTACAAGTGGCACGAGCTACCGAAGCTGCTGCACCGCACCGTGCGGACCCTGTCGATCGTGATGATCCTGATCGCCTTCGCCGCCAGCTTCGGCTACATCATGACCCTGATGCAGATTCCGTCGAAGATCACCGCGCTGTTCCTGACCCTGTCAGATAACCGCTACGTGATCCTGATGTGCATCAACTTCATGCTGCTGGCCCTCGGCACGCTGATGGACATGGCCCCGCTGATCCTGATCCTCACCCCTATCCTGCTGCCTGTAGTGGTGGATATTGGCGTCGATCCGGTGCACTTCGGCATGATCATGCTGGTTAACCTGGGCATCGGCCTGATTACCCCGCCGGTAGGTGCGGTACTATTCGTCGGCGCGGCCGTTGGTAAGGTGACCATCGAAAACACCATCAAGGCCCTGCTGCCGTTCTACGCGGCACTGTTTATGGTGCTGATGGCAGTGACTTACATTCCAGCTATCTCGCTATGGCTGCCGAGCGTAGTCCTGTAACGACCAACAACGCGTCATGATCCCCTGGAGCCGCCGACCTGGCGGCTTCTTGATTTATAAGGACATAGCATGCCTGCTGCGCTCTTCCCTCGGCACATCGCCGCACTGATTATTGCCACCATCGCCTGCTCGTTCGCCGGCGGGCATATCGCCGCCCGTATTGCCTTCGACCACGACACCGGCCTGCTGCTGGCGATGCTCTGCCGCTCAGGGGTAACCATGCTGGCATTGATGGCACTGGTCCTGTGGCGCAGCGAATCAATGCGACTGAAGCCACAAACCTGGAGTTGGCAACTGCTGCTCGGCCTGTTAATTGCGGTACAGAGTTTTTGCATCTATTCGGCGGTGGCGCGCATTCCCGTGGCCCTTGCCCTACTGGTAGTGAATCTCGCGCCGATCATGCTGGCTCTATTGACCTGGGCACTCGGCGGGCCGCGCCCCACTGCCCGGGCGGCGCTACTGATGGGGCTGATTTTGTTCGGCCTGGTGTTGGTACTCGATCTACCTGCGCGGCTGTCCGGTGACACGCCGATAGATGCCACCTGGATTGATGGCGTGCTCTTCAGCCTTACCGGGGCGGCTGTATTTGCCTGCGCCTTGTGGATTACCGAGCACCGCTTGAGCGTGATGCCCGGCACGGTGCGCAGCATGTTGACGATGGTGGTGGTGTTTATCGCCTCGGCGCTGGCTGGCTCCGCTGGCCTGCTACCCGGCGGCATGGGCTTACCTTCCGCTAACGCCGGCTGGATCGCCCTCGCCTGCTTGGTGCTGCTGTACGGCACAGCCTTTTCCACCCTGTTCATCCTGGTAACGCGGCTGAACCTGGCGCGCAATGCGCCAGTGATGAACATCGAGCCAGTGGCAGGGCTGCTGTTTGGCTGGTTGATTCTTGATCAACTACTGGGCGGGATACAGATCATCGGCGGGCTGATCGTCATCAGCGGCATCATTCTACTGACCTACCGCCGACAAGCCTGACGTGCTTCAGGCTAATGAAGCTCAGCCCTGCTGAGCTTCTGCCTCGGCCGCTTCGTGGGCCTGACGCAAACGCTCGCGGCTGTTGGTCAGGTGCAGGCGCATGGCGGCACGCGCGGCATCAGAATCCTGGCGTGCAATGGCTTCAAAAATTTGCTCATGCTCACGGCTCAAGCGCGCCATGTAGTGCTCTTGATCATCATGGGCAATACGCGCCGAGTTCAGCCGGGTCCGCGGGATGATGCTGGTTCCCAGGTGGCTCATGATGTCAGTGAAATAACGATTACCAGTGGACTCGGCAATCAGCAGGTGAAACTGGAAATCCGAAGCCACCGCATCGCCGCTCTGCGTCACACTCTGGTGCAGCGCATCGAGCACTTCACGCATGGCCGCCAACTGCTCGGCGCTACGGCGCTGCGCCGCCAAACCCGCTGATTCGACTTCCAGGCTGATGCGTAATTCGAGAATCGCCAGCACATCGCGCAAGGTCACGATGGTTGCCGGGTCGATGCGGAAGCCGCTCGGGCTCGGCGTATCCAGTACAAAGGTGCCGATGCCATGCCGTGTTTCCACCAGGCCGGAGGCCTGCAGCCGTGACAGCGCTTCACGCACTACGGTACGGCTAACGCCTTGTTCTTCCATGATCGCCGACTCAGTCGGCAACTTGTCGCCACGCTTGATCACCCCGTCACGGATGCGTTGGGACAGTTCAGTCACCAGCTCCTGGGCCAGGCTGCGATGCTTGCGGCGGGCACGTGGCGGGCTGTGTGGTGTATCCATATGAAGGTCTTTCTCGGTTGACGGCTAAAAAGCAATCATAGCCCAGGGAGTTGTACGATGACATACTCCTTGAGTAGCAAGCCCATAATAAAAGTAGTGTTATGAATAACCGTAGCCCCTGCGCACGAGAGCAACTGGCATGACTGCAGAACTGCTGATACTCGAAGATAAACTGACTCGCCTGACCCTTGCTCCCGAGCTGGGTGGCAGCATCGTCAACTGGACGTTGCACAACAGCGGCCACGCCTTACTGCGTCACAGCGACCAACAAGCGCTGCAGGCAAGCAGCCCTCGCCGTCTGGCCTGTTACCCGCTAGTGCCGTGGTCCAACCGCATTGGTCAGGGCGGCTTTAGCAGCCCTGATGGCTGGTTTGACCTGCCTGCCAACAGCGCCACTGACCCACTGCCAATCCATGGCAGCGCCTGGCAACAGCCCTGGCAGGTGATAGAACAGAGCGCCAGCGAGATCTGCCTGCAACTGGATAGTCACCTGCCCTTTGCCTATCGCGCACAACAACGCTTTCGCCTGCACGACGGCTGCCTGCAGATGCACTTGCAGGTTACCCATTTGGATGCGCGTGCGGCCTGGCATGGCTTGGGCTGGCACCCCTACTTCCCGCGCACAGCACACACTCGCCTGCGCGCCGCAGCGCAGCAGTTTTGGCAATGCGACCAGTCACGCCTATCCAGCCAACTAGCGCCGCTGCCTAGCAGCTGGAATTTCACTCAAGCGCAAGACTTACCCAGCGAGCAGATCGACCACGCCTTTACCGGTTGGGATGGCAGTTGCCAGATCATCCAGGAAGACGCCGGCTACCAACTGCAATGCAACAGCCAGGGCGCCGATTACTTCATTCTCTTTACCCCAAGCGAACAGAACTTCTTCTGCTTCGAGCCCGTTAGCCATCCGGTCAACGCACACCACCTTCCAGGGCAACCGGGTTTACGCCTGCTGCGCCAAGGGCAAACCTGCCAATTGTCATTCAGCCTGCAGTATCAAGCCTTACCGCTGGGCTGAGTTCGGCTGTTCGGCAGCGCCCCGCCACAACCATTCGACTTTCAGCGCCGATTTCCCACAACTAGCCCAGCTTAAGCAGCCCCCAAAGTACAAGCGGAAGACGCTAGGCCGGCACTCAATGACTAAAAACACATACCGCAAAGCCCAGAGCGCGAGTTCGGGGCTTGCGTAGCAAGCGTTTTTAGGCCGCAAAACCACCATCAATGGTCAGGCTGGCACCGGTCACATAACCGGCCTCCGGACCTGCCAAATAGGCAACGAATGCCGCAATTTCTTCGGCGCGGCCATAACGACCGACCGCCATCAGTCCCATCAAGCTCTCAGCGAATTCGCTGTTTTGCGGGTTCATGTCAGTATCCACCGGACCTGGCTGCACGTTGTTCACCGTGATCCCACGTGGACCTAGGTCGCGTGCCATGCCGCGGGTCAGGCCGACGATCGCCGACTTGCTCATGGCGTACACGCTGCCACCGGCGAACGGCATACGCTCAGCATTGGTGCTGCCAATGGTAATGATGCGCCCGCCATCACTCATGTGCCGCGCGGCTTCCTGGCTGGCAACAAATACACTACGCACATTGACGGCCAAGGTCCGGTCGAAATCCTCCAGGCTAAACTCTTCGATAGGCGCGACCGCCAGCACACCAGCGTTGTTGACCAGAATATCGATCCGGCCAAAGTGCTCCACAGCACGGCTGACGGCTGCCCGCACAGCAACGGCATCGGCGCTATCGGCCTTGATAGCGAGGGCACGACCACCAGCGCTCTCGATGCTCAGAACAACATCAGCCGCCTGCTCGGCCGAACTGATATAGGTAATTACTACCGCCGCGCCTTCTGCGGCCAGGCGCTTGGCGATGGCGGCACCGATGCCGCGCGAACCGCCCTGGATCAGGGCTACTTTGTTGCTCAGCTTGAGGGTATTGCTAGTCAAGATCGACATGTTCGTGCTCCGAAGTAACGGGCGACTTGCCCGGTGTGAGCTGAGTATCTGCCGCAGATTGCATGCCGATAAGCCTGTAATTGCTATATTCAGTCGATCCAAAAAGTTTACGGAGTGCTTATGCAAACCCTCGCCAGTCTGGAGTGCTTCGTCCGCAGCGCAGAAGCTTCCAGCTTTGCCGAAGCAGCGCGCCGCCTTGGTTTGACGCCTGCCGCTGTGGGCAAGAACGTGGCCAAACTGGAAGCCAGCCTCGGCGTACGGTTGTTCCAGCGCAGCACTCGGCGCCTGACACTGACCGAGGCAGGTGAGCGCTTTCTATTGGAAGTACGCGGCGGGCTTAGCAGTATTCAGCATGCCATGGCCAACCTGGCCAGCACTGCCGGGCAACCGGCTGGCACGCTGAAAGTGAGCATGGGCGTGACCTTTGGTCGCGACTATGTGCTGCCAATGCTTGGTGAATTTCTCCAGCGTTACCCGGCCATCTCACCAGACTGGCACTTCGACAACAGCCCGGCGGATCTAATCGGCCAGGGCTTCGACGCTGCTATCAGTGGCGCCATGGAGTTGTCTCCGGGCGTGGTGGCGCGCAAGCTGGCACCGGCCCATCGCATTCTCGTGGCATCTAGCGCCTACCTTGCCAGTCAATCGACGCCTCAAGTACCAAGCGACTTGATGCAGCACTTAGGTATTCTGATTCGCTCCCCCCAGACGGGACGTGTGCGCCCCTGGACTCTGCACAATCGTGACCACGCACAAGCATCCCTCGAACTGCCGGTACGCATGACCATGAGTGATCCAGACGCTGCCTGCCGTGCCGCCGAAATGGGCCTTGGTATTGCCTTGGTCAGCCTGCCACATGCTTTGCCCTACTTGGAGCGAGGCAGCCTACAGCGGGTGCTGCATGATTGGTATGTGGACGCGGGGCATGTCTCGGTATACTTCTCCGCGCACAACCTGTTACCGGCAAAAACTCGCGCGTTTATCGACAGTTTGGTCGAACACTTCCAAGCGCAAAAACTACCCACACGGTTCTCTGCCCTCAGCTGAATACCCCGTCGCAGGGTTAATAATGTCGCGCACTTAGCCAAATATGCTCGAAGTAACTCGCGCAATACATACGCGTAACTTAGGCGTATTGATGGGTAAATCATGTTAGCGTTTGTCGCCCGGCGCGCGTGACATACACCAAGCTGACCATGCCGGTCACCTAGCGCTGCACTGGACATTTAACTCAGCTTCGCCATAATTGCCCAGCGCAGCCTAGTTAGCCCTTTAACAAGCCTGATAATTTACTCAGGCCGTATCAATTAAAGGGCAAACCATCGACGGTAATAGTCTCTGAAACTATTCACAGCCTCGACTAGGTGCGCGGATAACTGTTTGGTGTCGCAGATGCCCAGGTCACATGCCAGGCATCGAGCCAACATTCTTTTCAATACCATGGGTAACTACGTGACGAAAGACGAACTGCGCGCCGAACTCGAGCGCCAGGCGCAGCGTTACAAGGATGTATATGGCGGGGAAGTCATTACCTACGCCGCTCAACCGGATCCCGAGCGCAAGCCATGGCGCAAGAAGGCCAACCTTCTCGACCAAGCGTTTGACAAAGAACTAGAACGAATCGAAAAAGAGCTGCTCAGTAAAGCCGACGCAGCATCTGGCTGACACTGCATAGCGAGCAAGAGGCCATCCCCATGAGGGATGGCCCCTGCTTCAACGCTTCTTGCCACCCATCAGCGAGCCCAGCAGTCCGCGCACCAATTGCCGGCCAATCTGGTTGGCCGCCTGACGCATGGCCGTTTTCATCACCTGACTGGCAAGACCACCGAACAATTCACCTGCCGCACTGCCGAAGCTGCTCTCGTCCTTTTTCTCGGTAGCGCTAGGCTTGCTTGGCGCTGCCTGCTCGGTACGTGCGGTCAGCAGTTCATAGGCTGACTCACGATCAAACGGCTTGTCGTAGCGCCCACGCAAAGGCGATTGCTGGATCAGCGCTGCACGCTCCACTTCACTCAGCGGCCCGATACGTGACTGTGGCGGCGCAACTGCCACGCGCTGCACCATGGCAGGCGTGCCCTTGGCCTCCAGCGTACCCACCAGCGCTTCACCAATACCCAGCTCGGTCAGTACCGCGAGCGTGTCGATGCTGGGGTTTGGGCGAAAACCATCTGCCACTGCACGCAAGGACTTCTGCTCTTTCGCGGTAAAGGCACGCAAGCCATGCTGGATGCGCAACCCCAGCTGAGCGAGCACATCATCAGGCAGATCGCCGGGTGATTGCGTGACGAAGTAGACCCCAACACCTTTCGAGCGAATCAACCGTACGACCTGCCCCAGACGTTCCTGTAACGCCTTTGGGGTATCGGCGAACAGCAGGTGCGCTTCATCGAAGAACAGCGCTAACAGCGGTTTTTCGGCATCACCACGTTCTGGCAGTTGCTCGAACAACTCAGCCAACAGCCAGAGCAGGAAGGTCGCATACACCTTGGGGGCCTCATGCACCAGGCGACTCGCATCAAGCAAATGGATGCGCCCGCGCCCATCGCGATCCGGGTGCAGAATATCTTCCAGTTGCAGCGCCGGCTCGCCAAACAGGGCTTCAGCGCCCTGCTGCTCAAGACCAGCCAGCTTGCGCAACAAGGCCTGCGCGGAGGTGGAAGTAAACAATGCGCTGTCTTCCCCGAGCACTTCGGGGTGGCTTTTCAGGTGCGCCAGCAGCGCCTTGAGGTCTTTCAAGTCGAGCAGCAACAGCCCTTCACGGTCCGCGACCTTAAAAGCCGCGTAGAGCGCCGCCTGCTGGCTGTCGGTCAATTCCAGCAATGAGCCCAGCAATAGCGGCCCCATTTCACTCAAGGTTGTGCGCAGCGGGTGGCCACTTTTGCCATGCACGTCCCACAACGTCACGGGATAGGCTGTCGGCGTGTGATTAAGCCAAGGCATGCTGGCGATCCGTTCGGCGACCTTGCCTTGTGGAGCTCCAGCCGCACCAAGACCGCAGAGATCACCCTTGATATCAGCGGCAAATACCGCCACACCAGCATCGCTGAACGTTTCAATCAATCGCTGCAAGGTCACGGTTTTGCCCGTGCCCGTCGCACCGGCAATCAGCCCATGACGATTAGCCAGGCGCAGCGCCTGGCCTACTGGCAAGCCCTGCACATCGGCCCCTATAACAAACAGCTCGGGTTCCGCCATCGTGTTATCTCCGTGGTTATCGCGTAACTGCAATGACGCCCAAAATATTGGCCTGCACTGCCATTCATGCCCGCCGCATAAAGCTGATCACAGAACTTATGCCGCCACATCTATGCCGCAAAATAATGAGGCGCTCAGTGAGCGCCTCATTATTATGGCTACTTATCAGTTGTTTCTGGCGGTTGTTGCAATTGTTGCCACAACTCAGCGGCACCAGCAAATTCGGTGCCGTCATCAGAATTGAGCGCTTGCGGATCATAACGTTGCGTGCAGCCTTCGCCGACTATCGGTGGCGCTGTAGCGGTGCAACGCTCATGCGGATCAGCCATGGTTTAACACCTCAGTTAAGCACCGCATGACCTTGATCATGCTGGGCAAATTCCTTGACCGCGCGCAACACATCACTGCGGCTGACCTGGCCGACCAAACGCCCGCCTTCGACAACCGGCAAACGCCGACGGCGGCTGCGTAGAAATCGCTCGGATATCTCAATGATGTCAGCCTCAGGAGATATCACCTCAACCTCCGTGGTCATATACGTGCTGACATCGCCACCTGCCGACTCGTAATACGCACCGGAAAGAATACCGCGCAAACAGTCGCCCTCAGACAAAAGGCCCACTAGATGCCCCTGCCCATCCACCACCGGAGCACCTGAAATGCGATGCTCCAGCAAACGATTGATGGCCGTAAACAGGTCCATTTCTGGGCGAAAGGTCACCAGGTTGCGGGTCATGTAGTCACGTACCTTGATTGACTTGAGCATCAGCAAATCCTCTTGTCATGCACTGAACCGAACCGCAGCCTACACCTCAGTCGAACACCACTGTCTTGTTATCGTGCACCAGCACTCGGTCTTCTAAGTGATAGCGTAGACCACGCGACAGGACCATTTTCTCGACGTCCTTACCCAACCGCACCATCTCTTCAATACTGTCGCGATGGCTGATACGCACCACGTCTTGCTCGATGATCGGCCCGGCATCCAGTTCTTCGGTGACGTAGTGCGAGGTCGCGCCAATTAGCTTTACCCCACGCAGCGAAGCCTGGTGGTAAGGCTTGGCCCCGACAAAGGACGGCAAAAAGCTGTGATGGATGTTGATCACCCGCTGGGAAAATTCCTCACACAGCTCGGCCGGTAGAATTTGCATGTAGCGCGCCAAGACAATGACATCCGCGCTGTGCGCCCTGACCAACCGCGCGACCTCATCGAAAGCCGGCTGCTTGTCTTGCGGATTGACCGGCACATGGAAATACGGAATACCGTGCCACTCAACCATGCTACGCAGGTCATCGTGGTTGGAGATCACGCAGGGGATTTCACAATCCAATTCATTGCTGTGCCAGCGGTGCAGCAGATCAGCCAGGCAATGCGACTCGCGGCTGGCCATCAAAATCACGCGCTTCTTCTGCGCAGAGTCGGTAACTCGCCAGACCATGGAAAACTCGCGGGCAATCGGCGCGAAGGCTTGGTGAAAACCGTCCAGATCGAACGGCAGTGAGTCAGCACGAATTTCGTGACGCATAAAAAACCAGCCACTCTGATTGTCCGAGTGGTGGCTTGCCTCAGTTATCCAACCGTTGTAAGTGGCCAGAAAATTACTGACCTTGGCCACGATCCCGACCCGGTCTGGACAGGCTATGACCAATCGAAAAGTACGCATCAGCAGCTCCAGCACTCAAATAAAGTCGGCCATTCTAGTCACTGCGCAGAAAAACTGCAGTACCCACTAAGCGCGCAGGGTGACCGTCTAGAACAGTGCAGTGGCCTGACACATGTAACGGCAGCTCCCGTACAGAACTAACCTGCTTCCACACTGAATAATTAGTTGAGCGCATTAAGCAACGTAAGCGCGTGTAACTTAACAGTGCAATTTATAAAAAATACCAATAAAGCGGTTTACTTGTGAAAAGTGCCTGACTACTATTGCTACCACTTAATTATCAAATCAGATACAGGTAACTCTCATGTCGTTGATCAACGAATACCGCGCCACCGAAGAAGCCATCAAAGAACTGCAAGAACGCCTGAAGAACATGTCGCAAGACGACAAGCTGAAAAAAGAGCTGGAGTTCGAAGGCAAACTGCGCACACTCATGGGCGAATACCAGAAGTCGCTGCGTGACATCATTGCCATGCTCGACCCAGAAGCCAAGAGCAGCAAAGCAACCCGCGCCAGCAAACCTACCGGCACCAAGCGCGCACGCAAAGTTAAGCAGTACAAAAACCCGAATACCGGTGAAGTGATTGAAACCAAAGGTGGCAACCACAAAACCTTGAAAGAATGGAAAGCTAAATGGGGCGGCGACGTAGTTGAAGGCTGGGCAACCCTGCTCGACTAAGCTGCCCGCTAGCAACACCGCTTCCATTTAAAAACGCCAGCATAGCTGGCGTTTTTAATGCGTGTTATTTCTACAAACCGCGAGGCATTTAACCTTATTTACTGCAGGGTATATTGCTGGCGTAGCCGCTCGGCATACTCGCGCCATTCAAGCAGTACCGCCTGCTGCTCGGCAGTCACACCGTCCACCACCTCAGCCAATGCCAGCTCGAACTGTTCAAGGGTGTTTGGCGCACCATATTCAGCACGGCTCAAGCGCTGCTGGCAGAACGTTCGCCAGCGCTGCTGCTCCTCAATATTCAGGGTCGCCGGAAAGTTGCGCGCCCGGTAACGAAAGAGCAACTCGGGCAAACGACCATCATCAAATGACCATTCGCTATCAGCCAAGCGCTGCGGGTCAGCTCGACGCACTTGTTCACACAAACGTCGATCACGGTCACCAATAAACCCTTCGTAAAGCTGTTGTTCCGGATCTTCATTGGCGGCGAATTGTTCTTCGCCATAAACCTCTACTAGCTTGTCCTGCCAAACAGCAGCGTTAGCCTGCAGTTGCTCGGCCTGCGCCTGACAAGCCGCGATATCGAGTTGCAGGCGCTGAATATCCTGCGCACGCAATACGTTCATCGGCGCGACAACTGGGCAACGGTTGATATGCAGCAATTTCAGCGGCACCGGCAATTCGCCCTCGGCCAATTGCTCACGACGCGTGTATAGGCGTGTGCGTAATGTTTCCGCAGACTCATTGAGTAGCGGCGCAATATCCGCCTGCAAATCACAGACAATTAGCGCATTGCGATTACGCGGATGCCAGGCCAACGGCAGCACCACAGCTAAATAATGTCGTGCACCAGCATAACGGCCTGAGATATGCACCAACGGCTGCAACAACCGCACCTGATCCTGCACTTTTTGTTTGCTGCGCAGGCGATACAAGTAGTCATACAACTTGGGCTGTTGACTGCGTAGCAAACGCGCCAAGGCAATGGTGGCACGCACATCGGACAGAGCGTCGTGGGCCTGGCCATGCTCAATACCATTAGCCGCAGTCAGCCTCTCTAACTTGAGCGTTACCCGCCCATCTTCTTCTGGCCAAACGATACCTTCAGGGCGCAATGCATAGGCCGTACGCACCATATCAATCAGGTCCCAACGGCTATTGCCCCCCTGCCACTCGCGCGCATAGGGATCATAAAAGTTGCGGTACAGGCTATAGCGCGTCACTTCATCATCGAAGCGCAGGCTGTTATAGCCAACCCCACAAGTACCGGGTGCCGACAGTTCGCTATGCACACGGCTCATAAACTCGGCTTCATCCAGACCATGCTGCGCCAAGGTGCTCGGCGTAATGCCGGTTACCAGGCAGGCGGCCGGGTGCGGCAGGATGTCGTCGCTGGGCTGACAGTAGATATTCAGCGGCTCACCGATTTCATTGAGTTGTTCATCGGTGCGGATTCCGGCGACCTGCAGCGGCCGGTCGCGGCGCGGATCAATACCGGTAGTTTCGTAGTCGTACCAAAAGAGGCTGGAAGTCACAGTGGCATCCTGATGCTGAGGCGTTGCCAGTCTAGCATTCCGCTGTCGCCACCGAGTCAAGCTCAGAACCTTGCACCAGCGCACGCCATAGGCCTCCATTGCGCCTTGTCGGGTGCCAAGGCGGCAATTAAAGTGTGCCCCCGATCTACCACTCCATGAACAAGGACGCCCCATGAGTGAGATAAGCGCCAACAATCCCTATGCAGCACCAGTCAGTGCCCTGCAGGAAGCGCCGCACAACAGCCAGATACCAAGCATCGAAGAAGCCTTAAGCCGTGGCTACGATTTCAGCATCGGTGCAGTCCTCCAAGAGAGCTGGCAGCGTGTGAAAGGCACTAAAGGCACCATCATCGGTGGCTTTTTGGTGTTCTACGTCGTGCTGCTCGCCGCCTCTTTCTTGATTGGTGGATTCTTCGGCCTGCTGGGTGTAATCAGCGACAGTCCGTTAATGGCAATTGCCGCCGAATTAATCATCGGTATTTTGGCCTCGGCACTGGCTTATCCATTTATGGCCGGAATCAACATGGTGGGTGTTCGTCGTGCGGCTGATCAACCGATCAACTTTAATGATATTTTCAGCCACTTCGGCCGCACCGTGCCGCTGGTGATCACCGCCATCCTAAGCATGCTGCTGATCTACCTCGGCTTCTTTCTGCTAGTCATTCCCGGCGTGTACTTGGCCGTCGCCTATATGCTGGCGGTACCACTGGTGGTTGAGCGTGGCCTTAGCCCCTGGCAAGCACTGGAAGCCTCGCGCAAAGCCATTACCCAGCATTGGTTCAAGGTTTTCGGCCTGTTCTTGCTGCTCGGCCTGATCACCGCTATCAGCGCCATCCCGCTGGGCATTGGTCTGGTCTGGACCATCCCGTTATTTGTCATTGCCATGGGCGTGCTTTACCGCACCATCTTCGGCGTGCTGCCAGCGCCGCAATAAAAAGCCTGCTGAACCGACTCAAATCATTGAGTCGGTTGCTTCCCTGCCCGCTGCTGGCTAGCATCGGGCTTTCCTCGACGCAGTCAGCCGATGCCGCTTACGTCAAACTCTGTTTCAGCTACCGACCGCACGCGACTGGACACCCGCTTTAAAGTGGAAACGCCGGAAGGGATCGACCTGATCCTGCGCCCAGCGGGTCTAGTACCGCGTGCCCTGGCGTTCAGCATCGATCTGATGATACGCGGTGCATTGCTCGGTGCGTTGTTTGCCGTTCTGGCGTTGCTCGGTCAGTTCGGTACGGGCTTGGGCACCATCCTGCTATTTCTCGTGACTTGGTGGTACATGGTGCTGTTTGAAGTGCTCAACCAGGGCCGCTCGCCAGGTAAGCAGGTGATGGGCCTGCGGGTGATTCATGATGACGGCACGCCGATTGGCTGGGCCGCCTCACTGACCCGCAACCTGCTGCGCTTCGTCGATATCCTGCCATTTGGCTACACCCTGGGCATTCTCAGCTGCCTTAATCACCCCGCATTCAAACGTCTCGGCGATATCGCCGCCGGCACGCTGGTGGTCTACCGCGATACACCGCCAGCCGCGCCAGAACTGCCGCAAGCCGACGCCTTGCGCGCACCGTTCAGCATGAACATCAACGAACAACACGCGCTGCTCGGTTTTGCCGAGCGCGCCCACAGCCTGTCCAGCGCACGCCGCCAGGAACTGGCGAGCATCCTTGCCGAGCCCTTGCAGGTGCCTGCCGAGCGCGCTGAACAGCAGATCCACGGCATCGCCCGTGGACTTTTAGGCCCGACATGAAACAAAGCCTGTTTGAGCATCAGCATCAGCACGACTGGCAAGCCTTTGCCACGCTGCTCGACGCCTTGGAGCGCGGCAAGGCTGATAGCCCGCAGTGCAAAGGCTTTGCCGCAGCTTATCGCAACCTGTGCCAGCACCTAGCGCTGGCACAGAGCCGTGGTTACAGCAGCTATTTAATCGAGCACCTGCAACAACTGGCCATGCGTGGTCATCAGCAGTTCTATCGCCATCGCAGCCCTCTGGGCGGCCAACTACTCGGGTTTATCCTGGCGGGTTTCCCGCGCCTGGTCAGAGCCGAGTGGCGCTTTGTCGCCGCTGCCAGCCTGCTGTTCTTCGGCAGCCTGGTGCTGATGGGCACACTGGTTTACCACTTCCCGGACCTGGTCTACGGCGTGATGGCCCCCGACCAAGTCGCCGAGATGGAAAAGATGTACGACCCCGATGCCAGGCGCATCGGCCGCTTCAGTGAGCGTGACTCCGGTGATGACTGGATGATGTTCGGCTACTACATCATGAACAACATCGGCATTGCCTTTCAGACCTTTGCCAGCGGCCTGCTGTTTGGCCTAGGCAGCCTGTTCTTCCTGCTGTTCAACGGTTTGATGATTGGCACAGTGGCCGGCCATTTGACGCAAATCGGCTATGGCGACACCTTCTGGTCATTCGTGGTGGGCCATGGTGCGTTCGAGCTAACGGCGATTGCCCTGGCCGGTGCCGCCGGCCTGAAGCTGGGCTGGGCACTGCTGGTGCCCGGTCGCTTACCGCGTGGTGAAGCCTTGCGAGTCGCCGCTGGCGTCAGCGTCCGCCTGGTCGGCGGAGTTATTGTGTTTCTGCTGCTGGCAGCCTTTATCGAGGCGTACTGGTCATCCATGAGCCTGGCCAGCCATAGCGTTAAATACGCTGTCGGCGGTGCACTCTGGCTGCTGGTTCTGGCCTATCTGCTGCTGGCAGGTCGAGGTACGCATGCGCCTGACTGATGCCAGCGTGGTAATCCGCCCACGCAGCGCCTGGGAAGCCGTTGACCTTGGGGTACTCCTGGCCAAGCAGCACGCGGGCTTGTTGATGCTCAGCTGGGCACTGGTGACAGTGCCGATCTTCGCCCTACTGTGCCTACTGCTGTGGGACTCACCGAGTATCGCCATGCTGATTTTCTGGTGGCTAAAACCGGCCTATGAGCGCCTGCCGCTGTACATCCTTTCGCATGCCCTGTTTGGCGCCACACCGAGCCTCAAGCAGGCGCTGAAGGCCTGGCCCGGCCTACTCAAACCGCAACTGCTGGCCAGCCTGACCTGGCGCAGGCTAAGCCCTACCCGCAGCTTCGACCTACCGGTGATGCAGCTCGAAGGTTTGTCGGGCAAAGCCCGCAGCCAGCGCTTGGTGGTACTCGGCCAGCGCGACGCAGGAGGCGCCACGTGGTTGACCGTGGTTGGCGTGCACCTGGAGATGGCGCTGTGGTTCGGCATGATCAGCCTGTTCTATATGCTCCTGCCGGCCCAGATCGAACTGAACTGGAGCTGGGCCAGCCTGATCAATGCGGCTACCGGGGAATGGATGTGGCTGGAGCACCTATCCAACCTGCTCTACGTGCTGCTGCTGATTATCTGGGAGCCGGTTTATGTGGCCTGCGGTTTCACCCTCTACCTGAACCGCCGTACCGCCCTCGAAGCCTGGGACATCGAACTGGTGTTCCGCCAGTTACGCCAGCGGCTTACCGGCGTGGCCTACGCCCTGCTGCTGGGCTGTGGCCTGTTGTTACTGCAAGTGCCAAACAGCGCCATGGCCGCTGCCAGCAGTTGCCCGCTGCCAATTGAAGACCCTATGGGGCCAAAGGCTGCGCGCCTGCTGAAACAATCCCTGACCAGCCAGCAAGCCCAGCAGAGCATCGCCCAATTGCTCGACCAGCCGCCCTTCGAGAACCGTGAAACCGTCACCAGTTGGCGCTTTGGTGAAGAGGCCAAGGAGCCCAGCGAAGCAGACACCAAGGCACTGAGCGATTGGCTAGAGAACCTCTTCGCACTCAACGATAAGTGGAAAAGCGTCGATGCACTGGCGCTGTTTTTCGAGGTACTGCTATGGGCCGTACTGTTCAGCCTGATTGCCTGGTTACTCTGGCGTTACCGCGACTGGCTGAATGCCTTTGCCGGCCGCTTGCGCCTGCCACAAAAACGCCAGTACCAGCCACCCGAGCAGCTGTTCGGCCTGGAAGTAGCCCCGCAGAGCCTGCCAACAGATATTCCCGGCGAGGTTGAACGACTCTGGGACGAACAGCCGCGAGCGGCCCTCGGCCTGCTTTACCGTGCCCTGCTCAGCCGCATGCTGCATGAACAACAACTGCCGCTGAAAAGCGCACACACCGAAGCTGAAGTGCTGCAACAGGTACAGACTCTGCAGCAGAGTAGCCTCAGCCAGTTCAGCCAAACCTTAACCCTTCACTGGCAAAACCTCGCTTACGGCCATCGGCTGCCACCCGCAGCACTCAAACATGACCTCTGCGCGGCATGGCGACAGCTGTTTGAGCAAGGAGCGCAGGCATGACCCGTCGCGTGCAGTTCTTGCTCGGTACAGGCCTACTGCTGGCCTTAGGACTATTGGGTATTTATCTGCTGGGCAAGCTCACGCCCTATCAGGAAACCGTGGAACACGGTCCTGCACCTGAAGCACAAGGCAATCCTTACCTGGCCGCCGAACAGTTCCTGCGCAAGCAGGGCCTACACGTGCAGCGCGCCGATGGCATGGATGTACTCAAAGACCTGCCAAGCGTCGGGCACACCCTGCTGCTGCTCGGCAATCGCAACCGCATGACGCCCAAGCAAACTGAACGCTTGCTGGCCTGGGCGAGCAAAGGGGGGCACCTGCTGTTTGTCGCCGAGCGCCTGTGGGATGAAGAAGAAGGTAAGAGTGGTGACCTGCTACTCGACAGCCTGGGCATCCAGCAATACCAGAGTGAAGACCTCGACGAAGACGACAGCGAAGCAACAGATGAAGACGCCCCCACCGAAGAGCAGCACGCTGCCGAACAACAAGCCGAGCCAACGCCAGATGATGAGGCACCAGCAAGCGCAGACGAAGCTAACAACTACCCGGAGCTGACCCAGCTCTATCTGGAAAATGAAGAAGCGCCGGCTTACTTCAACTTCGATACCGACTTCCACCTCTACGATGCTGAAAACCGTGCTCACGTCTGGGCCAACAGCGATGCCGCGACCCACCTGCTGCAGCTTTACCATGGCGACGGCTTGATCACCGTAGTCAGCGACAGCTGGATCTGGCAAAACCAGAACATCGCTGATTACGACAACGCCTGGCTGCTCTGGTACATGAGCCAAGACAGCCAGGTGACGCTGCTCTATCGCGCCGACCGTGACGACCTGTTCAGCCTATTGCTCGAACACTTCCCACAAGCGCTGGTCGCCCTGGCCCTGCTCGTGGCCTTTGGCCTGTGGCACCTGGGCATGCGCCAAGGCCCGCTGCAACTGCCTGCGAGCCGCAATCGCCGACAGTTACAGGAACACCTGCGCGGCAGCGCCGACTTCCTGCTGCGTCACAACGGTCAGCACAGCCTGCTGCAAGGCTTGCAACAGGATATTCAGCGCCGTGCTCGGCATCGCCACCCAGGTTTCGAGCGCCTCGCGGTGGCCGAACAATGGCAGGTACTCAGCCGCCTAACCCGTCAGCCTTCCAGCTTTATCAGTCAAGCCATGCGGCCGTCGCCCAAGCAGCGTCTGGCCGCCGCCGATTTCACCCGCCAGGTCGCCAACCTGCAAACCCTCAGGAATGCCCTATGAGCGAAAACACACCCGAACAGCCGGAAAGCGAAATCGAACCGACTGCCGTAACCGCCGAGCCCGCCACCAGCGAAGCACCGCTACAACCCACGGCACCTGTTGCCCCGGCAGCCGCTGCAGCAACCCCGAATAGCCAGCGGCAACGTGCAAGCCAGCTCGCTCAGGCGTTGCGCGCTGAACTGCAGAAAGCCCTGATCGGCCAAACGGCAGTGATCGATGATGTACTCAGCGCGCTGATAGCCGGCGGCCATGTGCTGGTTGAAGGTGTTCCCGGCCTGGGTAAAACCCTGCTGGTTCGCGCACTGGCTCGCTGCTTTGGCGGCGAGTTCGCCCGTATCCAATTCACCCCGGACCTGATGCCCAGTGACGTAACCGGCCATGCCGTGTACGACCTGCAGAGCGAGCAATTCAAACTGCGCAAAGGTCCGGTGTTCACCAACCTGCTGTTGGCAGACGAGATCAACCGTGCGCCAGCTAAAACCCAGGCCGCGCTGCTGGAGGTGATGCAAGAGCGCCAGGTCACCCTGGAAGGCCGTGCCCTGAATGTACCGCTGCCGTTTATGGTGCTGGCCACCCAGAACCCAATTGAGCAAGAAGGCACTTACCCGCTGCCAGAAGCAGAACTCGACCGTTTTATGCTCAAGCTGCGCATGGACTATCCCGAGCAGAGCGAAGAGCTGAACATGGTTCGCCAGGTGGCGCGCTCCAGCAAAGCCGACATGCTTGAAGTCACGCCGCTGCGCACCCTGCTGCAAGCCCGCGATGTACAGGCACTGCAGAAGATTGCCAGCGATCTGCCAATTGACGAGCAAGTGCTCGACTACGCCGTGCGCATCGCCCGCACCACCCGCACCTGGCCTGGCCTGGCCATCGGTGCTGGCCCGCGCGCCTCGATTGCCCTGGTCCGTTGCGGCCGCGCCCGGGCCCTGCTGCGCGGCGGCGATTTCGTGCTGCCGGATGACATCAAAGGCTGCGCCCTGGCCGTATTGCGCCACCGCGTGCGTCTGTCACCGGAGCTGGACATCGAAGGCCTGTCGGTCGATCAGGTGCTGCAACAACTGCTCGATCAGGTTCCGGCACCGCGCCTATGACATCCACACTGGAAAAGCCTGCATTGCAAGGCGCTACGGCATGAAACCCTCACGCGCGCTGCTGGCGCTGCTGGCCGGTCTTTTCGCCATTGGCATAGTTCTGGGCATCTGCAGCGCCTTGGGCATTGCCGTGCCGCAACGCTTCGGGCCGATTTACTGGGGCCTGCTGCTGGTATTGCTCGGCCTGACACTAATCGACGCCCTGCGCTTACGCCTGGTTGCCTCGCCGCACATCGAGCGGCAACTACCCGGCAACCTGCCACTGGGTCGCTGGAGCGAAGTGCGCCTGAGCCTGCGGCATAGCTACAGTCGTCCGCTACAGGTGGAAGTATTCGACCACCTGCCCGGCGAAATGGCCTTCGAGCACCTGCCGCTCAAGGTCGACTTACACCCAGGCGAGCAGACCCAAGTCAGCTACCGCGTTCGCCCTCTGCAACGTGGGCACTTTCGCTTCCCGCAGTGCGAGGTCAGCCTACCCAGCCCCATGGGTTTGTGGTGCGCCCGACGCTACCTGCCACTCGCCGGTGAAACCCGCGTCTATCCGGACTTCGCCCGCCTCTATGGCGCGCAACTGATGGCCGTGAATGACTGGCTCAGCCAGCTTGGTGTGCGCCAGCAGCAACGCCGTGGGCTCGGGCAGGAATTCCACCAACTGCGCGAGTTTCGTGACGGCGACACCTTACGCCAAATCGACTGGAAGGCGACAGCACGTAAACGCACGCCGATTGCCCGTGAATACCAGGATGAACGCGACCAGCAGATCGTCTTCTTGCTCGACTGTGGCCGGCGCATGCGCAGCCAGGACGGCGAGCTGTCACACTTCGATCACGCCCTCAACGCCAGCCTGCTGCTCAGCTACGTCGCGCTGCGTCAGGGCGATGCGGTGGGCCTGTCGACTTTTGCCGGCGAGCAGAACCGCTTCCTCGCGCCGGTCAAAGGCCAGGCGCAACTGAATGTATTGCTGAATGCGCTGTACGACCTGCGCAGCACCCAGCAACCCGCCGACTTCAACGCCGCCGTAGAAAACCTGCTCAGCCGCCAGCGCCGCCGCGCCCTTGTGGTACTGGTAACCAACCTGCGCGATGAGGATGATCAGGCGCTGCTCGGTGCCGTCAAACGCCTCGGCCGCCAGCATCGCGTGCTCGTCGCCAGCCTGCGTGAAGAAGTCCTGGATACCCTGCGCCACACCCCGGTACAGGACTTATCCAGCGCCCTGGATTACTGCGGCACCCTGGATTACCTGAATGCCCGCGCCGGCCTGCACGAGCGCTTGATCGCCAACAAAGTGCCGGTGCTGGATGCCCGCCCAAGCGAGTTAGGGCCGCAACTGGTGAGCAGTTATCTGGCCTGGAAAAAAGCCGGCGTACTGTAAGAGTCCGCCCAGGATCTGCTGCGCGTCGGCGCTACCGCGCTGACGCGAAGCATGACGCTATAGCCAGGTAACGTGCTGCTCCAACGGGAAACGCAGGCGCGGGTTGTACACGCCCTTCTCATCCTGCTTACCCACCGCAAGCAGCATGATCGGCAAGGCCTGGCGCGGGATGCTCAGGGTTTGGCGCAGGCGCACTTCATCAAAGCCTTCCATCGGGCAGGTGGCGTAGCCATGGCTCTGGAAGGCCAGCATCAGGTTCTGCGCCGCCAATGCCGTCGACTTCACGGCCCAGATACGCATCTGCGCGCGGCTGTTGGGCGCACGCATCAGCGGCTTGCGCCAAGCGGCTATGCGCAGCATCTGACGTTTGAACAGCCCCAGCAGACCGAACGGCCCCTGGTTGTACTGAAACGGTGCGGTCTTGCTGTAAAAGCTGCGAATCCGCGCGGGCACGTCCGGTTCAGGCCAGTAGTCGATGATGTTTTGGCAGGCCTGCTTCCAGGTATCTGGGCGGGCCAGCACAGCGATAATCAGTGGCGCCTTGGCCCCGTTCTGGCTCATGCATACCGGGTGCAAACGGGCCAACAGCTCTGCATCGCGAATCACCTGAAAGCTCCAGGGCTGCAAATTGCAGGAATTGGGTGCTAGCACCGCCAGTTCCAGGCAATCACGCACAATGTCATCGGGCACGGGTTCAGAAGTAAAACGGCGCACCGCCCGGCGGCTCTCGATAAGCTCACGTAGCGCAGCGGGTGTGGCAGGAGAAATAGCAGCTTCAGCGGGAAACAGGCTCATCGGCAAATCCTCGGCAGATCCCCGATTAAGCCGCGATGCCTGACCACGAACAAGCCGTATACGAGCTTAGTCCGCAGCCTTGGCGCAAATGACCTGTTCACGACCTGCTGCGCGTCGGCTGAACGGCGTTGAAAACGGCCTCGGAGTGCTCATTTACAGCTGTAAACTCCGCTTCCTCGGCCGCTTTCGCCACCGTTCATCTCTAGCTCGCAAGATCGTGAAAGACGATTAACCTAAAGCCTTTTCGATAGCCTGGATGATGCTCGGATCATCCGGCGTGGTGCGCGGCGAAAAGCGCGCCAGCACGCGGCCGTCATGGCCAACCAGAAACTTCTCGAAATTCCAGGTGATATCACCAGGGAACTCAGCACCCTCACCCGCCAACAAGCGGTACAGCGGATGGCGCTCCGGGCCATTCACCTCAAGCTTGCTACCCAATGGGAAGGTAACGCCGTAATTCAGGCTACAAAATGCGCGGATGGCTTCCTCGCTATCGGGTTCCTGCTCGGCAAACTGATTGCACGGCATGCCCAGCACGCTGAACCCACGGTCCTTGTACTGCTGATAGAGCTTTTCCAGGCCGGCATATTGCGGCGTCAAACCGCATTTCGACGCCACGTTGACGACCAACACCACCTGCCCCTTGAAAGGCGCCAGGGGTAAGTCTTGCCCATCCAGTGCACGCAAATTCAGGTCGTGAAAGGCGCTCATGGCTAACTCCTTGAGAACACACAGATTACGTGTAACGGACAAAAAAGGCGCCTCGATGAAGGCGCCTTTCTTTTGCTCTAGCTTAGCAGTCAAGCCGGCAACTGATACGACCATAAGTCGACTCGCGGCTACGACATAAGGCTAAACCTTAGAATCTGCTTGGATCTCGCGAGCCTGTTTGTAACACAACAGGGCCAACGCGCAGGAGATCCGAGAGAGATTCTTAGTGGTGGTGACCACCTTCGCCATGCACGTGGCCATGAGCAACTTCTTCTTCGCTGGCATCACGTACTTCAACAACCTTGACCTTGAAGTTCAGACGCTGGCCCGCCAGAGGGTGGTTGCCATCAACGATCACATCATCACCGTCCAGTTCACGGACAGTCACGATTTGCATACCGCCATCCGGGCCGGATGCATGGAACTGCATGCCGACTTCCAGCTCGTCCACACCTTCAAACATCGAACGGTTGAGCGTCGCGACCAGCTCAGCGCTGTATTCGCCGTAGGCATCTTCAGGCTCGACAGAAACGTCCAGCTCGTCGCCAACTTGCTTGCCCAGCAGGGCTTTTTCCAGGCCGCCGATGATGTTGCCGGCACCGTGCAGATAAACCAGCGGCGCGCCGCCTGCGGAACTATCGATCACCTCTCCGGCATCGTTAGTCAGGGTATAGTCGATGGAGACGGCCTTATTGGCGGCGATCAGCATGGGGCGAGACCTTTTGCGTGGAAATAAAGAGCGGGCAAGTTTACCCAAGGGCACGCCCGAAAGCGAACCGCACACAGACAAACGGCCACGCGCGGCATCAGTGCGTGTGCTTGATTTCCGTCAGGATGAGCACGGCGATTGGCTGGCAGTATTGTCCTGCGGCCATACGCAGCACCTGCGCCATCAGCCGCCCTGGCAGAATCGCGCCTGGGTGCTGGATGCCAAGCAACGCCAAATGCAGCTGGGCAAGACCTTCCCCTGTGGCTGGTGTGCGGCTGAACATGACGCCGACTAGGCAGTCGCAATGCAGTGACCTAAACACGATTTGAACAAGGAGCGGTAAATGCCCGCACGCAACATTCTGGTGGTCAACTGCGGCAGTTCGTCGATCAAATTTGCCCTGGTCAACGAGGACCACGAGCAATTCTCCCTCAACGTCATAGTTGAGCGACTGGGCGGCGCGGATGCGCAGATGCACTGGCAGCAGGATGGCAAGCAGCAAAGCCTGATGCTGCCCCACGCCGATCATAGCGTCGCACTGGCCCACGTATTCCCGCTCGTACAGGCGGCTGCTGACGGCCAGTTGCACGGTATTGGCCACCGCGTGGTGCATGGTGGCGAGCATTTCACGGCGGCCTGCCGGTTAGATCACGCTGCTATCGCCGGCATTCGCGCCATCGCGCCATTGGCACCGCTGCATAACCCAGCCAACCTGCAAGGCATCGAGGCAGCGATCACGCTGTTCCCGAGCCTGCCTCAGGTGGCCGTTTTCGATACCGCATTCCACCAGACCCTGCCCGAACACGCCTACCGCTATGCCCTACCCACGCCGCTGTATAGCGAGCACGGCGTGCGCCGTTATGGCTTTCACGGCACCAGCCACCGTTTTGTCAGCCAGCGCGCCGCCGCGATGACCGGTTTGCCAGTCAATGCCAGCAGTTGGCTAGTGGCACACCTTGGCAACGGCTGCTCGACCTGCGCCATCGTCAATGGCCAGAGTCGCGACACCAGCATGGGCCTGACACCGCTGGAAGGCGTGGTCATGGGCACGCGCAGCGGCGATGTCGACCCTAACTTGCACAGCCATCTGGCACGCACCCTAGGCTGGAGCCTGGAGCAGATCGAAACCATGCTCAATAAAGAGAGCGGCCTGCTCGGGCTGTCTGGCCTGTCCAATGACATGCGCACCCTGGAGCAGGCCCGCGAGCAGGGCCATGCCGGCGCGACCCTGGCCATCGAGGTGTTTTGCTACCGCCTGGCCAAATCCCTGGCAGCCATGAGCTGCGCCCTGCCACACCTTGATGGACTGATCTTCACCGGCGGTATTGGCGAGAACTCGCCACTGGTGCGCAGCAAGACCATTGCCCACCTCAAGCTGTTCAACCTGGCCATCGACGAACAAGCCAACGCCCGCACCGTGCGCGGTGCAGCCGGCTCAATCCAGGCGCAAGGTTACCCTCGCCTGCTGGTAGTACCGACCAACGAAGAACGACAGATTGCCCTCGACACCCTGGCGCTACTCGACGCCTGACTGCGACTACGGAGCACCTATGCACACCTTTTTTATCGCCCCCACCGGTTTTGGTGTCGGCCTAACCTCAATCAGCCTGGGTTTGGTTGGCGCGTTGGAACGCGCCGGGCTCAAGGTCGGCTTTTTCAAGCCCATCGCCCAGCCACACCCGGGTGACATCGGCCCGGAACGCTCCAGTGAACTGATTGCCCGCACCCATGGCCTGCACTCACCCAAACCGCTGTCGCTGGCCCATGTTGAACGCATGCTCGGTGACGGCCATCTGGATGAGCTGCTTGAAGAAATCATCAGCCTCTTTGAGCAAGCATCGGCCGACAAAGACGTCATCATCGTCGAGGGCATGGTGCCAACGCGCCAAGCCAGCTATGCCGCGCGAGTCAATTTGCACCTGGCGAAAAGCCTGGATGCCGAGGTGGTTCTGGTGTCCGCTCCAGAACAGGAAAGCCTAAGCGAACTGTGCGACCGGGTAGAAATCCAGGCACAGCTGTTCGGTGGACCCAAAGACGAGAAAGTGCTTGGAGTGATCCTCAACAAGGTGCGCAGCGAGGATGGCATCGAGGGCTTTACCAATCGCCTGAAAGAAACCTCGCCATTGCTCAAAAGTGATGATTTCCGTCTGCTTGGCTGTATCCCCTGGTTGGAGGAACTGAACGCGCCGCGTACCCGCGATATTGCTGATCTGCTCGGCGCACGCGTGCTGAATGCCGGCGACTATGAGCAACGGCGCATGATGAAGATCGTGCTCTGCGCCCGCGCGGTGGCCAATACCGTGCAACTGCTCAAACCTGGCACCCTGGTGGTCACGCCAGGCGACCGCGACGACATCATCCTCGCCGCCAGCCTCGCGGCCATGAATGGCATGCCACTGGCCGGCCTGCTGCTGTGCAGCGACTTCGCCCCCGACCCACGCATCATGGAATTGTGCCGTGGCGCACTGCAAAGCGGTTTGCCGGTGATGACTGTGAGTACCGGCTCTTACGACACGGCCACCAACCTCAACCGCATGAACAAGGAAATCCCGGTCGACGACAAGGAGCGCGCGGACAAAGTCGCCGACTTCGTTGCCAGCCATCTTGACCATGAATGGCTATTCACCCGCTGCGGTAGACCGCGTGAGCTGCACCTGTCGCCGTCGGCATTTCGTTATCAACTGGTACAACGCGCCAAGGCAGCCAACAAACGTATCGTTCTGCCGGAAGGCAGTGAGCCGCGCACCGTGCAGGCGGCGGCCATCTGCCAGGCGCGCGGCATCGCCCGCTGCGTACTACTGGCCAAACCAGAAGACGTTCACGCCGTTGCTAATGCCCACGGCATAACCCTGCCGGACGGGCTGGAGATTCTCGACCCGGACCTGATACGCGAGCGCTATGTCGACCCCATGGTCGAGCTGCGCAAGGGTAAAGGGCTGAATGCGCCGATGGCCGCCGCACAACTGGAAGACACCGTGGTACTGGGCACCATGATGCTCGCCCTGGATGAAGTCGACGGCCTGGTTTCCGGGGCGATCAACACCACCGCCAACACCATCCGACCCGCCCTGCAGCTGATCAAGACTGCGCCCGGTTATAAACTGGTGTCATCGATCTTCTTTATGCTGCTGCCCGACCAGGTTCTGGTCTATGGCGATTGCGCGGTAAACCCCGACCCGACGTCAGTGGAGTTAGCGGAAATTGCCCTGCAAAGCGCGGCATCGGCCAGCGCCTTTGGTATTCAGCCACGCGTGGCAATGCTCAGCTACTCCACTGGCGACTCGGGTAGCGGCGAGGAAGTGGAGAAAGTCCGCGAGGCCACGCGCCTGGCCCGAGCAAGCAACCCAGAGCTACTGCTCGACGGCCCCCTGCAGTACGACGCGGCGGCTATCGAAAGTGTCGGCCGCCAAAAAGCGCCCAACAGCCAGGTCGCCGGGCGCGCCACGGTGTTTATCTTCCCCGACCTGAACACTGGCAACACCACTTATAAGGCCGTGCAGCGCAGTGCCGACTGCGTCAGCGTCGGGCCAATGCTGCAAGGTTTGCGCAAACCGGTGAATGACCTGTCACGCGGCGCCTTGGTCGATGACATCGTTTTTACCATCGCCCTAACTGCCATTCAGGCCGACAACCTGCCGCACTCGGTAAGGACAATACTGCCCGGAGATCAGCGCTAAAAAACCGCGAACCGCGTCGATCACCAGCGTTTCGAGGGGGTTGCAGTTCGGTGCGCAAAAGGTAACCTGTGCGCCGAACGACCTATGGAGAGAAACCATAGGCACAAACAATCCGGGGCGTAAGCCCCTTTTTTGGAGGCGCCTGCCCCCATGCTGAAGATTCTGCCTGCCCCACTGCGCGGTCTGCTTGCCGGCCTGCTGCTCGCCCTCAACACGCTAATCTGTTGCTGGCCGCTGTTTGCCATATCGCTGCTCAAACTCGTCCTGCCGATTCCAGCAATCCAGCGCGTACTGCGTTTTGTAATGCACGGCATTGCCGAGTTCTGGATTAGCACGAACAAGTTCTGGATGAATCTGGTTGGTCATACCCATTGGAATGTGGCCGGGCTAAACGGCTTTGATAAGCAACACTCCTACCTGGTCACCAGCAACCACCAGAGCTGGGTGGATATTTTGGTATTGCAATACCAGTTCAATCATCGCATCCCATTTCTCAAGTTCTTTCTTAAACAAGAACTGATCTGGGTGCCGGTGATTGGCCTGTGCTGGTGGGCGCTGGAATTCCCGTTTATGAAGCGTTTCAGCAAGGAATACCTGGCCAAACACCCAGAAAAACGCGGCCAGGACCTGGCCACCACGCGTAAAGCCTGTGAGCGCTACAAAACCAACCCGGTGTCGGTATTCAACTTCCTGGAAGGCACGCGCCTATCGCCAGCCAAGCACGCGCAACAACAATCGCCTTTCAAGCACCTGCTCAAGCCCAAGGCTGGCGGTATTGCCTTTGTTCTAGACGCCATGGGCGAACAGCTGCATAGCTTGATCAACGTCACCATTCATTACCCGCAAGGTAATCCCGGCTTCTGGGACCTACTGTGCGGGCGCGTTAACCACGTGGTCGTACGCTTTGAGGAGCTGCCGATTCCGGCTGAATTTATCGGTGGTAACTACGACCAGGACGAGGCGTATCGCCTGCGGTTTCAGCAATGGGTCAATCAGTTGTGGCTAGACAAAGATGCACTACTGAGTGAGCTGAAGCAGCAATTCCCCGCCCGCTAAGCTCGCTTAAAACAAGCCCGCCTAGAGCTTGTCATTACGCAACGGTAGATTGTGCCAATCCACCGTTGCGGGGAAGGTTTTGGCCTGCTCGACACTCAGGCCGGGCGCAACCAGAAAGCCCTGCATAATCGCGCAGTCATGTTGCGCCAGCCAATCACGCTGGGCCATGGTTTCAACCCCTTCGGCAATTACCTCAAGCCCCAGGTGGCGACCCAGATCGATGATGGTGCTAACCACGGCGGCATCGCGCGGCGAGTCGAGCATATTGGTAATAAACAGGCGATCAATCTTCAACGTATCCAGCTCGAAATGACGCAGATAAGCCAGGGATGAGTAGCCAGTACCAAAATCGTCGATGGCAATTTTCACCCCCAGCAGGCGCAGTTGGCGCAGTTGTTCACGGCTGGTATCAAGGTCCTGCATCAGCGCACTTTCAGTTACCTCTACCTCCAATTGATGCGCTGCCAGTTGCTGCTCATCCAGTACCCGGCGCAGGTCCTCGACCAGCTGCGGCATGCTGAACTGCACAGGGCTGACATTCAGGCTGATCACCAGCTCAGTGCCATACAGCTGACTCATCTGCCGACATTGCTCGACCCCGGCTTGGAATATCCAGCTACCCAAACGGTTGATCAGCCGCGTTTCCTCCAACAACGGGATAAACACCCCGGGCGCTATCGTGCCCGCCACTCGATGCTGCCAGCGCAGCAGCGCTTCAAATCCGCGTAACCGACCGCTGTCGAGGTAGATCTGTGGCTGATAAACCAGCAGGAAATCATTATTTTCGATGGCGCTACGCAGGCTTTCTTCAAGCATCAACCGCGAACGCGCACGCCCGTTCATCTCCGGTGAAAAGAAGCGGTACTGTTGCCGTCCGGCGCGCTTGGCCTCGTACATTGCCATGTCCGCTGCCCGTAGCAGGCCTTCCACGTTTTGCCCGCACTCCGGAAAGCAGGCAATGCCAACGCTCGCGCCCATGGTCACGTCGACACCATCAATGGTGTGCCGCACGGATACCTGCTCAATCAACTTTTCGGCTATGCGCGCCGCATCTTCCGGGTGCTCCAGGCTGTCGAGCAATGCAGTGAACTCATCGCCACCAATACGCGCGAGGCAGTCATAGGGGCGCAGGCTGGTCTTAAGTTGCTCGCCCACTCGTTTGAGCAACTGATCCCCGGCATCATGACCGAGTGAATCATTGATACGCTTGAAACCATCAAGATCGAGATAGAGCACTGCCATACGCTGGCCACTGCGATCAATACGCGCCAGCGCCGAATCCAACGCCTGATAAAAACCACGGCGATTGAGCAAACCCGTCAAAGAATCGGTGATGGCCTGTGACTCCAACTGCTGGTGCAGATTACGCACCACCGACATATCCAGCGCCATGACCACCATGGCGTGCTGCACGCGCGGTAAAGGCGAGCAAGACAACGCAACCGGCACCTGGCCACCGTTCAGGGTACGTAGGCTGGCATCATGCAAGCGGTAGGCTTCGCCACGTCGCCACTGCCGGTAGAACTCGGACATACGCCAGTCACACGTAACCTGGGGCGTGACCAGGTAAGAGAGCATTTCGCTACCCTCTAGATCACCGACCGAACCGACAAGCATGCGCGCCATGGCAGGATTGGCGAAGCTGATACGCCCGCTCTCCCCCACTACCATGATGCCCTCCGCAGCGTTGTCCAACACGGAGGCATTAAAGGCGCGAGCACTGTCCAGTTGCTGACTGAGTTGCAACAACTCGCTGCGGTTGCGTTCATGTTCAAGCAAAGCATGAATTTTATGGCGCAGCACATTCGAGTCGAACGGTTTGAGCATAAAGTCCACTGCGCCCGTGGCATAACCCTTTAGCACCGAGTCCTGGGTCTGAGCGATGGCCGATACAAAGATAATCGGGGTGTAGCGGGTACGCGGGTTACCACGCATCAGTCGGGCCACTTCAAAACCATCCATGTGCGGCATCTGCACATCCAACAGCACCAGCCCAACGTCTTCCTCTAACAGGCATTGCAGCGCTGCCTCGCCAGATGCCACACAGCGTAAGTGCCAGTCACCGTCTTCAAGCAAGGCCTGCATGGCCTCAAGGTTCTCCTGGCGATCATCGACCACCAGTAGCGTCTGGATGGTGGCCGCGATCTTCATCTGCACCTGTGCCATATTGCCTCCCTCGCCAAAACAGCTGCACTGCCTATGCTGTGGTTCAGATTAGCAGCCCCCAGAAAAACTACCGTGAGCCTCTTACGCACTAACCCAACCAGTGCAGCAGCAAGCTCAACAGAGATTCGCGACTAACCGGCTTGGCTAGGTAATCATCGGCACCCGCCGCGATACATTTCTCCCGATCACCTTTCATCGCATGGGCCGTCAGGGCAATGATCGGGATACTGCAGGCATGTTCGGTTTTCAGCAGGCGAGTGGCGGTATAGCCATCCATGATGGGCATGGACATATCCATCAGAATCAGATCAAAGGGTTCGCGCTCATAGCAGGCAATCGCCTCACGGCCGTCCTTGGCCGAACTGATGATCAGCCCGGCCTCATCAAGCAACGCACTCATCGCATAGACGTTACGTACATCATCATCGACCAGCAGCACACGGCGCCCCTCCAGCGGGTTGTCCAAGCGCGTGTCGCCCTGCTGCGCGGGGCCACGCACGCCATCCAAAAAGCCTTGTACAGCCTCACTGAGCGCCTGCATGTCCTCGCCATGCTTGTGCACGACTACAGCACTGAAACGGCGCAAGCGTTGCAACGCCTGCTGAGTAACATCGACGCCGGTGTTGACCACTACCCGCGTGCCATTTAGAGGACGGAGGCGGTCAAGGCTTTCCAGCAGTTCAAAACCATCCTGATCCGGCAGATCAAGGTCAATCACAAGTGCATTGAAAGCCTCATCCGCGTAAGCCGTGCGCGCGTCATCAGCGCTGGCACAGGCCTGCACGATAAAGCCCATCTGCTGCAGGTGCGCGCGATAGTGCTCACGCTCAACCTCAATATCCTCAACCAATAGCAGCCGCTGTACCGGCTGTTGACCTTGCTGTAGGTCGATAAATACCTGCTCAAGATCGGCGCGCTGAATAGGCTTGACCAGGTAGCGCGTACCGTCGTCATTCCAATCCTCCGGCTGCGGCACACTGGAAATAATGTGCACAGGGGTTAGCCGATGGTTCGCATGCCTGCGCAAACGCCGGAACAGCTGCCAACCGCTGATATCGGGCAGCATGATGTCCAAAATAACCGCGCTGAAACGCTCGTCATCCAGCAGGTTGAGCGCCTGCATGCCGCTACGGCACTGCACGCTGGAAAATCCGTGGGCATGCGCCTCTTCGGCCAGTACTGCCGCAAAATTCTCATCATCCTCAACGATCATTACCGTCGGGCCTGAACCGCTGCGCAGCGGGGCCTCTAACGTGGGAACCTCAGGCGTTTGAGGCATCACCCGCACAGGTAAACGCACGGTAAAACAGGAGCCCTCACCGGGAGCGCTCTGCAAACTAATTTCACCGTCCATGGCCAACACCAGCTGCCGGGTAATCGCTAGCCCCAGACCGGTGCCGCCAAAGCGCCGACTGGTTGAGCCATCAATCTGCTGAAAGGCCTGAAATATCTGCTCATGCTGCTCAGCGGCGATACCAATGCCGGTGTCACGCACACTGAAACTGAGCAGCTCATATGCCTCCTGCGGCCCATCGCTGTCGCAGGACACCGTTAGACTGACCTCGCCATGCTCGGTGAACTTCAAGGCATTCGATAGCAGGTTGCGCAGAATCTGATGCAGACGTATTCGATCACTGTGAATGACTCTCGGCACGCCCGCCTCAAGCTGCGTGTGCAAGCGCAAGCCCTTGATTTCAGCCATCGGCCGCAGGCTGGCATCCAGTTCCACCAGAATATCCTGCACGTTCAATGGCTCAAGCTTGAGCTGCATACGCCCAGACTCAACCTTGGACAAGTCCAGTACGTCGTTGATCAACTGCAATAAATCGCTGCCGGCGCGATGGACGATATCGGCATGTTTAGCCTGTTTTTCGGTCAAGTTGCCGGCACTGTTCTGCCGTAGTTGATCGCTGAGAATCAGGATGCTGTTGAGCGGCGTACGCAGCTCATGGGACATGTTGGCGAG
Organism: Pseudomonas sp.; assembly: GCF_046581935.1. GTDB lineage: Bacteria > Pseudomonadota > Gammaproteobacteria > Pseudomonadales > Pseudomonadaceae > Aquipseudomonas. Next base: position 559,642 of record NZ_JAYGFK010000012.1, read on the forward strand.
AAACTCAGATTTGTAACGATTGGCCAGAGTCAACTGCTCCGCCTGATCCCGTAGGCGCTGCTCAGCGGCCTTGCGTTCGCTGATGTCGATGATGACCGCCTGCACTAAAGCATCTTCCCCCCCCAAGATGGGCGACAAGCCAACCTCCAAGGGAATCTGCCGACCATCACGGTGCTGGCCAAACAGCTCACGGTTATTACCCATGCGTCGCGGCTCGGGCTTACCCTGATAAGCCGTGCGCATCGGCACATGGCTAGCTCGCAGATCATTGGGCAACAGCACTTCCACAGGCTGCGACAACAAAAAATCACGGGTATAGCCGAACATCTGCTCAGTCTGCCGATTGACCATAGCAATGCAGCCTTTGTTATCCACCAGCACGATGGCATTCGGCGAGGCCTCAACGACCAGGCGGAAGCGCTCTTCGGCCCCTTTGCGGGCGCGCAGGTCGATCATATTGATCAAGTAGCTGACCCCAGAGGAGTCGGCCAATACGCTCAGACTCAAGGCCACAGGCAGCTCTTCGCCTAATTCGCAGCGCGCCTTGTACTCGCCGGTCAGTTCAGTAGTGCCGTCGCCGATGACCAATTCGCTCAATTGCTCAACGGCCGGTAGAAAGCGCTTCACCCGCTCGCCGACCAAGCCTTGCGCGGTAATACCGAGCAACTCGGCGGCACTGTGGTTAGCCATTTCGATACGGCCTTGTGCATTACACAACAAGGTCGCCACCGGCAGGCGCTCAATCAATAGCCGGAAACGCTCTTCACGCTCACGTATTTTTTCATTGATCAACTGACTGCTGCGCAGCTCGTGCTCACGCACGTACAAGTACCCCCCCACCAATAGCGCCAACAGTGCCGCCGCTGCCAAGCCAAGCCACAGGCTGAAGCTGCTACCACGATTGAACTGTGCCGCGTCATATACCGCCGTGCTGCTGACCGTCAGCAACCAGCTACGCCCATACATTGGCAGCTCAAGCACGTGACTAAATTCAGGTTGTTTCGTTGCGTCATGTGGCTCGCCACCGAGCAACAGAGCATCTGGGGCCTGTTTGTCCTTTAGAACAATATCGAAGCGGCTGGTCTGCGTACCGAGAATACCCGCCATCAGGTCATAGCTACGAAAGGCCGCATGCACAATGCCGAGCAAAGCAGCGCGACGCTCCTCAAGTGTGCCGAGTGGTTTTCCTGGCTGATACACCGGCAAGGACAACAGCACGCCCACTTGAGTATGTTCTTCAGTTTCCTGCCGCAGGATAAGTGGCGCGCTAAGCGTCGCTACGCCGCTATCAATCGCTTGCTCGAGAGCAGCCCTACGAACTGGCTCGCTGAGTAGGTCGTAGCCCAGCACTCGGCGATTACGCCAATCCAACGGGCTGATGTACTCGACCAGCAAGTACTGCCCTCGCTCGCCCGCAGGGGACAAGCGAAAATCGTTGCGTCCACGCGACTGCTCTTCGGCGATAAAGCCCGTAAGCTGCTCTTCGCTTTGCAGGTAGCGTGACCAGGCAAGGGCCTGGATGCCCGGATAGCGATCCTGCAATTGCAGCTGATCAAGCGCCTGCTCCCATTCAGCATTGGACACATACTCGCTACCCGTCATCAAACCCGAAACGCCCCGCAGAACCATTTCGTAGGCCTGCATACGGCTGACTATCCGCTGGCTGACATCTTGCGCGGCCAGCTCGAAGCGCTGCTGGCGCTGCTGCTCCTCTCGCTGATCCAGCGCTCGCCATTGCCAGAGTGACAAACCACCCAGGACGATCAGCAGAATCAAAGTCACCCACAGCGGCATCCAGGGTTTGCGAGCGAGAACAGCGGGCCGGTCATCCATGCGATCTCCAGTCATCATCCATGTCCGGCGCAGGCGAGCGCGCGGGGACAGTAGGGCTTAAGTGAACCACTTCCAGCAGTCTAGCCATGAATTGAATACATGACCGACTCGCTACAGCAGCACACCCAGCATCGTTCTGAATTTCCCATAACGCCGCCCGGCTGACGGCTAAGAAATCACCAGGACTGACGCGAACTTAGAAACGCAACGACTAGACGACAACAGCGGACAAAACAGCCAGATAAGCTGACTACCATGAATAGCGAGACACAAAAAAGCCGCGCATTCGGTCGGAATGCGCGGCTGGGGTTACAGCGTTATAGCGGGCGGAGGTTTATTTCAACACGACGGTTTTGCGCACGACCAGTTTCATTAGCATTGCTGGCAATCGGCTGACTTGAGCCCGCACCGTAGGACGACAAACGCGAAGCAGGCACACCATTAGCACTCAAGTACGACGCTACGCTCTGCGCACGACGATTAGAGAGGTTCTGGTTCAGCTCGAACGAGCCCGTGCTGTCGGTATGGCCGACGATATCCACGCCGTTCTTGTTGAACTCCTTAAACACCGTGACCAGGGAATTAAGGGTCGGATAAAAACTGCTAGAAATGTCCGATGAGTTGCTCGCGAAGGTGATATTGCCCGGCATGATCAGCTTCAGGTCATCGCCATTGCGCTGTACCTGAACACCAGTGCCTTGCAGGGTCTGACGCAGTTTGGCTTCTTGAGTATCAACGTAATAACCATAGCCACCGCCTGCTGCACCACCAACGGCGGCACCGATCAGGGCACCCTTGCCGCGGTCCTTCTTGCTCGATGTAGCTGCACCAATCACCGCACCAGTAACGGCACCAACGCCACCATAGATACCTGCTTTCCCGGCTTCACGTTCACCGGTATAGGGGTTGGTGGTACAGCCAGCGAGCATGCCAAGAACGAGGGTAACAACTGCCAAATTTCGCAAAAGATTCATGCGCACTTCCTTAAATTCATGATTTGGAACTGGTTTCCACCTCGGTTTTCGAGCCCGGTTCGCGATTAAAGTTCCCTTACTGCAAGGCTAAGCCGGCACCGGACTTACGAGGCGCGCACAAACGGATTCTCGCGCATCTCATCGCCCAACCGAGTATCAGCACCGTGACCGGTCACCACAACGGCGTCTTCATCCAAGCGATATAGACGCTGCTTAATAGAGCGCTCGATCGTCGGGTAGTCCCCGCCCCACAAGTCGGTACGACCAATGCCCCGCTTGAACAGCGTATCGCCGGCGATCAGCAACTTGGCGTCAGCAAACCAAAAACTCATTGAGCCTGGCGTATGTCCCGGCGTGTGCAACGCCACGCCACACCCACAAGCCAACTCCTCATCATCGGCCAACCACTGATCCGGCGCGGGCACCGGCGTGTAAGGCACGCCAAACATACGGCACTGCATCTCCAGGTTGTCCCAGAGAAACTGATCCTCTTTATGCAAATGCAACGTCGCGCCGGTCTTCTCTTTCATCTGCCCAGAGGCAAGAAAGTGATCCAGATGGGCGTGGGTGTGGATGATGCTCACCACCTTGAGGCCATGAGCCTCCAGACGCGCCATGATCAAATCGGGGTTACCACCCGGATCAACCACAATGGCCTTCTTGGTCAGTGGGTCACCAATAATCGTGCAGTTGCACTGCAAAGGCCCGACGGGGAAGGTTTCCCGTATTAGCTGGGGTTTTGCGGCTTCCATGGGTGCTCCTGTATGATTGATGGCACAATTTTGGCACAGTGCGGTTGAAGATGGCGACGTTCAGGAAGAAAGGCCCATACCAGTGGCACGCCCAAATCAGACGTAAAGGGTGGCCCCAACAGACCCGCACATTCAATACCCAGGCAGAGGCAAAAACCTGGGCGACTATGATCGAACGCGAAATGGATGCGGGCGTGTTCGTCAGCCGCAACGAAGCCGAGGCCACCTCGTTCTCCAGCGCACTGGAGTTGTACGCCAAGGAGGTGACCAGCAAGAAGCGCAGCAGCGCCTCCGAGCTATCGCGTATTCAGGCCATGCAACGCCACCCTCTCGCCCTTCGTTCGCTTGCGAGCATTCGTGGCTCCGACATGGCCACTTATCGCGACATGCGCCTCGAAGAGGGCCTGGCCCCCTCCACTGTGCGCCGTGAGCTGGCACTGATCTCTCACGTCTTCACCATCGCCCGCAAAGAGTGGCGCATGGAGTCACTGAGCAACCCCGTCGAACTGATCCGCCAACCGAGCGTTGATGACGCCCGCGAGCGACGCATCCTCAGTGCCGATGTATGGACACGCAAAGACGGGAAGCTGGTATGTGAGCACCTGGACGAGCTAGAAATGATCTGCCGCCACTCGCGCTCGGCCGAGCTGCCGAAGATCGTCGCCTTCGCTGTGGAAACGGCGATGCGCCGCAGTGAGATAACCAGCCTGCTAAGCGCCAACGTAAACCGGAGCAAGCGGGTCGCACTGTTGCCCATGACCAAGAACGGCTCCGCCCGTGGCGTACCCCTTTCCAGCAAGGCAGTGGAGATACTGGAAAGTCTCTCCGAACGTGACGATGGCCGCTGCTTTAAGAGCCAGCCAGACTCAATAACCAAGGCATTCGCGGACGCCATCGCCGATGCTCGCAGCGCCTACGCGGATGGGCTAAGCCTTCACCTCAAACAGAAAAAGCTTTCCCAGGGCAAGATCGACCAACACATCAGCGATGACCCGTTTCTGATGGACTTACGCTTTCATGACCTGCGCCATGAAGCCACCTCGCGACTGGCCGAAATCTTCCCGCTGCACGAACTGACCAAAATTACCGGGCATCAGGACACGCGGATGCTGATGCGCTACTACCACCCGAGGACAGAAGACCTTGCCAAAAAACTTCAGTGACGGCGGCCCTCGAAGGCTGAGCGACGAGGAAATTGATGAGCTGCGCCGAGATATGCAGGCCGCAAGCGCCTGGATGCGCGCAGAGCTAAAACGTCGACGCGTGCAACGGGAGCAACCCGAAGAGCAGCCCGAGGTGCCAAATTTTAGCCGCTAAAATTTTCGACCTATCTCTGCCAGAGATGCAGCAGGTCTGTAGAAAACACCAAGACCAATAACTTCTTTAAACTGCCCGCATTCTGCCTGGCACCACCAAGGCAACGGACAATCACTGATTCAGCAACGGACTACGCACCATGGCCCAATTGGAAAACATCGAGGCAATCGAAAAACGCCTCTGGTCTGCCGCCGACACCCTGCGCGCCAACTCCAACTACGCGGCCAATGAATACTTCATGCCCGTTATGGGCCTGATCTTTCTGCGCCATGCTTACAGCCGCTACCTGGCCGTGAAGGATGACATCATTGCCAGCCTGCCCAGCCGGGGCGGCAAAACGCGAGAAGTTACCAAAGAAGACTTTTCTCAGCGCGGCGCAATTTATCTGCAACCCCACGCCCAGTTCGACACACTGGTTGGCTTGCCGGATAGCGCAGACCGCGCCCAAGCCCTTATCAGCGCGATGGAAAGCATCGAATCCGACTACAGCTCTTTGGCTGGCGTTTTGCCCAAAGCGGAATACCAGCAGTTGGAAAATAGCGTGCTTGGCCAACTGCTGCGCACCCTCAATCCAGAGGAACTGAAAAAGGCTACCGGCGACATATTCGGCCGCATCTACGAATACTTCCTCACGGCCTTTGCTGACGTAGGCGCACACGATGGAGGCGAGTTTTTCACCCCTGTTTCCCTGGTTCGCATGATCACCAATATCATCGAACCCGACCACGGCAAGGTGCTCGACCCCGCCTGCGGCTCTGGCGGCATGTTTGTGCAGAGTGCGCATTTCGTAGAGCGCTTGAAGCAAAACCCTAGCGAGCTGTTGACCTTCTACGGCGCAGAGAAAAACGCCACCACCATCCGCCTGGCCAAGATGAACCTGGCCGTGCATGGCCTGAGTGGTGATATTCAGAAAGCCATCAGCTACTACGAAGACCCGCACGAACTGCTGCACAAGGCCGACTTCGTAATGGCCAACCCGCCGTTCAACGTTGATGAGGTGGACGCAGAGGCAGTCAAGAATGACCCGCGCCTGCCCTTCGGCTTACCCGGTGTAAACAAGGGCAACAAGGTCAGCAACGGTAACTACCTGTGGATTTCCTACTTCTACAGCTACCTGAACGACAAGGGTCGCGCCGGCTTCGTGATGTCATCCCAGGCTTCCAGCGCCGGCCGCGACGAGGCCCGTGTACGGCAGAAACTGGTGGAAACTGGCCATGTCGACGCCATGGTCTCGATTCGCTCTAATTTCTTTTACACCCGTACCGTACCGTGCGAGCTGTGGTTCTTCGATAAAGCCAAGCCTGCCGAGCACAAAGACCATGTACTGATGCTCGATGCGCGCAATACCTATCGCAAGGTCACGCGCAAGATCTATGACTTCGCCCCAGAGCAGCTGGCCAACCTTACTGCCATCGTCTGGCTGTATCGGGGCGAGCAGCAACGCTTCCTCGACCTGGTTGCAGACCACCTTGGTGAAACGGTTGCGGCAGCCTGCGACTGTGGTGAGCCCCTGATCGCCCTGCGCAACGCCATCGACGCCCTGACAGATCAAATCAAACCAGCAATCTTCGCAGCAGCTAATGCGGCACTTAACCAGTCCTTGGTTGAGCTGGAATCCGCCACCACCGACTACTGCGCCGAAGCAGGAGCCTTCGATAACGATGTCACAGCCTGCAACAGCTTCTGGCAGGGCGTAACCCCGTCTAATGCCCTGCTACTTGCCGCTGGAAACAAGTTCAAAAGCCTGGCTGAACATAGTCGCGATCTGATCAAGGATGCCGACCAACTCTACAAACTCGCCAGCCGCCTGATCGAAGACCTTGAAAAGGTTTCCGGTGAGACTGGCACTCCAAATCCCGCCGTTCGTGAACTAAATCGCAGCCGTAAAGCAGCTGAAGAATCGCGCAAAGCCTTAGTGGAAGCACTGAAAAAAGTACGCCACTACTGGAAGGCGGCCCACTGGCTGCAAGAGAAATTTCCAACTGCTGAACTCCGCGATATCCCTGGCTTGGTCAAATGCGTCAGCCTGGCAGAAATCGCCGCTAGCGACTGGTCGCTCGCCCCGAGTCGTTATGTAGGGGTTGCTCCGGAAGAGCAGGATGAAGATTTCGACTTCGAGCTAGCTTTGAGCGATATACATATCGAACTGCAAGGGCTCAATGAAGAGGCGGTCGACTTAGCCGCTCAGATCGCCAAAACCTTTAAGGAACTCGGGGTATGAGTTGGCACACCTGTCGGCTAGGAGACTTCTTAACCTTGAAGCGTGGGCACGACTTACCTGCCAATTTGCGCCAAGAGGGTGAGGTACCAGTTGTCTCTTCATCAGGAATCACGGGCTACCACTCCGAAAGCAAAGCTAGTGCCCCCGGCGTAGTAACTGGTCGATACGGCACTCTTGGCGAAGTTTTTTATCTTGAGAAAGATTATTGGCCGCTCAACACAGCCCTTTACATAGTTGACTTCAAAGGATGCTATCCAAGATTTGCAGCTTACTTCCTAAAGAACGCTCTAAAAAACTACCAGAGTGACAAGGCTGCAGTACCCGGAATAGATCGCAATGTTCTTCACGAACTAAAAGTTCGGGTGCCAACCTTAGCGATACAATTGCAGATAGCAGACACTCTTTGGGCATATGACAACCATATAGAAAATAACAGCCGCCGCATCCAGCTTCTGGAGGAGTCGACCCGTCTCCTCTACCGCGAGTGGTTCGTCCACTTGCGCTTTCCCGGTCATGAACAACTGAAAGTGCTTGATGGTGTTCCGCAAGGCTGGAGTCGCCAGGCTCTTGAGGCTATCTGCCTCCCCAAGGACGGTATTCAAACGGGCCCTTTCGGCAGTCAACTGCATCAATCTGATTACGCGGATGATGGCATTCCAGTGGTGATGCCCAAAGATATTGCTAGTCGCCGCGTGTCACTCCAATCCATTGCTCGCATCCCCGAGTCACTAGCCAACCAGCTAGGGCGACATCGCATGCAAATTGGCGATACCGTTTATGGCCGACGTGGGGACATTGGTAGACGCGCTTTTATCGGGCCTCGCCAGGACGGTTATTTTTGTGGCACCGGCTGCCTTCGCTTTAGGCCAGACCCGGTCATAGTTAATCCTCGATATCTATTTGACCAGCTGGGCGCTCCTGACACAGAGGGTTGCATTATCAATCGCGCCAAAGGCTCGACCATGCCAAACCTCAGCGCTGGAGCACTGAAAACAGTGCCTATTCTTCTGCCACCCAAGCGGATTCAGGACTCATATGCAGAAGCGGTGGAACCAACAAACAGCCTGATCGAAACACTTGTAGAGCAGAGCCAAAAGCTCGCCCAAGCCCGAGATTTAATTCTTCCACGTTTAATGAGCGGCGAGCTTTCAGTCTAAAACCAAGGATGATAATTCATGTCTAACAACCACACCGCTCAAGCTGACAAACCCGCTCTACTTCAGCCAGAGAACCATAACAAAAAATATGAATCTCTTTTTGTCGAGATTGATACCGGCCAGATCAAACTGCCGATGTTCCAGCGTGAGTTTGTGTGGGAAAAGGAACAGTCCGCAAAACTGATTGACTCCATCCTGAAAGGCTTCCCCATAGGAACCTTCATCTTCTGGAAAACAAAAGAAGAACTACGAAGCTACAAAGAGGTAGGTAACCACAAACTACCTGAAACGCCCAAGGGCGATTACGTACAGTACATCTTAGACGGCCAACAGCGAATCACCTCCCTTTATGCAATACGCAAGGGAATAAGAATAACAAAAGATGGTAAAGAGATAAATTATCAAGACATTTTCATTGATCTTGATAGCACCCCAGAAAGCGATGAGCCAATAGTAACCACTGAGAACCTGACCGAGCAAAATCCAGGAAAGTATATTTCAGTACACCGCTTACTAACTTGCCAGCTAACAGACCTTTTTGACGAATTCGAACGAGACAAACTCAAACAGATAGAGTTTTACAAAGGGAGGCTTGTAAATTACGACTTTTCAACAATAACAATCAAAGACTACCCTATAGAAATTGCCTGTGAAGTATTTTCGAGAATCAACACTGGCGGCAAAGCACTGACTGTTTTTGAAATAATGGTCGCAAAAACATACGACGAATCCAAGGGGTTTGATCTTGCCGAACGTTATGAAATTTTACGCGACGGCTCTGACGATGAGAAAGAATGCTTAACCTCGGCAAAGTTTGAAACACTACCTGAATCGCTAATTATGCAATGCGTATCCGCCATAACCCAAAGAGCTGTACGTGGACGCGACATATTAAAAATCAAACGTGAGGATTTCATTTCCAACTGGAAACCAATGACAGCCTCTCTATTTATGGCCATCGACTTTATTCGGTCAGAGCTACGAGTACCTGTCTCTCAATTACTGCCCTACCCAGCCCTACTAATCCCAATAACTTATTATTTTTATGCAACAAAAAACAAGAAACCCTCACTAAAACAAGCACGACTCCTAGAGCAGTTTTTCTACTGGGCAGGGCTTACTGAGCGCTACGGATCGTCCTCAGACTCAAAAATCAGTGAAGACTTTAACAAAATTGACAAAATCATAGAAAGCCAAGTTCCCGACTATCCAAAGCAAGAGTTATCAATATCACCTGACGACATTGCCGCCACTTATTTCACCTCTGGGAACTCTTACTGCAAATCTATTCTTTGCCTACTGGCATACAATCAGCCAAAATCATTTGACACCAACGGCAGTGTAATACTGGACAACAGCAATCTAAAAATTGCATCAAGCCGAAACTATCACCACTTTTTCCCAAAGAAATACATCGAGGAAAACCTTAAAAACTCAGAACCTAACCTCATCGCAAACATCACACTGATAGATGGATACTCCAACAAACACAGAATCGGAAAAAAGTCGCCCAGCACATATATCGGAGCCTTTTCAAAAGAAAATTTTTCAATTAGCGAGACACTTAAGAGCCACCTAATATTTAATTCAGTCAACTACGGCATCGACATGGATGATTACGATTTATTCATCGAAAAGCGCTCTAAGGCAATTGCCTTATCGTTGAATGTAAAGCTACTTTCGATGACTCCCGAGCAGGCTGAGACTGAAGAAAAAGCTGATATATGACTCTCGAAAACCAGCACCTCGACCGCAAGTCCCTGCGCAAGGTGACAGGCAAATCCGCCAATTGGCAGGAGCTGGCCTCTGATTGCGTCTGCTTCGCCAACAGCGCAGGCGGGAAGTTGCTGATCGGCATCGAGGACGGTGCCGAGCTTCCACCGCCTGAGCAACGAGTAGAGCCAGGACTGCTGGATACCCTGCGCCGCCGGGTTCAAGAGCGCACCGTCAACGTCATTGTTGCACCACGCCTGGTAACGGCCGAAAACGGCGGTCAGTTCGTCGAGCTGACGGTAGCCAAGGCCTTTGGCGTGGCATCAACCTCCGACGGCCGCTATTTCCTGCGCGTGGGCGACAGCTGCCAGCCGGTGCTAGGCGATGACGTGATGCGCTTGCTTAACGAGCGCCCCGGCGTGCCCTGGGAAGCGTTGAGTAACCTGCAGGTGCCACACACAGCCGTCGACGCAGGCAAACAGACTGAGTTAGTTCAGCGCCTGCGCGCTTCGGATCGGGTCAAGGCAAACACCAAAGAAAAAAGCGATCCCGAACTGCTTGATCACTACGGTTTAGCCGACGGTGAGTGGCTGACCAATCTCGGCGTACTGATCCTTGGTACAGCTCGTGATCGTGCCCGTCTAGGCACTGCGCCTATGGTGCAAGCGCTGAAATACGACGAGCATGGCGACAAGGTGAATAAGTGGCTGTGGGATGACTATCAACAGTCGCCCATCGAGCTGGTGGATGCCATCTGGCGCGAGGTGCCGGATTTCCGCGAAAGCTACGAACTGCCCGACGGCCTCTATCGGCAACACATCCCTGCTTTCGATGAGCGGGTGGTGCGTGAGCTATTGGTCAATGCCCTGGTACACCGCCCGTATACCCAGCGCGGTGACATCTACCTGAACCTGCATCCAGATCGGCTCGAAGTGGTAAACCCTGGCCGCCTGCCGTTTGGCGTAACCCCCGGCAATATCCTGCATGCCAGCCGACGTCGTAACGACCGGATGGCAGTGCTTTTCCACGACCTGAAAATGATGGAGAAGGAAGGCACCGGCTTCGATTTGATGTACGACGTGCAACTATCCCAGGGTCGCCCAGCACCGGAGACCAGCGAAGGGCCGGACTCCGTACGCGTCACCATCCGACGCCGCATCGTGCGCCCGGAAATGATCGGCTTACTGAAAACTGTTGATGAGCGCTTCCAGCCCACTCGCCGAGAACGCATCACTCTTGGGTTACTCGCCCAGCACGAAGGCATGACTGCCAGCGAGCTGGCATCCGCCCTGGAACTCAGCTCAGCCGATGATCTAAAGCCCTGGTTCGGTCGCTTGCGTGACTGGCATCTGGTGAGTGAAAGCGGACGCACCAAGGCAACCCGCTACTTCGTCGCACCTGAATGGCTTCGCGGTAGCGGCCTGGAAGGCAAAACCACCCTTACCCGTATTGAGCCGCATCGATTGCGAGCGCTGATTCTGGAAGATCTGCAACGCTACCCTGGCTCATCCTCCAGTGAAATCAACACCCGCATCGGAGGTGAGATTTCTGATCGCACGGTGAAGCGTGCGCTGGATGAGCTGATCGATCAGGAGCAGGTTCGGCCAGAAGGCGAGCGTCGCTGGCGGCGCTATTGGTTAGCCGACCACTCCAGCTGAAACAGCGCACCTCATAAAAGACAAAGCCGGGGCAATCCTGCCCACTTCTATCGGCTTTGTCTTTTAGGGCAACCCCAATGCCCCGAGAAATATACTTCCCGCTAATGGACACCTGTTGATGCGCGCCTGGCTATGTCCGATAGGAATACCAAGTAATGCCCTCCCAGACCCCTCTATGCCGAATGCCTTGTTATGCAAAAGAGTGCCAATCAGTGCACATTTGGGCGAAGATTAGGCCCAAGGATGAGCCCCGCAGGCTCAAGCACTGAAATGGGTTTCCTCCGGGGAATCGACCAGGCAATGGTCTGCTGCACACAGGGGAAGGGACTTAGTGAGCTACAACGAAGACACTTTGGTTCAGCAAACCACTGCTGACTATCTGCGTGACGAGCTTGGCTGGCAGTCTGTGCTGGCCTACAACGAAGAAACCTTTGGCCCCGAAGGCACCTTGGGGCGCTTGAGCGACCGCGAGATTGTGCTGACCCGCTACCTGGGCGAAGCCTTGCTTGACCTCAATCCAGGGCTGCCAACGACTGCGTACCGCGAAGCCATACGCATCATCGCCGAGCGCACTGCTACCCAATCTCAGATGCTCACCAATCGTGATAAGCATCATCAGCTGCTCGATGGCGTGCAGGTGAGCTTTCACAACGACAAGGGCGAGCTGAAAAAACAGCGCCTGCGCGTATTCAACTTCGACGAACCAGAGAAAAACCACTTCTTGGTGGTGCGAGAACTGTGGATACGTGGCGATCTCTACCGACGCCGCGCCGACATTGTGGGCTTTGTGAATGGCATCCCGTTGCTATTCATGGAGCTAAAAAATCTCAACAAAGATATTCGCGCCGCTTACGAGCAAAACCTGGCCGACTACCAGGACACCGTGCCGCATCTGTTCGATCACAACGCCTTCATCGTGTTAGCCAACGGGGTGGACGCCAAGATTGGTTCACTGGGTAGCAAGTTCGAGTACTTCCATGAATGGAAGCGCCTGGACGAATCAGAGCCTGGGGCGGTGGATATGGAAACCCTGCTCAAGGGGGTCTGTAGCAAGCGCAACCTACTCGATTTGTTCGAGAACTACATTCTGTTCGATGAGTCATCGGGCAAGCTGGTCAAAATCGTCGCTCGCAACCATCAATTCCTCGGCGTGAACAAAGCGATTCTAGCGGTACATAACCGTGAAGAACTGGAGCGACGACTGGGGGTTTTCTGGCATACCCAAGGGTCGGGCAAGAGTTATTCCATTGTCTTTTTCGTGCGCAAGGTACACCGCCTACTGGGCGGCAATTTCACCTTCCTGGTCTGCACTGATCGCGATGACCTGGACAGTCAGATCTACAAAACCTTTGCCGGCTGCGGGCTAGCGGACCACGACAAAGATCCCTGCCGTGCTGAAAGTGGCGACCACTTACAGGCACTGCTTGGACAGCACAAATCAGTGCTGTTCACCCTCATCCAGAAATTCAACAAAGATGTCGATCCGAGCAAGCCTTACTCGACCCGTGACGACATCATTGTGGTGACCGACGAAGCTCATCGCACTCAATACGGTCGCCTGTCCCTGAACCTGCGCAATGCCCTCCCCAATGCCAGCTTTATCGGCTTCACCGGCACCCCGCTGTTCAAGGACGACGAAATCACCCGGCGCGTATTTGGCGAATACCTGTCGACCTATGACTTCAAGCGTGCGGTCGACGATAAAGCCACCGTGCCCCTGTTCTATGACGCCAGGGGCGAAAAATTACAGATCGCCACCACTGACCTGAACGAACGCATCGCCGCCAAGCTGGAAGAGCTTGAGATTGATGACATTGACGTTCAGCAGCGGCTGGAGCGCGAACTAAAGCGCGAGTATCACATCATCACCGACGGCCATCGCCTGGAGCGCATAGCCGCCGACTTCGTAGAGCATTACTCAACGGGTTGGGAAACCGGCAAAGCCATGCTGGTGTGTATCGACAAAGTCACCTGTGCCCGCATGCACGCGCTGATTGCCGACCGCTGGCAGGAACGTATCAATCAGCTGGAAAAGCAGCTGAGCAGTGCGAGCGATGAACAAGAACTGATCTTCCGCGAGCGGCAATTGGCCTGGATGCGCGAAACCTTGATGGCCGTAGTGGTCAGCGAAGAACAAGGTGAGGTCGACAAGTTCAGCAAGTGGGGCATCGACATCAAGCCCCACCGCAAGCTGATGAAAGAAGGCTTTGAACTGGGCGACGGCAAACGCCTGGATATAGAGTCCGCCTTCAAGCGTGAGGCACACCCATTCCGCGTCGCGATCGTTTGTGCCATGTGGCTCACCGGCTTCGACGTGCCAAGCCTTTCCACGCTGTATCTGGACAAGCCTTTAAAGGCCCACACGCTGATGCAAGCCATTGCCCGCGCCAACCGGATCAATGAGGGCAAAAACAACGGTCTGATCGTCGACTACTGCGGCATCCTCAAGAACTTGCGCAAAGCACTCGCCACCTTCGCTACAGGCTCGGATGATGATGGCACTGAGGATGATCCCGCCCGCCCCAACGAAGAGTTATTAGCTGAGATGGCTGAGGCGATAGACCTGGTCAGAGACTACCTCAGTGAGCATGACTTCAAGCTAGCCGACATCACCGAGAAAACCGGCTTCGCCCGCAACGCCGCAATTGTTACCGCCAAGGAAGCGATCAACGATAACGACCAGACTCGCAAGCGCTTTGAAATCCAAGCGCGTGAGGTATTCAAGAAATTCAAAGCCTGCCTGACCATTCCCGGCGTTAACGACTTCCGCAACGATGTAGGTGCCATCAACATCATCTACAAAAGCCTGCAAAAAGACCGCGACCAGGCAGATATATCTGATCTTATCCGCCAGCTACACGAGGCTATGGATGGTGCAATCGCTAGCCAAGGCCTGCCGCAGAAGGAAGACCATACGGTCTACGACATCAGCAGCATCGACTTTGACCTGCTCCGTCGCGAGTTCGAACGAAGCCCCGCGAAGAAGACCACAGTACAGAACCTAAAACAGGTCATCGAAAACAAGCTGGCCAAGCTGCTCGCCCAGAACCCGCTGCGTACCAACTTCCAGCAGCACTATGAAGAAATTGTCGCCGCGTACAACAGCGAGAAAGATCAGCAGACTATTGAACACAGCTTCAACGTATTAAGTAAATTTCTCGAAGCCCTTACAGATGAAGAAAGTCGGGCCATACGCGAAGGTTTGGATCAGGAAACCCTCGCAATCTTCGATCTAATGAAGAAACCAGATCTCGACAAAAATGGGATTAATCAGATCAAAAAAATAGCAAAAGAGCTTCTAGAAACCTTAAAGAAAGAGAAGCTAAGAATCGAAAATTGGCGTGAAAAAGAAAGCACACGGGATGCGGTTCAAATAGCAATTCGCGACTTTCTTTGGGATGAAAAAACTGGCCTACCCGTTGACACATATAACGAGGACGAAGTTATTTTCAAAGCAGGTGAAATTTACAAGCACGTTTTCACAGCTTACCCATCCTTACCCTCTCCACTATTTTAAGAAGCACAGCCTACACAAGGAAGAAAAATGAAATTAGGCATTCTCCATCTTAGCGACATACACATAAAAAACAAAGAAGACAAAGTCCTTGGAAAGGCTGCCCAGATAGCAGCTGCGTGTTACAACACAGCAAAAGAGTCAGACTTAACTCTTATCACAATCACTGGCGACATAGCATACAGCGGAAGCAAAGAGCAGTACGAACTAGCAGAAACACTCTTAAAGGAAATCCAGTCATACATACTTGATGAGTCTGGAAAATCACCTGAAATAATCGTAACTCCAGGAAATCACGACTGCATACTTATTCCAGAGACACTTCCTCGAAAACTAGCAATCAGGAACATTGTCGCCAACCCTGAGGAAGCAAGCGACCCAGAGGCGATTGAAATCTGCACAGCAGTTCAGGAAAACTTTTTCTTATTCAGGAAAAACATAACCAGAGCAAAACCAATATTTGAGGATAAGCTCTGGTGTGAATATGAAATTGATATCAGTGGCAACCCAATCAGAATCTCTGCAATTAATGCTGCCTGGATGTCACGCATCCCTGAGACCCAAGGCGAGTTGGTCTTCCCAATTGATAACTACATCGAGATAATCGAAGCACCCTCAAATTTAAGAATTTCGCTAATACATCACCCACTAAACTGGTATTGCCAGGCAAGCTATCACCCACTAAAGAAGACATTACGCACACACTCAAATGTAATTCTTTCTGGCCACGAGCACTCATTTGGATCAGAAGAAGTAATTGATTCCGAAAATGGAAGCATACTAATTTTCGAAGCACCAGCTTTACAGCCTCACGACGAACAAAACTCGGAGTGCTCATGTTTGCTTTTCAACATACATGAAAACACAGTAGTCGAACGTAGGTTCAGTGTGTCCGGTGCAACACCACAACTCCTTAAAGAAGAGATTGTTCATCAGCTAAAAATCTCTGAACAAAGCTTAAAAGGCAAATATCGCCTACTGCCGGCCTTCGTAGAAACGCTCTCCGATCCTGGTGGAAACTTTACGCACCCAGAAAGAAACAAAATATTAGCAGAAGATGTTTTCCTTTACCCGGAACTAAAAGACAACACCGGCGAAGAAGAAAGCAAAACAATTTATGCCGACAAAATAATCCAAGCAAGCACAGAGGGAGACAAGACACTTTTGCTTGGCGAAGACGAGGCAGGAAAAACATTCCTCCTTAAAAGAATATTCTTAGACCTACACAACCAAGGCCTTATACCTTTATACATAAAAGCCACGGACCTTACCTCTGTAAGCGACAGAGAGCTTGATAAAAAAATCGCCGCACTTGCAGAAAATCAATACTGCCAAGCAGAAGAAATCAACTACGCACCAAAGAAAAACAAGATAGCAATTGTCGATGATATAGACAGAATATCCGGCGGCGCACGATCTCAATTAAAGTTAATACAGCACTTAGAAAAAAACTTTTCATCGATATACGTAACTGCAAATTCAAGATACCAGATAAGCGAACTAGTGGATGTTGACGCCGCTGAATCATTAGCAGATTTCTTGACATATACAATCAGGCCTTTCGGCCTAAGCATGAGACACAAGCTCATTAAGAAATGGTGTTTGCTTGGGGACGTGTCAACCAAAACAGCTCTTGATGCACGTGTACATGACGTTGAACGCCTTATTACAACAATTATTGGCAAAAATCTGATTCCAGCAAAACCAATATACCTATTAATCCTCTTACAAAGTAGCGAACAGAAACAACAAGGAGAACTACAAAATAGCAGCTTCTCCCATTATTACGAGTACTTGATAGTTAAAAGCCTGAAAGAAGCAGGCTTTAGAGCTGACCGTCTAAACGAAATGTTCAACTACCTTGCAAATCTTGCCTGGGAATTTAAAGAACGAAACTCGAAAGAACTAAGCACCAATGAATTCAAGGAATTCAACAGCAAATTCTCTTCCGAATACACCTCTGTAGATTTCGAACCTCGGATTGAGATACTAACAAAATCCAAAATACTCTTACAAAATGGCGGAGGTTATAAGTTCAACTACTCCTACATATATTACTTATTTATTGGGAAGTACTTAGCAGATAACCTTCACAAAGACTCAATCAAAGAAAAAATCACAGAATACTGCCTCGACCTTCACAAGAGAGAAAACGCCAACTCCATAATGTTTCTAACCCACCACAGAAACGACCCATGGGTTGTTGAACAAATCACAGACAACTTGAAAACGTGCTTCTCAGACAAAACGCCACTTGAATTAAATGGCGACGTAAAAGCGATAAATGAATTTGTCGAAACCGCCTCACAGCTCTTAATCGAAGAAATTGATGTTGATCGCAACCAAGAGCAACAGAGAGAGCTAGCTGACACTATTTCCGAGAATGAGTCGGACGAGCAAGCAGAACAAACTACCAGCGGAACCGTTAATGACGCTCTGTCACTAACATCTAAACTTCACAAATTAACAAAGACATCTGAAATTCTTGGGTTAATAACCAGAAATTATTACGGTTCAATTGAACGCTCACGCAAAAATGAATATTTAAAACAAATATTCGACGGCACCCTCCGCTCCCTGAAAGCTATTTTCTCAGGAATTGAAGAGCAGCCAGAGGCTTTTATATCAGAGCTAGAGCGCGCAATTGAAGAGGCAAGGCCAGGTCTGACGGCTGATCAACGAGTTGAACACGCCAAGAAATTTGCTTTCCAAATAACCGGACTCATCTGTACCGGATTTATTGCAAAATCTGCCCAATTTGTAAGCTCTGAAAAAATCAGAGAGGACATTTTTACCTTAGTAAATGAAAATCCAACTAATTCATACCGACTGATTGGCGCAGCAACCTACCTTACACAACCAGGAAATCTTCCTTTTACCGAAATAGATAACCTAGCCAAAGCACTCAAAGACAACCCTTTCGCATTCACGATATTACAGAGCCTAGTATTTTACCACTTACACATGTTCCACACATCCGAGTCAGATAAGCAACGACTTGCGTCACTAGTTAAAATAAGCCTCAGCCAATCAAGAGCCATCGATCTGAAAACAAGAAAGAGCAAATTAATTAAAAGCAACTAAATAATCATACAACCCTCTTTAGGAAACTCTATCCAGAGATAGCTCCCATAGAGGGTTGCATCATTCAATAACTTTGCGCAAGATAAGAATCGACAGCCAAACATTTCCATCCTGGTAATTAGCCATCCACAACTCACCTATGCAGTTATTACGATATGAGCGAGCTAACTAGTTTTACATTAAGAGAAATTACCAGCGGTTCATTTTTTATCGCAGGATTATCCGCATGGCTAGGCAGCGTGTGGAAAAGCAGAATTCACTTGAGAGAAAAACACATTACCGATATCGAGATAAAAAATCTTGAAGCCAGCCATGCTCGAAAAATTCAATCACTAGAGCACGAATTACAAATTGAACGAAATGCAGCCCAGCTAGGACATGCAAAATTAATCGAAACTAGAGCCGCGCTAATTGATCAAAACTACAAGCTCTTAGTAACACTCCACGAAGCCATATATGACACAATTCGCCCAGATTATTTTGGTCGCAAAAAACCTTCAAAGCAAGATGCCTATAATGCTGCACTCCCAAAGTTTGATTCATTCGTAGCGCATTTTGAGAGAAACAGAATTTATTTCTCAAGAGACATAGCTGATAAAATATCTAGCTTTTATGTTGCAGCCGCACAAACTCTCGACCAAGCCCGAATCGCCATTGCATCAGGGGAATCCCTCGGAAACGGAGAAACACCTAACCTTCAAAAACTGTTCGAGAAAGTTAACTATGACATGAACGAAGCACGTAAATCGATAGAACACGACTTCAGAAATATACTTCGCGTAAACGAGATATAATCACTCATATGACCAACACCAACCAAAATAAGTCTTAACTATTAACCACTGAGAAAATAAAGCCGTGTTCAGCTTACAAGACCTTGAAAGCCTTAACAAATTAGTCCGCATTCTGGTTTGGCCGCTTATGGCAGCTGCATTTTACTCAAGCTATGGCCTATTTTTTAAGAGCGAACTTCCAAGCCAAGAATCCTGGAGTTACCCAATAGTATTCTCCGCTCTGTTCGCAACACAGGTAATTCTGATTTCGTTTTTCGTTGAAGTAATAGACTGGATCCTTGAGTCCTTATCTAAACTCACAACCGAATGGCTACATGCTGCTTTCGGACTAACGATACTTACAGCAGGCCTTCTACCTCTACATAACATCGGCCAACCTGAGACCTCCCCATTAGTATCACCCCTTTGGGCTTTTGCTTGTTTAGCATGGGGATTTCGCATCTTTCTCCCGCTTAAGAGCGACTAACTATCAGCCTGGCATATAGATATAGTGCAAGGATTGCTAATAACCAACCAGAAACATACAACTTCTCAGAGCTCTGGCCTTAGCCAGCTGCACCAACAGATTTATAATCATCGAAACCGAAAAACTGGATCACTCATCACGCTAACAAGGTTAAGCTCGGGCTGAGACTTTCTCTGACCATTACTTGCACGCCACACTAAGTCAACATCTAGGTGTCCAAGCTCTATAATCAGAGTTCCTTATCAAACGCGCCTCCCCCATGCCTTAGACACGTTATCTAAAGCAAGCCATAGTGCTCCCGGCGCTGGATCATCAAGCGCGGCACGCAGGTAGGTCAGAATGGTCTCCTCGTCCTGAAGGTGGGCGGCAGCGTCGAACGCTTGCGGCCAACGGCCAGACTGCATTTCATCACTGTGTCGCATGATGAAACCCTGTTGAGCCGCAGGCGAATAAAGCAGGTGGTGAGGTGGTCGGTAGGCCTACCTCACACATCCTGCCCTGAACCCAAAGATAACAGTCGCAAATTAACTCGTCACTGCTTGCAATTAGTAGGCACTTTTCACGCCCCCCCACAGCACTTATACGTCACTTTCATACCACTTAATTGCAATCTAAAATCTGCCAAAGCAAACTCGTGCAGCACAGTGCAAACAATTGTTGACCTGCGCAAAAAAGAGATGCATATATTGGCCATAGCCTCATACTCACGACCAACCACCATGTCTGCATCAACAGATAGCAACAACCAGTTAAAACTTCGAACAATTTCACTCATGAACATGCTAAGGAAACTCTGAAAAAGACTTCCTGATTTTGGCAAAATACCCAGACTCCACCCGCCGAGTTTTCCGATGAAGCAGATGACCTTCGCCGACGCCGAGTACGCCGGTAAGCGCAAGCAGACCCGCAAAGAGTTGTTCCTG
>NZ_JAYGFK010000024.1:0-81891 GCF_046581935.1 Pseudomonas sp.
GATCACGAAGTCCTTGGACTTCGACACATCGGTGGGATCCAGATGCTTCTTGACCTGGCGAATGTAGTTCTGCGGCGCGCCAATCTTGTCGCCCTGCAGATCCATGATCGGGCCGACGCCAAGGGCGAGCATG
Organism: Pseudomonas sp.; assembly: GCF_046581935.1. Lineage (GTDB taxonomy): Bacteria > Pseudomonadota > Gammaproteobacteria > Pseudomonadales > Pseudomonadaceae > Aquipseudomonas. Next base: position 134 of record NZ_JAYGFK010000024.1, read on the forward strand.
CCGACGGGGTCCTTCCAACTGACGGCAAAGTGCTCCAGCAATGCCCGAGCGGCGGCGACCCGCGCAGGCTTTTCCGCCGGGTTGAAGTTGATGATGTTTTCCGCCCAGAAGTAGCGCCCTTCATGAGGCCAGACCCACTGTTCTTCGCGCCCACCTTCGATGAGCCGGCCATTGGGGCGGTTCTCGCCGCGCAGGCTCTGCTCGCCCGCTTCCATGGCCCTGGGCAGAAAATGGAAGGAGTCGAGCACGCCGAACGAGGTGGTGATACCGCCGGAAGGCCGCATGACCCTTGGCACGTACTGCGAAGTCAGCAGGTTGCGCAGCAGCACCTCGGTATGCGTCTGGGACATCTCGATGAAACGCCCGCCCGTACGCTGGACGATGTCCTTGAGCACGGCATCGCGCCACTGATGCTCGGCGCTCGAACGCGAGACGGTCAGCAATGTCCAGTTCTTGTCACTATCGGGCTGGGCCACCTCCGGCAGCTCGCCGCATTGAGCCAGCTCCACGTACTCGGCATTGGTGCCCGTCACCGTCCAACCGATATGGTCGGGCGGCATGCGCAAGATGGCGAAACAGATGTTGGCATCGACCAACTCGAATGACGCCGTACGCTGGCTCTCCCAGTCCGGCCAGACTGCCTGGTAGAAACCGAAGTTCTCCGGCAACGCCATGCCAATTTGCGGCAAGGCACCGGTGTCTTGCAGGGGCTTCTCCACAGGTAATGGATAGAGCTTGTAGCCAATACGGGTGAACACCCCCAGCGCACCACCGCCGCCGAAGAAGCCACGGATCATGCCGCGCACACCCGGCCCCGGGCCTTCACCGGAAAACCAGCCGCAACCACTTCCCGCCGCACCGCCACGGACGATCTCGCCCTCTGGCGTCACCCACTCCCAGGACAGCAGGTTGCGCATGTTCGCGCTGGTGCCCTGCGAGGTGATCCCGACACCGATAAGCGAAGTCGCCGAGGCCAGTGGCGAATGCGCCGGACCGGCACCGACGATATGGCAGGTCAGGCCATGCTTGAGCGCCTCGGCCTGCAGCATCCCGGCAGTCGCGTAGGGGCCGATGATCGCCATGCGATTCTTCGCATCGATTTCCAGCGTGTTCATCCGCCGTAGATCAATGGCTACGCACGTATCGGTCGGCACATGACTCATCGAGCCATAGCCGGTGGAGTGCGCCTTGTAGCCCAGGCCGTGCTTGAGGCAGCACTTGACGACGGCGGCGACCTCTTCGACGGTCGACGGCAGAACGGCCGCTATCGGCCAAACCTTGGCAAATTTCTTGTCACCAGGAATTTTGCCAACACCGGTATTCCAGGCATACGCCGAGAGCATGGCCGGGCTGTCGCTAATGAAGCGAGCGCCGACGATCTGCTCGAACTCACGGCGCACATCGGCGGGCAATGTCATACGTTTGCTCATCATGCTCTCCTTCAACGAGGCTCGGCAGGGACTGGCTCGAGGGCATCGGCCAGGAGATCGATCAGGTCGCGGACCTGCACGTCGTCTGCAGCATTGCGGCCGAGATGACAGGTACAGCCCTGACAGCCACTGACCAGTGTCGAGGTGTTGGCATCACGCAACTCGGCAAGCCGATTGGCTGCCGCGAGTTTGGCCGCCTCCGGCTGCGCCTGCACAACGCCACCGGCCGCACCACAGCAATAACTGGAGCCCCGGTTGCGCTCCAGCTCGACCACCTCGAAACCAAGCTGCCCGAGCAGCGCTCGCGGTGCGTCGTAACAACCGCCATGACCGAAGCGCAGTTTCTGCACTGCGCGGGAAGTCAAAATCCCACCCATTTGGTTGTCCAATTGCAGGTCGCGTGGTTGCCACGGCTCGCTGAGTCGCCCCAGCTTGCAGGCATCGTGGTAAGCAACTCGGTTGTTCGAGGCATGCTGTTGCGGCCTGATACGCAGACGACGATCGTGTACAAGCTCTTGCAGGTACTCGGTGTAGTGCAATACGCGAATGTGTTTGAACGAGAGTCCAAGACGCGGGTAGATCGCACGGAAAGCGGCCAGGGCTGAGGCCGAAAACGTCACCAGCGTTAATGCTCCTGAAGATGCGACTTGCTCGACCATCTGCTGCGCAAACGCCTTGGCGTCGTCCACATAGCCAAGATCAAAGGCCAGACCACCGCTGGGCCCTTCGCTCCCCCCGAGATGAGCCAAAGCCACGCCACTCGCCTCTAGCGACTCGATCACTGCACGCAGAGAGCGCCAGCGCTCCGGGTCATAGGCGAGTTGGCTGCCGATATGCAGCATTACTTCAGGAGCGCTATCACGGGCGGTGAGCGTCAACCCCAACGCCCAATTGCCCCGATCGACACGCGGATGCCCCTCGGGGTTACCCGTGGCGCGAATGTTCTCCATCGTCCGCACATGCGCCGCAGGAGAGTGACCGTCAGTGACCAGCTTGGCGCGCAGCGCATAGAGCGAGTCCAGAGGCTCGACGGTTTCGGCAAAATTGACCTTGCAGGAAATGTCGCAATTGCCGCACATGGTGCAACTGCTGACGGCCCGCTCCAGTTCCTCACTGCAGTCAACATCGCCACTGAGCAGTCCATAGCCCATGATCAATTGGCCGCCGCCACTGAACGCGTGAAACTGTCCGTAGTCCATGCTCGGGCACGCAGAGGCATGGCGCTGGCTTTTGATGGTGGGCACAAATTTACATTGCGAACAGCGTGTACAACGCGCCAAAAAATCATGACGCTCCGCGAGAGGCTGAGACGTAATCATGGTTCGTACCTTTCAATAAGGGAGGCGTCCCGGGCTCATCACATTGCCGGGATCGAAAATGGACTTGGTCATGCTCAATAGCGGCTGAGTCTCACCTGCGCGGCTGAAGGCAATATCCGACCAGTCGCCATAGGGCCGACTGAAGAAACCTCCTGCATCGGCACAACGCTCGGCAGTGGCACGCCAAGTGCTCATCAGTTCGTCGCCACGAGATAAGCCATCACGCCCATACGGCACAGTGAACTCGACGTGACAGTAGGTGCCCTGCGCCATCGGCTGAATGTAAGTACCCAACGGCATGTCGGCAAAGCCATCATTGTCCAGACTGCTACGAACTAACGCGGAAAAACTGGTAACCCGATCCAGTTGCTGCAGGAAGAACAGTTCAAGGTGATTACCGGCGAGACGATCACGAAAGAAAGACGACTCGCTACGGCGCAACAAACCTGCCAAGTCATTAGCACCATGTCCCGCCAATGATTGCTGCAGCATCGCGCCATGAGGCGCTACACAAGCATTGAGTTGCTCGACTTGCCAGGCCATCTTCTCGGCCGGCGCGTATTGATGAGCGCTCAGGCTGACAAAGAGTATCCACTGGGGTAACGCTGGCAGCAGGAGGTCGAAGGCAACGCGATCCTCGCAGAGCAGCAGCGCAAGCTGCACTTTATCGACGATAAATACCTGACTACCCAAGCGGCGCATCAGCACGTCACGGGCAACCTCAATAACAGGTTCCAGCGTATCGGCCGTAACGAACCAGCTCTCTTCGAGCGTGGGAATGCGCTCGCAGTAGATGGCCGCCCACGCCATGATGCCCAGACTGCCCTGCGCTCCCTGTAACACCCGGAGGATATCCAGGTTGATCGGCCCCACAGGCTGCATGTGCCGATGGCCACGCGCCAACTGTTCGGCCAGCGTACCCTCGATGGCCGCGCCGCCAGTCGGCGCATACTTGCCATTGCCCAGTACAACGCCGGTACCGCCAAATGGATCGGCGACATCCCAATGGTCATTGGCGGCCAGAATCGGCTCACGTTCCAGATAACTGGCGATCAGCGACTTTCCACCACGCGGGGCCAGTGGCCGGAACGCCCGCAGACCGTGAGGTGCCAGCAAACCATCGATGCTGGCAAAATCAACGCCCGGCTCGATGATCGCGATCTTGTCGCGCGCATCGACGTGAATGAGCTTGCGCATTCCAGACAAATCGACAATCACGGTATTGTCATTTTTCGCAAGCGTATCGCCACGGCGACGACAGCCCGTGGATGAAACCGGTACGACACCAGTACCTGTGCTGTTGGCCCACTGCAATACCGCGATGAGCTCATCGACGTTGCGCGGCTTGACGACGGCCTTGGGCAGACACCCCTGGCCAAGGCTTTGATCGGCCGCGAAAGCACGACACAACGCAGCGTCGTCGCACCACTGCACATGAGCAGGAAAAACCTCACTCATACCCTTCTCCTGATATCAGGCTGGTAAGAACGGATGGAGCGCATCGCTCCATCCGTTGCAAAGAGACTCAACGCACGCCGCTACCAGCCATAGCCGCTGGCAGGAATTCGGACGCGTTGTAGCGATCGACGATGCCGTATTGCGACTCCTTGCCGGCATACAAGCTCTGGATAAACCAGGCGCCGGAAATCATGTCGTAGAAGCCCGATGACACCTGAGCGACTGCCGGGACGTCAGGCATGACCGATGGCATCGACCACAAGACCTTGGCCAACTGGCCATTGGCGTCCCAACGCTCACCCAAAACGGTTTGCCAGGTATCTTCATCCAAGTAATAGCGCGACTTGGGCAACTGGTGACGCTTACCCGGCGCGAGATCGGCCTCCACGACCCAAACACGGTGCAGCTCCCAGCGCACGTAATCAGGATTGAGGTGATGCTTGCCAAGCACGTCTTCCGGTTTGGCTGCGGCTTGCAGTTTGTTGGTGTTGTAAGGAATGTACATTTCCTGCTTGCCCACCAACTTCCAGTTGAAGCGATCCATCCGCCCCTGATAGAGATTGGTTTCGTCGAAGGTCATCACCCCGGCAGACGCCGGCAACGGCGTATCGCAACAGGCATTGGGTAATTTGCGTACACGGCGCTGGCCAACCAGATAGGTGTAGTTCACGTCCTTATCAGCATCGATATTGAGCCGCCCCATAATTTGCTCACCCGCACGCAGTGCCGGCCCCATAGTGACCAAGCGGAACAGCCAATACGTGCCGTCATAGTTAGCCGCATTGCCTTCAGGATAGTAATAGGGCATCTCTTGAAGCCCCCGCCCGTCAGTCGTCATGACCTGCGATCCATCGGCGGTAATCAGGTAGTGGCGGGTATCGATGGAGATCGACGTACCCCGCCAGTTCAGGACGTGGTTCCACATGACTTCCGGACCGTTTTTTGGGATAGGAAACGGAATCCCACCATAAGCGCCTTCCGGCCTCGGCCCGGTAGCTGAATCCACCAGCTTGGCTTCGCGGGCATTTTTCAAGGTATTGTCGTACACCCATTGCGGAGCCGCCGCAGTGCGTCGAGTCGGATAGACGTCGATGCGATAGGTGTCGGGGTAACGTTTGAAAACCGCCTTGGTGCCTTCGCTCAATTTATCGGCGTACTGATCCATGTTCTGCGCTGTGATGCTGAACAAGGGTTTGTCAGCCGCGAATGGATCGTTACGCTTGCCACCGGCTTTATAGGACGGATCGACCGTCGTATAGCCACCATCCCAAACGGGAATCGTGCCATCGGCATTACCGGCCCGCTCTGCGCCCAATGGCGTCAGGCTCTTGCCAAGGTCATCTAGGCTTGCCGCCATGGCGGATTGCAGGCTCAGCGCGGCGACACCGAGCATGGCCAGACAGAAGGTCTTGAGAGTGAACGGAATAGTCATGTGCAAGGCCCTTAGAATGTGGTTTTGACCGAGAAAGCCAGGTAATCCCGGTCCTTCTGGGACTGCTTATAGGTGTAGTAATTGGCGGCATCGGTGACGGTATCTTCAGGACCGTAGTAGTGGGTATAGGTCAACCCCAGCGTGATCCGATCCAGATAAGTGCCCTCGACTCCAATATTGAAATCACCGCCGTGATGAACGCCGAAACCGGCAACCACGGCCGATTTCCCCATCGGCGAGTAGCTGATGCCCATTGGCACGCTGAGATCGAGCCCTGGGTAGACCTGCCGGTAAGTCGGCGTATAGACGACCTTCATCGTCACCGCATCGTCAGTCGCCCCAGGGTCGAGTGCCTCGCGGTTACGGGTGACTTCAAGCAGTCGGTTCCAGGCGATCTCCCCCGTCAGACTGGCCTCCTTGGCGATGAAGGATGGACCGAGCGAGGCGATCACATTAAGGTTCATGTGCGCCGTGCGACCAACGGCATAGAGAGGATGATCGTTGTTGTCCGCTGCTTCGCCAGCCACTACGGTCTGGCCGTTGGATACCAGCGGCATGTTCCAGCGCAGCGAGGCTTCACCGGCAAAGTTGTATTCGTTCACCGTTGTGGTGAAGCTTGCACCAAACGCGCGAATGTCCTCGGGATAGACCCAGTAATACTCGCCCACCTGACCCGTGGTGAAATCAGGTCCACTGGCATTGGACTTGAGATAAATCTTTGGTGTTTTGTCGTGATACTGGATGGCATACAGACCGTAGTCGATATTCTCGGTCGAATAGCGCAACTGCAGCCCGCCCTGCCCCGAACTACGGGCCTTCTTGTCCTTACCGTGCAGGTAGGACGCCAGGTAACCGGAGCTGCCTAACGGCCCACCCACGATCAGGCTCTCGTTACCCTCACCGATGTTGTCGGTCGTGGAGAAGTAACTCCCGGCAGCCGGCAAGCGCGTTTCTTCCCACTCGAACTGGTAATACGCGCCAAGTGAAAGATCGTCGGTAAGCTGGTAGCTCGTCGAAATCTGACTGACTGGACGAGTGATTTCCTTGAACTGGGTATTGGGCACCGAAACGGCTTTCACCGCATCGACGGGTGCCATTCCCCCCGCAATGCCATTGGTGCCGAAGAACAGTGTTTCGCCCCACACCAAGCCGTGACGTCCCAGGCGCACGGAGAGTGCACGGTCGGCCAATTGACCATTCCAGTACGCAAAAGCGTCGAGCAATTCACCATCACCACCATGAAGCTTACGAGTGTCATCGGTGAACTCGTCGTAAGCTACAGAGCGCTGATTGGATCGCGCAGGATCATCGTTGGCGTTGTCATTTTGGTACACCGAGTCGTACCAGCCGGCACCGCTAATGCGTGCACCGAAATTGCGGTAACCGATATCCAACTCGGAAAGAATATCCAGGCGGCTGGAGATCAACCCCTTATCGAAGTTGCGGTCACCATCATCTTGATTGAGCGCAGTTGAAGTACCGCTGAGCTTATTGCTTGGGTCTTTAAGACGCCAAGCAGAGCTGTATTTCAGCGTATTGTCCCAGCGCAGACTGAGGTCTGGGTTGCCCGTATCAATCTGAAACGCCTGGGCCGCATTGGCTCCGAGCACCAGGCTGGCCGCCAGCGTCAGAGTGAAAGGTGCACGCCGCGACGCGGCGATCTTGCGAGTAGCCATAGAAGTAACCCTCTTATTGTTCTTGTGTGTTAGCTCTTCTTGCGTTTTCTTGCGTAACCGCTCCTCTACCGAGCAAGACAAATCAATACAGGAGCAGGTATTTCGGTTATCCATGAGTGCGCGGAACCCGTAGCACGCAGGGTGCCGCGCACGAACTCAGATGGGCTCGGCCGTGAGCTTGAGCATCTGCTTGACCAGGCCGATGCGGTCGAAGCTTTGGTCGTGGGCGATTTCCTTGTCACCCGCCAGAATCGAGCTTTCGGCGATGTACTTGCAGCGCTCGTAACGGCGCGCCATAAAGCGTTCGAGTTGCTGGGCGACGCTGCCGCCGGCGGTCAGTTCTTCGCTGAGCACCACGGCATCTTCGATGGCCATACCGGCACCCTGCCCCAGGTGCGGGGTGGCGGCATGGGCCGCGTCGCCGATCAGCAGTACACGGCCGCGGTACCAGGGCTCACTGACGAACACCACTTCCAGCGGCTTGTAGACCACCTGGGCGCTGTCGGTGATCTGCTCGCGCAGCTCGCCGATCAGACCACCGAAACCACTCAGGCGCTTGCGCATCTCGGCAGCCAGGTTGGCGTTGTCCATGCGCGGATTGCCCGGCTCGTGGGAGGTGACGAACATGTACATAAGGTTGTCGGCCAGCGGCACCAGGCCAGCGTTGCCGGCAGGGCCCTGGAAGTTGGCCAGGTGATCGATCGCCACCGGACGCGGGAAGTTGTAACGCCACACCGACTGGCCGGTGAAGCGCGGCTGGTACTTGTCGCCGAACAGCAGGCCACGCACCTTGGAGAACAGGCCATCGGCACCGACCACCAGGTCATAGCGGCCGCGGCTACCATCGGTGAACAGCACATCAACGCCCTCTACGTCCTCGCTCAGGGTTTCCACACTGAGACCCAGGCGAACCGAAGCACCGAGGGCGACAGTGGTTTCGCTGAGGACGTCATGCAGGGCCAGACGCGAGATACCCACGTTGGCCGGGTACTCGGGACCGGCCAGGCGCTGACCGGGAATACGCCCCAGCGGCTGGCCGTCAGTGGTATTGATGGTCACATCTTCGAAGGCAAAGGCGGCGTCCAAATAGCCATCGAGCACGCCCAGCTTGGCCATCTCGCGGACCACGTTGCTCTGCTGGATGATGCCGACACCGTAAACAGTCCACTCAGCTTTGAGCTCGACCAGATCAACCTCGATACCCTTGCGACGCAAGGCGATTGCGGCACACAGGCCACCAATACCACCACCTACGACAAGAACCTTGTTCACTGCATTCATGGCTATCTCACTCACTTCTTATTCTTGTGATTCGGGCTAGCGTTTCGCTAGTCCAACTGCTGCGCGTGATGTTCACTTTCCCGGCAAAACAGGGGGATTGACTAATCGCTTGTAGGGATGGGATGTATCGCCGTATGCGATACCTCACCTACCCCGCACACAGCACCAACTGACCTGCCTCCAGCATCAGCCAGCCATCATCCAGGTGCCATCGCAGAGCGCTCAGATGCTCGCCCAAGCAAGGCCCATAGACGCACAGTCCGCTTTCCGGCAAAAACTGCGCGCCGTGGGCGTAGCAAACAATATGGCTGCCATCGGCCGAGAGAAAACGATCCTTGCGGTACTCCAGGCGCACATCCAGATGCGGGCAGCTATTGCGGTAAACCCGCACTTCACCACCGTGGCGCAGGACAAACACGCTGTCCTTCCCCACCTGCAGCGGGTCGAAACCGAGAGCCTGTCCTTCCACCAGTTCATCCATCAGGCACAAGGCAATGTCACCGTGGCTCATGGGCGAGCCCAGACTCAGGCCTGCTTCGGCGGCGGACCGCCCGGCGCCCAATTCTCCCTGGAGGTGAATAGGAACAGCTGCGAAGTGTCCGCCGACAGCGGCGCGGTACGCGCCTCCCAGGCATCGTCATGCTTGTCCATATCGGCGTCGTACTCGACGTGACAACCTAGCGGACTGTTGAAGTACCAGAACCAGTTGGAACCGAAGAGGTGACGACCCGGCCCCCAGAAGCTGGTCCAGCCTTTCTGCTCGAAGCGCCGCCCGGCCAGCAGCACTTCGCTGCCACTACCCATGTGGAAGGTGAAGTGTTCGCAACCCTTCATGTGCGGCGGAGTCTGGATCATGAACAGGCAGTGGTGATCGTCGGCCCCTGCCGGGCGCATAAACGGCCCGGCACCGATAAAGGTGTCGGTGGTGACGAAGCCCAAGCGCTGGTAGAAAGCCTCGGCCTTGGCCACGTCCGGAACGAAATACACCACATGCGACAAGGTGCGCGGCAGCGCCGACATATCCGGGGTGATACCCGGTTGATTGAGCGGACGTTGCGGTGCGTGGCCCGGCGCATTGGTCAGATCGGCTGGCGCACTGAACGCGCGACGCACGCTTACCTGGAAGGCGATGGCAAAGCCCATGTCGTCGACGCTATGCAACACGCCATCAGCATCACGAGTGACCTGACGATCGCGCCCGAGCTCGTCGGCAATGGCATTAAGGTCAGCCGCGCTGGCCACGCCATAGACGGTTTCGCGAATCGAGGGCGCTGGGCCGATGGCGGCTGGCAGGCTGACATCGTCAGCACGGCGGATGATCACTGCAGTGCCATCGAGAGCTTCGAAGCGCCCGCCATGGGCGCCCGCATCGACCGGTTGCAAGCCATAGTCACGCAGGTACTCGGTACAGGCTTGAATGTCATCGACGCCAAAGATCAGAGCGTCAAGGCCAATGATGTTCATGCTTACCACTCCATTGAAATTATTCTGCGGACGCCCCGGCAGCGCGAATCTGTCAGCGCGACAAGCACCTGGCAGAGCAATACGGGTATCCGGTGGTGGAGTCGGTACACGCATCACGGCTAACCGACTGGCGGCAAGATTGCCGCGCCGACATATCTCTGACTAATCGCTTGTTGGGATGCGACCTATCGGAAAACTCAATACATGAAGCGCGCGTAAGCAGGATCGAAGAAGCTTAGCGGCTAGGCGTAAGCCTGGGGTTGACGCCATGATGCGCAGGCACGAAGGTATCTCGAAAATAAATACAAGCTGCGAGACTGCCATGCGCTTTAACCACCTGGACCTCAACCTCCTGGTGGCGCTTGATGTGCTGCTGGAAGAGCAGAACATCACCCGCGCCGCCGAACGCCTGCACATGACCCAATCCGCCACCAGTGGTGTGCTCGGTCGCCTGCGCAGCTATTTCGAAGACGACCTGCTGGTACAGGTCGGACGCAAGATGCAGCCAACCCCCTATGCCCTGGAACTGATCACCCCGGTACGCGAAGTGCTGCTGACCATCCAGTCGTCGATCACCGCCAAGCCGGTGTTCGAACCCACCAGCAGCAAACGCCATTTCCGCATGGTGACCTCGGACTATCTGATTACCGTACTGCTGGCCCGAGTTATCCAGCGCATCCACCAGGAAGCTCCGCACACCACCTTCGAGATGCTCGTCCCCGGTGACAACTCCGGCGAGCTGCTGATACGCGGCGAGGTCGACCTGATGATCGTTCCCGAACGTTACATCCTCGAAGGCCACCCCTCACAACTACTCTTCGAGGAGGAGCATGTCTGTGTGGTCTGGAATGAAAATACTCTGGTCGGCGATAGCCTGACCCTGGAGCAGTACATGGAAATGGGCCATGTTTCGGTGGGATTCGGCCGCAGCCGGCACATGAGCATTGAGGACTGGTTTATGAACCAGTACGGCTTCAACCGCCGCCTGGAAGTGATCACCAACGACTTCAATACCCTGCCGCAACTGATCGTCGGCACCCAGCGCATCGCTACCATGCACCAACGCCTGGCCCGCTTGTACGCGGCGCACTTGCCGCTGCGGATTATCCCGCCACCGGTGAAAATCCCAGTAATGCGCGAATGCATGCTCTGGCACCACACTATGGACCGCGACCCAATGCACCGCTGGCTACGCGAACGGATCAGTGCATTTATCCACGACCTGGGGCAGAACTGAACAAACTGGCGCAACCCTCCCGACAGCTGCGTTGCGCCGGCTTACCATCTCGTTTCGCGATACCTCGCATCCAGACTCACGATTGGCCAAATAGCTGCCCCCTACTTAACGTGTTCAGCAAACGGCGACCGTGGGCTTTGCCTGCCCGGATCACAGCGCCAACCTGCCGTCACGATAAGGACAATAAGAATGTTCCGTTACTTCCCCACCAATTACGTCTGGGACCTTTCCGTCAACCTAGCCATCGAGATGGGAGCCCGTATCGGCGAAATCGAGGAGATGTGCAAGCCACTGGTCGAGGCCGCCAAGCAGCCCGATGCCGCCGGCACTGCAGCCTTCCGTGAAACCTGGGCGAAGATGGCCGACAAGCTGTGCGGCATGGCCGAAGAAGACGAAGCTGCCGGCCGCCTGTTTTCTGCCGGCGAAAAATACAACCGCGCGTCCACCTACTACCTCACCTGCGAGCGCCTGCAAGCCCATGGCGCGCCAGGCCGTGCCGAACTCTATCAACGCGTGCTGAGTACCTTCGCGCGAGGCGTAGCACTCAGCAAAGAAAACTGCGAGCGGGTGGAAATCCCTTATGAGGGCGCGCACATCTCCGGCCTGCTCGTACGTGCCGAGGGGGTTAACGGCCCGGCACCGCTGCTTGTTCAAGTTAATGGCCTGGATTCGACCAAGGAAATGAAATACCGCGTCGGCCTACCGGCTTGGCTGGCTAAACGTGGTGTTTCGTCACTGATCATCGACCAGCCCGGTACGGGTGAAGCGTTACGCCTGCACAACCTCACCGCCCGCTACGACAGCGAGCATTGGGCCAGTCGCGTGGTCGACTGGCTGGAAACCCGTAGCGATGTCGACGCCAAACGTATCGGTATGGAAGGTGTATCGCTTGGCGGCTACTACTGTCCACGTGCGGTAGCCTTCGAGCCTCGTTTTGCCTGCGGCGTAGTCTGGGGTGCCAACCATGACTGGCGTGACGTACAGAAGCGCCGACTGGATAAAGAAGGCAGCTTACCGGTACCACACTACTGGGCTCATGTGCGCTGGGTATGGGGTGCCAAGGACATGGATGAATTCATGGCCATCGCCGAAAACGTGCACCTGGATGGCGTGCTAGATCGGATCAAAGTGCCGTTCTTGGTAACTCACGGTTCGAAAGACTCGCAGATACCACTGAAGTGGGCCGAACGTACTTACGAGCAACTGGTCAACAGCCCCAAACGCGAGCTGAAAATCTTCACGGAGCGTGAAGGCGGCGTGCAGCACTCCAGCTTCGACAACAGCATCAATGCTGGCCAGTACATTGCTGACTGGGTGGCAGAAACCCTCGGCGGCCGCTTAGGGTAAGGTCCTCGCGCAGCATTATCGACGAGACTAGTGACTTAAACGGCAGGTGCGTAAGCCCTGCCGTTTTTCCGTATGGGTGAATATTGGTAGGCAGATTTCAGCCACTTCAAGCGCAGTGGTCTGCCCCTGAGCACTATGTATTCAGTCAGTATCCACACGCCCTACCCCGCCGCCATAAACACTTACCAGTCAGGGAGGTCGGCGTGACGGGGCCGACCACTCTCGATTGCCTGTGTGGGCTGTGTTTAGCTGCTATCGATACCTGTCGCAGCCGGTAAATTTTGGCGCTATGTCTGTCTTGGGCTCGCTTTTGCAGCGTCGTATTAGCTACGTCTTGTATGACCAGTCGTGATTGCCTATTCACGACTCTGGCTCTAGGGGCGCTGATGAACGCGAATCAACTGGCCATTCAGCCGCTGTTTGCTGGCGATGTGGCCTATTTGCCTAAACGGATGGCTACACAATGACTGGCTAGCGGCAGAAAGCTCTGTACCTGACTCCGTAGCCAGTCGACGCAATCAGGTCTGGAAATGCCCAACCGCGACATTCAACAGGCCACTGACCTGCTGCAGGTCCGCGGTCGACGCCTGCAGTGACTGGCTTTGTCGTGAACTCTCCTCGGCCACCGCACGTACTTGGCTAATGCTGTGATGAACCTCACCGGCCACCACGCTCTGCTGCTCCGCTGCCGTGGCAATCTGTTGGTTCATTCTCTCGATGGTGGCAACCGCCTGGGTAATGCCCAACAACGCGCTGGAGGCCTGGCTCGCAAGCCCGGCAGATTCGTCCGTCAGCACACGGCTCTCTTGCAAACGGGTAGCCGCCTGTTGCGCTACCTGCCCTAGGCGGGCGATAAGCGCTTCGATCTCCCCCGTAGATGCCTGAGTCCGCCGCGCCAGCCCGCGCACCTCATCGGCTACCACCGCAAAACCGCGGCCGTGCTCACCTGCACGGGCTGCTTCTATGGCGGCATTCAACGCCAATAGATTGGTCTGCTCGGCCACCGATTTAATGACATCCAGCACACTGCTGATCGCCAAGCACTCGCTTAGCAGCTTATGCATCACCTCGGCACAGCCGGTCATCTCCAGGGCCAGGCGTTCGGCCCTGTCAGCAGACTGTTGCACCAGTTGGCTGCCACCGCGTGCCTGCTCGTTGGCCTGTTGCACCGCGTCGCTGGCTTCGGAGCTGTTACGCGCCACCTCCCGCGCCGTGGCACTCATCTGCTGCATGGAGATCACCGCCACTTCGGTTTCCTGGCGTTGCTGTTCCACGCCCGAGTGGCTCTGGCTAATCACCTCAGCCAGGCTGCATGCAGTGCCGTTGAGCTGCTCCACGCCCTGGCTGATGTGCGCTACAAGACTACGCAAACTATCCAGCATGCCGTCGAAGGTCTGCAGCAGCAGGCCCAACTCGTCTTTACGCCGAGTCCGTGCTGGCGCTGTACTCAAATCACCATTGGCAATACGCCGCGCCAACGCCACTGCCTCGCGCAGCGGGCGCAGAATGGTCTGGCGAATCAACACACTGGCTCCAGCGCCCAGACTCAACGCCAGCAGCGTGATAAAACCGAACTGACGGAAAGCGTTGCGCCCGTCTTCCACCATTGCCTTGGACTGTTGTTCTTCCAATGCAGCCAGCAGGCCGGTGAGATGCGCGCTCTGCTGCTGCATACCGGCGGTGGCCTCGACGATTCGGCTGCGACTGTCGGCGAACTGCGTGAATGACTGCCGATAGGTGGCAAGCGCTTGACGCGCTTCACGCAACGAGACCTGCCCCTCCTCTGTCACTCTCAAGGCCAGGGTATCCATAGACGCCAGCACGTCACTCATGCCCATCTCCCAGTCTGCCAGCCGGCTCTGGTCATTATCCAGACTGAAACTCAACTCACTGTCACGCACCTGCGCCAGCTTGTCGCGCAACGCGGCGCTTTGCTCCAGCAGGACCAACGGTTCAGCCGTGTCGGCCTGCTGCTCTGAGACTAAGGTGAGCGCATCGAGCTGATCGAGGAAAACCGCGGTGAAACTCTCGGAGGCGATGCGTGCAGTGCGTTGCATCTGCAGACGGGCGTCCTGCAACTGACGCAGTGCCTGGGCGTACTGTTCGAACTCGTCAAGATAGGCCTGAGCGGCCAGTACCATTGGCTGGCGATCGTCCACGGTTACGCCCTGATGCAACGCAGCCACAGTTGAGCGCACCTGCTCCGCGAAGCGCTCATCCAGTTGCAGAGCAAAGTCCTTCTCGGCAATGCGCGCCAGCAGGACTTGCGCTTGCACTTGCAACTCACCACGAAGGCGTTCACTGCGCTGTTGCAATGAGGCAATGGAGCTGAATGCCGTCGCCGCAACACCCGCCGTGAGCAGCAGCACCAAACCGAATCCCAGCCAAAGCTTGGCACCGACTGAGAGGTTGCCTAAAAGCTCTTTTAACCAGCTCATTTCCGCGGCCCGCTATCCACCAATGGATTGCACGAAGCGGTACACCAACAGCGTATGGCAAGGAGCAACAGCAAGCACTTCATAGGGCAGCCTTCCTTATAATTATGGCGAGCATGCCCACCCTAGCGAATGACCGGCACCCCCTGTTAATCGCATTTACCGTTAGCTGGTATCAGCCGTCGCAATAAGCGCCTGCAACGTCATCGACTTTGCACTCAATGGCCAGGGCCAGGGCCACGCCTTGGCCGCCGCCCTGAGTGGCCAGGCCTTTCTTGACGTCACGTTCGATCATTTCGTACAGCAGAGTAACCAGGACCCGGCCAGAGGCACCGATTGGATGGTCTCGGGCGATGACGTCGCCGTTGACGCTGGTCTTGGCCGCGCCCCAATCCAGTTCCTCGCAGCCAGGCAGGGCTTGGGCGGAAGGATTCGTTGGCTCCGATCAGAGCCAGATCACTCTGCTGCCAGCCCGCTTTCTGCAGGCAGCGCTTGGTTGCAGAGATCGGGCCGATGGACGAAACCTGCATTGGCGTAGGCAGCACTCTTCGCCAGCACCGGCAGGTTGAGTGTCTTGGCTTTGGCAGCGCTAATCATCAGTACAACGGCGGTGCCGTTATTGAGGTCGGGGCGTTCACAGCAGTGACTCTGCTGTATCAAGCATGGACGTTTCACCGCGCCCGGAGGTGCTAGATTTTACCGACCAGTTGATGCCGGTTACGTGCGTGCCTTGCAGTACATGCGGGCATGCTAGATCAACCGTGCAGGTCTATCACTGGTTCATCTCTAGATGCGTCAGCACACCAGGCACATAGAAATCTAACGGACCTGCAGGTTCTAGGGCGACAGGACGTCGGTTGCACGAGGTGTACTTCGATTTTCAGGTGGGAGCAGGCGCTAAAGTTCTTCACCAACAGAATGGCCCCTAGGGCTGCATTCTGCAGTTTGGACTGATCGCCTAAGTCACAACAACGAAGCAAACGGGCCATTCATTCTGATACGAACGAAAGGCCCGTAAAGCTAAACAATATTTGAGCTGACGTACTTAGCAGTGAGCAATAACTTTGCGCAAAACCATCTTAAAGGTTTCCAACTGCTCGCTACTTACGTCAGAGAACACCCTGTTCTGCTGCTCCAGCGCAATACGCCATAGCGCTTCGGTCTGTTCGATACCTGCCGGCGTCAGCGGAAAATGCCCGGCGGCCCCTTCGCTCACCAGCCCCTTGCGCTTGAGTATTTCAATCGATTGTTCGATCTCACGCAGCGGCATGTCCACTTCGCGCTGCAGCGCTGCTGTATCCAATCCCGAATCACCCTCCAGCACCATCATCATGCGAGCTTCGCTGGTTCTAAGGCCGGTGCACAGCTGCTTGGGTTGATAATCAGCTTGATAACTGCGCACAGCCTGAGTCATTAAGTAGTAGAGGTTTTCACTCAAGCGTCCCTGAAAAGCGCTGGAAGCTACTCCTCCCTCTACCTTCTGGTTGATACGAGTATGCGGCAACACCATGGAGTACGCGCCTTGGTGATAAAGCAGCGGAGAACGTCCGAAATCGTCAAAAGCCACAACCTTACCGATAAGAATCCAGTGGTCGCCGCCATCAATCTGCTGATGCAGCTCACATTGAAAACGCGCGGCGCAGTCACTAAACAATGGCGCACCACCTACGCCCTCCTCATGCTCAATACCTGCAAACTTGTCATCCTTGGGTCGCGCAAATTGGTTGGACAGATCGATCTGATCTGCGGCCAGTATGTTCACTGCAAAGTGGCTAGCGTCGTTGAATACGTCATAGCTGGTGGAGCGTTTGTCGATGCTCCAGAGGATGAGCGCCGGGTCCAGCGACACCGAGTTAAAACTGTTAGCGGTAACCCCGACTTTGCGGCCATCCACGGCCGCGGTCATGATGGTCACACCTGTAGCAAAATTACCCAAGGCACGGCGAAACGCACGCGGATCAAAGCCCGCTTCTTGTTGGTCAGTCATGATGTCCTCAATGCCGGGCGAACCCGGCTGGTCGATTCGTGAAAGTGGTTTGGTCCGTTAGACCATGCTTGGATCAGGCTCCAGCCCCATCAATTCACGTCCGAGTATTTGCATGCAGACGTCGTAGTCGGTGTAAGCGTGAGCAGCGGTCATGTGCGAGTCACGCCACAGACGCTGCAGCTCATTGCTTTCCATCCAGGCAGTACCGCCTGCGGCCTCAAATAACCGGTCGACGGCCTGTACGCACATCTTCACGGCGTAGGCTTGGTTGGTGCGCCAGAAAGCCAGGGTTTCGCGGCTTGGGTATTCATGACGCTCACCATGCTCGGCATGCTCTTGCCAGGTTTTCTCCAGGAAAGCACGGGCGGCGGCAACCTGATGCGTGGACTCGGCGAGGCGCATCAGTGCCGGAGTAGCGGCACCGACATTGACACCGGTATAGGCACGAACGCGATTGCGGGTCTTGTCTTTGAAAGCTTCGAGCATGCGCTCGGCAATACCCAGGCTAACGGTCGAGAAACCGCTGGCAAAGTACGGACGATATGGGCTGTAGAAAATCTTGCTGTCGGGATACAGGCCGAAACCAGCGGACTTGCCTTCCATCATGTCCTTGGCTTTTTGAATGCGGTGTTCAGGCACAAATACATTGTTAATGGAGAGCGTCTTGGTGCCGCTACCCTTCATGCCAACGGCATTCCAATCATCCAGTATTTGGTAGTCGCTACGCGGCAGCACGGCGAAGCAATAATCCTGTGTACCTTCGGCATTCGGGCGACGGCAACCAACGATGGCCCACTCGGCATGATCGCTGCCACTGCTCCAGCCCATCTGACCACTGAACAGAACACCGCCCTCAACTTCCTCTACCTTGCCAAACGGTGCAATGGAACTGCTAGCCGTGGCATCCGGGTTTTCGCCCCAAATTTCGTCCTGCAGTTGCTTGGAGAACATCGCCAATTGGTGGCTGTGAGTACACAGCAGGCTCATAGCCCAAGCGGTGCTCGCACAGGCGCCGGCCAGTACAGCGATGCAATCGCAAAAATCCGGTAGGGATATTTCCAAGCCACCAAAAGCCTTTGGCTGAAAAGCACGATGCAGGCCAATGCCTTTAAGCATGGCAATGTTCTCGGCCGGAACCATACGGTCCTTCTCGGCCTGAGCGGCATTGGCAGCGATAGCGGGAAGAATTTCCTTGAGCGCTTCAAGGAGAGGAATTGACTTTTTCATTGCTTGCGACCTTATTTTTAGATATTCGCTTGCGTGGCCTGACCTGCGTGCAGGCTGCTCATTGGTAGACCGATACACGGGAGATAGAAGATCCCGCACGGCACTCACAGATGGATTATGCGCAGCCAAAGCCATGGCAAAAATGGACATTACAAACTCTCGATTGCACTTTTCATGGCCCAGCATGCATTTAAGGTACTTACAGCTTTAGCACTGCGAATATTTTGTTAACAAAGCAACGAAACCAGTACCATAACGCCTCCATACGGCACCGGACTCACCCCGCCATGCGTCATTGGCCCCGCTCCTTGCGCGCCCTGCGCCACCGCAATTTCCGTCTTTATTTTATCGGCCATGCAATTTCCACACTGGGCACCTGGATCCAGCAAGTGGCTCTGTCTTGGCTAATCTATCGCCTGACTGGCTCAGTCGCTCTGCTTGGCCTGACCACCTTCGCTGCGCTGATTCCGCAACTGCTAGTTGGCCCGTTTGCCGGAGCCTGGATCGACCGGCGTGACAAACGCCGACTGCTGATCGTGGTCGAGGCGGCACTCGCTTTGCAGGCGTTGATCCTCGCGTGGTTAACCGCTGAGGCGTTGATCGGGCCATCGCTGATTGTGGCCATGGCTGCCCTTCTCGGTGTTCTAAATGCCGTGGACACGCCATTGCGTCAGTCGCTACTCAGCCAGTTCGTCGACGACCGGGAAGATCTACCCAACGCGCTGGCACTCAACGCCACGTTGTTCACTATGTCCCGCTTTATCGGCCCGCCCCTTGCTGGCTTGCTCTTGGCAATGGTCAGTGAGGCGGCCTGCTTTACCTTAAACGCGCTGTCCTACCTAGCCTTGGTGATCGGCTTAAGCTGCGTGCGCCTACTCCCCTCACCGCGCGCGGGTGGTTCATTTCGCAATGTGTTCAGCGAGGGCCTGCGCTATGCATTGCACAACACGCAGGTAAAACAGTTGATGCTCAGCGTGATGGTGGTCAACCTGACCGCTTCCAGCTACGTGGTACTGCTACCTGTATTCGCACGGGACATCTTTGCTGGAGACGCCAGCACCCTCGGCTGGCTCTGGGGCGCTGCCGGGCTCGGTTCATTAGCCTCAAGCCTGGTACTGGCCGGCAACCGCAGCACGTCACCATTGCGCCAATTTATTCTTACCAGTGCAGCCGTTAGTGCGGTGGCTATGCTGTTGTTCGCCGTCAGCACACAGTTATGGCTTTCGCTATTCGCCATGACCCTGCTTGGCTTCGGCATCACGCTTTGCAATGTCGGCACCAATATTTTGCTGCAGAGTGATGCGCCCGAGGCTCTGCGTGGCAGGGTCGTAGCCTTGTACACCTCGACCCGCTTCGGTTTCGATGCCATCGGCGGTTTGCTTGCCGGCCTGATTGCCGCCCATTTAGGCGCGCCTAGTGCGCTATTGGGGGCGGGGGCGTTGTTGCTCGCCTATGTCGCCTGGGCAGCGCACCGCCTCAAACGCGCGTAAGCCGAAAAGCCAGGAAGGCACCAATGCCGGCAACACCGACAACCAGCCCCATCGGCCAAGGGCTGCCGTCGTACAGCGCACTGACTAGGCTGCTGGCTAAGGTACCGAAACCGAACTGCATGGCCACTGCGAGCCCCGCTGCCGCACCCGCTTGGCGCGAGAAAATAGCCATCAGACAAGCCAAGCAGTTCGCCGCAATCAAGCCTGTAACGCTGACAAACAGCAGCAGACACAGCACCAGCGCAGGAAAACCACCCACCGCACCAGCCGTACACAGTAGCAACGCGACGCCAGAGCACGCCGCAAGACTGACGCCAAAGTCGAGCATGCGTTGGGAGCCAAGCCGGCCCACCAAGTGCGCATTGATAAAACTCATGCTCATGATCCCGGCAATGTTCAGGGCGAACAGCCAGGCGTAATGCTGGGGAGAAATCCCGAAATACTGGATATAGATGAAGGGCGACGCGGTGATGAAGGCAAACATCCCTGCGAACGTCATCCCCATACACAAGATGTACCCTAGCGCCTGCGGTTTACGGGCGATATCGACATAGGCCTTAAAGGCGCTCGCAAGTGAAGTGCCTCGTGACGTGTGTAGGTGTGTCTCCGGTATATAGCGCAGTACCAGCAACAGGCACAGGCCAGCAAACCCCAACAAAGCAATAAACAGCATTCGCCAACTGCTTACGAGCATCAGGTAGCCGCCCAGCACTGGCGCGACCAAGGTGGCGATCATCGTCACCTGCTGCATCAACGAGAGCACCCGCGCCGCCTCATTGAGTGGAAACAAATCACGCACGATAACCCGCGCCAGTACCGAAGCCGCCGCCCCGCCCAATGCCTGCAGTAAACGCCAGCCAACCAGTTGGCCCGGCTCGCTGGCCGTAGCACAGCCCAAGCTGGCCAGCATGTACAAAGCAATCCCGGCCAGCAGCAGTCGACGTCTGCCAAAGCGATCAGACAAAGGTCCGTAAAACAGCATGCCTAGGCTAAAACCAGCAAGAAACAGGCTGATAGTCAGTTGTATCTGCTGCTCGCTGGCCTGCAGATCGGCGGCAATCAGTGGCAAGCTGGGCAGATACATATCAATCGACAGCGGACCGAAGGCCACCAACACCGCCAGCAGTACGATCAAAAACCGTGGTTGGCTGACTGCCGACATCAACAACACTCCAGGTAAAAAATAATGGGGTCGCCCGCAGGCGACCCCATTCCCAGCTTTATAGACTCAGTAGACACAGGCTTATGGCCGGGAACAGCACCAGCAGCACGATTCTAAGCAGGTCGGACACGAGGAACGGCAGAACGCCACGGGCGGTTTCCATAAACGGCACATCACCCGCCACTCGCTGGACGATGAATAGATTCATGCCCAGAGGCGGCGTGATCAGACCGATCTCCACAACCATCAATGCCAGTATGCCGAACCAGATGGATTTTTCTGACGCATCCAGGCCATAGAAATCCAGGCCAATGATCATCGGATAGAAGATCGGGATGGTCAGTAGGATCATCGCCAACGAGTCCATCACACAGCCCAGCACCAGATACAGCAGGAGAATCGCAACCAGCACCAGCATCGGCTCAAGGCCAGCGCTCTTGACCCACTCCATCAGCTCAATCGGCATCTGCGTGAGCGCCAAGCCGGAGTTGAGTAGATCGGCACCCAGTAGCACCAGAAAGATCATCGCCGTGGTTTCGGCGGTGCCCAGCAAGCTCATGCGCATCCCCGACCAGCGCATGCCACCCTGCAGCACGGCAAGAATCCCACAGGCTGCCGCGCCGATCGAGGCGGCTTCAGTGGGGTTGGCCCAGCCACCGTAGATCCCAACGATCACCACCAGAAACACGCCGATCACAGGGATGATTTTCACCAACGCCTTAATGCGCTCAGCCATGCTGACTTTTTCCGGCGTATCGCAACCGCCCTGCTCGCGAGCCACCATGATGCGCAGCACGATCATGTAGCCGAGTACCGCAAGGACTCCCGGAACAACCGCCGCAACGAACAGTTTGGCAATCGACTCCTGAGTCAATACCGCATAGATGATCAACGGCACCGATGGTGGAATCAGGATACCCAGCGTGCCGCCAGCCGCAACGGTCGCGGTGGCCAGACGCCCCGAGTAGTTATGCCGGCGCAACTCGGGCAAGGCGACATGGCTCATGGTTGCTGCCGTAGCGAGGGACGACCCGCAAATCGCGCCGAACCCAGCACATGCACCTATCGCCGAGATACCGAGCCCACCGCGCAAATGCCCGACAAAGGCTGCCGCGCACCGAAAGATTGCCCGAGACAAACCGCCATGGGTGGCAAACTGGCCCATCAAGACAAACAGTGGAATCACTGCCAAGTCGTAATTGGACAGACGCGAGTAAGCAAGGTTATTCAGGGTAAACAACAACCCGTTGAAATCGCCATCGTTCACCGCCCAATAACAGAGTGCGCCGCCGGCCAACATGGTGACGCCAATGTGAATGCGCAACACCAACATACCCATAGTGACCGAGATGGCGATAAGGCCAAGCGCTAAGCCGCTCATGACTCAACTCCAGGCTTGCGCATGATGTCGATAACACGAGCAAGCGAACACAGGGCCAGCAGCGCCAGACTGGAAACGATCAGCATCAAAGGCGTCCATAGCGGAATGGACAATAGCGTCGTGACATCGCCATATTCACGGTTATCCAGCAGTTGCAAGGTCGTTCTCCAGAGCAAAATCAGCGCGGCCAAACAGCAGAACCCATGCGCCAGGCCATCCAAAAAGCGCCGCACCACTTCTGGTGCAGCCAAGGTGAAGGCATCGGCTTTCAGGTGACTGCCACGCAATTCACAAAGAGGCAGGAACGCTGCAATGGCAACGGCTGCGCCAACCTCCATCAGCTCCATATCTCCGCGTATCGGCATCGATAGCAGCTTGCGGCCGATGATGGAAACCAGCGACATGCTCACCAACGCGAGCAAAATCAAGCCGCCGCTCAAAGCAAACAGCTCCGCCACCTTTTCTAGGCAACGACGCATCGGGCCGCGACTCGTCAGGTCGACGCACTCGAAAGAAATAGACTCTTTCATGGGGCGTTACTGCTTGACGCTAGAGAGGCTACGCACACCGTCCAGCAGCGCCTTACCGTCAAGCCCCTTGCTGGTAGCGTCCTCAGCCCACTGCTCGGGGACTGCCGCAACAGCCTGCTGCATAGCCTGATAATCAGACGCGGTGATAGCCACGATGCTGCCTTGCGCAGAAGACTCACGCGCCTTTGCGCTCTCCACGTCCCAAGCTTTGCCAAAGCGCAAGGAAAGCGCCTTGCCACTGTTACGGTCGAGAATGGCTTTGAGGTCATCGGGCATGCGATCGTACTTGCGCTTATTCATCAACATGCTCAGCACGGTGTAACCGAAGGCTGGTTGCCCCTCATCACCCGCGCTATGAAACTTCGTCACTTCGTCAAGCTTGGTCGGCGCGACCACCTCCCAGGTGGCAACGGCACCATCGACCACACCTTTAGAGATCGCTTCAGTCATTTGCGCGGGCGGCATGCTGACCGGCGTTGCGCCCAAGCTTTCGATCGTTCTGGCGATAGTCCGACCGGAGGCGCGCAGCTTCAGCCCCTTGAAATCCGCCAGAGTCTTGATCGGACTATTGCGCGTATGCACATCCATGCCGCCATCACCGAATAGCGCCAGGACCTTGTAGTCCTTGAAATCATCCTGAGCGTACTGCTCGTAGTAGTTCCAGATGATCTCGTTGCCGGCCATCCCCCCGTAAGGCAGCAGGAACGGCAACTCTAACGCTTCAACCCGTGGGAACTTGCCAGCAGAGTAACCGGGAGCCGTCCAGACAATATCGGCCACCCCATTGCGTGCCATGTCGGCCAGCGTTGCCGGTGTTCCCCCTAGCTGCATCGAGGGGTAGAGCTGGCATTTGATACGCCCTTGTGACTCTTCACTCAACTGCGCGCACCACGGTTCGATGACGTTGGCGTGTGCATTGGAGTTGGCGGGCAGGAAGTGGGCAATTTTCAGGGTGACAGTTTCGGCATGGGCATTGATCGCGCAACCAAAGGTCACACACAGCGCTGCAATTTTCAGGGTTTTCATCGCTTTAGGTCCCGTATTGTTTTTATTGCCAGATGCAGTGGGATGCCTGGATAGGCTAGAGCAACTCGCATGATTAATAAGTTAACCTTTTGTCAAAATCTGTCAACCTCGATTATCTAAACAGCATCAATCGGCTTAATTTAAAGACGCCAAATAAAAATATTTATCTAATAATTTCAATTACTTATATAAATAAATGCGCTCATTAGCGACTCATCACGGGTGATGAAAATGATGATTTAAGACAAAAGCCTTGTTGTTAATTTGTTAATGATTAGCTATAAAACAGCCGCCGACCGCCACACAGCGGTCACCCAAAAAGCCAATCAAGGAATAAAAATAATGACTCGGCCGCCCTCCTCCAAGCACCTACTTCCCTGCCTGATCACGACGCTTGCCTGTGGCTCCAGCGCCACTGCCATGGCCGGTTTCATCGATGACAGCACTGCGGCCATAGAGCTGCGCAACATGTACATGAGCCGTGATTTCCGCCAGGCGAACAGTGGCGAAACCCAAGAGGACTGGGGCCAAGGCTTTACGTTGCGCTATAAATCCGGTTTTACCGATGGCTCGGTAGGTTTCGGCGTGGATGCTCTGGCTCAACTGGGCGTCAAGCTCGACTCGGGTAAGGGTCGCAGCGGCACTGGCGTCTTGGCCGTCGACCGTGACGGCACGCCCGCTGATGACTACAGCGAGCTAGGTCTTACCGCCAAAGCACGCCTCGCCAACAGCACACTGTTGCTCGGCACCCTGCAACCGACGCTACCGGTCGTGCAGTACAACGACACCCGCCTGCTCTCCAGCACCTACAGTGGCGGCATGCTCAACTCGAAGGAAATTAAAGGTCTCGACTTCAACGCTGGGCGTATCACCAAAGCCAATTACCGAGACTCAAGTAACCAGGACGATATCGGTTACGCCGGCGCCGATAGCGACCATTTCGATTTTGCCGGGGGCTCCTACGCAATCAACCCGCAGCTCACCGCCAGCTACTACTATGGCGACCTTCAGGACATCTATCGGCAACACTTCGTGGGCCTGGTGCACGTGTTGCAGTTGCCAAAAGACATGAGCTTGCGCACCGACCTGCGTTATTTCAAAAGTACCGACAGCGGCAACCGCCTGACCGGGAAAATCGATAACGACTTCTTCAATGGCATGCTCACACTGAGCAGCGGCTCGCATAAATTTGGCGCAGCACTGCAACGCTTGTCCGGAGACGGAAACTTCCCCTTCCTGCGTGGCGGTGACCCGTACTCAGTCAACTTGGTGACCTACAACACGTTCACTAAGGCTGAGACCGATGCCTGGCAATTACGCTATGACTTCAATTTCGCCGAATGGGGTATTCCGGGCTTGGCGTTCATGACCCGCTACACCAGCGGTAGGAATATCGAGCAAGGTAACGTGCATGATGGCCGCGAGTGGGAGCGCGATAGCGACCTGGTCTACACCCTTCAGGAAGGCACACTGAAAGGCCTCAACATTCGCATGCGCAACGTTAGCTTCCGCTCGGGCGATGGCCTGAAGACCGACATTGATGAAAACCGCCTGATCCTTGGCTACACACTTGCACTTTGGTAAGCAGGTAAACAATCCATTTCAGTGCTCAGCCGATATCGCTTAGATATCGGCTCGCGCGCAGCGTATTGCTGAGGTGAGAGGAACCAATACGCGCCATAAGCAGGAGGCTAACCTGGCATCGGCCGCGCATTGCTCCCCGCTCGCAGCGCCCACCAAAGCGCAGCCAACACTGAGATACTGACAACACAGCCGAACGCTCTCTATGCTGCAGATCATTCCTGCATCAGCGCAAATAGCTGACTACGGAAATTGATACCCAATCGAGCGAACGCCCGGTTACGGTAGGTTTTGACTGTGGTTTCCTTCACGTTTAACTGAGCGGCGATTCCGGCATGGGTCATCCCCTGCAGGAGCCGCTCGCACACCTCCAGCTCCTTGGTTGTTAGGGTCGGGGCGTGACGAACCAGACGTGATCGCTGCTCATTCGCATTACTCCTGCGTGGCGACGATAACGCCATATGGCCCCGTACAATCTGAATCAGCGCTGGCGTTAGCTGTTCGAAAGCAGCTATTTCTCGGTCGGAGAAATAGCCAATCTCTTTGTGTCGATACAGATTGAAGAACACTGGGTTTTGCTGATCATCCCAAGTAAGGCCAGACAGTCGCTCGGTCATCCCATTACGCAGGTATATGTCTTGGCGATAGGGCGCAAACTCGATGTCTTCAGCAAGTAAGTGACCAACCAAAGCACCTCGCGATTGATCAGTTTTGAGCATCTGCGAATAGAGTTCATCATGCTGATGGAATTGCCGTGCGTAGGCCTGCCAGCAACGCCACACCAAGTCAGGATCACGGTGGAGGGTGCCGGCTAGCAGCATCTGTGGTTGGCGCTTGTCCATACGCAGCACACTGAAGTGCTGTGATTGCACCCAGCGCCCTAGGCAGTCGAGCAGTGACGAGGAAAACCTGTCACTGCCCATGATCGAGGTCAGGTCAACAAGCCCCTGCAGCTCGGGCTGAACCGTATGGGCGAAAGGTTTCCATACACTGATCATCAGTAGATCTCGTCGCTAATTATTATTTTCGAGAATTCTAGCCAGCCCGGCTCGGATACGCCTGTCATCCTCAGGGAGGACAGAGAGTTTGCCTGAAGACTGTAGGCTTTGGATACGACCCTTAGCCAAGCAGACAATAACAATGAAACACACTAACGAGACCCTACGACTCAGGGTAAACCGCATCCGCGCCGAAGCGAAGGGCATCCTTTCAATCGAGCTAAACGACCCTCAGCAAGCCGAACTGCCCGCGTTCACCCCAGGCGCACACTTGGAACTGAGGCTGCCGGGTGGCCACCGGCGTCACTACTCCCTATTCAACGATCCTAGCGAGCGTAACCGCTACTTGATTGCCGTCAGTCTGGCTGCCAACAGCCGTGGTGGCTCCCAACACATCCATAGTAGCCTTCGCGAAGGCGATATGGTCACAAGCAGCGCACCGCGTAACAACTTTGCGCTAGCTGATACCGCAGGATGCTATTGCTTTGTGGCGGGCGGCATCGGTATCACACCACTGATGTCGATGATCCGCTGGTGCGTAACGCAGGGTAAGGATTGGCGGTTGATCTATACCGCCCGCAGCAGCCACCGCGCTGCGTTCTACGAAGATCTGCAGGCACTGAGCACTAAGCGTGTGCAGTGTCACTTCACCGAGGAGTCCGGGGGGCGGCTCGACCACCAGGCGCTCATCGCGTCACTGGCTGCCGACGAACACCTGTTTTGTTGTGGACCAGACTCTCTGATGCAAGCCCTACTTACAGCGGGCAAGGCCGTCAGCAACCGTTTGCACTTCGAATGGTTCTCCCCACCTGAGACCCTGCCGCAGGCTCATTCAGCCGACGAGGGCTTTGAGCTAATACTGCGCAAGAGCGGCAAAGTGCTGCGTGTCCCACCGCAGCAAAGCATCCTGGAAACGCTCGAAAGTCATGGTCTGGAGGTGCCTTGGTCGTGCCGAGCGGGCATTTGCCGCAGCTGCGAAACAGCCGTTTGTAGCGGCACACCAGAACACCTCGACCTGGTGCTTTCGGATGAGGAGCGTACCAGCAACCAAAGCATGCTCATCTGCGTTTCAAGAGCCGTTACGCCGTCTCTCGAACTCAACCTATAACCCAACGGCCGCCATAACGGCCCGCTAAGCGATGGAGGACAACAAAAATGACTCTGCCTTTAAACAATCTCATCATTGGCTCACGCAAAGCAACTGCGCGGATGGCCGACCGAAACACCCCTTTCGTGTTCAACGAGTGGTACGTAGCGGCATTCACCCATGACATCGGCCGTGAACTGCTGCCCCGTACAATCCTTGGCAAACGCGTCCTGATGTATCGCACCCTGGCGGGCAAGGCCGTCGCCATGGACGATCGCTGCGCACATCGCTCCTTCCCCCTCTCGAAAAGCACCCTCGACGGCGACACCATCGTCTGTAACTACCATGGCTTTCGCTACAACGAACAGGGCGACCTAATCGAAACACCTTCGCAGAAAGCCTGCCCACGAGGCATCGGCATCCGCAACTACCCGTTAGTGACGCGCGGTCCGCTGGTATGGATCTGGATGGGCGACCCTGCGCTTGCCGATGAGTCAACATTGCCAGATCAACCCTGGACACAAAGTCCGGAGTGGGAATGCACATCCGGGTATTTCCACCATCCCGGCAACTACGTCAGCATGCACGAAAATCTTCTCGATCTGACGCACCTGTCGTTTCTCCACGCCAACACGATCGGCACCCCTGATTACGCCAGTGCTCCATTCGAAACCGACCTACAAGATGGCTACTACAAACTGGTGCGCAATGTGCTGCCCACCACTCTGTCTCCCGTATGGGCAAAGTCAACCGGCATTGAAACGCCTACCGCTGCGCGGATCGCCACCTCGGAATTTCTTTCCCCAGGCTTGCACCGTGTCAGCGTGAGTTTTTATGACACCGCTACTGCGGAAGAAAACCGCCCGGTGTTCAGAATCCACACGGCACATATTCTGACTCCTGAGACTCAGAACACGATGCACTACCACATTATCCACGGGCGCGATTTCGACCTGACCAATCAAGCACTCGGGCACTTTATGCACGAAGGCCTGTTCGCGGCCTTCCAGGAAGATGTTGAGGGGCTCGGCGCACTCGAAGCAGTACTGGAAAACGTTGACGAAAATTATTATGAGATTTCCGTTGCCAGCGATGCACCAGCCGTCGCTATGCGCATCTACCTCAAACGTCGCGCCACCGAAGAAGCAGCCCAGAAGGACGGTCGAGAAGTCGCCTAAATGCCATGCGCAGTGCAACAAATACGCTTATTGCAAGTCACGATAATAACAAGGAACAGCCATGAAAAATCTTAAACCTATATTCGTTCTCAGCCTGCTACTCGCCACCCCACTCATCCAGGCTGCTGAAACAGTTACCCTTAAAGTTGCGCACTTCCTACCTGCGCTATCCAACGCCCAACGCAACGTGATTGAGCCGTGGTGTACTAGGCTTAATCAGCAGTCCGATAACCGCATCCGCTGCCAGATCTATCCGTCCATGCAGCTTGGCGGCATCCCGTCACAACTGCCTGACCAGGTACGCCGCGGCATTGCCGACATCGTCTGGACGGCACCGGGCTATTCACCTGGCCGTTTTCCTCGCAGCGAAGCCGTAGAACTCCCGTTCATGCTGCCCGCCAACGGCGAGTTAGGCTCGAAAATCATATGGGATTTTTACGAAAAAACACTGAAGGACGACTACAGCGACTACAAGGTGCTCGCCCTACATAGTGACGGAGGCATGCAACTGCACAACGTCGGCGCATCGATTACCAAGCTATCGGAATTCAAAGGCCAGAAAATACGTGCCTCGACCCGCATGACCGCCAGCCTACTCGACGCCCTGGGAGCAACCCCGGTGAGCATGCCCCCTGCTCAGTTGACCGAATCCTTATCAAAAGGTGTTATCAACGGCGCACTGGTAGGCTGGGAAGTGATTCCCGCGCTGAAGCTTGAAGAAATCACTCGCCACCACTCTGAACCGCAAGCAGGGCAGCCCATTTTTTCCACCACCTTACTCAGCTTCCTGATGAACAAGAAACGCTACGAAAGCCTGCCAGATGACCTGCGCGAGATAATCGACCGAAACAGTGGGTTAGAGCTATCTACAACCTTTGGTGCCAGCTGGGATAAGGAGGCGGACAGAGCACGCCAGATAGCCATCGATCTTGGCGCAAGCGTATCCACCATTACTGCTGATGACTATCAGCGAATGAGAGCAGCAGCTGACACGGCTCGGCAGCGCTGGATTGCAGAGTCCGCGGAGAAAGGGATCGATGGAAATCATCTGGCAAAAGCGCTGGAGGAAACAGCCAAGGCCAATGGCTTCAATTACTGATTAACTCGCCACACAGGGAGTCAGCGCTAGGACTCTGCTCTCTCTGTGTTTGGCGAACATTACAGGCGAGTAAATAGCTTTATTCTGACAGCATGCTGAGCGCCGCTCCATCACGCTGAGCCATGGACATTCTGTGCACACCATTGGAACAGCTAAGCCCAAACTTGACCGCTTTGTTTACGCGATTCTATTGGCCTATTTCAAAATCGGAAAAATTTTGCGCATCGATTGCCCCTACGTCGCAAGATTTACTTGATTAATCGTCCGCTGGATTGCGTTGGCGGTACTCTCCCGGCGTGATGCCAGCATTGCGCGTGAAGAAACGACTGAAATAAGCTGGATCGGTAAAGCCCAGTTGGTAGCAGATCTCGTTGACCGAACTACCGGTGAACAGCAACAGACGCTTAGCCTCTTGCATCAGACGGTCATACACCAGGCGCTTGGACGGCAGGTCGGCGATACGCCGGCAGATATCGTTAAGGCGCGCCTCGGCCACGCCCAACTGTTCGGCATAGCGGCCCAAGGCCCAGTGCGCTTGGTAATTGGCCTCAATAAGGGCATTGAAACGCTGAAAAACCAGCAAGTCTTCGCGGCGCGCCGGCTGCGACAGGATCGAGCGGGTCGACAACCGCAGCAAGCTGATAAAGATCAAGCGAGTCAGCGCTACTAGGCTCAGCGCTCGCCCCGGACGATCATCGGCAAACTCGCTGCGCAGTTCGTTGAACAGAAGGTTGAGACGGGTCACCTCGGCCTCATGCTGCGCGTCAATCTCGCAGATTGCCACGCATAGCGGGGCAATCTGCGGGCCCTGAGCCAGCCCTTGCTGCCCTTCCAATAGCGGCCAAATCAACTCCTGGCGCACCGTGAGCACATGACCATCACTATCTGCGTCGGTCACAAACGCATGCGCAAAGGTCGGCGGGGTGAGGAAGAACATGGGGCCTTCTTGCTGGTAACGCTGGTCATCCAGGTAAACCCGAACCACGCCGCTCTTGACGTAATGCACCTGAAAGAAGCGGTCATGCCGGTGCACCGGCATGTTACGCCCAAAGAAATCCGCCAGTTTGCCGAGCGCCTCGTAATGCACATCGGCATCGGCGTAACGCTGGTCATAGACCTGACCAATATTGATATTGGGGATGGGTTGCTGGTCGCGCATGAGCCGCCCCGCTTCTCGGTAATAACCTACTGATTAGCCGCAGCCAATCAAACTCAGGGCTTGATCTGCTTGAGTTCATTGAGCAGCCCGAGCAGTTGCTGAAGCTTCTCCTCACCAAACTGCGCTTGGATGCGCCGGTAATTATCCTCCATGTCACCGCTCATCGAGAGGAAGCACTCGTGCCCATGCTTGGTGAGATCGATATAGACCCGGCGCTGGTCATGCGGCGGCTTGCGGCGCGCCACAACACCGTCGCGTTCAAGCCGACTGAGCACACCAGTCATGCTCGGCTTGAGGATACAAGCGAGTTCAGCCAGACGATAACTCTCCATTTCCCCGTGCTGACGCAGGATGCGAATCACCCGCCACTGCTGTTCGGTCAAGCCGTGTTGGTTGAGTAGCGGGCGAAAGAAGCTCATAGCGGCCTCGCGGGCCTGGAGCAGAGTCAGGGTCAGGGATGGTCGGGTAACAACAGGCATAGTGGGCTTCGACTTTAAGACGGTTGTGAATAGATTAACGGTATCACTTTTCAGCCTGCACAAGCGCGCGCCTGTGGTCAATTGCCAGGGTTCTGGTGGCAGCCAGAAGCATGCCGCCGTGCAGGCATAGGCAAGCCCTTCTAGGCGACCAGCTCTAAGCTAGGCCTATTGAAAACGGGCGAAAAAGGCCATGAAAAGTGCAATTCAAAAACCGTAAAAGCCATTCAGCCCTGAACTACAGCCCGCATCATAGGTGCTCTTAGAGCTGTCGACCCCACCTAATAAACTGATCGAAAAGCCGCTTCTCTTGACAATCGTTAACCTATTAATTATATCATTAATATATTAATCACCGCTGCACAGCGGTGATTCTCACTGTGATTGGAGAACACCCGATGAGCCTTGCCTTAGAGAAGGTTGCTGCCGGCACCCTGTTCGGCGTTGCCCTGAACTACCAGGGACTGCTGAAAAGCCACTTGGAAGCATTCGAGCAGCCGCCTTATCAAAAGCCCCCGATCAAACCCGTGCTTTTTATCAAGACATCTAACACTCGCAACGGCAACGACCAGCCAGTGGTATTCCCTGCCGGTGTCGAACACCTGCAGCCCGGCCCAGCCCTTGGCGTGGTAATCGGCCAGGATGCCAGCCGTGTGAGCGCAGCAGACGCCATGCAGCATGTTGCCGGCTACCTGATCGTCAACGAGTTCAGCCTCCCAGAAGACAGCTACTACCGCCCGGCCGTTAAGGCCAAGTGCCGTGATGGCTTCTGCCCCATCGGCCCAGAGTTTGTACCCGCCAGTCAAATCAGCAATCCAAACGTGCTGGGTATCCGCCTGTATGTAAACGGTGAACTGCGCCAAGAGAACAGCACCGCAAACTGGGTGCGAAACATCCCACAACTGATCGCCGAACTGAGCGAATTCATGACGCTGCACAAAGGCGACGTACTCATCACCGGCACCCCTGAAGGTCGCGTTGATGTCCAGCCTGGCGACATCGTCGCAGTGGAGATCGACGGCTTAGGCCGGCTCACCAATACCGTGGTTGCCGAGGGAGCACTCTGATGAAATATGCCCGTATCCGTTTTCAGGGTGAGACCCACAACGTCACCGTTGAAGATGACAATGCCGTACGCCTTGCCGATGGCCGCCTACTCGCCGAGCAAGACGTCGAATGGTTGCCGCCTGCCGAAGGCAGCATGTTCGCCCTGGGTCTGAACTACGCCGACCATGCTGCCGAGCTGGCCTTCAAAGCACCCACCGAGCCACTGGCCTTTATCAAGTCTCCCGGCGCCTACACTGGCCACAATCAGGTCACCTGGCGTCCAGACAACGTCAAGTACATGCACTACGAGTGCGAGCTAGTCGCCGTGATCGGCAAGCCGGCACGCAACGTCAAACGCGAGGATGCCTTGCAGTATCTCGCGGGCTATACCGTCTGCAATGACTACGCGATCCGCGACTACCTAGAAAACTACTACCGCCCCAACCTGCGCGTTAAGAACCGAGACTGCACCACCCCGATCGGTCCGTGGATCGTCGATACCAACGACGTGGCAGATCCCTCGAAGCTCAAACTGCGCACCTGGATCAACGGCGAGTTGAAGCAGGAAGGCAGCACCGCCGACATGATCTTCGACATCCCCTACCTGATCGAATACTTCTCCAGCTTCATGACCCTGCAACCAGGCGACATGATCGCTACCGGCACGCCGGAAGGCTTGGCCGACGTGGTACCAGGCGATGAAGTGGTGGTGGAAGTGGAAGGCGTTGGCCGCCTGGTCAACCGCATCGTTAGCGAAACTGAATTCTTTGCCGCCCGCGGCAAGTAAAAAAATAAGAGGCCACGAGCATGATCAAGCACTGGATCAACGGTAAGGAAGTCGAAAGCAAAGACGCCTTCACCAACTTCAACCCTGCTACTGGTGAAGCCATCGGCGAAGTCGCCAGCGGTGGCGCGGATGAAATCAACCTAGCTGTCGCGGCAGCCAAGGAAGCCTTCCCCAAGTGGGCCAACACACCAGCCAAAGAACGCGCCAAGCTGATGCGCAAACTGGGCGAACTGATCGAGCAAAACGTACCGCAGCTGGCTGAGTTGGAAACCCTCGACACCGGCCTGCCGATCCACCAGACCAAGAACGTGCTGATCCCACGTGCCTCGCACAACTTCGACTTCTTCGCCGAAGTCTGCACGCGCATGGACGGCCACAGCTACCCGGTCGACGACCAGATGCTCAACTACACCCTTTACCAACCGGTCGGTGTATGTGGCCTGGTGTCACCGTGGAACGTGCCGTTCATGACCGCCACCTGGAAGACCGCGCCCTGCCTGGCGCTGGGCAACACGGCGGTACTAAAGATGAGCGAGCTGTCGCCGTTGACCGCTAACGAGCTGGGCCGCCTGGCTCTGGAAGCCGGCATTCCGCCAGGCGTGCTCAACGTTGTGCAAGGCTATGGTGCGACTGCCGGTGATGCCCTGGTTCGCCACCCGGATGTACGCGCGATCTCCTTCACAGGCGGCACCGCCACCGGTAAGAAGATCATGCAGACCGCCGGCCTGAAGAAGTACTCCATGGAACTGGGCGGCAAGTCGCCAGTGGTGATTTTCGACGATGCCGACCTTGACCGCGCCTTGGACGCGGCACTGTTTACCATCTTCTCGCTCAACGGCGAGCGCTGCACCGCCGGTAGCCGCATCTTCATTCAGGAAACCGTCTACGACCAGTTCGTCGCCGAGTTTGCGGCACGTGCCAAGCGGTTGATCGTTGGTGACCCTCAGGATCCGAAAACTCAAGTCGGCTCAATGATCACCCAAGCGCACTACGACAAGGTCACCGGCTACATCAAGATCGGCATCGAAGAAGGTGCCAATCTACTGGCAGGCGGTCTGGAGCGTCCAGCCAACCTACCCGCGCATCTGGCCAAGGGGCAGTTTATTCAGCCTACGGTATTTGCCGATGTCGACAACCGCATGCGTATCGCCCAGGAAGAAATCTTTGGTCCGGTGGTGTGCTTGATCAAGTTCAAGGACGAAGCCGAAGCGCTGCGCCTGGCCAACGATACCGAGTACGGCCTGGCGTCCTACATCTGGACCCAGGACATCGGCAAAGCTCATCGCCTGGCACGCGGCATTGAGGCCGGCATGGTGTTTATCAACAGCCAGAACGTGCGCGATCTACGCCAGCCGTTCGGTGGTGTGAAAGGCTCGGGCACCGGCCGTGAAGGTGGGGAATACAGCTTCGAAGTGTTTGCTGAAATCAAGAACGTGTGTATTTCCATGGGCAGCCACCATATTCCCCGTTGGGGCGTGTAACGGCCGGCTCGCAAGAGTGACTCGGCCGGGTTTATAACCCGGTACGAGTCGCCAGCTTCCTGCGTGCAGACCAATCACAAGAACCCAGGCCCTTTGGGCCGCGCTTGGAGAATTATCATGGGCAAACTCGCTCTGGCTGCCAAAATCACCCACGTTCCGTCGATGTACGTATCCGAATTGCCTGGCCCGAATCAGGGTTTTCGCAAGCCAGCCATCGACGGCCATATCGAAATCAGCCGCCGCTGCCGTGAGTTGGGCGTAGACACCATTGTCGTGTTCGATACCCACTGGCTGGTCAACGCCAATTATCACGTGCTCTGCG
Organism: Pseudomonas sp.; assembly: GCF_046581935.1. Classification (GTDB taxonomy): domain Bacteria; phylum Pseudomonadota; class Gammaproteobacteria; order Pseudomonadales; family Pseudomonadaceae; genus Aquipseudomonas. The sequence continues at coordinate 35,231 of NZ_JAYGFK010000024.1, forward strand.
GCCCGCACTTCAAAGGGCGCTACACCAGCAACGAACTGCCGCACTTCATCAGCAACATGGAATACGAGTTCCCAGGGAACCCGGAGCTGGGCAAGATTCTGGCTGAGGCGTGCAACCGCTTCGGTGTGGAAACCATGGCCCACTCGGCCACGACCCTGGCACCGGAATACGGCACCCTAGTGCCTATGCGCTACATGAACGCCGACCAGCACTTCAAAGTCATCTCGGTTTCGGCGCTGTGCACATCGCACTTTCTTAACGACAGCGCCCGCCTTGGCTGGGCCATGCGTAAGGCCGTGGAAGAGCACTACGATGGCACGGTAGCGTTTCTCGCCAGCGGTTCGTTGTCACACCGTTTTGCCCAAAACGGCCAAGCGCCGGAGTTCGCCACCAAGATCTGGAGCCCCTTCCTGGAAACCCTCGATGAGCGGGTTGTCAAAATGTGGCAGAACGGCGAATGGGAAACCTTCTGCGGCATGCTGCCGGAGTACGCGGCCAAAGGTCATGGCGAAGGCTTTATGCATGACACCGCCATGCTGATGGGCGCTCTAGGCTGGTCGAAATACGACGGTAAGGCCGAAGTGTTGACGCCCTACTTCGCCGCCTCAGGCACTGGGCAGATCAATGCGCTGTTCCCTGTCACGCCGCAGGATGGCTCAACCATTCCTCAGCCACAGGCCAGCGACGCCGCCCATCGCGCCTCCCCAAGCCGGCTCTAACCAATAGCAACCTGGCCGCCGCTCGACTTCGGTAGAGCGGTATAGCCACGGACAACGTTGCAGGAAAACCACCATGCCTCACTTGGTTCTGCTCTATACCCCTGAACTCGAACAACAAGCGGATATCTCCAACCTGTGCCGTGCCCTGGCCGACTGCATGCTCGAACAGCGCGACGAAAGCGGCAAAGCCGTATTTCCCACTGGCGGTACCCGTGTCCTGGCATTCCCGGCGGCGCACTACGCGGTAGCCGACGGTAAAGGCGATTACACGTTCCTCTACGCCAACCTGCGTATGGGCGCAGGCCGCAGCGCCAGCGTACACAAGACGGTTGGCGACAACCTGTTGGCGGTATTGCGCGCCCACCTCGACGAGCTCGTGCAGCAGCGCCCGATGGGCATCACCTTACAAATCGACGAAAGCCCGGGGCAGGTCTACGACGCTAAGCACAGCAGCCTGCACCCCCTGTTCAACAAGAACTCCTGAGGTTCCCCATGCTTGACGCAACGCTCATTCAACAGGCTGCTACTCGACTCGACGCCGCCGAACGCTCTGGCCAGCAGGTCCGTCAGTTCTCCCTCGACTACCCGCAAATCACCATCGAAGACGCCTACGCCATTCAGCGGGCGTGGGTGGCGCAAAAGATCAAAGACGGGCGCAAGCTGGTGGGCCACAAAATCGGCCTGACCTCGCGGGCTATGCAGGTTTCCTCGAACATCACCGAGCCCGACTTCGGTGCGCTGCTGGACGATATGCTCTTCGAGGAAGGCAGCGATATTCCCTTCTCGCGCTTTATCGTGCCGCGGGTTGAAGTTGAACTGGCATTTATTCTTGGCAAGCCGCTGAAAGGGCCGAATGTCACAGTATTCGATGTACTGGACGCCACCGAGTGGGTCATCCCGGCGTTGGAAATCATCGACGCGCGTATCCATCAGGTAGACCCCGACACCAAGGTCACCCGCAAAGTGTTCGACACCATTTCCGATAACGCGGCCAACGCAGGCGTGGTGATGGGCGGTCGCCCAGTGCGCCCTACCGATATTGACCTGCGCAAAGTACCAGCCGTGCTCTACCGCAACGGCGTGATCGAGGAGTCTGGCGTATCTGCCGCCGTACTCAACCACCCCGCTAAAGGCGTGGCCTGGTTAGCCAACAAGCTGGCGCCCTACGACGTCACCCTGGAGGCCGGGCAAATTATTCTTGGCGGTTCCTTTACCCGCCCAGTAGCTGCCAACCCAGGCGATACCTTCCATGTCGACTACGACATGCTCGGCTCGATTGCCTGCCGTTTCGTCTGACTTCCGGAGCCGTCTATGGACATGCCCATCAACCGTTTCAAACAGCGCCTCGCCCAAGGTGAAGCACAGATTGGTCTCTGGCTAGGCCTGGCTGACCCTTATTGCGCGGAGCTGGCAGCCAATGCCGGTTTCGACTGGTTGTTGATCGACGCCGAGCATGCGCCCAATGATCTGCGCGGCATGCTTGGGCAGCTACAAGCCGTAGCCCCCTATGCCGCCGAAGCGATAATTCGCCCGGTAATTGGCGATACCGCACTGATCAAGCAAGTGCTGGATATCGGTGCGCAAACCCTGCTCGTGCCCATGGTCGAGAGTGAGGCACAAGCCAGCGAACTGGTGCGTGCCATGCGTTACCCGCCAAGCGGCATTCGTGGCGTGGGTAGCGCACTCGCCCGCGCCTCACGCTGGAACAGCATCCCTGACTACCTGAACCTCGCTGATGAACAAATGTGCCTGCTGGTGCAGATCGAGAACCTCGACGGCCTGGCCAACCTCGATGCTATCGCCGCCGTAAAAGGCGTTGACGGTGTGTTTATCGGCCCGGCCGATCTCAGCGCCGCCATGGGCCACCGTGGTAATCCTGGCCATACGCAGGTGCAGGCGGCTATCGAAGACGCCATCGCCCGCATCCGCAAGGCGGGTAAAGCCGCCGGTATTTTGAGTGCCGACCAAACCCTCGCACGTCGCTACCTAGAACTGGGCGCAACCTTTGTTGCCGTCGGCGTCGACACCACCGTTTTGATGCGCGGCCTCAGTAGCCTGGCCGCCAGCTATAAAAACACCGAAGCCCCGGCCGCAGCGCCCGGCAGTAGCGTTTACTGAGCCCTACAAGGACCATGATGAAACTCAACGATTTGAATCTATTGCGTGAGCAAGCCTATATCGACGGCCAGTGGATCGAGGCGGATAACCATGCTCGCTTCAGCGTCACCAACCCGGCCAATGGCGAGCTGATCGCGGAAGTTGCCTCCCTCGGCCAAGTTGAAACCGCCCGCGCCATTGCCGCCGCTAAGGCCGCCCTACCCGCTTGGCAGGCCAAAACGGCCAAGGAGCGCAGCACTATTCTGCGTAACTGGTTCAACCTGATCATGGCCAACCAGGAAGACCTGGCCACGCTGCTGAGCTGGGAGCAAGGCAAACCGATGGCCGAAAGCCGTGGCGAAATCGCCTATGGTGCCAGCTTTATCGAATGGTTCGCCGAAGAGGCCAAGCGCGTTTACGGCGACGTCATCCCCCACGACAAACCAGGCCGTCGCCTGGTCGTGATCAAGCAAGCGATTGGTGTAGTTGCCGCCATCACACCTTGGAACTTCCCTAACGCAATGATCACCCGCAAGGTTGGCCCAGCAATGGCCGCCGGCTGCACCGTGGTGCTCAAACCCGCATCGGAAACCCCGCTGTCTGCACTGGCCCTGGCCGTGCTGGCCGAACGCGCGGGCGTCCCTGCCGGCGTGCTGAACATTGTCACCGGTAATAACTCACGGGCCATTGGTGGCGAACTGACCGGCAACCCCGATGTGCAAAAGCTGTCATTCACCGGCTCCACCGGGATTGGCAAACTGCTCATGGCGCAATGTGCAGAAACCATCAAGAAAGTCAGCCTGGAGTTGGGCGGCAACGCGCCGTTCATCGTCTTCGAAGATGCCGATCTGGATGCTGCAGTACAGGGCGCCATCGGTTCGAAGTTCCGCAACAGCGGGCAAACCTGTGTGTGCACCAACCGCCTACTGGTACAGAACAGCGTGTACGACGAATTTAGCCGCCGCCTGATTGCTGCGGTTAATGCGTTGAAAGTAGCGCCAGCAGTGGATGCCAGCGCGCAACAAGGCCCGCTGATCAATGCCAAGGCAGTGGAGAAGATTCAGGAACATATCAACGACGCCCTCGGCAAAGGCGCCACCCTCCTTGCGGGTGGTCATGTACATGCCCTGGGCGGTAACTTCTTCGAGCCCACCGTACTTGGCGATGTGACCGCCGATATGCTGGTAGCGCGCGATGAGACCTTTGGCCCGCTGGCCCCAATTTTTCGCTTCGAGACAGAAGAGCAAGCCATTGCCTTGGCCAACGACACCGAATTCGGCCTGGCCTCATACCTGTACACCCGCGATCTTGGCCGCGCCTGGCGCGTGAGCGAAGCCCTGGAGTACGGCATGGTTGGCGTCAACGAAGGCCTGATCTCCACCGAAGTCGCACCCTTTGGTGGCATTAAACAATCGGGGCTAGGCCGCGAAGGTTCCAAGTACGGAATCGACGATTACATCGAACAAAAGTACATGTGCCTAGGCATTGCCTAAAAGCCAATCTACGCCACTAAAAAACCGGCCTAGGCCGGTTTTTTAGTGGGTGCTGATTAACCTCAGCGGCCAGTTGCATAGCACTCGCTAGTACCGCTCGGTAAACCCCTGCCGGCATAACGACTTTGCGCTTGCCGCGGGGTCAACACATTGCATGGCTTCGGCTACACCTTTGCTTTATCAATCAACAGCGTCACTGCACAACATGCTGTACCGCTTTTAGTTGCGCCCAGAAGCGGTCCAACGCAGCTTTCTGATCGCCATTTAAACGTTCCAACACGTACACGCGGCGACGCTCATCAGGCGTAAGCACCTGCATCGGCAACTCTTTTGCTAAGGCCTGCATTTCTGCAGAGCTGCTCGGCAATGGTGAGTAGAACTGAGTAGCACGGGCATTCAACACGGCATATTTAGGTGCCAGCATGTAATCGATAAAGCGATAGGCCAGCTCCGGATTTGCCGCATTGCTGGGGATAGCCAGGCTGTCGATAAACACCATGGCCCCTTCATCGGGAATCTGAAACCGCAGGGCTGGGTTCTTCTTTGCCGCCGTCATGGCATGCCCTACCCAGGCCATGGCTACGCAAAGCCTACCGTCCGCCAGATCATCGATGTATCGCTCGTTGTCCATCCCATGTTGCTGCGCAGCCAGGCGCAACAACGGCTGCATCTGCCGCTCAATATGCCGAGGGCCATTGCGCGCCAAGCTGCGGCCTCGGTAGTTGAACCACAGCGAAGCAGTCTCTTCCGGGGCGTCAAGGATACTCACGCCACAGCCGGCCAACCGTGCGGCCTGCGCTTCATCGAACAGCAGTCCCCAGCTATTCGGCAGTGGGCCACCATAGTGCGCTTGTGCCAGTGCCGGGTTGACCACCAACCCTACCGACCCCCAAAGATAAGGCACCACATAGCGGTTGGCAGAATCGATCCCTGCCAGCATTGCCAGCAATCCGGAGTCAATGTGCTTGTAGTTACTCAGGCGGCTGGTATCGAGGACCGTCAATTGGTTGCTACGAATCATCCGCGAGAGCTGAAAGTGCGACGGCACTACTACGTCATACGCCTCGTGTTTGGCCATCACCTCGTCCAACTCATTAGCGGCGGTGAAGGTCTGGTAGTCGACTTGAATCCCAGTGTCTTTCTCAAAATCGGCCAACACCTGAGGGTCTATGTAGTTCTTCCAGTTATATACCCGTAGCACCTCGGCAGAATGCGCCTGACCGATAACCAACAGCAGCATCAAGCTGGCCCATAGCCGCATGGTGGGGACTCCTAAATGAATGACCAATACCGGCAGAAAGACCGGCGTATTGAGCACATTAGAAGGAGCCCTATAGAGCAGTGCTTGCACCAGCCTGCCAACTGAGTTGCGCGCCCGTGACCTGCGTTTTAGTCGACGATTTGAATGCGCATATAGCGCTGCCAGCCATCACAGTCACGCGCTAGCAGCTCGTCAACATCACGCACTGCCACCCCAGCCTGACGCCTGGCTGCGCTGCGGGATGGCTGCAACTGGTGCTCAACCAACAAATCAACCAAGGCGATACCGTCCTTCAGGCGAGCTTTGGGCAATTCAGATGACGTAAAGCGAGCGCATCGCCCTGCTGCTGGAATAACGCAGTCGCTGCTGCCTGAGCGTGCTCGGCCGCCTCCTTACCGTGGGTTAAGGCCATGGCGTGACTAGCCCAAATAACCGTCGTAGGGTTTATAACCGAGGTATTCATCGTAGTTTCCTTTCTCGCTGTGGTGCCCAAGAAGACTACGGAAGAACTGTTCCGAAACCGCCTCGGGCGGTCCGGGTGTAGGCCGAAACTACCGCCGCTGGGAGCAGGTCGGGCAGTAGTAATACGCGTTGCGGCTTGTCGTTAACTTATTCATGATGGGCAAATCTACCGACCTCAAAACAGAAGTCAAGCCATGCGTGAATTATTGCGGCAACAAACCACCCTCACCCTCGAACTGGCCATGCATGCGCTACAAGCGGCCTTGCAAGCAGCCGAGAACGAGCACCTGAAAATCAGTATTGCGATCGTGGATGCCGCCGGCCAGCTGGTGCATATGGCGCATATGGATAACGCCCCGCTACACAGCCGTGATATCGCCCGCAACAAAGCGTTAACCGCACTGGCCTTTGGTGTACCCACCGGTAGCTGGCAACAACGCCTGGCCAATTGCTCCACGGCGGTTCAGCAAGGGTTGCCGCTGCAAGCCAACATGGCCTTATTTGGTGGCGGCGAGCCGTTCCATGCTGCCGGCCAGGTCATTGGAGCCATCGGTATTTCCGGCGCATCGGAGCAACTCGACTGCCTCTGCGCCGAGGCGGCCAGGGCCAAAGTTGAGCGTTTGCTGTCAGCCCAAGTCAAAAACCCCGGCAGTCAGGAACAAGACGACAAGCCCATACCAAGCCCTTAATACACCCATCGCATGCACGACTTTATCCAAGCCGCAGCGCGCCCTCAGCATTCCACCCAACTGTTTTAGGCTGCAGTCATGATCAATATCGAGACACCCACCTACTACACGGCCACCAAGAAGTACGACCTGAGCTTCCCGTCACTTGACGCGGACCTGGAAGCAGACGTTGTTGTGATCGGTGGCGGTTTCTCCGGGATCAACACAGCGCTTGAGTTGGCCGAGAAAGGCATCACCAATATCGTTGTCCTGGAAGCTCGCTACCTGGGCTTTGGCGGCACCGGCCGTAACGGCGGGCAAATCATGGCGGGGATTGGCCATGACATGGAGAAAATCAGAAAAGATGTTGGCGAAGAGGGATTGCGCTCGATCTTCGAGATCAGCGAGCTGGGCGCGGACATCATTAAAGACCGTATCACCAAGTACAACATCGACGCTGACTTCTGCCATGGCTACGGCTATCTGGGCTTCAACGGTCGCCAGGAAAAAACCCTGCGTACCTGGGAGAAAGAATTCAAGTCGCTCGGCTCGACGCATGAGATCCGCTTCCTTGGCGGCTCCGAGGTAAAACAGATCATCGGCTCCGACGCATACAGCAGCGCTCTGCTGCATATGGGCGGCGGCCATGTGCACTCACTAAACCTGTTGCTCGGCGAAGCCAAAGCGCTAGCCAGCCATGGCGTGAAAATCTTTGAACACAGCCCGGCATTGGAAGTTACCTACGGTGATCGCATCACCGTGCGTACCGGCAAGGGTTCGGTAAAAGCCAGCAAACTGTTGTGGGCATGCGACAGCTTCCTCAACAAGCTGGAGCCGGAGCTGCACAAGAGCACCATCAATACCTATGCATTTCAGATGATGACCGAGCCGCTCTCGGACGAAATGATCCAACGTATTAGCCCGATTCGTGGCGCTTATAGCGATATTCGCCCGGTGATCGACTATTACCGCGTGACCAATGAAAACCGCTTACTGTTTGGCGCTGCAACGCCCTTTATCGAGCATATTCCTAGCGATTTGAAAGCCTGGAACCGCAACCTGATGCTGAAGATTTTCCCCTACCTCAAGGACGTGAAAATCGACCTGACATGGGGCGGCCCTATGGCCTGCAGCCCTAACCTGTTCCCGCAGATTGGTTCATTGCCGGGCCGCCCTAACGCCTTCTACGTGCAAGGCTACTCGGGCTTCGGTGTGACCCCGAGCCACATTATTTGCAAGATCCTCGCCGAGGGCATGAGCGAAGGCTCGGCCCGTTATGACCTGATTAGCTCGGTTAAACGCATTCAGGTGTACGGAAAAGACCACTTCAGGCCTTTGCTGCTCAGCGCTGGCAAGACCTGGCACCAGGTATCCGGCTACTGGTCCGGCCGCCGCTAACTATTCCTTCATCCTCATTATTGGGAGATCTGCCATGACACTTATCGCCATTAAACAAGGTATCAGCCTCAACGAACTGGACGCCTGGGGCACCGTTGCCGACCTGGGTTCGGAGATTCTCGAAGGTGAAGTAAAAGCCTTCGGCAAGATGACCTCAGGTGCTCCGACTGACCCGGTCAGCGCCGCTTACTTTGGCACCAGCAAAGGCAAGTTCCGCATGACCTACCCGTTCAACGAACAGGCGACCGTGGTCACTGGTGAAGTGCTGCTCACAGAAGAATCCACCGGTATCACAACCCGTTTTGGCGTGGGCGAAACCTGGTTCGTCACCAAGGGCACCGTAGTGATTTGGGAAGTACCGGGTGAGAGTTTTGTTAAGCACTACTACGCAGTAGCGTGATCACCAGCCCGTCGGCGCCAAGTAAGGTGCCGGCGGGTTTTAGAGCGCAAGAGCTATGTTCGCCTATGATCGTTCCATCAGCGCGCTTGGCAAGCACTGCCTGCATGCCTTCAGCCAGGTAGTCCCCGCTTCCCTCGCGGCCTTCTACCGCATCAATCCGCATTTACAGGCCTGCGACTTCCAGTTGCAAGGCATGCACCCACGCATGCACAGCGCCTATCTCAACCACTATCGCCATATTGACCCCCTCAAGCCGAGCCGCTGCATGGCCACAGGCCTTCCGGTGGTGCCCTTGCGTGAAGGGCTCGCGCGTCAGGATGAAAAAGCCAACGGTGAATACCAGCAGTTCCTTCTGCGCCATCAGGTCGTGGATGTGGTGGAGGTTATTGCACATCTCGATGGCATACCGGTGGCCGGCCTTTCACTGCTGCGCGGTAATAATCTAGGGGCGTTCAGTAACGCCGAACTGCAGCGTTTGATTCCACTGCAGGGCTTACTGCAATTGGCTATCCACGGTTGCACTCCAGCGGCCAGCACCCAGCTGGATCAACTAACCCCAAGGGAACGACAGATCGCGCTACTGCTGCGCGATGGCGTCAGTAACAAAGAACTGGCACGGCTGCTCGACCTCGGCTTGCCCACAGTAAAAACCCACTTGCTCAACCTGTTTCGCAAAGTGGGGGCCAGTAACCGCACTGAATTGGTGAGCATGCTGTTCCTCTGAACAGCAACAGCCGCCCTGCTGCTAAACGCCTTATTGAAGCGACAACGCCGCCAGCTCACGCGCGCCAAGCACACCACTAAGCTGGCACGCGCTGGCGTTTGGTTTGAGCACCTCACCCTGCCAGCGCCGCTCGATCTCATCGCGTACCCGACTGCCATGAAACTGCTGGATAAACTCATTCACCCTGGCCAATAAACGAGCATTTTCTGCCCTTGCGGCAACGCCAACGCTATAGCACCACAACCGATCACCCAGCGGTTTAGGCAGAATTTCTAACTTGCCGCGCCAGCGGCTTTGCGTATCGGACGTGGCCCATTGGTAGATCGGCCGCTCCACGACAAACGCATCTACCACTCCTTCCGCTAAGCAATCGTGGATGCGCTTCTGATCGGAAAACACGACAAGGTTGCCCACTTCGATGCGCCCCTTACCAGCACCTTGCTCACCAGCCCAACACACGCCCAACTCAGCCAGCGCTTGCAAAGCAACCGGGTCGCTACCGCAGCCTAGTACCTTGCCCTGCAAGTCGGCCACGCCCCGAATACGTGTGTCACCGGTACGCCGCGCCATAATCAACGGAGCAAAACTATAGGGTTCAGAGAATGCCAGGCCCTCGAATGCCGGCGAAGCGGGCAAAGCGCTCCACATCAAATCGGCCGGTGGTTCATTACGTGTGCGGCCAAACGAGAGCAGCGACATGCACTGCTCCCAGCTATGCTCAACAAACTCCACTTCAACCCCCAACCACTGTCCGAACGCCCGCGCGTAATCCGCATCCAAACCACGCAACGGCTCACCCGGACGAGCGCGAAAAGACAGGCCGATAAACTCCGGCTCGATGGCGATACGCACCTTGCGCCGGCGCAGAATATCCTCAAGACGGTCATAGCCCTGGTCACTCGGCAAATGCTGGCTGTACAACTGCTCATTTAGCTGTTGCTGCACCTCGGTCGAGGTCATGTGCTGCGCGTCGAGCAGAATAGGTGCCACGCTACGACTAACCCCACTAGCGCGGTCGGCCAGCCCGGCCAAATAGCCCAGGCGCACGTCCAGCTGCGGAGCGCTTTCCAAAATCACCCGGTTGGTTTGCTGCAGGCCAGCCAGGTTCTGGTCAACGGTGGCAAACAGCTTGTTCATCTGCGCCAGGGACGCCCCCAACTGTTGGTCCAACATGCCAAAGCTGCTCTGGCTGTGCGTAGAGATCGTCGCCATACGCCGCTGCAGATCATTGAGGTCCATGCGGGCAGTGGCATCGGCGGCACTCAGTAACGTGCGCTGGGCCAGTTTGCGCACCTCGTCAGCAACCACTGCAAAACCACGCCCGGCCTCACCGGCACGTGCCGACTCAATCGCCGCATTGAGAGCAAGCAGATTGACCTGCTTGGCGATATCACCGATGTCACCCAGCACCGCTATCACCTCTTGCGACTTGGCCTCCACTTGCAGAGCAACCTCGTCCAGATGCTGGCGAATATCGAGTCCCACCTGCTGCAACTGCTCGCTCAGCGCCTGCTGCATAGTCAGGGCGATGTCCGCGCCCTGCTGCATATGCCCGGCGGACTCACCCACCGCCTGCTGCATTTGCTGACCACGCCGATTGATCTCCACACATGACTGGCGGGCACCTTGCAAACCAGCAGAAATAGCCCCAGACAGGCTCCCCAGTAGATTAAGCAAACGCTCCTGCGGCCAATAAGTACTGGTTGGCGGGAGAGCAATGGGAGTGGCAACAAGCAGGTTATCGAGCTCTGCTTGTGCAGTTTTGCCGTGAGTAAACCAGCGCTTCAACATGTGGCGAGCCTCCATCAACCGGAATGGATGGCACCTAACGTGCCCTACCTGATTGATACCCCGCCCGCGCACCCTGGCGCTTGTACTCGACTGCCAGACGGCTTGTCTGTCAACGCCTGGCAGATCAGCAGAACTTAGTTGCTGCTGGCGCTGATACGCGCCTGACGCTCACGCTGACGAAGGAATTGCTGCAACGTTTCGACCATTACCGTGACCTTGGCAGGCTGCGCATCACGCCGCGCAGTTACCGCGTAAAGGCTTATCATCGGTGCCTGCCATTGTGGCAGCAGGTGTAGCAAACGACCGCTGCGCAGGTGTTCGCGAATCTCCGGCTCGGGCAACACGGCCCCTCCCAGGCCGTCCAGGGCAAACTGCTTTACCGCAATAATATTGTTAGCCGTCAAACGGCTAGGCATTTGCATCTCAAACTGCGCGCCCTGCTCCGTGTGCAAGCGCAGCAAACTGGGCTGAGTGTCAGTGCTCATCAGCAACCAATCCAATTGCTGCAACTGCTCGGGCTCAACAATCGGGGCGAAGCTGGCCAGGTAGCTGGGCGCAGCGCACAACACGTTAGGCCAATCCACCAGATGGCGGGCAACCTGACTAGAGTCAGGCAAGGGACCAACGCGAATCGCTAAGTCTATGCACTGCTCAATCAGGTCAAGGATGCCATCCTGAAACAGCAAACTCAGTTGTAACTGCGGATGGGCCAACAAGACCGGACGTACAATCTCGCTCATCAGCGAACTCGCCAAACCCGAGGGTGCAGCCAAGCGCAACTCACCCAGCGGAGCCTCACGGTATTCATTAAGTCGCTGACGGGCCAGTTCGGCCTGCTCCAGCACCTTTACGCAGTGTTCATGAAAGACGCGCCCGGCTTCGGTTAGGGTCAAGCGCCGGGTGCTGCGGTGCAGCAAACTGACATTCGCCTCGCGCTCCAAACGGGCCATCTGCTGGCTCACAGCGGAAGGACTGATGCCCAGCACCTGAGCCGCGCCGGCTAGCGAGCCTTTCTCCACAACTGTGGCGAACAACGCCATGCCCTTAATAAAACTGTCCATTCGTAAGACCTGCTTAACTTTGAAAACATAAATAGCAAATACTAGTAAGGAAATCTTGCGAATATCATAGCGGACCATTCACCCGTGCCGTACTTTGCCCGCGCCGAAGGCCTGTTAATGTCGACCCCACAGCCCACTGCAACACCGCGTTTCTGGTTTATCGCCCTACTGGGCATCCTCACTGGCCTCGATGCTGTCGCCATCGACATGTATCTGCCCGCCATGCCCGCCATGCAGCAATATTTCGCCACTGACAACGGCTGGATTCAGGCCACACTGGCGGTATTTCTGCTTGGCCTGGCCCTGGGACAACTACTTTATGGCCCATTGACTGACCGCTACGGACGGCGGCGACCACTGCTGCTGGGTATGCTGGTGTTTACCCTGGGTTCGCTGCTGATTCTGTTTGCACCGAACATTCAACTGCTGCTTGTCGGGCGCTTGCTGCAGGCTTTGGGCGGTGCCGCAGCCTTGGTGATCCCCCGGGCGATCATTACTGATAGCTATGACGGCCCCACTGCAGCACGCCTATACACCTTCCTGATGCTCGCGATGGGCCTCGGCCCGATCATTGCGCCGCCGATTGGCGGTTTGTTGTTCGAGGCGTATGGCTGGCATTCGATTTTTGCCGCGCTAACGCTGTTTGGCGTGTTGTGCCTGGGCGGCATCTACTACGGCATTGCCGAGAGCCTTCCCGTGCCGCGCCGCAGCAAAGGCTCACTGCTAAGTAGCCTGCGTGGTTACCGCCAGTTGCTCGGCCAGCGACAGTATTTGAGCTATAGCCTACTGGGCAGTTGCTTAACAGCGAGCATGTTTACCTATATCAGCGGGGCACCTTTTGTATTGATCGAACTCTATGGCTTAAGCCCCAGCCAGTTTGCTCTGCTGTTCGCCAGCAACGCTGTCGGCATGAGCTTGCTGGGGTTGTTGAACGCCTACCTGCTACGCCATTTCAGCACACGTCAATTGCTTGATGCGGGGATCGCCTTGCATTTGCTCTTGGTCGCAGCGTTTCTAATCGTCAGCCTGTTGTCCACAGCCTTTTGGTCGCCTCTCGCCCTGCTTTGCGCGAGCATCTGCAGCCTTGGCATGTTTTGGGGTAACGGTATGGCGCTGGTAATGGATGGCCAGCGTGAGCAGGCGGGCCGAGCCTCAGCGCTATTTGGCGTATTGCAGTACCTGCTATCAGGACTTTCTGGCGTCCTGCTGGGGTTGCTGAATGCCAGCACAGCGCAACCTATGGCCGCCCTGATGCTTGGCCTGGCACTCGCTAGCGTAGGGCTTCGTCTTCTGGTGGAGCCGAACAACCGGAACCCGCCTGCTTTGCTTAAAAACCAGCAAAAGACTCAACCATTTGGTTGATAGGCGTGGCCTGGGAAAGCCCTCACCATCAAGCCACATAAACAACCACACTGAGGTTTCCCCATGAGCACACAATCAGACTGGATCACCGTAGGCGCACTCGCAGAAGGCTTTGCCCCAGAAGCTTTTATTCTGCCAAACCTTGCCGACCTAGCCGGCAAAGACTTCAACCTGTACTTCGCCAATGGCTGGGAAATTGCCCACCATTTCGAGGCTGAGCAGATTAGCTGGGACGCTGCGGATGGCCACTCCAGTGGCAGCGCTGCCTACCGCGCCACCTCCGTGCGACCGGGCATTTACCTGGTCGACTTCGTTAAAAATGAGCACGGCCAGGACTGGTCAATCACCCTGGTGCTGGACACCCTGACCGCCTCCTTTACCGCCGTAATTGGCCGCTTGCCAAAAGAGGCAGACACCCAAGAAGGCCTGTACAACCGTGCATTGGCCGGCAAGCAACTGACCGGCGTGGAGGTCGAGTTCTTTCATGGCAGCCTGGATAAACCGTGGCAAGAGGGCGCCTGCCCGCATGCGCTGACCCACGAACTGGTCGGCCTGCGTAACCTGTATCGCTACAGTCCGACGGAGGTGTACGAGCACATCTACCTCAACGAAAACTTCTACAGCTGGCAGTGCATAAAGGGCGTAGAAGCCGGCCTGTGCGACACCGACCGCTGCCATTACTACAAGATCGCCGATGAGCTGTATCTGTTCGTCTGGCGCGAGAAGATCGTACCAACCCTCGGCCTGGTGATGATCGACATGGCCAACCACCGCAGCGATGGTAAGATTTTCGGTTACGCCGGTGACAGTTTCGACGAACTGTCCAACTTCCCGGTCGCGTCCTATTGCAGCGTGCTCAACCGCACCGAGTACCCCAATGAGTGAGCCTAAAACCATCGTCATCACCGGGGCCGGCACGGGCATCGGCGAGGCTTGCGCACGGCGCTTGGCTGACGACGGCCACAACCTGGTGCTGATCGGTCGCCGCCGTCAGCCGCTGGAACGGGTCGCCGGACAGATCGGCGGCCTGGTGCTGGTCGGCGATGCGGCCAGCGGTGAGTCCTGGAGCGGCTTCATAGACGAGATTCGTGCCCGCTTCGGCGGCATCGACGCACTGCTTGCCTGTGCCGGCGGCCATGGCCTGGGAACGGCTACAGAGACCTCGGATGAGGTCTGGCAGGCGGCGATGCACAGCAATCTCGACAGCGCCTTCCACAGCGCCCGTGCCTGCCTGCCACTGCTGATTGAGCGTCGCGGCAGTATCGTCCTGCTCGGCTCCATCGCCTCGCTGGCAGCCGGCCCGCAAGTGTGCGGCTACACCACCGCCAAGCACGCTCTGATCGGCCTCAACCGCTCTCTGGCACGGGACTATGGCCCCCTGGGGGTGAGAGTCAACTGCGTCTGCCCCGGCTGGGTGCGCACGCCGATGGCCGATGAAGAAATGCAGCCGTTGATGGCGCATTTCGGCGAAGACCTCGACGCTGCCTACACCCGAGTGACCGCCGATGTACCGTTACGCCGCCCAGCCTATGCCGAGGAAATCGCCAGCGTCTGCCGTTTCCTGATCAGCGACGAGGCGTCGATCATTACCGGAGCCAGCGTCGTCGCAGACGGCGGCTCCAGTATCGTCGACGTACCGACCCTGGTGTACGACCGATTGGGAGGTGCCTGATGGCCACAAAGTTCGATTTCGCCGGACAGACCGTGCTGGTCACCGGCGGTGCCCAGGGCATCGGCCGAGGCATCGTCGAGGGCTTCGCCGCCAGCGGGGCCAGGGTACTGATTGCCGACCTGCAGCTGGAGCCCGCGCAAGCGCTGGCAAGTGAGCTGCAGGGCAGAGGCTGCGAGGCGCAGGCGCTTGGGATCGACCTGGCCGACGAGGCGGCCATCGCCACTTTGCTGGCCGGGCTTGAGCGTCTCGATATCCTGGTGCATAACGCCGGTTACTTTCCGTTGACGCCATTCACCGAGATCACCCCGGCGATCCTGCAGCGCACCCTGGCGGTGAATCTCAGTGCGCTGTTCTGGCTGACCCAGGGCGCGCTGCCGCTGTTCGAGCGAAAAGGCAAAGGCTGTGTGCTGGTCACCTCATCGGTAACCGGGCCGCGCGTAGCCTACCCTGGGCTTAGTCATTACGCGGCATCCAAAGCGGGGGTAAATGGCTTTATCCGTAGCGCAGCATTAGAGCTGGCCAGCCAAGGCATTCGGATCAATGGGGTTGAGCCTGGGATGATCCGCACCCCGGCTATGGACAACCTGGGTGACAGCGACCTGAACGCCAAAATCACCAATGCAATACCACTTGGGCGTTTGGGTGAGCCCGAAGATATTGCCGGGGCCATGTTGTTCTTGGCATCAGATAGCGCCAGCTACATCACCGGGCAAACCATCATAGTGGACGGCGGTTCGACCTTGCCGGAAACCCTGGCAACCATAAGCTGAAGTAACACAACGATAAAACAACAAGCCCCGGTTAATCCGGGGCTTGTTGTTTGCACTCAATGCGTCACACGCATTGTCTCTTGTCTGCGCGCACGATAGTCCTTAGGCGACTGCTCAAAGTGCTTTTTGAATGAGCGACTGAAGTGTGCCGAATCAGTGAACCCCCACTTGTAGGCAATGGAGGTGATCGACTCGCTTTTTAGCCCAGGGTTGGCCAGGTCATCAGCACTGCGCTCGAGCCGAGAACGCTGGATATAGCGGCAAACACTATCCCCCTGCTCCTCGAACAAGCGGTACAGATGGCGCACCGAGATATTCAAGCGCCCGGCCAAACCAGTAGGGTTGAGGTTGGGTTCGGCCAGTGAGTCTTCGATCATTTTCTGCACATAGCTACGCAAATTTGCACCGTGCATTTTCTCGCTCAAGTCCATATCTGGCCGATCATGCGCCAGTGCGGGCTCCAGCAACGAGATAAAAGCGCTCATCAATGCCTCGCTTTCACCCTGATCAACACCGCTCTGTTCGCGACACAGTTGATCCATCAGCACGTGCAACATTTTGCCGCTGGCACGACTGGAAGAGATCCTTCCGAACTTGTTTTGCTTAGACCTAAACGCTAGTTCCACCGCACAACGCGGCAGGTGTAAGGAGACGTGATCAATTAGGCCAAAAGGAGTGATTTCACAAGCGCCCACAGAGTCCATCAACAGCAGGTCGCCGGGAGCCATTTCGATGCTCACCCCGCCCTGCGTGACACGAGAAAAACCACTGCGTTGGCTGATCAAAAAGCAGTGCTCATCATCCCCATGATCAGACTTGATCGAGGAGCGTGAAATAAGCCCTGCATTGGTGCGCAAGTGCGCCATTGTGAGCCCGAAATAACTACGCGAAAAGATCTCTCCAATAAACAGCGAACGGCTGGTTGCCAACTGAGTTTCGAAGCTACCGCAAATTTCCTTAAGCGCAGTCTGCCAGTCTTCCAGACCGCCACGAGCCACTTCTTGAGCACGCATACGTACCTCCGGAGAGTTATCTTGTTTTTGTTGGCTAATAGTTAACATGTTATCAATATTGGCGCAACAGCATTGATTGCTGTGAATAAAAGCAGGTTCTATGCCACACCGATAAAGGCGGCGCTATTAGCGCCAATAAAAAAGCCCCGAGGCTTCTGCCCCGGGGCTTAGTGCCAAATCAGTAACAACGCAGGATGCGTTGCAACGCCATCAGCGAGGCGACGAGCGCGTTACGCTGCTCGTCGCTAAGACGGATGTAACGACGAAAGCTGGGCATGCGGTTAACCACCTCACTGGCCGCCATATGCTCTAGCGTTACCAGCCACTGATCCTTCTCACGCTTGATCTGCAGTCGTTTGAAATCCAGGGGCATCAGCGCTTCATGCAACTCAGTGTCGTGCTGCAACACCTCAACCAGCGGTGCAAGGGTCTGCTCATCACCACTGGATGCTCGACAGCGGATGTCTTGCCGCTGCAGCAAGCCAGTATGACGAATATCAATACACGCCATACCTTGGCCTTGCGAAGCAACCTTGAGCTGAAAATCGCTCAGCACCAAGTGCATCAACAGTTCGGATTGCGTGCGCTCCTGCACCTCAAACGACAAAGTGCCGTCAGTCAGGGCGAATTGCCCGCGGCTAGGTTCCAGGGACACAAACTGCATGTCCCCAAGGTTGCGCCGCACATGCTCCAACGTCACCCCAGGGCGATATCCCGAGGGTGCCCGATGGTTACCGAAGAACTCAGACAGTTTTCGAAGCATGACCATAGAATTCATTGCTAGCGACGCCAAGCTCATTGCGAAACTCCTTTGCCAGTACTTCCTCAACCGGCACCGGACGGAACGGGTTGACCTTCTGCACAAACAGCGTCCAAAACAGTGCATATGCCGCAGTCAACCCGAGCATGACACCGAATGGAATATAGATATCGCTAGGGTTCATGCCCGGTGGCGTGATGTACCACATACCCAACAGAATGCCGATGCTGGAAACAATCTGTGGCAACGGAAAGAGCGGCGAGCGATAAGCACGTGGCAAGTCCGGGCGACGTAGACGCAAGCTAACCACGGAAATGGTCACTAGCAAGTACGCAGTACTCCAGGCACATACCGCTGCCAATACTAAGTTAAAGATTTGGTCTGTATTGCCTCCCAGCCAGGCGGCATGGGCGCAAGGCACAATCATAGCCGCCGCAATGCACACCAGCGGCGTTTTGAAACGTGGATGCAGATAGGCGAAAAACTTTGGCAATGCCCCATCCACGGCCATGCCATACATGATCCGAGGAATACCGGCCATCAAGGTGTTGATGGTGGCGGCACCCGCGAAGAGAAAACCAATACCGAGCCAAATCGGACCAATATCCCCCATCACCTGATGAGCAAATTGTGGAATTGCCATTGGCGTATCCAGCAGGTGCACACCAGAAGCTTCATCAAGCAACACGTTGGCGACCTGGCGTTTCATCGCGGCACCGTAAATGAACATGCACGAGGCTACACCGAACAATCCAAGCATCATGGCGCGCGGCATAGTCTTAGCCGAATTTTTCAGATCTGGGGCAAGCGGCGTAACAAATTCGCAGCCGACAAACATAAACATGGCCATCCCCACCAGCGACAGGACAGTGCTCATATCCGTGCCAATAAGCGACTCTCCAAACCAACCATCCAACTCCACCGCAGGCGCAGAGAACAGCCCCAGCAGACCAAAGACCATCAGTGTGGTCCACATACCGAAGGTAAGAATGACCTCAGCCCTACCGAACACGCTCACACCAAAACCATTGAGAATGCCGAAGACAATCACAAAGCCAACACCCAACAACCA
Organism: Pseudomonas sp.; assembly: GCF_046581935.1. Lineage (GTDB taxonomy): Bacteria > Pseudomonadota > Gammaproteobacteria > Pseudomonadales > Pseudomonadaceae > Aquipseudomonas. The sequence continues at coordinate 53,954 of NZ_JAYGFK010000024.1, forward strand.
CGAACCACCGGCCGACTCAGCCAAGGTGTTGAGGTGCTCAAAGTTCACCAACGCCATTACCCCCGCAAGGATGGTTTCTGCTGTACCGGCAAACACATGAACAATCAGGTACGCAGCAATGGTGCCGGTGATCGCGAAAAAGCGCCCCATGCCACAGGATATGTAGTCATACACCGAGCCAGAGGTCGGCAGTATCGAAGCGGCTTCAGCAAAAGTGGTGGATTGCGCCAACATCATTACTAAGGCAATTACCATCGCGGCCGCAAAAGCACTGCCACCGATACCAAAACCCATGGTAGCGGTCAGAATGACCGGGCTGGCCATAATCAAACCGATAGTACTGGCGAGCGCAGTAGGAAAACCAACTGTGCCGCGATTCAAATGCTCTGCGAGCTTGTCGTTATTCAACATCTAGGCGGACCTCGAAAGTAGATGTTTGTGTTTATTGTGGCTTTGGCAGACCTGGATAACGGCGATTTGAATTACTGCCACCCCGACCGGCCATCAGCGTCACCACGGACTATCTCCCCCATGCGACGGCCAACGAGAATCAGCTGTCGCGCAGTTGCAAAACACTTTGCGCCCGCCCTCCAAGAGCGTCTTGACCATGCCTGCCGCTGTTTTTGTTGCTGCCTGACATCCCCCCTCTGCAACCTCACAACCCTTGCTCCATGCAGCCTAGCGCGCATCCTCTAAAAGGGTGACGAACTGTCTGCGGCAATCAAATGGCTGGCAGCCACAAACAAGACTTGCCAGCACCTCAGCATGACTAATAGCCCACGCTGCTAATAGAGCTGGCAGCGCAAACAGCTACCCGGATCTCTAGAAAGCCGGACGACCAACACTAAAGGGGAGAACAATTCATGGGATACCCAACCCGTTTGTTACCACTGGCCGCAGCCATCGGCATCGGCCTGGCTAACTTGGCCGCCAGTCAGGTTGCCAGTGCTTACGAGCTATACAGCGATGAAGATAGCCACCTGAACGCCGATTTCCTGGCCGTATATGGCTGGTTCAATAGTCGCAAAAACTACGATGGCAGTGCCGGCGGTTCGAGTTGGCGTGAGGGCTTTATCAAGTACGGTCTAAGCGGCGATCAAGGTCTTGGCGGAGCCGGCACGGCCTACGGCGCGTTCAATCTGGTCAGCTCCGGAACCTGGGGCGACGGTGACGCAGCGGGTCTTACCGACGGTTCCGAGCGCACCACTAAATTTGACGAAGCCTACCTAGGCTGGCGATCAGCCGATCTATTCCCGCTGCTTGGGGAAAACGGCCTAGATGTCTCCTTTGGCCGACAGATCATCAAGATCGGCGACGGCTTTATCATCAACGATGATGGCTTGAACTTCGGTAATGGCGTTGCTGACGGCAACCTGAATCGCGGCGGGGCGTACTATCTCGCCGCCCGTCATGCCTTTGACCGAACTGCAGTGCTGCGCATCGGCGGCGACCAAGGCTGGCATGGCAGCGCAATGTGGATGAAGTCCGACAACCGCGCGCAAGCTGAAACCGAGATGGCAGCCGGTACACTGGAGTACACCGCCGCACCTGGCACCCTGGGGCTGACCTATATCCACGGCATCGACGTCACCGACCAATGGGCCAGTGACTTCCAGAAACAGCGTGAAGGCATGGATATTTACAGCCTACGTGGCGCAGGCAATGCGGGGATAGAAAACGTCAACCTAGCCTTCGAATACGCCTGGCAAGACAAAGACGCTGGGGCCGAAAAAGCCTGGTATGCCGAAGCTGGTTACACCTTCACTGGCATGCCCTGGTCACCCAACCTGACCTACCGCTATAGCCGTTACTCTGAGGGTTGGGACTCGATGTTCAACGGTTTCAGTCGTGGTTATGGCACCTGGTTCCAGGGTGAGGTAGCCGCCAACTATTCCGGCCCGTACAACAGCAATAACGACGTGCACCATGTCGCCTTCAAAGTAACACCGCTGGAAAACCTGACTGTTGGCGCACTGTACTTTGACTTCAATACCCTACACGAGCGCGCAACACTCAACGTCGATGCCCGCGAACTGGATCTGTATGCCGAGTGGGCGGTTAACGAACACCTGATCATCAGCCCACTTATTGGCCTGTACAAACCGAAAAAAGACGCCGATAACGGCGGCAATCAAGTCGGTGGCAACGGCACCAATGTATACAGCCAACTGACCGTAGCGGTGCCCTTCTAGCCGGAACGCCAAACGCGCCGGGGCCTGGCTCGCCAGGTTCTCGGCAGGTCAAATAGCAGGCAAAAAAATACCCGCAGGGCTAAGCGCCGAGCGGGTCAATAAACTTTTCTAAAAAACCATGCCATGTGATTTTGGTAACCAGCCAAAGACACGCGCCCAGTGTGCCCGCCGAAGCAACATCCGGCTTGCTCGCCCCTGCCCTGCCTCTTGCACTTCGCTGCCAACGCTTAAACTTTTACTTAAGCGCAGGGCTGAAACGGTGCAGATCAATGCCCCTTGTGTCAACGAACCTGTGATGAAAAATATCTTTATCACTAGAACATCACGGGCATTGGCCTAGGCCTTGGTAATCCAGCCAGTTGACTTAGGCTGCCAGCTCTAACCTGGCAACTTCGCTCAGCCAGCAGAATTACTGGCCGCAGTATGAAACAAGGCAATCAGGAACAAGTGCTTTCGGCAGGCAGAGTCAAGCCGAAGCAGCAGGCAAACCCTAAGCTAGCCCAACGCACTTAGTGCCCTGCCCGACTTACTGCTCACCGATTTCAGGAGCCTGCCGTGACCACTCTTATGACCAAACAGCTCGCCAGCGTGCAAGACTTTCTCGCCCGCACTCATGGTTCTTTCATTGATGGCGAACAACGCCTAGCACCTCATGGCACCTCGCACTCGCTCTACAACCCTGCCGATGACAGTGTCCTGAGCCTTAGCCTGCAGGCCGACCCTGCGCAGGTAGACGCCATCGTACAGTCGGCACACCGCGCCTTTAAGTCCGGAGTATGGAGCCGCCTACCACCAAGCGAACGGGAACGCATTCTGCTGCGTTTCGCCGATCTGGTAGAGGCGCATGGTGAAGAGCTTGCGCAGCTGGAATGCCTTAACCAAGGTAAATCTATTCACCTAGCGCGCGCCGTAGAAGTAGGTGCCTCGATCAACTACATGCGTTATATGGCCGGCTGGGCCACCAAGATCGAAGGACAAACCCTTGATGTATCGATCCCAGTTCCCGCTGGCGCACGCTTTAACGCCTACACACGGCGCGAGCCGGCTGGGGTTGTAGCAGGTATCGTGCCGTGGAACTTCCCCATGATGATCGCGCTATGGAAGGTGATGCCAGCCCTCGCCTGCGGTTGCGCAATCATTATTAAACCTGCCGACGAAACCCCGCTCACGGCCCTGCGCCTGGCTGAGCTGGCGATTATTGCCGGGGTACCCAGTGGGGTGTTTAACGTGCTCGTTGGCAAAGGTTCAGAAGCCGGCGCGACACTGGTTTCCCACCCCTTGATCAATAAGCTGTCATTCACGGGTTCTACCCCAGTGGGTAAGCGAGTGGGCGTTGCCGCACTAGAGAACATGACTCGCTTCACTCTGGAGCTTGGCGGTAAGAACCCAATGCTGGTATTGGCCGATGCCGATATCGAGAAAGCCGTAGCGGGTGCCATCGGCGGCGGTCTGCTTAACCAGGGACAAGTCTGCGCAGCTGCTTCACGCCTATATGTTCACAGCAGCCGCTACCCAGATTTTGTCGAAGCACTGAGCGCCCAGGTAGGGCAAATGAAGATCGGTGCGGGCATGGACCCCGAAGCACAAATCAACGCATTGGTTTCCCGTAAGCAACAAGAAAGCGTACTGCGCTATCTGCACATCGCCCGTGAAGAAGGTGCGCAGTTCTGCACCGGAGGAGGCAAACCAGATTTGCCAGGCTATTACGTGCAACCAACGGTACTCGCCAACGTGGCACAAAGCATGACCAGCGTGCAGGAAGAGATATTTGGCCCGGTACTGTCGGTGCTGCCATTCAATGACGTCGACCACGCTGTAGACATGCTCAACGACAGCCGCTACGGCCTTACCGCGAGTATCTGGAGCAATGATCTAGGCCAAGTGATGGACCTAATTCCGCGCATCGAAGCCGGTACGGTCTGGGTTAACAACCATGTGCCAGTTGACCCCAACCTGCCATTCGGCGGCTATAAGCAGTCGGGCATTGGCCGCGAGTTTGGCAAAGCAGCCATCGAAGGTTTTACCGAAAGCAAATCGGTGTGCATCACCTACTGATGCCTACTCAGATGCGAGAGCCTGAGCGGCGCTCGCATCTCTGCCCAACAACACACAGTTCGTAGATTGTTTTGGCTCAATGATCTCCTTGAGGGTGACCGCCTTGCGAGCTACCCGCTCTAGCGCACAAGATGCCGCTAGCTCAGTCTCCCAACGCTTCAACCAGCCTTGGGCTATGGCCTTCAGGTCGAATGACTGGGTTTCCTGATAGACTATTTCCCCACTCCGCCGCAGCCGGATCTGCGCGGTGTACCTAGTCTCTCCGTTTTAGTTTCGTCGCTGCGTTATTGCCCCCATGCTTCCCTCAGTGCTAAACGCCCCTTTCGCGGTGCTTAAATTTAGTACTGACAGCGCAAAAACCAGTGAAAACGAGCAAAAACGGTCAAATATCAAGCGTGCGACATGCCCTTAGAATTGAACTCAAGCCCAGCAACCAAAGCACCTACGCTGTCCCGCCGCTTCTCCGTTGCACCGATGATGGACTGGACAGATCGCCACTGCCGCTTCTTTCTACGGCAGTTGTCGCAGAATGCGCTGCTGTATACCGAGATGGTTACCACCGGCGCGATATTGCACGGCGATGCACCACGTTTTCTGCGCCATAGCGTGGCGGAATACCCGCTGGCGTTGCAGTTGGGTGGCAGCGTGCCGGCGGATCTGGCGGCCTGCGCCAAGCTGGCGCAAGAGGTTGGCTATAACGAGGTCAACCTCAACGTCGGCTGCCCTAGCGACCGCGTGCAGAACAACATGATCGGCGCTTGCCTGATGGGTCATCCGCAAGTGGTCGCCGACTGTGTGAAAGCCATGCAGGACACTGTTGCGATACCCGTGACCGTCAAGCACCGCATCGGCATCAATGGCCGTGACAGCTATGCCGAGCTGTGTGATTTCGTCGGCACGGTACGCGATGCAGGCTGCCGTAGCTTTACCGTACATGCTCGCATCGCCATTCTTGAAGGTCTGTCACCGAAAGAGAACCGCGAGGTGCCGCCGCTGCGTTATGAGGTCGCGGCGCAGCTCAAACAGGATTTTCCTGACCTGGAGATAATCCTCAACGGCGGCATCAAAACCCTGGAAGACTGCCAGCAGCACCTGCAGACCTTCGATGGCGTGATGCTCGGGCGCGAGGCTTACCACAACCCTTACCTGCTGGCTCAGGTTGACCAACAGCTGTTCGGTTCCAGCCGCGCGGTCTTGAGTCGGTTCGAGGCCATGCAAAGCATGCGCGACTATATCGCCGCGCACCTCGCCGAAGGCGGCAGCATGCACCACATCACTCGGCATATGCTCGGTTTGGGACAAGGCTTCAATGGTGCGCGGCGCTTTCGCCAGTTGCTTTCCGTGGACATTCACAAAACCGATGCACCGCTGGCGCTCTTCGATCAAGCGGCGCAATTGCTGCAAGGCCGCTGACTCGGTTAATGTCGGTGCATCCGCAACGACAAGGCTGTGTCATGACCTCTAAGCTGGATCAACTCAAGCAGTTCACCACCGTGGTCGCCGATACCGGCGACCTCAACGCCATCGCCCGACTAAAACCAGTCGACGCCACGACCAACCCTTCCCTGCTGCTGAAAGCGGCGGCCATGCCCGGCTACAGCGCACTGCTACAAAACGCTATTAAAGCCAGCAAGGGTGACTTAGGTCTGGCCTGCGATCATTTTGGCGTCTCTGTGGGTAGCGAAATCCTCAAAATCATCCCTGGGCGAATCTCCACTGAAGTGGATGCACGCCTGTCATTCGACACCCAGGCCACCCTGGACCGCGCCAAACGCCTAATTGGTCTCTATGAAGAGGCCGGTATTGGTCGCGAACGCGTGCTGATCAAGATTGCCTCGACCTGGGAAGGAATCCGCGCCGCCGAGCAGCTTGAGAAAGCCGGCATCCAGTGCAACCTGACCCTACTGTTCGCTTTCGCCCAGGCACAGGCTTGTGCGGACGCTGGCGCATTTCTGATTTCGCCCTTCGTTGGGCGTATCTATGACTGGTACAAGAAGGCCGAGGGCCGTGACTTTGCTGGTGCAGAAGACCCCGGCGTACAGTCGGTCACGCGCATCTACAACTACTACAAAGCCAACGCTTACCAAACCGTGGTGATGGGCGCGAGCTTTCGCAACATCGGCCAGATCGAGCAATTGGCTGGCTGCGACCGCCTGACCATCAGCCCTGAACTGCTCCAGCAGTTGGCCGACGCCCAAGAGCCAATGCCACGCTTGCTAGCCCCTGGCCAAACGGCCGAAGCTAAACAGATACTGGATGAGAGCCAATTTCGCTGGGGTATGAATGAAGATGCCATGGCGACAGAAAAACTGGCTGAAGGCATCCGCCAGTTTGCCCGCGATCAGGAAAAGCTGGAGAAGCTGCTAACGGCTCAGGCCTGAATGCAAACGGGGCGCTCAATGAGCGCCCCGTTTGCTTAACCCTGTATATCAGTGATGCTCAAGGGCGTTGACCAAGTCGTGAAAGGCTTCGCGGTTGGACTCATTCAAGCCCATCAGAATCCGGTGTGCCTCGAGCACCTTGGCCCTGACCAGCTCTTCGGATTGATCCTGCGATGGCAAATCATCCAAACACGTAGGGCATGGCAGCGGCGTATCAACGATGTTGAACACCTGATCAAAACCCATCGACTGCAACAAACGGGTGATGTCCGCGTGAGTGGTCACCACCGTCGGCAGCAGGCCGATTTTCTGCCGCGACAGAATCGACAGTTTGGCCAGCAGACCAAGCGTCGTGCTATCGATACTGCGTGTCTCAGTGAGATCAATCACGATGGCTGAAAAATTCAGCGCCGTGAAGATTTTCTCGATGGTCGAATCCAGAGCTGAACACAGCGTCAGACGTACTTCACCGACGAATTTCAGGATGAACGTACCATCTTGTTCGGCGAACTGGATTCTACCGGGGCCTATCCCAGGGTTCATGCAAGGTTCCTGCTTAACACCAGCAAGGCGATATCATCCGGCATATCGCCCAGATTGGCCAGACCAAAAGCCTTATGCAAACCATCTAGCGTGCCGCCTGCTGAACTCACCAACTGTGGCAGAAAGGTTTCCTTGTCTTTCAAGGTGTCGCCCGGCAACAGATCAAGGATGCCATCAGAGAGCAACGTCAGACTGAAGGTCTCAGGCAACTCAAGTTCCAGGTCGTTGTATTCAGCCTCGACAAACAAGCCAACCGGCAAGCCACGGCCTTCCAGATAGCGAGCCTGACCGTCGCTATACAACACAGGCAACGGTAGATGGCCGCCGATGCTGTAGGTCAGACGGTTGCTGTCCAGATCAATCACGCCACCAAGCATGGTCACATGCTTACCCAGCTTGCAGTTAATCAGGCCGCGGTTAATGTGGCCGAGTACTTCAGACGGTTTGAAGTTTGGCAGGCTACCCACGCGGCGCGATTCGTACAGCAACCGCGTGGTCATAAACTTCAACAGCACCGTGATAAATGCTGAAGACGCACCGTGCCCCGAAACATCCGCGAGATAAAAGGCAATGCGGCTGTCATCAACGCGGAAATAGTCGACAAAATCCCCTGACAGATACAACGAGGGGATAATCTCGTGAGCAAAGTTGAGGCCATCAGTCTGCCACGGGGTCGCTGGCAACATATTCATCTGCACCTGGCGCCCGGCGTTCTGGTCTTCCTGCAGCAGATGCAGGCTGGCTTGCAGCTCGCGGTTGGCGGTTTCCAGCTGGTCACGGTAGCGCTGGTTTTCTAAACGCAGGTTGGCACGATCCAGCGCGCGACGCACCGAATGCTCAAGCACAGCAAGATCAGCCAGGGGTTTAATCAGATAGTCAGCGGCGCCAAGGCGCAGAGCCTCGACGGCATCGTTCATCACCCCAGCGCCAGAAACCACAATCACTGGGGTTTCCACTTGCAGGGCATTGATGCGACGAATCAACTCAAGACCATCGACTTGCGGCATGCGCAAATCACAGATCACCAGATCCGGCGACTCTGCCAAGAAGACTTCCAGCCCCTGCAGCCCATTGGCGGCTTGCAGCACATGAAAACCACTGTCTTCCAGGTAGGCGGCAAGGCTTGCGCGCACTACGTCGTCGTCGTCGATTATCAGCAGCGTGGCACTGGTTTTGTGCATGGGATATCCAGGCAAACTGCGCCGGGTGTGGGTTGGCTTATGCGTCAGGCCCCTGGCCTGCACGCGCGAACTCGGCTTGCATCAAGGCGCAGACGGTACTCCCATCCGCAATGTGATTCAAGCGTGCGCCAGTCGTCGCAACATACCTTTACACCTCAAATCAGCCAAGGTTATAAGAGTTGCAGGACAACCCCCATCACAAGAGGAAAGTGCCCATGAGCCAAAATGATCGTGCTTACAGTGAGAAACGCGATTACATCCGCATGCGACTAGAAGCGCCGGTCACTTTGCACCATGGCGGCAAGGAAATTCCCGCTCTGTGCCTCGACCTATCCAGTACAGGCATGCAACTAGAAGCAGAAAGCACAGTCGAGATGGGCGACAAAGTGCGCATTCATATCGCGTCAGACCATAACGAGCTGCGTGGGCTTGATGCTCAGGCCGAAGTGGTACGCGTCACCACCCTGGACGATGGCCGGCAGGCGCTCGGGTTAGCGATCATATCCATGACGTGATCACGCCAGATAGCAAAAAGGCGGCCAATACAGGCCGCCTTTTTGCTATCTGGCTACAAACGATTAGAAGTCGTCTTCAACTTCACCATCACGCACTTTGAATTCGCGACTTTGCAGGTAAGCATTGCGCACAAAAATGTACTTGTCGCCGCTAACCAGGCGCTCAGCCTTAAGCAAGTTGGCCCGCAGGCTTACGGCCTCCACAGCGATCACCACGTTACGTGTCGGCACATGATCAATATACATCGGAGCCGTCATCAAACTGTCAGGCACTCGGCCGAAGGTATCGCGCACAGTGCTTGGCCCCAGCAGCGGCAACACCACGTATGGACCGCTACCCAACCCCCAAGCCCCCAAGGTCTGGCCAAAATCCTCATCACTGCGCTGCAAGCCCATCTTAGTTGCCACATCAAAGAAGCCGAGCAGGCCGAAGGTGGTGTTGAAGATCAGACGGCTGGTATCCACACCGGAATCATGCAACTTGCCCTGCAACAGGTTGTTAGCCAGGTTACTCACGTCGCCGATGTTACTAAAGACATTGCTGATGCCATCTTCCACAAATTGCGGCGTCACGGCCTGATAGCCCTTAGCCAGCGGTTTGAGGGTGTAGGTATCGACGTTGTCGTTGACCTTGAACATAAAGCGGTTGTAGCCCTGCCAAGGATCATCCTCAGCAGCTTGGGCCAATACAGGCAGCAATAACACACCGGTACAAGCAACCAGCAGACCCAATCGTTCAATCCAACTCGCACCGGTCACACGCATTACTGTCGCTCCTTGAAAATGTTCAGGCTGCCTATCGGCTACTACATCAGGTGGCGCAGTATAAAGCTGTGGCGGCCAAAATAGGCAGCATAGTGGAGGAACAAATACCTGCAAACTCTTGTCTTGCCACTCACAGTGCACTGACGACCCACTGAAACATAACCTTCATTATCACGTAATAAACAACCACTACCTTGGACGAGGCCATCGCCAAGGAAGCCCCATGCTGCCGCCCGCCCCCATGTTCGACGCCATATTGTTCAGTTTGTCCGGTTGCTTGGTGGATTTCGGCGCACGTACCGTACCGCTCACCCTGCAACACCTCTACCCAACAGCAAATGACTATAGCGGCCTGACGCAGAGCCTTGGTCGTGAACCACACCCCGAAGAATGGCAGGCATACCAGCAAGCACTCTGCGCTCTGGCAGAGCAACATGCCGAAGCCACCCCGGCAGCTCTGCCACTGCTTGAGAGCCTGAAGGGTCAAGGCGTGCCCTGCGCCTGGCTGGATGAATTACCGCGCGACGCCAGCACCTGTTTGGCAAGCGCTCTGCCAGACTGGCTGCACGGCATGCCCGGCCACAGCCATCGACCATGGCCTGCACCCGATGCCATTTGGCTTAGCCTTATGGCGTTGCAAGTTAATCAACTTGCCGGCTGCGTGTTGGTCAGCGGCGAGCCACGCCTGTTACAAGCTGCGCTAAATGCTGGCATTTGGACCATTGGCCTGGCCATCTGTGGCCCGCTTTGCGGCCAAGCCCCGGCAGACTGGCAGGCCCTACCGATGAGCGAGCGCGATCAATTGCGCAGCAAGGCAACGCTGAGCCTTTATCGACTGGGTGTGCATTCAGTGATCGATCAGCTCAGCGACCTACCCACCTGCCTGGCAGACCTTAGCCTGCGCCGCCACAAAGGCGAGAAGCCTTGAGCCCGACTGGATAAAGCATCAGAGCGCGCAGCTTGATCCAAAGCAAGCAAAGCCGGCGTGCTTGGATTACCCTGACCGCCTGCAGAACCTTTCGCCATGGCGTAAGGTCAGTTAACCAGACGATAAAAGAAGGGAGAATTTCATGCCTGCAAGCCGCCTGCAGCAACAACTGCAAAACCTACGAGAGCAACTGGCCGAACAGCCATCATTGACCGAAGAGGAGCGCGCTGAGTTGTTTGTGCTGACCCAGGAAATCGAACTGCAACTGGCCCGAGAGGCCGCAGCTGCACCTGACGCCACACTGGTCGACGGGGTCAACTTAGCGGTAGAGCGCTTCGAGGTCAGCCATCCGACCCTGGCAGGTACCTTGCGCAACATTGTGCAAAGCCTGGCCAACATGGGTATCTAACTTACCCAACGCTAACCAAACCCCAGCACCTCGCTGGGGTTTTGCGTTACTGGCGCGCCAAGCGCTGATTATCCGGCCTGATAGGCCCTGTGCTGCGATAGGGGTTGATATCCAAACCGCCGCGCCGCACGTAACGCGCATACACCGTCAAATGCTCAGGCTGAAGCAGCCGCTGCAGGTCGAGAAAAATCCGCTCGACACACTGCTCGTGAAAATCCGCATGCTGACGAAAGCTCACTAGATAGGCCAGCAGGCTGGCGTGATCCAGTGCCAAGCCACGGTACTGCACCACCAGCGTGCCCCAATCCGGCTGGCCAGTAACCGGGCAGTTGGACTTGAGCAAATGACTGTGCAAGCTTTCCTCAACCACACGCACAGCATCACAGCGCAGCAACTCAGGTTGCGGCTGCGCATAGTTGCTGATGCTCACGTCCAGCTCATCAATGCAGGTACCGGGCGCAGGCATCACACCCTCCGCAGTCACCTCGGCCAAGCTGCGCACACGCACGCCAACCGGCTTACCAGCCGCAACTGAAAGATCCGCCACCAGCACCGCTAGCAACTCGTCAGGCGTACTGAACACCGACTGGTTCAGTGAGTTGAGGTACAGCTTGAACGACTTCGATTCGATGATATTCGGCGAGTCAGCGGGAATCGCGAACTCGCCCATGGCCACCACTGGCTTGCCAGACGGCAGCAACCAGGACAGCTCGAAGCAGTTCCAGAAATCCACACCTTGATACGGCAACGTTTCGGCACTCAAGCCCAGCTCAGCCCATTTCGCCGCACGCGGGATGGGGAACAACAACGACGGTGTGTAGGTAGCAATGTATTCGCTGGATTTACCCAGTGGCGAATCTTCGGCGGCGGGATGCATATAGAGAAAACCTGGCTAGTCGAAACGCAGTGATTATTTAAACGGTTGAAACAGGCTCAGCTAGGCGCCAAACGCAGCGGCTAAGCTGCTTTGGCATCAGGCCAGTTCAGCCACGACCGCTGCCAGCGCCTGAGCCGGATTAGCGGCCTGACTGATCGGCCGGCCAATCACCAGATAATCAGAACCCACGTCCAATGCCTGACGCGGCGTCAGGATACGCCGCTGGTCATCCTGAGCGCTGCCGGCAGGACGAATCCCCGGTGTAACCAACTGCAACGCGGGATAAGCCGCCTTCAATGCCTGCGCTTCCTGCGCCGAACACACCAGGCCATCCAAACCGGCTTGTGCGGCCAGCCCAGCGAGGCGCAGCACCTGCTCCTGCGGCTCGATATCCAGGCCAACACCGGCCAAGTCGTCACGCTCCATACTGGTTAGCACAGTCACGCCGATCAGCAGCGGCTTGGCACCGGCGAGTTTATCCAGGGTTTCGCGGCAGGCCGCCATCATGCGCAGACCGCCCGAGCAGTGCACATTGACCATCCACACGCCCATCTCCGCCGCCGCCTTGACGGCCATGGCCGTGGTGTTGGGAATGTCGTGGAATTTCAGGTCGAGGAACACCTCAAAACCCTTCGCCGCCAGCACGTTGACGATCTCCGGCCCGCAACGGGTGAACAGTTCCTTACCGACCTTGACCCGACAGAGCGCAGGATCGAGCTGATCAGCCAATGCCAGTGCGGCATCACGGGTCGGGAAATCCAGGGCAACGATAATCGGGGTCTGGCAGGCGGACATGGGCGGGCTCTCGGGCAAGACAAATTCGGCGCGCATTGTAGCGGATGCGCCGCAGGCTTGCCGCCCCGGTGATCCGCCTCTCTCGCTCACGACTGAAACGGAACGCAAAAATCATGAGTTGCGGTTATTCGCCAGGCTGAACCACAAGTGCATCCGGCGGCGCAAATGCTTGACGAAAATTGAACGCTTCTGCGCTCGCACCTTGCTCGTGCAGCAGAGCCAGACGCTCGGCCGCCTCAGCAACTGACGGCTGGTGCCCCGCCGGCACCCACCACAACACCATATGCGCTGCGCTGACCTTGCTGAACCATTCCTTCCGGCGCTTGAGCATTTCGCGATGGGCAGACTTGTACACGTAATCGCTGAGCGCTTGCACATCGCGCCACACAGATAAATTCACCAGCACATCGTTGCCAAACGGACGCAACGCCGTGGCATCGCCCGCCTCGTCCTGCAAGCGCCACACATAACCTGGTGAAGCTTCAGCCAACGCATTGATACGCTGCAAATTGGCGACAAAGTCGGCCATGCTCGGCGACTCCAGCGGGGCCTTCATGTTGGCAATATTCAGCTGTGCGAGTTGATAGATGGACACCAGTGATTCTCCTTGTGGGTAATCCCGTTACGGCAAGTGCCGCTCGGCATAGCGCCTAGCAATCAACTGCCGACGCAGCCAGACATGGTTGCTGACCAGCACAATCCCGAGCAGCACCAGCAGCGCCCCGACGACAAAACTCAGGCTCAGGGGCTCATCAAGAATCAGCACGCCAAAGCTCACGCCAAACAACGGCGTCATAAATGAAAATACCGCCATGTTCGACGCCAGGTAACGCCGCAACAACCAGAACCAGGCCAGATAGCTGAAAAAGGAAACCACAACACCTTGCAGTAACACACTGCCGATACTTACTGGCGTCCAGCGAATAGGCCCCAGTTGGCCGGTCAAAACGGCATAGCCCAGCAACAGCACAAATGCCACGCAGAGTTGATAGAACAGGGTCAAGGTTGGCGGTGCTTCGGACAACCGCGAGCTGCGCACCACCACCGTGGTTGCGCCCCAGGCCATGCCGGCCAACACCCCCAAGGCATCACCCAGCAATATCTGCCGGTCTAGCGCCGCCCAGCTCAGGCCTGCGCCAAACGCAACGGCTATGCCGCTAAAACACAGCACGATGCCCAGCCACTGCAACATCCGCAGACGCTCACTCGGCACCAACAGATGCAGGCCAAGCGCCGAGAAGATCGGCGCGGTGTAGAGAAACACTGCCATATGCGACGCTGAGGTGTACAGCAAGCCATAGGCGATAAAAAAGAACTCTAGGGCAAACAACGCGCCAGCCAGCACACCGCCACGCCAGGTAGCACTCAACCAGCCCTGCCAGTCGCGATGCCAGAGCATCAACGCGCCCACTAACAACGCGGCGATCCCCGAGCGCAGCACCACCTGCATCAACGGCGCAATATCTGGCGCAGCCAGTTTGAGCGCGACCTGCTGCATACCCCAGATCGCGCACAGCAACACCATAAACTGAAACAGAAATGCATCAGTTCCCTTACGCACAGCACTCATGCGTGCCCCTTATTAACCGCCGTCATACAACTCCCTGCCGAAATGGATCATCTCAACGCGCTTGCGGATCATCCCAGAATGGCCGCTCGCTCTCCTGCATCACATCGCCACGGCTCAGCCCGATATCCTTCAATGCCGCATCATCGAGCATGGCCAAACGCCGGCGCTGTTCAGCCAACTGCCACCAGCGACGTAGTTGCAGAGCAACTGCACGCAGTATTTCAAGCGGCCGCCGGCCCCGTAACCGAGCGCTACTGGCTAACACATAACCTTTCTGACTTTTCATCTCGTCGCCCTCCTTGTGGGGTTGGCGACAGTCTCGCGCTCGGCTTATGATCAATCCAACGAATGTTTCTTATGCATTACATCTCGGAGATTGATGCATGGCCAGTTACCCAAGTATCGACAGCGAACTGCTACGCACCTTTGTCGCCATTGCTGATCACGGCGGTTTTACCCGCGCCGCAGAAATGGTCAACCGCACCCAGTCGGCCGTGAGCATGCAGATGAAGCGCCTGGAGGAAGACGTGATGCAACGCGCGTTATTCCTGCGCGATGGCCGCCAGTTCAGCCTAACCGCTGAAGGCCAGTTACTTCTGGGTTATGCCAGGCGCATTCTAAAGCTGCATGCCGAGGTGATGAACAGCATGCGCGAGCCGCATATGGTCGGCACCGTACGCATCGGCACGCCGGATGATTATGTGATGCGGTTTATGCAAGGCATTCTGGTGCGCTTCGCCCAGTCCTATCCGCTGGTGCAGGTGGAACTGCACTGCGAGCCGTCCTTCCAGTTACTGCAACGTCAAGACCTCGACCTCACCATCGTCACCCGCGAGCCGGGCACCGAGATCGGCCAATTGTTACGCCAGGAACACTTGGTCTGGGCGCAGGCCCGCGACGCCAACCTGCATGAGCTGGAGACCCTACCCCTGGCCATGTTCAACTCCCAGTGTTTCTGCCGCTCCTGGGCCAGCAATGGCCTGAATGCGCTGGGGCGCAACTTCCGTATTGCCTACACCAGCCCCAGCCTGTCAGCGATCATGGCGGCGGTCAGCGCTGGCCTGGCCATTACCGCCCAACTGCAAAGCCTGATCACTCCAGATTTGCAGATTATTGGCGAGGCCGAAGGTCTGCCCACTCTGCCCTCGGCCAGCATCGTCCTGCTACGCAACAGCAATACACAAACCCAGGTCACCGAAACCCTGGCCGAGCAGATTGCCGAGGGTTTCAGACTTTAAAAGCGAGCAATACCGCACAGAGCAGCAGAAAGCCGGCAAACAGCCCACGCAAAACTCGCTCGGGCAGCGCATGTGCCAGCTTCACGCCCCAACTGATGCTCAGCAAACCACCAATCGCCAGAGGCGCGCCCAACATCCAATTGACGTGACCATGCGCAGCGTAGGTGGCCAAGGTGACCGAGGTACTCGGCACTGCCAGCGCCAGGGACAAGCCCTGCGCGACTACTTGGCTGGTGCCAAATACCGTGGTCAACACCGGCGTCGCCAGCACCGCACCGCCAACCCCGAACAAGCCACCAAGCAAACCGGCACCACTGCCGAGCAACATCAGCCAAGGCCAGGGATAACGCAGCCCCACCGATAGCAGCGCAGGCTTGCTGTACAGCCTCGAGACGTTATAGACAGCCAGTAACACCAGGAAGACCACGAATCCCAGGCGCATACGATCTGCATCAAGAGTGACAGCCCACCCTGCGCCAAGCACAGCCAACGCCAAACTCGGCACGGCCAACGCCAGAGCATGCCGCCACTCGATACGGTTACGCTGGTGATAACGCCACAGCGCCAGCAGCACATTGGGCACCACCATCACCAGCGCCGTGCCTTGGGCCAGTTGCTGATCCAGACTAAACAGCACACCCAGCGCCGGAATAGCGATAAGCCCACCACCGATGCCAAACAGACCGCCTAAGGTGCCAAGGGCAAGCCCGAGCATCAGGTTCAAGGCAAAATCGAGCACAGTCATCAGCGGTCTCCACGAATAAGCCGCACAGCCTAGCCACTCGCGACTGGTAGCGAAACGCACAGCAACGCACAATGGCTGTGCTTAAAACGCATAGCCGAGCCCAATATGAACCCCGATAATCTGACCGAGCAACTCAGCCTGTTTCTTGACGTACTGGACACCGGCAGCTTTTCCGCCGCCGCCCGTCGCCATCCGCTGACGCCTTCAGCGGTCGCGCGGCGCATCGATGCGCTGGAGCGGTCGCTGGGCAGCAACCTGTTCAGTCGTAGTACCCATGCCGTGCGCGCCACCTCGGCGGGCCTGGCCTTTGCCGAGCGCGCCAAACGCATCCTCGCTGAGCTGCACCTGGCCCGCGCCGAAGCCGTGTCGCTGAGCAGCGCCCCCGAAGGGCTGATCCGTATTGATGCCCCAACACCATTCGGCCGGCGCCACCTGGCCCCAGCCATTGCCGAGTTTCTGGCTGCCTACCCGGGCCTGGATGTGCAACTGCGCCTGATCGACAGCTTCGTCGACCTGCATGGCACCCACCTGGGCGAAGTCGATCTGGTGCTACGCATCGGTCCGCTGGCCGATACCCGCCTGGTTGCCACCGCGTTATCACCGATGGTCCGCGTGGTGTGCGCCAGCCCTGAATACCTGGCACGCCACGGCGTACCGCGCAGCCCAGTGGAGCTGTTGGAGCATGACGGCCTTGACTGGGACAGCCTGGCCCCGCCGTTTGCCTGGCGCTTCGAGCAGGACGGCAAACTGCAACTGTGCCGCCCCAAGCGCCTGCGCATGACCGCCAATAATGCCGAAGCACTGCTGTTTAGCGCCCTCGCCGGTCTAGGCGTCGCCCACCTACCAACCTGGCTGATCAGCGATTACCTGCTGCGCGGCGAGTTGCTGCCGTTGTTTTGTGAAAACGGCCTACCCGCACCGGAGCCCAGCGGCATTTACGCCCTGCGCCTGGAGCGAGAAACCGATTCGCGCAGCCGTTTGCTGCTGGAGTTCCTCAAAGCCCGCTTCGGCCCGGTTGCGCCCTGGGACCTGGCCCTGCAGAGCGGCCTACAGCGCAACTAAAGCCAGGCGAAAAAATCGCAGACAGAAAAATGATCTGGAATCATTTTTAGCATCGCGCAGCGACAACCCAAAGGAGGTCCGCATGGATGGCTGGCCATAAAAAAGCCCGACTCAAGGTCGGGCTTTTGCATCTCGCCGTTAAAGCCAGTCTTAGACTGGAGCTTTAGCGCGGGACTTGTACTCGCCGGTACGGGTATCGATTTCGATCCAGTCGTCGATGTTGCAGAAGTCTGCAACCTTAACTTCAGTACCGTTGCTCAGCTTGGCTGGCTTCATCACCTTGCCGGAAGTATCGCCACGGGCGGAACCTTCGGTGTAAGTGATCTGGCGAACGATGGTAGTTGGCAGGTCAACCGAAACCACTTTGCCTTCGAAGAATACAGCTTCGCAAACGTCGGTCATGCCATCGACGATGTACGGCATTACGCTTTCCAGGTCGTCTTTGTTGAGCTCGTACTGGTTGAACTCTTCGTCCATAAAGACGTAGTTCGGCTCGCTGTAGTACGAGTAGGTCACGTTTACGCGGTCGAGGATAACCGGTTCAAGCTTATCGTCAGCCTTGTACACGGTTTCAGTCGAGGAGCCACTCAGCAGGTTCTTCAGCTTCATTTTAACGATGGCGCTGTTACGACCGGACTTGGTGAATTCGGCCTTCTGGATCAGCCAAGGCTGGCCGTCGATCAGGGCCACACTGTTGGGCTTCATTTCTTGTGCGGTTTTCATACGAATATCCGGGTTTGGATGGAGTTACAAAATTCTCGGCCGCGTATCATAGCCAATTTAGGTAAAACTGCACCAGCGCCGCAGCAAGATCGGCCTGTGAAGCCCGTTGCAGACACCACTGCTCAGCGTGCTCCGACTGCTCTGGCCAGCTTTGCAGCAGTAGATTCCAACTTTCATCGACCGCCTGCCCGGTATTCCAGGCATGCCATAAGGCAGTCAGCGCCGACTGCGCCTCTGCCGACAAACCCTCCTTGTACAGCGCCAGAAACGCATCAAGCTTTTCCAGGTGCGCATTATCTGCTTGCTGATAGATATGCCAAAGCAGCGGCCGCCCGGCCCATTGCGCACGGATAAAGGAATCCTCACCGCGCACCGCATTGAAATCGCAGCACCATAACAGCCGGTCGTACTGATCCTGCTGCATAAACGGCAGCACCTGGATATGCAGTTGGCCACGTTGACGCCTATCGCCCACCTGCAATGCCGCGCCGCCGAGCCAAGCCTGCAAACTGCTCAGGACGCGCCCCTCAGGCACGAGTAATTGCGTGACCTGTGGGCCGATAGCCAAAGCGCTCAGCCAGCTAGCCAGCGACTCATTCTCATAGGCAAACAGGGAAATCAGTCGCGCGCCGGCAACGGGCGCAACACCCAGACTGCGCAAAAACCTGTGGCGGGCAACTTCATCAGCCTGCAAAGCGTGGCGCAGATCCAACAGCTCACGCTCACGCAACAAACCGCCACTGCCCGCAGTAAAACCTGGAAAGAAGAAGAACTTCGACAGCCCGTTGGATTGCAACGAAGGCAAACCATGACAGCCCTCCACCCAATCCTCGGCACTCAGGTATTCCAGGTTAAGCCATAGCACTTTCTGCTCGCGCCCCGCCATGGCGGCGATATAAGCCGCAGGCAAGGCACAGGCAAACGCCTCAATCACCACATCCGCCGGCTCGACCGTTGGCCAATCAAGCGGCCAGGCACGTACTTCAACGCCCTGCTGCACCTGGCTTAGCAACTGCGCATCCGCCTGCGGGCATACGCGCACAAACGCCCCGAGGTCATCCACCCACAACCGCACCGCCAAGCCATGCTCGGCCACCAACTGCCGAGCCAAGCGCCAGGTAACCCCTATATCGCCGTAGTTATCGACAACACTGCAGAAAATATCCCAAGTCGCGCGCATGCACTGCTCCGTAAAATGCCGTGCACACCATAAAGGCAGCCAAGCCGTCTGCAAACGGCAGAAACGCAAAATCCCGAAACCAAGTCGGTTTTTGCGCAAAGCCATATAACGCTCAAACCGTATACAGCGCACCGCGCTGTAACCGTCAGTGCGCAGGCCGTCTGGCCTTCAAATCCTACGATCTAGTGCAGCAAAACGGTTATATCAGATCTGTTTGAGGCCTACGCCTAGGACCATTCAGCAATTCGCGTGGTGCAGGTTAGGAGCTCAAGTCGTTGCTATGCTCTTGTCCGTCGATAGCCGCATAGCGTTGCGCTGATCGCTGCTCTACCTCGTCCCTATTACTCAATGGAGGTCGCCATGGCTGGTTGGTATGAACTGACAAAGAACGAGAAAGGCCAGTTCTTTTTCGTATTGAAAGCAGGCAATGCAGAAGTGATTTTGCGCAGTGAGCAGTACGAAAGCCGCGCAGCTGCCGAAGGTGGGATTGTCTCAGTGCAGAAAAATGCACCCGACGATGGGCGTTACGACCGTAAGGATGCCAGCGATGGGCGTTTTTACTTCAATCTCAAAGCGGCCAACCATCAAGTAATTGGCACCAGCCAAATGTACAAAGCAGCAAGCAGCCGTGATGGAGGAATTGAGTCGGTCAAGACCAATGGTCCCTCAACAACTATCAAGACAAACAGCTAAGTACGCTGGCACGTCAATCGTGGCGTTAATGCCTTTGATTGACGTGTCTAACCCCGCCAAACATGCGCACACTGATAGATCGCGCACTCTTGTGGTACGCCAGGGCACTCGGTAACGTGGGCGCACTTTTCAGGAGTGTCACGATGCGTTTCAACCGCCGTTTTTGCTTTGCCTTGTTACCGCTGCTTGCCAGTTGCCAAGTGTACACGGATAAACCCGCCGACCCCGAAATGCTGCAGACACGCCTGCAGGGTGAGCTAAGCCTGAACGCTGGCCAGTTACTCTTTCGCCCCTGCCAAGAACAGCGCCAATTTATCCTCAAGGACAACGGCGCATCTGGGCTGAGCAGTGATGCCAACACGCTGTTCAGTAATGGTCACAGCAAGCTCTATGTAGACATGCGCGGCCAGCTACAGGCTAACGCGCAAGCCGGCATCGATGGCCAGTTCGTACCGAGCCAGGTGTACCGCGTACAGGCTGAAGGCAATGCCTGCAATGACATCAATTACGCCCGCACCCTACTGCGCGCCAGCGGCCATGAACCGGACTGGAATATCGCCGTTAGCAATCAAGGTTTGATTCTCAACCGCTCCGGTCAAGAACCTCAGGCGCTGCCTTACCTGGAAGAGCAGTTACCCGAAGGCCGCATGAGCCTCAGCAGCGAAGCCAATGGTCAGCGCCTGGAACTATGGGTCGCCAAGCAACGCTGTGTCGACAGCATGAGCGGCACAGTGCAGCACATGAGCGCTGAGTTGCGCATAAATGGTGAAGTACTGCGTGGCTGTGCTTATCTCGGCGGCGCGCGCAACGACTAGCAACTAGACACATGGGCAAACACACAATGCGCAGAGAGCTGAGATAGATCAGCCCACCGCTGGACGATTGGCCTAAGCTGACAGTGAAGTCAGCCAAAGGAAAATTACTATGCTGCGCATTGCCATCAATGGATATGGACGTATCGGTCGCTGCCTGGTGCGCGCGTTGTTCGAGCGCAAGCTGGAGCAGCAAATTCACCTCACCGCCATCAATGACTTGGGCGAGCAAAGTACCCTCGCCCACTTGACCAGCTTTGACTCAACCTTCGGCCGTTTCCCTGGGCACATCAGCCTGGACGGCGATGTACTGCAGGTAAATGGTCACTCGATCCAACTGCTGCGTGAACGTGAAGTGGCCAACCTGCCCTGGCGTGAGCACGCGGTTGATCTGGTACTCGAATGCACCGGCAAGCTGAAAACGCGCACCTTGGTCGAACAGCACATCAGCGCCGGTAGCCCACGAGTGCTGCTCTCTCACCCACTTGATAGCGCCGATTTGACCGTGGTTTACGGGGTTAACCATCAACTGCTGGGCGATCAGCAGATCGTCTCCAATGCCTCTTGCACCACTAACTGCCTGGCACCACTGGCCAAGGTGCTACATGAAGCGGTAGGTATTCGCCAGGGGCTGGTCAACACCATCCACTCCTACACCAACGACCAGAACCTGCTGGATAAAACCCACAGCGACCTGTATCGCGCTCGCGCCGCGGCGTTATCGATGATTCCCACCAGCACCGGTGCAGCCAAGGCCATCGGTTTGGTGATGCCAGAGCTAATTGGTCGCCTGGATGGGTTGTCGATACGCGTACCGACGCCCAACGTATCGCTGGTCGACCTGACCTTTACCAGCGAACGCCCAACCAGCCGTGAGGCGATTAACGCCGCGCTGCAACAGGGTGCCGCGCAGTTGCCGGCTGGGGTGATGGAATGCAATGAGCTGCCGCTGGTGTCTAGCGACTTCAACGGTTACCCGGTGTCCTGCGTGGCCGACCTCAACCACACCCGCGTGCAGGGTGATCTGGTCAAGGTATTGGCCTGGTATGACAACGAGTGGGCCTTCGCCAACCGCATGCTCGATGTGATGCTGGCCTGGGTGAAGCCCGCAGCACGTTAGACCTCATATCACCGCAAGCCGCCCCAACAGCCGTTCGCGCTGACGGGGCGGCGCTGGCCGGGTAATCGCAGGTATAATCGCCGCCTTTTACACCTTGCCGGGTTGCCTCCGGCCCTGATTGTGGACCGCCCCATGCTACGCATCACCGAACTCAAGCTGCCGCTCGACCATGCAGAAGAGGCCCTGCGCCCGGCCATCCTGCAACGTTTGAACATAGCCGACGACGCACTGCTCGACTTCACCTTGTTCAAACGCAGCTACGACGCGCGCAAAAAATCCAGCGAGATGCACTTCATCTACACCGTCGACTGCAGCCTGCGCGATGAAGCCGCCTTACTGGCCAAACTCAGTGACGACAAGCACATCAGCGTCACCCCAGACATCACTTACAAGCCGGTTGGCCAAGCAGAGAACCTTGCCGAGCGCCCAGTGGTAGTAGGCTTCGGGCCTTGTGGGATTTTTGCTGCACTGATTCTTGCTCAAGCCGGCTTGCGCCCAATCGTGCTGGAGCGCGGCACTGAGGTGCGCCAGCGCACCAAAGACACCTGGGGCCTGTGGCGCAAGAATGTGCTCAACCCAGAGTCCAACGTGCAGTTCGGCGAAGGCGGTGCCGGTACGTTCTCTGACGGCAAACTCTACAGCCAGATCAAAGACCCCAAGCACTACGGGCGCAAAGTGCTGCATGAGTTCGTTAAAGCCGGCGCGCCGGAAGAAATCCTCTACGTCAGCAAGCCGCACATCGGCACCTTCCGCCTCACCGGCGTGGTTGCCACCATGCGCGAAGAAATCAAAGCGCTGGGCGGCGAAGTACGTTTTCAACAGCGCGTCAGCGATGTGCTGATCGAAGACGGTCAACTGACCGGCGTGGTACTCGATAGCGGCGAACAGATTCACAGCCGCCAGGTGATCCTCGCGTTAGGCCACAGCTCGCGCGACACCTTCCGTATGCTGCATAAGCGCGAGGTATTTATGGAGGCCAAGCCGTTCTCGGTGGGTTTCCGTATCGAACACCCGCAGGGTCTGATCGACCGCGCGCGCCTAGGCAAATACGCTGGCCACCCGAAACTCGGCGCGGCGGACTACAAGCTGGTGCACCACGCCAAGAACGGCCGCTCGGTCTACAGCTTTTGCATGTGCCCCGGTGGCACGGTGGTAGCAGCGACCTCGGAACCGCATCGCGTAGTGACCAACGGCATGAGCCAATACTCACGCAACGAGCGTAATGCCAACGCCGGCATCGTCGTTGGCATCACCCCCGAGCAGGATTACCCAGGCGGCCCGCTGGCTGGCGTCGAGTTACAAGAACGCTTGGAGTCGCAAGCCTACCTGCTCGGCGGCAGCACCTACGAAGCACCGGGGCAACTGGTTGGCGACTTTATCGCCGGCAAACCGTCGACCGAGCTGGGCAGTGTCGAGCCGTCCTACAAACCAGGCATCAAGCTAGGCGACCTGGCATTGGCCCTGCCGGACTTTGCCATCCAAGCCATCCGCGAAGCCCTGCCGGCTTTCGGCAAGCAGATCAAAGGTTTCGACCTGCATGATGCGGTACTCACCGGCATCGAAACCCGCACCTCCTCACCGCTGCGCATTACCCGTGGTGCGGACATGCAAAGCCTCAACGTACGCGGGCTTTACCCAGCAGGTGAAGGTGCCGGTTACGCTGGCGGTATTCTGTCGGCGGGCGTTGACGGTATTCGTGTGGCCGAAGCGCTGATTCGCGACATGCTCGGTATCGCCGAAGCTTGAATGCAAAACGCCCCGCACAGGCGGGGCGTTTTCTTTGCAGCGTCGAGTTGACTACAGCAACGCTGTATCAGCTAACGCTGGCGCACTTAATGCGCCACCTAGCACCTAGATGCGGAAACGACTAACCATCATCTGCAACTGATTACCCAAGCGGGCCAGTTCTACAGTCGCGTGGGCGGTCTCATCGCTGGCGCTGGCGGTCTGTTCGGAAACGTCGCGCACGCTGATGATGCTGCGGCCAATCTCTTCAGCCACCGCGCTTTGCTGTTCAGCGGCCGCGGCGATCTGCTGGTTCATCGACTGGATATTCGACACCGTACGGGTGATGCTTTCCAACGAGCCACCGGCACGGCGGCTTAACTCAACACTGCTGCCGGTCAGCTCGTAACTGCTCTGCATGCTGCTGGCCACCTGCTGGGTACCCAGCAACAGGCCTGCAACCAGCCCCTCGATCTCCTCGGTGGACTTCTGCGTACGCTTAGCCAAACCACGCACTTCATCGGCGACCACCGCAAAGCCACGCCCTGCTTCCCCTGCACGGGCCGCCTCAATAGCGGCATTGAGCGCCAACAGGTTAGTTTGCTCGGCCACCGCCTTGATTACGTCGACCACACTGCCGATCTTGTCGCTTTCTTTCTGCAACGCGCGCATGGCCTCGGTGGAGCGACTCACTTCACTGGCCAAGCGTTCAATCTGATCAATCGCCTCATTCACCACCCGGTCACCGTCTCGCGCTTCAGTGTCGGCAAGCGTTGCAGCCTCGGAGGCCTGCTCGGCGTTGCGCGCCACTTCCTGCACCGTGGCAGACATTTCGTGCATGGCCGTGGCCACTTGATCGGTCTCATTTTTCTGGTTGTTAGCCCCGGCGCTGGTCTGCGCGGTAACCGCCGACAATTCTTCGGCAGCGCTGCTGATCTGGCTGACGCCATCGCGAATACCACCGATCAACTCACGCAACGTGCTACCCATGCGCTGCACACCTTGCTGCAACACACCAAGCTCATCACGGCGGGTCACTGCTATGCCAGGCGTCAGATCACCTGCGGCAATGCGCTCAACTTCGGCCAGGGTTGCTTGTAGCGGGCGGGTGATCTGACGGGTAATCAGCCAGGCAGCAAGCACACCCAGCAACAGCGCCAGCAAGGTGGTACCGAGCTGCACGTTACGTGCGCTGGTGCTTTCGTCCGCCAGACGACCAGTCTGGAAGCTATAAAGCTGTTCGCTGATCTTGAGGATTTCAGCGCCCTGCGCGGTCATCTCCTGGCGCGCCTGAGCAATGGCCTTAGTAGCACTGCGCAGCGCTACGGCGGCATCGCGGTATTGCTTCAGAGTGCGTTCAACTTGCGCGATAGCTGCTTGCTGCGTGCCGTCGAAGGCCCTCGCTAGGTCAGTCAAACCCTCACTGATCGCCTCGACGCCACGCATCATCGCCTGCTCACGTTCAGGATTGGCGTTATCGCTGTAGGCGTTGACCAGCCCCTGCAATGTCAGCAAGTCCACACGACTCTCGCTGACGGCCTGGAACTGACTAAACCGCTGCGGATCGAACTCAGGTAACTGCAACACCGCGTCGTTGATCCGCAGGAGTTGCTCGATGCCATCACGGGCACCTTGCTTCAGAGCCGTCTCGGCCGTATTGGCAGCACTGTAGGCCTCACGCATAGCGTTCAGGGATAGCTGATAGGCATCGTTGACCGCCCCCTGCTGCTTGAGTAGCGCAACATTGACTGGGTTTTTAAACGAGGCTTGCAGCGCTTGCTGCTGGCTAAGGTAAGCCCCCAGGGTCGACTGCAGACGTTCACTGCTGGCTTGGTCGCCATCGGCAATCATGTACTGCAAGCGAGCAATACGCAGGTCAGTGAGCGTGCTATTGAGGTGGGTGATTTCGGTCATCCAGGTAGCGCGCTGGATCAAGCTGCCCAGGCCGGTCCAGCCGGTCCATGCCATAAGCACAGTAAGCGCGAGGACCGCGCCAAACCCCACTAGCAGCTTGCGGGTGACACTGATGTTGCCAAACCAGGTATTCATAGATGTACATCTCCAACTAACTTTTGAGAGCCAATTCAGCAGCTGGAGTTGTTTTTGTAACAGCGCGTCTGGGCAAGGCTGCCGAGTACTCGGCAAAGGTGCAACGAATCAGCCTGCAGCCACCCGATTAGCGGCGAAGCACGCCGCAATGAGCGGTCAACGATTACGCAGACCAGCCCAGCAAGACGACAGCACAACTTGGATCGTCACATTTCAAGCGCCAAGCAATCAACAGAAGGCAGGTGATTCCAGGGATTTGGCCCGTGCTCCAAAATCAGCGCGCAGAGATTGTCGATATCAGCAGCCTGGGCCCGACGAATGCGTAGGTTATCCATCTAGCCCCCCAACACAGATAACTCACCCGGCAGCGAGACGCCCCGCTCAGCACAGTCGGCCACCGCTGCGATTAACGCAGTCAGCTCGAAGCCCTGAGCGTGCAACCATGCGTCATCGTAATAGGTGGTGGCATAACGCTCGCCGCTATCACAGAGAATCGTCACCACCGAGCCGGACTCCCCCGCCGCCACCATGCGCTGCGCCACCAACAATGAGCCGATCAAGTTGGTGCCACTGGAACCGCCCACCCGGCGACCCAAACGCTGCGCCAGGTAGTGCATAGCCGCCAGCGACCAAGCATCCGGCACCTTGCACATGGCATCGATCACCGCAGGCAAAAAGGACGCCTCGACCCGTGGCCGGCCGATGCCTTCAATGCGTGAGCCACAGTCCAGAGTCAGACTGGCATCGCCGCTGCGGTAATAGTCATAAAACACCGACCGCTCGGCATCGGCGCACATCACCTGGGTGCTGTGGCGGCGATAACGCACATAGCGCCCAAGCGTGGCCAACGTGCCACCCGTACCGGGGCTGGAAACCAGCCAGCGTGGCTCGGGGAATTGCTCGCTGCGCATCTGCTGGAAGATCGATTCGGCAATATTGTTGTTGGCGCGCCAATCAGTAGCGCGCTCGGCGTAGGTGAATTGATCCATAAAATGCCCGCCGGTTTCACGGGCCAAACGCTCGGACTCGGCATAAATCTGCGTCGGGTCACTCACCAAATGGCTCTGCCCACCATAAAAGGCGATCTGCGCGATCTTCTCCTTCGAGGTACTGGCCGGCATCACCGCAATAAATGGCAAGCCCAACAACCGCGCAAAATACGCTTCAGAAATCGCCGTAGAGCCGCTGGAGGCTTCAATTACCGGCGCACCCGGTTTAAGCCAGCCATTGCACAACGCATAGAGAAACAGCGAACGCGCCAAACGATGCTTGAGGCTGCCCGTGGGATGACTGGACTCATCCTTGAAATACAGCTCGACGCCCGGCAAGCCCGGAAGCGGCAAAGGGATCAGGTGGGTATCGGCGCTACGCTGAAAATCCGCCTCAATGATGCGGATAGCTTCACCCGCCCAGGTTCTTGAATCACTCATGCCTTCTTCCCCAATTTTTAGTATCTCGCGAGCTAGAGCGAGGCCACTTTTAAACCAGCATCGCCGACGCGCAGCAGACTCAACTTCCTTAATCCAACACGCCCGCCGGCATCACACGGGGGCCACGCCACTGGCTCAGCAGCACCCCGGTGAAGACCAATGCGGCAGCGAGCATCTGCATGGCGTTTAAGCGCTCACCCAGCAGCAGTATGGCGAATAGCAAGGTGAATACCGGGATCAAATTGCTAAAGCCCGACGCCTGACTGGCCGGCATACGGCTAACGCTGAAGTTGTACAGCCCGTATGCGCCTACGGTAACCAGAATGCCCAGGTAAACCACTGCGCCAATCCCCATCGGGCTGATGCTGCTCGGCAGCGGCGCACTGAGCAACGCCAATGGCAGGAAGAAGATGGTGCCGACAAACGCCACCATGGCCGTCAGCAGAAAAGCCGAATACCGCGCCGAGAGGTGCTTGAGCAACAGGGTGCTGTTAGGGAAGGTCTGAAAAAGACTTCCTGATTTTGGCAAAATACCCGGATTTCACCCGCCGAGTTTTCCGATGAAGCAGATGACCTTCGCCGACGCCGAGTACGCCGGTAAGCGCAAGCAGACCCGCAAAGAGTTGTTTCTGATCGAGATGGATCGGGCAGTGCCGTGGAAAGGGCTGATCGCTTTGATCGAACCGCATTACCCCAAGGGTGAAGGCGGCCGGCCGTCCTATCCGCTGATGGCGGTGCTGCGGGTACATCTGATGCAGAACTGGTTCGGCTACAGCGACCCGGCGATGGAAGAAGCGCTGTACGAAACGACCATCCTGCGCCAGTTTGCCGGGCTGAGCCTGGAGCGTATTCCTGACGAAACCACCATCCTCAACTTCCGTCGTTTGCTGGAGAAACATGAGTTGGCTGCCGGCATCCTGGCAGTGATCAATGGCTACCTGGGTGACCGG